>NZ_CP069620.1:0-1200000 GCF_026109735.1 Salinimicrobium tongyeongense | reverse complement strand
GTGGGCCTGGTAGTAGGCTGAATATTTATGCTGATGTTTTTCATGTCGAAATTTTGGCAAAAATACGATTTTCTGTTCGTTTTCTGGTGCTTATTTAGAACGATTCAATTTGCAGTTAGAAATCCATAAAACTGACTTTAAAAGAATTTTGAGGAGCCGGGATGATGTTTCTAAGAATTTCAGGATCGCCATTGCTGAAGAATTCGGGGATTTTTTGCTGTTCTGCAGTGAGCAGGTCAAGGCTTTGCAGAACAACACGGGTTTGTTTGGCAACGGCCATGCCCGAATCTATGATCTGCACGTGGGGCGGAAGTATTTTCTTGAGGGTGGGGATTAGGTAAGGGTAGTGGCTGCAGCCCAGCACGAGGTAATCTATACCGGCTTTTACCATGGGCTCCAGCAGCTGGGAAAGCATACCCTGCACAACCGGGGCATCTTTTTGCCCCTGTTCAATCTTTTGCACAAGGCCTTTTCCTACCACCTCAACGATCTTGTTATCTTTGGAATATAGATCTGACGCCTTTGCGAAAAGTGTGCTGGAGAGCGTTCCTTTGGTGGCCAGGATCCCAATGCACTTGGCGCGGGTTTGTAAAGCAGCAGGTTTTATGGCAGGTTCAATCCCAATGAACGGGATGTTATAAGAAGTTCTCAAATGCACTATGGCGTTTGTGGTAGCGGTGTTACAGGCCACCACAATGATTTTGGCGCCCATGTCGAGCAATTTCTCGGTGTTCTTTACACTTAGCCTTACAATTTCCTCGGGAGGCTTTTCTCCATAGGGAGCGTTGGCGCTGTCGGCTAAATAAATCGTGTGTTCCAGGGGGAGCAGGTGGTGGATCTCTTTCCAGATGGAGGTGCCGCCCACCCCCGAATCAAAAATACCTATAGGCTTGTCTTTGCTCATTCCTGTAAAAATAAAAACTGCGCATCAATGATGCGCAGTTTTTACAGAATATTTTGGTGGAATTAAATTCCGAGTTCTTTTTTAACGTCTGGCATTAAGTCATAACCATCGGCCATAAGAAGTCCGGTTCCGGTAGTAGAATCAAGCACATAGTCATATCCTTTTGCACGGGCTACTTTCTGAATAGTGGTGCGGGCTTTTTCAAATACCGGCTTAAGTAGTTCTACTTCCTTTTGACGAAGATCCTGCTCGGCAGTCTGACGGTACTCCCCTATAGATCTTTGAGTTTGTTGAAGCTCTAAAGCTCTTTTCTGGTTCTCTTCGTCTGTCTTGGTCTGAGCTTCAGACTCATATCTTTTCATGGTTCCTTGAGCTTCAGTAACCATCTCTTTAATTTGAGTATCATAGGTTTTCTGAAGTTTTTCCAACTGGTTCATTGCAGCTTTGTAGCCTGGCATTTGCTCAATCAATTCCTGTGAAGCGATATGCGCTACCTTTGATTGTGCATTTGCAAAAGAAGTTGCTCCAAAGATTAAAGCTACAGCTATTAGAAGGGTCTTGAATTGTTTCATGTTTAAAATTGATTATTTAATTGTTGAATTATTTGTTGTCTAAGTTTCTTATATCCTGTTAATTATTCCTGATTTCTTCTCTGGCCTTTGCAACGGAATCTTTCTTTCTCTGGCGTTCTTTGAGAATCTCTTCCCGGCGCCTCTCTGCCTCTTCATTTTTCGCGGTTCGAATAGAATCCCTTAGTCTTCTTCGTTCCTCAAGCAAAGCCTCTCTTTCCTGTTTTCTCTCCAGTTGCAGCTGCTCTCTTTCTGAAAGCACCTCTTCCTCTTCAACAGTTTTGGCTTCCTGTCTTATCAGCTCTCTTTTTTCCTGCCGCGTTTCCAGTTCTCTTCTGTTTGAGGCCCTGGTAATGCTTCTTAGTACCTGGTCGCTCACATCAAGCCTGTCTGCCGCAAAAAGGGTCACTACGTCTGCCGACTTGTCAAAGATAAGATCATAATCCCGGTTTTTGGCAATTTCCTGAACTGCTACGAAAACCTGATCCTGAATTGGTTTTACCAACTGTAGCTTTTGCGTGATGAAATCTCCGTTGGGACCAAATCTTTTTTGCTGATAGTCCAGTATCTTTTTCTCTTCAAATCTTATTTCATCCTCGCGGTCTTTGATCAATTCACTGGTCAAAAGAGGCCTTTCATTGGCGAGGTCCTGTTTCATTTTATCAATCCTCTTCAACTCGGTTTCCACCTCTTTCTTCCACTGCTGTACCTTTTTTTCAAGCTGGGCAGAGGCTTCCTGATATTCGGGAACGTTTTGAAGAATGTATTCCATATCTACATAACCTATTCTTACTGTTTGTTGTGCCTGCACAGCAAAACCCGAAACGAGTAAAAAAGCAAGTGGTATAAGAATGGATTTTTTCATAATTAATGGGTGTATAGAAAATACCGTGCCAAATTAAAACTGCTGTCCAATTATAAAGTGGGTCTCCCATCCGTTTGCCTTGCTCTCACCAGGAAGTGGATCAAATCCATACCCAAAGTCTATCCCAAGTAATCCGAAGGCTGGCATGAATATCCTTATTCCGGCTCCTGCCGATCTGTTGATCTGGAAAGGATTATAGTCTTTAAAATCATCAAAAGAGGCACCGGCTTCCAAAAAGGTAAGGCCATAAATAGAGGCTGTGGGTTTTAAGGTAATCGGATATCTTAATTCCAGAGAGTATTTGTTGTAGATGGTAGCACCATCATTATCTGTAGCAGTGCTCATTACGCCGCGGTCAACCGGGATAAGTGACTGGTTGGGATATCCTCTAAGGGCAATAGCTTCACGGCCATCCATGCTGTAGGTTCCCATCCCGTCTCCCCCAAGGTAAAACCTTTCAAAAGGCGGTACCCCGCGGTCATTGTTGTAAGCTCCAAGAAATCCGTATTCGGCATGAGTTCTCAAGACTAACTTGTCATACAGGTTGGTGAACCATGTACCGTTGAATTTAATTTTGTAGAATTCTAACCACTTGTATTTTTCCTGGTCAATCTTTGCCTGATCTGGTACAGGGTCTTCCCCGTCTCTCAATGGTCTTCCCTGACTGTTTATAAGTACTCCGTTCTCATTCTGAAGCTGATATTCTTTCTGGTCACCCAGGTTTGCATAATCAATGTCGTTAAACAAAGAATAAGGTGGGGTTAACTTGGCAATAATTTCAAACTTTGAACCTCCCATCGGGAAAATCGGGTTGCTGAAGGTGTTGTCGCGGGTGAGCCCCAGGGTGAGTGAGAAGTTATTGGAATAACCGTCACCAAAGGTAAATAGTCCTGTGTTGTAGTTGCTCAGGTTATAGTGCTGAAAAGCAACTGCCGTAGAAAGTACAAAGAAGTCATCGGGTACTGTAAGTCTTCTGGCAAGCCCCAGGGTGATCCCCGAGATTGAGAATTTACGGTCTTTATCGGCTTCACGGTTCCTGTAGTCGTAGAAATACTGTTCTGTATGCTGCAGGGAAGTTGAAAGCCTTACCGGTTTCTTTCCGCCCCACCAGGGTTCAGAAAAAGAAAGGCTGTAAGTTTGGTAATAGGTGCTTGCCTGTGCCCTTAGTGAAAGCGTTTGTCCATCTCCCATAGGCAATGGTCTGTAAGCATCTTTATCAAAAAGTCCGCTCAGCGAAAAGTTGTTGAAGGAAAGCCCCAGAGTACCTACAAAGCCTCCGCCGCCATAACCTCCCTGAAGTTCAATCTGGCTGGCCCCTGCTTCTACAACAGAATACTCTAAATCAACAGTTCCGCTGTTCTGGTCTACTTCCTTAAAATCGGGGGTCAGGTTTTCAGCATCAAAGAACCCTAGTTGGCCAAGTTCCCGCACGGTTCTTACCACTGCTTCTTTGCTGTACTTGTGCCCAGGTTTGGTTCTCATTTCCCTAAAGATCACGTGGTCTTTAGTCTTGTCATTTCCTACTACGGTAATTTCATCAAAGTAGGCAACCTTACCTTCCCTGATCCTTATTTCAAAATCTATGGTGTCGTTGTATACCTTAACTTCTACCGGGTTGATGTTAGAAAATAAGTACCCGTTATTTTGATAAAGGTTGGTAAGGTCATTTGCATCGGGTTTGGTATTGTCGGCAATTTGCTTTTCAAGCAGCACCCCGTTGTACACGTCTCCTTTGCTTATTCCCAGTCTTCTTTTTAATTCCTGGTCGGTATAAACCGAATTTCCTACAAACTCTATATCTCCAAAGAAGTAGCGGTTTCCTTCTTCAAGATCGATATGCAGTGCCACATCGTCTTCATCTACGCGAATGAGGCTGTCTGAAACTATCCTGGCATCACGGTAACCTCTTTCTTTGTATATGCTAAGCAGTTTTTGCTTGTCGGCTTCATATTCTTCAGGAATAAATTTGGAGCGTTTCCAGAACCTGAAGAATTTTTGTTCCTTGGTTTTCTTCATGGCGCGTTTTAAACGACCATCAGAAATAGCTTCATTTCCGGAGATCTCAATATCTTCGATCTTAACGCGTTCTCCCTTGTCAACATTGATCACAAGGTTAACGGTGTTCCTGTTAAGGGTATCTTCCGCAGGCACAGTATTCATGGCCACTTTTGTGTTGAGAAAACCTTCCTCTTTAAAAGTGTTCTGAATGTAGTTCTTGGTGGTGGTCAAAAGGTTTTCTGTAACCTTTGTGCCCTTGTTAAGCTTATTTTCTTTTATAAACTCTTCCTGTTTCTTTTTCTTGATCCCCTGGATTCTCACATTGGCCAGGGCAGGCACCTCCTGAATTTCCAGCTCAAGATCGGCAACATTACCCTCAATATTGGTAACATAGATGTTAACATCACTAAAGGATCCAACATCCCACAACTTTTTAAGCACTTTACTAATGCGGTCTCCGGGAATGAAGATTTTTTCGCCCTTTTTGAGACCTGTGTAGGCAATAATGGTTTGCTCGTTAAAGGAGACATTTCCTGTAACTTCTATTTCACCTATCGTGTATTCCTGGCCGTTGGCAAGTGGCAGATCCTGTGCTGCTGAAGTAAAATTTATAAAAAGGCCAAGGGCCAAAAGTGCTAATGTAGATTTTGTTTTTAAGGCACTAACTAAGTTGCTCACTTGTTTTTCCAAATCTTCGTTCTCTGTTTTGATAATTATAAATGGCTTCATACAGGTCTTCTCTCCTGTAATCTGGCCAAAGTATTTCTGAAAAATATAATTCGGCATAAGCAATTTGCCATAACAGGAAATTGCTTATGCGTTGTTCACCGCTTGTTCTTATTACCAGATCAACATCCGGAAGCTTGCGGGTGTAAAGATGCTTATTTATAACCGATTCATCAATATCTTTAGGGAAAATCTCTCCTGCCGATACTTTTTCTGAAATTTTCCTTACCATTGTGGTGAGTTCTTCCCGTGAGCCGTAGCTAAGGGCCAGGGTGAGGACCATCCTCTTGTTTCCTGAAGTCTTTTCGATTACTTCCTGTAGTTCCCGGTAAGCTTTAGATGGGAGGTTGTCCAGGCAGCCTATGGCATTAAGGGAGATGTCGTTATCCTGAAGGGTCTTGATCTCTTTTTTAAGGGAGGAGACCAAAAGCTTCATAAGGGTATCCACTTCAATTTTTGGCCTGTTCCAGTTTTCCGTAGAAAAAGCATAAAGGGTGAGGTTTTTTACCCCAATCTCTGCGCAGCCTTCTACTACTTCCCTAACAGCTTTGGTGCCTTTTTCATGACCCTTAACGCGCATTAATCCCTGCTTTTTTGCCCACCTGCCGTTGCCATCCATTATTATGGCAATGTGCCTGGGTAATTTTGAAGGATCAATATTTTCTTTAAAGTTCATATTAGTATTTGTTGAAACAGCCCGACCCTCTTCCGAAATTAAATGTGAAGTAGATGCCGGTAAACACATACCAGTCGGTGGTGTTTTCATTTCCGAAATCGTACGGCTGGTAATTGCCCTCTACTTCAGAAGGACGGCTCCCATCCAGGTTGTCGGTAAAAGTATAACGGGCACCTATTTCTATTCCGGCAGCGAGAAAATTGGTGAGGGTTTGTTTGTAGCCCATCACTATAGGAAGCGAAAATTCCCAGTTATTTCCGGCTTCCTGCAGCTCATTTGCCGCAGGATTGGTATATGCCCTGTTCTTTAACATGTAATGTTTGGCAAAATAATAGCTAATGCCGGTGTAAAGATAAGGAGTTGATTGGTATGTATTGGAATGCAGGTCCCAATTCCAGAAAGTAAATTCCAATCCTAAAGAGGCTTCAGCAATATTGTTGGAAAAAGAATAGCCTCTGTCCAGGCGGCGTCCTTCATTAGATTTGGCGTCATCGGCTTTGAGTTGTGCATACAATAATGAAAACCTGAACGAATGGCGGTCACTGCGGTTCCATTTTACCAGGCCTCCAAATACGGGGGCGTTAGGATTTATGTAGGTAGTGTTGCCCACATCCCCAATATAATTTGCACCTCCTATAAAAGGGCCCACTTCAAAATTTTGGGAATATGTTTGGAAGCCGCAAAGCCCAATCAAAACCATAACAACAAGATACCTCATAGGTTTTCAAAAGTCTGCAAATATAACAATAATGTTTGCCCCACAAATAACGTCTGCGGGTTTGTGCCTTAGCAATAACAGTTTAAAGCGGGTTTTATTGTTTTTAATTTCGCTTATCTTCACCCCAAAGTAGTTTTTTTCGGAGGGTTTTTAAGAAGGTGTCACTGGTAAATTCAACTATCTTGATCTTAAAAGGGGCTTTTTTAATTGTGACGGTAGTGTTATTTTTTAAAGTTGCCAGGCGCGAATCCATCGAGACCAGGTAATCATCTGCCCGTCCCGACACCCTCAGCCTAATGCGGGTGTTGTCTTTGATCACCAGTGGGCGGGCGTTGAGGTTGTGCGGGGCAATGGGGGTAATAACCAGGGCTTTTGTGGCCGGTGTTATTACGGGGCCGCCACAGCTAAGCGAGTAGCCGGTAGAGCCGGTGGGTGTTGAAACTATTAATCCGTCTGCCCAATAAGAAGTGAGTGGTTCATCATCAAGCCAGGTGTCTATAGTGATCATAGAGGTGCTGTTCTTTCGGCTTACGGCTATTTCATTTAGCGCAAAATTGTTGCCGTGCAGTTCTTCCACTTCAGGATCGGTCATGATGCACAGCAGGGAGCGTTCAGAGATTTTGTATTCTTCTTTTAGGAGCCTGGAAATTGTAGCCCTAATTTCTTCTTTGTGAACAGTAGCCAGAAACCCCAGTCTTCCGGTGTTAATTCCCATAATGGGAATATCCAGATCGCGCACAAAATTAATCGACTGCAGTATGGTGCCATCTCCGCCAACACTTATAAAGATATCGTATGAGTTGTCAAGCTCTTTAAAGGTCTTAAAGTGCTGAAAATTTTTCTTGATCTCGTTGTTTTCATCAATAAGCCTCAGGAAGTTTTCTTCTATGGCGATCTCAATATTTTCTGAATCGAGCACGTTGAGCAGCTCTTCAATATAAATGCCTGAATTAGCGTGATAAAATTGTCCGTAAATCGCAGCCTTCATCTCTAGATGTTTAGGTATTTATCCAGGTAACGCGAACGATCCTGCAGGTCTGAAGAAAAGGAATCTTCAGGGTGTTGGGAAATTACCTCGTAACCGTACCTTCTAAAGGTTTGAAAAATGGCATTAAAAGGAACCTTTCCGGTTTTAAGGGTGATCTGGGCGCGCTCATTTTCTGTGCCCGAAACAAATGCCCCTAGAACATCTGCCCCATTAGATTCTACTATCTGGCAAACTTCACTAAAGGAGTAATCTTTAATGCCTTTTTCTACCACTATGATTCCGCCGGGGTTATTCAGAAAAGGCGATTCCGTAAATAAATTCATGATGTCTTGCAGTTCAAGGTACCCCAAGAACTGGTTGTTCTCGTCAAGAACAGGCATGATGTTAGCGTCATTTTTAGAAAAATTGTGCAGCACATCTATCCAGTTATCGGTATTTCTTACAAAAAAACCTTCCAGGGCGTACTGAAAGTCTTCTATGGGTTTACCGGCTTCAAAGATCCTCGCATCGGCCACGGGTATGCACCCCATGTAAATATCCCCCTGCATTACAGGTAAATGAGAGTAGGGGAATTCATTAAAAATCTTCAGCACTTCAGACACAGGAGTGTGAAATTGCGGAATTTTAATCTCATTGAGGATGTATGGCTGAATGTTCATTGCCCGGGGCTTTTTCTGCAAATTAATCAAAATAAAGTATTTCTTTGCTTATTCAACTTTGTATTTTTGTTGAAAACAGGTGCCAAAAATGACAAAACTAAGCGTAAATATTAATAAGATTGCAACCCTTCGAAACAGTCGGGGGGGGATGTGCCCAACCTTGTAGAGGTGGCAAAAGACGTGCAGCGGTTTGGCGGACAGGGTATCACGGTGCACCCGCGGCCCGATGAGCGACACATTAGATACCAGGATGTGCTAGACCTTAAGCCGGTGGTCACAACTGAGTTCAATATTGAAGGAAACCCCATACAGAAGTTTATGGATCTGGTATTAAAAGTGCAGCCCGAGCAGGTAACCCTTGTTCCCGATGCCGAAGATGCCATTACTTCAAATGCCGGCTGGGACACCGTAAAACATCGTGATTACCTGAAGGAGATCATTTCAGAATTTAAAAGTAAAGGCATTCGAACATCCATTTTTGTAGACCCCGATGTAGGCATGGTAAAAGCAGCTGCAAATACGGGGACCGACCGTATTGAGCTTTACACCGAAGAATATGCCAGGCAATATGCCAAAGGTAAAAAAGACGGGGTGAAACCTTATGCCTTATGTGCCGAAGCTGCCCTTGACCTGGGGCTTGGGATCAATGCCGGCCACGATCTTTCCCTGAACAACATCGAGTACTTTCAGAATAACGTCCCGGGGCTGCTTGAGGTATCTATAGGCCACGCCTTAATTGCCGAATCTCTGTACCAGGGGATGGAATATGTTATTAATCAATATTTAAGTCTATTAAGAAGCTAATGAAATTACATTCCACTATACTTGGAGAAGGACAGCCCATTTTGATCCTCCACGGATTTTTGGGCATGAGCGATAACTGGAAAACTTTGGGGAATGAATTTTCGGAGGCAGGTTACCAGGTTCACCTCATTGACCAGAGAAACCACGGGCGTAGCCCCCACAGTGAGGTGTTTAATTATACCGAACTCGCCAAAGATGTTAAAGAATATATTGAGAACTACAGTCTCAAAAATGTCATTTTAATAGGACATTCTATGGGCGGCAAAACGGCCATGACTGCTGCGGCTCTCTTTCCGCACCTCATTGAAAAACTTGTGGTTGTGGATATCTCACCCAAATATTATGCGCCGCACCACCAGCAGATCTTAAAGGGCTTAAAAGCTGTAGACGACGCTACCCTCAGTTCAAGGGGAGACGCCGATGAGGTGATGGCGCAGTATGTTCCCGAAAAAGCCGTGCGAATGTTTCTGCTTAAAAACCTGTACTGGAAGCAAAAAGAAAGGCTGGGCTTAAGGCTCAACCTCGATGTGCTAACCCGCGAGATCGAAGAGCTGGGCCAGAGCCTTCCGGCCGACTATACTTTCTCAAAACCCAGCCTGTTCATTAAAGGAGAAAAGTCTAATTACATCACTTCCGAAGACGAGGGGCTCATAAAAAAGCATTTTCCAAAGGCTACGCTCTCTGTTGTTTCTCGGGCAGGCCACTGGGTGCACGCTGAGAATAAGAAAGGATTTTATGAGCAGGTCATGAAATTTCTCTCATTTTAGGGGGTAATTTATTATGCACGCGTAATAAATTGAGGTTTTTCTTGCCTTATATGCAATTTATGCTATTTTTGAGCCATTGATCCTTTATTAATCTACACAAATTATTATGAGAAAAGTATTATTGTCAATGGTATTTGCGCTTGCAGGTGCCATAACTTATGCCGGGGGTTACCGGGTTGGGGTGCAGGGGCAGCGAGCGCTGGCCATGGGGCACACGGGAGTTGCCGTTGTGAACAGTGCCGAGTTGGGATTCTTTAATCCTGCGGGACTGGTTTATCTTGAAAATCAATTAACGATCTCTGCAGGGGTAAGTGCGGTTTTTTCTGAAGTTGCCTGGCAGAACGAAAAAACAGGGGAGAGTGCACGCACCGATAATCCTGCGGGAACACCTTTCTATTTCAATGCTTCTTATAAACTGAATGAAAACCTCGCGGTAGGCCTAAGTGTCTATACTCCTTATGGAAGTACCGTGAAATGGGAAGATGACTGGGCAGGTTCTCACCTGGTGAACAATATTGAGCTGCAGGCAATTTATATCCAGCCGCTTATTTCTTATAAAGTTGCCGATTTCTTAAGTGTTGGGGGAGGTCCCATCTTCGTAACCGGTTCAGTGAACTTTAACCGAAACCTGAGCAGAACCCTCACCGACATTGATGGTAACAGGGCAAATGTAACCATTGATGCTTCGGGGGTAAACGAATGGGGATGGTCTGCCAGTGCCCTTTTCACAGCAACCGAAGACTTCAGAATAGGAATTAATTACCGTTCAGAAATCATTATGAACGCCGAAGACGGCGATGCCGATTTCCAGAATATTCCTGATACTCCTTTGGCACCTTTTAGTGACACAACTTTTGATGCGCAATTGCCGCTGCCAGCCGAGCTTACCGTAGGACTGTCATACCAGCTCAACGAGAAATGGTTGCTGGCTTTCGATTTTAACAGGACTTTCTGGGATGTTTACGAATCTCTTGATATTAAGTTTGCAAACGGTGTGGTTTCTCAAAACGCCCGTAATTATGAAGATGCCAATACCTGGAGGTTTGGAGCGCAATACGAAGCTACAGACAGGCTTACACTGCGTGCAGGATATTATCTTGACGAATCTCCGGTACAGGAAGGCTATTTTGCTCCCGAAACGCCTCGTAATGATTCCATGGGGTTCACAGCAGGTCTTTCACTTGATGTTACTTCAAGACTGGCCATAGACGCTTCTTTCGCCTATGTGAGATTTGATGAGGTTGATGCTTCGTATGATTATTATGTTGATGAAAACAACCAAACTGTACCTTTTGGAGGCACATATAAATCTGTAGCCTTTATTCCCGGGCTTGGGGTAACTTATAAATTCTAAAAAGAAACTTATTATGAAAAATTATATAAAATATATCGGGATCCTGGCGCTGGGAATGGTTGCATGTGAACCTGAATTTGATAATCCCGTAGATGAGCAGGACGCATACAGTAATGGAGAAGCCGATTTTTCCAACTACGTGGCATTAGGAAATTCCCTTACTGCCGGATATGCAGATAACGCACTTTATATTACCGGACAGGAAAATTCCTATCCAAACATCCTCGCGCAGCAGTTCGCCAAAGTGCAGGAAACCCAGGAGTTCAGAATTCCTTTCATGGCTGATAATGCCGGGGGGCTTTTATTCGGAGGACAGCCTAATCCGAATTTTAGAAATCGATTAGTGCTTTCTATTATCGACGGAGATACCCTGCCAAAAGTCTATACCGGAATGGCACCAACTACAGAGGTTGCTAATTCCCTGTCGGGATATTTTAACAATATGGGAATTCCCGGTGCCCGAAGCTACCATTTACTGGCTCCGGGGTATGGTAATATTGAGGGGTTGGGTGCAGATCCTACTACTGCAAACCCTTATTTTGTGCGTTTCGCCTCAACTCCCGGTACAACGGTAGTTGCAGATGCAGTTGCACAAAATCCTACTTTTTTTAGCCTTTGGATTGGTAATAATGACGTATTAGGATATGCAACTTCAGGGGGTGTAGATGAAAATGAAATCACGAGTTTGGTAATGTTTCAGGGAGTATATTCCACTATCGTGAATTCTTTACTGGAATCTGGGGCAACAGGTGGAGTCTTAATAAATATTCCAAATGTGACAGACGTACCGTTCTTCACTTATATCCCAACTTCTCCTTTAGATCCGACCAATCCACAATACGGTCCAAATATTCCAACTTTAAACCAAACTTTTGCTCTTCTAAATCCAGCTTTACTTGCTTTAAGAGGAGTGACAGAAGAAACACCAGGGGAATCTGAGTTTTCGATTGAGTTCAATCCGGCGGGGGCAAGTCCTGTTATAGTTAGGGACGAGTCACTTCCAGACATTTCTCAGCAATTAAAAACAGTCCTTCAGGACAACGGTTATGATGAAGCTACAGCAACTATTTATGCTTCTCAATTTGGACAGGTAAGACAGGCTACATCAGAAGATCTAATTCCTTTAACCTCTTCAAGCGCAATTGGAGCATTGAATCAGGAAAGGTTTGAGGAGCTTGTTGAAATGGGGCTTCCTCAATCTCAGGCAGGATTGTTAGCTACAAATGGTATTACATATCCGCTGGAAGATCAATATGTACTTACTCCTTCAGAACAGGAAAAGATATCTGCCAGGACTGAGGAATTTAATGAGCACATAAAAACTGTTGCAGAGCAAAATGGTCTTGCTCATGTAGATGCTGCCGGATTGCTTAGCAAAGTAGCAACAGAGGGAATTTCTTTTGATGCCGGTACTGTAACTTCAGATTTTGTACGTGGCGGTGCTTTCTCTCTTGACGGGATCCACCTTACCCCACGCGGTTATGCTTTAGTGGCAAACAAAATCATTGAAGAGATCAACAAAACCTATAATTCAGAAGTTCCAACAGTAAACATCGGGAATTACGGAACCGTAACTCCAAACAATCAGGTGGGTAATTAATACCAATCTTCTTTAAAAATGTATTAAAACGTCGGGCTGGTCCCGGCGTTTTTCGTTCAAAGTAGTATCTTAGTGTTAAAATTAAGCCCTATGACCTTTCTTTTAAGAATCCTCCTCACCGCTGTAGTAGTGGTGTTTCTTGCGAATTTCTTACCCGGAGTAACTGTGACGGGATATGTTACCGCCATAGTTGTTGCGCTGGTATTGGCCTTACTCAATCTTATTGTAAAACCAGTTTTGGTGTTGTTGACGCTCCCCGTGACCATTCTCACCCTGGGTCTTTTTCTCATAGTGATCAACGCTATTATTATTCTATTAGTAGATGCTTTTGTGAGTGGATTCCAGGTGAGTGGTTTCTGGATTGCAGTGCTGTTTAGTATCCTGCTGTCAATAATTCAATCCATCTTTTTCTCAATTGCCGAAAGGAAATAAAGCCTTCTGAATTTCAGCTTTTTGAAACTTTGCTTGCTCTTAAAAAAGTTGTACTTTTGCAAACCAATTTTTATAAGCGCTTATAATGAATATAACGAGAGAGAACATTGACGAACTTAATGCAGTCCTCAAGGTTGATATAGCCAAAGAAGACTATAGCGGAAAAGTTGAAAAAGTCCTGAAAGATTACCGTAAAAATGCAAATATTCCCGGCTTCCGTAAAGGGCATGTGCCAATGGGAATGGTAAAGAAGCAGTACGGGAAGGCAGTTTTGGTAGATGAGGTGAACAAACTTCTTCAGGATGCCCTTAACAAATATCTTACTGAAGAAAAACTGGATGTTCTTGGAAATCCGCTTCCAAAGGAGCAGGAAAATTTCGACTGGGATAGCGACAACTATACCTTCGAGTTTGAACTTGGCCTTTCTCCACAGTTTGAGGTGAGCCTTGACAACGAGAAGCCAATTACTCATTATAACATTGTTGCCGGTGACGAGATGATCGACAACCAGGTGAAAACAATTCAGAAGCAATACGGGAAACTTGTTTCCAAAGAAACTGCCGAAGAAGGAGACCAGCTTTCAGGTACTTTTAAAAATGAGGCTGAAGGCATAGACAACAAAACTAGCTTACCTCTTGAAAAGGTCAAAAACAAGGAGCCTTTTCTTGGCGCAAAAGCAGGTGATACTGTAAAAGTGAGCACTAAAGGCCTTTTTGAAGATGATCATCAGTTGATGGATTTCCTTGAGGTGGAGCATGACAAAGCACATGGGCTTGATGTGGAGGTAGCATTTCACGTAGAGGAAGTAAACACCCAGGAGCTTGCCGATCTTGATCAGGAGCTTTTCGATAAATTATTCGGAAATGGGGAAGTAACTTCGGTAACCGAACTTAAAGAGAAGATCAAAGAAGATGCGGCCAAGCAATTTGAGCAGCAAAGCGATCAGCAATTGCTGAATGATGTTACTGAAATGTTGATCGAAAACACTCAGTTCGACCTTCCGAAGGAATTTCTTCAGAAGTGGATCCAGACTGCCGGTGAAAAGGAACTTTCAGCTGAAGAGGCGCAAGAGGAGTACGAAAAGAGCGAAAAAGGACTAAGATTCCAGCTTATTGAAGGAAAATTGATCCAGGAGCACAACCTTGAAGTGAAATTTGAAGACCTTAAAGCTTTTGCTAAAGAAAGGATCAAAGAACAAATGGCACAATTTGGCCAGTTGAACCCTGAAGATAAGGAGCTTGATGATATCGCCGCCCGTATCCTTTCCCGACAGGATGAAGTAAAACGCCTTTCTGAGCAGTTGATGAACCAGAAGCTGCTCGCCCTGTACAAGGAAAAAGTGAACCTTGAGGAGAAAGAAGTAACATACGAAGAATTTGTTAAAGAAGTTTACGAATAGAACTTCTTTTAATTAATACTTATATCTTTAAGGGCGTTAGACCAAGTGCGGTATAACGCCTTTTTTGGCAAGTAAGAGAGAGGTTTGAACCTCTTTATTTAACCTCAGTAAAACCACATAATTTCAATGGATTACGCTAAAGAATTTGAAAAATACGCTACCCGGCATCACGGGATCAACAGCAATTATTACAATAAAATTATAAGCAGCATGTACCCGCAAGGTATGACGCCCAACATTATTGAGGAGAGGCAAATGAATATCGCTATTTTTGACGTTTTCTCCCGTTTGATGATGGATCGTATCATCTTCCTGGGCACAGGGATCAGTGACCAGGTAGCCAATATCATCCAGGCGCAATTGCTGTTTTTGGAGAGTACAGACTCTTCAAAAGATATTCAGATTTATATCAACTCTCCGGGTGGAAGCGTGTACGCAGGCCTTGGAATCTACGATACCATGCAGTTCATAAAGCCCGATGTGGCTACCATTTGTACAGGTATGGCCGCTTCTATGGGAGCTGTGTTGTTATGTGCAGGTGAAAAAGGAAAAAGAAGCGGGTTGCCACATTCCCGTGTGATGATTCACCAGCCTCTTGGGGGAGCCCAGGGCCAGGCAAGTGATATCGAGATCACCGCCCGGGAGATCCTTATCCTTAAAAAGGAGCTTTATGACATTATTGCCAAACATACAGGCCAGACATACGAGAAGATCCATGAAGATAGTGATCGCGATTACTGGATGAAAGCAGATAAGGCTTTAGAATATGGAATGATTGATGAGATTCTAACAAGGGAGAAATAATTCCCTCAATAGAATACCGAAGCCTTTAATGGTTAGAAGAAAAAATTTATGGCAAAAGAAGAACTAGAATGCTCCTTCTGCGGAAGGAAAAAACCTGAAACCAACCTGCTTATCGCCGGGCTTGACGCCCACATTTGCGACCGGTGTATTGAGCAGGCCCATGGGATCGTTATAGAAGAATCAAAGCAGGACAGCTCTGGTGAGCTTTCATCTGAACTGAAACTGAGAAAGCCCAAGGCAATCAAAAGCTTTTTGGACCAGTACGTCATAGGGCAGGAGCACACCAAAAAAGTGCTTTCCGTTGCCGTTTACAACCACTACAAAAGGTTGTTGCAACCGGCCAGTAATGACGATATTGAGATCCAGAAGAGTAATATCATTATGGTGGGGGAAACCGGTACCGGAAAGACCCTTATGGCAAAGACCATTGCCAAAATGCTCAACGTGCCGCTGGCCATAGTAGACGCCACCGTATTGACCGAAGCCGGTTATGTGGGGGAAGATGTTGAAAGCATCCTTACCCGACTTTTACAGGCTGCCGATTACAATCTGGAAAAAGCCCAGCACGGCATTGTATTTATCGATGAGATAGACAAGATCGCCCGCAAGAGCGATAACCCTTCCATTACCCGCGATGTTTCGGGAGAAGGCGTGCAGCAGGCTTTACTGAAGCTTCTTGAAGGTACTACCGTGAACGTACCGCCCAAAGGAGGCCGTAAACACCCCGATCAAAAGTTCATCGAAGTAGATACCGAAAATATCCTTTTCGTTACCGGAGGGGCTTTTGATGGTATTGAAAAGAACATCAGCAAGCGGCTTAACATGCAGGCGGTTGGGTTTAGCGCTTCAAAGAACGATGAAGCCATAGAACGCGAGAACCTGTTGAAGTACATCATCCCCAAAGATCTAAAAGATTTTGGTTTGATTCCCGAGATCATTGGGCGTCTTCCGGTGCTTACTCATATGAATCCCCTGGATAGAAAAACGCTGAGGTCAATCCTTACCCAGCCCAAAAATGCCATTATCAAACAGTATCAAAAATTGTTTGAGATGGACGATATCGAATTCAGTATCACCGATGAAGCACTCGATTTTATTGTGGAAAAAGCTATAGAATACAAGCTGGGAGCCCGCGGTTTGAGGTCGCTTTGCGAAGCCATACTCACCGATGCCATGTTCGAAATGCCCGAAGGTAACACAAACCAACTGGTGGTCGATAAAGAATATGCTGAAGAAAAACTCGATAAATCGGGAATAAAGAGGCTTAAAGCTGTTTCGTAAAAACAAAAGATTATCAATAAACTCAGAAGCCACGCAACCTGCGTGGTTTTTTTGTTTCCGAAGCTCTTTTCCTGCTCCTAATTTTGGAAAATTTTAATATAACAATACAAATATTCCAGTAAATTAGTTAAGACGTATTGTTTTGTAAATCAGTTTAAAATGGAAAAATTAAATCCCTACTTAACTTTTCCCGGCAATTGCGAAGAAGCCTTCAACTTTTATAGGTCAGTTTTTGGAGGCGAATTTTCGTACATAGGAAGGTTTCGCGACATCCCTTCAGAAGAAGGCTTGTCCATCCCCGAAGACAGAATGAACAAGATCATGCATATTGCCCTGCCCCTGGGTGAAAAATGCCTGCTTATGGGCAGCGACTGCGATGATGGCTGGTGCCCCGATGTAGTGGTGGGCAACAACATCTCGCTCTCCATTAATACCGAAAGCAAAGAACAGGCCGATCAATTCTTTGAAAAGCTGTGCAGCGAAGGAAAGATCACCATGCAAATTGGCGATGTCTTTTGGGGGAGTTACTACGGAATGTGTACAGATAAATTCGGGGTCACCTGGATCATTAACTATTCAAAGCCCGAAGGCAACACCTAAAATGGAAGCTCTCGAAATACAGCTCAGCATACAGATCGCCCGATCTCAACGCTGGATTTTTGACGCCATCACAGAACCCGAAAAAATATCGTCTTACTTCATTTCTCATGCCTCCGGAAGGATGGAAGAGGGGGAGACCCTGCGCTGGACTTTCCGGGAATATCCCGAAAGTTTTCCTGTTAAAATCCTGAAGCTAAGACCTCCCGAAAATGTCATTTTTGAGTGGGATGGAGCCGAAGGTTATAAAACTACGGTAGAAATTGTGCTGGAGAAGATCTCCGATAATCAAACCCTGGTAAAGCTTACGGAAGGAAAGATGGAAGCCAGCGAGGCAGGTATAAAATGGTTTGGGGGGAATTCGGGAGGCTGGATGAATTTCCTGGACTGCCTGAAAGCCTATACCGAATACGGCATCAACCTTAGAAAAGGAGCTTTTGATTTTATGATAAAGTAAGCTGCCTGAGGAGCATCAGGGAAATGTGTTCACAAAATGACATTTTTGACACTTTAACTTCCGGAATTTTGTGGCAGGAAGGTTTTTTGTCTGGTAAAAGATTCAGGATCGCTTAGCCTGGTTAACGGCAGGCAGGCTGCAAGAACCAGGAAACCAGGTTTCTTCAGCCAGCTGATTAACAGCGATGTTTTATTTTGTTTTATGAATTTAGTACATTATTTATTCAGAAACTGAAAGCTGAGCTCCATAGCTCCATACTTTTAAATGGGCTGTATTATTAGTATTAGTGCTCTTAGCTTCTGTTTAATTTATTTAATCGGATATCCCTGGATAGGGAGTTTCTAATTATCGGATCTGGAATTGGATTTCTAAAAAAAAAAAGCCTTCCGAAGAAAAACCTTCCGAAGAAAAAGGAACCTTTCCAAAATGGCATTTTTGACGCCAGGCTGGCACAGGCTGAAAATAAAAAACCCGCTTCATTGCTGAAGCGGGTTTTCCTATAGTTGAGTGAGTCTAACTTCTCACTTATAAAATCTAAAATCTAAGATCTAACTTCCAGATTACATCATTCCTGGCATACCGCCGCCCATGCCTTGTGGCATTCCGCCACCGGCGTTTTCTTCTTTGATGTCAACCAAAGAACACTCGGTAGTAAGGATCATTCCGGCAACCGAAGCAGCGTTTTCAAGGGCTACCCGGGTCACTTTCTTAGGATCGATAATTCCGGCTTTCATCATGTCAACATAGGTGTCAGATTTTGCATCGTAACCGTAGTGGTCTTTTCCTTCAAGAACTTTGTTGATCACCACAGAGCCTTCGCCACCTGCATTTTGAACGATGGTTCTAAGAGGTGCTTCAATAGCACGGCTTACAATCTGGATTCCTGTAGCTTCATCGGCGTTGCCAGATTCAAGGCTGGCAAGCACAGCTTTTGCGCGTACAAGGGCAACCCCACCACCGGCAACAATACCTTCTTCTACAGCCGCACGGGTTGCGTGAAGGGCGTCGTCTACACGGTCTTTCTTCTCTTTCATTTCAACTTCTGAAGCTGCGCCCACATAAAGTACGGCAACACCTCCGGCCAGTTTAGCCAAACGCTCCTGAAGTTTTTCTTTGTCATAATCTGAAGTAGTGGTCTCCATCTGAGCTTTGATCTGGTTCACGCGCTCTTTGATGGCTTCATTGTCACCTGCACCGTTCACTACTGTGGTGTTGTCTTTATCAATAGCTACTTTTTCAGCAGTACCAAGCATATCAAGAGTGGCATTCTCAAGAGTGAATCCTCTTTCTTCAGAAATTACTGTACCCCCGGTAAGGATGGCGATGTCTTCAAGCATTGCTTTTCTGCGGTCTCCGAAGCCTGGAGCTTTAACAGCAGCAATTTTCAAAGAACCTCTTAGTTTGTTCACTACAAGAGTAGCAAGGGCTTCGCCGTCTACGTCTTCAGCAATGATCAAAAGTGGTTTTCCAGACTGGGCAACCGGCTCAAGTACCGGAAGCAGGTCTTTCATTGCAGAGATCTTCTTGTCGTAGATAAGGATGTACGGATCTTCAAGATCGGCAGTCATTTTCTCGCTGTTGGTAACGAAGTAAGGAGAAAGGTATCCGCGGTCAAACTGCATTCCTTCCACAACATCAACATAAGTTTCTGTTCCTTTAGCCTCTTCAACAGTGATCACTCCTTCTTTTCCAACTTTTCCGAAGGCCTGGGCGATAAGCTCTCCAATCTGGTCGTCGTTGTTGGCAGAGATAGAAGCCACCTGCTTGATCTTTTCTGAAGAATCCCCTACCTGCTGGGTTTGCTCTTTAAGGTTGGAAGTCAAAGCTTCAACAGCCTTGTCAATTCCGCGTTTTAGGTCCATTGGGTTTGCACCTGCAGCAACGTTCTTGAGGCCTTCTTTAACGATGGCCTGTGCAAGTACGGTAGCAGTGGTAGTACCGTCACCTGCGATATCATTGGTTTTGGAAGCAACTTCTTTCACCATTTGAGCTCCCATGTTCTCAAGAGCATCTTCCAGTTCAATTTCTTTTGCCACGGTCACCCCGTCTTTTGTCACTACAGGAGCTCCAAAAGATTTGTTGATGATCACGTTACGGCCTTTAGGCCCTAAAGTTACTTTTACTGCATTAGCCAGTGCATCCACTCCGCGCTTAATACCGTCGCGGGCTTCGATATCAAATTTTATTTCTTTTGCCATTTTACTTAAATTTTTTTCTCCCAAAAGCGGGAATTTGTTAGTTATTTTCTAAAAATAATGAGGTAAAAAAACCGCCGGAAAGATAGTTGGCGGCCGGGACCACAGTTAATTATACTATGGCAAGAATATCATCCTCTCTCATTATAAGGTAATCTTTACCTTCCAGTTTGAGTTCGGTACCTGCATATTTTCCGTAAAGTACACTGTCACCAACCTTAACGGTCATGTCGTGATCTTTTTTACCGCCACCTACGGCTACTACGGTACCTTTTTGAGGCTTTTCTTTTGCGGTTTCGGGAATGTAAATACCTGATGCAGTCTGAGTTTCGGCTGCGGCAGGCTCAACAAGTACTCTGTCTGAAAGAGGTTTAATGTTTAGTGCCATTTTTCAAATGTATTTTAGTTAATGAATTCTTTGTTTGAATTGCCTTATGGACGAAAATTGTGCCACTTGAAAAATGCTGACAAAAGCCAAAAAAAAATGCCAGCTTGTCATAAGCCGGCATTGATATAAGTGTGAAAAATGTCGTTTCTAGTTCTGCTCTGCAGGGGTAGTGGCAGGAGCTTCAACAGGGGCAGGGATGTTAGTCTCTACTTCAGGTTCTCCCCCCATGATCTTAGATTCGCCCACTCCGCTGCCATCCATGATGGTCACGTTAGAAAGCAGGATAAGCACAAGAAGAAGCGTAGCAAGCGTCCAGGTACTTTTATCTAAAAAATCTGAAGTCTTTTGAACTCCGCCAATCTGGTTTGCGCCACCGCCAAAAGCTGAAGATAATCCGCCGCCCTTAGGGTTTTGAACCATGATTACTACTACCAGTAGGAACGCTACTATAATGATTAGCGTTAAAAAGATTGTAAATGTGCTCATTATGCTTAACTGTTATTTTCCTGTAATTTCTCGATTGCCCGAATTTGGTCTGCAAAGAAACCACTTTTTTCCGGATTTTTCAAAATTAAAATTTTATATGCCTGGATGGCTTTTTTATAGTTTTTCTGCTCCAGGTAAACCCGCGCTAAAGTCTCTGTCATAAGGGCTTCGGGGGCTGCAAGGCTCTCTTCGGCGAGGTTGGCTTTTTTTGCCGTTTTTGACGGGGTAATCCTTGGGTTTTTTGAGATAAATTCCTCGATAAGTTCAAACTTCCGGCTCTTTTCTTCCTGTTCTTCGGAAGTTGATTCTTCACGTTTTACAGGTTTTGCCGAAGCCAGTTTCAGCCATTCAGAAAAAGAGTGGTTTTCGTTGCGGTTAAACGACAGGGGTTTCCCAATTTCGAGCGAATCATCACCTTCTCCTGAAGCCTGTTGCTCTTTGTCTTCCCTCTTCTGGAACAGCCCCGGATCAAATACCCGGGCCGATTCCTGAGATTTCATTTTCAGGGCTTTGTCGAGGGTCAGGTTTTCGTCCTCTTTGGGCTCTGTTGATACCGATTTATCTTCAAGTTGCTTTTGCTGCTGCTCCTGCTTCTTGATAGATTCGGCAATTTCATTTTGGTTGAATTCTTTTGAAGTAATAAAGTCAAAAAGCACCCCTCTGTCTGTAGTGTGAGCGGCTGTTACCTTGAGCTCCTTGTTGTAGTGCAGGCTGTTCACATTTTTGAGCCCCTTGAGCCTTACGGCACGGGCCGCCTGGAAATACGGGTATTTCTTTAAAATATCGTGCAGCGCTTTTGTCTGCTCAAAAGAAATGGCAGCAGGATTTTTAAGGATCGATATGACTTCTGCCTGTTTCATTACCAGTTTGCCAGAGTAGCATTAAAAATATCCTGAGTGATGCGGGTAAAGATCTCTTCAAGGGCTGTTGCCAGCACCGGCCCAATAAGCTGTGCACTGGCAGGATAGTCGTAGTAGAACGAGAAACGCCTGTCTAAAATGTCTTTTTCGGGATCTAAGGTGTTGTAAAACCTGAGGTTGACCACGATGGTGAGACGGTTTTGTGCGGCAGTACTTTGAGCCGTGGCACTCATGGGCGAAACGTAGTAATCTATAATTTCCCCTTCGTATACCAGGTCTCCGTTCTCATTGGTTAGGCTCAGGTTCGTCTGACTCTGAATAAGATCCTGGAGCTGGAGCGTGAAGGTACGGTCAATTCCCGGCTCCACAATTGGTGCGGCATTCTGAAAATAATTAACCTGAAAGGTTTGCGCATTCCCCACATCGGCCCCCGAAAACGAATAGATGCCACAAGATGACAGGCTGAACGAAAGCATCAAAAGAAACAAGAATTGTATTTTTTTCATAAGAGACTGGGTGTCAAAAATGACATTTTTTAAAGGTCGTATTGTTTGATCTTTCTGTACAGGGTGCGCTCGCTTATCCCAAGCTCTTCGGCGGCCGCCTTGCGTTTTCCGTTGTGGCGCTCCAGAGATTTCTTAATGAGTTCCAGCTCCTTGTCCTGGAGGGAAAGCGTCTCTTCTTCCTCAATTTCTTCAGCAAAGTAATATTTATCCTGTTTATCTGAAGGGTTTTGCTGCGGAATTTGAAGTACTTCCAGTTGTTCATCGGTTATTTCTTCAGGAATAACATCTTCTTCCTCATTATTCCCGTAGATCTTGTTGATGAGGCTTTCGTTCTCTTCCCTTACATTCTTGTGGCCATCATTTTCCATAAGCTCCAAGGTGAGCTTTTTAAGGTCGTTAAGGTCGCTTTTCATGTCAAAAAGCACTTTGTAAAGAATTTCCCGTTCATTGCTGAAGTCGTTTTCTTTCTTCTTCTCTTCGATAACCGCCGGCAGGTTACTGCCATAACCGGGAAGGTATTCCTTGAGTTTTGCGGCGTCTATGCTTCTTTCCTGTTCTAAAACTGAAATCTGCTCTGCGAGGTTCCTTAGCTGCCTCACGTTTCCATTCCAGGAATATTTTTGCAGGAGGCTTATGGCATCGTCTTCAAGGCGAATGGTGGGCATTTTGTATTTCAGGGCAAAATCGGCTGCAAATTTCCTGAAGAGCAGGTGGATGTCTTCCTTGCGATCGCGCAGCGGTGGCAGGTAGATCTCCACGGTGCTAAGCCTGTAGTAAAGGTCTTCCCTGAATTTTTCCTTTTTAATGGCTTCGGCCATATTGAGGTTGGTGGCAGCTACAATGCGCACGTTGGTCTTTTGCACTTTTGAAGAGCCTACCTTGATAAATTCGCCATTTTCGAGCACACGCAGAAGCCGTACCTGCGTGGTGAGTGGCAGTTCACCAACTTCATCGAGGAAAATGGTGCCGCCATCGGCCACTTCAAAATATCCGCTTCGGGTTTGGGTGGCACCGGTAAAAGCACCTTTTTCGTGCCCAAAGAGTTCACTGTCAATAGTACCTTCGGGAATGGCACCGCAGTTCACGGCGATGTATTTTCCGTGTTTGCGGTGGGAGAGCGCATGGATGATCTTTGGGATGCTTTCCTTTCCCACCCCGCTTTCCCCGGTAACCAGCACCGAAATATCTGTTGGCGCCACCTGCATGGCTTTTTCTACTGCCCTGTTCAGCTTCTGGTCATTTCCCAGAATGCCGAAACGCTGTTTTATTGCCTGAATACTTTCCATATTTCTAATCAAATTCCAATAAACAAGCACCAAATTCCAATAGGGGTGCGGGAAATCCTTTTAATATTAAATGTAAATCTACTGCTCAAGAAAGGATGAACAAATGTAGACCTGATATTTTCCTTAAACCTTAGCAAACCACTGCCTGCTGATCACTGCGCACTAATTATTCTCGCTATATCCAACCGCTTCTCCTATTAAAGTGGCGCTGGTGCAGTCGTTGATCTTTACGTTCACAAAATCCCCAACCTTATAATCTTCCTTCGGAAATACGGCAACGGTGTTTTGAGTGGTCCTGCCGCTCCAGTGAGCATCAGATTTCTTGGATTCTTTTTCGATCAACACCTCTACCGTCTTGCCAACAAACTGGCTGGTCCTGTAGTGGCTGTGTTTTTGTTGCAGGTTCACAATTTCTGTGAGCCTTCTTTTTTTAACTTCTTCGGGAACATCGTCTTCCAGTTTCCTGGCAGCCATGGTTCCGGGTCTTTCAGAATAGGCGAACATGAAGCCAAAATCGTACTTCACATATTCCATTAGAGACAGGGTGTCCTGGTGGTCTTCTTCGGTTTCCGTAGGGAATCCGGTGATCATATCCTGCGAAATGGCGCAATCGGGCATTAGTTTCCTGATGTTGTCAATCAACTCAAAATATTCTTCGCGGGTGTGCAGACGGTTCATGGCTTTAAGAATCCTGTCGCTTCCACTTTGTACAGGCAGGTGGATATATTTACAAATATTCGGGTACTTCGCCATGGCCTCGATCACATCGAGTGTCATATCCTGCGGATTTGAAGTAGAGAACCTTATCCTCATTTTTGGATGGGCTTCGGTCACCATCCTCAAAAGCGCAGCAAAATTTGTAGCGGTGGCCTTTTGCATTTCCGAAGCATTTTTAAAATCTTTTTTGAGTCCGCCGCCATACCACAGGTAGCTGTCAACATTTTGTCCCAAAAGGGTGATTTCCTTAAAGCCTTTTTGTGCCAGGTCATTCACTTCTTCCAGAATACTTTGCGGGTCGCGGCTTCGCTCTCTTCCGCGGGTAAAAGGTACCACGCAGAAAGTACACATATTGTCGCAGCCCCGCGTGATAGAAACAAAGGCTGAAACGCCGTTGCTTTGCAGGCGCACGGGAGAAATATCACCGTAGGTCTCATCTTTGGAAAGTATCACGTTCACCGCATTGCGGCCTTCTTCCACTTCATTGATGAGGTTTGGCAGGTCTTTGTAGGCATCGGGGCCTACCACCAGGTCTACAATTTTTTCCTCTTCCAGGAACTTTGCTTTAAGGCGTTCGGCCATACAGCCAAGCACCCCCACTTTCATCCCGGGGTTGATCCTTTTTACCGCGTTGTATTTTTCAAGTCTCTTGCGTACCGTTTGTTCTGCTTTATCTCTAATTGAACAGGTGTTGATAAGCACCAGGTCTGCCTCCTCGAGGCTTTGTGTGGTGTCAAAACCTTCTTTTGCAAGTATTGAAGCCACGATCTCACTGTCGCTAAAGTTCATCTGGCAGCCGTAGCTCTCAATCATCAGCTTTTTCCCATTGCCCTTTTGAGGCTCCATTACCAGTGTATTTCCCTGCTGTTTTTCGTCTATAATCTTCTCCATAATTCCAAAAAATGCCTTAGGCAATTGAACGGGCAAAGATACAGTTTTAGTTGGTATGTGACAAAGTGACAGGAGGAAATTCTGAAAGGCTTCTTCGGAAGGAGTGGGGGCAAAAGAGAGAGCCAGGTTATGAGGCTTCAAAAATGGCATTTTGAAAGGTATTTTTCAGTTTCTAAGGATCCCTATATAATATGACTGAAGTATAAATTCTTCATATAAAATTCAGAATAAATTACAGGGAAGGCGGGTTGTGCATTTTAAGTTAATTGCCAAATTATTGTTTAGGGGCAGGGTTGAGCGGATAAAAATTTGTGATTTGCAGCCATATTTAAAAATTCCCATACTTTTGCAAAACAAAAAATGATACTATGGCAAAGAATTTAGTGATTGTAGAGTCCCCCGCAAAGGCTAAAACTATTGAGAAATTTCTCGGCAAAGATTACACTGTTGCTTCCAGTTTTGGTCATATTGCCGACTTGCCAGCAAAAGAGCTGGGCGTAGATACCGAGGGCGATTTTACTCCTAAATATATAGTGTCTAAAGACAAGAAAGACGTTGTTAAAAAACTGAAGAGCCTTGCAAAGAGCGCCGAGATGGTTTGGCTGGCGAGTGATGAAGACCGGGAGGGGGAAGCTATTGCGTGGCACCTGGCCGAAGAGCTGGATCTTGATAAGAACAAAACCAAAAGGATCGTTTTTCACGAGATCACAAAATCGGCTATTCTCAGAGCAATCGAAAACCCAAGAGGGATCAATTACAACCTGGTAAATGCCCAGCAGGCACGGCGTGTGTTGGACAGGCTTGTGGGCTATGAGCTTTCTCCTGTGCTTTGGAGAAAAGTAAAAGGAGGCCTTTCGGCAGGAAGGGTTCAAAGTGTGTCGGTGAGGTTGATTGTGGAGAGAGAGCGCGAAATTCAGGGTTTTATTCCTGAAGCTTCCTTCAGGATTGATGCCGAATTTACCAATGAGGAAGGTAAATCTTTCAAAGCAAAACTTCCTAAAAATTTTGATACCAAGGCTGAAGCCGAACAGTTCCTTTCAGATAACCTGGGTGCGAATTTCAAGGTGGCCGATCTTACGACCAAACCGGCTAAAAAGTCCCCGGCACCACCCTTTACAACCTCAACACTTCAGCAGGAAGCTGCCCGAAAATTATATTTTTCAGTAAGTAAGACCATGACCATGGCGCAGCGTCTCTATGAGGCGGGGCATATTACTTATATGAGAACCGATAGCGTCAACCTTTCTGATGACGCAAGAAAAGGTGCCAAAAAAGAGATTTTAGACGCCTACGGTGAAAAGTACAGCAAGACACGTCAATTCAAAGGAAAAACAAAAGGGGCGCAGGAAGCTCACGAGGCCATTAGGCCAACAAATTTTGCGGCCCACAGCGTGCAGGCCGATCGCGATGAACAGCGCCTGTATGAATTGATCTGGAAACGTGCCATAGCTTCCCAAATGAGCGAAGCCGAACTGGAAAGGACCAATGTGAAAATTGAAGCCGATAAGCACGATAAACAGTTCACTGCCAACGGGGAGGTTTTAAAATTTGAGGGTTTCCTGAAAGTTTACCTGGAAGGCCGCGACGAAGAGGATGAAGAATTACAGGAACAGGAAGGCATGTTGCCGGCACTACGGGTGAACGAAAAACTTGAAAATAATCATATCACGGCCACCGAGAGATTTACACGGCCCCCTTACCGCTATACTGAAGCTTCTTTGGTAAAGAAACTCGAAGAGCTGGGAATAGGACGCCCGTCTACCTACGCGCCAACCATTTCTACAATTCAAAACCGGAATTATATCGAAAAAGGATCGGTTGACGGGGTGGAGCGTGATTATGTGCAGCTTACATTAAAAGCTGAAAAAATCAGCGAAAAGAAACTTACGGAAACTGTAGGTAGTGATAAGGGCAAACTTGTGCCAACCGATGTTGGGATGGTGGTGAACGATTTTCTTGTCAACCATTTCTCAAGCATCCTCGATTACAACTTTACCGCCAAGGTAGAGCAGGATTTTGATGATATTGCTGAAGGAAATGAGGAGTGGACCAAGATGATGAAAGATTTCTACAGTGATTTTCACCCTCATGTGCTCGATGTTGCCCAAAATGCGGAAAGGGAAGTTGGCGAAAGAATTTTAGGGGAAGATCCTGTTACCGGAAAGCCGGTGAGTGTGCGGCTCGGGAAATTTGGACCCATGGTGCAGATGGGATCTGTAGAGGATGAGGAGAAGCCAAAATTTGCCAGCCTTTCTCCAGATCAAACCCTTGATTCAGTCACTTTTGAAGAGGCGATGGAGCTGTTTAAACTTCCGAAGGAACTAGGGGAATATGAAGGGGAAAAAGTGGAAGTGAACAACGGGCGTTTTGGCCCTTACGTGCGCTACGGGAAAAAATTCGTTTCGCTTGAAAAAGGGGAAGATCCTATAGCCGTAACCATGGATCGTGCGCTCGAGTTGATCAAGGCAAAAGAAAAAGCCGATGCGCCTATCTATGAATACAAAGATCTTCCGGTTCAAAAAGGGGTGGGGCGTTTTGGGCCTTACCTCAAATGGAACGACATGTTCATAAACGTGAACAAAAAGTATGATTTTGATAATCTTTCCGCAGAAGATATTGAAGAGCTTATTGAAGATAAGATAAGGAAAGAGCGCGAGAAGGTGATCCATAACTGGGAAGAGGAAGGAATCAGGGTAGAGAAAGCCAGGTGGGGACGTTCAAATATTATTAAAGGCAAGACAAAAATTGAATTGCCAAAGACTGTAGATGCTGCAAAACTGAGTCTTGAAGAGGTGAAGGACATACTCGAGAAAAAAGCTCCCAAGAAAAAGGCCGCTAAAAAAACTGCCGCTTCAAAGAAGACCGGGACCAAGAAAACCACCCGTAAAAAAACTGTTTCCAAAAAGGAGTAATTTATGGAATTCGATTTTCTTACGCCGGTGAAAGAGGAATTGGCAGCTCAAGGTAACCGCCTTGGGGCGTCCCTGCGCATTCATCTTGAGAATAGGGCCTTTCCCGATCTAGAGGGCGTTAAAATTGCCTTTTTTGGGATCCTTGAAGATCGTTTGGATGAGGAACCTACAGGAGAGCCGTTTGATTTTGATAATATAAGGAGGGAGTTCTATAATTTATATGCCGGTAACTGGCATTTGCCCATGGCCGATTTGGGGGATATCCAAAAAGGGAATTCTGAAGAAGATACTTTTTTTGCGGTACAATCGGTGGTGAACTACTGTCTCAAAAATGGCATTATTCCGGTGCTTCTTGGAGGTGGCGAAGATTTACTTTATGCGCAGTACAGGGCTTATGACGGGGTGGAGCAGATGGTGAACCTGGTGAATATAGACGCTAAATTTGATCTTGGTGATGCCGATAAGCCAATAAGCAACCATTCGTATGTGGGAAAGATGGTGGTGACAAAGCCGTACAATCTTTTCAATTATTCAAATTTGGGGTACCAGACTTATTTCAACTCGCAGGACGAGATCGAGTTGATGGAGCGGCTGTTTTTTGATGCCATAAGGCTGGGGGAAGTATCGGCTGATATTACTGCTATTGAGCCGGTAATGCGCGATGCCAACCTTGTGGGGCTTGATTTGAATGCGGTTAGTGCCGGTGCACTTGGTAATTACCGTCTTAAATCGCCCAATGGTTTTGATGGAAAGGAAATTTGTGCTTTGGCGAGATATGCAGGTATTAGCGACAAGGTGACTTCATTTGGGGTTTTTGAATATACATCGCGCCTCAATTTCCCGGCTTCCAATATGTTGGTGGCTCAAATACTATGGTATTTTGTTGAGGGAGTGAATTTTAGGAAAAATGAAAATACTATTTCCTCTAAAAAAGAGTTTATTAGGTATCAGGTGCCAATAGACGATGAGGTCCTGGTTTTTTATAAAAGTCCGGTCAGTGGTCGCTGGTGGATAGAAATTCCATTTATTTCCCCGGCAAATAATAAACTTAAAAGGCATACGTTATTACCTTGCACGCAAGGAGATTACCTTGACGCCTGTAATCAAATCATCCCTGAGAGGTGGTATAAAACGAAAAGGAAAAACGAAATTTAAATGATATAAACATTTGTAGCTTCTGCATTTTAACTAAATAAATTGTTTATTAGAAAATAAATAAATAGGTTTACTGCCTTGGAGCTATTATGTCCTAACTTTGAGAGATATTATGAGGAAAATTTTTTCGCTTATTGCTGTAATTTCTGTTTTGGCCTCTTGTGGCCGCGGTGATCAGGGGCAATTGGTTGGTGCGCAGGGAAAGAAATGGCATCCCGAAAAACCATTGGGAATGACATTAATTCCCGGTGGCGCTTTTATTATGGGTAAGAGTGATGACGACATTGCCGGCCTGAACAATGCACCGCCAAAAACCGTTACAGTTCGTTCCTTTTATATGGACGAGACAGAAATTACCAATGCGGAGTATCGCCAGTTCGTAAATTGGGTGAAAGATTCAATCACCCGAATGAAGCTTGCGATTTTTGCCGAGGAAATTGGTGAAACCCCTGGAACGGGTGGAATTGGTGAATTTGCCTTTGCCGATAGCGAAGAAGGTGAAATGACCCCGTATGAGCAATACATGTACGATAACTACTTCAGCCTTGGGGGTTATGAAGGCAGAAAGATCAATAAAGATGTAGATATTATTTGGGACACCAGAGATTACCCCGATGCATATTATGCCGAGGTGATGGATACCCTTTATATTCCTATTGAAGAAGCCTACAACGGTCAGCGTTCTTTTGACGTGAACCACCTAAAATTCCGTTACACCTGGATGGACGTTAGTGGCGCCGCAAGAGCAGAACCCGGAAGACGTACCGATTTTATCGAAACCGAAGAAATTAAAATTTATCCCGATACCACCGTCTGGATCAAGGATTTTAACTATTCTTACAATGAGCCCATGCACAACGATTATTTTTGGCATGAGGCTTATGGTGAATACCCGGTGGTTGGGGTTTCGTGGAAACAGGCCCGTGCTTTTGCACAGTGGAGAACCCTTTACCACAACGCTTACCGAAAATCTAGAGGCAAGCACAATGTGAATTCTTACCGTTTGCCTACAGAGGCCGAATGGGAATATGCAGCCCGGGGCGGACTGGAATCTGCTACTTATCCATGGGGTGGGCCTTATACCAAGAACGACCGCGGTTGCTTTATGGCTAACTTCAAACCTCTAAGAGGAGATTACGCAGCAGACCAGGCTCTGTACACCGTAGAAGCCAAATCTTATGAGCCTAACGATTATGGGCTTTATAACATGGCCGGTAACGTGGCCGAATGGGTGTTCTCATCTTACGATCCCGCATCTTATGAGTATTCTTCATCCATGAACCCTTCGGTTAACGATGAGGCCAATATGAAAAAAGTTGTGCGTGGCGGGTCATGGAAAGATGTGGCATATTTTCTTCAGGTGAGTTCGCGTGATTACGAATACGCAGATTCTGCCCGTAGTTATATAGGCTTCAGAACCGTACAGGATTATTTGGGGACAGACCTTACCCTTAATCAAACAAGATAAACAATCCCTATTTCATAAATAACCTATTAAAAAAGAACTAAATTTTTATTTATCATGGCACAATCAAAGTCGAGTAAGAAATTAATGAATATGGTGTATGGTTTGGGTGCTTCTGTGGTTATCCTAGGAGCACTTTTTAAAATTATGCACTGGCCTTTCGGAAACCTCATGCTTATCATTGGTCTTATTGTAGAGGCAATTGTATTTGCTGTCTCTGCGTTTGAACCTGTAGATGATGAGGTAGACTGGTCTTTAGTTTATCCTGAACTAGCCGGTGGGGAAGCCACTGCCCGAAACAACCAGGCACTTGTGAGCAATGAGGAAACTGAAGGGATGTTGTCTAAGAAACTTGATAACATTTTGCGCGAGGCCAAGATTGATGCCAGCTTAATGAGCAGCCTTGGCGAAAGCATTAGGAATTTTGAAGGTGCCGCAAAAAATATTACCCCTACCGTAGATGCTATGGCTTCTCAAAAGAAGTACAGCGAAGAAATGAGCCTTGCAGCAAACCAGTTGGAGTCATTGAACAGCATTTATAAAGTACAGGTAGAATCTGCTTCACGCCAGGCAGAAGTAAATGAGGCAGTTGCCGAAAACGCTGATAGATTGAACAAGCAAATGGAGTCTCTGGCTTCAAATCTTTCTTCTCTAAACAATGTTTATGGAGGAATGCTTTCTGCTATGCACGTTAAGGCTTAAAAGCAAGTTTTGCTTTTGCCGCTAAAAAAAATTAAAAGAACAAACTAAAATTAGAGAATGGCGTCTGGAAAACAATCCCCAAGACAGAAGATGATTAACCTAATGTATCTGGTTTTCATCGCGATGATGGCTCTAAATATGTCCAAAGAAGTGCTTACTGCCTTTGGAATGATCAACGAAAGTTTAGCCGAATCAAATGCCTCTGTTACTGAACGAAATGCCGCTGCAATTGCAGGTTTGGCAACAAAAGCTCAGGAGCAGCCGGCAAAATACGTTCCGTTGCAGGAAAAAGCGGAGCAAATTCACACCTTAACAACTAATTTCACTACTTATATTGATAATCTAAAGGAAAAAGCCCTTGAAGATATTGAAGGGGAAGAGCGTCAGGATTACGAGGCGATGGATCAATCTGCTAAGCTTGATGAATACCTTTTCTCAAGCGGGCAGCCAAGTGAAGCCGGAAAAGAATTTCTTGCCGAAATTGAAAAATACCGCGAAGGTGTTGCAAATGTATTAGGAGAAGATTTTTCTCAAATTGCATCTGAAGTCAGAAGAGAATTTAGCACAGAACCAGTTGTAGATGGTGAAGGTGTAAAACGCCCATGGTTATCATATAACTTTGAAGGGTTTCCGCTAATTGCATCTATTACAAAACTTACCCAAATGCAGGGGGACGCAAAATCTGCAGAAAATGATGCACTTTCGGCAATGCTTTCGGGCCAATTGCAAAGCGATGTTTCCTTAACTAATTACGAAGCTATTGTGATCCCCGATAAGACCGCCTTCTTCAGTGGAGAGCAGTTCTCAGGAAAAGTTGTTTTGGGAAGGGTAGATCCGTCACTTCGATTTGAGAATGTTGTGATCAACGGTAATGAAGTAGCGTCTACACAGGCCGGGCAGGTGCAGCTTAAATTTCCTGCAGGAAATGTAGGTGAGCAAAAAATCACCGGTCAGCTTCAGTTTAAAGAAGGAGATTCTATTGTAGAAATTCCTGTGAACAGTTCTTATAGCGTAATTCCGAAGCCAAATTCCGCAGTAATATCAGCAGATAAAATGAACGTGGTGTACCGGGGGGTGGCAAACCCAATGACCATCTCTATACCAGGAGTGGGTAATGTATCGGCAAATGCGCCGGGGCTTAGATCTGCCGGTGGAGCCGGAAATTACGTTATGGATGTTACCACCTTGCAGGCTCGTGAAGTAACCATCAACGTAAGTGGTGAACTTCCGGGAGGAGAAAAAGTAAGCGACAGTAAAACATTCAGAGTACGCGATATTCCAAGACCTGTTGGAACCGTAAGAGGGGAAGACGGTACTGTGAGGATGCAGCGTCAAAACCTTGAAATTTCAACCATTGGTGCAAGCCTGCCCGACTTCGAATTTGATGTTGACCTAAGGGTGACCGGCTTTAAATTTCGTGTGCCGGGCCAACCTACCATTCAGGTTAGGGGGCAAAAGCTTGACCAGAGTGCTATTGGAGCCCTTAGAAGAGCAGGCAGGGGTGAAACAATCCAGATCTTTGATGTGGAAGCCCAACTGGCCGGAAACTCAGGATATAAGCTAAAGCAGGTATCTCCGGTACTGGTTGAATTAACAAATTAAATCATTAGAACATGAACTGGAACCAATTATTGTTAGGATTATGCGGATTGCTCGTTTCGGTGACCTCTTTTGGCCAAAGCAACCTTCTTAACGCCAAAAGTCCCGACGAGATAGGAGCTCCAACCAGAGCCGAGCTTACCTATGGAAAGAACGATCCTTTGGAATATGGATATGTGGATGACAGGGATGTGCTGTGGGCAAAAACCACCTGGGAGATCATAGATCTTGACGAAAGGGTGAATTTTCCGCTGTATTATCCTATAGATACTAACCAGATTGGTGGTTCGAGACGCTCTCTTTACGACGTGCTCGTAGCCGGGATCAAAAGCGGAAAGATCAAAAATATCTATGCCGATTCTTACTTCAATGACAAACGTACCCTGAATGACATCCAGGCAGCATTGTCTAAGGTAGATACTACAGATCTTGGTATTGAGCAGTACAACGCCGGGGAAGAGATTGATCCGCAGTACATCAGCCGAAGGGATATCTCTTCAGCCGATATTGCCGAGTACCACATTCGCGGGTACTGGTATTTTGATAAGCGCCAGGCCGAGCTTAAGTACAGGCTGCTGGCCATTGCACCGGTTGCCCCCGATGTTAACTTTATAGACCAGGGTGGGGCTTCTGCTTTAGTAGAGCTCTTCTGGGTGTGGTTTCCGGGTGCAAGGGAAGTGTTGAACGAAGCTTACGCCTTTAACCCCGATAATACTTCAAACCCTGTGTCATTTGACCATTTGCTCAACTCGCGAAGGTTCAACGCAGTGATTTATGCTGAAGATAACGTACAGGGCAACCGCCAGGTAGACGACTACATAAGCAACAATGCCTTTATGCAGTTACTGGAGTCTAAAAGGATAAAAGAGCAGATAAGGAATTTTGAACAAGATATGTGGAACTACTAAACTGTTCGCATGAATGAATTTATAACGCCTTTTCCTTCCGAAAAGGCGTTTTTTTATATCTAATTTTGTAACATGAAAGACTATATTATTGTTGGGGCAGGCCTTAGCGGAACCTGCCTTGCATACAGGCTCGAAAAAGCCGGAAAATCCTTTGTTGTTTTTGATGATGGCAGCCAGGAAGCCTCAAAAGTGGCCGGCGGCTTCATGAACCCGGTGATCCTGAAACGCTTTACCCTTGCCTGGAAAGCCGATGTACAACTCGCAAAAGCTTACGATTTCTATAAGGAGATGGAAAAGCATCTCCAAAAGACCTTTTTAGGCCCTCTTGAGGTCTACAGGCGGTTCTCGTCTGTAGAAGAGCAGAACAACTGGTTTGCCGCGGCCGATAAGCCTAAAATCGCCCCTTTTCTCGATACAAAACTTGTCGCTTCGGTGAATAAGCATATTCCCGGCAAATTTTCCTTCGGAAAAGTATTGAAAACCTCCCGAATTGATCCGCGTTACCTTCTGGAATCCTATTCTGAACACCTTCAGGAGAAAGGCTGGCTGTTACAGGATACCTTTGATCATAATGCACTGCAATTAACAGGTTCGGGCGTTCAGTATAAAAACACAGCTGCCAAAAATGTCATTTTTTGCGAAGGTTTCGGGCTTCAGCAAAATCCGTTTTTCAGCTATCTTCCGTTAAGGGGGAATAAAGGGGAATACATCATCATAAAAGCCCCGAACCTCGACCTGGAAGTGGGTGTAAAATCGTCTATCTTTATATTTCCGGCAGGGGGAGACCACTACGCCGTGGGGGCAACCTATAGCAATACCGATAAAACCCCCGAACCTACACAGGCCGCCCGGGAGGAACTTGTTGAAAAACTGAAGGACCTCATAAAAACCGATTTTGAGGTGGTAGGCCAGGTAGCAGGCTTGCGGCCTTCTACCATAGACCGCAGGCCAATGCTGGGGCAGCACCCAGAGCACAAGAATTTGTACACCTGCAATGGTTTTGGGAGTCGCGGGATTCTCATAGCTCCTTCAGTTTCCGAAGAACTTCTGGACTTTATTGAAGAAGGAAAAGCCCTTGACCCCGAAGTTGATATCTCCAGGTTTACCAAAAAATGGTATAAAAGAGCTTAGCTTTTTGCCTTTTTTGGATCATAACTAAAAAAGAAGTTGATCCAGATATTCCTGCTCCACCGAACTATGACCGGCAGGAATATAACCAGCGTGGCCACAATAATGATAAAGGTGGGCAGCAGGGGCAGGCTTAAAAAGAAGTAAGAGATCACAAAAGCGGCGGTGGCGAAGGCAATTCCCACCGCATAGCTCACATACATGGCACCAAAAAAGAAAGAAGGTTCCATTTTGTACTTGGTGCCGCAATTTGAGCAGCGATCGTGCATGGCAAAGAGCTTCGAGACCTTGTAAGGGTTACTTGCCTTATACATACTCTCTTCCTGGCACACCGGGCATGTGCCGGTGAAAATACTGTAGAGTTTATTTCCTTTTAAAGAATTCATAAGCTTGGGTAAGAGTTACAAATTTACGCATCTTTCGGTTAAAGAATAAGACTTCGGAAGGCTTTTCCGAAGCCGGAAAATGTAGTGCTTAAAATGGCATTTTCCGAAGTAATACTGGCAGTAATTTTGAGTGTGATTGGTTTTTAATTAGTTATATCAATAAAGAGCTTCTTTTTTTACCCTGAAAAAATGAGCATCTTTGCAGAAATTTTGAAGAGGAATGTTGAATATCCATAATTTATCGGTCGCCTTTGGCGGAGAGTATTTGTTTGAAGAGATCACCTTTAGGCTTGGTGGTGGTGACAGGGTGGGGCTAATAGGTAAGAACGGTGCCGGAAAATCTACCATGCTCAAGATCCTCTCGGGCGAAATGGAACCCGATACAGGGCAAATTGCAGCCGATAAAGACCTGAAAATAGGTTTTCTTAAGCAGGATATAGATTTTGTGGAAGGGCGTACGGTGCTTGAAGAATCTTATGAGGCCTTTGAAGAGATCAAGAAACTGGAAAAGCAGCTGGAACAAATCAACACTCAGCTGGCCGAACGTACCGATTATGAGAGTGACGCATATCACCAGCTTATGGTAGACCTCAACGATGTGCAGCACCAGTATGAGATTCACGGCGGGTACAATTACCAGGGGGAGACAGAGCGCATTTTGCAGGGGCTTGGTTTTAAAAGGGAAGATTTTAATAAGCTCACCAATACCTTTTCGGGAGGATGGAGAATGCGAATTGAACTTGCAAAATTGCTGCTGCAGCAAAACGACATTCTTCTGCTTGATGAGCCTACCAACCACCTCGATATTGAATCTATTATCTGGCTCGAAGGGTTTTTGAACAATTATCCCGGGGCTGTGGTCATCGTGTCTCACGATAAGATGTTCCTTGATAATGTGACCAACCGGACGATTGAAATCTCCCTGGGAAGGATTTACGATTTCAATAAACCGTATTCAAAATACCTTGTACTTCGGAAGGAATTGAGGGAGCAACAGCTGGCTTCTCAAAAGAACCAGGAAAAGCAAATTCAGCAGACGGAAAAGCTGATTGAGAAATTCAGGGCCAAGGCTTCAAAGGCAAGCATGGCGCAATCGCTCATCAAGAAGCTCGACAAAATAGACCGTATTGAAGTAGATGAAGACGATAACTCGGTGATGAATGTAAAGTTTCCGGTTTCTGTAGTGCCCGGCAAAGTGGTCATTGAAGCTCATCATATCAGCAAGAGTTACGGGCATAAAAATGTACTGAAGGATATCGACCTGTTGATTGAACGGGATTCAAAAACTGCTTTTGTGGGACAAAACGGGCAGGGAAAATCTACCCTGGCCAAGATCCTGGTGGGGGAACTCGAGTATAAAGGAGATTTGAAATTGGGGCATAATGTGCAGATAGGGTATTTTGCGCAGAACCAGGCAGAATATCTTGACGGTTCCAAGACAGTTTTAGATACTATGATAGATGCTGCCAATGAAAAGAACCGGGCAAAGGTGAGAGACATACTCGGGTCTTTTTTATTCCGCGGTGATGAGGTAGATAAGTACGTGAGGGTGCTTTCTGGGGGAGAGCGAAATAGATTGGCATTGGCTAAAATGCTGCTTCAGCCTTTTAATGTGCTGGTAATGGATGAGCCTACCAACCACCTTGACATCAAATCTAAAAACGTTTTAAAAGACGCCCTGAAAAGCTTTGAAGGTACGCTCATCCTGGTGTCTCACGACAGGGATTTTCTTCAGGGGCTTACCAATAAGGTTTACGAGTTCAAAGACCACAGGATCAAAGAATATCTTGGGGATATAGATTATTACCTGGAGCAGCGAAAACTGGTAGATATGCGGGAGGTAGAGAAGAGGGATGTTGAAAAGCAGGGGCCTAAAGACAGTACGAATAAAGATTCTTACCAGAACCAGAAGAAACTGAAATCCCTTAACAATAAGCTGAGCAATATAGAAGCCCGTGTCACCAGGCTTGAGAAAGAGATCAAAGAAAAAGATATTGAGCTGGCGACAAATTATGAAGAGACCATTAAGAAGCCAGATTATCTTGAAAAGTACCAGGCAAAAAAGAAGGAGCTTGAAAAGGCCATGAAGGAGTGGGAGCAGGTACAGGAAGAACTTGAGCAGGTAAGTTAGGCATGTACGAGCATTTCTTTCATTGTCCTTATTGCTGGGAAGAGGTTTCTATGTTGCTCGACCCCAGCATAGCCCGGCAGGAGTATATAGAAGATTGTGAAGTGTGTTGCAACCCTATTGAAGTTACAGCTTCTTTTGAAGAAGGGGAATTGACTGCTTTTGATGTTAGGGATATGGGGCAGTAAGATATTAGGTCGTTAAGTAATTGATCTCTAATATTTTTCGTAAATTGGAGGAGCCTTACCTTCTTAAAAATGACAAATTCCTTTGCTTTTTCAGATGATGTAGTGGGGGTTTTGATCGACACCGAACTCAACGATGAGAAATTAGAAGAGATAACAAATCTTCTTGAGCAGAAGATGGAAAATAATCTCTCGGTGAGCCTTTATTTAGAAGATGAAAGCAAACAGGGCATTACTTTGTTAGCATACCTTAAAAGTCTGTTTTTTCACTATGCTCATCCTTATTCCATTCGCAAAGTTGCTATAGTGACCGACCTTAAATGGTTTCAGAGATCGATGGAAGCAAAAGACTTTATAATTGAAGCCGACCTTAAAACCTTTGATATCAGCGATCGGCTGGATGCAATGAACTGGGTGATGCAATAATTTAAAAAAAGCTTTGGAGAATTGAAAAATGACTGTATATTTGCAGTCCAATATCGCGGGATAGAGCAGTAGGTAGCTCGTCGGGCTCATAACCCGAAGGTCACAGGTTCGAGTCCTGTTCCCGCTACTAGCAAAACCACCTTCAAAAGAGGTGGTTTTTTATTTTATATGCTCTGGATTTACTTTGTGTTGCAATTTTGTTATAACTTTTCTCCCGATAATAATAAATCAGAATAATGAAAAAGGTATTTACATTACTGTTCATTTGTATTATGTTCACCGGCTGTGATGACACAGATGAAGGCATACTTTGTGCCACAGGGCCGGTCGGCTTAACATTTGAGGTGGTGGATAAAGAAACGGGCAAAAATTTATTCGCAAATGGATCTTATGAAGAAAATCAATTAACAATAGTCGATAAAAAAGGCGAAGCTGTAGAATTCAGCTTTTTGGCAGAACGCGAAGTGCTGAATGTATTGCTGGGCTGGGGGTCAAAATCTGATACATATACAGTAACCATCGGGGAAGAAATAACATTCACCATTGCCTTTACGCTGCAGGAATCGAGCAGCGGCGATTGTACTTCTACCAGCTTGACAGCATTAGAAATAGAGGGTGCCACTTTTGAAATAAGTGAGAATAGTGAAGTGGCCACCATACTAGTTAGTGCCGGGGGTAGTTAAAATGGATAAGAGAGATTTTTTATTCGGAAGGTTCCATTTCTATCAGATTTGTCCGATGAAATAACTGTAACAGGAGCTAAGGCCGCGAATTCGCCAATAATTCAGCCCAATTAGAGGTATAGAAGGATGGTTTTTAGCTTCTGAATATATTAGGAACCTTATTTAGGCGGCAATGTATTTTAATCCTTTTTGAAGTATTATGGGTATTCAAAAATGGCTTTTTCTGATGAATTTTTCGGAGGGAATGAAAATTAGCTTTTTGGCGGAAAAATGGAATTCATCTTTAGATCTGAATAATCCAGTTTTTGACCTTTCCACAGCAGCATCTTTTCTTCTTCATCTGTTGGGAAGCCGGGGTCGATATGTTTATCGATCACTACCGAATTTTCGTTGGTGATCACCCAAAAGGAAGCAGGTTTTCCATTGGTCCCGGTCCTAATCCAGATATATTGATGCCATTCGCTCAACTTGGAATCAAATTCGAGGTAAAGGGCAATTTCTTCCTCGTTCAGAGGGATATCAAAAGCCGATGGGTTGTGTGGCTTTAAAGTGCCCAGGTCGGTAAGGATTCCCCTTGTTCAGGTTTTAAGGATTCCTTTGCTGAATAGTTGAAAATGACATTTTTCCTGAGCTTTAAATTCGGAATGGGATCTTTGCCGTTTAAGGAAATGAGTACTGTTGCCACGGCGCCATTTAATTTTGACACTATAGTAGCCTGCGGATAGCTGTAAATGCCGCGGGAAGTCAATTCTTCTGAAAGCTGCTGATTCTTCTTTTCCAGGATCTCAATTTTTCCCAGTTGCTCTTCGAGCCGTTCTTCGGTCTTTAGGTTTTCCCTGGTCATTCCCAAAAAGAAGGATGCTGCTGCCACTGCAATCAGGGCCAGGGCCCAAATAAGATCTGAATTTATCTTCATTAACTATCGGGGGATTTTTGGTGCAATATAAGATTATCCCTTAAACTACCCTTAATTTAAGGTTTTTAGAAAACAGGAAAATAAAAAATGCAGCTTCAGTACCACTTTGGCAGCAGTACAGCACTGGTTAAAAACTGGTAAGTCTCTTCAGAAAAAAGATGTAGATACTTCTCCTTTTTCCGCAGAAAAGGGCAATAGAGAAATTTTATATAAGAAGTGCCCGTCTCTGGCACTCAATTTGCTCTCAAAGAGGAAAACCTGTATATGTCAAAAAGGGATATCATAAAGCTTTTCAATAACTCAAATGTGAGGTTAATCGCTATATTCCTTTTTGCGGCAGTGGCGGGTATTTTTCTTATTCTTTCCCTACACCAGTTGTGGTCTTTATAAAGGGCTCTGTTTTACCGGCTCATTGTCAAACCAGCTACTGTACATGATATAATTAGCGGCAGTTTTTTTGAGGTTGGCAATTTGGGCTTCAGATAATTTTTTAACCTTTTTTGCAGGAATTCCGGCGTAGATGTGGCCGGCTTCACAAACTGTTTTTTCGAGCACAACGGCCCCCGCCGCAATAATACAGCCTTCTTCAACTATAGCGTCATCCATCACAATGGCCCCCATCCCCACCAGGGAGCGATCTTTTATATGGCAGCCGTGAACTATTGCCCGGTGGCCTATAGAAACGTCATTTCCTATGGTGGTAGCTGCTTTTTTGTAGGTGCAGTGAATTACGGCACCATCCTGTATGTTCGTTCTGTCTCCAATGCGAATGGAATTTACGTCTCCTCTAATAACGGCAGTGAACCATACCGAACACTCGCTGCCCAAAGTGACATCTCCAACTATGGTCGCATTTTCTGCAATGAAACAATTTTTTCCTATTTCGGGGCTTTTTTCTTCTACGGGTAAGATAAGTGGCATAACAAAGATTTAGTGAGATAAATTTACGAAACCCCCGGCGTTTATTGTCTGCCGGTACTATAATTTTCCGGCTTTTTAAACAGAGTTGATTGGAAGGATAAAATTTACTATCTTCTGTTCTCTTCAACCAGAGAACTATGGAAGGAAATAATCCTGATAACAAGCATAATGTGATTTTACGACTGCCGGTGAGAATAGATTACCAGGTGCTTGAAGACTATCTGCAAAAGAAACTGCAGGGAAAGATCCTTAGCAAGGGAAAGGCTGGCGGGGAAACTTCCGATCATGCCCGAATTCAAAAGATCAGTCTTCAAAAAAGCCATTTAGAAGACTTTGACCTGGCCGTGCATGTACGCTTAAGCCTTCTCACCACATTTTTCAGAAATAAAGAAATTTCTGCCGTGGCCCATCTCGCCATAGCTTTTCATGAAGCAGAGCAGGAGGTGCTCATAAGGCGCTTTAAAGTGGAGGGGGAGAACAATGGCTGGTTTGTAAACACGCTGGTGGAGGCGCTTATCAACAATTTTCTGTATTCAAAGCTGAAATCGAAAATGAAGTTTGACATTAGGCCTGTAGTTGAAGCTCAACTGGAGAAGATCAATGAAAAACTGGCCAATGCCCTTGAAATTACAGACGGCGTGAACCTCACCGGGAAAATAAACGAACTCCGTATCCAGGAGATTATTGCCGGTCAGCGAAAGTTGCTGGTTTCGGTAAGTATTTTGGGGACTAATGTGCTCAATATTGAAAGTATCAACTTCTAGAAAAAAGGTTCCCATAATGCCATTTTTGGATACTACGGGAACCTTTGCTTTTAATGGTTTTTTGGGCTTTAAGATTGCGGTTGCCCGTCCTGCCTGTTGCTGTCAATAAGGCTCTTCCTAATTTCGTCGTGCTTGTTCATCATTTCCTCATGCTCACTTCGCATGCTGCTGTGCTCATCCATCATGGTTTGGTGCACTTCTTTCATTTTAGAGATCTGGGCTTTCATTTCTGAACTGCTCAAATTTCCGAAATTATCCTTCAGGTCGCGGTGGCCCTCCATAAATTCTTTGTGCCCGGCTAAAAGGCCTTCGTGTTTCTTGATGATCACCTCGTTCTGGGCCATTTGCTCGTAATAGGTAGAATCTGCCACCTGCATGGTATCCAGCTGTTGCATAAGTTGCTGGTGGTTTTGCTTCATCTGGTCGTGGGTAGATTGAAATTCGGAATAAACCTGAGAAATACTGTCGTTTTGCGACATTAGCTCATCAAATTCCTTTGAAAGGTTTTCCTTCTCATTATTTCCGCAAGAAACTAAAAGCCCCACGCTAAAAATTAAAATCACAAATTTTTTCATTATTTTCTGTTTTTTCTGGTTAGTACCTTTAAAATTACAAAAGTCAGTTCTTAGTCATTATAATTATCTGTTAAAAGGAAGTCTGGAAAGCTGTTTTAAAAAGCTCATTTTTAAATAATTCCAATGAATCACCTCAAATTTTTACGCCAGGTCGCCTGCTTTTATAATTAAGTATCTTTGTATCGAAAAATTGAATTATGGCACATAAAGCAGGATTTGTAAATATTGTAGGGAACCCAAACGTGGGCAAGTCAACCCTAATGAACGCCTTTGTTGGGGAAAAGCTTAGTATTATTACCTCCAAGGCGCAAACTACGCGGCACCGTATTCTGGGAATAGTGAATGGAGAAGATTTTCAGGTGATCCTTAGTGATACTCCGGGGATCATAAAACCGGCTTACCAGTTACAGGAATCGATGATGGATTTTGTGAAGTCGGCTTTTGAAGATGCCGACGTGCTTGTGTACATGGTCGAAATTGGTGAAAAGGAACTAAAAGACGAGGCTTTTTTTAATAAGATCATCAATTCTGAAATCCCTGTTTTATTACTTCTGAATAAGATCGACAAATCTAACCAGGCTGAACTCGAAGAACAGGTACAGCTGTGGAAGGAAAAAGTTCCCAATGCCGAAATTTACCCGATATCTGCGCTTCAGGGCTTTAATGTGGCTGAAGTATTCAGCCGCATTGTAGAATTCCTTCCCGAATCTCCTGCTTTTTACCCGAAAGATACCCTTACCGATAAACCCGAACGTTTCTTTGTGAACGAGATCATCCGCGAAAAGATCCTGATGCACTACAAAAAGGAAATTCCTTACAGTGTAGAGATCGATACCGAAGAATTCTTCGAAGAAGAAGAGATCATTCGCATGCGCAGCATTATCATGGTTGAGCGGGAAACCCAAAAAGGGATCATCATTGGGCATAAAGGTGCAGCCTTAAAAAGAGTGGGTGTAGAGGCCCGCAAAGACCTCGAGAAATTCTTCGGGAAGCAGGTGCACCTTGAACTCTATGTGAAAGTGAACAAAAACTGGAGGAGCGACCTCAAGCAACTGCGGCGCTTTGGCTATTCCGGAGACAGGAAGTAAAAATGCCCTTTTTGACAGGTGAGCCTGTTTATGAGCAGTGGCCAGTAATTTTATCTGAAAGATTTTTCCAGGATGATCCTCTCAGTAATTCCTGAAAATTAGGCAGCTGTAAGTACAGGGCATTTGTTTTAAATCCCCTAATTTTGCACTTTTATTTAAGAGCATATATTTATGAGCAGTATTGTAGCTATTGTAGGACGACCTAACGTTGGGAAATCTACTTTTTTTAATCGTTTGATCCAGCGCCGCGAAGCCATTGTAGATTCGGTGAGTGGAGTGACCAGAGACCGGCATTATGGAAAAACCGACTGGAATGGCCGCAATTTTTCTGTCATTGATACCGGAGGTTATGTACTGGGAAGCGACGATGTTTTTGAAGCCGAAATTGACAAGCAGGTAGAACTTGCCATTGGAGAAGCCGATGCCATTATTTTCATGGTAGACGTAGAAACCGGCGTTACTCCTATGGACGAAGATGTGGCCAAATTACTTCGGAAGGTGAACAAACCCGTATTTCTTGCCGTAAATAAAGTAGATAATTCAAAACGGCTTGAAAATGCCGTAGAATTTTACGCTCTTGGACTTGGGGAGTATTTTCCCATTGCCAGCACCAACGGAAGTGGCACCGGGGAATTGCTTGACGCCCTTGTAGAGGCCCTGCCCGAAGACACCCGTGAAGAAGAAGCCGAACTGCCTCGTTTTGCGGTAGTGGGCCGCCCCAACGCCGGGAAATCTTCTTTTATCAATGCGCTCATAGGTGAAGATCGCTATATAGTGACCGATATCGCCGGCACAACCCGCGATTCTATTGACACAAGGTACAACCGTTTCGGGTTTGAATTTAACCTGGTTGATACTGCCGGGATACGACGCAAGTCTAAAGTGAAAGAAGATCTTGAATTCTACTCGGTGATGCGTTCGGTTAGGGCTATAGAGCACTGCGATGTATGTTTGATAGTCATGGATGCCACCCGTGGTTTTGACGGGCAGGTGCAAAATATTTTCTGGCTCGCCCAGCGAAACAGGAAAGGGATTGTGATTTTGGTGAACAAATGGGACCTTTTAGAGAAAGAGACCAATACCATGAAAGAATACGAGGCGAATATTCGCCGCGAAATGGAACCTTTCACCGATGTGCCTATCGTCTTTATGTCGGTACTCACAAAGCAACGCATTTTTAAAGCTATAGAAACTGCGGTAGAGGTGTACAACAACCGCAGTAAAAAGATCAAGACCAGTGAACTCAATGAGGTGATGCTGCCAATTATTGAATCTTACCCGCCACCGGCCTATAAAGGCAAGTATGTGAAGATCAAGTTTTGTATGCAGCTGCCAACACCGCAGCCGCAGTTTGCCTTTTTCTGCAACCTTCCGCAGTATGTAAAAGATCCGTATAAAAGGTTTTTAGAAAATAAATTGAGGGAAGAATTTGACTTTACCGGCGTGCCGGTATCGGTGTATTTCAGGAAAAAATAAACAAGGCCATGTAACTTTTGCCTTTTTTGGGAGTCCAATAAATGCTGTTACCCAAAGTAGCAGCATTTAATATTTAAAGTCCTCCCATTCCATGAAGCATTTTTTCCTTTTTTGCCTGCTCTTAATTTCTTCGGGAGCAATGGCCCAGCAGTTCTCTATTTCGGGTAAAGTCGTAGATGCCGAAACCCAGCTTCCATTAGAATCGGCTACTCTGTTCGTTGAAAAGCTGAAAGACAGCAGTCTTGTTTCCTATACAATTTCCAATCAGGACGGGGGGTTTGTTATTGAAGGTTCAGGAAAAATGGACAGTCTTAGGCTGGTGAGCACCTATAATGGTTATGAGCCTTTTACCCGACTTATTAGCATGAGACAGGCCAGCATAGATCTTGGGCAGCTAAAAATGCAGGTGGCAAACAACATGCTGGGGGAAGTAACCCTGGTTTCAGAAAGAGCTCCTGTCACAATAAAGTCAGACACCCTTGAGTTCAATGCCGGATCTTTTAACACCAGGCAGGATGCCAATCTTGAGGAGGTGATGAAAAAATTGCCGGGTGTGGAAGTAGATGCCCAGGGAAATATTACCGTCAACGGAAAGCCTGTTTCCCGCATCCTGGTGAACGGAAAAGAATTCTTTGGGAATGATCCCAAGATCGCCACCAAAAACCTTCCTAAGGATATCATAGATAAGATACAGGTTGTCGATACCAAGACCAAATCGGAAGAATTCACGGGCAAAGCAGGAAACCCCGATGATAAGACCATCAACGTTACTATAAAAGAAGATAAGAACAAAGGCTATTTTGCACGCGCAACCGCAGGAGGGGGAACAGATGACAGGTATGAATTGAGCGGCATCGGGAATTATTTCAAGGACGATATGCGGCTGAGTGTGCTTGCCAGTTCCAACAACATTAACTCTTCGGGTTTCTCTTTTGATGAGGTCTTTGACATGATGGGGGGCAGGGCACGCAGCATCTCCTTTAACCGTAACGGCAGCTTCAGCATTAACGGGAATAGTTTTGGCGGTAGCGGTGGTATCACAAAAAGTGAGACTGCCGGTTTCAATTTCACCAACGAATGGGATAAAAAATATGAACTGACTGCCGATTATTTCTTCGGAAAAAATGATACCGAAACCTTTACGGTGGTAGAGCGGGAGACTTTTCTTCCCAATAGTACTTTCTTCACTAATTCTGAAACTTCAGCAAATATGGTGAACGAAAGTCACCGGGCAAACCTGGCTTTTGAGGTAGATCTCGACACCCTAACCAGGATCTCGGTAAGGCCATCGGTAAATATCAATAACGGATTTTCAGATCGCAACAGCGTTTCAGAAAGAATTGAAGGGGCCTCTCAACTCCTTTCCAACACCTTCGATAATGAAGAACTGTACAGCAGCAACTTCAGTAACAGAATCGACTTTATCCGCAAATTTGGCAGCCGTGGCGCCTATTTGCAAGTTGATTTTAATAACCGTAACGAAAAACAGGAAAGAGAAAATTTCTTCTACTCCGAAAGGGCTACCGTAGAAGACGGCGCCACCACAGGCACCGCGATACAGGATCAGTTCATTGATGAAGATAACAGCTCAGATGAATATGAAGCGGGAATTACCCAGCGCTCTGTGCTTGCCAACAAACTCTTTCTTGATCTTTCTTACGATTTCTCTGTGCTCAATCTCTCCAATACGCGTTCTGTGTACCAGGTTGACGAAAACACCGGTAATTATGACCTTTTGGAAGGGGAGCTAAGCAACGATTTTGAAGTGACGAGTTACAAGCACATCCCCAATGCCGGAATTAATTACGAGGGTAAAAAATTGCGGGGAGGCTTTAACCTGGGCCTTTTAAATACCTCTCTTGAAAATGAGGATTTTCTGGTAGAGAGTTCATTTAAGAAAAATTACAGTGAACTTTTTATGGAGGCCGATATCAGGTATGAGATCACCCGTGGTAAATCATTTTACTTCAGGTATCGTACAGATAATAACATCCCTTCAATATCGCAGTTGCAGCCGGTGCCTAATCTTACCAACCCCCTGAACATCATTGTGGGTAACCCTGAACTAGACCCAACCTACTCCCAAAACCTTAATTTTGGATACCATAACTTTGACTTTGCCACCCGCAGCGGAATGAATATATATGCTTCGGCAACATTTTACGACAACCAGGTGGTGCCTTACTCAATTACTGAAGACCTTATAACCACCACCACATATAGAAATCTGGATGGAGGTTTGACTTCCTATGCCGGGGTATTTTATTCAAAGCGGTATAAAAAGGAAAAGCAGGAGTTCAACTATCGGGTGGGCCTTAACGGAAATTATAACCGGCAGTTAGGCTTTTCAAATGGTACCCGCTATAAGGCAGATCGTTTTGGAGCTAGCCCTTCATTGAGGCTGGGTTACAATTATGAAGATGTTATCGAGATTAATCCCCGGTATGAGCTTAGCTATGTCAATACACAGTACGGCATTAACAACAACAGGGAAGAAGAGTATGTGAATCATACGGTGGCCCTTGAAACCACAACATACTGGCCCAAAAATGTGGTTTTTGGCAATGATGTTTCCTTTAATTCCTACGGAAATGTTGCGCCAGGGTTTGATGATACTTCCCTTTTATGGAACATGAGCCTTGGCTACAAATTCCTGAAAGACGATGCCACATTAAAGCTGAAGGTTTACGATTTGCTCAATGAAAATGTGAGCACATCCCGTACCACGGGGGAAGATTTTGTGCAGGACACACGGGAACTTATCCTTGAACAGTATTTTATGCTTAGCTTCACCTACAAACTAAGTAAGTTTGGAGGAAAGGATCCAAACCGGAGAGGCGGGGGGATCATACGAATGTAGGGGAATGTAGAAGGTAGATTTTAGAAATACCATAAAAAAACAGGGGTTCCAAAAATGCCATTTTTGGAACCCCTGTTTTTTTATGGTTTGCAGTAGGCAGTTTTGAGTAGGCAGTAAATAGGAAGATAAGGTCTCCCGCTGGCGCGGATTTATGATCCGTGCCGAGTACAAATGTTGATATTGGAATTTGTTATTTGGAATTTGTTTTTTGGAATTCGAATTTCCTGACCACGGAGCACTATTAGATGAATAAAAATGGAAATTTATTCCCCAAACATATATCTCCCTTTCAGGGCTCCTGATGTGGGGTGGTACTTTTAATCCCGGGCTTGAAAACCCCGGCTACCAATATTTTGCCCCGCTGGGGCTTTCCATTGGAGTTTGTTTTTTGGAATTTAGTGCTTTGTAATTTGGTGCTTGTAATTCGAATTTCCTGATCACTGACCACTGACCACTGAACCCTACTGCCTACTAAAAGACTGCTCACTGCTAACTGAACCTACCATCCACCGCCGGCACCGCCGCCGCCAAAGCCACCGCCGCCAAAGCCGCCCCCAAAGCCGCCGCCACCACCGAAGCCACCTCCGCCACCAAAACTACCGCCCCCGCCAAAGCCGCCACGGCCAAGACTGGAGAGCACAAGGATGTCGAGGAGTCCGCCGCCACGGCGATATCCTCCACGGCCACCGCCTCTTTTGTTGCGGGAACTAAGGATGATGAGAAAAACGATCAAAATGAGGGCCAGAACAATGAATCGTGGAGCAGCTCCGTCTCCCGAAGCGGGTCGTGAACCTTCAAAAGTGCCATTAAGTACCTGGAAAATTGCAGTTGTACCCGCATCTAATCCGCGGTAATAACTTCCGGAGCGAAATTCAGGGAGTATAACGCCTTCAATAATTTGTTTGGAGAGGGCATCGGTAAGTGTACTTTCAATTCCGTAGCCGGTGGAGATCCAGATCTTGCGTTCGGTTTCAGCAAGTAAAATCAATATTCCGTTGTCTTCTTCGGCCTGCCCCACGCCCCATTCATGAGCCCATTCGGCAGCATAGGTGCCAATGTATTCGCCCTGCAAAGATTCTATTGTGGCAATAACGATTTGCGTAGAGGTAGTATCGGCGTAATTGATAAGCTTTCGTTCCAGGGCCTGCTCTTCCTGCGAAGAGAGTACTTCAGCTTCATCATAAACACTGGTTTCCAAAGAAGGCCTGGGAGGAATATCCCTTTGCGCATAAGCCGTAAGGCCAAGGCTGAAAAGGGCGATTAGAAGAAGGGAATTCCGAAGTAAATTGTTCATTATTTGGATATTTTATCCGAGAGTTCATTGGTGTCATCTTCGCTCCAGGGAAAATGTTCCTGTAATTCCTTGCCGGCCATAAGAATACCGTCTATAAGGCCCTGTTTGAATTCACCATTTTTGAACCTTGAAGCAATGGCATCTTTGGTAGTTTCCCAAAAATCCGGGGGCACAACTTTATTGATGCCTTTGTCGCCGTAGATCACAAACTGCCGGTCATCTATGGCAACGTAAATGAGCACCCCGTTATCTTCTTTGGTGTTGTCCATCTTCAGTAAGTGGAAAACTTCCATTGCGCGGTCCCAGATCTTGCCTTTGCTGGTCTTTTCAATATGTACCCGAATTTCTCCCGAAGTTTTATTCTCTGCCGCTCTAATGGCTGCCACCACTTCGGCTTCATCGGCTTCAGAAAGAAATTCTTCTATTTTTGACATTTTTGGGACTTTTAGGAATCAAAATCTACTTCGGGTGCGCTTTCAGAACCAGGATCGGCTTCAAAAAGAGGCATTCTCTCAAAACCATACATGCCTACAATAAGGTTATTAGGAAACTTCCTGATGTAGGTGTTGTAATCCCTTACCTGTTCGTTGTACCGGTTTCTCTCTACGTTAATTCGGTTCTCTGTGCCCTCAAGTTGTGACTGTAACTGCTGAAAATTCTGGGTTGCCCTAAGTTCGGGATACCTTTCTACGGTTACGAGCAATCGCGACAAAGCTGAAGAAACTTCTCCCTGTGCCTGCTGAAACTGCTGAAGGTTCTCCTGGGTGATATTGCTGGCATCAACGTTCACAGAAGTTGCTTTTGCACGGGCTTCTATCACATCGGTAAGCGTTCCCCTTTCAAAGTCTGCCGCGCCTTTCACGGTGTTGACCAGGTTAGGGATGAGGTCGCTTCGGCGTTGGTAGGCGCTCTCAACCTGTGACCAGGCAGTTTGTGCTGTTTCCTGCTTTACTACGGCATTGTTGTATTTTCCAACGGTTAACAGGTAAAGACCTAAGACAATAGCCCCAATGATCAATACGGGGACGAGCCATTTTTTCATATTACAGTTCCTTTTTTAAATTGTTTAAAGTGGATTTTATATTCTCCAGCTTTCTAATGATTTCAAAGTTAGACAATGTTTTCCGGCTTTTCTCTTCCTTGAGATGGATTTTTGCGCCCTCGAGGGTAAAGCCTCTTTCTTTTACCAGGTGGTAGATCAACTCCAGGTTCTTGATGTCTTCTTTGGTAAACTTGCGGTTGCCTTTTGCGTTCTTCCGGGGTTTTATGGCATCAAATTCCTTCTCCCAAAACCTGATGAGGGAGGTGTTCACCTTAAAGGCTTCGGCCACTTCGCCAATAGAGTAGTACAGTTTATCTGGAAGGTCTACATGCATTAATCCAGAGATTGGTTTTCAAGTTGTGCCTGCTCCAGGATATCGTCATATTCGGCCGGAGATAAATGTCCGTAATAGAAGTTGATGGGATTGATCTTCACATCATCCTTAAAGATCTCGTAGTGCAGGTGCGGCGCCTGTGAACGCCCTGTGCTGCCCACAAAACCTATAAGATCTCCGCGCTGTACCTTTTGCCCTCTCCTCACGTTGTACTTGTAAAGGTGGGCATAAAGGCTCACGTAGCCATAACCGTGATCTATCCTTATATGGTTTCCGTACCCGCTGGAACGGTTATCGGCCCTTTCCACAACCCCGTCGCCGGTTGCGTATACAGGAGTTCCCCGGGGAGCTGTAAAGTCCATTCCGTAATGGAATTTTCTCACCTTGGTAAAAGGGTCTGTGCGCCAGCCGTAACCCGAAGCCATCCTTTTAAGGTTCTCATTCTTTACCGGGATAATGGCCGGGATAGAAGCCAGCAGGTTCTCTTTATCATTGGCCAGTTCAATGATCTCATCTAGGGAACGCGATTGCACCACCAGCCTTTTGGTAAGCATATCCAGCTTTTTGTGGCTTTCAATAATAAGTTTAGAATTGTCAAAGCCCTCCAGGTCTTTATAGCGGTTTATCCCTCCAAAACCGGCAAGCCGCTGTTCTTCGGGGATGGGGTTGGCTTCAAAGTAAAGGCGGTAAATGTTGTTGTCGCGATCTTCTACATTGGCCAGTACGCTCTCAATTTGCTCCATTTTGCGGTTGAGAAGGCTGTACTGTAATTTCATATTTTCAAGTTCCCGGGAAAGTGCTTTTTCCTTGGGGGTCTCGAGCTGCGGGATGTTGAGGTAGATCACCAGGAGAATAAAGCCGGCCAGGAAGGTCCCCAGCACACTAAGAGCAGCAATTCCAAGGCGGCGGCCTTTCTTGCGCTCAATCTTTTTGTAAGATAGCGTCTCGCTGTCGTAATAATATTTAACCTTAGACATAAGTTAAATTATTCTATTTTTGCGTTACTTAATATGTTGCAAAAACAGTGCAACAATCAGCTTGAGAAACGAACAAATATAAAAATTGTTTTCCCGACAGCATAATATTAAATTTTAGCCTTCATGAAATCCCAGGAGATACGTTCTAAATTCCTCGAATTCTTTCAAAATAAATCCCACAGCATAGTACCATCTGCGCCCATGGTGGTCAAAGACGACCCCACGCTCATGTTCACCAATGCAGGGATGAACCAGTTCAAGGAATTCTTTTTAGGTAACGGGACACCTACCAGCCGTCGCATCGCCGATACCCAAAAATGCCTGCGCGTGAGCGGGAAGCACAACGACCTTGAAGAGGTGGGCAAAGACACTTACCACCATACCATGTTCGAGATGCTTGGCAACTGGAGCTTTGGGGATTATTTTAAAAAGGAAGCCATTCACTGGGCATGGGAACTGCTTACCGAAGTTTATAAACTAAATAAAGCAGACCTGTATGTTTCGGTTTTTGAAGGCAGTGAGGAAGAAGATTTGCCTGTAGATCGGGAAGCTTTAGATCTATGGAAGGCAATAGTGCCCGAAGACCGCATTATCTACGGAAATAAAAAAGATAATTTCTGGGAAATGGGCGATCAGGGGCCGTGCGGACCTTCTTCTGAAATCCATATCGACCTTAGATCGGCTGAAGAGAAGGCGAAAACTCCCGGAAGGGAGCTGGTAAACAATGACCATCCGCTTGTAGTGGAGATCTGGAACCTGGTTTTCATTCAGTTTAACCGAAAAGCCGATGGTTCCCTCGAAAAACTTCCGGAGAAACATGTAGATACAGGCATGGGCTTTGAGCGCCTTTGTATGGCGTTGCAGGGCGTAAAATCAAATTATGATACCGATGTTTTCACCCCGCTCATCAAGAAGATTAGCGAGGTGACAACTTCAGAATACGGGAAGAACGAAGAGACCGACATTGCAATCCGTGTAATTGCCGATCATGTGCGGGCGGTATCTTTTGCCATTGCCGACGGGCAGTTGCCAGGTAGTACCGGCGCCGGTTACGTGATTCGTCGTATCCTTAGAAGGGCCATTCGCTATGGCTTCACTTTCCTCAACCAAAAAGAAGCCTTTGTTTATAAACTGGTTGAGACGCTGGCAAGCCAGATGGGAGAAGCATTTCCCGAACTGCGTTCTCAGCAAAACCTCATCACAAACGTAATTAGGGAAGAAGAAAATTCCTTTTTACGCACACTTGACCAGGGGTTGGTGCTGTTGGACCAGATCATGCAGGAGAGCAAAGACAAAAAAGTTTCAGGCCAAAAAGCCTTTGAATTATATGACACTTTTGGATTCCCAATTGACCTTACCGCGCTTATCCTGAGTGAAAAAGGCTACAGCCTTGACCAAAAGGAATTTGAAGCCGAGCTGCAGAAGCAAAAAGATCGTTCCAGGAATGCCTCGAAAGTAACTTCCGGCGACTGGCAGGTGGTGAAGGAAGCAGAGACCGAAGGTTTTGTGGGCTACGACAGCCTTGAAGCCGAGGTGGAGATCTTGCGCTACCGCAAAGTGGAATCTAAAAAAGAAGGGGAGCTGTACCAGCTAGTCTTCAGCAAAACGCCATTTTATCCTGAAGGTGGAGGCCAGGTGGGCGACAAAGGAACTCTGGAGTCAAAAAATGGTGCTGTAAATTACATTTTAGACACCCGCAAGGAGAACAACCTTATCATTCACCTCACCAAAGAACTTCCCGAAGATCTTTCGGGTACTTTTTCGGCCAAAGTAAATGCTGCACAAAGAGCGCGTACCGCAGCCAATCATAGTGCCACGCACTTATTGCACCAGGCGCTCAGGGAAATCCTGGGGCCGCACGTGGAGCAAAAAGGTTCCATGGTACAAAGTGATTATTTAAGATTTGACTTCTCTCACTTCAGCAAGGTTTCTTCGGAAGAATTGCAGCAGGTAGAGGATTTCGTGAATTCAAGGATTGCTGAAAAACTTCCGCTTGTTGATAATCGCGAAATGACCTATCAGCAAGCAATAAACGACGGCGCAATTGCCCTTTTTGGGGAGAAATACGGGGACAAAGTTCGCGCTATTCGCTTCGGAAAATCCATGGAGCTCTGTGGTGGTACGCATGTTGGGAATACCGCCGATATATGGCATTTTAAGATCATTTCTGAAGGGGCTGTTGCTTCAGGAATCCGCAGGATCGAAGCTATTACCAATGAAGCTGCCAAAGAATATTTTACTGCACAAACCCAAACTTTTGGCGAGATCAAAGTCGTGCTCAAGAACGCCAAAGATCCCGTGAAAGCAGTGGTGAACCTGCAGGAAGAAAACGCCGAATTAAAAAAACAGATCGAAGCTTTGCTTCGTGATAAAGCCAAAAACCTGAAAGGGGATCTTAAAAATCAGATCCGGGAAATTAATGGCATCAACTTCCTCGCTCAAGAAGTAGATTTGGATATAGGCGGCATCAAAGACCTTTCTTTCCAGTTGGGGGATGAAATGGAGAATCTATTTCTACTTTTTGGTACCCGGCAGGATGAAAAAGCAATGCTCTCCTGTTACATTTCAAAGAACCTGGTACAGGAAAAAGGTCTAAATGCCGGAAAGGTAGTAAAGGAACTCGGTCGTTACATCCAGGGCGGCGGCGGCGGACAACCTTTTTACGCGACTGCCGGAGGTAAAAATCCGGGAGGATTGAACGAGGCCCTGCAAAAGGCTGAGGAGTTTGTGAAATAAGATTTGTAAATCGTCTAAACCTAACAGGTCTCCAAGACCTGTTAGGTTTTTAATAAGGATATCAGAAATTAGATTTCAGACCTCACAGGTTTCAAAAACCTGTGAGGTCTTTAAAGAGGATATTTAAAATCAAATGGAATTCCGTACTCAAGTTCCCGTAACTCCGCAAGAACCAAAAATCGGTTACTCTTCAAAAGTGCTGCTTTTAGGTTCCTGTTTTGTGGAAAATATCGGAAATAAACTGGAGTACTTCAAGTTCCCAAACCTGCTTAATCCCTTCGGAATTCTTTTTCATCCTGCGGCCATTCACAACTTCTTAAAAAGGGTAAAAGAGCAGTACATTTTTACTGAAGCCGATATTTTTTACCACAATGAGACCTGGAAATGTTACGAAGCCCATTCCGATCTTAATTCCGTAGAAAAAGAGGAGATCCTGAACAAACTGAACGCCGCCGTGCAGGAAACCCGGGAGTTTTTGAAGACGGCCACTCATGTGGTCATCACGCCGGGAACAGCCTGGGGATATAAACTGAATGAAACAGGGCAGCTGCTGGTGGCCAATTGCCATAAAGTGCCGCAGGCGAAATTTAGCAGGGAAATAACAGAGGTGAAAAATGCCCTTTTTGACACCTCAGAAATTGTGAGGTCGCTAAATCCTTCAGCCCAGATTATCTTCACGGTTTCCCCAGTGCGACATTTAAAGGATGGTTTTGTTGAAAATCAGTTAAGCAAAGCCAAATTGATCACTGCAATCCAGGAAAGGGTGGCTTCAGAAGAAAATTGTTCCTATTTTCCTTCGTATGAGATCATGATGGACGAGCTGAGGGATTACAGGTTCTATGCTGAAGATATGCTGCATCCTAATATTGTGGCGGTAGATTACATTTGGGAGAAATTCAGGCAGGGCTGGATAGCTTCAGCAGCTTCCGAAGTCATGAAGCAGGTGGATACCATCCAAAAAGGGCTTTTACACCGGCCTTTTAATGAAACTTCTGAAGCGCATCAGAAATTCCGAAGAAATCTTCAGCAAAAAATAGAAAAACTCGAAAAAGAAGTACCTCAGATTCGTTTTTGAGAGAAATCTTCACATTTTCTTCAAAAAAAGCCTCCTCCTAATTCGTATTTTTAGAACATGAAGAAATACATTCTTGGTGCCCTTGCAGTACTGCTTATTTTCATGGTTTACCGCTATTTTGAGAACCGGAATGCCGAAAGAGACTGCCTGGAGGAAAGTACTGCGCTTATTCAGCAGCAAATTAAGAACGTTGGGAAACTTGTGGTGACCGAGGGGACTTTTTCTCAGGTCTACACTTATAAAGACACTAAAAACAGGTTTCTGGATGTGCTCCCAGCCCGAAAAAGGGCACTAATTATCGTGAATACGAAAGCGACGGTGGCGTACGACCTGAGTAAACTGGTCACTGAAGTTGATGTTGAAAATAAAACTGTGCACATAAAACATATTCCGGAAGAAGAGATCAATATCTATCCCGATATTAAATACTACGACATCACCCAGGACTACCTGAACCAGTTCACGGCCGATGATTACAACAAGATTAAAACGCGCATCAATAGATCAATGCGGGAAAAAGTGGAGAATTCCACTTTAAAATCCAACGCCAAAAACCGGCTGATAAGTGAGCTGCAAAAGATATATATCCTCACTAACACGCTTGGCTGGACGCTTACCTATAACGACCAGGAATTTAGCGCAGAACAGGAAATGCAGGAGCTAAAACTTTAATTAGGACGTTACCAGCTCAGGTTTAACCAAACCGATGCCGTTATCGATAAGGTGTGAAACTTCTGGCCTCCTTTGTTTAACATCTTCGAGATGTTCCAATACTGCCGAAGCCAGTTTCTCATCCTTCCCGCTGGCAAGTTCAAAGATCTCTACGGAAAGCAGCCAGTCTTTAGGGTGGTATTTTTTAGCAAGATCAAAAGCTGCTTCAAGGGAGAATTTGGTGTTCCTGCCCTGCCTTATATTTCTAACAGATTCGTAGAGGGATTCCAATTCCTCCCGCTCCGCTGTTTTTTTACTTTTAATGGTAGTCGAGGAAGGAGTGTGGGTGATTAGGTTAAAGGATTTGGCATCTGCAGGTCCTGCAAAAGCCGAGATCACTTCTTTTCCAATGGCCATATCATAATTTCCCCACTCTGGCTTAAACAGCACCTCATCTTTCCAGGTGACGGTGCAATTCTTTAAACTAATAAGTATAATCTTTCCCTGTAAATTCCTGGTGCCGGTGATGATCTCCCCCTTAACAGTTATCCCGCCTTCAAACTCAAAATTCACCTGTTCGCCTTCATAAATATCGTAAGCTCGCAGGTCTCGCGGACTCATATCTTCAATGGCAAGGTTGATGCCTTTTAACCTTCCAACGGGAGAGCCAAAGCCATCGGGATGGTTTTTCCTGCCGTGGCCCACCAGTTCTTTTTCTCTGGCAGCCAGGGCAGTTTCTCCGGTTGTTTGGAAATAAACCGGTTTTCCATGATCTTCGATCACGCGGGTGAAATTACCCGAGATCTGTATCCCGGTGCTGAGTTCTATTGTCCCAATATTTTTGGAATTTATAAGTTTTTGAAGGCCTTCCAGGCCGCCAACACGCAGCGCCATTTTATTGGCAAACTGTTCCAGGACAAGGCTTAAGTGAGCAAAGTCGGGTGTTACGTACAGCTGTGGCTGGGGTTTTGTAATGTCGAATTCCTGCTGTGCAGCTTCAATGGTATAAGGTATTTTCTTCACCTTATCGGTCATGCACCAGGCACTCTCCCCAATCGAGGAAAGGAGGCCGGCGCCATAGATTTTAGGGTTTTCGGGCGTGCCTATGAGGCCGTATTCTACGGTCCACCAGTGCAGGTTTCTTATCTGCGCCATTTCGCTTTGTTCCCGCTGGTCGTTTTGTAATTCATCTACCTTTTTTTCGGCAGCTTCGATCTCTTCCTGCGGAGTATCTTCGGCTTCTTTAATGATGGAAAGGTGGCGAATGGCTTCATAGATTTCGTAATCTTTTGCGCTGGAAATGGCTTTGCAACCAATCTCTCCAAAGCGGCGGAGGTATTCGGCGTATTCGGGATTTGCAATGATGGGGGCGTGGCCGGCACCTTCGTGGATAATATCGGGTGCCGGGGTGTATTCTATGTGTTCGAGTTGCCTGATGTCACTGGCGATCACCAGTACATTAAACGCCTGAAATTCCATAAAAGCTGCAGGCGGAATAAAACCATCAACCGCTACTGCGGCCCAGCCAATTTCTTTGAGGATCCTGTTCATCCCGTACATATTGGGGATATGATCTATGGAAATCCCTGTTTGTTTTAGTCCGTCGAGGTAAGAGGAGTGGGCAACTTTGCTAAGGTAATCTACATTTTTGCGCATCACATATCTCCACACTGCCTGATTAATTGGCGTGTAGTCCTCATAATTCTGAGGTTTTATGAACTGCTTCAGGTGTGCCGGAAGCCTGTCAATAATTTCATTTGACTCAAATTCTTTTTCCATAGCTATATAAATTTACGGAAGTCTAAATTTCTCTGGATCCTGCCTGGAATCCCAAATAGTTAGAATATAAACCTTATTATTTTTGAGTTCGTAAAACATGAGATAATGGAGGATAATCTTAAACCGAACATTACCATTTGAAGTAGGTTTTCCTATGCCTGAATGTTTGGATATTAAATGGCTGGCTTCCTTGAACAGTTTATTTAATTTTTTACTGTAGGTATCAGATTTATTCTTTTTAATCCAGAATTTCAAAATTTCTGAGCGTTTTTGTACAGCTAAAGGAGACCAGACTATTTGTTTAGCCATTCATCAAAATCTTTTTCAACCTGATCAGATGATATTCCTTCTCCACGACTCAATTCTTCCCTGGCCTGAGTTATTTGGGCCTCTTGATCTTCGTTTAACTGATAAAAGGTATCATCAAAATTTAGGTTAAGAAGTCTCTTAACTTCATCAAGAACATTCTTATCATCAATTTTTCTGATTCTATTAATCAAAGCCTCGCGATCTTTTAAATTTCCCATACTTAAATATAATAATCACTCAACCAACTCCTGGGTAACCCGTGTTAAAAATCAAAAAATAAAATCTTCTGCTGTTTACCAGTTGAGTCAACAACAGGTTTTAAAGATACAAAAATATTAGGTTTGTAATATATTGGTTACCACATGAATAGGTCTCATGAAGAAACAAAAAAGCCGCTAATCTTTTAATATTAGCGGCTTTAGTTTGGGGGGCATTCATCTTAATTCATGGAAGGCGGATATTTCTCCAGGATCTCTTCCACAATTTCATTTATTCTCTCTTGTTTTTGTTCCACTTTGGTAGAAAGGGCTGCAGTGCCCATACCCTGCCAAACCAGTTCTTTCTTTTCGGCATCTACAAGATCAATGTAAAGGGTGCCTTCGGTAGTAGAGCTTACGGTGTTATATCCAGAACCCCAATACCATGGGTGCCAGCCCCACCCATAACCATAGCCGTAGGCGTTGTTGTAGATGTTCACGTTCTCTTTGGTCTTGGTGAAAATGCTGATAAGTAGATCGGGATTGTCAGACTTGGAGAAACCTTTTTCCTGCATTTCCTGGTCTATGGCCCTTAGGATACGTTTTTTGTCAAGATCAGAAATTTCTGCCTTGTCAATACCGGGTTTAAAGAAAGCATAGGTTTGATACTGTGAAAAGTTCACTTCCCTGTCGTAATCTGTCGCCACTTTCACGCTACTGCAGGAAGTCATTACCAGCACGAACAGAACAAGGATTGAAGTAATTTTAATCGCTCTCATATAAATAGTGTTTTAAGGTTAAGTGTCCAATAAGCGGTCGTCCACAAGGTTGGGTATGGTTACTTTTAAGCGGGGTTCTGCTTTCATCGCGCGTTTTATGGCGAACACAGCGCCTTCGTTTCGGGCCCATGATCTACGGGCGATCCCGTTGTTTACATCCCAGAATAACATTGAGTTAAGCCGCCTCTCCGACTCTTTATTACCCTCAAGAACCATACCGAATCCGCCGTTGATCACTTCACCCCAGCCTACACCGCCTCCGTTATGGATGCTCACCCAGGTGGCACCTCTAAAGCTGTCGCCAATAACATTCTGGATGGCCATATCAGCTGTATAGCGGGAACCGTCGTAAATATTGGAGGTTTCGCGGTAAGGAGAATCGGTGCCTGAAACATCGTGATGGTCACGCCCCAAAATTAACGGTCCAATTTGCCCCTTTTCGATAGCTTTGTTGAAGGCTCTTGCAATTTCTATGCGACCTTCAGCATCGGCATAGAGAATCCGGGCCTGTGATCCCACTACCAGTTTGTTGGCCCTGGCACCTTCGATCCACCTGATGTTGTCCTGCATTTGCTGCTGAATCTCTTCGGGAGCTTTTTCCTTTAATTTCTGAAGCACTTCCCGTGCAATCTGGTCGGTTTTCTCCAGGTCTTCTTTTTTTCCTGAAGCACATACCCAGCGGAAGGGGCCAAAACCATAATCAAAGCACATGGGCCCCATGATGTCCTGCACATAACTTGGATATGCAAATTCTTTGTCTTCTCCTGCTGAAGTTCCGCTCACAAAATTACCTGCCTCATCTTTGTAGATTTTAGCACCTGCCCTTGAAGCCTCCAGTAAAAAGGCGTTTCCATAGTCGAAAAAGTAAGTGCCTTTTTTGGTGTGGCGGTTAATGGCTTCGGTTTGCCTTCGCAAACTCTCACGTACTTTTTCTTTAAAGGCTTCCGGATCGTGGCTCATCATCCCGTTTGCTTCCGAAAAGCTTAACCCGGCAGGATAATAGCCTCCTGCCCAGGGGTTGTGCAGGGAAGTTTGGTCACTGCCCAGGTCTATATGAATGTTTTCTTCATCGAATTTTTCCCATACATCTACCACGTTTCCGAGGTAAGCAAAAGAGATGGTTTTGCCTTCCTTTTTTGCTGCAGAAACTTTTTGTGCCAGCACATCCAAATCTTCAACAACTTCATCTACCCAGCCCTGGGAGTGGCGGGTTTCTACTGCTTTTGGATTCACTTCGGCACAAACCGTAATGCAGCCGGCGATGTTCCCGGCTTTGGGTTGTGCGCCGCTCATGCCGCCCAGTCCTGAAGTAACAAACAGAGCAGACCCTTCCCCCGGCTCCCTCCCTGGAATGGAGGGGGAGTTTTTAGCTATTTTACGCAAGGCATTCAGCACCGTGATCGTAGTGCCGTGAACAATTCCCTGCGGCCCAATATACATGTAGCTTCCCGCAGTCATTTGTCCGTACTGGGTTACGCCAAGGGCATTGAATTTTTCCCAGTCGTCCTGTTTAGAGTAATTGGGGATCATCATCCCATTGGTGACCACTACGCGTGGTGCATCTTTGTGTGACGGGAAGAGTCCCAGCGGGTGACCTGAATTCATGACCAGCGTTTGCTCTTCGGTCATTTCGGCTAAATATTTCATCACCAGCCGGTACTGTGCCCAATTCTGAAAAACAGCCCCATTTCCGCCATAGGTAATCAATTCATGCGGATGTTGGGCCACTTTAGGGTCCAGGTTGTTCTGTATCATGAGCATTATGGCCTTTGCCTGCTCACACTTTCCGGGATATTCCGAAACTGGCCGGGCGTACATTGCGTAATTGGGGCGCAGGCGGTACATATAGATCCTGCCGTAGGTGTCAAGTTCCTTGCGGAATTCGGGTAGCAGCTCTTCGTGATGTTTGCTGTCAAAATACCTGAGCGCATTGCGCAGGGTGAGTTTTTTTTCTTCAGCAGAGAGAATGTCCTTGCGTTTTGGAGCGTGGTTTATATTGTAATCATAATCTTGTGCAGGAGGCAGGTTTGCCGGAATACCTTCTAAAATGGCATTTTTGAAGTCCATATAGAATTATTTTTTCTGTTGATTGGTTTTTTTGTTGAAGCCGTAAGGGCAGTGGCGGCAGCCGCTTTCGCAGCAATAACCCCGCTTGAGGTGGTATTGTTCGGTAAAACAGCGGTAGCCTTCGGGGGTGAGATAATAATCCCCTTCTTCAAGAGGAATTTTTTTTCTTGAAAAACTCATATCACAAAAATAGCATTTTCTTATCTTGCCCTAATGTTTGTGGTGGTAAATAAATTTATTCTTGCCAAACACTTTGATGGCGTAGTCCTTTGGCCGTTCATTGTGGTAAAGCGGGAAGAGCTGAAAAAGAACCCTGTTTTTATGAACCACGAGCGCATTCACCTCAAGCAACAGCTGGAGCTACTGGTGATCTTCTTCTTTGTATGGTACTTTTTTGAGTATTTCATCAGGCTCATAAAGTACAGGGATTCCTACAAAGCCTATAACCGGATTTGTTTTGAGCGCGAAGCCTATGCTAACGAAAGAAACCTGAAGTACATTCCCAACCGTAAGTTCTGGGATTTTAGAAAATACCTTTAAAAAGCCTTTTTCAATGCTATAGATCCCGAAGCTTTTCAAGCATGGTGGGAATGAGTTCGCTCACCGTGGGATGAATATGTACGGCATCCCGCATTACCTGGTAGGTCGCACCTGCATACATCTGGTCAATAACGGAGTGGATGTATTCATCTGCCCCGGTTCCTAAAAATGTTGCTCCCAGGATCCTGTCGGTTTCGGCATCAATGAAGATCTTCATTTTTCCGGCGGTCTCTCCTTTTTCTTTGGCGCGGGCAACCTTCTCCATGGGCATTTCAGCAACTTTGGCTTTTATTCCCTGGGCTTTGATCTGTTTTTCATCGAGACCCACCCTGGCAAGCGGAGGATCAATGTACGCGGCATAGCAGGGAAAACGATCAGACAGTTTTCTCTTTCTCTCCTCAAAAAGCTGGGAATTCACTATTTGAAAATCGTTAAAAGAGGTGTGGGTAAAAGCCCCTTCGCCGTTACAATCTCCCAGAGCCCAAATGTGCGGGACTGATGTCTGTAGCTCATCATTTACTTTAATGAATCCGCGGTCGTCCAGTTCCACGCTGGTTTTTTCCAGCCCTAGCTCATCGGTATTTGGAACTCTGCCCACGGCCAGCAGTAAATGCGAGGTCTGTATGGTTTTGCTTCCTTCTTCACAGTTATAGGTCACTTCAATCTCTCCATCTTTTTCAGCAGCCTTGATACAATCAGAGTTCAGCAGCACATTGATGCCGCTTTTTCTGATGATCTCTGTAATGGCTTCAGCAATATCGTCGTCCTCTTTTTTCATGAGGGCCGAACCCCGTTCCAGGATGGTCACTTTGCTTCCAAAGCGGCTGAACATCTGGGCAAATTCCAGCCCCACATAGCCGCCGCCAATCACCACCAGGTTTTCTGGCACCTCATCGAGCTGAAGCATACTGCGGTTGGTGAGATAATTGACAGCTTCAAAATCTTTGGGCACCCTGGGCCTGCCGCCCACGTTGATAAAGATCTTTTTCGCCGTTAATTCTTCCCCGTTAACCAAAATTGTGTGATCATCGAGAAACATAGCTTTTCCACGGAAAAGGCTAATATGCTCATCCTTTTCAAAAGTTTTTTCGAGACTTTTATGAGAATCAGCTATTAGTTGATCTTTTCGGGCCTTGATTGTTTTGAGATCTATCTGCACCTTTCCTTCAATATTCACGCCCATTTCGCGGCTGTTCCCGGCGATAAAAGCCCTGCGCGCCGAGGCAACATAGGCTTTTGTGGGGGTACAACCCGTGTTGACGCAGGTGCCCCCCAGAGCCCCTTTCTCAATAATGGCAGTTTTCAATCCGTTTCTGGCGAGGCTGGCAGCCAGGGGCGGGCCTGCCTGTCCCGTTCCAATGATAATGGCATCAAATTTTTTCATGAAGCTGAATTAATTTCAGAAATTAAATATACTTTTTGACAAACCGGTGTTTGTTTCTTATAATTAGTTCTTAATATTTGCAGCATTGTGGTTAGCCCGCAATAGTTTATTTTCTGAAAATGATTCAACCCGCAAATCTTTTTAGCAATCCCTCAAAAGTGCCCAATCAGTTTATTGCTGAAGTAAATGGCGTTTCAATCTACCTGAAGCGGGAAGACCTTTTGCACCCTGAAGTATCGGGCAACAAATTTCGAAAGCTGAAGTATAACATCAACGAAGCTACCTCTCAAAAAAGGCAAATTCTGCTCACCTTTGGCGGGGCTTTTTCGAACCATATTTCGGCCACTGCGGCGGCGGGAAAACTTGCGGGTTTTAAAACTATTGGCGTTATAAGAGGTGAAGAGCTGGGAAAAGACCTTGAGAAGACCCTTCAGGAAAATCCAACTTTAAGGTTTGCCCATGCCTGCGGAATGGAATTCCATTTTATAAGCCGGAGCGATTACAGGGAGAAAACTTCCGAAGTATTTATTGAAGACCTGCGGAAGAAATTCGGAGATTTTTACCTGGTACCGGAAGGCGGCACCAACGAGCTGGCGGTAAAAGGCTGTGAGGAAATTTTGCTTCGGGGAGATGCCGAATTTGATGTGATTTGTTGCGCGGTGGGCACAGGTGGAACGATTAGCGGGATCATTAATGCTTCCGAAGAACATCAGCAAATATTGGGATTTCCGGCTCTAAAAGGGGATTTTTTGAAGCCGGAGATAGCACGCTTCAGCAAAAAAAATAACTGGGACCTTATAACAAATTACCATTTTGGAGGTTATGCTAAGGTAGACCGGGAGCTAATTACATTTATCAATACCTTCCGAAGCAGCTACGGCGTACAGCTGGATCCGGTTTATACGGGAAAGATGCTGTACGGTATTTTTGACCTGGCCCGGGAAGGATATTTTTTGAAAAATACTCGTATTTTAGCCATTCATACGGGAGGCCTGCAGGGAATTTCCGGAATGAATAAGGTGCTCGAAATGAAAAATTTACCCACAATTTTGATGTAGATGAAAGTTGCTTTAAAAATCCTCACTCTTCTCTTGCTGATTTTCAGTGTGGCTTGTGGCTCGGGAAAGAAAGCCAGGAAGGCCTCTAAAAAAGAAGTGCCTGCTGTTGTAGACAGAAATGCCCCCCGCCAGGCTAAGACCCAGGTGCCATCAACCCCGCGTACTTATTCCGACAAAATCGAGGCATATATCCATGAATTTGCACCTATTGCCCAGGAAGAAATGCGACTTTACCATATTCCTGCCAGTATCACTTTAGCCCAGGGAATCCTGGAGAGTGGGGCGGGAGAAGGGCAGTTGACCCGCAGGGCAAACAACCACTTTGGGATTAAATGCCATGGCTGGACCGGTCAAAAGGTCTATCACGATGATGATGAAAGGCAGGAATGCTTCAGGAAATACAAGGATCCGAAATATTCTTACAGGGATCATTCGCTTTTTTTAGCCGAAAGAAGGCGCTACGCAGCTTTATTTGATCTCGACATCAAAGATTATAAGGGCTGGGCCAGGGGCTTGAGAGCTGCAGGCTATGCTACCGACAGGAAGTACCCCGATAAACTTATTAGCCTTATTGAAAGGTACCAGTTATACCTTTATGACGGCGATGCCTCTGCACGCGACATAGCATATTCGGCGCCGCAAAATGCCGGGAATTCCTCAGCCAGGGAGTACACGGTGCAGCGGGGAGATACGTTGTATTCTATCTCTAAAAAGCACAATATCACTGTAGAACAGTTACAAAAAATGAACAACCTTAGAGGTACGAACATTGGCATTGGCCAAACGCTTTACGTGCCTCAATAAATCAAAATTATGATCTATAAAAGAAGCAGCGAATTGTTTGCTGCAGCTAAAAAAGTTATTCCCGGCGGAGTGAACTCTCCCGTGAGGGCGTTTAGTGCCGTGGGCGGAGAGCCTATATTTATAAAAGAAGCCAGGGGAGCCTATATTTATGATGAAGACGGAAATAAATATATAGACTATATCAATTCCTGGGGGCCGCTTATTCTTGGCCACGCTTTTGAACCCGTGGTGAATGCGGTGGTTGAAAAGGCCAAAAAAGGGACTTCTTTTGGAACGCCAACAGAACTAGAGACGACTATTGCCGAACTCGCAGTTTCTATGGTGCCAAATATTGATAAAATACGCATGGTGAATTCGGGTACCGAGGCCACCATGAGCGCGGTACGCCTTGCCCGTGGCTTCAAGAACAGGGATAAGATCATCAAATTTGCAGGCTGCTATCACGGGCACTCAGATTCATTTTTGATTCAGGCAGGCAGCGGGGCAGTGACCTTTGGAACGCCCAATAGTCCGGGGGTTACCAAAGGAACGGCAAAAGACACTTTGCTGGCAACCTATAACGATCTTGAGAACGTAGAGGAGCTGCTTGAAGCCAACAAAGGCGAAGTAGCCTGTATTATTTTAGAACCTGTGGCAGGGAACATGGGATGTATCCCTCCAAAAAAGGGATTTTTGGAAGGTCTTCGCCAGCTTTGTGACGAGCATGATGTGCTGTTGATATTTGATGAGGTAATGACCGGCTTCAGGCTTGCAAAAGGCGGGGCACAGGAAGCTTACGGAGTGGATGCTGATATCGTCTGCTTCGGAAAAGTGATTGGTGGTGGATTACCCGTGGGAGCCTTCGCCGCCCGGAATGAAATAATGGATTACCTCGCACCAACCGGACCTGTTTACCAGGCGGGAACCTTGAGCGGGAATCCGCTGGCAATGGCAGCAGGATTGGCCATGCTCCAGGAACTGAATAAAGATGCTGAAATTTATAACAGGCTGGAGGAAAAAACTGCTTACCTGCATAAGGGAATCGGGAATGTGCTTAACCGGAATAAGGTTGTCCACACTATCAATCGAAAGGGGTCTATGATCTCGGTACATTTTGGAGAAGAACCGATAATAGATTTTGCATCTGCAGCACGATCTGCGGGCAATGGAAAATTCAAGAAATTCTTCCACGGGCTGCTGGATCATGGTGTCTACATTGCACCGAGTGCTTTTGAAACCTGGTTCATTACAGATGCGCTCTCTTATGAAGATCTTGATGCGACCATAGAGGCAGTGCATCAGGTGTCGAAGGAGTTGTAGGACTACATTACATATGAAGCTAAACCTCACAGGTTTTCAAAACCTGTGAGGATTTCTTTTTTAAAACATGAGCTTATAGCCTTAGGACACTCACTACTCAGTCCTACTTCCCATTCATCTCCAGCAATTCCTCAAGATACGTGCGTTGGTTGGAGAGCCTGGGAATTTTGTGCTGGCCGCCCAGTTTATCTCTCTTTTTAAGCCAGTCATAGAAGAGTTTTTGCCTTGCTTTATGAACTTTGGGAGGGTTGAGGGTCATGTTATTAAAACGTTTTGCCTCATAATCGCTGTTAATGCTTTGCAGGTGATTGTCAAGACATTCAGCAAAGAAGCTGAAATCCTGCGGCGGTGTCTTAAATTCGATCATCCATTCATGCGCGCCTTTTTCCTTGTTGTGCATAAAGATTGGGGCAGCCGTATAATCAACAATCTCGCAATCGGTTTGTTGAGAAGCTTTCTTCAGGGCTTCTTCGGCGTTTTCAATGATAAGTTCCTCCCCAAAAACATTGATGTGGTGTTTTGTTCTGCCCGTAATTTTTATGCGGTAAGGGTTTACCGAGGTAAAACGTACCGTATCCCCAATCTTATAGCGCCACAATCCGGCGTTGGTGGTGATGAGCACCGCATAGTTTTTTCCCAGCTCCACTTCAGAAAGCGGAATGACCCTTTCTTGAGGAGTGCCAAAGCCTTCCATGGGAATGAATTCATAAAACACACCGTAATCGAGCATTAGCAGCAGTTCTTTAGATTCATTGGAATCCTGGATGGCGAAGAATCCTTCCGAAGCATTATAGATCTCAAAATACTTGAAGTTGCTTGAAGGCAATATCTTTTGATATTGATCTACATAGGGTGCAAAGTTTACGCCGCCATGAAAGTAGACCTCCAGGTTTGGCCATATCTCAAAGAGGTTGTTCCTTCCCGAAGCCTCAAGGGCATTGTTGAGCAGTACCAGCATCCATGAAGGTACCCCGGCAAGGCTGGTGACATTTTCTTTAATGGTCTCGTTGACAATTGCCGGCATCTTCACTTCCCAGTCGCTAAGCAGAGAGATTTCGTTGCTGGGGGTGCTGCTGAATTCTGCCCAAAACGGCATATTGTCGATTAGAATGGCCGAAAGGTCACCGAACTGGGTGCCGTTTTGCCTGTAAAGTTCTTTGCTGCCGCCAAGCCTTAGGCTCTTTCCGCTAAATAACTGTGAATCGGGATTGTTGTTGAGGTACATGCACAACATATCTTTACCTGCGGCATAGTGGCAGTTCTCCAGCGACTCATCGCTCACCGGGATAAATTTGCTTTTGGCGTTGGTGGTGCCGCTCGATTTTGCGAACCATTTAATGGGCGTGGGCCAGAAGATGTTGGTTTCGCCGCGGCGGCTGCGTTCTATTTGAGGTTCAAAATCTTCGTACTGTTGTAGGGGTACCCGTTCTGCAAATTCGCGGTAGGTCTTCATGGAAGCAAAGTCGTATTTTTGCCCCACTTCGGTATTTTTTGCTTTCTGAAGGAGTTTCTTTAGCAGTTCCAGCTGGACGTCATGCGGATATTTTATGAACAATTCCATTTGGTGAATACGCTTTTTGAGAAACCAGGAAGCGATTGAATGTACTAACGGAATTGGCATTTTTTCTTTTTATCTTTAGCCCCTTTAAACCGGGTTGTAAACGGTTAAAATTAAAACTATTCTTACAGCTGGCAAAAAAATTAAACAGCGATAAAATACTCTTTTCTATGACTTATGAAGGCGTGCTCAAAAAAATGAAAACCGAACTGGCAGAAACCGTGCAGTATTATCTCATTTTTGAGCAGGATTTCCTCAATGTGAACCAGGTGCTCGATAAGCGCATTGCTATCAATTTTCTCAATTATGAATGTTTGGGCTGTGGCAAAAAAAAGAAGGTTTTCGCCAACGGAGTTTGTTATAACTGTTTTATGGAACTGCCCGAAATGGGCGAATGGGTAATTCGCCCCGAACTTAGTAAGGCGCATTTAGACCAGGAGCACCGCGACCTGGAGTTCGAAAAGCGGGTGCAGCTGCAGCCGCATGTGGTATATCTTGCCAATTCCAGTAATGTGAAGGTGGGCGTGACCCGCAAAACCGAAATCCCAACCCGCTGGATCGACCAGGGGGCTCATGAAGCCATTGAAGTGGTTGAGGTGCCCAACCGCTACCTCGCCGGGATTACCGAAGTTGCCCTCAAGGAACATCTTTCAGACAAGACTAACTGGCGCAGCATGCTCACCAACGATCTTAAAGATCTTGATCTTGCGGCTATTCGCGACAACATGAGGCAGTACCTGCCGGAAGAAGTTCAGGATTATTACCTGGCAAATTCAACAGAGCTCGAGATTAAATTTCCGGTGCTTGATTATCCTGCAAAATGTAAATCCCTCAACCTCGCAAAAACGTCATTTTACGAAGGGGTTCTAAAAGGCATCAAAGGCCAGTACCTCATTTTTGAAGACGGGATGGTGTTTAACGTGCGAAAACATGAAGGTTTCAATGTTAATCTTTCCCTTAAATAAGTGATCAGTTAGCAGTCATCAGTGGTCGGTGATCAGAAAAATTTGATCATGCCTTCCGGAGAGTTAGAGAGCATGTACTCTCCGGTTTTACAGCATATGTAAAGTTATTTGCGACAACTACACTAAAGCATTATTGATTTTGGGTAGTATCTTTTTTCTTTCTGGAACCACCCAAAATTCCACCCAAAATGTCTCTTGCAGTTTCTTTTACAGCATCACTGGTATTCTTGCGCGCAATTGAATCTTTTTGCGTGGGAGTCCGTGTGGTCGTGGTATCGGCGGTGTCCTTGTTTTTTCCGCCGCTAATGAGTTCGCTTAGAACATCCCGGCCTTTTTCCTTCAGGTTCTCTTTCTGCGTGTCAACAATTTGCTGGGTAAGGTTGCCTACGGCCTGCTGAACGTTGACGTTGATATTGGGGTTGCTAAAGCTTCCGGTAATGTTCACGGGTAAACCAACAGTCATTTTTTCCTGTTCCTGGGCGCTAAGACGCGAAAGCGTGGTGCCTATCTGGCTGCCAAGATATTTTGCAGGTATTTCTAGGGCCACCTTGTAATTCATGTCCATATCAAATCCATGCGTGCCCGAAGCCCTGGCTTTAATTCCTTTTATATTAAAATCGAACGGCTGTACTTCTACCTGCCCGTTATTGAAGCTTAGCCTGGTCTCCAGATCCTTTAAATTAAGATCGTTAAGGTCAACAAAGGTAAGGCTCTGGTCAAGCTGTGAAAGTAGCGCGGTCTGCGCTGGGTTCACCCTTGCACCAAGCACTTTTGCAAGCGCGTTTCCGGTTAGGGTTTGCAGCTGCGGGGTGAGGTCATCGTTCAGGTTTCCCCGCAGGTCGATGTTGGTGGTAAGTTCTCCCTGCAAAGCCTGTGCAATTGGGGCAAGATTCCTTAGCAGCTCCATATCTTTAAAGGCCTGTACAATATCAATAGACTGTAAACCAAGTTGCATGGAGAAATTCGGGATGGCATCTTTGGTGGAAACCAGTCCGTTTAAAAGGATATTTCCGGCAAAAATACTTGAGGAAACATTAGATAAAGTAGCCGTCTCGTCTACAATTCTTAAACTTCCGCTGGTGTTTTCCAGAACCAGATTGTCATAACGGACTTTCTTTGCTGAAAAGTCTATGTTGGCATCCAAAAATGACGGGATTTTAATGGCTTCATCTCCCGGCACTTCAGTGGTGGTAACAGGTGTAGCTTCAGCTTCTTCACTTACAGTTTCTTTGACCATAAAATCATTGACAGAAAAAGTATTGGAAGTAGCAGTAAAGTTTCCTTTAAGCTTTTGATCAGTGAACAAGTAGCCCATTAGGTTTTGTATGGTTCCGTTAACGGCAAGATCGGTTTGGCCTGTGGTCAATACGGTATTTTCGAGGCTCACCGTACTTGGATTGAACTTCAGGTTTGCAGCAGAGAGTTTTATCTCATTGGGAATTTCGGGGGAGGTGTAACTAAAATCTCGTATTACTGCTGTACCGCTGCTCTTCACGTTTTGATACTGTTCATTTTCGAGGGAATTCATGTCAAAACTTGTAGTGAGATTGGCAGTGACAATCCCGTTGAGGTCCTGCTCCAGGTCAAGCGGGTAGGCCCGGGTGATGTTCGCGAGGTTGATGGTACCCTGCAGTGCCAGGTTCACGAGCATATTTTCGGTAAGGTTTTTAATGCTTCCGCTGGCTCTAAAGGCATCCTGGTCTATCCTGAAGTTGAGTTTGTCGATATTCAGGTAAGTGTCTTCCACCAGCCCGGTGTCATTCTTTAACACGGCGGCAATAGTTATGTCTTCCACAGCCTTCGGAAGGTCGGGGTACTTAAATGCGGCATTGTTTGACGCCACATTGATCTGCATTTTAGGAATGTAAGTCTCATCTACAATCCCCCGGATGAAGCCATCTACCACAAAATCTCCCGTAGTTTCGACGTTCTCAATATTTTTTGCGTATTCTTCAGGCATCACCGCCAGGAAATTCTTGAAAGAGGAAGTGGGGGTCTTAAAACTGAGGTCTACTTCATTATTCTCTTCATTGACCTGCACATAGCCGTTAAAAGTAAGCGGGAGCTGATTGATAAGGGCTTCGTTTTCCAGAAAAGTGTATTTCTGGTTTTCTAGATCCATTTCAAAATCGGCTTCCAGTTGCAGTTTGTTCCGGTTCAGGTAATTTACGCTGTCCATCTCAAAGCTCACAAGGGCGGTAGAGTAGGTGCTAAGGGTTGAGGTGCTGGCCGAAAAATCGCCGGTTCCGCGGTGGTTTAGATCTTCCACCAAAAATACCATTTTTGAGCCCTTATCTACGTATTTCACCCGTGAATTGTTGATTTCATAGTGCTCCACATCAAAGCTAAAGCCACCGCCCTGTGAAGTGGTGGTAGTAATGGTGTCCTGTACGGCAATGTCGTAGTTGCTGTTTCCCAGACTATCAACAGCGATGTTCAGAAAGGTATTGTCGATCTTTAAAGCGTCAATCTTTTTGGGTTCACTTCCGCCTTTAAAAAGTTGGGCCAGCGACATTTCAAGCGTGACCTCTTCGCTTAAAACCAGCGTGTCCCCTTCAAAAGGTGCCTGGTTAATGATCTTTAAATTCTGAATGGCCAGGGTGGCATCGGGGAAGTTCCTGAAAATGCTCAGGTCAATATCTTCAAAAGTGACCGTGGCATTCACGTTTTTGTTGATGGTTTCCTGTACCAGGTCTTTCAGCTGCCTTTCAAACAAGAAGGGCGTTAAGAACAACAGAAGCAAGATTACTCCTAAAACAATTCCCAGTATTTTTAAAAACTTTTTCATTTTGTGGTCTTTTTTGGTTTCATCTTCCTGAAAACCTGCTTAAAATAACAAGTAGCCGAAGGTCTTCATTTTGTTGAAACTCTTTAAAACAAAGTTAAGGGTATGTGCTTTTGTTTTGTTTAATTTGCTGTGAAATACTTGATCCCGTCTTACTAAAATTTTCTTAAGATCTCTTGAACCCTTTAAAAACAGTATTTATAGCTCTTGGAAGCAATGAAGGTGCCAGATTTGCTTTTTTACAGCAGGCCGTTGAAGAAATTCAGAAAAAAACAGGAGAGGTAAGGGCGGTTTCAAAAGTGTATGAGACGCCGGCAATGGGTTTTGAGGGCGGGGCTTTTCTCAACGCCTGTATTGCCGTAGAAACCCGTTTTAAGCCCCGCAAAATCTTAAAACAGCTGCTCGAAATTGAAAAAAAGCTGGGGCGGGAGAGAAAACCTGGCAGCGGATACCAAAACCGGCCCATAGATCTAGATATTTTACTTTTTGGAGATGAAATCATCACATCGGAAGAGCTTACGGTGCCGCACCCGCAAATGCACCAGCGCGATTTTGTGCTGGCGCCGCTGGCCGATATTGCTTCGGAAGTAAAACATCCCCTAAAAAAGCTGTCTGTAAATGCCCTTTTTGACACCTTAGAAAAATCGGATTTAAAGCTTATTTCTGAAGAACTTCAGCTTCCGAAGAAATTTTCTTTTTCCAATTTTAATTACATCGCGGTTGAAGGGAACATCGGGGCAGGAAAAACCAGTTTTGCCACTATGGTCTCCCAGGATTTCAATGCAAAACTGATTTTGGAAAGGTTCAAAGACAACGCATTCCTTCCGAAGTTTTACGAAGACAAATCGCGTTACGCCTTCCCGCTGGAAATGTCATTTTTGGCCGACAGGTATCAGCAGCTTTCAGACGATCTTGCGCAATACGACCTGTTTAAAGATTTCGTGGTTTCCGATTATGATGTTTTTAAATCCCTCATTTTTGCAAAGATCACCCTGCACGAAGACGAATATTCGCTTTACCAGAAGCTGTTTCACATCATGTACAAAGAGCTGGTGAAGCCCGATCTTTACGTGTATTTCTATCAAAATACCGAAAGGTTGCTCGTAAATATCAAAAAGCGCGGCAGGGAATACGAACAAAATATTGAAGCCGATTACCTGGCAAATATTAACCGCAGTTATTTGTCCTTTATCAAGTCGCAGCCGGGGCTGAACGTAAAGATCATCGATATTTCTGACCTGGATTTTGTAAAAAGAAGGGAAGATTATTTGCAGTTACTGGAGGAAATTACTTTACAGTGATCAGTGATCAGTGCTCAGTCTTCAGTGATCAGTCTTCAGTGATCAGTCTTCAGTGTGCAGTTTAAAACTTTAAACTTCCCTGATTAGTGTTGACCGGTTTTAGATATTAATTTTCATTATCAAAAATAGTAATAATTGGTCTTTCTTCTGTTTTGAGGGTTGACCAATAACTAATGAACTCTTCAGGGTTTCTTTTCTCTAAATGATCATGGGATCTTTTGGTGTTATAATTTTTTACTGCTTTGTTCACCTGGTTCTTGAGTTGGCTAAAGGATTGTGGCTTCCAGTGATCCAGATACTCCTCTTTTATTGTTCTATTGATCCTCTCGGCATATGCATTGTCCTGAGCACTTAAGGCCATACTTATAGTGGTCGTATTTGATTGTAAGAGTTCAGTATAAGATTTGTACGTATACTGGCTTCCTCGATCTGAGTGATGGATCTTAGGAGCTTTGTTTTGTTTTAAAGCCATCTTCAAAGCTTTTAAATTTGCTGTCCCTCTCATATGATCAGAGACTTCATAACCGACTATTTTCTTGGTGTAAACATCAATTATAAATACTGCATAATAAAATTTGTCTCCTACCCGATAGTAAGTAATATCGCTTTGCCATACTACCGAAGGTGCATTGATCTTTATTCCTTTAATTTTATTCGGATAGTAGATATTACCGGCAATGGTTGTGCGTCTATAATTCTTCTTTCTTTTGAGACGATAACCTAATTGCATAAAAGTCTCTACAAAACGATCTCTCCCAATAAAATCAGGCTTTAAAGTATAGTACATTTTTTCCACCCCACAACCAGGATGATCTCTACGAATATCATCAGCTTCAGACATTAATTCCATCAAACGATGATCAAAAATTCTTTGTCTTCTAGCATATTGATGGACAGCTTGTTTACTGATCCCAATGCCTTCATAGAATTGATTCATGGAATAACTCACTTTTTCTTTGTTTTTCCTGAACCAGTTGATTGTGGGGTGCTGTAGTTTTTTTTAATGTCGATATCGAGTTCTGACTTAGCCAGTTCGATCATCTTTTCTAAATAATCCAACTGTATCTGTTTACGCCCTAAAGCTGCTTCCAGTTCCTTGTTTTTGGCCTCCAGCTCTTGCATCTTTTTACTGCTACTGTCTTTCATTTCTACAACTCTATAACCTTTCTCGTTAAAGGTAGAAAATTTATGAATCCAGTTATAGATCATAGACCGTGACATTCCGTGAAGCTTAGACAGTTGAAATACACTGTACCTGCCACTTTCATAATCATTCACAATTTGTCTTTTGAACTCATCGGAGAATTTCCGATGTTTACTGAGCAATCGAATATTTGACTTCATGTAAGTTGATTTTATGGTCAACCTATATCAGGGACGTACAACTTATATCTAGAACAGGTCAACATTAATCAGGGAAGTTCTATTTTTTACTTTCCACTTTCCACTATTCCAGAAGTTTCATTTTAGAAAACACATCCCACATTACAACGCCTGCGCTTACAGAGATATTGAGAGAATGTTTACTGCCAAGCTGTGGGATTTCAAGTACGCCGTTACTGACAGAAACTACTTTTTGCTGCACGCCTTTTACTTCGTTCCCAAATATGAGGGCGTATTTTTGCCCTTTTTGAGGGGTGAAAGCATCGAGGAATTCGGCACCTTCGGCTTGTTCTACCGAGTACACCCGCACTTCCTGCTGCTGCAGCTCTTTCACCAGTTCAAGCGCATCTTCGCGATACTCCCAGGCCACGGTTTCGGTGGCTCCCAAAGCGGTTTTCTGGATATCTTTATGAGGCGGGCAGGCTGTGATGCCGCAGAGATAGATCTTTTCAATCAAAAAGGCATCGGCAGTGCGAAAAACGGAGCCTATGTTATTGAGGCTCCTCACGTTGTCTAAAATGACAATTACCGGCGTCTTTCTGGCCGACTTAAATTCTTCAGTAGATTTTCTATCGAGCTCGCTGTTTTTCAGCTTTCGGTTTTCCATAGGGCAAAAATAGAGAATTCAGCAGTACTTTCAGAAAATAGCGGGGCGGCGAATTTCACTTCAGCTTAAATTTAAAATGATGGTTGACAGGTTGTGGATAAAAGTTTGAAAATGAGAAAAGGGAAGATTATCTTTAAAGGGAGAGAATGTATATTTTAGCCCTCAGCAAAAAAAATGAGTCCAGTGTCAGGAAAAGCAGAGAAGAAGATCACGCCCTTAATGCAGCAGTACAACAAGATCAAGACGAAATATCCTGATGCCATGTTGCTGTTTAGGGTGGGCGATTTTTACGAGACTTTTGGGGAAGATGCTGTAAAGGCCTCCCGAATTCTCAATATTGTGCTCACTAACCGCAACAATGGGAGTGAGCGCAGTGAACTGGCCGGTTTTCCACATCATTCCCTTAACACTTACCTGCCAAAACTGGTGAAAGCCGGGGAGCGGGTAGCCATTTGCGACCAGTTGGAAGACCCCAAGCTCACCAAAAAGATCGTAAAGCGAGGGGTGACCGAGCTGGTAACGCCGGGAGTGGCCATGAATGATGAGGTACTGCAAAGCAAGACCAACAATTTTTTATGTGCGGTTCACTTCGGAAAAAAGGCTTTGGGAATATCTTTTCTGGATGTTTCTACGGGAGAATTCCTGGTTGCTGAAGGCACCGCTGATTATATAGACAAGTTGTTGCAGAATTTTAGCCCCAGTGAAGTGCTGGTGCCAAAGCAAAAGAAAAAGGAGTTCTACAACAGCTTTGGGCAGGATCACCATGTCTTCTTTTTGGAAGACTGGGTGTTTAAACACGATTATGCTTACGAAAACCTCAATACCCACTTCAACACAAAATCTTTAAAGGGATTTGGGGTAGAGCATTTGCTAGAGGGCATTGTTGCGGCAGGGGCTGTACTTTATTATCTGGGCGAGACCCAGCACCATCGCCTGCAGCACATTACCGGCATTACACGCATTGCCGAGGAGGAATATGTGTGGATGGACAGGTTTACCATTCGCAACCTGGAGCTTTACACTTCTAACGCTCAAAACGCGGTTACGCTGCTCGATGTGATAGACCACAGCATTTCGCCAATGGGCGGCAGAATGTTAAAACGCTGGCTGGCCTTACCGCTTAAGAATTCAGAAAAAATAAAAAGACGGCACCGGGTGGTGGCTCACCTGGTAGAGAATACCGATAGGCTCGAAAAAACGAGGAGCCACATCAAAAAGATCAGTGACCTGGAGCGTCTTATTTCAAAAGTGGCCACCGGGAAGGTATGTCCGCGCGAAGTAGTTCAGTTAAAGAATTCTTTGGAGGCAGTGATCCCTGTAAAGGCCCTGGCAACGGGCTCGGGAGAAGAGGCACTTAAAGTGCTGGGGGAGAATTTGCAGAGCTGTGATTTGCTTCGGAATAAAATAAAAGAGACGCTCTACGAAGATGCGCCGGTGAATATTCAGAAAGGGAATACTGTTGCTGAAGGTTTTTCAGCCGAACTGGATGAACTTCGAAAAATAGCATTTTCGGGTCGCGATTATTTAGACAAGCTGCTGGAGCGGGAAAGTGCAGCCACCGGCATCACTTCCCTTAAGATTGGGAGCAACAATGTCTTCGGGTATTATATAGAGGTGCGTAACGCCCATAAAAACAAGGTGCCCGAAAGCTGGGTGCGAAAGCAAACTTTGGTTAACGCCGAACGTTATATTACTCAGGAGCTAAAAGAGTATGAGGCAAAGATCCTGGGGGCCGAAGAGAAAATCCTGCAGCTGGAACAGGAGATCTTTACAAAGCTGGTCACCTGGATTGGAGATTACATTCAGCCGGTACAGCAAAACGCTACCATTATTGGGCAGTTAGACTGTTTGTGTTCTTTTGCACAACAGGCACTTCTTGAAAATTACAGCAAACCCGAAATAGACGATTCTTTTGATCTTGAGATCATTAACGGGCGGCACCCAGTTATTGAAAAGCAGCTGCCGCTTTCGGAAGCTTATATTGCCAACGATGTTTATCTTGACCGGGAGAATCAGCAAATCATCATGATCACGGGGCCAAACATGAGTGGTAAGTCGGCCATCCTGCGGCAAACGGCTTTAATAGTACTCATGGCCCAGATGGGAAGTTTTGTGCCTGCCGAGGCGGCAAGAATCGGGCTTATAGACAAAATTTTTACCAGGGTAGGAGCCAGTGACAACATTTCTATGGGAGAATCTACTTTTATGGTAGAAATGAACGAGACCGCCAGCATTCTGAACAACCTTTCGGAAAGGAGCTTAATTTTGCTCGACGAGATTGGCCGGGGGACGAGTACCTATGACGGGATTTCCATTGCCTGGGCGATCACCGAATATTTGCATGAGCATCCGGCAAAAGCGAAAACTTTGTTCGCCACTCATTATCACGAGCTGAATGATATGGGCGAGACCTTTGTCCGAATTAAGAATTTCAATGTTTCAGTAAAAGAACTGAAAGATAATGTGTTGTTCCTGAGAAAGCTGGTGCCGGGAGGCAGTGAGCACAGTTTTGGGATTCATGTGGCCCGAATGGCCGGGATGCCGCAGCAGGTGTTGAGAAGGGCCAACAAAATTTTAAAAAAACTGGAAGATTCCCATGGCATGAAAGAGAAATCGGGTGCCTTAAAGAAATCGGCAGAAGAAGATATGCAACTTAGTTTCTTTAATCTTGATGATCCTATTCTGGAAGAGCTCAGGGAAGAGATTCATCATCTTGATATTAATACACTTACGCCTGTAGAGGCTTTGATGAAGCTCAATGAGATTAAGCGGATGCTTACCAGCAGGCAGAAGGCGGGGGTTTAAGCAAGGGGATGGCAGATGAAAAAAGCCTGTTGTTTTTTAAAAAAAATCTTTGCCAGTTTCAGAAATGTATTAAATTTGCACCGCAATACTCTCCTATAGGAGGGAAGTTCTTTAAAACGCGAAAATAGCTCAGTTGGTAGAGCGCCACCTTGCCAAGGTGGAGGTCGCGGGTTCGAATCCCGTTTTTCGCTCTGAAATGGAGAAACCCGGGTTGCCCGGGTTTGTTTTTTAAACACGTTGGGTTTAAAACTCAATGAGCTCCATGGAAAATTCCACGCTCGGATGGTGGAATTGGTAGACACGTTGGACTTAAAATCCAATGAACAGCAATGTTCGTGCGGGTTCAAGTCCCGCTCCGAGTACAGAAACCCTTGTTAATCACCTGATTTTCAAGGGTTTTTTGTTTTGTGCCTATTCTTTTTGTAAATAAATTTTGTGCAGCCGAAGAACTCATACTATTTAAATATAGATGCTAGGTTTCTTGGTAAATTCCCGGTAATTGCTCCATTCTTCCTTTAAAATATTTACCTGGAGATCAACACCATTGCTCTTTTCTCCTTTGCCTGAAACCGGAAGAGTAGAAATGAGCTTAAGCTGAGGCAGACAAGGATGGTGAATGCCAGTGGGAGCATGCTAATGCCTGTGAACTTACTTATCACAAATGAAGCCACAGCGCCCAAAATCATTTTTAAGCTTCCTACCAGGGCCGATGCCCGTCCTGCTTTTCTTTCAAACGGATACAAAGACAGGGCTGTAGTGTTGGGATTTTGAAATCCCATCAAAAAAAGGATCAGGAACAACAACAGGATCGTGATGTAGAAATTTCCACCGAAGAAACTGTTCAGCACAAAAAGTGTGGAGAGGCCTACAAGCACAATACTAATCACCATAGTCACTCTAAAGGTGGTATAGCGTTTCAATACCAGTCGGTTTAACTGGCTTCCTGCTATTAAGCCGGCGGCATTGAGTCCAAATAACCAGCCAAAATATGTTTCGCTCATATCAAACCTGTCCATGAACAATACGGGGGCATTGGAAATATAAGCGAACATGGCGCCTATGGTCAAACTTCCGGCCAGGGAGAAGGTAAGGAAGATTCTGTTCTTAAAGATCCCCATATATTTTGAAGCCATATTTTTGAATTCCAGTTTTACCGATTCGTCGGGGGCCACACTTTCGGGAAGAAATTTAAGAACGCTAAAGAACATGAGGCCTGCAAATACAGCCAGCACAAGGAAAATGCTGTGCCAGGAAAAATGGGAGATCACCATTCCCCCAACCGTGGGGGCAATAATAGGTGCGCCCCCCATGATCAACATGAGGAAAGAAATTGCCCGGGCTACTTCTTCGGAAGGGAAAATATCCCGAACTACCGCCTTGGAAGCCACCATTCCTGCCGATGCTCCCACCGCCAAAAAGAAGCGGGAAATGATGAGCCACATAAGGTTGGGCGAATAAAAACAACTCATGGCTGCAATTACATAGATCACCAGCCCAATAAGCAGGGGGCGCTTACGGCCATACCTGTCCATAATCGGGCCATAAGCTAACTGTCCAAGCGCGATCCCGATAAAATAGCTGGTGAGTGAAAAACCTACCTGGGCTTTTGTTATTTTAAACTCTTCTGCGATACTCTCAAAGCCGGGCAGGTACATGTCTATTGAAAATGGCCCCAGGGCAATCAATGTTCCCAGCACCAAGAGTATGATCTGTTCCCGCTTTTTGTTTCTTACTTCATATTCTTTTTGCATCGTGCAAATTTCTGCTACATCCGCATTAAAACCAATTAGATTCAGGGCCTTAACAAATTATTATCCGAAAAGGTTATAGGAGGATGAAAATTCCTTTCAATCAAAACATATTGTTACAAAAGCTATAAAGGCTAGCAACACTCATTTGATGCAGGATCTTCAAATTTGTTAAAGAGTACATTGAATTTATTCTGAATTTCTTTCCAGCGCTGCGGATTGATGCAATAACATACCCGGGTGCCTTCAATGGTTCCCTGAATTATCCCGATTTCCTTTAGTTCCCGAAGGTGCTGACTTATAGTAGCCTGTGCCAGCCCCAGTTCATTTACCAGGTCTCCATTGATGCAGCTGTTAGATCTTAACAGGAATTCAATAATGGCAATTCGCGCCGGGTGAGCCAGGGCTTTGGCAGCCAGTGCCACTTCGTTTTGAGCTTCTGTGAAGAGGTCGGTTTTTGTTATTCCCATTTTATTTTTTCTGCTTTTTGTATTGCAATATTACGATATAAAAACCTGAAGCGAAAGCAGGTCCAAAAATGGCATTTTTACTGAAAGTTTTAGAATCAGTCTTACACATCTTAATTTAGGCTGAATTATTGGTGAATTCGCCGCCTTAGCTCCTGTTTGATCTATTTAAAGTGACAATATTGATTTATTATTAAACTTTGAGATTTCTTTTGTACAATAGCAATTTGAAAAGTTTATTTTAGCTTTTACCCTAACGAAAATCATTTTTATGAAGAGTAGCCAGGTGCCTTTTAAGGAAGATCCTGAACAGATTGAATTTGCTAAAAATATTCTCATTTCCCTGCACGATCCCGTGGTGGTGGTAAATGAAGAAGGAAGGATTTTGGCTGCAACTGAAAGGATGTACGGGATTTTTAAAACGCTTCCCGGTAACCTGGAGGGGGAATATCTGGTTCCTTTACTTGAAGATAAGAAAGAGCCTGCACAACTCTGTCACCTCCTGGAAACCCTCATGGCTTCACAGGAAGCAGTAAAAGACTTTCAGGTGGTGCTCTCTTCCCCCAACCTTAAAAGACATCGTTTTTCGATCAATGCAAACCGGCTCCCGCAGTTTAAAGGGAGTACCGCATTTCTTCTCAGTTTTACTGAAGTCAACATACTTCACAAGGGAAGTATTGATTACCGCAAATTACTCAACGAGGTGCTTTCTGAAGCTCCGGGTTTAATTTGCACGCTGCGTGGGAAAGATCACATTTTTGAACTGGCAAACGACAAGTACCAGGCACTTTTGGAATACCGGGAGATCATTGGTAAATCTGTTAAAGAAGTGCTTCCTGAAGTAGAGAACCAGGGTTTTATAAAAATGCTCGATGGGGTCTATAACAGCGGGAAGAGTTTTATTGGTAAGGAAATAAACCTCGACCTTAAAGGCGAAAACGGCGGGAAAAGCATTATCCTCGATTTTATTTACCAGCCCATTAAGGATGTGAATGGAAAGGTAGAAGGCATTTTTGTGCATGCCATAGATGTGACCGAAAAGGTGCTCAACCGCCAGAGCCTCGAAAACAGTGAAAAAGAGCTGCGAAACGTCATAGATACGGTACCGGTAATTATCTGGATCACCAATCCTCAGGGGCAGGGGAATTACCTCAACAAAGAATGGTATGAATACACAGGCCAAACCCGGAAAGAATCTCTGGGTGCCGGATGGCTGCAGGCAGTTCATCCCGAAGATCAGGAAATAATCTACCGGCAGTTCATCCAGGCTCATGAATTGAGAAAAGAATATTATTCCAGGTTCAGGCTGCGCCATAAAAACGGTGCTTACCGGTGGGTGGTAGACCGCGGCCGGCCAAAATGGACTGCCGAAGGTGAATTTGAAGGCCTCATAGGTACGGTGACCGATGTACACGATGATCATCTTAAAGAACAGGTGATACGTGAAAATGAACACCGTATTCGCTCTATTGTAGATCAGGCCACGGTGCCAACAGCGGTGTACACCGGAAGGGGGATGACCATCGAGCTGGCCAATGATGCCATGATCAACCTCTGGGGGAAAACCCGTGAAGTGGTAGGAAAACCCCTGCAAGAGGCGCTCCCCGAACTTGAAGGCCAGCCTTTTTTCGACCTGTTAGACAATGTATTTACTACCGGCGAAACCTACTGGGGAAAAGAAGACCGGGTAGACCTTATGCGTAATGGCAGGATGGAAACCGGCTATTACAACTTTACCTATAAACCGCTGCGGAATGAGGAGGGTGAAATTATTGGGGTCCTCAACATGGGGCTTGATGTGACTGAAATGGTCGAGTCAAAAACCCTTCTGAAGGAGAGGGAGCGCCACTTTAAGCTCATGGCCGATCTCATGCCCGGAAAGGTCATAAATACTGATGCCACCGGGAAACCTATCTTCTTCAATCAAAACTGGCTCGATTATATAGGCCTCGACTTCCACGAACTGCAGGAACAAAATTGGGAAAGCTGTATTCACCCTTCCGAAGAACAGGAGTTTAAGAAAAAGTGGCAACATTCGCTTAAAACCGGGAAGAATTTTGAAATGCAGCTGCGGCTAAGGGATAAGGAGGGCAAATACCTGTGGCACCTTAGCAGGAAAGAAGCGGTGAAAGGGGAAGACGGTAAGATCACCATGTGGATTGGGATTAGTACCGAGATCCAAAGGCTAAAAGAAGAAGAAAAGCGCAAAGAAGATTTTCTCAAAATGGTAAGCCATGAACTAAAAACTCCCGTGACTTCCATAAAAGGCTATGTTCAGCTGCTGCTCAACCTGCTCGACAAATACAAACTGGAAATCCCCGGGAATGTTCCGCTTAAACCTTCCCTGGAGCGCATAGATAACCAGATTGTACGCCTCACCAGGCTCATCGCCGAAATACTAGACCTTTCAAGGCTTGAAGAGAACAAGCTCGAACTTAAAAAAGAAGTTTTTGACCTTAATGCCATGGTAGAGCAAACCATTCAGGATATTAAGCTCACCAACACGCAGCACCAAATGGAGGTCTTTCATGCTCACCGGGCCAGGGTATTTGCCGATAAAGACAGGATAGGGCAGGTGCTAATCAACTTTATTACCAACGCCATTAAGTATTCGCCAGATAGCCAGCACATTCAGATTCACGTGCTAAAAGTGGGAGAAGATAAGGTTGCCGTGAGCGTGCGCGACAAGGGGATTGGAATTGACCCTAAGTTTCATAAGAACATCTTTAAAAGGTTCTACAGGATAGGCGTGGAGAGCAAAGAAACCTACTCTGGTTTCGGGATAGGCTTGTATCTTGCCAATGAAATTATTGATCGCCATAACGGCTATATTGAAGTAAAAAGTAAAATAGGGGAAGGATCAGACTTTAGTTTTGTGCTTCTTGAAAACCAATAAAAATGAACAAAAAAAAGATACTGGTGGTCGATGATGACTCCGGAATAGGGGAAATGCTCAAGACTTTGCTTGAGTTCTACGAGTTTGACGTTATCGTTACGCCAAGGCCCGAAGAGACTGAAAAACTCATCCTTCAGGAAAATGTTGATCTGGTAATGCTGGATATGCTCATCTCGGGTGTTAACGGCACCGATGTTTGCGCACGCCTTCGCAACAACCCCGAAACCCGGGATATTCCCGTGCTCATGATGTCTGCCCTGCACGATGCGGGTTCAAAATGCAGGGAAGCCGGTGCGAACGATTTTATTGCAAAACCCTTCGAAATGGATGACCTGGTTGAAAAGATCAACTCCATCCTGGGGCAAAAAGTGGCAAACTGATGGGTGTTTTTCTGCGGAAATTTGTCTGGAGCTCAGCCATAAAACGTCATATAATTTGACACTTTTGGAAGAACAGCATTTTTTTCTTCGGAAAAAGTACAACCCCCTGAATTTAAAGACTAAAAAAGCCTTTTCTGCTGAAGCTTTTCAGCTAAAAAGGCTTTTTTAAATCTAAATCTTCAGAAATAATAAGCCGGAATAGCTTTTTTGGGACTTTTATGCTTCCGAAGCTTGCGGGGAGGTACTATTTCGGTTCTAAATACCAGATTTTCGCCTCAACAAAGCAAAGTACCACCTAATTTATGGGCTCGTAAAATTATCCGTTTTTTCTGTCTGAGATAGGTAGTCAAAAATGCCATTTTTGACCACCTGTCTTTCTTCCTTAAAAATAAAAAAGCTGCCCGCGGGCAGCTTTTTCCAATCTTTGTTCAGGTTAGTTTTGTGCTTCTAAATCTTCGTGCTGTACCTGGTCATCGGTCTCGTGAATTTCTTCATCTATTTCCCTTTTCACCTTGTCGGCACCTTTTTCCACTTCTTCGGCAGCACGCCTGGTTCCGTCTTCAATATCTTCCCCAATGGCCTCTACGGCATCCTGGGTTTTTTCCTGGGTAGACTCCCTGCAGGAATAAGTGACCAGAGACATCCCGGCAATTACAACACCTAAAATTATCTTTTTCATACTTCTGTTCATTAAAAAGAGGCTGCCCAAAATGCAATGCCATGGTCTTCCTGATTTTTACTTCAGAATCTAAAAAAAATCCAATTCAAGATTTCACCAGAACCTGAAATCAGCTTCAGGTTGACACAAACACGGCTTTTTAGGCAGCCTCTAAATTTTTAAAAGGAAAAAGTCTACTGGATATCGTCAGTATTGTTAACTTCTTCTTCGATTTCCTGCTCAGTTTGTTCAGCAGTTTCTTCTATTTCATTTCCTGCGTCTTCAAGACCAGACTCAATGTCTTCTCCTGTTTCTTCAAGATCAGATTCTACTTCTTCCAAGTTAGTTTCCACATTCTCTTCAGTAGTTTCTCTACAAGAGTAGATAGAAAGAGTAAATGCAGCTACAAGTAATCCTAAAAATAATTTTTTCATGTTAGTATGTTTAATTAGTTGAAACAAATTTAAACTATTTTTTATATATGCAAAACAGAGTTTCAATAAACTCTCGTTCATGCTGTTAAAGCAAGGTTATTTTTATTTGTTTTTTAAGAAATAATTATAAATTCTCTCTGTGGCTCCCTTGTTTTGTTCAATAAAAGCTACCGAATTTGAACCTGTTTTTTCCCTGAACTCCCTGTCATTAACCAGCTTGTGAAAAATCTCATTTGCCTGGGTACTATTTTCTGCTGAAAAGAGTCCGCCGGCTTCCATAAGTTCTTTTGCTTCCGGAAATTTCTCAAAGTTATGTCCAATCACCACCGGAACCCCAAAAGCTGCCGGTTCCAGGATATTGTGCAAACCGGTATTTCCGGCCGCACCGCCCACGTAGGCAATATGGGCATAGCTGTAGATCTTTGTAAGCAATCCCACGGTGTCAATAATGAACACGCCGGCATCTTTAAGCGGTTTGCCTTCTTTTTCTGAAAACAATACCGATTCTGCTTTCAGCTTTGACTGTAAACCCTGAATTTTTTCAGCTTTTATGGCGTGCGGAGCAATAATGAACTTTACGCCTTGATGATTCCTGTTAATGAAGTCTACAATTAAATCTTCATCTTCGGGCCAGGTGCTTCCTGCCACAACACAAAGCTTATCGCCCACAAATTCTTCGATAAACTGCAGCCGGTTGTCCTGTTTCAGTTGCGCATTTACCCTGTCAAACCTCGTGTCCCCGCTTACTTTACAATTTTCAAAACCTATTTGCTGTAAAAGCTGTTCCGATTTTTTATTCTGAACAAAAAAGAACTCAAAAGCTTCGAGGTACTGCCGCATCCATTTTCCGTAGGGCTTAAAGAACAGCTGATTCTCCCTGAAAACCCCTGAAATTAAAAGGCTCCTGATATTGCTATTTTTGAGCGCCTGTAAAAAGTTGGGCCAGAATTCATATTTTATGAACAGCGCCCAGTCGGGATGTGCCACTTTCAGGAATTTTTCGGCATTTGCAGGCGTGTCCAGCGGGAGGTAGGTAACCACATCGGCTACTGAAGTATTTTTCTTTACTTCAAAGCCCGAGGGGGAAAAGAAACTCAATACGATCTTGTGCCCCGGAAAAATTTCTTTCACCTTCAGAATTACGGGTACTGCCTGTTCATACTCTCCCAGGGAGGCGGCATGAAACCAGATGGTCTTATCGCCGGGGGCAATTTTTGAAGCCAGGTCTTCAAAAAGGCCATTTCTTCCGTCGCTAAATTTCCGAAGTTTTTCACTGTACCTGCCGGCCAGGGGAAGCAGGTTTTCTGTGGCTTTAACCGCTATATTATAAAGAAAATGCAATTGGGTGTTTTGAGTGCTAAATTAAGAAATTAGCATTGGGAATACTGGCATTCTTTGTATTTTCGTAAGCCTAACATTTTAAGATGAAAAAATTACAAATGGTTGACCTTAAGGGTCAATACGAAAAAATAAAAGATACAGTCAATCAATCTCTGCTCGAGGTACTCGATACCACGGCATTTATCAATGGCCCCGAAGTTCATGCTTTTCAAAAGGAGCTGGAAGAGTACCTTGGGGTGAAACATGTGATTCCCTGTGCAAACGGGACAGATGCCTTACAAATTGCAATGATGGGCCTTGGTTTGAAACCCGGAGATGAAGTGATCACTGCCGATTTTACCTTCGCAGCTACCGTTGAGGTTATCGCACTGCTACAGCTTACCCCTGTACTGGTTGATGTGGAGCCCGATACTTTCAACATAGACCCAGATGCCATTAGAAAAGCAATTACCCCCAATACCAAAGCCATAGTGCCGGTTCACCTTTTTGGACAGGCGGCAAACATGGATGAGATCATGGAAATTGCGCGGGAGCATGACCTTTATGTAATAGAAGATAACGCCCAGGCTATAGGTGCAAATTACCATTTTAAAGACGGTACTGTCAAAAAAGCCGGAGCTATAGGTCATGCGGCATCTACCTCTTTCTTCCCCTCGAAGAACCTGGGTTGCTATGGCGATGGCGGTGCCATTTTTACCAATGATGATGAGCTTGCACATCGCATTAGGGGTATTGTGAACCACGGTATGTATGAGCGCTACCATCACGATGTGGTAGGGGTGAATTCCCGGCTTGACAGTTTGCAGGCTGCTGTGTTGAGGGCAAAACTCCCTTACTTAGACCAGTATAATACAGCGCGGCAGGAGGCTGCCCAAAAATACACCAGCGCTCTCGAGAATGTGGAAGGGCTTACAGTTCCTTATACCGAAAGTTCAGCCGATACGCATGTGTACCACCAGTACACCATAAAGATTGCCGACGGAAAAAGAGATGCGCTTGCAAAACACCTTTCAGAAAAAGGAATTCCCTTCGGAATATATTACCCCATCCCGCTGCATAACCAAAAGGCCTACAAGGATGAGCGGTACAGGGAAGAAGATTTTGCGGTGACCAATCAGCTGGTGAAAGAAGTGATCTCCCTGCCAATGCATACCGAACTGGATGATGAGCAAATTAAATATATTACCAGTACCATCGCTGATTTTCTGAAAAAATAGCCTCTTTAAAATATCTTTTTCAAAGCAAAAAACCCGAAGCCAAAAGCTTCGGGTTTTTTGTACCAGTATTTTTGAAGTTTCAGTAAAGCTGGGTATTCAAAATCTTAAGGATCTTAATTCATTGCTCCAACCCGCAACTAAATCTCTGCAGACCTTACCTGGGCAGTGCGGTCTATCTTTTTAACCAGTCCCTGTAAGACTTTTCCGGGGCCCACTTCAATGAATTCTGTAGCACCGTCTTTGATCATATTTTGTACGCTCTGGGTCCATTTTACCGGAGCGGTAAGCTGAAAAATGAGGTTTTTCTTGATCTGACTCCTGTCGGTGACAGCAAAAGTAGATACGTTCTGGTAAATAGGACATACAGGCTGGTGGAATTCAGTTTCTTCTATTGCTGCCGCAAGTTCTTCTCTTGCCGGTTCCATAAGAGGAGAGTGAAAAGCCCCGCCCACTGGGAGGATCATTGCCCTCTTTGCGCCTCTTTCCTTCAGTTCTTCACAGGCTTTTGCAACCGCCAGCTGGTCTCCCGAAATTACCAGTTGCCCGGGGCAGTTGTAATTTGCAGCAACCACCACGCCCTGCACATCGGCACAAATGGCTTCTACCAGGTGATCTTCAAGTCCTAAAACCGCGGCCATGGTAGATTCTTCAAGCTCACAGGCTTTTTGCATGGCCAGGGCTCGTTTTGAAACCAGCTTTAAAGCATCTTCAAATTTTAAAGTGCCGTTGGCAACCAGGGCCGAAAACTCTCCTAATGAATGCCCTGCAACCATGTCGGGCTTGAATTCGTCGCCCAGCACCTTTGACAAAATAACCGAATGAAGAAAGATCGCGGGCTGCGTCACCTTTGTTTTTTTAAGGTCTTCAGCGCTTCCTTCAAACATGGTCTGGGTGATAGAAAACCCCAAAATATCATTGGCTTTTTCAAAAAGTTCTTTTGCTAGTGGGGACTTCTCGTAGAGATCCTGGCCCATTCCTGTGAATTGAGCTCCCTGTCCCGGAAAAATATATGCCTTCATAATAAATGATGATTAGACTGCAAAATTAGTAAAATAAAAGAGGCTGACTAAAAAGCGCTGCCGTCTTACCTGTCAAATGCTTTTGATGATAAGGCTTTGATGTTTAAAAGCCTGTGGTTCAAAAACAATTTTTGGGGTGGGCAATGCTACTTTTCAGCCAGCCTCTCCTGTCTAAAATGGGGTTCTAAAGCTTCAGTTTTCCTTTTTCACCTATGTCTTTATGATCACCGGTAATGGCACCAACCCCCATTTTAAGAAGCGCAACATATTTATTGGTTTTGGTATCCCAAAAATAGGCTTCCCCAGGGGTGACCTTAATCGCCGTAAGCTGCGGGTCATCTGGGCCGTCAAACCAGTTGTCGGTTCTCGGGTTGTAAAGTTCATCAAGCACCGCTCTGTCTTTGGTAATTTCCGCTTTTCCGTAGAGGCTTAAAAACTCCATATCGTCGGGGTCACTGTAAAGCAGGTGAACGTCGGGGTTGAGCTCCAGGTCTTTGTTGTGTTCGCTATTTCCCATGCTAATAAACCAGACATTTCCCTGCTCATCCACTTTTTTGGTGGTCATGGGAATGGCATTAATCGGTCTTTTTTCAAGCCCCGTAACCATCATGGCTACTTTAATGTCATCTACCAGTGTTCTGAATTTCTTTTGTGATTCCTCTTTATTTAAATTTTCTGTGCTCATAACTTTTTTTGATTTATCTAATTAAATATAAAGGAATTAGAGGCCTTTCCCCTCTAAAGAACTGCTAAAAGAAAGAGTCTGGCTGTTAAGATTATGAAAAGCGCTGTATGATCTCTTTTACCTGCGGAAGGTAACTGCGCCCAAAAATATTGAGGTGCACCAGCAGGTAATAGAGTTGCCAGAGGGGAATTCGCTGTTCCCAACCCGGCTGAAGCTGAAAATGTTCGTTGTAGGTCTCAAATACTTCCGCAGGGTAACCGCCAAACAGCTGCATCATGGCCAGGTCCATTTCTCTGGGCCCGTAGCAAACTGCAGGATCTATGAGGCAGGGCAAACCTTCGGCATTTACAAGGTAATTTCCGCTCCACAAATCCCCGTGGAGCAGGGCAGGAGGTTCCTGCGGAATTTCTTCTGAAATATTCCTGTAAAACCCTGAAAGATCTCCCAGTGAAAAACCATTTTCTGAAGCCATTCTTACCTGCGGCTCCAATCGCTGGTTTATATAAAACTCAGCCGCTTCTGTTTCGGGTGAGTTGTACTGCCTAAGGCTCCCAATATAATTGGAATCAGAGAACCCGAACTTCTTTGCTGAGGTTTTGTGAAGCTTTGAAAGCTGCTCTCCAAATACCTTCCAAAAATGCCCTTTTTGGCTCCCTTCTTTTTTGTACTCTAAAAGAAGATAGGCTGTATTTTCGATTTCCCCCAGGCCAAAAACTTCTGGCACATCAAAAGCACGGGCTTGCAGCAGGGTTTCCAGCCCCTGTTTTTCGGCAGCAAACATACCGGGAAAATCTTCAGCCGAATTGATTTTTATTACTTTTTTAGCTTCCGAAGTATTTAAAAGGTACACCTCATTAATGCTGCCGCCGGCCAGCGAATTAAGGCCATTTAAGACAAAGCCGTGTTTCCTGGCCACTTCTTCTATGAGGTCGCGGTCATTGCGCACGTTCGTAGGTGAGATAGGTGAAAGCGTATTTGTGCCGCTCATCTACAGGATGTTCCTCTTTTGCCACCAGGTTCCAGTTTTTCTCATCAAAATCGGGAAAATAGGTGTCGGCTTCAAAAGTGCCATGTACGCGGGTGAGCTCAATGGCATCGGCTTTTTCCAGGGAAAGCCTGTAGATTTCACCGCCGCCAATCACAAATGGCTGCGGGTCATCTTTGGCCACTTCAAGGGCTTTTTCCAGGGAATTCACCACTATGGCTCCTTCCGGCTCATAATCTTTTTGCCGGGTAATGACCACATGCGTGCGGTTGGGAAGCGGTTTTGGAAAGGTCTCAAAAGTTTTGCGCCCCATAATGATAAAATGGCCGGTGGTGAGCTTTTTAAAACGTTTAAAATCATCGGGCAGGTGCCATACCAGGTCTTTGTCCTTACCCAACTCGTTGTTTTCTCCGGCAGCGGCAATTAGAGTGACTTTTCCCATTTTTAAGAATTTATTGGAGCGTCCGGGTCAATTGGTTTTTTGGTGGTGGGCGGGATGTAGGGTTGCCCCTTTTCGGGCAGCGGGTAATCTTTTTCCACTTTTTTCTGAAGTTCGGCAATTTTCTTTTGCTGCTTTGCCACCAGCCTGTCTACCTGTTCATTTTCCCAGTCTTTTCCGAAGAATTTATTGGTCACATACACATTGAAAACGTGAATGAGCAGGAGCAACGCCCAGAAAATAATGGCCCACACAAACCAGTCTATTCCAAAAGGGTTGATGTTGCGGCCAATGTCAAAGATCACATTCAGCAGGATCAAAACCACCGATCCCAATAGAAAAACTATAAAATGTTGGTACAATCTTCTCTTTTGCCGCGCCCGCATCTGCGCCCTTTCAATTAACCTGCGCTGTTCGGGATCAATTTTTGAAGCACTATTCTTTTCCAGCCCCATATTTAAACGTAATTTTAGAGATATTCTCAAATTTATTGATTTTACTGCGGAATCTTCCCTGTTTATGAAGAATTTTAAGAAACACTTTCCCCTTTTGGAACAGTACACTTACCTGAATACGGCGGCTTCCGGATTAATGTCTGAAAATCTGCTGGAATTCAGGCATGAGCACGACCTCGACTTTCTCATTGGGGGCAGTTTATTTCGGGATAAACGGGACTCTCTCTTTCTAAAAGTAAGAAAATCGGTGGGAGATCTGTTTGGCTGTGCCCCCAACCTTGTAGCACTTACGCCCAATTTTTCCTTCGGATTTAATACCCTTTTGGAAACCATTGACCGCAGCAAGAAGATCCTGTTGCTTAAAAATGATTATCCCTCAGTAAACTGGGCCGTAGAATCTCGCGGGTTTAAGGTGTGCCATGCGGAAATTGACGAAAACCTGGAGGAGAATATTGCTGAAGTTGTTGCGCGTGAAAAACCGGATATTTTCGCCTTTAGCCTCGTGCAGTACATCAACGGGATTAAAATTGACCCCGATTTTCTCCTGAAGCTGAAAAATGAAAATCCCAATCTGCTGTTTTTTGCCGACGGCACCCAGTATTGCGGTACCGAAAAATTTGATTTTGAAGCCTCGGCCCTTGATGTGCTTGGGGCCAGTGCTTACAAGTGGCTCAATGCAGGTTACGACAACGGATTTTTCCTGTTTAAGGAACACATGCAGCAGGAGATTGCCCCTGCCAGTTTAGAAGTGAAGGCGTTGCAGGGAAGGAACAAGCCTCACCAAGGCAGCTTTATCGGCAAATTTGAACCCGGCCACCTCGATACTTTAAACTTCGGAAGCCTAAAAACCGCGATAGATCTGCTAAAACAGGCCGGTATTGACGAGACTGAAGCCAGGATCAAAGATCTTGCTGCTCTTGCAAAGGCCAGGCTCGCTGAAAAGGAAATGCTAGAGCCCGCAGTGCTGAACAGAAAGTTACATTCTTCGATCTTTAACATCAAAGGAGATGACAAGTTGTTTCAGAAGCTTCGCAGCAACAGGATCATCTGCTCGCAAAGAGGAGAGGGGATAAGGCTTAGTTTTCACTACTTCAATACTGAAGAAGACCTGGAACACCTGCTGAAGCAGTTATAATAAAGCTACCCAAAAATGGCATTTTTGAGTAGCTTTATTTTGTGACTGTTCCGTAAATACAAAGGCCTCACAGGTTTTTAATACCTGTGAGGCCTGGTTAAGGTTGAGGCGAAGTTTTTATGTTTTTAAAGTAAAAACACGCCTTCAGATTTTAACTCTTCCCGCATTTCTTCGGGCCAGATGCTCGCCTGCACCTCTCCAATGTGCTTTTTTTGAAGCAGGAACATGCAAAGTCTCGATTGCCCTATCCCGCCACCAATCGTTTGCGGAAGTTCTTCTTTTAGTAACTGCTCATGGTAATAGAGGCTTTTGCGGTCTTCGGCTTTCCTCTCCTGCAGTTGCAGCTCCAGGGTTTTCTTGTCTACTCGAATTCCCATTGAAGACAATTCAAAAGCCTGCTCCAAAACCGGGTTCCAAACAAGAATATCGCCGTTAAGGCCTTTTGTGGCGGCAGAGGTGGGGGTGCTCCAGTCATCATAATCGGGCGCGCGGCCGTCATGAGGTTCCCCGCTTTCCAAAATTCCTCCTATACCAATTAAAAATACGGCTCCAAATTCTTTAGCTGCCCTGTCTTCACGTTGTTTTGGGCTGAGGTGGGGATATTTTTGCAGCAGGTCTTCGGTGTGTAAAAAGCTGATTTCTTCAGGCAGGTCGAGGGAGAGGAGAGGGTACTTTTTAGTGATGGCAGCCTGTGTGGCGAGGATGGAAGAATATATGCTGCGCACCTGGGTTTTCAGAAATTCCAGGTGTCGTTCTTCGGGCAGCATTACCTTTTCCCAATCCCACTGGTCTACCGAAATGGAATGTATGGGGCCCAGTTCTTCGTCGGGCCGCAGGGCTTTCATATCGGTCACGATTCCCATTCCCGATTCCAGTTCGTACTCCCGTAACCTTAGCCTTTTCCATTTGGCCAGAGACTGCACCACTTCGGCGCGGCGTTCCTGCATTGCTTTTATTGGAAAACCTACTGGCCTTTCTATGCCGTTGAGGTCGTCGTTAATGCCGGTACCGTGAAGTACAACGGTGGGTGCCGAAATTTTTACTAGCGAAAGCCGCTCTTTCAGGTGTTTTTCAAATTCAGATTTTACAAAGTCAACGGCTTCTTCAGTTGCCAGCTTTTGTGATAATTGTTGTAAGGTAGTTTTCATAATGTTTGTTTTAAATGTTTAAGAAAAAAAAAGCCCGCCCCGGGAAGGAGGCAGGCTTTAAAGCACAGAAATCCTCTCCCCCGGGTGGCGGACTATTATTATTGATATTATTATTTTGAAGTAGTTTCATATTCACGCAAAAAAAAAGCCTTTCCGGGTGGCGGAAAGGCTTTGAATATTGTTTAAGGGATCTTGTTATACAATAATAGCTTTCCGCAACCTGATTTGATTCAGATTGTTGTTGAAATTATTATTGTTATTATTGAAAATCACCTGATTTCTTTCTTTTGATTTTGGTAAACTTAGAACAAATTTTTTAGACCGCAAATTTATTTTTCAACTTTCACACCTTTCCAGAAGGCCACGTGGTTTTTAATTTTTGCTGCCCCGGGCTTTGGTTGTGGATAAAACCAGGCGGCATCGGGGTTTTTTTCATCGCCCACTTTGAGGTGAAAATAAGAGGCTTTTCCTTTCCACGGGCAGGTGGTATGCGTGTCACTCAGTTGAAAAAAATCAGAATTTATAGATTCCGGGGGGAAGTACTGGTTGTTCTCAACTTCAATGGTTTTATCGCTTTCGGCTATTACTGTATTGTTCCAGATTGCTTTCATGAGCTTGTTCTTTTAAAAAGGTAATTTTTGAAGCAGCTGTCTTTGTCGGCCCAACAGCCTGTAATCTCCAACCCTGCTTCTCTGGCCAGCCAGGCGATGGAGGTGTCGTCATATTTTTGGGATACTTCGGTATGTATGGTCTCCCACTTTTGAAAATGCACCTGGAGGTCAAGGGCATTTATTGCTATGGTTTGTTCTTTTTTACTTACCAGGAAGCTTTTGGCCACTCCTGTTTCAGGGTCGTAAAGGGGCCAGTGCATAAAATCTTCAGGATCAAATTCGGCATCCAGTTCCCGGTTCATGCGCACCAGCAAATTTTTGTTGAATGCTTCAGTTACTTTGGCCGAATCGTTGTAAGCATCGAGGATTACCGCGGGTTCTTTTTTTTGATCTACTCCCATAAAGAAAAGGTCTTTTTCATGCATTGCAGAAGATATTTTCTTTAGAAAGCTCACAGCTTCTTCGGGAGTGAGGTTACCGATATTTGAGCCCAGAAAAAGGATGACCTTTTTGCGGTCGCGATAGTCGGCCAGGCGGGAGAGCACTTCAGCATAAGTGCCCTGCTGCGGCTCTACTTCTACTGCCGGATACTCCTGTTGCAGGCTTTTGCTTAGCTGTTCCAGCACATTTTTGCTTATATCAACCGGCAGGTATTTGTAATCGTAGTTTTTTTCTTCAAAGTGGCTTAACAGCACCTTTGTCTTTTTCCCGTCACCGGCACCAAGTTCTATAAGGTCAAAACCTTCTAAAGAGGCAAATTCATCTCCTAATTCTTCCCGGTGGCGCTTAAGGATCTGGTATTCCTTGCCCGTGAGATAATATTCGGGCAGTTCCATGATCTGCTGAAAAAGCTCATCTCCTTTCTCGTCATACAGAAATTTTGAGCTTATTTTTTTAGGATAGGAAGTAAGGCCTTTGAAGACGTCTTCTGCAAACTGGGTCTTGAATTCCGGAGGTTTGGTGTTGTTCATAAGGGAAAAATTTCCGGCAGATTTACCTTTTTTGGAGAATAAAAAAAGGAAACCCGCAGGTTTCCTTCAAATTTAAACTTTTAAAAATCCCTTTTAGTTAAAGGAATAATAAGAATGGGTTTAGAACGTAAAAGGAACTTTATAGCTCACTTCTACGGGTTTCCCGGCCATTTGCCCCGGCTCCATTTGTGGAATGGCAAGAATGATTTTCTTAGCCTCTGCATTGAGTTCCTTTTTAGGTCCTTCCACTTTGGTGACCACGGGCTTTCCTTCTTTATTAATAACGAAAGAAACTATCGCCTTTCCCCTTATGTAATTACCGGCCTCATCTTTTGGGAACTTGTAATTTTCCCTTAGATGCTGGGTGAGCTTTTCCTTAAAGCAGGTTTTGGAAGGGCCCGAAAAATCTTCACAACCCGGCCAGACCGGAGGGGTCTCTTTGGTAGTAAGCCTGTTTTTGGAAATACTTACTCCTTCCTGTGCAAACGTTGTTCCTGCAGTAAAGAGGAAAAGGACAAAAAATAGTTTTTTCATGATTTGGGGCTTTTTTTAAAAGCGGTAGGTGGTAGTAAAGTTACGGGAATCGGGTTTGCCGTTCAAAGTCCCCGGCTTCATATCTGGAATCTTTTTGAGCATTTCCCTGGCGGCTTCATTCACCAGTGGCTCAGAGCCCTCTACCGATTTTACCACAACTTTTCCTTCTTCATTGATATCGAAAGAGACTTTGACCTCTCCCCTAACGTAGGCGTTCTCTTTCATTGGGTACTCGTAATGTTCCCGAACATGGGCATTTAGTTTTTCGTTAAAACATTCAGATTTGTCTTCAGCGTCTTCGCAGCCCGGCCATACAGGAGAGGTTTGTTGTGCCTGGGCAGTTGCTATTCCTCCAAAGAAAAAACATGCAATAACCAATAACTTCTTCATAAGGTTTAAAAAATTTAAAATTGAACAAAAATTAAACCGCTACCCGGCCTTTTATAGCAGGATGCGGATCGTAATTTTCCAATTTAAAATCTTCAAACTTAAAATCAAAAATATTTTTTACTTCCGGGTTCAGTTTCATTACGGGCAATGGCCTCGTATCTCGCGATAGCTGCAGGTTTACCTGCTCCAGGTGGTTGTTGTAAATATGTGCATCGCCAAAAGTGTGGATAAAGTCTCCCGCTTCATAACCGCATACCTGCGCAATCATCATAGTGAGCAGGGCATAGGAAGCAATATTGAAAGGTACGCCGAGAAAAATGTCTGCACTGCGCTGGTAAAGCTGGCAGGACAATTTGCCGTTGGCAACGTAGAACTGGAAAAACGCATGGCAGGGAGGGAGCGCGGCTTTTCCATTCGCCACATTTTCTGAAAAAGATATTGAAGTATCCGGCAGTACCGAAGGGTTCCAGGCAGTAACCAGCATGCGGCGGCTGTTGGGGTTGGTCTTTAAAGTTTCCACGACCTCTTTAATCTGGTCTATATCTTCGCTGTTCCAGTTACGCCACTGGTGACCGTAAATGGGGCCCAGGTCACCGTTTTCGTCGGCCCATTCGTTCCAGATGCGCACCCCGTTTTCCTGTAAATATTTAATATTGGTATCGCCGTTGAGGAACCAGAGCAACTCGTAGATAATAGACTTAAGGTGGAGCTTTTTGGTGGTGACCATAGGGAAACCTTCGCTCAAATCAAACCGCATCTGGTAACCAAATACGCTTTTGGTACCGGTTCCCGTGCGGTCTCCTTTTTCGTTTCCGTTTTCAAGAACGTGTTTTATAAGATCGTGATATTGCTTCATTTTCTTTAGGTTTCTCGGCCACTGTGTAAATGGCTGAATTGTGTCTATTTCTTTCTCATTATCCTGATTCTCAGAAACAGATCAGGCTGCTGAATCTCTGCTAAAATAAAAAACCGGCACTACAGGAATACCGGTTCTTACATTTTTTTTATTTTATTTATTAACTAAGCTGTTGAAAATTGTACTGTGGGGACTGCTGATGGATTTACGTAAGTACTTGCTTTCCTTTTTTCTCTTTGCCCTCCTATATCTTCAACTTCTAACTTCTAACTTCAAGTTTATCCAATGATCATCCCGGCAATCGTTGCTGAAAGCAAAGAAGCGAGGGTTCCGCCAATTAGAGCTTTCATTCCAAATTCAGACAGGGTTTTACGCTGCCCGGGTGCCAGGGATCCAATTCCGCCAATCTGTATCCCGATAGAAGCGAAGTTGGCAAATCCGCATAGCATGTACGTAGCCATGATGATGGATTTTTCATAGGTAAGGCTAAGCGCGTTCACCGGATTTTTAAGTTCGGCCAGCTGAATGTAGCCAACGAACTCACTGGCTGCCAGTTTTATTCCCAGCAACTGCCCCATGAGCATCATATCGGCTTGTGCTACCCCGATAAGCCACATGAGCGGAGCAAAAATAATTCCGAGGAGAGATTCCAGAGATAACCTGGCATATGGGGTGTTTGCCGCCATAATACCGTTAAGGCTGGTCCAGTCTCCAATTTTTCCGAGGCCGTAATTGATCATGGCTATAAAAGCAATGAACACGAGGAGCATTGCAGCAACGTTGGCTGCGAGCTTTAAACCTTCGGTAGTACCGTTGGCAATGGCATCCAGGATATTAGATCCAATTTTGTCGGAAGAGACCTCTACATCGGTCGTGATCTTGTCCTGCTGCGGATAAAGGATCTTGGAAATCACAATAGCTCCGGGTGCTGCCATGACCGATGCTGCCAGCAGGTGCTTTGCAAATTCCACTCTTAGAGCAGGATCATCGCCACCCAAAAAGCCTATATAAGCAGCCAGTACTCCACCTGCCACGGTAGCCATTCCGCCAATCATGACCAGCAGGATCTCAGACCGGCTCATTCTTTCGAGGTAAGCCTTGATCATAAGCGGGGCTTCTGTTTGGCCTAAAAAGATGTTTCCGGCCACACTTAAACTTTCAGGGCCCGAAATGCCCAATAACTTTGTAAGTACCCAGGCCATTCCCTTTACCACGATCTGAATCACGCCCAGGTAAAAAAGTACCGAGGTAAGCGCCGAAAAGAATACAATGGTGGGTAGTACCTGGAACAGGAAGATAAAGCCGTAACTTTCTACACTCATCAGTCCGCCGAGCAAAAATTCACTCCCTGCCGCGGTGAAATCGAGGATGAGCACAAAAAAATAACCTACGGTCTCAAATATTTTTTGAACTATAGTGATCTTTAAAACCCCAAAAGCCAGTAAAAGCTGTGCGCTTAACCCCACCAGAATGGTCTTCCAGTTGATGGCCCTGCGATTGCTGCTGAAGATAAAGGCGAGTAAGATTAGCGAGACCATTCCCAATGCACCTCTCCAGAAGCTTGTAAAGGTAAAGCCCTGGTTGGGGATTACGGTCTTTGCCGTTTCTACCGGCAGTACTTCTTGTACGGTCTGCGGAACTTCTTTAAGGGAATAGGTGACATCTCGGGAGCTGAGTACCAGCGTGGAATCGGTTAGGGTATTTACCCTGAAGTTTTGAATACTGTCGCCCGGGTTGTCAAAGAAAAGGACTAAAACATCATTTTGAAAGACATAATTTCCGCTTGAGCTGGGAGAATCTTCATTGGTAAGGCTGAGTTGAAAATCCCCATTGTCCAGTTTCAGATAGTCATTTCCGGGGGAGATGTCAAAAATGGTGTTTTGGGGGCTGCCTTCAACGGCTTCAAAGTCCCAGGTTTTAGAAATGGATTGTGCAAATAATGGGGAAATTCCGAAGAAGATCAGGAACAGGAAGCACCAGATTTTATTCATTATGAATGGGGGTTATTTTCGCTTGGAGATCTCATCTCTTATACGGGCCGCTTTTTCATAATCTTCGCTTTTCACGGCCTGGTCTAACATGTTGTTGAGTTCGTTGAGTGATAGTTTCCTATAATCGGGTTGGTCCGATTTTATCTCAATTTCTTTTGAAAAGAGTTCATCTACAATAATATCTTCTTTCTCCTGCTCTTCTTTTTCCTTTTCGGCATCTCCCTTGAGGTAAATACCGGCCTTGTCCAGGATGTTCTTATAGGTGAATATTGGGGCCTGAAACCTTAGGGCCAGTGCAATGGCGTCGCTGGTCCTGGCATCAATGATCTCCTCGATCTTATCGCGTTCACAAATGAGGCTGGAATAAAAAACCCCGTCTACCAGCTTGTGGATGATCACCTGTTTTACAACAACCTCAAACCTGTCGGCAAAATTCTTGAAAAGGTCGTGGGTGAGGGGGCGGGGAGGTTTGATCTCTTTTTCAAGAGCAATGGCGATAGATTGGGCTTCAAAAGCTCCAATGACTATAGGGAGTTTGCGTTCTCCTTCCACCTCGCTCAGGATTAAGGCGTAAGCCCCATTCTGTGTCTGGCTGTAAGAAATTCCTTTAATGTTAAGGCGCACTAAACTCATACTTCAAAAATACAAAAAAAGCTGTCTCAACGGGCAAAATACCTAATTAAGACAGCCCTTTTAACGGCTTGCAAGTTAAAAAAATTATGAGTTACCAGCCTTAAATTCCTTTAATTTTTCGGTGAGTTTAGGCACTATTTCAAAGGCGTCTCCCACCACCCCGTAATCGGCAGCTTTAAAGAAAGGCGCTTCGGGGTCGTTATTGATCACTACCTTTGTTTTTGAGGCACTTACTCCTGCCAGGTGCTGTATTGCCCCGGAGATTCCAACGGCAATGTAAAGATTGGCCGCAACGGGCTTACCGGTTTGGCCTACGTGTTCGCTGTGAGGCCTCCAGCCCATGTCGCTCACGGGTTTTGAACAGGCTGTTGCTGCTCCCAGGGTTTCGGCAAGTTCTTCAAGCATACCCCAGTTTTCAGGGCCTTTCAACCCTCTTCCGCCAGATACCACTATTTCGGCATCGGCAATGGTCACCTTGTCGGCTGCTTTGTCTACAGAAACCACATTTACCGCAAAGTCTCCTTCAGAAAGGGAAGGGGAGAAATCTTCTTCAGTAGCTTCTGCCTGGTTTTCTTTTAATCCGAAGGCATTTTTGGAAAGACCAATGATCTTCACATCTGTAGATAATTTGGTGAAGTTAAAGGCCTTGTTGGTAAACGCTGTTCTTTTTACCTGAAGCGGGTCTGTGCCTTCTGGCAATGCCACCACGTTTGAAGCGTACCCGGCCTCTAGTTGTACCGCCAGTAAAGGCGCTAAATACTTTGCATTGGCACTCTGACTTAGAATGATCACTTTTGACCCTTCTTTTTCAGCTGCCTGTTTAATGGCATCGGCATAAGCTTTAGCGGTAAACTTTTGAAGCTTCTCGTCGTTTACCTTTAATACTTTGCTCACCCCGTATTTTCCAAGGTCGCCTGCACTTTGCGCATTGAAGGAAACAGCTGTAACTTCTGTCCCCAGCATGTCGGCAACCCCTTTGGCATAAGAAGCCACCTCAAAGGCAGTCTTCTTAAATTGTCCTTCTTCAGATTCTGTATATACTAATACTGACATATTTTTTTCTTTAAATTCCAATTAACAAATTCCAAATTCCAAAGCCTCTAGTTCAAACCTTAAACCTTGAACCTTAAACTTTAAACCCTGAACTCTAAATTACTTTCGCCTCATTGTGGAGTAAATTCACTAATTCATCCAGGTTGTCTGCATCAACTAATTTGATATCTCCTTTTGGTTTGGGTTTTTCAAACTTAACGGCTTCAGAATGAGTTCCGGCCTCTACAGGCTCAACCACGTTAAGCGGCTTTTTTCGTGCCTGCATAATTCCGCGCATGTTGGGGATGCGAAGGTCGCTTTCCTGAACAATTCCCTTTTGGGCACCAACCACTAAAGGAAGTTGCGTCTTCAGCGTTTCTTTTCCTCCATCGATTTCGCGGGTAACCGTAGCTTCATTTCCTTCTACTTCCAGACCTATACAGGTGTTCACGAAATTTGCCCCAATTAGACCAGCTACCATTCCGGGAACCATTCCGCCGTTGTAATCAATAGATTCACGCCCGGCAATAATAAGATCGTAACCGCCATCCTGTGCTACTTTTGCCAGTTGTTTTGCAACGTAGATCCCGTCTGTAGCGGGAGTGTTAACACGTATGGCATTATCGGCGCCAATAGCCAGGGCTTTTCTCAATGTAGGTTCGGTTTCGGTGCCGCCCACATTCACAACATCTACTGTTGCACCTTGTTTTTCTTTGAACCACATGGCCCTGGTGAGGCCAAATTCATCATTTGGATTGATCACGAACTGAACCCCCGCGGTGTCGAATTTTGTATCACCTTCAGAAAAATTAATCTTTGAGGTGGTATCAGGAACGTGACTAATACACACTAATATTTTCATATTTCTCAGAATTTTGTAAATAAAAATTATAAATAGATTACGAAGATACACAAAACCTAAGGAAAATTACTGTGCATGCATAAGAAATTTTTGTCCTTAAGTTAGCCATAATCCTTGATTGAATTACTATTTTTGTGTTTCGAAAATTTTAATCAAATACGTGTAATGAAGACAATCCAATTCAGGGAAGCAATTGCCCAGGCCATGAGCGAAGAAATGCGCAGGGATGAATCTGTGTACCTTATGGGAGAAGAGGTTGCTGAATATAACGGTGCCTATAAAGCATCTAAAGGGATGTTGGATGAATTTGGTCCAGATCGCGTGATCGATACCCCTATTTCCGAATTAGGTTTTTCCGGGATAGGTGTTGGTAGCGCCATGAACGGAAACCGTCCCATCATAGAATTCATGACCTTTAACTTTTCCCTGGTGGGAATTGACCAGATTATAAACAACGCTGCCAAAATGCGCCAAATGAGTGGCGGGCAGTTTAATATCCCCATTGTGTTTCGCGGGCCAACAGCTTCGGCAGGTCAATTGGGTGCGACGCACTCACAGGCCTTTGAAAGCTGGTATGCCAATACACCGGGGCTAAAAGTAATTGTGCCTTCTAACCCTTACGATGCAAAAGGGCTTCTAAAAGCCGCCATTCGCGATGACGATCCTGTGATCTTTATGGAATCTGAGCAAATGTATGGAGACAAGGGAGAAGTGCCCGAAGAAGAATATGTATTGCCAATTGGGAAAGCCGATATTAAAAGAGAAGGCAGTGATGTAACCATTGTTTCCTTCGGAAAGATCATCAAGATCTGTTACAAGGCAGCTGAAGAACTTGAAAAAGAAGGAATTTCATGTGAGATCATCGACTTGCGTACCATCCGCCCGATGGATCATGAGACCATCCTGGAATCTGTGAAGAAAACCAATCGTTTGGTGATCGTCGAAGAAGCCTGGCCATTTGGCAACGTAGCTACAGAGATCACTTACCAGGTACAGTCACAGGCATTCGATTTCCTTGATGCACCTATTGTAAAGATCAATACCGCCGATACTCCTGCGCCTTATTCTCCGGCACTGCTCGAAGAGTGGCTGCCAAATCACAACGATGTGATCAAAGCAGTGAAGAAGGTGATGTATAAGGACTAAAACCTTTCAAAAATGACATTTTTAGAGCCTCCTTTTTGGGAGGCTTTTTTTTAACCCCTAAATCCCCCGAATTAAAATTTGGATTCGTGTTGGAACTTAGTACTTGTAATTTGTTGTCTGGAATTTGTAGCTTGAAATTTGGTGCTTGGAATTTGTAATTTGTTGTTTGGAATTTGCTCCGCTTTTTGTGAAGAAAAACCTAAACTTTTTGTTCAGGAGCAACTTCTGAATGTTTTATATCTGCTTAAAACCGAATGAAGTATTATATTTGCCGCCCCCTAAAGGCAAAAACAGACTTAAATATATAATACAGTAATGAGTAAAACATTTGATGTTCTTATCGAAATCCCCAAGGGAAGTCGAAATAAATATGAATACGATTTCGAGCTAAAGAAGGTGCGTTACGACAGGATGATCTTCTCTTCTATGATGTATCCTGCAGATTACGGGTTTATCCCCGAGACCCTCGCCCTTGATGGCGACCCGCTAGATGTACTGGTGCTGGTTACAGAGCCCACTTTTCCCGGTTGTGTGATGGAAGTAAAGCCCATTGGTGTATTCCACATGGCCGATGAGAAAGGGCCCGATGAAAAAGTGATCTGCGTACCGGTTTCCGATCCTATCTGGAACAGGCTTAACGACCTTGGCGATGTGAATGGCCACCTTATAAAGGAGATCGAGCATTTCTTCCAGGTTTACAAAGACCTTGAGCAAAAGAAAGTAGATGTTGAAGGCTGGGGCGATGTTAATGAAGCAAACGCTATCATCAAAGATTGTATTCAAAGATATAAAGATAGCAAGGGGGAAAAAGGTAATTTCTCTATCCTTTAATTTCTTCTGAATCTAAGACAGGAGGCTGTCTGGTAAAGCAATTTTCGGCAATCTTAAGATTGGATGGAAGGCTTTCCCGGGCAGCCTTTTTTTTAATGGGTCTCTTTGATTTCCTTCCAAAAATGGCATTTTAAGCTTTCATTTTAAAAGAAATTAAACTTCCGGGGCATTTCCTTTCAAAAATGCATTTTTGCCCGTCCATCTCCCGTTATGGCTGAGAATAAGTAAATATTTCCTTTAAGATTATGAGAAAGATCATTTTTATTAAGCCATATTTATCCCTCTTTTGCTAACTTTAACAGCATAAATAAAATTAACAAAAAATTATGGAATCATTGATGATTTGGTTGCCGGCTATCCTGGCAATCATAGGGCTCATTTTCATGTGGGCAAAACGCGCCTGGGTTTTAAAGCAGGACGCGGGAGACGGAAAAATGAAGGATATTTCGTCTCACATTTATGAAGGAGCTCTTGCTTTTCTTAACGCCGAATACAAGATCCTTACTATTTTTGTTATTGTAGCCAGTATCCTGCTGGCAGGAATTTCTTTTATTGTTCCAACCACTCATATTTTAATTGTTGTAGCCTTCATATTTGGGGCTATTTTTTCGGCTTTCGCCGGAAATATCGGGATGCGCATTGCAACCCAGTCTAACGTAAGAACTACCCAGGCAGCAAGAACAAGTCTGCCGCAGGCCTTAAAAGTGTCATTTGGAGGCGGTACCGTTATGGGGCTTGGTGTGGCCGGGCTTGCCGTTTTAGGGTTGACCACTTTTTTCATCATCTTCTTCCACGTCTTTATGGGCGGGGAATGGACCGATGTTCACCAAATGACCATTGTGCTTGAAACCCTTGCCGGGTTCTCGCTTGGGGCCGAATCTATCGCCCTTTTTGCCCGTGTGGGTGGCGGTATCTACACCAAGGCAGCCGATGTGGGTGCCGACCTGGTGGGAAAAGTGGAAGCCGGTATCCCCGAAGATGATCCGCGCAACCCCGCCACCATTGCCGATAACGTGGGCGATAACGTGGGTGACGTAGCCGGGATGGGTGCCGACCTCTTCGGAAGTTATGTGGCTACCGTACTTGCCGCCATGGTACTGGGTAACTATGTGATCAAAGATATGGGCGGTAATATTGTTGCTGAAGGTTTCGGCGGAATTGGGCCCGTACTTCTCCCAATGGCCATTGCCGGTTTCGGGATTATTTTCTCTATAGTAGGAACCCTGCTGGTAAAGATCAGCAGTAACTCGGTTAAAGAAGCTGAAGTACAATCGGCGCTTAACCGCGGTAACTGGATCTCGATCGCGCTGGTGGCAGTTTCGTCATTCTTCCTGGTAACCTGGATGCTGCCCGAAACCATGCAAATGGAATTCTTTGGCGAAGGTGCGCAAACCATCTCCTCAATGCGGGTGTTCTATGCTACTTTGGTTGGGCTTGTAGTTGGAGGTGTGATCTCTGCCGTGACCGAATATTATACAGGCCTTGGTAAAAAACCTGTGCTGTCTATCGTACAAAACTCCAGCACCGGTGCCGGGACCAACATTATTGCAGGCCTTTCTACCGGGATGATCTCTACCTTCTATTCTGTACTTCTTTTCGCAATCGCTATCTGGGCGTCTTATGCCTTTGCTGGTTTCTACGGGGTTGCCCTTGCGGCTTCGGCCATGATGGCTACCACTGCAATGCAGCTGGCCATTGATGCCTTTGGGCCAATCGCTGATAACGCCGGAGGTATTGCCGAAATGAGCGAACTGCCTTCCGAAGTTAGGGAGAGAACAGATATTCTCGATTCTGTTGGAAACACCACGGCTGCAACCGGAAAAGGTTTTGCGATCGCTTCGGCAGCCCTTACTTCTCTTGCCCTTTTTGCCGCCTATGTGACTTTTACGGGCATTGACGGGATCAACATTTTTAAGGCCCCTGTGCTTGCCATGCTGTTTATTGGAGGAATGATCCCCGTGGTGTTCTCTGCCCTTGCTATGCAATCTGTAGGAAAAGCAGCTATGGACATGGTGAACGAGGTGCGTCGCCAGTTCCGTGACATTCCGGGAATTATGGAAGGCACCGGGAAACCCCAATACGACAAGTGTGTGGAGATCTCTACCAAAGCAGCGCTTCGCGAGATGCTCCTGCCTGGCCTTCTCACCATTGGCTTCCCTATTATCATCGTGCTTGTTCCCATGGCTTTGGGATATGAGAACCGCCTTATCGCCGAAATGCTTGGAGGCTACATGGCCGGGGTGACCGTGAGCGGGGTGCTTTGGGCGATCTTCCAGAACAATGCCGGCGGTGCCTGGGACAATGCCAAGAAATCTTTTGAAGCCGGGGTGATGATCAACGGCGAGATGACCTACAAAGGGTCTGAAGCCCATAAAGCAGCCGTGACCGGTGATACGGTTGGAGATCCTTTTAAAGACACTTCAGGGCCTTCCATGAACATCCTTATTAAACTTACCTGTCTTATCGGGCTGGTGATCGCCCCTATTTTAGGTCAGGATATGGAAGTTGCCACCACGCCCGAAGTTGATGAGGTCACTCTAATTCAGGCTGAGCAAACCGAGGCTGTTGCTGAATTTTCAGTCGATAAATCTGAAACCCTTGCCAAGGCTGATAAAATAGCTGAAGCAGTAAAAGCTGCCGAAGAAAAAACTTCAGAAGGGAATATTTCCGAAGTCACCTCCCAAAAAGAGTGATTTCCGAAGATATTTGCTAAAGTATTTTTAAAATCCCCTGCAACTGCGGGGGATTTTTGTTTTTAAATGTAACTTGAAAGAGGTGTCAAAAATGCCATTTTTAAAACCCTTTTATGAAGCTTCTTTCCAGGCTCAAAAAACACCTTACCGCAAAACCCGAAGTAAAACTGGCCACTTACCGCAGTTACGGCACTGCCAGCCATCTTTACCTGCTGGGTCGCGCCATTGATGATGATAAGCTGAAGATGCACGAAGACCAGAGCTTTTTTAGAACCCTGGCCAACACCTATAAGCAGTTTGACAGCTATGAAATTGCCAACACCGAAGTTTCCCTGGAACTTCCCGATGGTACTGTGCTTAATGCTATGACCAATGCTGAAGGCTATTTCCTCTTTGACAGGACGATTTCCATAAACCTGAAAGAATTTGCCGATGAGGGTGGCTGGCTAAGGCTGAAGGCTTCCTTTTCAAATGAAGTGCCCAACAGCATCATTACCAGTAACAACAATTTTGAAGCTGAACTGCTCATCCCGCCTGTTAAGGCAGCTTACGGGGTGATTAGTGATATTGACGATACGATTTTGCACACCGGGGTCACTTCTTTCCTGAAATGGCGGGTGATCAAAAATTCCCTTTTTAAGAATGCTCACAAAAGGATCTCGCTGGAAGGTGCGCCCGGGTTTTATCGCGACCTGCACGCCGGGAAAAAAGGGGATGAACAGAACCCTGTCATTTACTTGAGCAACAGCCCCTGGAACCTGTATCAATACCTGAAGTTGTTCCTGCAAATCAATGATTTTCCAAAAGGTCCCATCCTGTTGCGGGATTTTCGAACCCCTTTTGACAGAACCCTAAAACCTGAAAAACCGCATAAGCAAAAGGAGATCATCAATATCCTGAAAACCTATCCACACCTCAGTTTTATCCTGATAGGCGACAGCGGCGAACACGACCCGGCCATTTACACCGAGATCGCTGCTCAATATCCCGACCGTATCCTGGCCATCTACCTGAGAAGCGTAAAGCACCGCCGACAAATGCGCAGGGTAAGAAGTATAGTCGATAATTTTGAGACCGTTCCCATGCTCCTGGTAGAAACCTCAGAACAGGCCCGTGAACATGCAAAAGAACACGGATTTATTTAGCTATTTCCCACTCAAATAACCACAATTTAAATTCTCTCCACTCCGAAATCCCGTCTACAGACTAAAGCCTTCCGCCTACAGGCTAATCAATATACCCGCTTTTTCGCTCTACCGGACTTTTCCTGGGCATAGTCCTGAAAACATAATCCCAGAGAGGAGAGGAAACGCCAAATGCGCGGTCAGGCTCGCGGTAGTGGTGAATGGCGTGGTGGTGCCACAAAACCTTCAGGAAATTTTTTGGGACCCTAAAGGCATGAACTGAATAATGTATGGCGAGATAACCGGCGTAACCCACAAGAAAACCTGCTAAAAACCCAAAGACGAGATCTCCCAGTACAGCCCTGTAAACGATGAACAGAATTGTGGCAATGAGCAGGCTAAGCACCGGCGGCATGGCCAGGCGCGATTTGTCTTTGGGGTAATCGTGGTGCACCCCGTGCATGGTGTACGAGATATTCTTTCGCCTTGGCGTGGTGGCGGGAATGTGGTAGAGGTAGCGGTGCATCAGGTATTCTACCAGGCTAAAAAAGAAGAGTCCGCCAAAGAACAGCAGGATCATCTGCGGAACTTTAAAACCTTTCTCTATGATCCCGTAGTAGATGAGCAGGGCGGCGATCCCAAAAAAGATGATCAAAGGTGCCGAAATATGCGTGTGGGTAAGCCGTTCTAAAATCGGGTTTTTGAAGAGTTTGGGGGAGCCTTTGTGTTTTGGCCTCTTGAGCTTTTGAGATTCCATAGCAATAATTTTAACCAGGTGAGAAATTTTTCTCACTAAGTTAAAGCACTCGGCTTCAAAAGTCAAGAGGGAAATAAACCTGCTGCAGAAACAGAGGTTTAAAGTTCAGGAATAATGAATTGCGAATTTTTTGGAGCAGAAGCCTTCCGAAGAAACCTCTTTAAAAAATACGTTTCAAACTTAGAAATGTGAACTATAAACCAATTATTTAAAAAGGCCATTGAGTTCCCCATCAACCCGGGTGATGATATTCCCAAGGTCTTCGGGGTTGTCTACAAAGTTGATGTTATCAACATCAATGATAAGCAGATTTCCTTTGTTGTAGTTGTGTACCCAGGCCTCGTAGCGTTCGTTTAGACGGCTTAGGTAATCAATGGAAATGGAATTTTCGTAATCCCTGCCACGTTTATGGATCTGTGAGACCAGGTTGGGAATGCTGCTGCGCAGGTAGATCAACAGGTCGGGGCCCTGCACCACGCTTTCCATAAGGTCAAAAAGCGAGCGGTAATTTTCGTAATCGCGGTTGGTCATAAGGCCCATGGCATGCAGGTTGGGCGCAAAGATGTGAGCATCTTCATAGATGGTGCGATCCTGAATGATGGCTTTGCCGCTTTCCCTAATTTCAAGGATTTGGCGGAAACGGCTGTTCAAAAAGTAGATTTGCAGGTTAAAAGACCAGCGTTCCATTTTGTTGTAGAAGTCTTCGAGGTAGGGGTTTTCCAGTACGTCTTCATATTGAGCTTCCCAGTTAAAATGTTTTGCTAGTGATTTGGTAAGGGTGGTTTTTCCCGCCCCAATGTTTCCCGCAATGGCTACGTGCATGTTCAGTGAATTTGGCTGTTGATAGATGAGTGGTGAAAACTTCAGGTGGTAAATATAATGGAAATAGATATTTTAATAAAAGATAAAAATTGGTTATTGGGGATTTGAAAATGGTTAACAGGGGAAAGGTTTATGAGCAATTTGCTCAAGGTAAATTTGTTAATTTGAACGCTTAGTAAGCTTATGGCTAACTGCTAAAGCCATTGGTGAATTTTTAATTACTTCGGAAATTACCTGTCAAAAATGGCATTTTTGGATCATATTCCGCGGAAGACTTCCGAAGCAGCACAATTTCCGCATTTAGACAGCATCCAGAGGCAATCGATGAAATCGGTGATCATGTGAAAGGCCAGGCCAATCATTACCAGCCGTATGATCTTATGTTTAATGAAAATGGCACCAAGAAAGTAGAGCGGAACAACATATTCGGAATGTAAAATGTGAAACCCGATGCTGCATCTCTCAGCCTGAAATATTGGAGTGGCGAGCAAATGATCGAGGTCTACCAGCATGGTGGCGAGCAGGATGAGCCAGTATTTTTTCCAGTTCGTTTTGTCGTACCAGTACGCAATAGCACCAATGAAGATGAAATGTAAGAAGTAATGAACTAGTGTTTGCAGCAAGCGGTTCCGGGTTTAAGGTTCAAGGTTCAAAAATTCAAGGTTCAAGGTTCTGGGTTCATCACTCAAAACCAATATTCCATATTCCATATTCAATATCCAATTAAGAACCGTAAATATATAAAACGCGAAATGGATGAACAGTTTTCACTGTCCATCCATTTTCCAGATCTAAAATTCACTCCCCCAAATGATTTTAGACCTTTTCTTTAGAATGGTTAATATTAATCTACGGCTTCTTCACTACAATTGTAATTCTCGATTTCCTCGTAGTATTCCTGGTAATTATCTTTCCAAAAAGGACAGTCATTATAGTTGTCGTAAAAATCGAGCAAAGCATCTTTATAGGCTTCGCAGGTTTGTGGAGTCGGGTTTTGTGAGTATGCGATTAAAGCTTCTTGAAATTGTTCACTATTGGCTTCAAAGTTATTACAGCCTGCAATATTATCATCGGAGTTATTTGAATCGTCTTCAGAACAGGACTGAATTCCTAAAAAGCCCACGAGCATGATCATATATAGTATTGAAGAGTTGATTTTCATAATTTCGGTTTTAAATAGTCAGTTTGAGATTAAAAAAGGGAGAAGTTTTAAATATTTTTAAACCATTCTTCAAATTTGCTTCCCAAAACAGGAACAGGTTTGACTTTTCCGTTAATGGCATTTATAAGGCCCATGATCCACAGGTATAACAGGAAGAGAGAGCCAAAGAAACTTATTAACCAGCCTAGGATGGGGACCATTCCTATGGCGAAAACTGCAATTCCAAGAACGGTGAGGCCCATGGATTGCCTAATGTGCCAGGCTGCAAAAGCATCTTTTTTTTCATTGTTCATTACAAAGGCTACAACAAGGCCAATAATAGTGAGGTAGGCTATAACTGCAATTGTAATATCTTCTGTTTTGTCCTTTTTAGTTTCAGCATGTGTATTTCCGGTTTCCATAGCGTGTATTATTTAATTCCAAATTTTTTATGTTGTGTAAGGTGATCTGCCGGACTTGCATAGGGAAAATAGCCGGGCAAAAAATGCTTGGTTAGTAAGGTCTTTCTGTAAAAATTTCAATTCTAGATATTGAATTTTATACCGGCTGCGATCACTAGCTGGCTTCCGTCTATAATGACATATTTAGCTTCAGCAAAAGGAGTGATGCTGCTTCCTATATCGAAATTCGCACCTGCACCCAGATTGAGGCCAAACCTGCCGTCACTGGCTTCCATAGAGCCTCCTATAGGCGAATCATCATAATCTATGCTCACATGGGTGTAATTGAGGCCGGCGAGTCCATAAAATCCAAAATCTTCCCTGTCTGTAAAATAGTAATTCGCATTTCCATTTATTTCCCACCAGTTTACATTGATCCCGTATTCATCCTTCGGAAAAAAATAAGTGAATCCGGGAGAAATATTAAGGTTCTCCATAACGGGAAATTCTGCATTCACCCCAATCCCCAGGTTTTCAATCTCGGTTCCATAAGCAAGCATGGCACCAAAACGGGTATCGTTCTGGGCTGTGGTAACAAAGCTTCCAATAAAAAACAGGGCGGTAATAACAAGTAGTTTCGTTTTCATTTTTTAAGTTTTTAAAGTCGGTTATTAAAGGTCTTTCAGAAATTACTATTTCTCATTGACTGGTGTAAATGTCTAAATATAAATTACTTACACGGGTGATAATTGAGTGTAGCGGGCTTTTGGATTAGTTTGTACTGCCGGGGAATTATTCTGTTGTATACTTTGTGAAATAAGTGGGAAGCACCCACCACTCTAATTCAAACCCTGCCTAGCCTAATGAATATCAGTATTTTACCCTCTCATGTTTTTAAACATCATTTATAAAACCTACATTTAGTATGATAAAGAGTTCACTGTTTGAAGTTTAACCCAAATGAGAGTAGCAATTGTAGATGATGAGGTGCATTGTGTAGAGGGCATGGTCCTGCACATAAAGAGCAAGTTTCCTGAAGCTGAGATTGTCTTTAAGGGAACCCGCCCGCAGGATGCCTTACTGACTCTGCCTAAAGTTAAGCCCGACCTCTTATTTCTTGATGTAGAGATGCCGGGAATGAATGGGTTTGAATTGCTCGACCAGCTTTCTGCAGAAAATTTTGATGTCATTTTTACAACTGCCTACAGCCAGTATGCGGCACAGGCTTTTAAGGCCAAGGCTGTTAATTACCTGCTTAAGCCCATTGATGAAACCGAATTTGAAACCGCTGTGCTACAATGGAAGCAGGAAAGGGAAATGAAGAACAACCTTCCTTCTGAAAAGATGAACGAGCTGCTGGATCACATGAAGCGGGAAGGGATCCTGAAGAATAAGATTGCGGTGCCGGTGACCGAAGGTTTTGAATTCATTGAAACCAATGAAATTTTATACTGCCAGAGCCAAAATAATTACACCCTCCTGTTTACTGTAGGTAACCGGAAACTTGTTTTGAGCAAAACTCTCAAGGATTTCGAAAAACTCCTCGATAAGTATTTCTTTATCCGCATTCATAAATCCTTTCTCATCAATCCAAATTACATGAAAAAGTACTATCGCAATGACGGCGGGTACCTTGTGATGCAGGATGGGAAGTCTATACCGGTAAGCAAAAGTAAAAAGGACCTTATCACTAATTTATTTGATGCAATCACCAAAACAGCCTGATATCTCAAAACATGAATTCTCTATACTGAAGCTATTTAAAAATACTTGGGAAATATCCTGCAGCCGTAAGTTTTTCATCACTTTCCTGTTTCTTCTGCTGCAGTTCAATTTCGGATTTTCCCAGTCAGGGCTGGACAGCCTGAAAACTTCTTTTGAGAATTCCTCAAATGATTCCCTTAAAGTAGTCCAGGGCTTACAGTATTTAAGAGCATTGCATAGGAGTGAGCACGAGGAAGAAACCGAATACGCGCTCGCCCGGAAAATAATTGAGAATGCATTAAACACAGGAGATTCACTCCTATACGCCAGAACCCTGGATAATCTCGGGTTGCTTTACAGGTACCATCAGCATTATGACCAGGCTTTGCCCCTGCACATCAAGGCATTTAACCTGGTGGAGCATATGGATATAGATCCCGTTTATAAAATGATCTTTGCAAATAATGCCGGTGTGGCAGGCAGGTACGATCAGAGATATGATACTGCGGTGTCCTATTACATGAAGGCTTTAAAAATAGCCGAAGAGGAGAACGATCTCAAAAATATTGCTATTGCAGGCAACGGGATAGGTAACACTTTGGGGAATATTCCGGGGAGGCAGGATGAAGCTCTGGCCTATTTTGAGCGTTCCCTGGAAGCCGAAAAGCAAAGGGACAACAGCCTGGGAGTCGCTATGAACTATCTTTCCATTAGTGACCATTATATCAATAAAAAAGAATTTGTAACTGCCCGGAAGTACCTGGATGAACTTCTTAAGATCAACCGGGAAAGGAATGATGATTACGGTCTTGCTATCACTTATGAATTCTACGGGAAATCGTATTTGGAGGAGGGGAAAGATATGGAACGCGCTGCCAATTATTTTGAAGATGCCCTAAACAGGTTTGAAAACCTGGGAGATGCCCACCAGCAGGCCCAGATCCTGGGGAGCCTGGGAGATGTGCATTTTAATCAGGGAGCATTGGCAGCAGCCCGTAATTATTATGAGAGATCCTTAAATCTTGCCAAAGAACTTAATCAGCATGGGTTGATCATGCAGAATTCCTATCAACTGGCAGAGATCCTCGAAAGACAAAACCAGCCTTCTGCAGCCCTGCAATATCTTAAGCAGGGGAAGGCTTATGAGGACAGTATAAAGCTTGAGGAACAAAATGTTGAGATCGCGGCCCTTATCCGGCAATATGATATCGAGAAAAAAGAAGATCATATTCAGCTGCTCGAAAAAGACAAGGCCTTGCAGCAAACCCTTTTGGACAATCAGCAACAAAAACTGGAACGGCGCAGGATCCTAATGATCCTTCTTGGTACGGGCCTATTGTTCATCCTGGTGATTTTCCTGTTGCAGTACCGCAACCATCAAATGAAAAAGAAGGTGAATGCCCGCATTTTGGAAGAGGAGAAGGCGAAGATGAAGGCCATTTACGAGCGCAACCTTGCCCGGGCAGAGATCCTCGTCACGCGCCTGCGCATCAATCCTCATTTTATCTTTAACAGTCTCAATGCGATCACTTATCTCATTCAAAGTCAGCAGAACGCCAAGGCTATGAAGTACCTCGTGGTTTTTAGCCGTTATACCAGGATGGTGCTGGAAACTTCGCAAAAACACGTGGTACCCTTGTCTGAAGAACTGCAGCTAACCCAATATTATTTAACCCTCGAAAAGAACCGTTTTGAAAAGGATTTTACTTTTGAGATCAAAGGAGATGATGCTCCCGAAATTTCTAAGTTCATGATCCCGCCTTTACTCCTGCAGCCCCTTATTGAAAATGCCATTTGGCACGGACTCCTGCCCAGTAAAAAAGAAGTGAAGATCTTACTGCTTGAAGTTATTCCTGAAGGGGAGGAGGTTAAGATCATAATTGATGATAACGGGGTAGGAAGGACTTTTACTGAAAAAAGGTCTTCAGAAAAGGAGCATAAAAGCATGGGGATGAAGATCCTGAAGGAGCGGGTAGAGCTTTACAATAAGAGTTATTCGGGGCATATTGATTTTGAAATCATTGATAAGAAGGACGAAGCAGGGAATCCTGAAGGAACCCGGATTGTTTTTAAGTTGCAGCAAAAGATCCACTCCAAAAACCCCGCAGAACTTTTATCCTGAAGTTTTTTGTTGTGTTCTCCCATGCTGCTGAAAAACAGTTTAATCAATGGAATAAAAAACTCCTCGAAAATGCCATTTCTGACACCCCGCTAAAAATTAATTTCTTTTTCCCAGCCCTAAAGGGGAAATGGGGTTTTTAAGTTGATATTTCAAAATAGTTGGGCTAAAGCCCTTTTCATTCCACTTTTAATCCTCCGGCTAAAGCCGGAGGCAATTCATTGCTCCTGTGGGCTACTTTTGTCCCCTCCTTCGGAGGGGTGCCCGCAGGGCGGGGTGGGAGAGAACAAAATTCCTTCAATTGCCCCCACCTTCAGGTGAGGGACTAATTAGATAAATGGCATAGGGCTTTAGCCCAATCCGAATCCCTGAGGGACGGCATATATTAAAAAAGTGACTCTAAAATAATTGGATAAAAAACCTCTCTAAAATGCCCTTTTTGACACCCCGCTAAAACCCCATTCCTTTTTCCCAGTCCTAAAGGGGAAATGGGTTTTAAGTTGATATTTCAAAAGAGTTGGGCTAAAGCCTTTTCATTCTACATTTAATCCTCCGGCTAAAGCCGGAGGCAATTCATTGCTCCTGTGGGCTACTTTTGTCCCCTCCTTCGGAGTGGTGCCCGCCGGGCGGGGTGGGAGAGAACAAAAATTCTTCAACTGCCCCCTCCTTCAGGTGGGGGATTTAATATAAAACTAGTTCCAGGGCTTTAGCCCAATCCGAATCCCTGAGGGACGGCATATATTAAAAAGGCGGCTCTAAACTAATTCGATAAAAAACCTCTCAAAAGTGCCATTTTTGTCACCCCGCTAAAAATTCATTTCTTTTTCCCAGCCCTAAAGGGAGGGAATGGAGTTTTAGACAGAGATTCCCTTTTTTCTTATTCCGGCTCCCTTTTGAGCTTCCAGCAGGATGAGATTTCTCCCTCCGGTCGAATTGACAAAAGTATCCCTACTTGAAGGTAGGATATCAAAGAAATAAAAACAATCCAGACTTTAGTCTAAATAAAAAGCCGAAATCTCAAAGGATTTCGGCTTATCCATTTTCTAAAATCTATCGTCTCATGTCTAATATCTAGCAGCGCAGCGGTCTAATCATCCATTATTCAATATTCAATATACATTATACTTTTTAATGCGCCATACACCCATGTGCATGCACTTCCTCGTGCCATCCAAAGGAAGGGTTGTAGTTGTTGTTCTCCCAGTAAAAATTAAGTCTTTCCTTCGGATGGTTTCCTATTTCGTTCATAGTGCTGGCATCATACAGCCTTCCGTTTATCATCGTGTAGAGGATGCTGTTGGTGTTCTGGATATCTTCCAGCGGATTCTCCTCCAGTACCAGCAGGTCAGCGAGTTTTCCGACTTCCAGACTTCCGATCTCGTCACCCAATCCAAGATATTCGGCTGAGTTGATAGTGGCAGTTTTTAAAGCTTCCATGTTGCTCATGCCTCCCATTTGTATCAGCCATAGCTCCCAGTGTGCTCCTAGGCCCTGTAACTGTCCGTGCGCACCCATGTTCACTTTTACGCCGACATCAGAAAGTTCTTTTGCTGTTTCTGAAACCAGAATAGGTCCGTGCTCATACTCTTCTTCAGGTAATTTGGTGCGGTGTCGCGAACGGGAGTCGATCACTGAACGCGGAGTGAACTCCAGCAGTTTCTCATTCTCCCAAACATTGTGCTTATCATAGAAATAATATTCCCCGTTGATCCCGCCGTAATTTACGATGAGCGTTGGAGTATAGCCGGTGCTGGAGTTGCCCCAAAGTGTCTTGATGTCTTTATAGACCGGCGCGATTGGGATGTTGTGTTCAATCCCGGTATGCCCGTCCACGATCATGTTCATGTTGTGAAAGAAAGTGCTTCCGCCCTCAGGCACCACGTTCATGTCGAGTTCTTTGGCGGCCTGCATCACCTGCTGGCGTTGCTCCCGGCGCGGCTGATTGTAACTTTTTACCGAAGTCGCCCCAAAAGCTTTGGTTCTTCTCAAAGCAGATCTGGCATCTTCGAGGCTGTTGATCTCGGCTTTGAAATCTCCTTCAGCACCATAGAGAATGATCCCGGTGGAGTAGAGGCGTGGGCCAACCATGTCACCGCTTTTGATGAGTTCGGCCATTCCGAAGACAGTTTCACTCAAAGCTGAAGGATCATGCGCAGTAGTAACCCCATAGGCCAGGTTTGCAAAAGCAGGCCAGTGCTGCTGCGGCGTTAATCCATATCTAAAGGCGCCAATGTGGGCATGGGCATCTACCATTCCGGGCATGATGGTTTTGCCCTGCACATCGTAAACCTTCGCATTTTTCGGCACATTTACTTCGGAAGCATTTCCTATCTGCACGATCTTGTTTGCTTCGATCACGATACTTCCGTTGTCGATCACTTTGTCGCCGTTCATGGTGATGATACGCGCATTGGTGAAAGCGATCTGTCCTGAAGGAACATCGGTCTTTACTTTTAATCCAATCTTTGTGCCCTGTTCGGTAATTGGCGGAATGGAGTCTGCCGAGTTCTCTAAAAAGGTAAAACGCTCGGTAATTTTATTGGTGAAATATTCATCTCCCAACGTCCAGTGTACATTCTGGCTGTCATTAGACCAGTGAATGTTGATCCCTGCATCTTTCGCCAGCTGACTCACCGGAACTGTCTTGGAATCGGGCCCAATTTCCACAGGCTTTCCTGTCATTAACAGCGGAGCCACGTATGCTTTGTGCAGGTTGCTAAAGGCCACCCATTTATTGTCGGGGCTTGGTACGAGCCGCCCGCCGTATTTCGATTCCATGTGCGTGCGCTCGTCTTTTCCGTTGAGGTCAACACTTTTCAGCTTCTTGGTAAGGCTTCCGAATAAATATCCGCCCGTTTGGAACAGGATGCGGTCATTATTGGTGTTGAATATCGCGAATTCCCCCTCATCATTGATCTTTCTCAGGTTTTCTCCGGAGGCGTTCATCAAATAAATTCCGGGGTTTTTTGTAAAAGTCCTTCCGAGGTCAGAATTTCCACCTTCCTTGTTGAAGACGATCATGCGGCCGTCGCTTGAAAAAGAAGGGTTGCGAAAAATGCCTTTTTCGGCAGTCAGTTTTTTGGCATTCCTTCCGTTAAGGCCAACTGTTCTCACAGCGCCCATATTATTGTCGCTCCAGGTCACGTACACGATGCTCTTGCCATCTGGGGAGAAAGCCGGTTCAAATTCAAATTCTTCAGCTTTGGTGATCCTTTCGGGAGTTCCCTTGGGAAGGCTTTTCTTCCACAGGTAACCCACGGCATTGAAGACAAGCGTCTTTCCATCGGGGGAAGTGACGGCGTGGCGAATTACCTTCGGATTAAATTCTTCGGAAAATACCTCGTGCTTCACGTGATGCGTCTCTGCGATTTTGATGCTGTTGTTCACCTCGAACGGAATTTCAGAAACACCGGCGTTTTCAATATTTGCTTTTTTGATCTTTCCCTGGCTCCAGAAAATGATCTCCTGGCTGTTTGGCATCCAGCCAAAACCGGGATACACGCCAAAGATGGCCCAGGCTTCCTGCTGATCTTTGCTCAACTGATCATTAACCGGCCATTCCTCGCCTGTTTCGAGGTCGTGGATGTAAAGCACCGAGCTGGTGCGCACGCGCTTTACAAAAGCCAGCTTCTTCCCGTCGGGTGACACCTGTGGTCTCGCGGCACCGCCAGGTCCGCCGGTAACACGGTCGATCTCGCCTGTTTCGAAGTCATAGCGGTTGATCACGTAGATCTGGTTGTTCGGGTCTTTGTTATACTGAAAAGCCCCTCCCGGATACACATCCTGACTGTAGTACAGGTAGCGGCCATCGGGCGAGATGCTGGGCTCGTTGATATCCTGTTGCTCGTTGGCTTTTTCTACCAGCTGAATCCCCGCATCGCCTGCACCTATGTGGTACATCCACATCTCACCGGCTCCCAGCGAGCGGCCCGAGGTGAAGTGCTTACGGGCGACAATTGCATTGCCGTCGGGCATCCACACCGCATTGTTGAGCAGCCTGAAGCTCTCTTTGGTTAGCTGTTTTGCATCGCTGCCATCGGCATTCATGATCCAGATGTTATCGCCACCACCGGCATCGCTGGTAAAGGAGATGCTTTTCCCGTCGGGGCTAAAGCGCGGCTGCACATCATAGGCCATACCGCTGGTAAGTGCCGTGGCTTTCCCGCCGGTAGCGGGCATAATATAAATATCCCCTAAAAGGTCAAAAACGATCTGCTTCCCATCGGGGCTTACATCGAGGTTCATCCAGGTACCTTCATCGGTATTGAGGGCAACTTCTTTAATGTTCCAGTCGGAGGTGTAGGGATCGTTGACATCCCATTTTTTGTCATCTTTTTTTTCTTCTTCCTGCGCAAAAATGGCAGAGGTGGTCATTAGCAGGAGTAATGCCAGTAGGGGTTTGTGGATCATAAGTGAAATTTGAAAATTTTAAGAGGGCTAAATATAGGGATTTTTTGAAGGTTTTATTGCTGAAGGGGCAACAGGGAAGGCATTTAAAAATACCTTTCAAAAATGCCATTTTTGACTATCTTTAAAATGCCTCCCCTAACAAATCACAATATTTATGTCGGCAAAATCGGGGAATAAATTTCGGAATGGATCCATCCGGTTGCAGCATTGGGATTATGGATGGGATGCAGCATATTTTATTACTATTTGTACCAAAGACCGGAAACATTTTTTTGGAGAGGTGCAGGATCGAGAAATGAAATTGTCACCGGCGGGTGCCATCGCCAATGTGCTGTGGTGTGAAATATTACACCATGCAAAAAATGTGGAATTGGGGGAACTTATGGTGATGCCCAATCATATTCACGGAATTATTATTTTGAATGGGAATAAACCACCCTGGACAATGGATGTTAATGACAGGCCTGCGGGCTCAAGGCATGCCTTGAGCCCGCAATCAATACCACAACAATTTACCGATGGATTAATAGATGAACCCAGCACCCCGGAATCTGAAAAAACAATCGGGCAAAAACGGTTTCAAAATCAGGGAAAAAATACCATTTTCTCTATTGTAGGTTCATATAAATCGGCCGTGACCAAACATGCAAACCGGTTAAATTTAGAATTTGGCTGGCAATCACTCTTTTTCCATCATATCATCAGGGATTCCAGTTCTTTTCAGAATATTTCGGCATATATTCAAAATAACCCCCGGAACTGGAAGGAAGATAATTTGAGTTGAAAAATAATTCTCAAATTCAAGCACCAAATCAAACCATAAATTCCAAGTCACAAATTCCAAAATCCAGGCACCAAATTCAAAATTCCAAATTCCAAATTCCCTGGCCAATAGCCAAAAGCTAACAGCCAAAAGCTTTTCCGCTCTAACTTCGTCCTTCTAAAATCGTACTTCTACATCCTACTTCCCATTTCGTAGTTATAACTTCATTGATTATCTTGGGAACCTTAAATCCCATTTAACCATGATGAAAAAGTTACCGATGTACGGACTGCTTTTGGCGGTTGGTGTAAGTTGCCAGACGCAAAAAGGAGTACCGGCACCAAAGCCTGATGCTGCGGCACAAAAAAAGACGCAAGATGGCACCAAGCCTTACAAAGAGGTGATCACGGCGGCTGCAAAAAGCGATGAAGGCCTGTTCACCACGCATTTTGTAGGTGATAAGTTATATTTTGAGATTCCGCTTAACATGCTTGAAAAAGATATGCTGCTGGTGAGCCGCATTGCCGGCGTGCCCGCGGGTTTTGGCGGTGGCTACGTCAATGCCGGCTCCAAAGCCAATGAGCAGGTGGTGCGCTGGTCAAAAAGGGGAAACCACATAGACATGAAAGTGATAAGTTTCGAGAACGAGAGTGATGAAGGTACCCCAATATATCAGTCGGTTGCCGCCAATAATTTCTTTCCTATCCTTTTCAGCGCGAAGATCGCGGCTTATAATGACGATAAAACTTCCGCAGTAATTGAGGTGAGCGAACTGTTCACAGAAGAAGTAGCTGCCATAAACGGGGTTTCACCCGATCTTAAGAAGCGTTACAAAATAAAGAGGCTCGATAAATCCAGGTCGTATATAGACCAGGCAAAAGCTTTTCCTGAAAACGTGGAGGTGAAGCACGTGATGACCTATGAAGCCGAGGAGCCGCCCGAAAGGGAGCAGGCAGGAACCATTACCATGCTGATGAACCAGTCTATGATCCTGCTGCCCGAAGAAAAGATGCAGCCGCGCCTGGCCGATCATCGTGTGGGCTGGTTCACTACCCGTAAGTACGACTACAACAGTGACGAGCTCAAGAGTGATGACTACAGGATTATTAACCGCTGGAAACTTATCCCCAAAGATATTGAAGCTTACAAAAGAGGGGAGCTGGTAGAACCGGTAGAGCCTATTGTATGGTACCTTGATCCTGCAACGCCTGAAAAATGGAGGCCTTATTTTAAACAGGGGATCGAAGACTGGAATGTGGCTTTTGAAGCGGCAGGTTTTAAGAATGCAGTGATCGCCAAAGATCCGCCGACAAAAGAAGAAGACCCCGATTTTAGTCCGGAAGATGTGCGGTATTCGGTGGTGCGTTACGTTGCCAGTACCACCAGAAATGCGATGGGGCCAAGTGTGACCGATCCGCGTACCGGGGAGATTATCGAAAGTGACATCATCTGGTACCACAACCACCTGCGTTCATACCGCAACCGTTACATGATCGAGGCCGGTGCCCAGCTGGAATCGGCCAGGACCCTTAATACCCCCGAAGAGGAGATTGGGGAAATGATGCGCATGGTGATTGCGCACGAGGTAGGCCATGCCCTTGGTTTGCCACACAATATGAAGGCGAGTTCGGCTTATGCTACAGATTCGTTGCGTTCTCCTGAATTCACTCAAAAATATGGGCTAACGCCTTCCATCATGGATTATGCCCGGGTGAATTATGTTGCCCAACCCGAAGATAAAGGCGTTCGCTACATCAGGATGATGGGGCCCTATGACCTTTATGCCATCAACTGGGGCTACCGCTATATTCCTGAAGCCAGTTCTTCTGAAGCAGAAAAACCCATTCTAAGCGAGTGGATACTTGAAAAAGCCGGGGATCCTGTTTATGAATTCGGAAATGGTTACGGCGGAATTGATCCGCAGTCGCAAAGGGAAAGTCTGGGCGATGACCAGGTGAAGGCCAGCGAGTACGGACTCGCAAACCTGAAAAAAGTGGTTCCGAATTTAGTGGAATGGACTGCAAAAGATAATGCCGATTATTCCGAATTATCTGAAGTTTACCGGGAGCTTACCAGCATGTGGCGAGGTTACGTTTCTCACGTGGTGGCGAATGTAGGCGGGGTTTACGAAACCCGAAAGACCGCCGATCAGGAAGGAACGGTGTATACCCATGTTCCTAAAGAAAAACAAAGGGCCGCACTGGCCTTTTTGAACGAACAGGCGTTCTCTACACCCAACTGGCTGTTAAACCAGGAAATACTGGCGCGCATTGAACCTACGGGTGCCATTGAACGGGTACAGAACCTGCAAAGCCGTGCGTTGAACGATCTTTTAGATGAAGACCGCCTGCAACGTATGATCACCAATGAACAGGTGAACGGCAGGCAGGCATACACGGCGGTAGAAATGATAAATGACCTTAGAAAAGGCATTTTTGAAGAGCTATACAGAGCTAAGAAAGTTGATGCTTACAGGAGGAGTATTCAGCGGGCTTATGTAGATGCCGCTGCCGAATACGTTCAGAATTTAAAAAAGGAAGAGAGAGATGAGGTGGCTGCCACCGATGTGATCGCCTTGATGCGCGGAGATCTGGAGCAGTTACGCAGGGATCTTCGATCCCGCAGAAACAGGACCAATGATCAATTGAGCGTCTATCACTGGAATGACCTGATCGCAAGGATAGACCAGGCCTTAGATGTGGACGCGTAAAACATACAGCTGATTTTATAGATTTTATCAAACAGGTTTATTTCACAAAAATCCTCGCTACAAAGCGTGGATTTTTTGTTGAATGTGATTATGAAGAAAGAAACAAGAGACAGGATTAAGAATTTCAGAATGGCACTGCCCACAGATGATTTTTCAGTGAAGACTGATGACTGACCATTGATGATTGATTTTTTTACTCCCATAAAAGGTTTCCCGCAGATCTCACAGATTTGCGCAGATAATAAAATGAATATTTTTAAATTTTATTTTTTACTGATGACTGACCACTGAATACTGATCACTTTAAAAAATCACTCCTCGATTGGAATTGTCAAAATGGGAATACTCGCTTTTTTCAGCAGCTCCAGGGAAACACTTTCCTGTAAGAGGTTGTGCAGAAAGCTGTGCTTATGGGTGCCCACAATAAGCAGGTCAGATTTTAACTTTTTTGCCTCTTCCAGTACAGCTTCAATGGTAGAACCCTGAATGAGCAAAGCTTCTTTTTCAATATTTTCACTAAGGAAGGTGTCACAATACATTTGCAGGTTGCGATGTTCTTCCCGAAATTCTTCTGCTTTAAAGTCTCTTATGTACTGCGGCCCCGGTTCATAGCCTACAAAATCGGGGTTGGGAGCTGCGACATGCAAAACCCAAACCTTGGCACCAAATTTTAGGGCCAGGCCTTCGGCATATCCCAGTAAATCTCCTACGGCATCATTAAAATCTACAGCTACCAGAATGTTCTTTAGTTCTTTCATGATGTTGGTTTGTTTGTTGTTTGTTGTTCGTGGTTTGTCGCTTACGGAAATTTATAAAATGATATTTTTACTAAACTTCCCTGATTAGTGTTGACCGGTTTTAGATATTAATTTTCATTATCAAAAATAGTAATAATTGGTCTTTCTTCTGTTTTGAGGGTTGACCAATAACTAATGAACTCTTCAGGGTTTCTTTTCTCTAAATGATCATGGGATCTTTTGGTGTTATAATTTTTTACTGCTTTGTTCACCTGGTTCTTGAGTTGGCTAAAGGATTGTGGCTTCCAGTGATCCAGATACTCCTCTTTTATTGTTCTATTGATCCTCTCGGCATATGCATTGTCCTGAGCACTTAAGGCCATACTTATAGTGGTCGTATTTGATTGTAAGAGTTCAGTATAAGATTTGTACGTATACTGGCTTCCTCGATCTGAGTGATGGATCTTAGGAGCTTTGTTTTGTTTTAAAGCCATCTTCAAAGCTTTTAAATTTGCTGTCCCTCTCATATGATCAGAGACTTCATAACCGACTATTTTCTTGGTGTAAACATCAATTATAAATACTGCATAATAAAATTTGTCTCCTACCCGATAGTAAGTAATATCGCTTTGCCATACTACCGAAGGTGCATTGATCTTTATTCCTTTAATTTTATTCGGATAGTAGATATTACCGGCAATGGTTGTGCGTCTATAATTCTTCTTTCTTTTGAGACGATAACCTAATTGCATAAAAGTCTCTACAAAACGATCTCTCCCAATAAAATCAGGCTTTAAAGTATAGTACATTTTTTCCACCCCACAACCAGGATGATCTCTACGAATATCATCAGCTTCAGACATTAATTCCATCAAACGATGATCAAAAATTCTTTGTCTTCTAGCATATTGATGGACAGCTTGTTTACTGATCCCAATGCCTTCATAGAATTGATTCATGGAATAACTCACTTTTTCTTTGTTTTTCCTGAACCAGTTGATTGTGGGGTGCTGTAGTTTTTTTTAATGTCGATATCGAGTTCTGACTTAGCCAGTTCGATCATCTTTTCTAAATAATCCAACTGTATCTGTTTACGCCCTAAAGCTGCTTCCAGTTCCTTGTTTTTGGCCTCCAGCTCTTGCATCTTTTTACTGCTACTGTCTTTCATTTCTACAACTCTATAACCTTTCTCGTTAAAGGTAGAAAATTTATGAATCCAGTTATAGATCATAGACCGTGACATTCCGTGAAGCTTAGACAGTTGAAATACACTGTACCTGCCACTTTCATAATCATTCACAATTTGTCTTTTGAACTCATCGGAGAATTTCCGATGTTTACTGAGCAATCGAATATTTGACTTCATGTAAGTTGATTTTATGGTCAACCTATATCAGGGACGTACATACTGACCACTGACCACTGACCACTGAATACTAATACTCTTTCTCCCTGTCAACCACGTTCTTCAATTCCTTTCCTTCTTTCATTCTCTTATAATTCTCAAGAATCTGCGGCACTACACTTTTGGGATGGGTAATACTTGCTATATGTGGAGACACTTTGATCTTTTCGTTCTTCCAGAAAGGGTGTTCTGCGGGTAAAGGTTCCTGCCGGAAAACATCGAGGGCAGCGCCAGACAGATGTTTGGTATGGATCATCTCCAGCAGGTCATCGTCTATAAGATGTTCCCCCGGGCCACGTTGATCACATAAGCCCCTTTTGGGAGCTTCTCAAAAAGCTGTTTATTCAGGATGTTTTTTGTTTTGGAAGTCAGCGGCAGCAAATTCACCAGTATTTGGGTATTTTTTAAAAACTCCTGCAGCTGTTCATCGCCGTGGTAGGTAGTCACGCCCAGAATTTCCTTTTTAGTCTTTGACCAGCCGGTGACATTGAATTTATTCCGGATCAGTTTTTCGGCGACGCCCACTCCCAGTACGCCCATGCCCATTATTCCCACCTGTGTGTTTTCTGGCCGCCCGTAAGCCTTTGGATTCCATTCGTGGCTGCAATGGTGTTCCTTCAGGTTTCGCAGGTATTCGAGAATAAGGGAAAGTACAAACACGCTCATGTCTTTGGTGAGCTGTTCATCAACCAGGCGGGTGATCTTTATGTGCTTCGCAATTTCTTTATCGCCAATAATGTGATCTATGCCTGCACCCATAGAGGCTATTACTTTCAGGTTTGGGTAATCGCGAAAAATTCCGTGCGGGTGCTTCCATGAAAGTACATATTCCACTTTTTTGGGATCTTTAACTTCAGGATATACTTCCAGATCTAAATCTGGTGCTTCGGCTTTCAAGGCCTCTATCCAGGCTTTAGGATCTTTCTGCGGACTCATGATTAGAAATGACATTGGCTGGGTGATTTTCTATTAAGAGACTAGATGCTAGAAGCCAGAATCTAGACTTTTTTATTTTTTTACTGCTTACGTGATACTGCGAACTGCTTACTTTTTCTCATCCTCACCCCGCCTCTTCAAAAGAGAGGAGCTTTTCACTAATTCCGTTTCACCACTCCGCTCTCCACTTCACAACTGCCAACTTAAAACTGTACCCTGGTTACTATAAGTCTTGGCTCTTGGCTCTTGACTCTTGACTCTTGGCTCTTGGCTCTTGGCTCTTTTTTAACTGCCAGCTTAAAACTGTGCACTGCCTACTTCATCTTGGCTGTAAGTTCCAGCAGCGCAGCGGTCTTATGCCTAATTTACAAACGCACTATAGCCCGTGATCGCCCTTCCCACAATAAGGGAGTTGATCTCTTTGGTGCCTTCATAGCTGTAAATGGCTTCGGCATCGGCTACAAAGCGGGCAACGTCGTATTCCAGGAGAATCCCGTTGCCTCCCATCACTTCGCGGGCCCTGCTCACCACATCGCGCATTCGCATGCTGGTATAGACTTTTGCTAAAGATGCATGCTCATCCTTTAAAAGTCCCTGGTCCTGGAGTTCAGATAACCTGAAACAGAGCGTTTGCATAGAGGTGAGGTTGGCGATCATTTCAACCAGGTGGTTTTGTATAAGCTGATAGGAAGCAATTGGCCTTCCAAATTGTTCCCTTTTCTTGGTGTATTTCAAAGCACTTTCATAAGCACCCCGGGCACAGCCCACAGCCTGCCATGCTACCCCTGCCCGGGTCATTTTAAGCACTTTTGCCGTATCCCTGAATGATTCTGCTTTCTGAAGTCGGTCGCTTTCAGGTACTTTGCAATCGTTTAGAGTGATCAGGGCGTTTTGCACGATTCGCAGCGCCATCTTGTCTTCCATTTTTTCAGCCTTGAAGCCGGGGTTGTCTTTTTTAACCAAAAAGCCTTTTACCTGGTTGGAGTCTTCATCACGCGCCCAGATGATGATCACATCGGCAAAAGTGGCATTCCCAATCCATTTTTTCTGTCCGTTGAGTACCCAATGCTCGCCATCCCACCTGCAGGTAGTTTCAAGCCCGCCGGCAGCACCGCTGCCCACGTTGGGTTCGGTAAGGCCAAAGGCGCCAATAGTTTCCAGGCGCTGCATCTTTGGGAGCCATTCTTCTTTTTGTTCCTCGCTTCCGCAGAGATAAATAGAGCCCATGGCCAGCCCGCTGTGTACGCCAAAGAAAGTGGAAATGGAAACATCTACCCGTGCGATCTCCTGCGCAATAATGCCCTCCATCAAAAATGGCAAATTTGGGCAGCCGTATCCTTCATAAGGAACTCCGGTAATGTTGAGCTTCTTGAATTTTTCTATGATCTCAAACGGGAATTTTGCCCTGTTCCAGTGGTCGTTCACCAGGGGGCGCACTTCGTCTTCCATGAAGTTGCGCACCTTTAGCTGAAGCTCTCGCTGTTCTTCGGAAAGCTTCAGGTCGAGCTGGTAAAAATCCCCGTCAATAGGTGGCAGGTCGTGCTGCCCTTTCCGGCGTTTGGTCTTCAGCATTTTCATGAGCCCCTTGAGCTGATTGTCATCCAGCTGCCCCAGGGTTTGCATGGCTTCAGAAAGATCTATTTGTTTGTTGATCTTCGCCAGCTGGTCAAGATCAATGTTCTTTAAAAGGTTGATGGTGTTTCTCACTTTTCCGAAGAAGGCCATAGTACAAGGTTTTTCTAAAAATAGGCATTAAAGCGAAGGCAGCTTGTTAAAGCTTTCTCAAAGGCCACGATCCAGAAGCTCAAAAAATGGATTATTTGTTTTAAATTTCCTGAAAAACACAAATCACCATGGGAATTTTTTCATCTTTAATGGGCAATGCCGGGGCGGTAGACAATCAAAAACTACAAAGTGATTTCGCGCAGCTGTTGTGCGATTCCGAAGTAATTGAAGCGGGCTTTAAGATATTCAGGGACACCTTTATCTTTACTAACAAAAGGCTGATCCTGGTAGATAAACAGGGGCTTACCGGGAGCAAAACCCAGTATTTATCCATAAGCTACAAAAGTATTTCCCGGTTTAGCGTGGAAACAGCAGGGACTTTTGACCTCGATGCCGAGCTAAAGATCTGGATTTCTTCGGAGCAGCAGCCCAGTATTTGCAGGAGGTTCAACAAATCGGTAAATGTCTATGAGGTTCAGAAACTTTTGGCGCAACATGTACTAAAATAGACTTTTAGCAAAATTTTAGTTTCCTTCATTTCTGTGCCGCGAGTTACTTTCCGTAAATTCATGCGGAAACATGAGGTGTCAAAAATGCCATTTTTGGAACCTCTTCAAAAAAAGTATGAGCTATGAAAGATGACAACAAAGAAATGAAGCACCCGCAGAAAAAGGAAGCACAACCTCCTTTTAAAGATCAGGAGCGGCAGCAGGACACGCCGGGAAAAGAAGCGAAAATGCAGCCTAAAGTAGATCACGGCGAAGAATCTTATAAAGGATCGGGCAAGCTGGAGGGCAAAAATGCCATAATTACCGGCGGAGATTCGGGGATTGGAAGAGCTGTGGCTATTGCCTTTGCCAGAGAGGGCGCCAATGTGCTTATCGCTTACCTTAGCGAAGATAAAGATGCTGAGGAAACCGCAAAACATGTGCGGGAAGCCGGTAAAAAAGCTATTTTAGTGGCCGGTGATGTGAGCGAAGAGGCACATTGTAGAAATATAGTGCAAAAAGCCGTAGATGAGTTTGGGCAAATTGATATCCTGGTGAACAATGCAGCTTTTCAAATGGCGCGGGAGAGCATACAGGATATTCCGAGTGATGAGTGGGACAAGACTTTCAAGACCAATATCTATTCGATGTTCTACCTTGTAAAAGCCGCAGAACCTCATATGAAGCCGGGAAGTACCATTATTAACACCACTTCTATCAATGCCTATAAACCCCACCCAAAACTCCTTGCCTATGCGGCCACCAAAGGAGCGATCCAGAATTTTACGGCTAACCTGGGGCAAATTTTAGCACCCAAGGGAATCCGTGCGAATTGTGTGGCGCCGGGGCCGGTCTGGACGCCTTTGATCCCTTCAACCATGCCGATGGACCAGGTAGAGAACTTTGGTAAGAATACGCCCATTGGCAGGCCGGGGCAACCGGCAGAACTAGCCGCGCCTTTTGTGCTTCTGGCTTCCGAAGGATCCAGTTATATGACTGGTTCTACAGTACAGGTTACCGGAGGAACCCCCACTATTTAGTTTAACCCTGAAATTGCAATAATTTTTAATGAACTATTCCCCGAATTCAGATCCTGAAGCAATTAGGTTTTTTGCGGCCAGGCTAAAAAAGATTGTTTTTCTTTTCCTGTTTGGCCTTCTGCTAAGCCTGCCTTCAAACATGCAGGCACAGCTTATTGAACCCAACAGTGAGGCTGTAGAAACCAGCGGCGATATTATCCTGCTGGCACTGCCGGCAAGCGCAGTGCTCACCACTGCGCTAATGAAAGACAGGCAGGGCTTCTGGCAGTTCAGTAAAGGTTTTGCAACTAATATAGCGGTAACGGTGGGGCTAAAATATGCCATTAACAAGAGGCGCCCGTTTAACAGTGGCGGGCAGGCTTTCCCCTCGGGCCATACGTCCATTACTTTTCAGGCGGCTTCCTTTATTCACAAACGCTACGGATTTAAATACGGAATCCCGGCTTATGCCCTTGCCGGCTGGACGGCCTATAGCCGTATTAACGCCACCCGGCACGACGGCTACGACATACTTGCCGGGGCGGTGATAGGTATAGGCAGCAGTTTTATATTTACCCGGCCTTACCTGCAGGAAAATGTGCAGGTCACATTTAACAGCGGGGAAGATCAATTTCTGTTGGGGCTGGTTTACAGGTTTTAAAGCTAAAAAACCAGGCGCTACAGCAATAAAAAGGGAGGCCGATTTTAAAGTCGGCCTCCCTTTTATGGTTTTATTGCAGGTCTTATATTTTGAAAGCCTCTTTTACCTTGTCAACCATATCGAGTTCTTCCCAGGTAAACAGGTTCACTTCAATGGTCTTTTCTCCGTTGTAGGGGCTCTTAAAGATCTTTCTTTCTTTGCGCGGCTCTTTTCCGAAGTGGCCATAGGCAGCGGTTTCCCTGTAAATAGGATTTCTAAGGCCCAGCCTGTCTTCAATGGCAGCAGGCCTCATGTCAAAGATCTCCAGCACTTTTTCTGCGATCTCCCCGTTGCTGATGTCTACTTTTTTGGTGCCGTAGGTTTCCACAAGCAGAGAGGTGGGTTCTACCACGCCAATGGCGTAAGAAACCTGTATCAACACCTCATCGGCCACTCCTGCAGCCACTAGGTTTTTGGCGATGTGCCTTGCCGCATAAGCCGCTGAACGGTCTACTTTACTTGGGTCTTTCCCCGAGAATGCGCCCCCGCCGTGAGCACCTTTTCCGCCGTAAGTATCTACGATAATCTTTCTTCCGGTAAGGCCGGTATCTCCGTGAGGCCCGCCAATAACAAATTTTCCGGTAGGGTTGATGTGGTATTTGATCTTGTCGTTAAACAGCTTTTGAACGTACTCTGGAAGCTGTTCGATCACCCTCGGAATAAGGATCTCGATAATATCCTTTTTTATCTTCTCCAGCATTCGCTGGTCATCTTCATCAAATTCGTCGTGCTGGGTAGAGACCACGATAGACACAATGCGCTGTGGCACGTTGTCGTCACTGTATTCTATGGTTACCTGGCTCTTTGAATCGGGCCGCAGGTAAGTGATGTCGTCATTTTCGCGTCGCAGTTTTGCCAGCTCGATTAAGATCTTATGGGAAATATCCAGGGCCAGCGGCATGTAGTTAGAAGTTTCTTTAGTGGCGTAACCAAACATCATTCCCTGGTCGCCCGCGCCCTGTTCTTCCTTGTTTCCGCGGTCAACGCCCTGGCTTATGTCCTGGGATTGCTCGTGGATCAAAGAAATCACCCCGCAGGAGTCCCCGCTAAATTTATAGGCCCCTTTGGTGTAACCAATATCGTTGATCACATCGCGGGCAATAGACTGCACATCCAGGTAGGTGTCGCTCTTTACCTCACCCGCAAGCACCACCTGCCCGGTGGTAACAAGGGTTTCGCAGGCAACTTTAGATTCGGGGTCAAAAGCGAGAAAATTGTCAAGTAAGGTATCGCTAATCTGGTCGGCAACTTTATCGGGGTGGCCTTCAGAAACACTTTCTGAAGTAAATAAATATGGCATGCTTCTTTATTTTTTATGAGTTAAATTCAGAAAAAATTTGACAGGAAGCGCTAGAGAAGTTGTCACTGCTTTAGCATTTTAGAGGGTTGCAATCAGTCAAATTTTTCCCTGTGATTTATCAGCAGCAAATGTATAAAATTTGTTTTAAATCAGCCGCTTTATCTCAGTTTTAAGAATAATTTGGGCGCTCCGGTTCTCCCTGCCGGTCGTACCGTCTGGCTTTCGCGGGTCGCTTCCCTAAGCCCCGGGCTTAGGGAGAGCTCCAACAACCGCTCAATCCTTAGCGCTTCAGCTCATTTTCCTTTTAAAAATAACCATCAAAAAAGGCCTTTTTGAGAGGGTACCCAAAAAAGCCTTTTTTTAAGCTGGTTAGTTTGAAATAAACCTAGAACTGCTCTACAGTATCTTCGGCTTCATTTTTTGAAAGGAAGATCTGTACCCCCAGGTTAATGCCAAGGGAGTGGGTGTAGTTGTCGTTACCACCACCGGCAAGGCCGCTGTACTTCAGGCTTGCATCGAGCGCCACATTTTCGTTGAGGAACAGGGAGTAACCCGGGCCAAACCCAAAGGCAAAGCCGTTTGTGGTATCCCCGTCTTCAATGTTGCTTCCGGCCAGCCCAGCGTTGGTTTCAATGAAGAACTGCCCTGCAGGCACCTCGTCGCCAAGCTCAATGTCTTCGGGGGTTAAATAGTACCGGCTAAACGCCTGAATTCCGTAGATGAACATGTTGCTGGTCTCGTCATCATCTCCCGCCGGATTGTAGTAACCCAAATTGAGGATTCCACCCAGCACAAAATCGTCATTTATAAAATACCCCATTTTTGGGCTCAAGCCTATGTTGTAACCCGAATCTTCTTCGAGCCCAAGGTTAAACCCGAACAGGCCATTAGTGGCGGTAGTGGTGACGCCGCTACCCAAATCGGCCCCCAGCATGATGTTTCCTTCCTGCAATTGTGCGTGGGAGGTAGCTGTAAATCCAAAGATCATAAGGCTAGCTAACAGTAATACTCTTTTCATAACTTTCATTTTTAAAGATTTAAACGTTTTCTCCCTTTTTCAGGGAAATCAAATTCGGTACGAAGGTAGACAGGCACTGAGTTCTGGCGGAATTTTTAATACATTTTAATAGCAAATTCACGTGAGTTTGTGAAACCGGCACGGGGTTCTCTTAAAATTTGTAAAAAAATAAACACCTTTTAGAGGAGTCGGGCGGGGAAGGGAGGAGATAAGCCTTCAGGAGCTGGAAAAATTCAGTATAAATACCTGGGTGGTGCATTTTCTATTAAAAAGCAGAAAGAAAAATAATTTTATGTGGCTTAAGCTGCTGTATTTACTATGGTTTGCCCGGCATTTTGAAAGGTTTAAATTACAGGAGGGCAAAAAAAATGAAAATTTATTTTGGAGAAATGAATTTTCTGTCGTTAACTTTGTGACAGAACAAAACGAGAAATGAACCAGGTAATTTGTAATATGATGTGCATGATGTGGAAACCTTCCGCAGCGCGTCCTATTGCATGATCCTGAAAAGATAAAATTTGCAAGAAGCCGCTGCCACCGCAGCGGCTTTTTTGTTGCAGTAAAAATTAAAAAGCTGAGGTGCCAAAAATGGCATTTTTGACACCTCTTTCAGAATTGAGTTTGATAGATAAAAAAAGAAAAATGTATAAAGCAGTAGCCATGATAATGTGTTGTATGATGATGTGCATGATGTGCGCCCCACCAGCTATTGCCAAAAAATGAGGATCTAAGTTAGTTATATATTGAGTACTAAAAATCCCTTTGGCAAGCCAGCCAAAGGGATTTTTTTTAACAATCCGCCCCGTCCTGCGGGCACCCCTCCGAAGAAAGGGAAATTTAGAAGGAAGATTTGAGTAGACAGCAGGCAGAAGCAAACAATGAACAATTATCAAACAACAATGAGTAGAAAACAATAACAGGGGAAAACCGAATGAGATCTCTCGTCGCATCTCCTTTCTCCGAAAGAAAATGCGCTGTCGAGATTACAAAAAAAGAGAACCGGGAACCGACAATTGCAACAATAAATGACAAACCGATTAACAATTAACAATTAACTACTATTCCTTAAACCTTAAACATTGAACCCATGAGTACAGTACAAAAATTTTCGACCAACGCCCTGCATGCAGGACATGACGTAACAGCAAATGGAGGCACAAGAGCAGTTCCCATTTACCAAACTACTTCTTATGTGTTTAAAGATTCAGACCACGCTGCGAATCTTTTCTCCCTGGCAGAACCCGGATTCATCTATACCCGGTTGAACAACCCTACAAACGATGTACTGGAACAAAGACTGGCAGCCCTCGAAGGTGGGATTGCGGCTGTGGTAACAGCATCGGGAACTGCAGCTATCAGCACCACCCTGCTCACATTGCTTAAAGCCGGAGATCATATTGTAGCTTCCAGCAGCCTTTATGGAGGCACCTATAACCTCTTAAGTGTCACCCTGCCAAGGCTGGGGATCACCACTACTTTTGTAGATCCACAGGACGCACAAAACTTTGCCGATGCAGTTAAAGAGAACACCCGTGCGGTATTTGCCGAGTCGCTGGGAAACCCGAAACTGGACGTGCTTGACCTCGACGCCATTTCTAAAGTAGCCAAAGCGCATAAAGTGCCATTTATTGTTGATAATACGGTAGCGACTTCAGCACTCGTAAAGCCTATTGAACACGGGGCCGACCTTGTAATTCATTCCCTTACCAAATACATTGGCGGTAACGGAACTTCTTTGGGTGGAGTCATCATAGATGCCGGAAAATTCGACTGGGCCAACGGCAAGTTCCCTGAGTTCACCGAACCTTCTCCCGGGTACCACGGCCTGGTTTACCACGAGGCTTTAAAAGAAGCGGCCTTTATAGCAAAAGTAAGGATTGAAGGCTTGCGGGATCTTGGTGCCGCGCTGAGTCCGTTTAATGCTTTTCAAATTATTCAGGGACTGGAAACTTTAGAGATCAGGATCAAAAAGCACAGCGAGAATGCTCTGGCTCTGGCAAAATGGCTTCAGCAAAAAGAGGAAGTGAGCTGGGTGAACTATCCGGGGCTGGAAACGAGCGAATACTATGAACTGGCTCAAAAATACCTTCCAAAAGGGCAAAGCGGCCTTATCACTTTTGGCGTAAAGGGCGGGTATGAAGCCGCAAAGGTACTGGTTGATGAGACCAAACTTTTCTCCCTGCTGGCCAATATTGGTGACACCAAATCCCTGATCATTCACCCGGCGAGTACCACTCACCAGCAACTCAATGATGAGCAGCAGGAATCTACCGGCGTAACCAAAGATCTTGTAAGACTGTCTGTAGGCCTTGAAGATCTCGAAGATATCAAAGCCGATTTAGAACAGGCACTGGCTGCGGCTGTTTCAAAGAAGAATGTGAAATCTGTTTAAACCCAAACTGGGAACAGCCGGAAAACCTCCTCTGTTCCAGGCAAACGATTATTTATGTTACAGGAGATCATATTTCCACATTTTCAAAATTCAGCCGGCAGCTTTCAGGAAATACGGGTGTTTTATCGCATTTTTGGAAGGGAAACTGGCACGGCACCGGTGGTGCTGGTAAATCATGCCCTCACCGGCAATGCCGATGTTTCGGGAGAGACAGGGTGGTGGAAGGAGCTTATTGGCCCCGAAAAGTGCGTTGACACCAATAAATTCACGGTCCTGGCGATCAATGTGCCCGGCAATGGCGCAGGTGGGGAAAAAAGGCAGCTGTTGCACAACTACAGCGAGTTTAACCTCGATGATGTGGCCCGCCTATTTTCGCTGGTGCTTGAAAAGTTGAATATTGATAAACTTTTTGCGGCCATAGGCGGGTCTATAGGCGGAGCCCTGGTTTGGCACCTGGCAGCTCTTAAACCAAACCTTATCGAGAACCTTGTGCCTATCGCGACCGACCTCAAAGCGACCGACTGGGTGCTGGGGCAGTGCAAGGTGCAGGACCAGATCCTTAACAATTCGGCAGATCCCATTCACGATGCGCGAATGCATGCCATGACCTTTTACAGGACCCCGGCCTCTTTTTCTGAAAAATTCCGAAGAAAAAAGAATGAGGAAAACGCCCAGTTTGAAGTTGCCAACTGGTTGAGCCATCACGGCAGGAAGCTGGAGGAACGCTATGAACTTGCATCATACAAGCTCATGAACCACCTGCTCACCACAATAGATATTTCGGGAGGCAGGGAAAAACCTTCAGCCGCCGCAAAAACCATCAGCGGGAATATCCATTTGGTTGGGATAGATTCCGACTTGTTTTTTCTTCCGCAGGAAGTAAGGGAAACTTACAGGGAGCTTTCCGAAGAGAAAAAAAATATACAGTATCACGAGATCAAATCAATTCACGGGCACGATGCTTTTCTTATTGAATACGAGCAACTGTCACAAATTCTAACCCCCATTTTTAAACAAAATGTCACTCATAATGAAGAAAATAAATATAGTCCTGTTTGGAACCGGTAACGTAGGGAGTAAACTGGTAGCACAATTGCTGGAGGCCCGCGAATCGCTGCGCCAGAAAGAAGGAGTAGAGCTCAACCTTCCGGTAATTGCCAATTCTACCAGGGCATATTTTCAAAATGAGAATCAGCAGCCCTCCTGGGAAGCCGATCTCAACACTCTGGGCTTTGCGTACAAACTTGATGATATTTTGGAATACGTGAAAAAGCAGGGCTATGAAAACCTCATTGCCGTAGATGCAACGGCCAGTGAAGATTTTGTAGACAAATATTTTGAGCTCATTGAGGCCGGTTTTCACATAGTTGCGGCCAATAAAGTGGCAAATACCCGCTCTTCAGAATTTTATGCGGGGCTGCGGAAAAAATTGCAGGAGCACAACAGGCATTTCTTTTATGAGACCAACGTGGGTGCAGGTTTGCCAGTTGTGGAAACGCTGCGCAACTTTCACAGGTCAAACGAGCGGGTGACAAAGGTAAGAGGTGTATTTTCGGGTTCTCTCAGCTACATTTTCAATACCTATTGTGATGAGGATAAAGCTTTTTCTGAAGTTCTTGCCGAAGCCGGAGAGAAAGGCTTTACCGAACCCGATCCGCGGGTTGACCTTTCGGGGAAAGACGTGGCCAGGAAATTACTCATTCTGGGCAGGGAGCTGGGGCTGGAGAAAGAATTTGAAGAAATTGACATTCAAGACCTGGTGCCGGTGCATCTTAACGGGCAGTCTACTTTACAGGAATTTCAGAAAAACAAGAAAGACCTCGATCCGGTTTTTCTCAACCTGAAGAAGGAACTTGGGCAGGACGAAGTGATTCGGCACGTGGGAGAGCTGAATGTTGCCCTGGGAACGCTTGAAGTGAAGCTGGTAAAAGAGAAGAAATTTTCAGCTTTTGGGGCACTTAAACATGCCGATTCTTCTTTTGAGATCTACGCCGAATCGTATGGAGAACGGCCGCTGGTGATACAGGGAGCCGGTGCCGGGGCAGCAGTAACGGCCAGGGGAGTGGTCTCGGATATTCTTCAATTAGCAGAAAAATTATAAAAACAAGGCTATGTCACAGATAGAAACACAGGCAGTTCGTACCCAACTGGAGCGCACACAGTACCAGGAGCATTCGTCTCCGCTTTTTCTCACCTCAAGTTATGTTTTTGGAGATGCCGAAGAAATGAGGGCTGCTTTTGCTGAAGAAAAGGAACGAAATATATACAGCAGGTTTAGCAACCCCAATACTTCAGAATTTGCTGAAAAAGTGGCACTTTTGGAAGGTGCAGAGGCAGGTTTCGCTTTTGCCTCGGGCATGTCGGCTGTGTATTCCACACTGGCCAGTCTTCTAAACAGCGGCGATCACATTGTATCATCAAGATCTGTTTTTGGATCAACCCACAGCCTTTTTACTAAGTATTTTCCGAAGTGGAACATTTCGCACAGCTACTTTAATGTTCACGAAGAGGAGAAAATCGAAAGCCTCATAAAGCCGGAAACGAAGATTTTGTTTGCCGAATCTCCTACAAATCCGGGGGTGGATATTCTGGATCTGGAAAACCTGGGAAGAATAGCCAAAAAGCACAACCTGCTGCTTATTATAGACAACTGTTTTGCCACGCCTTACCTGCAGAACCCGATTAAATTTGGTGTCGACCTGGTGATACATTCGGCCACCAAATTAATGGACGGGCAGGGCCGGGTGCTTGGCGGCGTGACTGTTGGCCGCGCAGACCTGATAAGGGAAATTTACCTGTTCTCACGTAATACTGGTCCGGCTTTATCCCCGTTCAATGCCTGGATCCTGTCAAAAAGCCTGGAGACGCTGCCGGTAAGGCTTGACAGGCATTGTGAGAACGCCCTGAAAATAGCTGAACTTTTGGAAAAGGAAGAAAATGCCGAAAATGTGAAATATCCCTTTTTGAAATCCCATCCTAAATATGAGGTGGCAAAGAAACAAATGAAGCTGGGCGGCAATATCATTTCGTTTGAAATAAAGGGAGGATTGGAAGCAGGGAGGAAATTCATAGACAACTTACAACTCTGCTCCAGGTCCGCCAACCTGGGAGACACCAGGACCATCGTCACCCATCCGGCGTCAACCACGCATGGCAGGCTTTCAGAAGAAGACAAACTGGAAGCCGGGATTACTCCCGGCCTGGTGAGGATTTCGGTAGGACTTGAGCACTGGCAGGATATTTATGCCGATTTACAAAATGCTTTAAACCTGAAAAAATAAAAGGAAATGGGAGTAATTCAGCAGAAACGGGAGAGGAGGATTTCGCAGCATAGAAAGAAGATAAATAATTATCTTCGCCTTATGCTTTCAAAAAAGACAAAATACGGGATAAAAGCCCTTACCTACATTGCGAGGCAGCCGGCAAAGAAACCTGTGCAAACTTCAGAGATCGCCGAAAGTGAGAATATCTCCCATAAATTTTTGGAAAGTATTCTGGTTCAACTGCGCAAAGCAGGATTTTTGGGTGCCAAAAAGGGCAAGGGAGGAGGATATTATCTCATCAAAAACCCGGCTGAGATCCCAATGACGGCCGTGATAAGGATCCTGGAAGGGCCTATAGCCATGGTGCCCTGTGTGAGCCTTAACTACTATGAGAAATGCGATGACTGCAAGGATGAGGTGACCTGCTCTGTGCACCAGCTTATGATACAGGTGCGGGACAGTACTTTGAAGGTGCTGGGCAATAATACCCTAGCCGATATCACAAAACAATAACAGGCACGCAGTTAATTAAAATGTAAATAATCGGTCACAACAGCCGATTTAGGAAAATATTTTATTTTCTTTGTCTAATAACCTACTATTCCGATAGGGTAATAGGATTAAAATAAGGATTATGATATTAGATCGGGTATTCTCCAGGAGAAGTGAAAAGAAAGAAAAGGCTTCAGAAAAGCCGGTACGGAGCATTGCTAAAGCAATAAGCTGGAGAATTATAGGAACCCTGGATACCATACTTGTATCCTGGTTCTTAACCGGGGAAATTAAGACGGCACTGGCAATAGGAACGGTAGAAGTGATCACTAAGATGCTGCTCTACTTTGGACACGAAAGAATATGGAACAAGATCAATTTTGGAAAGGGATAAATATGAAAAAGTTTACACAAGAAGAGCTTGAAAATTTTAACAGGCACTTACAGGGGATTCCGCCCGCAGAAGTAATTCAATGGGTGATCGATAATTGCCACCGTCCGGTGGTCACTACCAACTTCAGGCCTTATGAAGCAGCTATACTTCACGCCTGTGTAGATATCCTGCCCACTATAAAAGTGATTTGGTGTGATACCGGCTATAATACGCCCCAAACCTACAGGCATGCCAAAGAAGTTATAGACAAGCTGAACCTCAATGTGAAGTTGTATATGCCTCTTCAAACAGCTGCCTATAGAGATGCCATTTTTGAGGGCATACCCCAGGTAGATGATCCCAACCATGCCGAGTTTACCCGGCAGGTAAAACTCGAGCCTTTTCAACGCGCCATGCAGGAGCATGAGCCCGATGTTTGGTTTACCAATTTGCGGAAAGGACAAACTGCTTTTCGGGATAGTATTGGCATTTTGAGTTACAGCAAAGACGGAATATTAAAAGTGAGTCCTTTCTACCACTGGAGTGACGAAAAGCTGGACAAATATCTTGTTGAAAATAACCTCCCCAACGAATTCAGATATTTTGATCCCACCAAGGCGTTAAGCAACCGGGAATGTGGTTTACACACCTGATTACCTGATATAAATCTTAAAGAGAAAAGAAATGCAAAGTTTTAGAACCGAAATAGAGAACCCCATTGTACAACAGGACATAATTGACCTTGAAAAAAAGATCAGGTTGTTCAGGGAAGGAAAGGCAGATGAAGAAAAGTTCAGGAGTCTCAGGCTAGCCCGCGGGGTTTACGGGCAACGCCAGGCAGGTGTTCAAATGGTACGTATAAAATTGCCTTTTGGGAAGGTTACCTCTCAGCAGTTACACCGGATAGCCGATGTTTCCGATGAATATTCTACCGGAAGATTGCATATCACCACCCGGCAGGATATACAGATACATCATGTAAGCCTGGATAGGACTCCCGAGTTGTGGGCGCAGCTGGAAAAAGATGATATCACTCTTCGCGAAGCCTGTGGGAATACGGTGCGTAACATCACGGCCTCACCAACAGCAGGAATTGATGTGAAGGAACCATTTGATGTTTCACCCTATGCGCATGCCGCTTTCCAGTTTTTTCTGCGGAATCCCATCTGCCAGGAAATGGGTAGGAAATTCAAGATCTCCTTTTCGGCTTCAGAAGAAGATACGGCGCTGAGTTATATCCACGACCTCGGATTTATCGCCAAAATAAAAGACGGGAAACGCGGATTCAAGGTTATGCTCGGCGGCGGACTCGGTTCCCAGCCGCGACACGCCGATGAACTCTTCGACTTTTTGGAGGCAGAGAAAATTATTCCGCTTATAGAAGGAGTATTGAGAGTGTTTGATCGTCACGGGGAGCGTGCAAAAAGGATGAAAGCCAGAATGAAATATCTTATTAAAGATATAGGGAAAGAAGCTTTTATGGAGCTGGTGGAAGAGCAGCAAACTGCTCTTTCAAAGGAAGCTGTGCACTTTGATCTCGAAGCTTTTAAAGAGGAGCCAGACCTTCCAAAAGTGGAAATTCCGGAAGTAATTATTGAGGATCGAAAAGCCTATGAGGAGTGGAGAAACACCAATGTAGCTGCCCAAAAACAGCAAGGTTTGTTTGCTGTTGGCGTGAGAGTGCCGCTGGGAGATTTCTATACCGGGGCAGCAAGAAAACTGGCCGATCTTATTAGCGATTATGCAGGCAATGAACTTAGATTTACGCTAAGGCAGGATATTTTGATACGTCACGTACGGGAAGACTTGCTGCCGTTCTTTTATACTCGTTTAAAAGAATTAGGTCTGGCAGAAGCCGGATATAATAAAACCGTTGATATCACCGCCTGCCCCGGAACAGATACCTGTAACCTCGGCATTGCCAGTAGTACGGGGATTGCCGATGTACTGGAAGATGTTCTGAAAGAAGAATATCCGCAGTTTGTGAATGGCCGTGATATTACCATTAAAATAAGTGGATGTATGAATGCCTGTGGCCAGCACAACATGGCCGAGATAGGTTTTCAGGGAATGTCGATAAAAGTGGGTAAAACAGTAGCCCCGGCCCTGCAGGTATTGCTCGGCGGTGGCACCCTTGGAGACGGCGAAGGCAGGTTTGCAGATAAAGTGATAAAAGTGCCCAGCAAACGCGGACCGCAGGCACTGAGATTGCTGCTGAATGATTTTGAGAAAAATTCTGCAAGAGATGAAAAGTTTGTGAGTTACTACGACCGGCAGGGGAAAACCTATTTCTATGACCTGCTCAAGGATCTTTCAGATACCAGCACAACTACTTCTGAAGATCTTGTCGATTGGGGCCACACGCAACCATACATCAAGGCGGTGGGAGTAGGCGAATGTGCGGGAGTGGTCATTGACCTTATCGCTACCCTGTTGTTTGAAAGCGATGAGAAAATACAGAATGCACAAACTGCCCTTGAGAGAAAAGTATGGTCAGACAGTATTTACCATTCCTATTCTTCACTGGTGAATTCGGCCAAGGCTTTGTTGTTGTCTGAAAATGTTGCTACCAATACCCAGGCGGGGATCATAGCCCAATTTGATGAACTTTTCGTGGAGCCGGGAAAAATAGAATTATCCACTTCTTTTAAAGACTTTGTTTATCAAATGAATGAACATGAACCCACAGAAGAATTTGCAAAAAAATATTTAGAGGACGCGCAGCTATTCCTTAAGCGGGTAGATGCTTATAGAACAAAGGAGGTGCAAAATGTATAATGAACCAAAATTAAGCGTAGTAGGTGCTGGTCCGGGAGACCCCGAATTGATCACCATTAAAGCTGTGAATACTTTGAAAGCAGCCAATGTGGTATTATACGATGCCCTTATCAACAGAGAATTACTGGATTATGCACCCCAGGCAGAACATATTTTTGTAGGGAAGCGTAAAGGCAGTCACTACTATTCCCAGGATGAAATTAATGATCTGATCGTGAAATATGCCCGGGAACGCGGCCATGTGGTACGATTAAAAGGTGGCGATCCTTTTATCTTTGGGCGTGGTTCTGAAGAAATTGATTATGCCAGGAGCCGTGGGCTTGAGACCGCCGTGGTTTCGGGAGTGACTTCTTCTATTGCTGTGCCGGCAGCTTCGGGCATTCCCCTTACAAAAAGGGGAGTTTCTGAAAGTTTTTGGGTGATTACGGGAACTACTACTCAGCGAAAACTTTCAGAAGATGTCCGGCTTGCGGCTCAATCAACCGCTACCGTTGTCATCCTGATGGGAATGGGGAAACTGCACGAGATCGTGGATATCTTCAGTCACTTCGGAAGAGAAGATACACCCGTGGCGATCATTCAAAATGGAACTACCGTGAATGAGAAGTCCGGCTTTGGCCGCATCCGGGATATCGAAAAAGTGGTTTTAAAAAAGAAACTCTCCTCTCCGGCGATTATCGTCATTGGAGATGTAGTAAACGAAAGGCCAAAATTACAGGCTCTTTTTGAAAGTGTGATCAAAGAGAATGAATATCTAAATTCCCCAATTCGGAGCTAGGGGTGTGGATTATGGAAGAAAGAAACGAATTGTACCCTGTTTTCCTAAAGGTAAATAAGCTCAATATCCTCATTGTTGGCGGCGGAAATGTAGGGCATGAAAAATTGCATTTTCTGCTGAAGTCCAGCCCGAATGCGAATGTGGAGGTGGTGGCAAAGGAGTTCCTTCCGGAAACTGAAGCTTTGGCCAAAAAACATGATTTGAAGATCACCAAAAGCAGGTACAAAAAAAGTCAGCTGAAAAAGCGGCATGTGGTTATTGCTGCCACCAATGACGAAAAGCTGAACAGGCGCATCTATACCCACGCGAAAAAGAGGTTTTTACTGGCCAATATAGCAGATACTCCCGATTTATGTGATTTCTATATGGGCGGGATCGTCAATAAAGGTCATGTAAAGATCGCTATTTCAACGAATGGCAAATCACCTACCACAGCCAAGCGACTACGGCAGTTTTTTGAAGAGGTGATCCCCGATAACATCAACCAGATGGTTGAAAACCTCAATGAGTACCGCTCGACCATCAAAGGAGATTTTGATGAGAAAGTGAACCAGATGAACAAAATAACCGAATCCTTAAAAGCAAAAAAAGTAAGTAATGATTAAAACAGACATCCTCATCATAGGTGCCGGACCCACCGGATTGTTCACGGTATTTGAAGCCGGACTTTTAAAGCTAAAAACACATTTAATAGATGCTTTGCCGCAGCCCGGCGGCCAGTGTTCAGAAATTTATCCCAAAAAGCCCATTTATGACATTCCTGCTTTTCCTGAAATTCTTGCCGGCGATCTGGTGAACAATCTCATGGAACAGATCAGGCCTTTTAATCCCGGCTTCACCCTGGGCGAACGGGCCGAAACCATCGAAAAGCTGGAGGATGAAACTTTTGTGGTGACCACAAATAAAGGTACTCAGCATAACGCGCCGGTGGTCGCGATAGCTGGCGGATTGGGATCTTTCGAGCCACGCAAACCGCCCATTCCAAATATTTCTGATTTTGAGGATAATGGCGTGGCTTATTTTATAAAAGACCCCGAAGTGTACCGCGACAAAAGAGTAGTTATCGCCGGGGGAGGAGATTCGGCATTAGACTGGGCAATTTTCCTGGCCGATGTCGCTGCTGAAGTTGCCCTGGTTCACAGGAGGAATGAATTCAGGGGCGCACTTGATTCGGTAGAACGTCTTTCTGAACTTGCCAAACTGGGTAAAGTAGAGCTTATCACAAATGCCGAAGTAGTGGGGCTAAAAGGAGAAGAGCGTCTGGAGCAGGTGGTCATTCGGCACAACGATACTGCCCGTGGGGAGGAACTGAAATCTACAGATCATTTCATCCCGCTATTCGGACTTTCTCCAAAGCTGGGACCTATGGCGAATTGGGGGCTGGAAATTGAAAAAAATGCCATTAAGGTCGATAATTCGTATGATTACCAGACCAACATTCCTGGGATCTATGCTATTGGAGATGTCAACACCTATAAAGGAAAGCTAAAGCTGATCCTCTCCGGATTTCATGAAGCCGCCATCATGTGCCAGAGTGCCTATCAGCGAATCCACCCTAACAAAAAGTACGTTCTAAAATATACTACTGTTGGCGGGGTAGAAGGATTTGACGGTACCAAAAAAGAAGCCAAGCGGGAAGTGGTACAGAGTATTGGATAAATCTATTCTAATTTACTTCCATGTTGTATTTCATTTTACTCCCTTCCCCTTGGGAAGGGTGGGGGATGGGATGAAGGGCCGGGGATGGGGATAAAGGGATGGGATTAGGGAAAAGTTTTTTCCTAACTTTGCATAAATTCCACGATAAATGAAGATCCATCTTAAGAGACTTAACGAAAACTACCATTTTGAAACCAGAAATGAGCGTGGAGATGTAGTGCATCTCGACAACAAGAGCGAACCCAGCCCGCAGGGAGCAAGCCCCATGGAGCTACTGCTTATGGGTATTGCCGGTTGCAGCAGTATTGATATTGTAATGATCCTCAAAAAACAGCAACTGGAGATGACTAATCTCGAGATGGATGTAGAAGGATTCAGAGTGGATGGTGCAATTCCAAACGTCTTTAAAAGAATCCACTTAAAGATATTTATAGATGGGGATATTCCCGAAAATAAAGCTAAAAGGGCAGTAGATCTTTCTCTCGAAAAATACTGTTCGGTAGCAAAAATGCTGGAAAAAACAGCCGAGATCTCTTCAGAAATCATCCTCAACGGTTCGCCGGTAAATCAGTAAGTCCGGCACCTTCCATGCGAAAATTGCTGCTGCTCATTTTGTTGTTTTCTTCGGAAGTTTTTTCACAGGAGAAAGATTTTTCCGTAGAAGCGAATTATTTCTACGGAAGTATTTGGGAGCACAACCGCAATATTTCTCATTTGATCACCGAACATCCTCACGGAGTGCTGTTGCATTTTAACCGGAAAACCTACGGAGATCAGGCCTGGGAACGCCGCTATAACTATCCCAATGTGGGTTTTTCCCTCTCTTACCAGGATCTCAAAAATGAGCATTTGGGAGAGAATTTCGGCGCCTACGCCCACCTGGGCTTTTATTTTCTGAAGCGGCACCTTTTGCTAAAAGTGGGTCAGGGGCTGGCAGTTACTACCAATCCGTACCATCCCGATAAAAATTACCAGAACAATGCTTATGGCTCCCGGCTTCTTAGCTCCACTATTTTTACCGGAAACCTGCAGTTCGAAAATATCATTGGCGGCCTGGGGTTCCAAACCGGCCTTTCGCTGATCCATTATTCCAACGCCGATTTTATATCGCCCAACAGCTCTACAAATACCCTGGCTCTAAGTGCCGGGTTAAATTACGACTTCAACCATGAGGTTCAAAGAGAGTTCATACCTAAAGATCCAAAAATGCCATTTTCGGCACCTTTTCGGTACAACCTTGTATTACGTGGCGGGGTGAATACTACCGGGGTCATTGGTTCAGAATCTTATCCATTTTTAACGCTTTCGGCTTATGCAGATAAAGCTTTAAACCATAAAAGTACCCTGCAGGCGGGTGCCGAATTATTCCTTTCACGTGCTATGGAGGAGTATATTTACTATTATTCGGTCGCTTTTCCACTGGTGGGTACTACGGGTGATGAAGATGCAAAGCGCGTAGGAGTATTTGCCGGCCATCAACTCACTTTTCGAAAGCTTTCCCTAATTACTCATCTTGGATATTACATTTACTATCCTTATGATAAGTATGTAGACAGGGTGTACAACAGGGTAGGTTTGCAAAGGGAGATCTGGAACGACTTTTTTGGTTCTGTAACGGTACGTTCTCACGGGGCAAATGCCGAAGCTGTGGAATTTTCAATAGGATACCGCTTATGAAACAGCTGCTGAAAAAATCTCTTCTGAATTTGCCATTTTTGGGCCTGATACTTTTTATGGCTTGTAATACTGAAGATGCTCCCGATTGTTTTCAAACCGCCGGAAGCATGATCGAAAAAGAGTTGCAGGTAGGCCCTTTTGAAGAGCTCATGGTTTATGAAAATATTGAGCTTTTTATTGAACAGGGAGAAGACCATAAAGTAATAGTAAAAACAGGTGAAAACCTGATGAACGAAATTTCTGCTGAAGTAATCGACGGCCGACTTATTCTCCGGAATGGCAACAGCTGTAACTTTGTGCGGGATTATAAACTCACTTCCATTTATGTGACGGTACCCAACCTTACATGGTTACAAAATGCAGGAAACCGGGTGGTAAAAAGTGTGGGAGAATTGCATTTCCCAGACATCTGGCTGCGCAGCCTGAACCAGGAAGATTCAAATGAAGTATATACCGTAGGGGATTTTGACCTGCATCTGGTGTCAGATTATGTGCGGGTAACGGGAGATGATTTTTCGAACTTTTTCCTTCAGGGGGAAACAAATTATTTGGATCTCTATATCGCCAACGGCGATGGCAGGGTTGAGGCACAGGAACTGACTGCCGGCACTGTTGAAATTCAGCATCGGGGAACCAATAAGTTGTTTGTAAATCCGCAGCAGGTGTTGAGAGGAGAAATAAGAAGTACGGGGGATGTGATTTCTGTTAACCGCCCGCCGGTGGTGGAGGTGGAGACCTTTTATTCGGGGAAGTTGATATTCGAATGAAAAGAGGTTCTTCGGCACAGATCACAGATCCGCGCTAACAGGTGAAGATGGCGCAGATTTACAATCCGCGACAAATACTTGAAATTGTTTGAAGGTTTTCGTATTCAAACCTAACAGGTTTCTAAAACCTGTTAGGTTTAGTTGCTGGAAATCAGCACGGATCACAGATCCGCGTTATCTGTTTCCGTTTCTCCTTGTTGCGGTTTTGATTAGTTGGCGCGGATTTGAAATCCGTGCCGGGTTATCATCAAACCTGCAGGGTCTTTTTCTGACCTTGTAGGTTTTGGTTGTTATTTAAAATTCCACAGAAATTAATTGCCCCGACTTTTAAGTCGGGGATAATAAAGAGGATCTTCACCCAGGGCTTTAGCCCAATTCTAAATTCCGAAATGGCAGGAATTTGCAGATCGTTTCGTAATATCATCGGTCTGCCAGGTCTTTTTTACCTTTAGGTTGATCAAAAAATATAGACCTGCAAGGTTTTCAAAACCTTGCAGGTCGGGTAGAAAAACCCTACTTCTTCAGCGTTAGCTCTGAAAATAAATTCTCCAGGTTCTTATTCTTCCGGTTGAGCTGTAAGGTCTTCAATCCATTGTCATGTGCAAAATCAAAAACGGTAGGGCGCATGTCTTTTTCAGTGTCAAAATAGAGTTCATAAACGAATCCGCCGGTGTTCCTGAGGTCCATAAGGTGAGGCAGGCGATTGAGGGCAACTTCTTCAATTCGGTAATCAAACTCCACTTCAATGATCTGCATCTGCTCATCGCGCAGCTCCTCCAACCTTTTATCGGCAACAATTTTTCCGTGGTTGATGATGATCACCCGCTCACACAAAGCTTCTACTTCCCGCATAATGTGGGTGGAGAGAAAGATGGTTTTTTCCTTTCCAATTGTTTTGATCAATTCCCTGATCTCTACCAGCTGGTTGGGATCGAGGCCTGTGGTGGGTTCATCGAGGATGAGCACATCGGGGTTGTGCAGAAGTGCATTAGCCAGGCCTACTCTCTGCCGGTAACCTTTAGAGAGCTGCTCGATCTTTTTATTGGCTTCGGGTAGAAGTCCGGTTTGGAGAATAACCTCTTCAATACGGCTTTTTGGTACCTTATATATAAGGGCGTTAAACTCCAGGTATTCCCGCACATACATTTCGGTATAAAGGGAGTTGTGCTCGGGGAGGTATCCGGTGCTTTTTTGTGCCTGCAGCAAATCTTCTTCAAGGGCAAAGCCGTTTACAGTGGCTTCTCCCGAAGAAGGTTGTAAATAACCGGTAAGGATCTTCATAAGTGTAGACTTTCCTGCGCCATTGGGGCCTAAGAACCCCACAATTTCCCCTTTTTGGATGGAAAAGGAAACTTCATCGAGGGCTTTTTGTTCTCCGTAGTACTTAGAGACCTTGTTTACCAGTATTGACATAACAGCTTTTTTTCAAAAGTAAATCATCTTTTTTATAAGGCAGAAAATTATTCAGAAGAATTCAAATGTTGTTAAAATTAGCGAAATCGTTCTCGTTGTTTTTTCAGGAAAAAACATTGTTTTTTGAAAATATATGCTACATTAGCTTTTCACAAAGAGAAAAATGAACAATTTATTTATCTGGAACGCCTGGTATTACTTTTATTTCTATTTCAGAGATAAGATCGGGAGTGCCGTATAATTAACCAATATTATAACTGAAATCCCGATGTAAGCATCGGGATTTTTTTTTGCCAAAAAGTATATGCAGGAAAAAATAGCCATACAGGGAATAAAAGGATCATTTCACCACCAGGTTGCACGGGAATATTTTGGAAAGGAAGTTCCGGTAGACGAATGCCAATCGTTTAGGGAAGTTGTTGACAGCTTATTGACCAACCGTTCTGTAAGCGCAGTCATGGCGATAGAGAATTCTACTGCGGGTACCATTCTCCCCAATTACGCCCTTATTGATGATAATAATCTACAAATTAAGGGTGAGCATTACATTCCTATTTTTATGAACCTCATGGTGCTGCCTGGGCAGAAGATCACCGATATTAAAAAAGTGTGTTCTCACCCAATGGCCCTCCTGCAATGCCAGACCTTCTTTAAAGACCACCCCCACATGGAGCTTATTGAAGATACCGATACAGCCGAGGTGGCCAAGAGAATTAGAGAGCAAAATCTAACGGGAGTTGCAGCTGTGGCCAGTAAAGCCGCTGCAAATATCTATGACCTTGAAATTTTAAAGGAAGGCATACAAACCATGAAAAGCAACTCTACCCGTTTTCTGGTGCTTTCGTCAAAGAACGCAGCTCCCGTGGTTACCGGCGCAAATAAGGCTTCATTAAAATTTGTCCTGGAAAACAAAAGAGGAAGCCTGGTAAGCGTGCTCAATATATTGAGGGATTTTGATCTAGACATGACCAAAATTCAGAGTGTGCCGGTGATTGATGTGCCCTGGAAATACGCATTCTTTATCGATGTGCTTTTCCAGGACGAAGAAGAATTACAAAAAGTATTAAACATACTTTCGGAATTAACCGAAGAATTAAAGGTGTTAGGAATCTATAAAAACGGCTTATTATGATCGCACAGGCCAGTCGACTAAACCACGTTGAAGAATACTACTTCTCAACAAAACTGAAGGAAGTAAGGGCGTTACAGGATTCGGGGAAACCCATTATAAATCTGGGAGTGGGAAGCCCAGATCTACAACCGCCACCGCAGGTGATGACGGCTCTGCACCAGGCGCTGCTCAATCCGTCGGCGCACCAGTACCAGCCGTACCGGGGAACCAATGATTTCAGGAAAGCCATAGCAGAGTTCTACCAGAATTTCTATAGTGTGGCCCTTGACCATGAAACTGAGATCCTTCCTTTAATGGGGAGCAAAGAGGGTATTACCCATATTTCCATGGCGTTTTTAAATGAAGGGGATGAGGTGCTGGTGCCAAACCCGGGCTATCCTACCTATGCTTCGGTTAGCCGGCTTGTTGGAGCGAGCACAGTTCTGTATAACCTCAATGAAGAAACCGGCTGGTTGCCCGATTTTGAAGAGCTTGAAAAAAGGGATTTGAGCAAGGTAAAACTGATGTGGGTAAATTATCCTAACATGCCCACCGGGGCAGTAGCTAAAAAAGAGCTTTTTGAGCAACTCTACAGGTTTGGAAAAAAGCACAGCATACTTGTTGTGAACGATAACCCCTACAGCTTTATCCTCAATGAAGAACCTCAAAGTATCCTTAAGTATTGTGAGGACATGGATGGAGTACTCGAGCTAAATTCCCTAAGCAAGAGCTTCAATATGTCGGGCTGGCGCATCGGGATGTTGTGCGGCAGTGAAAAACATATCAACACGGTACTCAAAGTAAAAACGAATATGGACAGTGGCATGTTCTTTCCCCTGCAGGCAGGAGCGGCAATGGCACTGCGGCTTTCCCCGGAATGGTTCAGCGAGCAGAATAAGATCTACCAGCGGAGAAAGGAAGAAATCGTAAAACTTGCTACAGCTTTAAAATGCAGTTTTTCTGAAGATCAGGCCGGGATGTTCCTGTGGTGCAAAGTCCCGCAGGGAAATACTTCAGAAGGATTTGTAGAACATCTGCTGAAGAAATACCACATCTTCGCAGCCCCCGGATTCATTTTTGGAAGTCAGGGAGAAGGCTATATCCGGTTTTCTTTATGCGCTTCGGAAGAAAATATTATAAAAGCCTGTAATAGATTAACGGCATGAAAGTTCATATTATAGGTTTAGGTTTAATTGGTGGCTCGTTTGCACTGGGGCTTAAAAAGGCTTTTCCGGGAGTGGCGGTCACGGGCAGTGACGCCAGTGAGGCGCACCTGTTAAAGGCCCAGGAGCTTAAACTTATTGACGGCCCGGCTACTTTAGAAAAAGCTAGAGAGGCAGAAGTATTAATTATTGCGGTGCCGGTTGACGCTGCCCGAAAAGTGGCTCTTGAGGTTTTGGATGCGGTGGGTCCCAATACGCTTATTTTTGATGCTGGTTCGACCAAGGCAGGTTTGTGTGAAGCAATAGCGGCACATCCCAATAGAAGGAATTTCCTTGCCGCACACCCCATTGCCGGAACCGAATTCTCTGGCCCCGAAGCAGCAATAGAAAACCTTTTTCAAGCCAAGACCAACATCATTTGTGAGGTAGAGAAAACTGCTTTTAAACTTCAGGAAAGGGCGCTGGAGATCTTTCAGAAGTTGGGAATGCGCATCAGGTACATGGATCCTGCGTCGCATGACAGGCACATCGCCTATGTCTCTCACCTTTCTCACATCAGTTCTTTTATGTTGGGAAAAACAGTGCTTCAGAAAGAGCAGAACGAAAAAGACATTTTTGACCTGGCAGGCAGTGGATTTGCTTCTACGGTGCGGCTGGCAAAAAGTTCACCCGCCATGTGGACGCCAATATTTCAGCAAAATAAGAACAATATTCTCGAGACCCTCGAAGAGTACATCAATAATCTTTCAGAATTCAGGGATCTTCTCAAAAATGACAATTTTCAGGAGGTTTTCAGAGAGATGGAAAAGACAAACCACATAAAAACAATTTTGAACGGAATAAACTGATTAACTAATGGAAAACAAGAAAGAACTCAGAACCTGGCTAGACAATTTTGGATTGGAACATCCTCTGGTAATTGCGGGGCCATGTAGTGCCGAAACCGAAGAGCAGGTGCTTAAAATTGCGCACCAGCTAAAAGATACCGATGCTACCGTTTTAAGAGCGGGAATCTGGAAACCCCGTACCCGCCCGGGTAATTTTGAAGGCGTTGGTGCTCTGGGGCTAAAATGGCTGCAAAAGGCAAAACAGGAAACCGGGATGCTTACCACTACCGAAGTGGCGAGCCCGCATCACGTAGATCTTGCGCTTGAGCATGATATTGATATCCTGTGGATTGGTGCCCGTACTACGGTTTCCCCTTTTATTGTTCAGGATATTGCCGATGCCCTTAAGGGAACCGACAAGGTGGTGCTGGTGAAAAACCCCGTAAACCCCGATTTGTCCCTGTGGTTGGGTGCAGTTGAAAGGTTCTACTCCTGCGATATCAAGAACCTGGGTGTGATTCACCGCGGATTCTCTGCCTATGAAAAGACCAAATACCGAAATAACCCTGAGTGGCAGATTGCCATTGAACTGCAGAATAAGTTCCCTGATTTGCCGCTAATCCTCGACCCGTCGCATATTGCCGGAAGAAGGGACATCATTTTTGACCTTTGCCAAACCGCGCTTGACCTTAATTATGACGGACTCATCGTGGAGACGCATTTTGACCCCGATAACGCCTGGAGTGACGCAAAACAGCAAATCACACCTGCCACTTTGGTGCAGATCATGAAAGACCTCAAAATTCGGAAAGAAGTTTCTGAAAGTGAAGAATTTCAGAATAAACTGCACAATTTAAGGGCACAAATTGATGTGACCGATAACCAATTGATTGAATTGCTGTCAAAAAGGATGAAAATTTCCGACGAAATTGGGAGGGTGAAAAAATCTCAGAACGTTTCTGTGCTTCAAACCAAAAGATGGAACGAAATTCTGGGGAAAATGGTTCTGGAAGGCGAGCAGCACGGGCTAAGCGAAGAATTCATCCTGCGTTTGTTCAAAGCCGTGCACCAGGAATCTATCAATCACCAGGAAAAGATCATGAAACAATAGATTTTGCGGGTTATTAAAGCACTTAGTTTCCGGTTTAAAATTCTAATCTAATTTTTTCTTGTTAATTTGTTGTGGTAAAAAATCTCCTTCAAAAATGCCATTTTTGGATAGTAATTCAGAAGAAGTTTTTGGAGGAGCCTTTTTTGAAAAGCACTAAATGAAAGGAACTGTTTATAAATCTACCGGAAGCTGGTACCAGGTGAAAGCCGATGACGGCAGGTTTTTCAAATGCCGTATCAAAGGGAAATTCAGGATCAAGGGGATTAAAAGTACCAATCCCGTGGCCGTGGGAGACCGGGTGGAGTTTAAACTGGAAGATAGCGGCGAAGAGGAGCAGAACGGCGTGATTACCGGCATTGGGGAGCGTGAGAATTACATCATCCGTAAATCGGTTAACCTTTCGAAGCAAACCCATATCATTGCCTCGAATATAGATCAGGCTTTTTTGCTGGTAACGCTGAATAATCCGCCCACTTTTACCACTTTTATAGACCGTTTTCTTGTTACTGCGGAAGCTTATCACATCAAAGCCATTTTATTGTTCAACAAGATTGATACGTATAAACCCGAAGAGCTTGATGAGGTGAAGTACATGGCAGCCATGTACAGGCAAATTGGTTATGAATGTATAGGAATTTCGGCCAAGACAGGAAAAAATGTAGAGCAGGTAAAAGAGCTTATGCAGGATAAGACCAGCATGATCTCGGGCCACAGCGGCACCGGGAAATCTACTTTGATCAATGCCATTGAACCAAAACTCGATCTAAAGACCACCAAAATTTCTGAACAACACCGGCAGGGGCAGCATACCACTACTTTTGCTGAAATGTTCGATCTCGATTTTGGTGCCCGCATCATAGATACCCCCGGCATTAAAGGCTTTGGGGTGGTAGACATGGAAAAAGAGGAATTGGGAGTTTACTTCCCCGAGTTCTTTGCGCGCAAGCAGGACTGTAAATTTTACAACTGCCTGCACCTTGAAGAACCAAAATGTGCCGTAAAAGAGGCACTTGAAGCCGGGGAAATCCCCTGGTCCCGTTATAAAAGCTATCTGCAAATATTAAAAGGCGAAGACGAACAAAACTATCGCTTTGATAACCATCAACAGGAATGAGAGCAGTAATTCAGAGGGTTTCTGAAGCATCAGTAATTATAGAAGGTGTCAAAAATGCCGAAATTGGTAAAGGTTTATTGATCCTTATAGGCATAGAAAATGAAGATGCCGGTGAAGATATTAGCTGGTTGTGTAAAAAAATTGTGAATATGCGTATCTTCAATGATGCCAGTGGCGTAATGAACGATTCGCTGCTTGATGTAGAGGGCGAGGCCATTGTGGTAAGCCAGTTTACGCTGCACGCCAGCACCAAAAAGGGCAACAGGCCAAGCTATTTTAAAGCCGCCAAACCCAATGTGGCCATTCCGCTGTATGAAGAATTTGTGTCTGCTTTTGAAAAAGAACTGGGCAAAAAGATAGGGACAGGAATATTTGGTGCCGATATGAAGGTGAACCTTCTTAATGATGGCCCTGTAACGATCATAATTGATTCAAAGAATAGAGGTTAATTTGTTACGGAACTTATTTTTCCTAAAATTAAAAACTTAAAAATGTGTTAAAAAGAGTTAAAATACTATATTAGCAGAACCAACCTATAGTTCTGTCAATGTTCATGTTCCGCTTATTTTTTATTTTATTCCTGTTGTTGGTACCCTCTTCAACAGTGCTTTCCCAAAGCTCTCCCTACTCCATAGATCTTATTGATGCCCCTTTGAAAGAAAATGCACATGCAGTAGTTCGTGAGCAGCTGCTGTCAATTACTGTAAATTCAGTTGATAAGATGAGTATGAACAGTCGTAAAGTGATCACGATCTTGAATGAAAATGGAGATCGTTTTGCATTTGCAGGTGACTTTTACAGTAACAACATTAAAATTAAAGGACAAAGCCTTTTGATCTATGACAAGAACGGAAATGAAATCAAAAAGTTTAAGGCAAAGCATTTTACAGACCGCAGTGCCACTTCATCAGGCACATTGTATAGCGATACAAGAGTTAGTTATGCCGATTTTACCCCCAATGACTATCCGTACACTATTGTTTATGAAAGTGAAGTGGAGACAAATAGCACCATTTTTTTGCCCGACTGGAATCCTGTAAGGGGTTTTAATGTAAGTGTGGAAAAATCGAGCTACCAGGTCTTAATTCCGGAAAATATTGAATATAGAATTCAGGAAAGAAATCTTGACAGCCTGGAGCTGGTAAAAGATAATTCAGGAAACCAGCTTATCTATACGCTAACCAATTTTCCTGCCTATAAGTATGAACCATTAAGCCCGTCCCTTGAAGATTTTACTCCCGGTTTACAGGTGGCCTTAGATGAATTTGCCCTGGTTGGCGTGAAAGGAAGCGGTGCCACCTGGAAAGAATTTGGAAAGTGGCAGTATGATAATCTATTGGCAGGCAGGAACAAGCTTCCGGTCGCAACTATTAATAAAATCACCGCGCTAACAGCAGGAGCCAAAGATGATGTAGAGAAAGCCAGGATTATATATGATTATGTTCAGCAAAATTCGAGGTATATAAGCGTGCAGTTAGGCATTGGTGGCTGGGAACCTATTTCTGCCGAAGAAGTTGACAAAGTGAAATACGGAGATTGTAAAGGACTCACCAACTATACTAAAGCCCTTCTTGATTCTCAAGACATCACTTCATATTATGCAGTAGTGTATTCTGGCGAAGACAAAAAAGATATAGACCCGGAATTTGTTTCAATACAGGGCGATCATGTTATTCTTAATGTTCCCAGGGAAAATGAAGAGGATATCTGGCTGGAATGTACCAGTCAAACCCTTCCGTTTAATTATCTGGGAGATTTTACAGATGACCGGCATGTGCTGCTGGTAAAACCTGAAGGAGGTGAAATTGTTAAGACCAAAACCTATTCCCCTTCAGAAAATGTACAGGAAACAGCAATACGCATAAGCTTAAAAGAAGATGGAAGCTATAAAGCTGCTTTTGAAAGAAAGAGCAGGGGGATTTCATACGGCAACACCTATAGGATAACTTCGGCATCAGAAAAAGATCAGGTTTTGTTCTACAAGAAAAACTGGGGGCACCTCAAAGGCCTGGATCTTGAAGCGCCCCAATTTATCAATGACCGGGAAAAGCAGGAATTTACCGAAATAATCAAATTTTCAGGTGAAAAGTATCCTTCCAAAGTTGCCAACCGTCTATTAATGCCGCTCAATTTTTTAAGTGTGGCTACTTATTCGATTTCAGACCGTGAAGATCGTAAGCTGCCCATTAAAATAGGTCGTGGCACCACTGCAAAAGACCGTTTTGAATTTGAATTGCCAGAGAATTTTGAATCTGAAGCAATTCCTGAAGCGGTGAAGCTCGATAGTAAATTCGGAAGTTTCAGTTTTGAGGCAAAGCTGACCGAGATAGAAGGTAAAAAAATAATATGTGTTGAACGCTCCTACACGCTCAACGAAGGTACCTGGCCTGCAGATGCACTCCAGGAATTTCGAGATTTTATGTATTCAATCCACGCTCTGGGAAATCAAAAAGCAGTTCTCGTGCGGAGCAATTAAACCATTTATAATGAATAAGTTTTATTTTGTTGCAGCTTTTGTGCTGCTAAGTTTTGGAGCAGGCGCCCAGGACTTTCGTTTTGGAAAAGTGTCAGTTGATGAAGTTAAGGAAGAATTTCATCCTGTTGACAAAGAAGTAGATGCCGCAGTTTTATACCGCAGCCACAATGTGTACTACAGGTATGATAACGGAATTGGCTTTACACTGGTCACCGATGTGCACGAGAGGATCAAGATCTATACTAAAGAGGGCTTTGACTGGGCCACTAAAGAGATTTCTTATTATAAAAATTCCAATGACGAAGAAAGGGTGAGCAGTATTAAAGGCTATACCTATAATATCAATAATGGGAAACTCACTTCAGAAAAACTTGGCAAAAATGGCATTTTTGAAGAGGAAGAAAATGATTACCGGCTTACTACTAAAATTACGATGCCTGTTGTGCAGGAAGGAAGTGTAATTGAGTATAAATACACCTTGAACTCTCCCTTTGTTACTTCAATAGACCAAACGCCGCTGCAGTATACTATTCCCATAAACCGGCTTGAGGTAAAAATAGTGATCCCTGAATACCTTAATTTCAGAAAATATTCAAACCCTAAATCCCCTTTGATATTACCCATTACTGAAAGTACCGAACCTTTCGTTCACCTAAATAATAATGGCAGGGGCACATCAAGGCTTCAGTTTTCACAGAATGTGTATGAAGTGGCCACAAACAATGTACCTGCCCTTAAAAAGGAAGATTACGTAGATTATCTGCATAATTATGCTGCATTTTTGAAATGGGAGCTTACCTCTACAAGATTCCCAAATACTACCACAAAAAACTATGCTGAAGATTGGGAAAGTGTGGCCAAAAGCATATTTAATGACGCCGACTTTCAAAAGGAAATAAACCGGGATGGTTATTTTGAAGATGAGGTAGACCAGCTCGTGCAGGGGGTGCAATCACCTCTTGAAAAAATGCAGCTCATCTACAAATTTGTAAAACAAAAAGTGAAGTGGAACGGCTACTACGGCTTTATGCCAGAAAGCGGTGGGAAAACTGCCTTTAAAAAAGGGGAAGGAAACGTGGGGGATATTAACCTCCTGCTAACTGCCATGTTAAAATATGCCGGTCTCAATGCTAATCCCGTCGTGTTGAGTACACGCAGTAATGGCATCCCGGTTTTTCCTACCCGTACCGGGTTTAATTATGTGGTCTCTGTGATCGAATTTCCGGAAGGTGCTGTTTTACTCGACGCCACAGACCCTCATGCTGCACCGGGGGAATTGCCTAAGCGGGCAAGGAACTGGAAAGGAAGGCTCATTCGGGAAAATTTATCTTCAGACTGGGTAGATCTGTATTCTGGGGTTCTGTCATCTGATGTCTCTGTGTTAAGTTATGAACTGGGTAATGATATGGTGCTTAGGGGGAAAGCGGCGGAAAGCTATGATGGCCTCTTTGCAAAGGCATACAGGGAAGAAGTGGAAGGACTTTCTGAGCAGGTTCTTCTGGAGAATCTTGAAAAAGAGAAGGGGAATATTAAAATATCCGAAGTACGGCAGGAGAACCTTGATTCAATAGGTTTAGAGGTAAAAGAGTCTTATGTCTTCGAGTTGCAGCAGGGAGTAGATGTCATTAACGATAAAGTATATATTAAGCCATTTATCTTTAACGGCCTGGCTGAGAATCCTTTTAAAGCAGATGAAAGGCAGTACCCAATCTTCTTTGAATTCCCTATGATGACGAAGAAAACTATAAATCTTCTTATTCCTGAAGACTATGAAGTTGAATCTCTGCCCGAAAGTTCAATTGTCCAGATAAATGGAGGTGAGGGTGAATTCAAATTCCTGGTGAAACAAAACGGGAGGTATTTGCGATTTGAAGCCGATTTTACTTTGAAGAATATTGTTTTTCTTCCGGAGCAGTATACTGCCCTAAAAGAATTTTATGCACAAATGGTAGAGAAACAATCAGAAACTTTAGTTTTGAAGAAAATTATCTGATGAACATCGAAAATGCACAGGAGACCGTAGATGCCTGGATAAAGGAGCACGGGGTGAGGTACTTTAACGAGCTCACCAACATGGCCCAGCTTACCGAAGAAGTAGGGGAAGTTGCCCGTATTATTGCCCGCAGGTACGGGGAACAAAGCGAGAAAGAAAGCGATAAAGCAAAAGACCTGGGGGAAGAACTGGCCGATGTTGTCTTTGTGGTGCTCTGCCTGGCCAATCAAACCGGGATAGATCTACAGGAAGCTTTTGATAAAAAGTTGAACCTGAAGACTCAACGTGACAAAGACCGCCATAAAAACAACAAAAAGTTACTGTAAATGCGCATTTTAGAAGACGTAAAAAACTCCGATTACTGGCTGAAGGTGCTGCAACTAGGCACTGTGTTCTTTGTTGTATTTGTAGGGCTTTCCCTTATTATCTCCCATTTCAGGCAAATCATTAGCGGCGATTTTGCCCTTATCTATCAGGATGAATTTTCTGATGGGAAATGGGTGGAATATTTTCTTATCAAAGCCGTGATTAGCCTCGTTTACTCCATGTATATGACCAGTAGGAGAAAGAATTTTAAAAGAAAATAATTATGCCCCTTCACCTTTCCACCAACACCCGAAGGCTTTCGGGAAAGATTGCCGTTACCGGTTCAAAAAGTGAATCTAACCGACTGCTTATCCTGCAGGCCCTTTATCCTCACCTGGAAATCGATAATTTGTCTAACAGTGACGATACCCGGGTGCTTCAAAAAGCCCTTAATTCTGAAGATGAGGTCATAGACATTCATCATGCGGGCACGGCAATGCGGTTTTTAACGGCTTATTTCGTTTCCAAAGAAGGTAGGGAGACCGTGCTTACCGGCAGCCCGCGTATGCAGGAGCGGCCTATTGCAATTCTTGTCGATGCGTTGCGTGATTTGGGTGCCGACATTACCTATGATAAAAATGAAGGATTTCCTCCTCTGCGGATCAAAGGAAAAAAACTGCTGAAAAATGAGGTGAAAATGCAGGCAAATGTGAGCAGCCAGTACATTTCGGCTTTGATGCTGATTGCTCCTTCGCTGCCCAAGGGGCTAAAAATTGATCTGGAAGGAAAGATTACTTCTGTACCTTATATTCAAATGAGCCTGCAACTCCTGAAGCAGTGCGGAATTGAAGGAAGTTTTGAGAACAACCAAATTTCCATAGCTCCTACAGCTACAGTGCCCGCAAAACGCATAGTTGTAGAATCGGATTGGAGTTCTGCTTCTTATTTTTACAGTATGGCAGCCCTTTCAGATGCGGCAGAACTTAGTCTTACCGCCTACAGGGAGAACAGCCTACAGGGGGATAGAAGTGTGGCCGATATCTACCAAAAATTAGGCGTCAAAACGACATTTTTGGAAGGTAAGATCAGGTTGGAGAAGCTTGATGTTCAACTTCCGGAGGTATTGGAACTTGATCTTGCCAACAGCCCCGATCTTGCACAAACCATTGCTGTTACCTGCTTCGGTTTAGGTGTAAAGGCCTATTTGACCGGTCTTCATACATTAAGGATCAAGGAGACCGACAGGCTTCAGGCGTTGAAGAATGAAATAGAGAAACTGGGAGGGCAGGTTGAGATCACTGATGATACTTTAAAGCTTTCAGCTTCCGAAGAAATAAAATCAGATATTGCGATAGACACTTATAATGACCATCGTATGGCGCTTGCATTCGCGCCGCTGGCGTTAAAAGTTCCTCTTGTTATTAATGATGCCGGGGTGGTGAGCAAGTCATTTCCGGAGTTTTGGGAGAACCTTCAGCAGCTAAAGTTTTCTGTAAAAGATTCCGCTAAAGAATAAGAAATTTTTAAAAGCTGCCGTTGTGTGGCCCCGTCAATTAACAGATTTCTTAAATAAACCGGCATTTACTTGACAACCCCTATCCCGAGGTTGTATATTTGCAGCTTCTTAAAATCTATCTTATATGGGAATGAAATTATCGCACTTCAATTTTGACCTTCCGCCCGAACTATTGGCAGAATATCCTGCCGAGAACAGGGATGAAGCCAGGTTAATGGTTTTAAACAGGAAAGAGCAAACAATTGAGCACAAACAATTTAAGGATCTTATCGATTATTTTGAACCACAAGACGTGATGGTGTTGAACAACACGAAGGTTTTTCCTGCCCGTCTTTTTGGTAATAAAGAGAAGACCGGTGCCCGTATTGAAGTGTTTTTGCTGAGGGAATTAAATGCTGAAACCCGCCTGTGGGACGTGCTGGTAGACCCTGCCAGGAAGATTAGGATTGGTAACAAACTCTATTTTGGAGACGATGAAAGCCTGGTGGCCGAAGTCATTGATAACACTACTTCCCGCGGGAGAACCCTGCGTTTTCTTTACGACGGTTCTTACGAGGAATTCCGTAATAAACTTACAGAACTCGGGGAAACCCCGCTGCCAAAGTACATTAAAAGAGAAGTACAACCCGAAGATAAAGACCGTTACCAGACCATCTATGCAAAAACGGAAGGTGCTGTGGCGGCCCCTACTGCCGGGCTTCACTTCTCAAAACATTTGCTAAAGAGGCTGGAGATCAAAGGGATTGACTTTGCTGAAGTTACCCTTCACGTGGGGCTGGGAACATTTAGTCCGGTAGAAGTTGAGGATCTTTCCAAGCACAAAATGGACAGTGAAGAGGCCTATATTGAAACCCCTGCCGTGAATACCATCAATAAGGCTATTCTTGAAAAGCGCAAGGTTTGTGCGGTGGGAACTACGGTAATGCGTTCTTTGGAAAGTTCGGTTTCTTCAAACAAGACCCTGAATGAGTTTAGAGGATGGACCAATAAGTTCATTTTCCCTCCATACGATTTTAGTATTGCAAACTGTATGATCACCAACTTCCACACGCCAAAATCTACTTTATTGATGATGGTTTCTGCATTTGCAGGGCACGATTTCATGAAGAAGGCTTATGCTGAAGCTGTGAAGGAGAAATATAAGTTTTATACTTACGGAGACGCTATGTTGATCCTATAGTTTAGAATGTTCAGTGCTCAGTATTCAGTGGGCAGTTGCTTCTAAAGAAATATAACCAAACCTCGCAGGTTTTTAAAAACTTGTGAGGTTTCTTTTTTCCTTGAACCTACCTGCGCCGGCAAATCGGTTTCATATCGGCTTATTTTAGTACTCCAGTGGAATTTGGAAATTGGTGCTTGAAATTATTTGGTGCTTCGCTTTTTTGGATCACTAATTGCTTATAACCGCATATACTATAAATAATTACAGGGATTCAGGTGGAAAAAGATCTTTAATTTTAAATCTTGAATCCTGAATAACTTTGTACTTTTGCAGCGTGAAAGAAAAGAAGAAAGACATACGGGCCTTGACCAAAGAGCAACTTCAGCAATTCTTTGTTTCCCAGGGGGATAAATCCTTCCGCGGAACTCAGGTTTATGAGTGGCTTTGGGGGAAAGGAGCACATTCTTTTGAAGATATGACCAATATCTCCAAAGAGACCCGTAAAATGCTGAATGAGAATTTTGTGATCAACCACATTCGGGTAGACCAGATGCAGCGCAGCAGTGATGGAACTATTAAAAACGCTGTAAAGTTACACGATGACCTTACGGTAGAATCGGTTTTGATTCCAACTCCCTCGAGAACCACCGCCTGTGTCTCTTCACAGGTTGGCTGTAGCCTGGATTGTAAATTTTGTGCTACCGCCAAGCTGAAGCGCATGCGCAACCTGAATCCCGATGAAATTTATGACCAGGTAGTGGCTATAGACAATGAGAGTCGGTTGTATTTTGATAAGCCTCTTTCGAATATTGTTTTTATGGGCATGGGAGAGCCTCTTATGAACTATAATAATGTGCTTAAAGCTATAGAGAAGATCACCTCTCCCGAAGGATTGGGCATGTCGCCAAAACGTATTACCGTTTCCACTTCAGGGGTGCCAAAAATGATAAAAAGAATGGCCGATGAGGAGGTGAAATTTAAGCTTGCCGTTTCCCTGCATTCCGCCATTGATGAAGTGAGAACCTCCATTATGCCTTTTAATGCCACCTTTCCTCTTGATGATCTTAGGGAAGCGCTCGAATACTGGTATGCTAAAACAAAAAGCCGTATTACCTATGAGTATGTGGTGTGGAAAGATGTGAACGACAGCAGGAAAGATGTTGATGCTCTGGTGAGGTTCTGTAAATATGTGCCCTGCAAGGTAAATCTAATTGAATACAATCCCATAGGTGACGATCACTTCAAGCAGGCTCCCGAAGAAACAACCAACATGTACGTAAGGGAACTGGAGCGTAACGGAATCACCTGTACCGTTCGTCGTTCCCGCGGAAAGGACATTGATGCCGCCTGTGGCCAGCTTGCAAACAAATCAAAGGAAGTTGTCGCATAATCATCCAAAAAGGGCATTTTTGGAAGGTGCTGAAAAATTATTCTTTTAACTATCTTAGCAGCCTTTATGAAGGTAATTTCTAAAATAAAGCTGCCGGTAGAGAAGGAGATGGAACTTTTTGAAAAAAAGTTCACTCAGTCGATGTCTTCAAAAGTTGCGCTTCTAAACAGGATCACTCACTTTATTGTTAACCGAAAGGGCAAACAGATGCGCCCTATGTTTGTTTTTCTCGTAGCCAAAATGGTTGCTGAAGGAAAAGTCAACGAACGTACCTACAGAGGGGCTTCGGTAATTGAGTTGATCCACACTGCCACACTGGTCCACGACGATGTAGTGGACGATTCCAACCGGCGTCGCGGTTTTTTTTCCATCAATGCCCTGTGGAAAAATAAAATTGCCGTTCTGGTGGGGGATTACCTGCTTTCCAAAGGACTATTACTTTCTATAGACAACAATGATTTTGACCTTTTAAAGATCATTTCGGTTGCTGTGCGGGAAATGAGTGAAGGCGAATTGCTGCAAATTGAAAAAGCCCGTCGCCTCGATATTACCGAAGATATCTACTACGAGATCATACGTCAAAAAACCGCTACTTTAATAGCGGCCTGCTGCAGCCTTGGAGCAGCCTCTGTGCTACCCGATTCTAAGGAGGTGGAAAAAATGAGGCGGTTTGGTGAGCTTATAGGAATGGCTTTTCAGATTAAAGATGATCTTTTTGACTATGGCAATGAACGCATAGGCAAACCCACGGGAATCGATATTAAAGAGCAGAAAATGACCCTGCCCCTAATCCATGTGCTAAATAAAGTTTCTGCCCGTGAAAAGTCCTGGCTTATAAATTCGGTAAAGAATCATAACAAAGATGGGAAACGGGTTAAGGAAATTATTGAATTTGTAAAGAACAATGGCGGACTCACCTACGCCGTATCCAGAATGCAGGCATTTCAACAGGAAGCCCTCGCCGTGCTCGAAGAATATCCTCCTTCCCCGTACAAAGATTCTTTAATGCTTATGGTGAATTACGTCATTGAACGTAAAAAGTAATTTTTCTTCCGGCTTTCCGTAGCCATTTTTTCCAGTCATTATTTTTATTCCACTGCAGAATAACTGATGGGAATTCCACATCGAGGTTTTCTTGAAGAAATCAGTGAAAAGAAAAAAAACCGTACCTTTATTCGGTAAAAATCACTTGCACATTACTTGCTCAAATCTTTTTTTGCTATGGAAATATTTCGTTTTAATGTGTTGATAACCATACTTTTATTCTTTTCATTTACTACAGCACAACAGCTTTCCCCACCTATACATAATTATTCTTCCTTTAATTATAAAGCTGCCAGTCAAAACTGGGATATTGCTCTTGATGAAAAGGGGATAATCTATGCGGCAAACAATCAGGGGCTGCTTTGTTTTGACGGCCAACGCTGGGAGTTATTTCCCCTGGCAAGTGGTTCGGTAATCCGGTCGGTTCTTCCTCATGAAGGGAAAGTTTTTACAGGTTCTTACAGGGAATTTGGTTTTTGGGAAAGGGATTCAAAAGGGGAGATGTGTTATACCTCCCTCATTCCGCTCCTGGGAGATTATGAGCTGCAGAGTGAAGAATTTTGGGAGATCATAGCTCACAAAAATGCCATTTATTTCAGGTCTTTTGGAGCCGTTTATCGTTATGAGAACGATAAAATAGTTCCGGTTCAAAGGGTCAATGTCAACCAGATGGAGGTTTTTAACGACAGGTTGGTTGTGGCAACCGGTGAGTCAGGGCTTGTTTATTTGAATGCATCGGGAGAAATGGAGCCTCTGCCCAATCAGGAAGTGATTGGGAATGAAGTTGTGAGGGAACTAATTGTTCATGGTGACGAACTGTTGATTGGCTTAAGTGACGGGATTTGCCTTTTTGATGGTATGAACATGCGAAAGCTTGTTAACAACAAGCTTCAGCAGGAGCTGCAACAGTATGAGCTCAATCACGTTTTGTCGCTTTCTCCCACTGAAATAGTTATAGGAACCCTTAAAAATGGCATAATTCAGTTTGATCAGGCTTCCGGCAAAATCTCGTCTTATAATCGGTGGGATGGGCTTCAGAATAATACTGTACTTGCCATGGCACAGAACAAGGCTAAGGTTTGGCTGGGGTTGGACAATGGTATAGATGTGGTTGATGTATATTCTCCTTTCAGGTTTTTTACTGATGAAAGTGGGGAATTAGGGTCGGTTTACGATCTGAATTTTAATGGTAAGGACCTTTACCTGGCCAGTAATACCGGCGTTTTCAGGCTTTTCGATGATCAGATGAAGCTTTTGGAAGGGGCCGAAGGCCATTCCTGGAATCTTGAGGTGGAGGATGGGGTAATGTACAGTAACCATAATAATGGCACCTTCAAAATTGTAAATGATCGTTTTGTGCCGGTTGATGAACGCACAGGAAGTTTCCAGATCCTGAAGAATGGCCCGGGGAACTTTCTCATCGGGAATTATACCGGTATAGACCTTTACAATGAGGCTACCGGAGAAGTGCGTCGGCTTAAAGGGATTAATTTTCCTGTAAAACAGATGCTGGTTGAGAACCCTTCTACCCTGTGGGCAACTGATGCTTATGAAGGTATTTACAGGATTGGACTTGCTTCGGAAAGCGACAGCATCACTTCTGTGAAAAAAGTTAATGCCGGTTCTGCTGGGGGCAGTCAGGAGGCTGAACTTTACCGGGTGAACAACCAGATCGTGGCCTTTACCAATGGGAAGTGGTATCATTATAATCCTTTTACCCAAAATCTGGAAGTATTGAAGGAGTGGCAGGAGTATGAGGGTAAAAGGCTGCTGGGGCAGGATGGTGAATTTTTCTGGTTCATGGATTCCGATAAGAATCTACTTACCATTACCGATTTTAAAGAGGATAAGATCCTGGTGACTGCAGGGATGCTGAATAAACGAACGGTAAAGAAAAATGAGCGGCTCATCAAGCTCAACGATTCCATTTACTATATTACCCTGCATGATGGTTTTGCCCGGCTTAACCTGAAGGAGTTAAGGCAGTTTAGGACTCGTGAATACTTGAGTTCCCCCATGGTGCAAAAAATGTATGATGGTTCTGGTTATTATGATCTTAGCGAAACGCCGCATATTCCCAGTAAAAATGCGAGAGAAATAACCATTCTTGCAGGTTTACCGGTTTCAGATGCTGTGGGTATGGAGTATGAACTGCTTGGCACAAATACGCCCCCCGTGAGGGGAGAAGTGCAGGAAGGAAAGCTGCAGTTCCAAAATTTGCCTTACGATGAGTACGAGCTCAGGTTAACGGCCGTGGGTTCCCAGCAGAAGGCTTCGGTATTTAGCGTATTCAGGTTTGTGGTAGATCCGCCCTGGTATTTAAAAGATTATATGAAATTCCTGTACCTGCTTTCTTTACTGATGCTCGTGGTGCTTATCTATTATGTAAATAAACTGAAACTTCAGCAGCACCGCCGTCTTCTTAAGATCAGGTACCAAAAGGAGCATGAAGAAAAAATGAATAAGCTCGAAAAGGAACAGCTCATTAATGAAATAAATATGAAGCGGAAAGAACTGGCGAACACCACCATGATTGCCGCTAAGAAAAATGAAGTGCTTATGCAAATACAGGGGGAACTGAATAAGGACAAAACCAAATTCTCAAACCAGTACAGGCTTAAACACATTATGAATAAGATCAATAATGCGGTTAAGAATGACGACGAGTGGAAGGTCTTTGAAACAAATTTTAATGAACTGCACGAAGATTTCTTCAGGGATCTTCTTAGTAAATATCCAAAACTGAGTAACAGGGACCTTAAACTTTGCGCCTACCTTAAGATGAACCTTACTTCAAAAGAGATTGCGCCGTTAATGGGTATAAGCGTGAGAGGGGTTGAAGTACATCGATACAGGCTTAGAAAAAAGATCAATGTAGACACTTCAGAAAACCTTACCAACTGGCTAATTGCTAATTTTTAAAAGTTTCAGGTGTCAAAAATGCCTTAAAAACACTACATCATCACTACATCAGGTTGTTATTTTACTTTTAAAATATTACTTCAGGTGGCCGGTAATATGTTTATTTACAGTGTATTTAACACTAAACAGTCTTGATGTAGCAATTGTGTACTATAACGTTTTCGAGTCTTCGGGTTCTAATGTAATTTCATGTCAAATTTTGTAAACGGTTTACCCTATGAAAATTAAATTATTACTCACATTTTTGGCGCTCCTGTTCTGCGGAATTGGATTTGCCCAACAACCAAAAACTATTACGGGTACCATTGTTGGGCCCGATGGTATGCCTTTACCGGGTGCAGAGGTGAAGGTGATTGGTAAGAATATTTTTGATATTACCGATTTCGATGGAAATTTTGCTCTTGAAGGAGTGGTTGAAGGTGATACCTTCAGAATTACTTTTTTAGGATTTAAGCCTCAGGAATTACCTGTGGTTGGGGCGAATGATTATCAGATAACTTTAGAAGAAGACGCCGCTGCTTTAGATGAAGTCGTGGTGGTGGGATACGGTACCCAGCGAAAAGCCGATCTTACCGGTTCAATTGTTACCGTAGAGTCTGAAGAAATTGAAAAAACGCCCACTTCAAACGTCATGCAGTCCTTACAGGGAAAAGTGGCAGGGGTGCAAATTACCTCTGTTGGATCTCCGGGTAATTCGCCCAACGTGAGGGTGAGGGGTCTTGGTACCTACACAAGTGGTACCAATGTGCTTTATGTAGTTGATGGTGCCCTTTATGACAATATTGACTTCTTAAGCACAAAAGACATCAAATCTATCAACGTGTTAAAAGATGCATCCTCTTCAGCCATTTACGGGGTAAGGGCTGCAAACGGGGTTATTATTGTGGAGACCAAATCTGGGCGTATAAACCAGAAACCTCAGTTTGAATACGACGGTTATACCGGGGTGCAGAGAGCTCAGGACGTTGTGAAAATGGCTAATGCCGAACAGTTCACCACCATGGTTTACGAATCGGGGTCACAGGCAGATATCCAGTTCGTTCTTAATGCCATGCAACGCTTTGGGCGCAGCAGGGTTAACCCCAATGTTCCCGATGTGAATACCGACTGGTATGATGAGATTTTAAGAGAAGGCCTTATTCAAAGCCACAGTATTGGTGTTTCGGGTGGGGGAGATAATGTAACCTATTCGGTTGGTGCCAATTATTTTGCTCAGGAAGGTATCCTCGATATGAAGAACGAGTATGAAAGGTTTAACATTCGTTCTAAAATGGATGTGGATATTACCGACAGGTTCAAAACCAGTGTGAACATGGTATTTAGTAATGCCACCCAGTTTCAGCCCGATAATGCTGCCTGGTTCAATGCATATTTCGCGGTACCCATACTTCCGGTTTTTGACCCTCTCAACACTGCAGCTTCACCTGTGAGATATGCTAATGCCCAGCTTTTGGGCTACCGGAACACCCAAAACCCGCTTCCAATCACAAGATTTAATGAAGATCGTCTTAAGATCAGGAAGCTGTTGGCTACTATGGATTTTCAGTATGAGATCATTGAAGATAAGCTGGATTTAAAAACCACTTACAGCCATAACTTCTCTGCATTGGAAGAACGTTATGTCAACCTCCCATATACTCTGGGTAATAACTATGAAGTTCAGTCTTCAATTAAAAGGGAAAACAACACTTTCTCCAACCAGTATTGGGATAACGTCTTAACTTACAAAGACCAGATTGGAGACCACAGGTTTACAGCCATGGTGGGTACTTCCTTTAGAGATGAGGCTTCAAATGAATTTGAGGCAACAGGTGAAAGAATTAGGGGGATAGGCCTGGAATCAAGCTGGTACCTGAATTTTGCCGATCCGGAATCTTTCAATAATAACGTGGAAGAAATAGGAAAAAGATATTACGGAATGTCCTATTTTGGAAGGGTTTCCTACAGCTTTATGGACAGGTACCTGCTCTATGGAACCTACAGAGCCGACGGATCTTCGAAATTTACACTTGATCCATGGGGATATTTCCCTTCCGTTGGTTTAGGATGGGTAATTTCCGAAGAAAATTTTATGGATAATGTAGGCGTTATAGATTTTCTGAAATTACGTGCTGCCTGGGGTAAACTTGGTAATGACAATGTTGCTGCCAGCGCCGGTTCCAATACTATTGATGTTGTTTCTGCGCCCTTTGGCGATAACCCGCGCACCGGGATCGTCTCTACCAGTGTTTTCTCCAACAATACCTGGGAGGTCATAGAAGAACTTAATTTTGGGGTTGATCTTGAAGTTCTGGAAAACAGGCTGTCTCTTACTGCCGATTATTACATCAGGGATACCGAAAATGCCATTCTTCCGGTTTATATTCCTATTGTAGACAAAAGCATAGAGAGAAATTCTGGAGTAATCAGAAACCAGGGTCTTGAATTCAGCGGTAACTACTTTGGTGAGATTGGAGAAGATTTTGAATTTTCTATAGGAGCAAACTTCACCACCCTTAAAAATGAAGCTACCCAAATTGAAGACGAGAGAGGATACATAGATTCCGGCTCGGCAGAATTCCGCCAGAGAACTATTGAAGGTGGTCCTCTTTTTGGGTTTTACGGCTATGAAAGAGTAGGGGTTTACCAAAATCAGGCGCAAATTGATGCCGATCCTATTGCAGTAAATAACAACCTGGTTCCCGGAGATCTTATTTACAGAGATCAAAACAACGACGGAATGATTACCGATGAAGACAGGGTGGTATTAGGATCATTCCTGCCCGACTTCACTTACGGAGGTAATATTTCGATGAACTACAAAGCTTTCGATTTTTCCATGAGCTTTTACGGACAGGCAGGGAATAAGATCCTTAACAGAAGAAGGGGGGAAATTATTTTCACCAATGATACCAATATGGATGCCGACCTGGCCATTAACAGATGGCATGGGGAAGGCACAAGCAATATCTACCCTTCTGCTGCCGGGATGCGCAAGGCATGGAACCAGCGCCTAAGTGACTTTTGGGTTGAGGATGGAGATTTCTTCAGAATTCAAACCATGCAGCTCGGCTATACCGTAGAACAGGAAGATTTCCCATGGATGCGGGTTTATGTTACCGCTGAAAGGCCTTTCTCTTTCTTCGACTATAACGGATTTACTCCTGAAGTGCCCGATGGTGTAGATAGACAAACCTATCCGGTGCCATCAATCTATACAGTGGGAATAAATGTTAAATTTTAATTGACAGACGAAATGAAAACTTCAAAAAATATATTAATCCATCTTTCTGTACTGGTTTTGGCACTGGCAGTAAGCTCCTGTTCCGATAAACTCGATACGCAGGAAGGTCAGCTCAATACGGGAGACATTGATTACACCGATGCCAGCCAGATGATAGACCCTTTAATTGGCGCCTATTATGAAATTAGCAGTCTTGGCTGGGAAGAGCCTTTGCTGCTGGGAGTGCGCGGTGATGATGTGAATTCGGGAGGTCTGGGTGACCAGCCTCTTTATACCGAAACCGATCTTTTCAATTACGACAAAGATTTCTGGATGTACAACCAGGTTTGGAATTCCCATTACAATGACATCATCAACATGAATACTGCAATTTTGCAGATAGAAAACTTCATGGAATATGCCAATGAAACAGATTTTGCCCGTGGCGAACAGTACATTGCCGAAATCAAGGTAATACGGGCCTGGCTTCATTTCAACCTGGCCAGGAACTGGGAAGACATTTTCATTATTACTTCAAATCAGCCTGAAGCCGAACTGGAGCAGGGAGTTGCGACAAAAGATCAAGTGATGCAGTTTATCTCCAGTGAAATGGAGGAGGTGATACCGCTTCTTCCGGATGCAAGACCAAATCAACGTACAGACCTGCCGGGAGGAATTACCCGTTACACCGCTTATGCTATGAAAGCCCTCGCTGAACAGGAACTTCAGAATTACCAGGCCGTGGCCGAGGCTACAGGGGCTATCATAAATTCAGGTTTGTTTTCTCTTTACCCAGATTTTTATCAGCTGTTTAAGAAGCCGGGAGAATTGAGCAATGAAAGCTTACTTGAGCTTCAATATTCAGATTATGGCTCTGAGTCGGGAGAGGCTTTCTACCATCTCTATGCGCCTTTCGGGCCACAAAACTGGGATCCTGCGAGAGAGAATGCCGAAGCAGGATGGGGCTTCTATGAGCCAAGCAACAAGTTCATTGGCTTTATGATTGACAGGAATGAAACCGTACGTCTTGAAACCAGCGTGTTGTTCACTCCCGAAGGAATCGCAGAACTGCAGGCAGAGGGCTATACCATCCCTTCGTTTGTTAGCAATGTGACACCTTCCGATGATGTGATCAACAACTATGTAAGAGCAGATTTTGCCAGCGGAAAACATTATTTACCATCTGTACAGCTTACCGATGGGCGTAATAATTACGGGGCCGGTAAGAACTTTATCGTGATAAGATATGCCGAAATCCTGCTCATGTATGCCGAAGCAGTGACCAGGGGCGCAAGCGCTACCGCAATTCCTGCCGATGAGGCCGTAAACCTGGTGAGGGAACGTGCAGATATGCCGGCACTTTCAGGCGTTACTACTGAACAGGTGCTCGATGAAAAATTTGCCGAACTCGCCATGGAATGGGGAATAAGGTATTACGATATGATTCGTCTTGACAAATACCAGGAACTAAGCTACGATGGCAGAACATTCACCGCCGCAGATGAGTACCTGCCTTATCCACAGGCACAGGTTGACGCCTTGCCTTTAGAAGCTACCAACGTAGATACTAATACGGCACTTAATGATGTATTATCAACTTTAAACAGGTAAAAATGAAAAATTTAAATATAAGAATTTTCGGCTTTCTTGCCTTCTTGTTTATCCTGGCAGGTTGTGAGCGTGAAGGGATTGACCCAATCACCAGGGTAGAACCCGGGCAGGATGAAGGAGCTCCCCAGGTCAATATAAAATACCCCCAGCAGGGCACCGTGATTAAAGAAGCTTCAGAGCTTTCTAATATTACCATAGATCTTGAAGTTGAAGATGACATAGAGATCCAGGAGATCGTGGTTCTTGTAGATGGGCAGGAGGTAGAAACCTTTACCGAATTCACCGATTACCGTATAGCGCTCAAAAAAGTCACTTTTGAAGGGCTTTCAATGGGTGAGCATACAGTGACAGTTAGGGCTACAGATATTGAAGGTAAAGAAACCGTGCAAACCACAACCTTCAGCAAAGAACCTCCATATACGCCTGTTTTTGAAAACGAGATATTCTACATGGCTTTTGATAAAAGCTTTATGGAACTTATAGAGCTGGAAGAGCCCACTCAGGTTGGAGACCCGGGATTTTCAGATGAGGCCAAAGAAGGAACTGGCTCCTATGAGGGGGCTGTAGATTCTTACCTCACGATACCTCTTGCAGAGCTTGAAGATGAGTTCACTCTTGCATTCTGGTACAAGATGGATCCTGCCACAGAGAGAGCCGGAATTTTAACAGCGACCGATGACAGTGATAGAAATCAGGGCTTCAGGTTATTTAGAGAACCTGCTGGCACCGATGCCCAGGTAGTGAAGTTAAATGTAGGTACCGGTGAGAGTGATATCTGGAACGATGGCGGTACTCTTTCTACCGTAGAACCCGAATGGACGCATATTTCCGTTACGGTTTCCCCAACAGGAACAGCAATTTATTTTAATGGCGTTCTCGTAAGAGCCACTACGCTTGATAATGTTGCTATAGATTGGACAGGGGTTGAAAACCTTGTGATAGGCTCAGGGTTAAACTTCGATGGTTGGGGCCATAATTCAGATACAAGTCTTATCGATGAATTAAGGATCTTTGATGAGGCAATGACTGCGGAAGAAGTAAGCCTGATGGTGAACCCTCCTTCCGAAGATATATCCCTTTACCTGCCTTTTGACGGAAATTACAACGAACAGGTCTCCGGCCGAAGCATTAATGTGGTTGGGTCTCCTAAGTTCACACAAGATGCCAAAGAAGGAAGTGATGCTTATCTAGGGGCCGATGGCGCTTATTTGACCTTCCCTTCACAAAATCTTTTAGACGAAGAGTTCAGTGCTACTTTCTGGTACAAGGTCAATGCCAGCCCAGATCGTGCGGGTATAATTTCCATTAGCGCCGTAAATCCTGAAGGGGCTAATAAAAACAACCTCACCAAAGGCTTCCAGTTATTTAGGGAAGCATCTGGCGACAGTCAGCGAATTAAGGCAAGTGTTGGAACCGGGAACGGGAATAGCTGGAATGACGGCGGATTGATAGATCCGGCGGCCGGGGAATGGGTGCATATCGGATTTGTGATTACCGAAAACAAAAGCAGGATCTACATCAATGGAGATCTTGCAACCGAAGCTCCCGTTACCGGAGGGGTTGACTGGACCGGTGCCGATCTTGTTTCGGTAATGTCTGGTGCTCCGCGTTTCGTGGAATGGAACCACCTTTCAGATCAAAGTGCTATAGACGACCTGCGTTTCTACCGGGTTGCTCTAACAGAAGAGGAAATCGAAGCCGATATGAATAATTGATCATAAGCCAAAACACTCCTCAAAAATGGCATTTTTGAGGAGTGTTTTTCTAAAATTTTCCAAACCCCTACTAAATGAAAAGTCTTCTAAAATACTTTTCCCTGCTGAATATTGTCGTGCTTTTCCTTGCCTGTTCAGATGATTCGGGCCCGGGATATCAGGAACCCTACATTCCTGACCCTGGTAATGGCGAAGAACCGGTGCCACAATTGACCGATGAAGAACTGCTGGACCTGGTACAGGAGCGCACTTTCAACTATTTCTGGGATTTTGCCGAACCCAACAGCGGCATGGCCCGCGAAAGGTCTCAAAATGATGCCTATGGCGGCGATGCGCCGCATATAGTCACCACCGGGGGCACAGGTTTTGGTCTGGCATCATTTCCTACGGCGGTAGAACGCGGCTGGATTAGTGAAGCTGAAGCTTTAAGCAGGTTAGACAAAATTTTGAGTTTCCTGGAGGAAGTGCCAACCTATCACGGGGCGTTTTCTCACTGGTACATGGGGAATACTGCTAAGACAAGACCTTTTAGCAATTTGGATAACGGCGGTGATCTTGTGGAAACCGCATTTTTGATGCAGGGCCTGTTGATCAACCGTGAATATTTCGACGATGCCCAAATTGATGAGCGAATTACCACTTTATGGGAAAATGTAGAGTGGGACTGGTACACTAACGGGCAGAATGTGCTTTACTGGCACTGGTCGCCTTCTTATAAATTTGAGATTGGCCTTCCCGTTAAAGGCTGGAACGAATCCCTGATTGTTTATGTACTGGCCGCTTCTTCGCCCACGCACCCAATTTCTGCGGAAGTTTACACTAATGGCTGGGCTTCAAACGGAGGGATCGTTACCAACAGGAACCATTACGGCTTAAACCTGCCGCTGGGGCCATCTTACGGCGGACCGCTATTTTTCAGCCATTATTCCTTCATTGGTTTAGATCCGCGTAACCTGGAAGATCAGTACGCCAATTACTGGCAGCAAAATACCAGTCATACCCTTATTAATTATGAATACGCGGTTCGCAATCCGAAGAATTTTGAAGGCTATGGCGAGAATTCCTGGGGCCTTACAGCTTCCGATAATCACCAGGGCTACGCCGCGCACAGCCCAACAAACGATTTAGGAGTCATTACGCCAACCGCGGCTTTGTCCTCCTTTCCCTACACACCGGAAAAATCTATGGCTGCGCTGCGGCATTTTTATGAAGATTTAAATGATGAACTCTGGGGTGAATATGGATTTTATGATGCTTTTTCTGAAGAACACAACTGGTTTTCTAACGGCTACCTGGCCATAGATCAGGGGCCTATAGTAGCCATGATCGAGAATTACCGCACCGGGCTTCCGTGGAGGCTTTTTATGGCGAATGAAGAAATTCAGGCAGGGCTTGATAAACTCGGCTTTACCTATTGAATTCAGATGAATAAAAAATACAATTAGATGTTTAAAAAATATTCTTTACTGGCTTTTTTATTAGTCCTCACCAGTGTTGGCTGTAAAGAAGGCAGGACAAAGGAGCAGGAGCTTTCGGCTGATAAATCTCAGCAAAAAAATCTTTCAAAAGAGGCACTTTTGGATACCGTGCAAAAGCAAACCCTTAAATACTTCTGGGACTATGCCGAACCCAACAGCGGCATGGCCCGGGAGCGCTTCCACCCCGATGGCAATTACCCGCGCAATGATTCGCATGTGGTCACTACCGGCGGCTCAGGCTTTGGGCTCATGGCCATAGTGGCAGGAATGGAAAGAAATTTCATCCCCCGGGATTCTGCCGTTGCCCGATTAAACAAGATTGCCGATTTTCTTGACAAAACTCCGAGGTTCCATGGCGCATGGCCGCATTGGATCAACGGGGAGACCGGCGACACCCAGGCCTTCGGGAAAAAAGATAATGGCGGCGATATTGTGGAAACTTCCTTTCTCGCGCAGGGATTTATTGTGGTAAGGGAGTATCTCAAAAATGGCACTGAAGCAGAACAGGCTGTTGCCAAAAAGTACAACGACCTCTGGAAAGGCATCGAATGGAACTGGTACACCAATAACAAGAACGGGATCTACTGGCACTGGTCGCCTGTTTACGAATGGGAGATGGATTTTATGATAGAAGGTTATAACGAATGTTTGATCACCTATATCATGGCGGCTTCGTCACCAGGCCACGCTATTGAACCTGCAGCCTATCACGAGGGTTGGGCCAGGGGCGGTGACATTGTTTCTGATGAAGAAGCTTACGGCCTACCGCTTATCCTGAAGCACAACACTTCCGGAAGCAGGGGCGGGCCACTTTTTTGGGCGCATTATTCCTACCTGGGGTTAAATCCGAAGGGATTAAGCGACAGGTACGCCAACTACTGGGATGTGAACGTGAACCACAGCCTCATCAATTATGAATATGCCCTGGAAAATCCGAAAGATTTTGAAACGTACGGCAAAAATTCCTGGGGCCTTACCGCCAGCTACACCCGAAATGAAGACAATGGCGTAGGCTATGCTGCACACTCTCCCGATGATGACCGTGGCGTGGTTTCGCCAACTGCGGCCATAAGCTCTATCCCTTACACTCCAGAGAAATCTTTGGATGCCATGAGGTATTTTTATGAAGATCAACATGAGTTGTTGTGGGGGCCGGCAGGCTTTTATGATGCCTACAGCCTCGAGGGTGAAGACTGGGTGGCACCTTATTACCTTGCAATAGACCAGGGGCCGCAGGTGGTCATGATTGAGAATTACCGTTCCGGATTGATTTGGGATCTGTTCATGCAGGCTCCCGAAATTCAGGAAGGATTGAAAAAACTGGATTTTACCATCCAAAAATGACATTTTTAGAATAATTTTTCTTAAAATCTGTCAGCTTTAAATTTTACAATTATGAAAAATAACATTTCCCTTAATTTTCTTCTGTTTGCAGGCTTTTTCATGCTTATTTCAGCTTCAGGAATGGCCCAGGAGCGGTCAGAGTTTCAAAAAAAGCAGTTTATTCAGCAAAACGACACTTTAAACTATCGCATTCTCTTTCCGAAGAACTTTTCCGAAGAAAAAGAGTATCCGTTAGTGCTTTTTTTACACGGCGCGGGGGAAAGGGGAAGCGATAATGAAGCCCAACTCGTGCACGGGAGCGATTTGTTCCTGAAAGAGGCGAACCGGGAAGATTTTCCGGCTGTGGTTATTTTTCCACAGGCCCCAAAAGAAGATTATTGGGCAAAAGTGGAGGTTGACCGAGACAAAACCCCTTTAGAATTTAATTTTAAGAATGAAGAGGAGCCTACCAAAGCCCTACATTTGGTGATGGCTCTTCTGAATTCTGTTATTTCGGAAGATTATATCAATAAAGACAAAATTTATGTGGGCGGACTTTCAATGGGGGGAATGGGTACTTACGAGATCCTTTCCAGAATGCCCAAAACCTTTGCCGCGGCTTTCGCCATTTGTGGCGGCGCAGATCCCGGCATAGTTCGAAAATATCCTGAAGGATTTAATATCTGGATTTTTCACGGCGAACAGGACAACGTGGTTCCTGCCGAACTTTCCAAAACCATGGCTCGCGAGATCAACACTGCCGGCGGTAATGCAAAATTGTCCCTTTATCCAAACGATAACCACAACAGCTGGGATTCAGCTTTTTCTGAACCCTATCTCCTGCCGTGGTTATTCTCTCATCAAAAAAAGGATTAGATAAATGAAGGCCTTAAATCACATTATCACAGCAGTAGCGGTATTCTTCAGCTTCTTTGCGCACTCGCAGGAAGTTGTGCCCAAGACCTATATCAATCCGCTGGATATCGACTATTCCTACATGGTTTATAATTCCAGCAAGAATATTTCCTACCGTTCGGGTGCAGACCCTGCGGTGATTGAATTCCGTGGGGAATACTACATGTTTGTCACCCGTTCTTTTGGCTACTGGCATTCAAAAGACCTGGTCAATTGGGAATTCATTAAACCTAAACAGTGGTTCTTTGAAGGTTCTAATGCACCAACTGCTTTCAATTACAAAGATTCGCTGGTGTATTTCGCCGGAGACCCTGCGGGTTATGGTAGTATTTTATACACCGATGACCCCAAAAGCGGGGAATGGACGCCCACGGCTTCCATCACCAGCAACATCCAGGATTCCGAATTGTTCATAGATGACGACGGCAAGGCCTATCTTTACTGGGGTTCTTCAAATGTGTACCCGCTTAAGGTGAAGATGTTGAACAAAGATGATCGTTTTCTGGAAACCGGCGTGGAAAAGGAATTGATCAACCTGGTGGAAGAAGAGCATGGCTGGGAACGCTTTGGAGAAAATAATTTTCATCCTACTTTAAAAGAAGGATATATGGAAGGAGCTTCCATGACAAAGCACAACGGCAAATATTACCTGCAATATGCTGCGCCGGGCACTCAATTTAATGTATATGCCGATGCAGCTTACGTGGGTGAAACCCCACTGGGTCCCTTCAATTACATGAAGAATAACCCCTACAGTTTTAAGCCTGGTGGTTTCGCCAATGGTGCCGGTCACGGTATTACTGTGAAACAAACTAATGGGCAGTACTGGCATTTTGCCACAATGGCACTGGCGTCAAATTCTCACTGGGAGCGGCGGCTGGCTATGTGGCCAACCTATTTTGATGATGAAGGCCTGATGTATACCAACACCAGCTATGGAGATTATCCGCTGCACGCACCCGGCCATCCTACCAAAGCAGGCCTGCATACCGGCTGGATGCTGCTGTCTTATAAAGGAAAAGCTACAGTTTCTTCCACACAAAAGCAGATCCGGAAAAGTACTTCTACCGATGGCGATTACGACATCACTGAAATGCCGCTCGAAAAGAACAGCGACGGAGAGATCATCTCTAAAGTACTTACAGACGAAAGCCCTAAATCTTTCTGGGTTGCCGAAGCTAATGATGATCAACAATGGGTGGAAATAGAAATGCTTTCCCCCGGAAATATTTACGCTTTTCAGCTGAATTTTCACGATGAAGACTCTGGCATTTATACCCGCACCGAAGGTTTACGTCACAGGTTTACGCTGAAGGTTTCAGAAAATGGCAAAGACTGGAAAACCGTGGTAGACAGGAGCAACAGCTATATAGATGCACCAAATGCTTACCTGCCGCTGAATGAGCCTGTAAAAGCAAAATACGTGCGCTATAACAATCTGCAAGTTCCGGGGAAGAACCTTGCCTTGTCAGAAATCAGGGTGTTTGGAAAAGGATTGGGTAAGAAACCGGCAAAAGTAAAAGGTTTTACCATAAACCGCCAGGAAGACCGAAGAGATGCTGCCTTTAAGTGGGAACCGGTGAAAGGAGCCCAGGGTTACAACATCCGCTGGGGAATAGCACCCGATAAGCTATACCAGTCGTGGCTCATCTACGGTGAAAACGAACATTTTATGCGGAACCTCGATAAGGGAACTACCTATTACTTCAGCATAGAAGCATTTAATGAAAATGGCATTTCAGAAAAAACTGAGATCCGGGAAGTAAAATAAGAACAGGCAATTATAATTTTTAAAGGATACAAGAATGAGAAAATTTAATCTTTCAGTCGCATTTCTGTTATTTATGGGGCTTTCATATCTCCAGGCACAGGAAAGAATCCCGCAGGTGGAAGCCCTGCTGGAGAAAATGACTTTAGAGGAAAAAATAGGGCAGCTCAACCTGCTCACTCCCGGTGGCGGGATAGCCACAGGATCTGTAGTGAGTGAAGATGTGGAGGCCAAGATTAAAGCCGGTCAGGTGGGTGGTGTTTTTGGGGTATCTAGCCCCGAGAGGGTGCGCCAGGCCCAGGAGCTGGCTGTGAAGAACTCCCGCCTGGGAATTCCGCTGCTTATCGGGTCCGATGTTATTCATGGTTACAAAACCACTTTTCCTACTCCGCTGGGGCTTTCTTCCAGCTGGGATATGGAGTTGATCAAAGAAACTGCTAAAGTGGCGGCCAAAGAAGCTACTGCTGATGGGATCAACTGGAACTTTTCCCCTATGGTAGATATTTCCCGCGATCCAAGATGGGGCCGTGTAGCCGAAGGTGCCGGGGAAGATGCATATTTGGGCTCTCAGATTGCGATTGCTATGGTAGAAGGTTACCAGCAGGATGATCTTACACAGCCTCAAACCATGATGGCAACGGTGAAGCACCTTGCGCTTTATGGTGCTCCCGAAGGGGGGCGCGATTACAACCGCGTAGACATGAGCCGCACCAAGATGTTCAATGAATACCTGCCGCCTTACAAAGCTGCTGTAGACGCCGGTGTGGGAAGTGTGATGACTTCTTTTAACGATATAGATGGTGTGCCTGCAAGCGGGAACAAATGGCTGCTTACCGACCTGCTTCGAGAAAGATGGGGCTTTGACGGATTTGTAGTTTCCGATTACACTTCGGTAAATGAGATGATCGCCCACGGAATGGGAGACCTGCAGGATGTATCGGCAATGGCTTTAAAAGCAGGTTTGGATATGGACATGGTAGGCGAAGGATTCCTCACCACGCTGAAAAAATCTGTGGAAGAAGGAAGGGTTTCCGAAGGAGAGATCACTACTGCCGCCCGTCGTATACTTGAAGCCAAGCATAAATTAGGTTTACTTGATGATCCTTACAGATATTCTGATATAAGCAGGCCCGAAAAAGATATCCTAACGGCAGAGAACAGGCAGCTGGCACGTGAAGCAGCAGCCCAGTCATTTGTTTTGCTGAAGGATCACAACCAGGTGCTTCCGGTGTCAAAAAAGGCAAAAATCGCACTCATTGGTCCGTTGGCAGATGATCAATCAAATATGCTGGGAACCTGGGCGCCAACCGGAGACTTCAAACTTTCGGTTCCCGTACTTGAAGGTTTCAAAAATGTAGCCCCAAAGGCAAAGATCACTTATGCTAAAGGTGCGAACATCACTAACGATACAGCTTATGCGAAAAAAGTAAATGTATTTGGCCCCAAAGTAGAAATTTCTGATCGCTCTCCCGAAAAATTGCTTCAGGAAGCCTTAAAAGTTGCCAAAGCAGCCGATGTTGTTGTGGCTGTGGTGGGGGAAGCCAGTGAAATGAGCGGGGAAGCGGCCAGCCGTACCAATATTCAGATTCCGGAGAGCCAAAAAAGGCTTATCAGGGAACTCGTTGCCACCGGCAAGCCTGTTGCCCTTGTGCTTATGAGCGGTCGCCCCCTTGATATTTCCGAAGAAATGGACATGCCCCTAAGCATCCTGCAGGTTTGGCACCCGGGTGTGGAAGCCGGAAATGCCATTGCCGATGTGGTTTTTGGCGACGTAAACCCTTCAGGAAAACTAACAATGAGCTGGCCGAGAAACGTAGGACAAATCCCCGTGTACTACGGCGAAAGAACTACCGGAAGGCCTGCTGCTTCAGAAGAATTTGAGAAGTTCAAATCGAATTACCTCGATGTGGTTAATTCCCCGCTCCTGCCGTTTGGTTACGGGTTGAGCTACACCAGTTTTGAGTACGGGAACAGCAAAGCCAGCAGCGAAACTTTGCGTCCAGACGAAGAGATTATCATTAGCACCACCGTGACCAACACCGGGAAAAAAGCCGGAAAGGAAGTTGTACAGCTTTACATTCACGACAAAGTGAGAAGCCTTACCCCTCCAAAAAAGCAACTTATCGCTTTCAAAAAGATCGAGCTGAAACCGGGAGAATCAATGACTGTTGAATTTCCGGTTACTGTAGACGATCTCAGGTTTTACAACGGGTCTTTGGAATATGTGTATGAGCCGGGGGAATTTGATTTCTTTGTGGCTGGTAGCTCTGATAGTGATTTTGACGGCACATTTACCGTGGTAGAATAATACAATGAATTGAATTTATAAGCCCTGTTACTGCGGAAGCGGTACAGGGCTTTATTTTTTAGTGGCAATCCGGGCAGGCTATTTTAAAGCCAGTTTAAACTGAAGCTTTAAAAAACAGTAAATAAAAGTAGCTTAGCTTCCAAAAAGGGGATTTAAAATGCCATTTTTGGAAGTTGATTTTAAAGTTGGTACAAGCATTACATTATAATTTTTCCAGTTTAATTCCTGAAAGCAGCGATCTGCCTGCATTTTCAGAAAATTCTACGCTAATACCTCTTTCTGTCTTCACCCTATAAGAAATTTCTACGGCGCGAATTCGGCCGTAATCGCGTGCCAGGTTAAGGTCTTCAGAAACAATTTTCCCGTTAATTTTCACATCAAAACTCCGCACTCTTTCCGGTTTCTTTTCTTCGGAAGTGTTGAGGTTGTAAATGTTCTCTTCGGAAGCATTGAACTCGGGTTCTGCAAACAATAAGGTGACTCTGTAAGTGCCTGCTTCCACATCAAATTTATAAGCTTCGATGCCTTCGCGCATGGTTTGGAACAGCGGATCATTCCCGGTTCCCTGGATATCTGAAGCCGTGCCCTGGAACTTGGAAGCCGATTTCTGGTATACCTCGCCGCCCACATAACCAAAGCCGCCCGGTTCATACTGCTGGTCGCTGATCCAGATTTCTTTTGTTACGGGATCTTCGTAATTCACATGTGTACCCACATTGATGGACAAATCCGGCCTGTCGAGGTTTTTCAGAAGGTCTTTTCTGGGGAGCACGTGGATGGTTCTGGAGTGGGAGATGTCGCCGGTGGTGGCGGTGAGCTGGTGGGTTCCTTCGGGAAGCTGCAGTTCAAAAAATGCGATTCCGTCATTTACTTCCGAAGAAATTTTAAGACTGTCATTGATGCTTAGGCTCACCCTTTCAGCATTTGAAAAAACCGGGATGCTAATTGGGTCATTTTTATGCTGCGGAAATTTTTGTTCATAATTCTCCCCGGCTATATAGATCATTGGTTCATCTAACAGTCTCGCCTGGTAGTAATAGTAAATATCCTTCTTGCTGCGGTCAAAATTGAGCAGGCCTTTCTGGTTGATGTAAGGCATGGCGTCCTGCCTGAAGGAGGAACCAAAATCGGCGAAATTCCAGGCGGCCATTCCCACCACAAAGTCACGTGCCAGCACCTGATTGATGTAGCTGCGGTGCAATTTTAACTGGTAGGCTTCACTGTAGTCCCAGGGTTTGGGATCTTCGGTCTGGATGCGCACATCGGCGCCCGGCCCGTATTCCGAAATGATGAGTGGCCGGTTTGGATAGCGTTCGTGCTGCTCATCAAGAAATTTCCCGAAGTTTTCAAGCCCCGGCGAATACCAGCCAAAATAGAGGTTCCAGCCAATCACCTCGGGAATGTCGGCAATTCCCGAGGTATTGTAAAGTTCATTTTCGTGCAGTGCCATCACGCTCAGTCGGTGAGGATCGAGTGCTTTGGTGAACTTTTCAAGCTTTTCGGCCAGGGCTACAGAGGTTTCAATTTTGTCTTCTTTTTCGCTTTCCGTCAACTCGTTGTTGAAAACCAGCCGAATGAAGATCTCGTTCATATAACCCCAGAAGATCACCGATGGATGGTTGAAAAACTGCTGAATCTGTTCCTGCTGCATTTGCAGGGCCACGTTGTGATACTCGTCTGTCGCGGTGACATCGTTGATCACCGGCACTTCAGACCACACGATGAGTCCCAGCTCATCACAGATCCTGTAAACTTCGGGGTCTTGCGGGTAATGAGCAGTACGCACAAAATTCGCCCCCATTTCTTTGATCATCCTGTAATCGCTTTTGTGAATGGAGTTGGGAAGTGCATTTCCCAGTCCTTGTAGATCCTGGTGTCGGTTTGCACCAATAAGTTTAATTGGTTTTCCATTCAGGAAAAAGCCTTTTTCGGGATCGGCTTCAAACCAGCGAAATCCGAATTTAGAACTGAATTCATCCAGCTTTTCTGAAGATTTCCCGTTCGCTAAACTGATCTCAAAACTGTACAGCTGCGGATATTGGGGAGACCAGAGGGCGGGGTTTTCTACTGAGGTTTCAAAAATGACATTTTTTGACTCCTTTGCTTTTAACCGGATTTTTTTAGTCAGTTTTTTTAATTTTTGAGCATTGGGATCAAATATTTCTAAGCTTACAATGGCATTTCTGAAAGCTTCACCGTCATTTACCACTCTGGCTTCTACCTGTACCAGGGCCTTTTCTTCTGAAACTTGGGGCGTGCGAACCAAAATATTGCCCGCAGCAGCATTTTCCAGTTCAAAATGAAGTTTATCGGTGATAATTAATTCGAGATCGCGGTAAATTCCGCCGTAAAAATTGAAATCGGCATCCAGCGGCGGGATATTGGTGTCGTGGCTGTTGTCAACGACTATTTTTAGTTCATTTTCGGAAGCGAACTTCAATTCTTCAGAAATATCAATGACAAATCCGGTATAGCCGCCAATGTGTTTTCCGGCAGAAGTGCCGTTTACAAAAACTTCGGTCACCTGGTTGCTGCCTTCAAACTTCAGGAAAACCTGTTTATTTTGCCATTTTTGAGGGGCAAAGAGGGTTTTTGTGTAGGTTCCTTTTCCGCGGAAATATTCCTTCCCGTCTTTAAATGCGTCTTCGGCATTCCAGGTATGAGGAATATTCACAATTTTTTCAGGCTGAACTTCCGAAGAAAAAATCCAGGCCGAATTAAGGCTTTGCACCTGTCGCTGGGCGATTGCCGTACTGCTTAAAAGAACAAAAAGGAAGAAAGAACAGGTGGTTTTCATGATTAAAGGTTTTTAAATGTTAGCGCCCAACTTCTATCTGGAGCTGCTCTTTGTTGAGGAAAACCCGGTGGAAGAAATCGAAAACCTGATCGAGTTCATTAAAGGGCATCCCCGAATGCTCGTGTTGGCCGCCTTCAAAGCTGTACAACAGGTAGGAGGTGTTGAGGTCCTTCAGTTTTTGGGCGATGGTTTTTGAGCCGTCCAGCATCAGGTAACCTGGCGCACCTGGTTCGCAAAGATGGTGTGGCGCGGTGGCATAGGGCACGAGCTTGTCTTTAGTGCCGTGAAAAAATACGCCGGGAACGGCATTTTTGGCAGTGAGGTAGCGGGCGTCAACAATGGCACCGGCCAGAGAGAAAACCCCGTCGATATCTATATTTTTATATTTACCCGGTTCGCTGAACATGAGCTGGGGGTTGTACACCGCATTTAAAACGGCTTCGGCGCCGGCACTGCTGCCGCCCACAATGATCTGTTCGGGATTGATGCGGTATTTCTCAGCATTTGTTATCAGAAATTGCACGGCATCCATAAAATCTTCAGCAGCTTTTTGAAAGGTTTCTATTTTTCCGGAAGCTTCATAATCACAGCCAAAAGACCGGCCTTTTCGGGTGAGGCGGTAAGAGATTTGAACCGCCACGTAGCCTTTGCGGGCCGCTTGTTGCGAAAATTTCACCAGATCTTCATGTGCACGGGAGCCGCCAGAGAATCCGCCGCCATGCATAAAAACGATCAAAGGCCTTGAGCGGGCAGTATCATTTTTAGGAGTATAAATATCCAGTTTTAAAGCTTCGGCGTCTTTTACGGCATAAGTTTCGGTAAGGGCGGGAGCAACTTCAAAAATGAGGTCTAAAAAACGTTCCTGAGCGGGGCAGAGGCAGTAAATAAAGAGGAAGCAAAAGCTTAAAAAATAGCGCATAAGGTAGGGGTGTTAAAAGCCTCTAAGATAAGTTTTTTTCTTGTTTCTATTGGGCTGAGGCCTGTTAATCTCCACTTGAATTTCCCTTTTTGAGAAGATTTGAATGAAGCTGCCACAGCTTATTTTGAAAAAAATCTAAAGCCTCAGGCAACCTTTTGTAACTTTCACTCGTCTATGTTAATAGAAGGCCTTTTGAAAAGCTAAGCAGGTGAAAGTAATTCAACTCTTTAAAAATGATGCTCTGTTGATAAAACGTGCGGCTGCGGGCAACCGGCAGGCACAGCGAAAGATCTATGAGAAAAATTCGGGGAAGATGTTAAGCATTTGCAGGCAATATGTGAAAGATTTGCATCACGCCGAAGAAGTGATGCTCAACGGCTTTTTTAAGGTCTTCACCCACCTGGAAGATTTTAGGGAGGAAGGCAGTTTTGAAGGCTGGATGCGCAAGATCATGGTGCGGGAGGCAATTTCTTTTCTCAGAACCAATAAGCGCAACATTTTTGCTGAAGACGAGCTGCCCGAAAATGCAGATTTTTCATACTCTTTCACTTCTGAATTTAATGCGGCACACATTCAGGAGGTGATAGACGGTTTGCCCGAGGGTTATAAAATGGTGTTTTTAATGTATGCTGTTGAAGGTTATAAGCACCATGAAATAGCAAAAATGCTGAATATTTCAGAAGGAACTTCTAAATCGCAGCTTTTCAAGGCGCGAAAAATGCTCCAGGAAAAGCTGGCACAGGAAAACAGGACAGAATATGGAACCGGAAAGATTTGAAAAGAACCTAAAAAAGCTGCTCGATGGCAGGGAGATCAGGCCCTCGGCCAGTGGCTGGGAAAAGCTGGAACAGCGGCTGGAGCACAAAAAGAAAAAACGGCCTTACCTGCTGTGGATAAGCGCAGTTGCAGCTGTTGCCACTTTCTTCTTTGTGGTGGAGACCTATTTTAATACCCCATTTACTTCGGAAGAACCACAACTGGTAGAGGAAAAGCCTGCACCACCCGTGCTGGAAGAAAAAACTTTAGAGCCGGAAATGATTCAAATAGCTGCTGCTGAAGAAAACGAAAAAGCAGAAGAGGAAGAGAAAGCTTCAGAAGAAACACCTGTCAAAAATGCCATTTTTGAGGCCCCTGTAGCTATGGTTTCTGAAGCAGAAAGCGAAGTAGCTTCGGGGAATTTTTCCGAAGTAACCGAAGAAAAAAAGCCGCTAAAAGAAATCTATCCTGCCGAAGCTAATGTGGAAGTTGCCGTAAATGAAAACCGTGCTGCAGTGAGTGATAATGAGGTGGAAGCCCTGCTATTGCTGGCAACTGCCGAATTAAAAGCTGATACTGTTTTTACGGTAAATTCTAAAGACCTGCTTTACCAGGTAGAATACGAGCTGGAGCAGTCTTTCAGGCAAAAGGTCTTTGAAGTGGTAAAAGAAGGCATTTCACGAGCTAAAACGGCAGTGGCAAATCGCGATTTTTAATACGAAACAATTCATCAATCAATCAATTAACGGGCTTATTTAAAAGCCTCTAAAAACCAGAACCATGAAAAAAAATATCTTTTTAATGCTCCTCATCTTTTGTTCGGTAGTTGTTAACCCGGCTGTAGCCCAGGAACAAACGAATTCAGAAAAGATCGAACAGCTTGAACAGCAGAAGGAGCAGATCATCGCCGAAGAAAAGCAGGAGCTTAAAAAAGAAGTGGAGGCCATAAACCGGCGTGCCGAAGCAAAAGAAATTGACTGGGAAGAAGCCGAAAAGCTGAAAAGTGAGGCAGCCCGAAAACGCGCAATGAACATTCAAAACCGCGTGGCCATTATCGATAACCAGATCGCTTTACTTACAAGGGAAGAAAGTCGCGATGAATGGTCGTGGGGTGAAGCAGAAGAAATGGAAGACCAGGAGGATGACAACTGGTTTGACAAAAGCCGTTACAGCCGCACTTCTACGCACCTTGTAATGGCGGTGGGTTTCAATAATGCTTTGGCCGACGGGCAGTCGGTCAATGATTCAGATTTTAAAGTAGGGGGCAGCCGTTTCTTTGAAATTGGGATGGCATGGAGGACCCGGGTGTTCGAAAAATCTAATTTTATGAGGTTGAGGTATGGGTTTTCCTTTCAGTTTAACGGCTTAAAACCTACAGATAACCGCTATTTTGTAGAGGATGAGGGAGAGATCGGACTTGAAGAATTTCCGCTGGAACTTGACAAGTCGAAATTCAGAATGGATCACCTGGTTTTCCCGGTACACTTTGAATTTGGCCCTTCAAAGAAAGTGGAATCTCCCCGCAGCGTTTGGTTCTCAACCCGAAATCAATTCAAGATTGGGCTGGGGGGTTACGCAGGGGTGAACCTGGGAGAACGTCAAAAACTGAAGTACGAAGAAGACGGGGAGAAGGTAAAGGAGAAACTGAAAGGTGATTACAACACCAATGACTTTATCTACGGCCTTAGCGGATATGTGGGCCTTGGTGGCACAGCCTTGTATGTGAAGTACGATCTTAATACGATTTTTAAAGATCAGGCTACCGATCTACATAATATTTCTGTGGGATTGAGATTTGATGTGAATTAGTCGTTACTTTCAATAAAATAAAGGATTACTGTATTTATCAGCTCCATACCTGAGAGTAAGAAAGATTCCGTTTTTTATTATCTTTAAAACAAAGAACAATATCACGACAAATGGATACTTTAATTATTAATACAAAGAAATCTGGGAATGCCGAGTTAATTCTTGAACTGGTTAAAAGATTGGGAGAAGAAGGAAAAATCCTTTCTAAGGAAGAGCAGGAAGATTTTCTTTTAGGGCAAATCATGGATACGGAAATAACCGGTAGGGATGTGAGCAAGACTTCAATATTGAAGAAACTCAGGGAATAATGGAATTAGAATTTGATCGCAGTTTTGAAAAAGCACTTGATAAAATTAAGGACAAAAAACTTTTTGAAGCTATTGAATTTTTAATTCTGGAATATGCAGAAGCAACGACTTTAAAAGATCTTAAAAATGTCAGGAAAATTGTTGGCTATTCTAATTACTACAGAGTTAAAATTGGGGATTATAGAATGGGAATACAGTTTCTTAAACCAAACACTATACGCTTTGTGACTGTACTGCACCGCAAGGATATATACAAAAAATTCCCATAATGAATTATTAGAAAAAAATTAGATGTTATAAGGAGGCCATATTTTTACTGGGGTAAATCTGTAAAGGAAATAGAAGGAGGTCTCAAATAGTATAATCTCATTGTGATACGTATTAAATATCCTCATCCTCACCATCTGGGACTGCCGGCAAAACCCTGCAAAATTGAGCTTGTGAGTATCATTAGAAGAGAATATACAATAAAGCCTCACAGGAAAACCAGGTAAGTATTTTCAATAGCCTGATCCTTTTCTTTTTTTTAGATAGCTTACATTTGCCAAAATTTCCGCAGTAAAAGTGATCTCAAAAAACACCATAGATAAGGTTTTTGAAGCTTCCCGCGTAGAGGAGGTGCTGGGTGATTTTGTGAACCTGAAGAAATCGGGTAGTAACTACAAGGGATTGAGCCCGTTCAGCGATGAGCGCACACCCAGTTTCATGGTGTCTCCGGTGAAGCAGATATGGAAAGATTTCTCCAGCGGAAAAGGTGGAAATGTGGTGGCTTTCCTGATGGAACACGAACATTTCACTTATCCTGAAGCTATAAAATACCTCGCCAATAAATACAATATTGAGGTGGAGGAGACCGAGCAGAGCCAGGAACAAAAGGAGCAGGCCAATGAGCGGGAAAGCATGTACCTGGTATCTGAGTTTGCTGCAAAGTACTTTCAGGATAACCTGCTTAAAACCGAATTGGGCAAGGCAATTGGCCTGAGCTACTTCAGGGAGCGCGGATTTACCGATGAAACCATTGCTAAATTTGGCCTGGGCTATTGTCTTGATGACTGGAACGCCTTTACCAATGAAGCCCTGGGCAAAGGTTATAAGCTGGAATACCTCGAGAAGACCGGGCTTACTATAGTTAAGGAGGACAAACAGTTCGACAGGTTTAAAGGCCGGGTGATGTTTCCCATTCAGTCAATGTCGGGCAGGGTTTTGGGTTTTGGCGGCAGGATACTCGGGAATGACAGAAAAGCTGCGAAATACCTCAACAGTCCCGAGAGCGAGATCTACCATAAAAGCAAGGTGCTTTACGGGATTTACCATGCCAAACAGGCTATCGCCAAAGAAGATAACTGTTACCTGGTAGAGGGATATACCGATGTGATACAGTTCAACCAGGCGGGGATAGAAAATGTGGTCTCTTCTTCGGGAACGGCTTTGACGCCAGAACAGATAAGGCTTATTAACCGCCTCACAAAGAATATCACGGTACTTTTTGACAGCGATGCCGCAGGGCAGCGCGCTTCCATTAGAGGGATAGATCTTATTCTGGAGCAGGGCATGAACGTGAAGGTGTGTGCTTTCCCGGAAGGAGAAGACCCCGATAGTTTTGCAAAGAAGAATTCCGAAGAAGATATAAGGCTTTACCTGGAGCATAATTCCAAGGATTTTATCAATTATAAAGCTTCCCTGTTGATGGAGGAGGCAAAGAATGATCCGGTAAAGAAAGCTTCCCTTATCAGGGATATGGTGAGCAGTATCTCCAAAATTCCGGATAATATTCAGCAGGAAGTTTATGTGCAGGAGACCTCGCGCATCATGGATATTTCTGAAGATGTTTTGTTTACCACTTTGGCCCAGTTGTCCGGGAAATCAACTGCTAAATCGGCACCAAAGAAAACGAAGCAGTTTGAAGTAGTGAGGGATGAGCCGGGGCCACAGGTGAAAGTTGATGAACTCTATGTGTTGGAGCGAACTATTATAAGCCTTTTGCTGCATTATGGCATGATAGAAGAAGATTTTGAAGACCTGGTGGTGAAAGTTGACGAGAAAGGCGAGATCTCCCTGGAACCCGAAATAGTGAGGGCCAAGGTATACGAAAAGATCTTTCTTGATTTGCAGGAAGATGAGGTGGCTTTTGCCAATGAACATTTTCAGAAGATCTATCAGCTGGTCATTAAGAAATACAACGAAGAGCAGGAATTTTCTATAGACACTTTTGTGAATGAGCTCGCGCCTGAAAATGCTTCGGAAGTTACAAGTATTCTAATGGACGAAGAGCAGTATGTGCTTCACGACTGGGAGAGGATGGAAATTTTTGTGAAGGGGAAAAAAGCTGAAATCGGCCGACTCGTAAATGAGACCATTCTGGCTTTAAGGAGGTATCTTGTCAACAGGAAAATAAACGAACTCAACCGCAAAATTAAGGAAGTTCCCCCCGAAGAATCAACCGGTATTCTACAGGATATTATGGATTACATTTCCCTTAAAAAAGTCCTTTCGGGCAAGCTCAACCGGGTTATGTAGGTCTAATTTGCAGCAGGCGTGCCTGGTTAATAAGATCGGCAAGGTTGTCTACCCTCAATTTTTTAAGCAGCCTGGTCTTGTATGTGCTCACCGTTTTTTCATTAATATCCAAAGCTTCGGCAATATCTTTATTGCGTTTCCCGGTAGAAAGCAGGTTGAGCACTTCAATCTCACGGGTAGAAAGTTTTTTGTACCGGGAAACAAGGTTGTTTGTTCTCGTGGTGCCGGTATTAATTTTTTCACTTATTTCCTTGTTGAGGTAGATGCCGCCGCGTGCTACCTGGTGAACTGCTTCGGTAAGCACCTCTGTAGATGCCGTTTTTGAGAGGTAAGCAGAGGCTCCTGCCTTTATGGAATTGAGGGCGTACATCTCTTCGGGATGGCAGCTAAGAATGAGGATCTTTGTTCCCGGGTTTTCAGATTTTATGGTTCGTAAGGCGGTGATTCCGTTAATTTCGGGCAGGTCAATTTCCAGGATCAGTACATCGGGATTTTTGGTTTTCAAGGCTTTAAAAAGATCCTTCCCGTTGGTCACTTTTCCCACTACTTCGTACACCCCTTCCTTCTCCAGGAGAGAAGAAATTCCCATTCGGGTTATGGGGTGGTGGTCTGCAATTAGAATTTTAGTCATTGTTCGAATTTTAGCACAAGAAATTCCATGGGCATTCCCATCATAATCTTCTGATTAATAGTTTTCGATCGTAAAGTAAGGGGGAGAATGAAATTTACTGCCTAATTCTCTCGAAAAATAATTTTTTCGATAAACTGCAATTATTTCAGGTCAAGAGGAATTTCACAAACGGGAATGGGTTCCATTTTGTGTTTATTGGCATTATGCCGCATTTTGTAAATGTGAAAAACTTCCTGCTGGCGTCCTGTAAAATCGTCTTGCGTTTTGCCTTTTTCGGCTTCCTTCATAGCCCATTCGAGTTCGTCGTAACTGGCTCCTATCTGGTCCTCATCGCTGCGGCTGTCGCCAAATAGGCCATCGGTAGGGGCAGCGATTATAATACTGTTAATCACATCGAGTTCCCGGGCAATCTCGTAGACTTCACTTTTCATGAGGTCGGCAATGGGAGAAAGGTCTACACCGCCATCCCCGTATTTTGTAAAGAATCCCACGCCAAAATCTTCCACTTTATTGCCTGTTCCGGCTACCAGGTAATTGTGTAGTCCTGCGAAATAGTAAAGGCTGGTCATACGCAATCTTGCGCGCACGTTGGCCATGGAGAGATGCAGCTTTGGGCTTTCCTCTACCTGGGGCACTGCCTGGGAAAAAGTATCGAAAGTAGAAGTGAGGTCTACCTGCACATCGGCCACGTTGGCAAATTTCTTCTTGAGGTTACCAATGTGTTCCTGTGCCCTGGTCACCTGGTCTTGAGACTGATGAATGGGAAGTTCAACACAAAGAGTTCTCATTCCGGTTTTGGCGCAAAGGGCCGAAACCACTGCCGAATCTACACCCCCACTTATTCCAACCACAAAACCGTTCATTTTGGCCTGAGCGGCATAATCTTTTAACCAGTTTACAATGTGATCAATTACCTGTTTAGTTTTCATAAGTGTTGGTCAGTTTCTTTTGGAGATATATCTTTGTTAACAAATATAGTTCTTCAGCCAATTATCTGGAAATAGCTTGCGTTAAACCATTCTTAATTTGCTTATGTTAAAAAAAGTCCTTTTTTACTGCCTGTTTGCCAGCCTTTTATCTTGTGCCGAAGATGACAGGAAGGAAAAAGAGATCGCAGCTATTCCTGTAGATTTGGAGGTGCAGAGATTTGATCAACGCTTTGCAAATGCCACAGCCGATAGTCTGCCGGCCCTAAAAAAAGAATTTTCTTTCCTTTTTCCGCGGCAGTATCCCGACATTCTTTGGGTACAAAAAATGGAAGACACCATTCAACTGGAGCTTAACAAAGCCGTAGCTACCCAGTTCCCCGATCTAAAGGAAACAGAAGATGAGCTGGAGCAGCTTTTCCAGCATATAAAGTACTATTTCCCGGAGCGCAACATTCCGAAGGTAATTACCCTCACTTCTGATGTTGACTATCGCAACCAGGTGGTGTGGGCAGATTCCCTGCTGCTGGTGGCCCTCGATACGTATTTGGGCATGGATCACCCGCTCTATGTAGGCGTACAGGATTACATAAAAAAGGAAATGCGCAAAGAGCAAATCGCCGTTGATGCCGCCGAAGCATTTGCTCAAACCCTGGTGCCCGGGCCTTCTTCACGAAGTTTCCTTGCGCACATGGTTTACTATGGAAAGCTCCTGTACCTCAAAGATATTTTACTGCCGTTTAAAACGGAAGCCCAAAAAATGACCTATTTACCTGAAGAACTGGCCTGGGCTGAAGCTAATGAAGACCAGATTTGGCGCTATTTTGTTGAGCGGGAACTGCTGTATTCTTCAGATTCCGATCTGCAGACGAGGTTTTTGTATCCGGCGCCTTTCTCTAAATTCTTTCTGGAACTTGATGCTGAAGCTCCGCCACGCCTGGGCCAATATCTTGGCTGGCAGATAGTGCGGCAATTCATGGAAAAAAATGACGTTTCTGTTGAGGAGATGATAAAGACAGATGCAGAAAGCATATTCAATAAATCTAAATATAAACCCCGAAAGTAATGGCAATAGCAAAAAAATCAAATATCAATATTAAAGTATCTTTAGACGAAAACCGCGTACCCGAAGAACTCCATTGGAGCGCCGAAGACGGAGGGGTGGAAAACCAGGAGGCCAAGGCCATGCTGCTTTCCATGTGGGATGCCGAACAAAAAGAGACGCTAAAAATCGACCTGTGGACCAAAGATATGCCGCTTGACGATATGAAGATGTTCTTTCACCAGACCCTCGTCACCATGAGCGACACCTTTTACCGCGCCACCCAGGACGACAAAATGAGAGATACCATGAAAGATTTCTGTGATTTCTTCGCCGAAAAAATGGAAATCAAGAAGTAGTTTTTTAGTCATTAGTCATTAGTCATCAGTCATTAGTGGTCAGTAACCTGAAATTTTTGAGACGAGATTATATATGAATTCCAGGCTGAAAAAGGTTCTAAAAATCACATTTTAGAACCTTTTTTTCAGAATTCCATCCTGATATTTTTGGTAGAATAATTTCGTATAAGCAGGTTTTTCAGAAGTATTTCCGAAGAAATGTTCGTGGATTCGTGGCAGAAAGGTTAGCCTTCAAAAATGACATTTTCAGGACCTTTTCAGAAAGTTTCAGAATGATGTTTTATGTGTATTTCCGAAGAAATATTCGTGTATTGGTAGCAGAAACTTCCCCTTCAAAAAAGGCATTTTTGGGGCCTACTCCTTAAGGTTGTCGTTGATGTTCTGGATGTATCCCAAAACTTCTTCGCTTCCCAACCCGTTGGCCGATGAAGTGACAAAGTACTGTGGCATTTCTTCCCAGACCTGCAGCATTTCTTCCTGGTAATTTTTAATATTGCGCTCCAGGGCATTGGGTTTTAGCTTATCGGCTTTGGTGAAGATGATGCAAAAAGGAATCTGGTGTTCCCCCAGCCAGCTCATAAATTCCATGTCTATGGCCTGTGGCTTATGGCGGCTGTCTATGAGCACAAAAGCACAAAGCATTTGCTCGCGCTTCTCAAAATACTGCGTGATAAACTTCTGAAAAGTCTTTTTAGCCGATTTTGACACCCGGGCATAGCCATAGCCGGGCAAATCTACAAGGTACCAGCTCTGGTTGATCAAAAAATGGTTGATGAGCTGTGTTTTTCCGGGCCGACCAGAGGTCTTGGCGAGATCTTTTCGGTTTGTGAGGGCGTTGATGAGCGAGGATTTGCCCACGTTACTGCGGCCAATAAAAGCATATTCGGGCAGTTTGCTATCCGGACATTTGGAAACATCGGAATTGCTGATCACAAATTCGGCCGATTTGATCTTCATAAGACAGGTTTAGTATTTACGGGTGGTAAACCACCTGTAGAGAATCTCGTTGAAGGCGTCGGGATGTTCCATCATGGCTGCATGGCCACATTTCTCGATCCAGTAAAGATCGGAGTCGGGTAGCAGGCGGTGAAAATCCTCGGCGACTTCGGGAGGGGTAACATTGTCATTGCGGCCCCAGATAATGCAGGTGGGAGTTTGCATTTTTGGAAGGTCTTTAGACATATTGTGGCGAATGGCGCTCTTGGCAATGGCCAGGGTTTTGATCAATTTGTTGCGGTCATTAACCGTTTCAAATACGTCATCAACTATTTCTTTGGTCGCCACTTTTGGGTCGTAGAACACATTTTCGGCTTTTTTCCTGATGTAGTCGTAATCTCCCCTTTTTGGATAGCTTTCGCCCATGGCGCTTTCGTAAAGGCCAGAACTTCCGGTGATTACCAGGGCTTTGATAGCTTCAGGATAAAGTTTTGTGCAGAGTAGTGCGATGTGGCCGCCAAGGGAATTCCCCAAAAGAATGACTTTCGAATAGTTCTTGTGATCTATAAACTCCTTCAGGTATTTGGCAAAGGTGGCAACACTTGTTTTTAAAAGGGAGAGTTCGTAAAGAGGTAATTTAAGCAGAACAACTTTGTACCCCTTTTTCGGGAAAAAACTCAGCACGCCTTCAAAGTTGCTCAATCCTCCCATTAAACCGTGGAGGATGATAATTGGTGTTCCTTCACCTTCCTCCACATAACTGAATTTTCCTTCTTCCCGTAGATTATTTTCCATTGATGCCTTTGCTGTTAGCTTCGCAAATATAATGATTTCCCTACAAGTATATCGATTTTGCAGAAGCTGCCATAATTTTCAGGGACCCAATTTTCACATTTTTCCGGTGAATCACTCAAAAAAATCCTAAAATTTTTTAACAAATTCTTCTTACAACTAAAACTGCTTCAAGTAGTTGGTTTAACAGGTGCTTGAGTGGGCAGATGGGGAAAATTTATCAACAATGTGGTAAAAAGTGGTAAAATGTGGTTTAAAATTCAATATATTTGAATCATAAACTGTAGGAGTGGTAAATCTCATTGGTACATACGAATGCAAAGTAGACGCAAAGGGCCGGCTCATGGTGCCTGCGCCTATGAAAAAGCAGCTTGTGCCCATCATTCAGGACGGTTTTGTGCTTAAACGTTCCCTGTTTGGAAACTGTTTAGAGCTCTATCCCATGCAGCGATGGAACGAGTTGATGCAGGAGGTGGGGAAGCTCAACAGGTTCGTTAAAGAGAACATGGACTTTATAAGAAAATTTACGGCAGGTGTTAAAATTGTAGAAGTAGATACCAACGGGCGGCTTCTCATTCCAAAAGACCTTATTCGCATTGCAGGCATCAATAAAGAAGTGGTGATTACTTCTCCTATTGATACTATTGAAATCTGGGATAAGGATGAGTATGAGAAAGCTATAGATACACCGCCTGAAGAGTTTGCTGAACTTGCCGAACGTGTAATGGGTAATAAAAGTGTAGAAGGAAATGGCTTATCATAACCCTGTATTGCTGAAGGAGAGTGTAGATGGTTTGAATATCCAGCCTTCGGGGGTTTACGTGGATGTGACTTTTGGTGGTGGCGGGCATTCCCGGGAGATCCTTAAAAAATTGGGGCCCCAGGGAAAGCTTTTTGCTTTTGATCAGGATAAGGATGCTTTGGCGAACAAGATCGACGATGAAAGGTTTAGCCTTATCAATGAGAATTTCAGGTTCATAAAACGCTTTTTAAGGTTTTATGGCGTAAAGAAAGTTGATGGCATTTTGGGTGATTTTGGGGTTTCTTCCCATCAGTTTGACGTGGCCGAACGCGGCTTCTCCACACGCTTTGAGTCAAAGCTCGACATGAGGATGAATCAAAGTAGTAGCCTTAGCGCTTTTGAGGTGGTTAATAATTATGAAGAAAAGCAGCTGCGCACAGTGCTCTCCCAATATGGAGAACTGCGTAATGCCCCAAAAATAGCGCGTACTTTAGTCTCTGCGCGCAAGGACGGGGAGATAGCGACCAGTGAAAAATTAAAGGAGGTGTTGCAGCCTTTTTTGCCTGCGGGGCGGGAGCATAAAATTCTGGCGCAGGTATACCAGGCCATAAGAATAGAGGTGAACCAGGAAATTGAGGTGCTCAAAGAATTCCTGCTTCAAACCGAGACTTTGCTGAAACCGGGAGGCAGGTTGAGCCTTATCAGTTATCATTCTTTGGAAGACAGGCTGGTGAAAAGGTATATAAGAAACGGGATGTTTGAAGGAGAGCCAGAAAAGGATTTCTACGGAAATATTTCTGTGCCTTTTCAAAAAGTGGGAAAAATGATAGTGCCTGGTTCCGAAGAGATTAAGCAGAACAACAGGGCGCGCAGTGCAAGATTGAGAATAGCCGAAAGAACTGAGTAGTATGAAAGAGAGTTTGTACAACATCCTTAAAGGAAAGTTTCTTATTAGCAACGACGCCTTTAACAACTGGCGTTTTATCCTTTTTTGTACGGTGCTGGCAATTTTTATGATTGGCAGCTCTCACAGTGCAGAACAAAAGGTGCATGAAATAGCGAGGCTTAACGATGAGGTGCTCGAGTTGAGGACAGAATTTCTTGACGGCAGGTCTAACCTCATGAAGCTTAAAATGGAATCGACAATTACAGGGAGAATGGCGCAAAAGGGTATCAAGCCGTCTGATGTGCCTCCCACAAAGATCATAGTTAAAGAAAAAGAGTAATGGCAACTACCGAGAAGCACATACTTTATCGCATCTACGTAGTGGCGGGTTTTATGTTCCTGCTTGCTTTTGCTGTGGGCTTTAAGCTTCTTAATATACAGGTGGTTGAGGGGGAGAATTACCGGGAGATGGCCGAGCAGCGCACTTACCGGAATTTTGTTATTCCGGCAAACCGCGGAAATCTTTACGATGCCAACGGTAATTTGCTGGCAACATCAATACCCAAATATGATATAAGGTTTGATGCGGTCACGGTTTCAGATAAGAACTTCCAGGAAAATGTGGGCCCGCTTGCCAAAGAACTCGCCAAAATGTTCGGGGAAGATTCTTCGCGCTGGGTGCGAAAACTGCGTTCGGCCAGGGCTAATAAACACAGGTATTTGCTTATTGCACGTAACCTTGGATATTCAGAATATATTAAGGTAAAGAATTTTCCGATGTTCAAACTGGGTTCTAACCGCGGCGGAATTATCGTGGAGCAGAGAACGGTTCGGGAACATCCTTTAGGGAAAATGGCCGAACGCACTGTGGGTTACGAGCGGCAGGACGACAGCGGTTACTATACACGGGTGGGCCTTGAAGGTGCTTTTGGACCCTATCTTAGGGGCAAGGAAGGCAGGCGTTTAAAGCAGCGTATCGCCAAAGGCCAGTGGAAACCGATAAGCGACAATAACGAGGTGGAGCCAAAAGATGGCTATGACCTTATTTCAACCATAGATGTGAAAATTCAGGATATCGCCCACCACGCTTTGCTGAAACAGTTGGAGAAATATGAGGCCGATCATGGCTCGGTAGTGGTGATGGAAACCGAAACCGGCGAGATCAAGGCAATCTCAAACCTGGGGCGCACTTCCAAAGGCACTTATTTTGAAAAACTGAACTATGCCGTGGGGGAAGCCCATGAACCGGGATCTACCTTTAAGCTCATGTCTATGATCGTGGCTCTTGAAGATAAAGTGATTGATACCAGTACCGTGGTAGACACAGAGAAGGGCCAGATGATCATTTACCGAAGAAGAGTGCGGGATTCCAAACACGGGGGCTACGGAAAAATTTCAGCAGGAAAAGCTTTTGAAGTTTCCTCAAACGTGGGGATCGTAAAGCTGATCTATGAGAACTACAAAGATCAGCCCGAGAAGTTTGTAGACAGGCTAAAAGACATGCACCTTGATGAAAGCCTTGGCCTTGCCATCAAGGGCGAGGGCACGCCTTATATTCCTACTCCGGGAGATAAGACCTGGAGCGGGTTATCGCTGCCGTGGATGGCTTACGGGTATGGAAGTATCCAGATCACGCCCTTGCAAACCCTTACATTTTACAACGCCATTGCCAATGGGGGCGAAATGGTAAAACCCCGCTTTATCAAAGAGGTTAAAGAGTGGGATAAGACCATCGAGAAGTTTGATAAAGAGATCATAGATCCACAAATATGCAGTCCCGAGACTGTGGCCAAAGTTACCGATCTGCTTAAAAATGTGGTTGAAAAGGGTACTGGAAAAGGGCTTTATGACCCGAATTTTTCCATGGCCGGAAAAACCGGAACTGCCCAAACCGAATACTGGAAAGAGGGCTGGGCCCAGAATCCGCAGTACATTTCTTCTTTTGTCGGCTTTTTCCCGGTAGAGAACCCTAAGTATTCATGTATTGTGGTGATTCACAAGCCCAATAACAAAACCGGTTATTACGGGGCCGATGTAAGCGGGCCGGTCTTTAAAAGGATCGCCCAGAAGATCTTTACAGATACGCCTGTGCTCGATGAGTTTGAGACGCTGGAGCGGGTTGACCCTGCTATTGAAAAGAATTACGAAAAATATTATGCCGCCGCCAGGAAACTGGGCAAAGTAGTGCCCGACCTGAGGGGGATGCCTGCCATGGATGCAGTTTCCCTCCTGGAAAATCTTGGGGTGAAATATGAAATATCCGGAAACGGAGAGGTGAGTCAGCAGTCGGTTAAACCCGGAACAAGCATTGCTGAAGGCCTTACCATAAAATTAAAATTGAGTTGATTTATTTAAAAGACATATTATACAGGGTTTCTCTTGAAGCAGTAGTGGGGAATACGAACATTGCTGTTAACAACATTCATTTTGATTCCCGGAAAGTGGGGTTCAATGATGTTTTTGTAGCTATTCGCGGAACCCAAACCGATGGGCATGCTTATATAGCTAAAGCTGTTGAGCAGGGCGCCCTGGCCGTAATCTGTGAAGAAATGCCCGGCAACACCGTCAACGGGATTACTTATGTGAAAGTCAAAAATTCACAGGAGGCCCTGGCTTTTATGGCCGATAATTTCTTCGGAAACCCTTCTGAAAACCTTAAACTGGTGGGGGTTACGGGAACAAATGGAAAGACTACCGTGGCCTCGCTCCTGTACCAGCTCTTTACAAAAGCCGGGTATAAGGTTGGCCTGCTTTCTACGGTAAATGTAATGGTGGGCGAAGAGAAATTTCCGGCCACCCATACCACCCCAGACTCCCTTAGCATCAACTCATACCTGCAAAAGATGAATGAGGCCGGTGTGGAGTTCTGTTTTATGGAAGTAAGCTCTCATGGCATTGCCCAGCACCGCACTACCGGATTGAAATTTGCCGGCGGGATTTTTACGAACCTCACTCACGAGCACCTCGATTACCACAAAAGTTTTGCAGAATACAGGGATGTCAAAAAGGCCTTTTTTGACCAGCTTCCTGCTTCGGCTTTTGCCCTTACCAATGGAGATGACAAGAATGGAAAAGTGATGCTTCAGAATACAAAGGCGAAGAAATACTCTTATGCCCTAAAGTCTGTAGCCGATTATAAAGCCCAGATCCTCGAAAACGGATTTGGCGGAATGCTGCTGAAGGTCAATGAGCAGGAAGTCTGGACCAAACTGATAGGAAACTTCAATGCCTACAACATACTCGCAATTTATGCGGCTTCAGAATTACTTGGGTTAAGCACTTTGGAAAGCCTGAAGCACATTAGCGAGCTCAATGCTGTTAGCGGCCGGTTTCAGTATTACATTTCCGAAGGAAAGATTACTGCCATTGTAGATTACGCACATACGCCCGATGCTTTACAGAATGTGCTCGAAACCATTAACAGCATAAGGACCAAAAATGAAGAATTGATCACGGTTGTGGGTTGCGGGGGAGATCGTGACCGCTCAAAAAGGCCAAAAATGGGGCATATTGCCTCGGCCCTAAGCACCAGGGTGGTGTTTACCAGCGACAATCCGCGTACCGAAGACCCCGATAAGATCATAGAAGAAGTGGAGGCCGGGGTGGAGCCGCAGCATTTTAAGAAAATAATGTCGGTTACCAGCAGGTTGCAGGCCATAAAGACAGCCTGCCAGCTGGCCAGTAAAAATGATATCATCCTCATTGCCGGGAAGGGCCATGAAACCTACCAGGAAATTAACGGAGTGAGAAAGGATTTTGACGATTTTAAGATCGTAAGTGAATATTTAAACGAGTTAAAAAAATAATTTCTCCAGGAGAAGAAGCAAAAGCATATGTTGTACCATCTGTTCGAATATCTTGAAGATGCCTATACCTTTCCGGGGGAGAGACTTTACCAGTACATCTCCTTTAGATCGGCTGTGGCAATAATCCTTTCTTTGGGAATATCGACCATTTACGGAAAAAGGATCATCAATTTCCTTCAGAAGAAGCAGATAGGTGAGAGTGTAAGGGATCTTGGGCTTGAAGGTCAAAGCCAAAAAGCCGGCACCCCAACCATGGGCGGAATTATCATTATCATTTCCACGCTCATACCGGTTTTGCTGGTAGCCAAGCTGGACAATATCTACGTTATCCTGTTGATTGTTACCACCCTCTGGATGGGCGCGATAGGGTTCCTGGATGATTATATAAAAACCTTCCGTAAGGATAAGGCGGGCTTAAAAGGCATTTTTAAGGTGGTAGGCCAGGTAGGGCTTGGTGTGATTGTGGGTGCGACCATTTATTTTCACCCCGATATCACCATTAATGAGAATCCGCAGTTGCCGGGAAGTACAGAGGCTGTAGAACTCATCTCTTCAGCTGAAAATCCTGTCACTACTTCTGTGGAAGAAAAATCGACCAAGACCACTATCCCGTTCGTGAAGAATAACGAGTTTGATTACGCAAGCCTTATTACCTGGATCAATCCTGAATACGCCAAATACGCCTGGTTGATCTTTATCCCAATCGTGATCTTTATTGTAACTGCTGTTTCAAACGGTGCCAATCTCACTGATGGGATTGATGGGCTTGCAGCCGGGACTTCGACTATCATCGTGCTTGCCCTGGGGATATTTGCATGGGTCTCGGGGAACATCATTTTTTCAGATTACCTGAATGTGATGTACATTCCCAGAACAGGGGAAATGACCATTTACATTTCGGCTTTTGCAGGAGCTTTGGTGGGATTCCTCTGGTACAATACCTTCCCGGCCCAGGTCTTTATGGGAGACACCGGGAGCTTGACCATTGGCGGGATCATTGCCGTACTGGCGCTGGCCACAAGAAAAGAGTTACTGATCCCCATTTTGTGCGGGGTATTTCTAATTGAGAACCTTTCGGTAGTGATGCAGGTGGGCTGGTTTAAATATACCCGTAAGAAATACGGGGAAGGAAGAAGGATTTTCCTGATGTCACCACTGCACCACCATTTCCAGAAAGCCGGCTTTCATGAGAGCAAAATTGTGGTGAGGTTCTGGATTATTGGAATCTTTCTGGCTATTGTAACCATTGTAACCCTAAAAATTCGATAATGTCTACAGGAGCAAATAATAAAGAACGCAATCTACTGGTCATTCTTGGCGCAGGCGAAAGCGGTGTGGGCACGGCCATTCTTGGAGAGAAAGAAGGCTTCCGCGTATTTGTTTCAGACAAAGGCAGGATCAGGGATAACTTTAAAGCCCAGCTGGAGGAACATGAAATTGAGTGGGAAGAAGGGCAGCATTCCGAAGAAAAAATATTTGAAGCGCACCTGGTAATGAAAAGTCCGGGGATTCCCGATGATGCGCCGCTGGTGAGCAGGCTTAGAGGAGAGGGCATTCCAGTAATTTCTGAAATCGAGTTTGCCTACAGCTATACCAATGCCGTTTTGGTGGGAATAACCGGCAGTAATGGCAAGACCACCACTACCAAGCTCACCCATCACCTTTTGAAGAATGGCGGGCTAAACGTGGGAATGGCTGGCAATGTAGGCCAGAGCTTTGCCAAGCAGGTCGCCGAAACCGACGCAGATCACTATGTGCTTGAGCTTAGCAGTTTTCAGCTTGACGGGATTGAAGATTTTAATCCGCACATAGCAGTATTAACCAATATCACACCCGATCACCTTGACCGTTACCGGCACGATTTCAACCAGTATATTGCCAGTAAGTTCAGGATTGTTAAAAACCAGACAGAAAAAGACTATTTCATTTATGACGCAGATGATCCTGTGATCATGAAATGGCTTCAGGAAAACCCGATACTATCTCAAAAATTGCCTTTTTCACTCCGGGAGGAACTCGAGAAAGGAGCTTTTATAAAAGATGAACAACTTATTATTCGTACAGATAATTCAGAAATGACCATGTCAACATCCAAATTAACCATAGAGGGAAAGCATAATGCCAAGAATGCGATGGCAGCAGCGACCGTTGCACAATTACTACGCATTAGAAAAGAGACCATAAGACAGAGCATGGAGAGTTTTCAGGGGGTGGAACACCGCCTTGAAAAAGTGCTCAAAATAAATAACGTGCAGTATATTAATGACTCTAAGGCTACAAATGTCAATGCCACATACTATGCGCTGGAAAGCATGGAATCTGAGACTATCTGGATTGTTGGAGGGGTAGACAAAGGCAACGAATATGCCGAATTGCTCCCATTGGTGAACGAAAAAGTAAAAGCCATTGTTTGCCTTGGAGTTAACAATGAACCCATATTGAATGCATTTGGGAATTGCGTAGACCTTATCGTAGAGACCCGCTCTATGGAAGATGCCGTGCAGCAGGCTTATAAACTGGCAGAAAAAGGGGATACCGTACTGCTTTCACCGGCCTGTGCAAGCTTTGATCTTTTTCAGAATTATGAAGACAGGGGGCGGCAATTTAAAGAAGCCGTAAGAAATTTATAAAAACAGAAGTGTCAAAAAGGGGATAATGACAGGATTTTTTTCAAGGGTAAAAGGAGATAAAACTATCTGGGCTGCGGCTGCACTACTGGCGATTTTTTCGTTTTTGCCGGTGTACAGTGCCAGTAGCAACCTGGCTTACCTTTATGGCGACGGCAGTACGCTGCCTTACCTGGTGAGCCATTTTATCCATCTTTTCCTTGGTTTTGTCATTATGTTCTTTGTGCATAAAGTGCCTTATCATTACTTTGTAGGGCTGTCAATCATTACGCTTCCGCTTTTAATTCTCCTGCTGTTGTTCACAGTATCACAGGGGGTAGTGATAGATGGTGCCAATGCCAGCCGGTGGATCAATATCCCCATTCTCAACAAGACCTTTCAGCCTTCAACCCTGGCCTCGGTAGTATTGTTGACCTACGTGGCCAAGTACATGGCAAAAGTGAAAGATAAAACTTACACTTTTAAACAGACCATACTTCCGCTTTGGTTACCCGTTGCCGTGGTGATGGGCCTTATTTTGCCGGCTAACTTTTCAACCACCGCCATATTATTTCTAATGGTGCTGCTGGTCACTTTTATTGGTGGTTACCCCTGGAAGTACCTGCTGGGCATTATAGGTGCGGGGATTGTGGTGCTGGGAATATTTATGTTAACAGCAAAGGCTTTTCCGGGGCTATTCCCAAACCGGGTTGATACCTGGATAAGCCGAATCGAAAATTTCACCAATGACGAGGTTACTGAAGCCGATTACCAGATTGAAAAGGCAAAAATCGCCATTGCCAGTGGGGGGGTGACCGGCCAGGGAATTGGAAAAAGCGTACAGCGGAATTTTCTTCCGCAGTCATCTTCAGACTTTATTTACGCCATTATTGTTGAAGAAATGGGATTGATTGGGGGCATAGGGGTCATGTTTGCCTATTTGCTGCTCTTTTTTAGAATAATTATTGTGGCTACAAAAGCCAATACGGTGTTCGGGAAATTACTGGTGATAGGCGTAGGCCTGCCCATTGTTTTTCAGGCGCTGGTGAATATGGCCGTTGCCGTAGAATTATTTCCCGTAACCGGCCAAACCCTGCCGCTTATAAGCAGCGGGGGTTCTTCAATCTGGATGACCTGCCTTGCGCTGGGAATGGTGTTGAGCGTGAGCGCCAAGCGGGAAGAAGAACTGCAACAAATAGAAGACGAAACAAAAACGGATGAAGACAATCCGTTGGAAATATTAAGTGAGGCAATATGAAAAATCAGTTGAGAGTGATCATATCGGGTGGCGGTACGGGAGGACATATATTTCCGGCAATTTCTATTGCCAATGAACTCAGGTTGCGGTATCCCTCCTGTGAGATCCTTTTTGTGGGGGCGCAGGATAAAATGGAAATGCAAAAAGTACCCGAAGCAGGCTATGAGATTGAAGGCCTTTGGATAAGTGGTTTTCAACGCCGCATCACCGCCAAAAACCTGCTTTTCCCTGTAAAGCTTGTAAAAAGCCTTTGGAAGGCGCGTGATATTATAAAAAGATTTAAGCCTAATGTTGTGATTGGCACCGGCGGTTTTGCCAGCGGGCCATTATTGCAGATGGCCAACCGGGAAGATATTCCCACATTGATACAGGAACAGAACTCCTATCCCGGCATCACCAATAAACTTTTGGCAAAAGGAGCCAATACCATTTGCACTGCTTATCCCGATATGGGAAGGTTCTTCCCCGAAGAAAAGATCGTGCTAACCGGAAATCCTGTACGCCAGGATCTGCTGAAGGTGGATGAAAAGAGGAAAGAAGCTCAGGATTTCTTCGGAATTGACCCTGCCATGAAGACCGTGCTGGTTCTGGGAGGAAGCCTGGGTGCAAGAAAGATAAATCAGCTGGTAGAAGATAACCTGAAGGAATTCGAAAAACACAAGCTGCAGGTATTGTGGCAAACCGGGACCTTATATTTCGAAGAATACAGCAAATATGCCGAGCTGGAAAACATTCAGACTTTTGCCTTTTTAAAGAGGATGGACCTGGCTTACGCCGCGGCAGATGTGATCATCTCACGCGCAGGTGCCGGTACGGTGTCTGAACTATGTATTGTAGGGAAGCCGGTGGTATTTATCCCTTCACCAAATGTGGCCGAAGACCATCAAACCAAGAATGCCATGGCAGTAGCCGAAAAAGATGCGGCGGTGGTTCTTTCTGAAAGCCACCTGGAGCAGGGGTTCAGGTCGATCTTTTTTCCGCTGGTGGAGTCAGATGAAAAGATGCAAAACTTAGGAAAGAACATCAAAAAGCTGGAAAAGCCGAATGCTACGGCAAATATTGTAAATGAAGTTGAAAAATTATTGACAACCTGGCCATAAATGGGGCACTACGACAACATACAAAACATTTATTTTATAGGCATCGGCGGGATCGGGATGAGTGCCCTCGCCCGGTATTTTAGTGCCCGGGGTAAAAATGTTTCAGGGTTTGATAAAACTGAAACACAGCTTACCCGAGAGCTTCAAAAAGAGGGTATAGAAGTGATCACTTCCCCCAAAGTAGAAGACCTTCCAGATGCCATTTTAGAAGATAAACAATCACTTATCGTTTATACGCCGGCTATTCCGCTAGATCATGCACAATACCTGCACTTCGCAGCCGATGGTTATACCATGGAAAAACGTGCGGTGGTACTTGGCAACCTCACTAAAGGGCATTTTACGCTTGCTGTTGCCGGAACTCATGGTAAAACCACTACCAGCAGTATGTTGGCGCATTTATTAAAGGAAACAGGCAGCTCGATAACGGCATTTTTGGGAGGTATAGCCGAAAATTATCATTCTAACCTCATTCTGGATGGTGACAGCGCAATGGTTGTGGAAGCCGACGAGTTTGACAGGTCTTTTTTGCAGCTTTCGCCCAACCTTGCGGCCATTACCTCGATGGATGCCGATCATCTCGATATTTACGGGGAAGATGCCCAGATAAAAGAGTCTTTTCACGCGTTTGCGGCCCTGGTACCAAAAGACGGGAAGTTGTTTTTTGCCAACGGCCTGCCACTAAACGGAACATCTGTAGGCGTAAATGATGATGCCGATATTTCGGCGGTGAACGTGGGTGTCAAAAATGGCACTTATCAGTTCGATTTAAGGACAAAAGAGAAAACCTACCCAGGCTTTGAATTGAGCCTTCCGGGAAAACATAATTTACAAAATGCAGTTACAGCTTTAGCCATGGCAATGGAATTTGGTGCCCCCCCGAGATCCTTGCCAAAGCTTTGGCTACTTTTAAAGGTGTGCACAGGCGTTTTTCATACAGGATTAAGCGAGACGACCTGGTAGTAATTGATGATTATGCACATCACCCGGCCGAGATCGCTGCAGTGCACCAGGCAGTGCGGGAAATGCACCCGGGAAAGCGCATTTTAGCGATATTTCAGCCACACCTCTTTAGTCGTACCAGAGATTTTGCTGAAGGCTTTGCAAACAGCCTTAGTCTCTTTGATGAGCTGCTGCTGATGGATATTTACCCGGCCAGGGAGAAGCCCATTGAAGGAATTTCTTCAAAATGGCTTCTGAAAATGGTCAACAATGACAAAAAAGAGTTGGTTCAAAAGAAGGATCTTTCCGAAGTAATCAAAGCTAAAAAAGCTGAGGTAGTGGTGCTTATGGGAGCCGGTGATATAGGGGAAGAAGTAGGGAAAATACGTAAAGAACTGAGTGGTGAAAATTAATTGGAATTACATAAAAACATTCTTGCTCATTGGCGTAGTGTTCTTTTTATTTGCATTCGCCGAAAAGCGCAATCACGCACGGGTTCTTTCCGAAGTTAATCTGCATTTTACGAACAGCGAAAATCTGTATCTCACTGAAGAAGCGGTTAATAAATTGTTAATACAAAATGAGGTGAGACCCAGAAGTATAGGTAAAGAAACTTTAGATTTGAGTAGGGTGGAGGCTTTGCTTGAATCGCATGACATGGTGGAGAATGCTGAAGTGTTTCTCACTGTTGACGGAAAGATGGGGGCAAGCATCACCCAAAGGCAACCTTTGGCCCGCGTGATGGCCAGTGCGCCCTTCTACCTGGACAGGCAGGGCTTGATGATGCCGCTATCACAGTATCATTCGGCCAGGGTGCCGCTGGTGACAGGGGTAAAGGAGGAGCAGCTCAAGGAATTGCACCCGCTTATGGCTTTTATAAATGAAGATGAGTTTCTTACCCGGCACGTAACTGGTATTAACCGCCAGCCTAACGGGAAGTACGAACTCTACCTAAGGCAACTCGATTTTGCGGTGGTATTTGGTGAGGTGAAGGATATTGAACTGAAGTTTAAAAATTTTAAAGCTTTTTATCAAAAGGCGCTAAAAGATAAAAAGCTTGACGCATATAAAAAAGTGGACCTACAATTTGGGAATCAGGTTGTATGCACTAAAAAGTAAGGTATGGAACAGAACGACATCGCAGTAGGATTAGACATTGGTACTACTAAGATTGTAGCCATGATTGGCCGTAAGAACGATTACGGTAAAATGGAGATCATTGGTATAGGCAAGGCAAAGAGCCTTGGGGTTCACAGGGGGGTTGTTAATAACATTACCCAGACTATACAATCTATCCAGCAGGCCATACAGGAAGCAGAGGCCGATAGCGGCATGAAAATAAAAGATGTGGTGGTAGGCATTGCCGGCCAGCACATTCGCAGTTTACAACACAGCGATTACATTACGCGTCCCAACCCCGATGAGGTGATAGACGCTACAGATATAGAAACTTTATGTAACCAGGTGCATAAGCTGGTGATGCTTCCGGGAGAAGAGATCATTCATGTACTTCCGCAGGAATTTAAAGTTGACGGGCAGGCAGAAATCAAGGAACCCATTGGCATGTACGGCGGAAGGTTGGAAGCCAATTTTCACGTGGTAGTTGGCCAGGTATCGTCTATACGAAATGTAGGCAGGTGTGTGAAGAGTTCGGGGCTTGAGCTTTCGGCTGTGACCCTGGAGCCTTTGGCATCGGCGAATGCAGTATTAAGTCAGGAAGAAAAAGAAGCCGGTGTGGCTTTGGTCGATATAGGTGGCGGAACTACAGATCTTGCCATTTTTAAAGACGGAATAATAAGGCATACCGCGGTGATCCCTTTTGGAGGTGGGGTTATTACTGAAGATATTAAGGAAGGCTGTTCAATTATTGAAAAACAGGCAGAATTGCTAAAGGTGAAATTCGGTTCGGCCTGGCCGGGGGAAAATAAAGATAACGAGATCGTTTCTATCCCCGGATTGAGAGGCAGGGAGCCCAAGGAGATCACTTTAAAGAACCTTTCAAAGATCATTCACGCACGGGTTGTGGAGATCATTGAACAGGTTTACCTGGAGATCAAGAACTACGGCCACGAGGAACAAAAGAAGAAACTTATTGCGGGGATCGTGCTCACAGGAGGCGGTGCCCAGCTAAAGCATATTAAGCAGCTGGTGGAATATATTACCGGGATGGATACACGTATAGGCTATCCAAACGAGCACCTGGCAGGAGATAGCGACAGTGAAACCACAAGTCCTGTTTTTGCCACCGCGGTTGGGCTGGTTTTAAACAGCCTGGAGATTAACAGTAAGCAGCATGTAACCGAAGAGGAGGAGCAGGAAGAAGTAGCCTCGGGAACAACGCCTACCGCAGTGCCACAAGAGGAGCCAGAAGAGCGGGAAGAGCCGGTAACGGTAAGCCAGCCGCGAAGAACAATATTTGAGAAATGGTTTGAAAAATTCAAGGATTTTTTAGACAACGCCGAGTAGATCGGCGAAGAAGTAACTATGAAAAAGAATAAAAGAAGTAGAAAACCAGTAAAAAAGAATTTATGAGCAGCACAGAATTCGGAAACATCACATTCGATCTCCCCAAGAATCAATCGAACGTCATAAAAGTTATTGGTGTAGGTGGAGGCGGTAGCAACGCAATCAACCACATGTTTCAGCAGGGGATTAAAGGAGTTGATTTTGTAATTTGCAATACAGATGCACAGGCGCTTGACAATAGCCCTGTACCCAACAAGATCCAGCTGGGGGTAAGAGAAACAGAAGGCCTTGGAGCAGGCGCCGATCCTGAAGTCGGTCGCAAAGCAGCAGAAGAAAGTTTTGACGAGATAAGAGCCCTTTTAGACACCAATACCAAGATGGTATTCATCACCGCCGGGATGGGGGGTGGAACCGGTACCGGAGCTGCGCCAATTATTGCCAAACAGGCAAAGGATATGGGAATACTTACGGTGGGGATCGTAACCAGTCCTTTTTTGTTTGAAGGGAAAACGAGAAATGAACAGGCACAGCTGGGAGTAGAAAACCTGCGGAAGCATGTTGACTCATTAATTGTGATCAATAACAACAAACTAAGAGAAGTATATGGCAACCTCGGATTCAAAGCCGGATTCTCCAAGGCCGATGAGGTTTTGGCCACTGCTTCGAGAGGGATAGCAGAAGTAATTACGCATCACTATACCCAGAATATTGACTTGCGCGACGCAAAGACAGTGCTTAGCAATAGTGGAACAGCCATAATGGGGTCTGCGCAGGCTTCAGGTGGAAACCGTGCCCAGGATGCCATTTCAAAGGCGCTGGATTCGCCGCTGCTTAACGATAACAAAATTACAGGTGCCAAAAATGTGCTGCTGCTTATCATTTCCGGTTCCGAAGAAATTACTATTGATGAAATTGGGGAGATTTCAGATCATATTCAGGCAGAAGCCGGTCACAGTGCCAATATCATAATGGGGGTTGGGGAAGATGAAAATCTTGACGATGCCATTTCTGTAACCATTATTGCTACGGGTTTTGACATTGAGCAACAAAATGACATTGTAAATACCGAGACCAAGAAGATCATACATACGCTTGAAGATGAGCAGAGGGCAGAGCACGAGCTTTCTCCAAAGAAAACCTCTTCGGCATACGACGGGCCTGCCCCGGCACCAAAAGAAGAAACAAAAATAGTTCACACGCTTTCACTTGACGATGAAGATATAGATAACGAAGCCGGGACAGATGAACCTTCGGCCGCTGTTAGGGAAATGAATGTGGAGTATGAGGAAGTAAAGCCTGCAGAAGAACCTGAATTTATCATTACAGACAGCGTGAGGGACGTGGAAGTTTCGGAGCCTGAAGAGGTGACGCCAGAGCCGCAGGAGCAACAGTTTATGTTTACTTTTGACATGCCCAGGAACAACACTTCCGAAGAAAAAAAGGAGCCAAAGACTGAACAGGAAGTTTCGCAGGGCGGGCATAAAGAACCTGTGAAGCAACAGAGGATTGTACATAGCCTTTCTGAAGATTCAGAATCAGAAAATTCTGTAAAGAAGGAAAGTGCGATACAGGCAAAGACTGAAAATGGGGTGACCCGATATTCGCTACAGGATTACATGCAGGTGGAAGAAATGCTGAAGAGCTCTCAGCCCGTGCAGAAGAGCAGGCCCCAGCCACAACAACCTGAGCCAAAACTTAAGAGTGAGCCAGCACCGGTGCAGCCTCCTGTTGCAAAAGGAAACCCTGCGCCCGAAGAAAGTAAGGAGGCGCCCGAAGATGACATAGATCCTTTCAACATTCCTATTAATGAAAGCCTTATAAAAAGATCGGCTGAAAGAAGGGCTAAGATGAAGGAGTTCAATTATAAGTTCAGGAATAATGTGAGCAAGGTTGACGAGTACGAAAGACAGCCTGCTTACAAAAGACAGGGAATAGATCTTGACCACAGCGAGCCGGGTGAAGGAAAACTTTCACGCACCAGTTTAGGGGGAGGTAATGATGATGAAATAAGGTTTAGAACGAACAATTCTTTCCTGCACGATAACGTGGATTAATAAAATTCCGCACCATAAAAACCCGAAGCCCAATACCGGCTTCGGGTTTTTTGTTTATTGTAATTCCCTGCTATGGCGTATTTCGCTATCTTCGCAAGATCAATAAAAAATCCAGATACAATGAGTTTACAGGACAAAGTGATGGCCGAAATGAAAGAAGCCATGCGGGCGAAAGACAGCAATAAACTAGAGGCTTTAAGGGCGGTTAAAAGTGCAATTTTACTTGCACGCACCAATGCGTCGGGCAAGGACGGGCTAAGTGAGGATGAAGAGCTAAAATTATTGCAGCGGCTTGTAAAACAACGAAAGGAAAGTGCAGCCATATATAAAGAGCAGGGAAGGGATGATCTCGCTCAACCCGAACTGGACCAGGCGGCGGTGATAGAAGGCTTTCTTCCTGAGCAAATGAGTGAAGAGGAGATAGAGGCTGAAGTAGATAAGATTATTGCTCAAACCGGTGCAAGCGGTATGCAGGATATGGGTAAAGTAATGGGTATGGCTTCAAAAGAACTGGCCGGAAAGGCAGATGGTAAAACCATATCGGCAATAGTAAAGAAGAAACTGGCAAATTAGAAGTGAGGTTTTAGAATTACAAAGTTAGAAGTATGCAATTATATTCCTTCCAAAAATTGCATTTTTTGACACCTTTGATTCAGATGGAAAGAGCGTAAATTTCTTGTTACAGTTTAAAGAATTTATGTAAATTGCGCCTTCTAAAAAGGCCCCGTGGCGCAACTGAATAGCGCATCAGATTTCGGCTCTGAGGGTTGGGGGTTTGAATCCCTCCGGGGTCACTTTATTTTAAAAGCCTGTAGAAATTTTTCTACAGGCTTTTTTTGTTTCATCTCTCATCTTACAGATTAAATTTAGGGATGTCTATACTTATTTAGAAGTTATATTATGTTGATAAATAGTTGCTTAAGTTTTTAATAGTTCTTTTTGATATAACTTCTTAAATATCCGGAAATAACCTTCCTGCTTCTCATAGTTGAAGATGATAAATTTCACTTTGGTACAATTGATAACGGAGTAATTTTAGTATAAAAGTGTGGAAATCAGCAGTTTTTTGGGGAATAACTCTATAAAAGCAGGTGAATTTGTAAGTTTTTTCCTCATAACAAATAACACTTTTACCTTTAACATAAGTTTAACTTTTTAAGATATTCTTGGGAGAATGGTTGTTTTGAATTGATACTACCTAGAAGTAGGTATTGTAGTTCATCGATTCGTCGACCAGACTGTTGGCAGGGAATTCATTTTAAGTAAATTAGCATAGTGAAAGAGATAAAGATTAAAAAATTTACCCTACTTCCTCTTTCAGGTGAATTCAATTTTTGAGTTCCAATTATTTCCCCCTTTTATTATTAGATGCTGTATTGATGGTGCCGAAATGTCTTTGCCCCAAACAAGGATGTGTAAACTCAATTTTTTAACCTTAAATTATTTTTATTATGAAAAAAGTTATGTTAAGCGCAGCAGCGCTAATGATTGGGGCAATTGGATTTGCTCAGGTACCAGGGGCAAACAATGCCACACCTGTAGCCAATCAAAACCCCGGAGGAGCGCCATTGGCAAACACTACAGAAACAGATCAGTATGGCAATGATCAACGTTTGGAAGTGACTCAGGTCGGAGTGTTGAACTCAGCTAGAGTTTTTCAAGCAGACGCGGCAGGCCTCGATAACAACGAAGCTCGCATTACACAAGAGGGGCCAAATAGTCCTACATGGTGGGGCCCTTATAGTAGGGCAATTAATAATGAGGCAGAAGCTAACCAGTCAGGATGGAACAATGAATCTTCTATTAACCAAAAAGGATGGGTAAATGATGCTCGTACAGAGCAGGGTACTCAAGGAATTTACAGTACTCGTAACAAAATTTTAGTACAGCAAGGTGTTAACAACCCAGTAGAAAATCTTTCAATTGGGAATTATGCTTATGGAGTTCAGAATGGTTCTTACAACCAGTCTTTAATTCAGCAAAATGACGATAACAATGACGCCTGGACAAATCAAACTGGAAACTATAACATGGTCCAGGTAAAGCAGTCTTCTGATCCAGGGACATTTAGTGCAAACGAAGGACAACTTGCACGAGCTATTCAAAGTGGTAATTCAAACAATGGTTTGATTGAACAAGAGGGCGAAGGAGCTCGGAATGAAGCTTACCTCAACCAATATGGTGACTCGAATGAATCTTATCAATTTCAAAATGCGGAATCTGGTGTGGCTGGAGAAGGTAATACTGCAACAGTCAACCAAGGTTACTACTCTTATGATGCTGAAGCTTACCAGTCTCAAGTAGGTGAAGAGAATACGGCTACTATGAATCAATATGGCGGCACCACCTATGGTTCAAATCACGGTGAGCAGGTACAAGATGGTGATGGTAACACAGCTACAATGACTCAAAATTATTCTGGATTTGGCTATTATGGTGTTGGTGATGATAACTATGGGAGACAATATCAAGAAGGCGATGATAATGATGCTACTCTAGGTCAGACAGGAGAAGGGAATAAAGCTCTTCAAGTTCAGGATGGTAATGACAACTATGTATTGTCAGGGCAAAATGGCAATGACAATAAATTAAACACTCATCAAATAGGCAGCGATAACTACGCCATCACTGCACAATGGGGAAATAATAATTCAGGACTGGTCGTGCAACATGATGGTCAAAGTGCTAATATGTTCCAATCAGGCAATGGGAATTCTGCGAATATCTTTCAGGCGGGACCATGGGGTGGAGCTTTAATAGGTTGTGGTTTTGATAACCCAATGGATATTCCGAACCCTACTCCTGTGCCAGACATCACTGTTAGTGATCCTTGTGCAACAGGAAACTGTAACTAGGAATTGTGTTTTATATGTAAACAGAAGGAAAAACATTCCTTCTGTTTACTTTTTTCATAAAATTTTGATAAATTTATTATTATGAGGGTTCATGTTTTTATAAAAATGATTTTGTCCTGCTTTCTGCTGTCTATGAGCTCTGGAGTTTTAGCGCAGACTTACATTAATGAAGAAGAAGTCGATCAGAAGGTACTGGAGGCCAATTTAAATGGTTTGATAGGCGGGATATCTATAACTCAACCTAATTTTAGTACGGTACAGGGAAATGCCGTAGCTTTAAAACAAATAGGGGAGTATAATCAAGCTGAGATTCGAACTCAAACAACTTCAAGTGAAATTACACTAACTCAGAATGGCAGGTATAATTATACTAAACTTGATTATATAGCCAACACAGCTATAGCTAAGCTTCTTCAGGAAGGGAATAACAATCAAATTAGGGATTATGTGAATGATGCAGGAACAAATGTCTCACTTGAACTTGAGCAAAGGGGAGACGATAAGGTTTTTGAGAGAAATGGGGCTAACGATCTTACCCAGTCGTTGAAATTCATACAAACCGATGCCACGCCTTCGCTAATAATTAGAAGCTATAATTAATATGAGAATTGGAAAAACAAATATTGTAAAGATGTTTATAGTGTCTTTGGCACTTCTTCTTTCCGGTAGTTGTTTTTCGCAGTTTTACAATAAAGAGATTGTAGCTAAAATTAAAGTAGAAGACAGAGGTGAGTTTTTAGATTTTAGTGCAACTGCCGAGAATGTGACTCCTGCGGGTCATAATTTAAGGTATGATTTCACGCTCTTCAAAAAGGATGGGGCTGGAAACGTTACGAAATCCAGCCAGGGAAACCGCTTCTATTTAGAGCCAAATCAAAAAGTTATTCTTTCCTCAACACAAGTCAACAGGAGTGATGAAGGGGGAATTATTATTCTTCTTATGATTTATGATCAGGATGATAAACCAGTCGGGAAAGACAGGCTGGAGTTTAAAATAACAGAAGAATCTATTCAGGAGATAAAGGAACAGGAGAGGCAGGTAATAGCGCTTCCAAAAGATCAGGCCAAACCACAGGATGGAGTAATAATTAACGGTCTTGTTATAGAAAATACTATTACTAAGGCAGGACGCGACTTTTACCGTTATTTTTATTCAGAATACTATAACCGGGAAATTGTGAGTCCCCAGAACATTGAAATCGAAGAAGTGCCGGGAAGGGGAAGAATGACCCGAATTTCTGTGAGTGTGGGAGATCAACTTGTGATGCGGTTCTTTGCCCAGCCTAAAAAAGAATACCTCAAACAAATAGCCAATGTGACACTGGCTCGTGTTTTAGCTCAAATACAGAGACTGGAACAGCAGGCCAATAATTTTAAACACTATTAAATTTTGATGAAAAAATTACTTTTACTCAGCTGTTTATTGTTTTTAGGATTTAACGTACAATCTCAACAGCTTACATACCAACCTACTAATCCTGCGTTTGGTGGAAATTACCTTAATTATAGTTGGATGCTGGCATCTGCTACCGCACAAAATCAATTAAAAGCTCCCGGAAATCAAGCTCAACAGGAATCTGAACTGGAGAGATTAGGAAAAGATATTAACCGTCAGATCTTAACTCAAATTTCACGATCTCTTCTGCGGGAACAGTTAGATGGGTTTCAGTTTGATGAAGAAGGTACCTTTACTTACGGCTCTTTAAGCATTGAAATTTATGAAACCCTGGAGGGGCTGGTAATAAATATTCTGGATACCTCGACGGGGGAAGAATCACAAATAGTTATCCCAAATAATTAAGTTTTATGAACAAGACCTACCAGGTAGTGCTATTTCTCGTGATTAGCACTTTAAGCTCTTGCGGGGCATATTTTAATCAACCATTCAGTAATGACCCTGCCCGACCGGGGGAAAAATCCACAAATTCACAACTTTTGACAGGTCTGCCTCCCGCTAATGACCCTGTTGAAGTGGCTGTCTATAACTTTAGCGATCAAACAGGGCAGTACAAAGCAGTAGAGAATGGTTCTACTTTTAGCACCGCAGTAACTCAGGGTGCTACTACAATCTTAATTAAAGCTTTAGAAGATTCGGGATGGTTCATTCCCATAGAGAGAGAAAATTTAAGCAATCTTTCTACGGAGAGAAATATCATTAGAAATACCAAACAGGAATATATCAAAAACCTGAATCCAAATGAACCTCCCCTGCCTGCTTTACTTTATGCAGGTCTTATCTTAGAAGGAGGCATCATTTCCTATGACACAAATATTCTTACCGGTGGAATAGGGGCAAGATATTTTGGTCTTGGAGGTTCAGCAAAATACCGACAAGACAGAATCACGGTTTATTTGAGAGCTGTTTCAACCAATACAGGAGAAATCCTCAAAACTGTATATGTGTCGAAAACTATCCTGTCCCAGGGTCTGGACGGTAGTTTTTTCAGGTTTGTGAAGTTCCAGAGATTGCTTGAGGCAGAAACGGGAATTACACAGAATGAGCCGGTACAGCTAGCCGTTCAAGACGCAATTGAAAAAGCTGTAAGGGATCTAATTCTTGAAGGAATAAAAGACCGCTTGTGGGCTGCCCAGGGAGGTAGGGAAGTAAATCAGCAGTTAGTTGATAATTACATTGCAGGAAAGAAAGAAGAGGAAGCGATGGGCTTGTATGACAGGTTGTTTGTTGAAGATGTACCCGCAAATAATTTTAATTTTTCAGGCGGTGTAAGTATGATGGATGGGGATTATTCAAACAAGGAACCGGGTTATTTTGCCCAAATAGGTTATCAAAAAAGCCTTTTTCCACATCTGAGTTTAGGTGGGAATTTTAATTACATAAGCCTGGATAACGGGAGGCAGTTTAAAGGTGAATTCGCAGGGATAGATATAAATGCGAGATTCAATTTTTTACCAAAAGATGATTTTGCACCCTTTGTATATGGAGGCCCTGGCTTTCTCATGGAGCTTGGAGATCCGGAATTGGCCGCAGATGAAGAAAACCTGGAATCTAATTTTCTTAAATTTCAATATGGGGGCGGATTGCGATACTTATTTAATTCGAGGGTGGGAGCGCAGATTTTTGCTGAGCATAATATTATCACCAATGATAAGCTGGATAATTTCATTCATGGCAAAAGAGACGACCATTACTTCAACTTTGGTTTAGGCCTAAATATTTATTTTTAATTGATTTGAACTTGTAGAACTTATGAAGACATTCTTTAAATATATTACAATTGCAGGTTTACTTTTGCTGATAAGTTGTTCAGAAGATACAGTTGGGGAATCATTAACAGGTACCATATCGGGGAAAGTGGTTGAGAATTCCAGTAATGAACCTCTTGAAAATGTCAAAATCACGACCACTCCTGCTTCCAGCACGGTTTTTACAGATGAAAACGGAGAGTTTGTTATTGAAGATGTTCTTATTGACCAATATTCTGTCAAGGCTGAAATTAAAGATTACACCACCGCTTTTGAAGCAGTTACGGTGACAGAAGGTGCTACTTCAAATGTAGCTTTTGAATTACTAAAATCAGGAGCAAACAATAGGCAGCCTTCCACACCACAACTTGTTTCCCCCGAAGATAATGCTGAAGAAGTTGACATGACCGCAGAATTTGTTTGGAATTCCTCAGACCCTGAAGATGATGAATTGACTTACGAGTTGGAATTGTGGAACAACGTGAATGAGGAAGTGCTTAGATATTCCAATATTCAGGATACTACCTATACCGTGGAAGGCCTGAATTCAGGCTACAGGTATTTTTGGCAGGTGAAGGTATCAGATAGTGTTAACGATCCTGTTTTAAGCCCCCTATACTCCTTTAGAACCAGAAATGTTCCTGAAAGCAGGATCTTATTTACGCGCCTCATCAACGGTAATAATGTGATCTATTCCCGTAATTCTGAAGGGGAGGAGTTTAGGCTGACCTCACCAGATCAAAACAGCTTTAGACCAAGAAAAAATAATTCGGTGAATAAAATAGCCTTTTTGAGGGTTGTGAATGGCCAAACCCATTTGTTTACCATGAATCCAGATGGTTCTCAGGAGAAACGCATCACTTCAAATATTCCGGTGAATGGTTTTAATCTCAATATGGTCGATTTTTCATGGGCCGATGATGGGGCAGCACTGGTTTACCCGAATTTTAGCAAGTTGTATAAAATAAATTCCACAGGGGGAGGAACGACTTTAATCTATGAAACCCAAAATGGAGATTTTATTACCGAAGTAGATGTAAGCGAAAATAACGAAACTATCGCTTTGATAACCAACAACAGTAACGGTTATGATGCAGATCTTTTGACCATTAATTTTGAAGGGGAAATTCAGGAGAGAATATTAAATAATGTTGAAGGTGCTTTGGGAGGGATAGACCTTTCTTTGCAGGGAGATAAAATACTCTACACTTATGACAGTTCCGGATTTAGAAGTGATTCATATCGAAGACTCGATTCAGAATTGTTTATATATGATTTTTCAACCAGGCAATTTCAAAATCTTTCAGTAGAAAAATCAGATGGGACTAATGACCTTGATCCAAGATTTTCTCCTAATGAAGCTGAAGTGATTTTTGTAAATACCTCAAATGATGATTTATCGCCCAAAGATATATATACCATGCCTGTAAATACTGGTAATAGTACAGGGAATGAAGACGATAGAGAGATGCTAATAGAAAACGCGGCTATGCCAGATTGGGAATAACAGAGCTTAGAAATAATTTAAACAGGAATACCGGGAACACAGAGTTTTGGATATTCCTGTTTTACACTAATATCTTTCCTGATCTTTTAGCAGTTTTTTTAAATTCTTGTTATTTCCGTAGAGCACCATAATATCGTGCTTGTGCAAAATCGTTTTGGCCGAGGCTACCCCCTGTACAGTCGAAACATCCCTGTTTGTGCCAATCTCGTTCTTCTCCCTGGTGATCTTGATTGTGGTGAGAACAATGATATCATATTTTCTCTTAAGGCCTATTTCCTCGAGAGTTCTTCCGTCAAATTCGGCAGGGATCTCAGTTTCAATAATACTGTAGTCGCGGTTAACCTCAAAAGAGTCTACCACCCCGTGCAGGTTGAGCTTTTTGGCCCATCTTTCTGCGGTCTCTTCTTCAGGATGAATGATTTCATCTACGCCCATAGCTTCTAGCACCATTTCCTGAAGTGGGGAAACTGCCCTGCTTATCAGGCGTTTAACATGCAGTTGCTTCATTAAAGCAGTGGCCATGATGTTTGCCCCTTTGTCTTCCCCAATGCCCACAATTACTATATCGGTATCGCTAAGGGGTAAACTTGACACGGCTGTAATATCTGTGGAGTCTAGGTTTACGGCATGAGTGATCTTGTCTTTTATGGCTTCAACCTTGCTCATATTCATGTCTACTCCAATCACTTCATTGCCCATTTTGGTGAGCTTTTCAGCAAGCGAAGCTCCAAAATTCCCCAATCCAATTATGATGTATTTCATAGCTTAGTTCATTAATATGTCTTCCTGCGGATATTTATAATTAAGATACTTAACCCTTCTCAGCAGCGCAATTAGGATGGTCAACATGCTCACCCGGCCAATGAACATTGTGGCGATTATTACCATTTTTGAGGCTTCACTCAACTGCGAGGTTATCCCAATACTAAGGCCTACTGTACTATATGCTGAAAAACATTCAAAAGCAATGCTCAACAGTGTCTTTTCTTCATCAAAAGATGCAATTAAAAAAATAGAAGTCCCTATTACCATTAAGGAGAGGGAGATGATGGCAAAAGCTCTTCTTATGGAAATATCAGAAATTTGTCTTCTGAATACTTCTACTCTGTCTTTGCCTCGTGCCAGACTAATAAAGTTGAGCGTGGCAAGGGCAAAAGTACTGGTCTTAATCCCTCCTCCAGTAGAACTTGGGGATGCCCCTATCCACATGAGAATAAAAATAATCATGATGGTAGAGAAGTTGAGGGCACTCATGTCAACCGAATTAAATCCGGCTGTTCTTGGAGTAGCGGCACCAAAGAATGATACCACCAGCTTGCCAAATTCCGAATGTTCATCAAGCGTATTATTGTATTCAAAAAAGTAAAATAAAAGGGTTCCTGTCACCAGCAAAATTGAAGTTGTTACTAAAACGATACGGGTATTTATGTTGATCACCCACGGCACGTATACCGAATTTGCAGGATGCTGAATCCTGGCATACTGGTTCTTAAAGTAATAAGTGAAGTACTTATATAAATTAAAAAGTATGGGAAACCCGATTCCTCCCAGTATAAACAGGAAGACTATAATTAACTGAAGGGAATAATTGAACTTGAATTCCGGTTCGTACAGGCTGTTTTCAAGCGTTGAGAATCCGGCATTGCAGAAAGCGGAAATACTGTGGAAAATGGAAAAGAATACCTGATCTACAAATCCCTTTACAATGCTCGGATCTAAATTCACAAACACGAGTATGGCCCCAATAGTTTCTATAGCCAGGGTGAGCAAAACAATCTTTTTAAGCACACTAAACACTTCCCCTATTTTTTCAGAATTCGTCATGTCTTTCAGCATGATCTGGTTCTCATAGGAGCTTTTTCCGCGGAAGAAGTAGGAGAAATAACTGGCAAAAGTCATAATCCCCAGGCCGCCTAACTGAATGAGAATAAGGATAATGGTTTGTCCCAGGCTGGTAAAGTAGGTGCCGGTATCTACAACGATCAAGCCTGTGACGCAAACAGCACTTGTCGCAGTAAAGAGCGCGTCTACGGCCGAAATTCCTTCATGGGTAGCCCTGGGCAGCATTAGAAGTAAAGTTCCTATTAAGATAAGGCCTAAAAAGCTGGCCATGAATAACTGTGCAGGGTTGAGCAGCTTTCGGTTAAAATTTAATCTGATAGCTGAAAATTCCCTGATAAAATAAATAAACAACGCCAGGTAGAGCCAGCCCATGTTGTTGAAAAACTCCAGGAATGGCACAAGTTCCAGCGAAAGATCAAGTCTTACAACGATCAATAAAATATTCAAAATAAAAATCGTGCTGTCAAAGAACCGCACCTTAAGAGGGAACTTTTGTCGGGAAACCCCATACCTTACCAGGATTGTTGTGCTTCCTACGAGCAGCGCGATAAGGTAAAAATCGGTGAGATAAAGTTCGGTTTCAGATCTATGGGTGAAGCCAAGGTCAAATACGATCAGGCAAACTGTAAACAGACTGAGCAAAAAAGAGGACCTTTTTAAAATGCTGAGCCTCCTTTCGATTTTTTCCCGTTTTTGAAGGTTTGGAAAATTCAAATTTGAGGAATTAGTTCTTTCCGGTTATTGCAAGGCTTACAGGTCATTTGCACTGAACAGGTGCAAACATCAGGATCATCTTCACCCACTGCTAGTGTTTGAAGAGTTATTTTATTGCTGTGCCTGGATGTTCCCGTGTTCTTCTCCATAAAAAAGAACAACAAAGGTAATTTGGATAATATAAGGAGAGTGTAAAGATTAGGAGATAGGTATAAAGATTTTATAAAGATTATAAAAACCTGTAGCCCACCCCGCTTTCGGTAATAAAATGTTGTGGCTTGTTGGGGTCTTTCTCAAGCTTTTTTCTCAACTGGGCTATAAATACCCGTAAATACTGGGTTTCGGTTTGAGCGCCAGGCCCCCAGATGCTTTTCAGGAGGTACTGGTGAGTAAGTACCCTGCCCTGATTTTTTGCAAGGAGAACCAGGAGGTTGTATTCGGTAGAGGTGAGTTTTACCATCTCCTTATCTTTATAAACATTCCGTGAGGTAAGGTCAATTTCCAGGTCGTCTGCGCAAATTGTTTGTTGCAATTCAATATTTTGGTTAAGGCGCATGGAAGAGCGAATTCTTGCCAGTAGTTCTCCGGTTCTAAAAGGCTTGGTAAGATAATCTGTTGCACCATTGTCCAAAGCTTTTACAATATCTTCTTCCGAATCGAGTACCGAGAGTATAATGATTGATTTTTCGAACCAGTTTCGCAAATCTTTTAAGATTTCATGGCCGCTCCTGTCGGGTAAACCCAGGTCCAGGATAATGAGTTCGGGAGAATGATTGGCGGCGAGGTGCAAACCTTCCATTCCATCAACAGCCTGCACCACTTTGTAATCATTGCTTTCAAGAACAATCTTCAGCAGCTTTCTTATTTGCGGCTCATCATCAATAATAAGGATCTCCCCTTTATTCATCTTGCATCATATTTAAGGTGGTAACTTCAGCAGGAATAGAAATAGTGAATTTTGCGCCTCCCGAACTTAAATTTTCTAATGTAATAGTGCCGTTATGGGCATTTGTAAAACCTCTTGCAATAGAAAGCCCTAACCCTGTGCCGCCTGTTGCGGTATCCGGAAGCCGGTAAAACTTTTCGAACACCTGTTCAAGTTTGTCTTCTGGAAAGCCACGGCCATTGTCACAAATTTGAATAACAAGGCTTCCGGCTTCAAAATTAACCGAAATATTTATTTCTGAGCCGGCAGGGGTATATTCCAGCGCATTGTGAACAATATTGTGTATCACCTGTTCAATTAATGGGCCGTCAATCTTAAATAGCGGAAGATCTTCGGAAGACAAAAGATTGATCTTATGAGATTCTTTTGGATTATTGACAATTACGGTGTTGACAATTTCCTTTATGTCATACCAGTCCAGCTGAAGCCTGAAGAAATTTGATTCCAGGCGGCTCATGCTCAAAAGGTTGTTTACCTGCCTGTGCAGCCTGTTACCGGCAAGTTCTATCTCGCTGTACAGTTCGGTTTTGTTGTCTTCAGAAATCTTTCCGGAATTCATCTTAAGGGTATCTACAGCTCCAATTATGGTCGAGATCGGCGTTTTTAGCTCATGCGAAAGCGAATTGAGCAGGGTATTGTAAAGCTGTAACGTCTTTTCTTTTTCTTTTCGCTGCCTTGCCACGGCCTCTGCTTTTCTTATCCTGGAAGTAAAGACGCCATTCATCACGGCCACCACAAAATACATAAGAAAGAGCAGGGCGTCTTCGGGAGTGGTGATGCTAAGGGTAGAACGTGGCTGGATGAATAGGAAATTCCAGATTAAGGCACTTGCAATGGCTATAATTACTATCGGAAATGTTTCCAGAAACATGGCCAGTACTGAGACCGCCAGCAGCAAAATAAGGGCTACAACATGATAGCCAATAATATTGATGAATAAATAGCAGATTAGTGAAACAAGAAAAATGCAGCCCAGGCCTATGATGTACTGCAGACTTTGATTGTTCTCTAACTTTTTTACATGCTCCACCAGGCTTAATTTTCTTCAAATATAAACATGCCTCGCGAGTTAGTTTAGAAACAGTACATAAAAAAGCTTGTCTAAAAAGGCATTTTTAGACAAGCTTTTTTTAAGCTGAAGGAAATAATCGAACCCCTGAAATTTAAACCCTGTCACAAAATAGCTGTGAAAAATGCCATTTCTGAAGGGTGATGTCTGGGATTTCCCGGCTTTCAGTTACGGCTTCAGCTTAACAGGTCCAAATTCTCTTTTACTTATTTACCGGCAGGAGCAAGATGAGTTTCAGGCATTTCACTGTCTTTGTTTTTCAAATAGGTGTTAAACCAGCGCATCATTCTTAGGTTGAAGTCATACCTGGCGGTAGAATTTCGGTTTCCATGACCTTCTCCGGGATAGAGAACAAGCCTTACGGGCGTATCGGTCCTGGTTTTAATATGGCGGTACAGTTCATATGACTGGCCCGGATCTACGCGCGTATCCTCTTTCCCGTGCAGGATCAAAAGTGGGGTTTTTGCCTGGTCTGCATAAAAAATGGGGCTGCGCTCCAGAAAAAACTGATAGTCATCCCAAATCCTTTTTCGGCTGTGCACTAAAAACATCTCTTCAGGAATATCACTGGTTCCCCATTTTGAGATATTATTACTAATTCCAACCGACATTACCCCGGCAGCAAACCTCCCGGTATGGCGGGTAGACATCCAGGCGGTGGCATAACCTCCGTAAGATCCGCCGGTAACGCCAACCCTGTCTTCGTCTACATTTTGATTTTCAATAAGATAATCTATGCCGTCAATAATATCATCAAATTCTTTTCCGCCGGGATCGCCCTGACTCGAAATGGCAAATTCTACCCCGCGGCCGGTGCTTCCTCTGTAATTTGGATAAAACACCGCATAACCATCACCGGCACCAACCTGGCCGGGCATGCTGTAATTGGTAAGCCAGCCATTGTCGTAATGCGCTTCGGGCCCTCCATGAACCACAGTGATCAAAGGTTTTTTCCCCGAATTGTTCACAGGATGAATTAATATTCCCTGAATTTCCAACCCGTCAGCAGCTTTGTAAGTGATTACTTCCTGCTCTCCAAAAGTTTCATCTTTTAACCAGGGGTTTGAATCGGTAAGCTTTTTAGCATCAGCATTTGCTTTTTTCAGAAGAAAAAGTTCTCCCGGATGTTGAGCGGTGTTCCCTACAAAAGCAATCTCATTTTTGGCATTTTGTGAAAAGGAAGTAACATTTACGTTATTGTCACTGTAAAGCTTTTGCATTTTACCGTCTAATTTCAGGGTACCAAGGCTGCTGTAAACGCCTTCACTTGCAAGAAAGCTCAGGGTCTTGTTGTCTCTCCAGTCAAGATCGTGGAACATGCCTTTAAAATCCTGTTGCAGGATTTGTGGTGAACCGCCGGTAGCCTTAACTATAAAAATGCGCCCGTCAATAGGGTCGTTTTCATCCTTTCCTGCTATGAATGCAATTTTTTCAGAATTTGGGCTCCATTTTAGGGCGCCCAGCTTGGCCTTATGTTCAACCTGTGCAGTAACATCCAGTGATTGCGGGTTGACAATATATATTTTCTGGCTTGTATAGAAGTCATCGACCAGCGATGAAGGGGCAGCGCTAACGGCCAGCTTTGTGCCGTCTGGGCTCCATTGCGCGCCGGTAACATTTCCTTCCACCTGCAATTTATCGGGCTGGCCCCCGCTTAAATCGGCAACAAAAGCAGAGGAATTGGTAAGATTGGTTTCATAAATTTCCGGCTCATAAGGTAAACCTGATTTTTCATCATCGCCCGTGACCCTGGAGGTGAAGACCAGTTTTTGCCCCTGCGGATGCCAGTCATAAGAAGAAATGGAAGATTCAAACTCAAAGATCTTTTGTGGAGTTCCGCCTCCCACAGGGATTTCGTAAAGGGAGGTCGCAGAATCCCCTTTTTGACGGGTCAAAAAAGTAATGCTATTCTGTCCCGGCCTGTACCTCAAATTTGAGGTACTGTATTCTGTCACCAAAGGCGTTGAAGTTTGCGATTTTACATCGTAAACATAAAGGTGGGTGCTGGCCGGGACATTCTTTTGAAGCGGATCTGCCGGAACCACCTTCTGGTAAATGATCCTGTCTCCTTCTGGCGCAATAACCGCGCTGGTCACATATTCCAGTTTAGCCACATCTTGGGGGGTGAGTACATTTTGCTGGGCAACAATACATTGGGTAATGAGCAGCAAGAGTATAGTCAGTTTTCCTTTCATGAGGTATATTTTAAATTAAAATCGGGTTTTAAACGATCTTAATATAACCCAAAAAAGAGATTGAAACAAATGTTTTCTTTGCTGAAACAAGCATCAGGCAGCTTAGCTCTCAAAAATGGCATTTTATGCTGAAGTTTTTACTGAAGGATAAGCTTCCTGCATGATTATATTTTCTGAAGCTTTCAGGAGAACTTCAGCAAAAGAAATTTTTCAGAAGAGATCTTTTCCGAAAAAAATGCAAGAAAAACCTTAGCCGAAGCCTGAAGGTTTCCGCCAGAGTAGAGGGCGGGCAATACCGATTGTTCTAGAGGGAAAGCGATAGCCCGGTTCCTAAAAAGAATTCATGCGCAAGGTCGCGCGCATAATTTTCCATTCTGTATTCCACGCTAAGGCCAAGATCCAGGTCTTTAAAAGAGCTGTTTTTGAGCCCTATAGAGAACCGCTGCTCGGCTTCGGGTTTGAAGTGTACGGTAACGGAGTAAAGGGCTTCTGTGGCGGCTTCAAAAGAAAGTTCGTCGTTTATGGGGGTCGAAAAGCCCAATTCATAGCGGCCCCGGTGCGTCACTTCTTCCCTGAACCGCTGCTCAAGCCGAAACCTGTGTGATAAGGCCGAATTAAGCGGCTTCAGCTCCAGTTGTTCAATAATTCGGAATTCATTTGTTTCGGAATCATCAAAGAGTTCTTTAAAACGGTATCTAAGGCCCAGGCTCAAAACAGAAGCTTCCCGAAGGTTGTAATTTGCGAAATAATTAAGTTCGAGGTGCTGGTGCTCATAACCCGATACTTGCTCTCCATTTTCCCGCTCCTGAAGGAGTCCGCGGTTCCCAACTCCTACTTCCATAGTCCATTTTTCCTGAACGGGAATAGAGACATCAAACTCATTTTCGTAATACCAGGACTGTTGATCCTGTGAATAAGCCAGGTTCAAACCTGAAAAGATGAAGAAAATAAGAACTGCAGTTCGGTTTACATTAAAAGGTTTCATGGGCTATGCGTGAGATTTTTTACCTGATTTTCTTTTTTTCCTGTCCCAGTACACGTACAGGCCAAAGAGGATTAAACTAATAATTGAACCATATAAGAGTCCTGATTTAAGAGCATCAGTACTTTTTCCAATAATAGCAATAAAAAGCGTGAGTGGCGCGATGCCTACCATAGTGGCGCCAATAAATTTCCAGTAGCCCATCTTGAGGATGCCGGCCACAAAACTAATGGCATCATTAGAAAGAAAGGGGTTAAGCCGAGTCACTATAACGGCCCAAAACCCGTAATCATCTATAAAATCGCTTATCTTTTTTTCATTTTTGTGGCCAATAAGCTTCTCCACGATCACAGGCCCAAAGTAGCGCCCAATAAAATAACCCACAGATGAGGCTGAAAATACCGAAACCAGGATGATAACGCTCCCCCAAACCGGCCCGTAGGCCAATACCGAAACCACCATGAGGGCTATGGTAGGAATAACCAGCAGGAACATTTGGGCGATCATGGTAAGCACCAGGACTACCGGCCCAAACCAGCCAAAATTTCCCACCCATTCTTTTATGCGGGCATTGTCGTCACTGGTAAGCACGTTCCATGCTTCAGAAAGCCAGGATTGTACGCCGGGAATAAAGAAGTAGGCAAGGACAACAGATATGATAATAGCAGCCGATATATAAAGCGGAAGTTTACTCTGCTTTACCGATGCAGTTTCAATTGATTGTTGTTTTTCCATAAGATTTTGTTGGGCTTAGTCATAATAGGCTCTGCGCCTTTTTGAGTAGCAGGAGAAAATGTGCTCTCCGTACTACTCTGGGTACTATTTTTTGCGGTTTAGTGAAATCTTTAAAATGTTGGCAGGCGCATCTTCGGCTTCATTTGAGATGTAGAGGTCACCGTTCGGACTAAAAGTGAGGCCTTCGGGATTTCCAAAATCTTTAGACCGGAACATGAATAACTCCTTTGGAACCCCGTCTTTATCGGTGATTAGAAGCTTTGGCCTGGTGCCGTCAAGAATATAGTACTCGCCGGTTTTGGGGTGAATTCCGATCTCTCCGGGCGAAAATTTTTCTTTCAGCTCGGCTTTTACAGACTTAAAAACGGGATCTGAAAGCCGAAGCATAAAAAGGGGGGCTTTATCAGAATCTTTGTTGTTTAAATTGAAGGTGTAAACGCCTTTTTGTTCCTCAAAATCTTTACCTTCTTTTACGGCCAGCAGGAGTCGGTTGTTCTTTGAGTCGGCACACAAACCTTCCAGGTTGATTTTGCTGAATTTGTTTGTTTCTGTAACATGCTTCTGCACCTGTGGCTTATCTCCGGTGAAATTGTCCACTTCAAAAAGCACCCCGTCACTTCGCAGTACGTAAGCGTTGTTTTTGACCACAGCTATACCTTCATAATCCCCGCCATCCCCAAAAGAGGTTTTTCCCTCTACTTCGGAAGTATTTAAATTGTAGATAAAGATAATGCCATCTTCATCCTGCACACAGGCAACACGATATTCATCAATCCATGCAATGCCCGAAATTTCATTAAGCACCTCGGGCAAATCCCACTTCTGAAGGATCTTGTAATCTTCTTTAGTGTTGTTTTCTGAAGGTTTTTCCTTAAAGGAGAAATAACCAATGCCCGCAATGGCCAGAACCAGTATTCCAAAAATGATCTTTTTCATGACTCTTTTATTTCCAGTAATTCAGGTTAGTATCAATTTTACCTGCAGCGGTGAGCACAATTTTTTTATCTAAAAGCAACCGGCTCACCTCTGCCTGGTAATAAATTTTTTCTCCTATTCTCACCCATTCGGGATCTTCAATTTTTTTTTGCCCGTAAGTGTTGTCGAGGCTCTGCTGTACTGCAGTGGGGAGGTCACTCCATTCAATTTCCTTTTTCTCTTTCAGGATATTTCCCGAGGTACTAATCACTGCCGCAGCATCTTCGCCGTTTATCTCAAAATCTACCTCGTAATTTTCTCCCAGTTCAATGAATACCGCATCTGTAGCATCGGGGTACTGGGTCCAGAATTCATTTCGTACTACAGAGGGCACTTTTGCATAGGGATAGTCATCATTGTCGCAAGACCACAACAAAATGCCCGTCAGCAGCAAGAATAAACCTCTTGATATCACTTTTTCTTATTTTTCTTTCGACTAATTTGGGAATGGAAACTGGAAAGAATTGGGAACTTTAAAAAGAAATGCTGAAAATGTGGTTTTTATTGGCGTGGCTGTAATCTAATTCCAGTCCCATTTTCTCAACTATGGCTTTTGAAATCGCCAGGCCAAGTCCGTTGGAGTCTTCTTTTTCGGCGCCTTTAAATCTGCTGAAGATTTTAGCCTTTTCTAATGGCGCCGTTCCCGGATTTGCAAACTGAATTCCTTCCGAAGAAATTTTTATGCTAACGGCTGTTCCGGAAGGGGTGTGAAAAATGGCATTTTTGAGGAGGTTTGAAATAAGGATCCCGGCCAGGTCTTTATTGCCGGTGTGTTCAATCTGGGTTTCTTCAGAAAGATGTATTGTCACCTGCCGGTGGTTGGCAAAATCTTCAAATTCGTTGATAATCTGCTTTACCAGGGCGTTCCAGTTGATCTTTTCCGTTTCAGCAAACTGCCTGTTTTCAATCCGCGACAGTAGCAGGAGTGACCTGTTAAGCCGGGTAAGCCGTTCCAGGCTGTGCAGCACCGTGCCTAGCTCTTCCATTTGCGCAGGAGGTAAATTGGCATTTTCGGCCATTAATTCGAGCTTGTTGATGCTTATGGCCAGGGGCGTTTGCAGCTCATGGGAAGCATTTTCGATAAATTCTTTCTGACTCTTATAGCTTTCTACAGATTTTTTCAGCAAGCGGTCTATCCTGTCATTCAGCAGCTGGAATTCTTCAATTTTTGTCTTTTCAAACCTGATTTTATTGTCCTTCTCTATGCTGAATTTTTCAAGCTGGTGAAGGAGCCTGTAAAATGGCTTCCAGGCCTTCTTCTGAAGTACATTATTCAGCAAAAGTATGGTAAGGATCAAACCCAGATAGAGCCATATCAAAGAAAAGAAGAGCTCTTTTCGCAGGTCGTCTTCTTCAACCATTGAGGTGACCACCTTAATTTTATAGAATTCCCCATTCTGTTGAAAAACGCTTTCGAGCAGGCGCACCGGCTCATATTCAGATTCATTTTCCATGAACATGAGCGTATCGCGGTAAGCATCTCTAAAATTGCGGCTGTGCTGAGGTGTGGTGGGCGTTATGATGTATTTTCCATCTTCAAAAGCCCTTTTTTCAAGAATGGAAGGATCTTCTCTTGCCTGTCTTATCACCAGCATTTTCTGGTTGTCGAGCCCGTCATCCATGCTGTCGTAGATCTCGTCAAGGATTTCAAAATAAAAAATAAGGGCCCACAGCCCCAGCAAAAAGATGAGGATCACTGCAAAGTATGTGGTGGTGTAGTTGAGCAGTTTCATGGAACCAGGAGCTTATAGCCTATTCCGTAGACGGCTTTGATCTCAATTTCGGCATTTTTGTCGCATAATTTCTTCCGCAGGTTTTTAATTTGGGAATAGATAAAGTCAAAATTATCTGTCTGGTCTATATAATCTCCCCAAACATGTTCGGCCAGAGCCGATTTGCTTACCAGGCGGTTTTGATTGGTGCAAAGGTAGAAGAGTACGTCAAATTCTTTGCGGTTCAACTCCAGGTCTTCTCCGTTAACGCTCACCTGGTGGTTGTTGATGTTTATGGCCACATTCCCCACTTCTAAAAGATTGTTCCCTTCAAGTTTTCTACGGCGCAGCACAGCCTTGACGCGCGCATTGAGCTCGGCCATGTGAAAAGGTTTGGGCAGGTAATCGTCGGCACCCAATTCAAGGCCGTGCACTTTATCGTCAATAGAATCTTTAGCCGAAACTATAATGACCGAATCACTGTAGCCCTTTTCTTTTAGCGTTTTGAGGATCTCCAGGCCATTGCCATCGGGCAGGCCAATGTCTAATAAGATGCAGTCGTAATCGTAAACTCCTATTTTTGACATGGCCTGGGCATAGGTGGCTACAGGCTCTACGAGAAAATTTTCTTTCTCGAGCGTAGCCTGCATATTCTGCCTCATGTCTTTTTCGTCTTCAATAATCAGGATCTTCATAGTTTCAAAAGTAGCCTTGAATTTGGGAAAGATTTAGGATTCGGGAATCGGGCTTTTCCTAATTTCTTCCAGTTTTTGGTGCTTATTTCGCTTCAAATTAAAAAAACAAGTTATGAAAAAAGTAGTTGTATCAGCGTTTTGCGCGCTATTCTCAATTGGATTGTTTGCACAGACAAATACAAACAACCTGCCTCGCACGGCACAGGATTATGTTAATCAGCACTTTTCCTCAGTTTCTGTGGCACAAGTGAATGAAAACAGTAACTGGCAAATTTGGGAAGACGACAAGTACGAAGTTAGGCTTTCTAACGGAGTAAAGCTGGATTTTGATGAGAACGGGAATATTGTTGAAATCGACAGTGAGAACGGGGAAGCAATTCCTACTTCAGTTTTGCCTTCCAAAATTGCTTCTTATTTAAGTGCTAACCATGCAGATGCGCAGGTAGTAGGATGGGAAAAGCAAAAAAAGGAGCAGGAAATTGAACTATCCAATGGTGTGGAAGTAGAATTTGATGCCCAGGGGAATTTTAGAAAATTAGATTAGTAAAATTTAGAATGAATTCCCGAAAAGGCTGCCTGAAAAGGCGGCCTTTTTTTGTTCGGGGTTTTTTTCTGAAGAAATATAAAAAAAGGTCATAGTAAGGATTATAGCAGCAGTAGTATTCTTACCTATGATGCCTTAGGAGAATCTTTTCCTTAAAGAGACGTTAAATGTCAGTATTATTTTTTATCTTGCCTTATAGTAAAAATGACAACAAGTAGGTTGATCATTTATTTTGAATTAATAAGAATGCGTAGATATGAAATTTTTTATTGACACTGCCAACCTTGATCAGATTAGGGAAGCACAGGAACTGGGTGTTTTGGATGGAGTAACCACCAATCCTTCTTTAATGGCAAAAGAAGGCATAAGAGGAAGGGATAATATCCTAAAGCACTATGTAGATATTTGTGAAATTGTTGATGGTGACGTTTCTGCGGAAGTGATAGCCACAACTTTTGACGAGATAGTAAAGGAGGGTGAAGAACTGGCAGAGCTGCATCCACAAATCGTAGTGAAAGTTCCTATGATCAAAGAGGGGATAAAGGCTATTAAATATTTTTCTGATAAAGGAATACGTACTAACTGTACCCTGGTTTTTTCAGCAGGGCAGGCTTTACTGGCTGCAAAAGCAGGAGCGACTTATGTTTCTCCGTTTTTGGGAAGGCTTGATGATATCTCTACCGATGGCTTGCAGTTAATTGCAGAGATTCGTCAAATCTATGACAACTATAGATTTGAAACACAAATCCTGGCGGCTTCCATAAGGCATACCATGCATGTGGTTAATTGCGCTAAAATTGGGGCTGATGTCATGACAGGGCCTCTTTCTTCAATAGACGGACTTTTAAAACACCCTCTTACCGATAGCGGACTGGCCAAGTTCCTGGAGGATGCAAAATCTTTTAATTAAACGGTTATGGATATAAAACAACTTGAAAACTTTGCGATACAGGTACGTCGCGATATTTTACGGCAGGTACATAAAGTAGATTCCGGTCATCCCGGAGGTTCATTGGGGTGCACAGAATTTTTTACTGCACTTTATCAGGAAGTGATGCAACACAATCCTGAATTTAATATGGATGGAATTGGAGAAGACCTTTTCTTTTTGTCTAACGGGCATATTTCCCCGGTTTTCTATAGCGTACTTGCCAGAAGCGGCTATTTTCCGGTAGAAGAACTCAATACCTTCAGGCTTATCAATTCCAGGCTACAGGGGCATCCAACCACACATGAAGGTTTACCGGGGGTTAGGGTTGCGTCTGGATCTTTGGGGCAGGGAATGTCTGTAGCTATTGGTGCTGCGCAGGCAAAAAAGCTAAATAAAGATTCTCATTTAGTATTTACTCTTCATGGAGACGGTGAACTGCAGGAAGGGCAAAACTGGGAAGCCATTATGTATGCTGCCGGCAATAAAGTAGATAACCTGATCTCTACAATAGACCTTAACGGGCAACAAATAGACGGAAGTACAGATAATGTCCTTCCTATGGGAAGTTTAAAGGCAAAGTTTGAGGCTTTTGGATGGGATGTACTTGAGATCGAGAACGGGAATGACCTAAAGCAGGTGATCAACGGTCTAAATGAGGCTAAAGCCCGAACAGGAAAGGGTAAACCAGTGTGTGTCCTCATGCATTCTGAAATGGGTCACGGTGTAGACTTCATGATGCATACGCATGCATGGCACGGCAAAGCGCCAAATGATGAGCAACTGGAGAAAGCACTTGCTCAAAACCCGGAAACTTTAGGAGATTATTAAAAGGAATAACAGAATGAAAAAATATATAGATACTGGAAAAAAAGATACCCGCTCCGGATTTGGAGATGGGCTTACTGAACTGGGCCGTAAAAATCCAAACGTAGTTGCTCTTTGTGCCGACCTTGTAGGATCTCTGAAAATGCAGGATTTCATAGACGAAAATCCTGAACGTTTCTTTCAGGTGGGAATTGCAGAGGCCAATATGATTGGAATGGCCGCAGGTTTAACTATTGGTGGAAAAATTCCGTTTGCAGGAACTTTTGCCAATTTTGCCACAGGAAGGGTGTATGACCAGATAAGACAAAGTGTTGCCTATTCCGATAAGAATGTCAAGATCTGCGCTTCCCACTCAGGGGTTACCCTTGGGGAAGATGGAGCTACTCACCAGATCCTTGAAGATATCGGGCTTATGAAGATGCTTCCGGGAATGACGGTGATCAACACCTGCGACTACAATCAAACAAAAGCAGCAACACTAGCCATAGCAGAGCACAAAGGCCCTGTGTATTTGCGCTTCGGAAGGCCAAAAGTGGCTAATTTCACACCTGCAGATGAAGAATTTCAAATAGGAAAAGCAGTCCATTTACTGGAAGGGAACGATGTCACCATTATTGCCACAGGCCACCTGGTTTGGGAAGCAATTCAGGCTGCGGAACAACTTGCAGAAAAGGGGATTAGTGCCGAAGTGATAAATATACACACCATTAAACCTCTTGATGAAGAAGCCGTACTTGCATCGGTGAAAAAAACCGGATGTGTGGTTACTGCTGAAGAACACAATTACCTGGGCGGACTTGGCGAAAGCATAGCCCGTACTTTGGTGAAAAACCATCCTGCGCCTCAGGAGTTTGTGGCTACAAATGACACTTTTGGAGAAAGTGGAACCCCTGAACAGCTTTTGGAGAAATATGGGTTAAATGCTGAAGCCATTGTAAAAGCTTCAGAAAAAGTCATCAGTAGAAAATAAAAAAACGCTGTACTTCATGAAAAGTTCTCTTCGACTAAGGTTTCAAAAATGGCTTTTTACAGGCCTCTTTATTTTAGGTTCCTTCTTTATGGCGGTCGCCCAGGAAACCTTTCAAAATCCAATTCTGGCAGGCTGGTATCCCGACCCGGCAATTACCGATGATGGTAACGGAAATTTCTACATGGTGCATTCCACCTTTGCCTTTTACCCCGGAATTCCTGTTTTTCACAGTACAGATCTTGTGAACTGGAAGCAGATAGGCAATGTAATAGACCGGCCCGATCAAATTGACCTGGAAGGCTTTGGAACCTCCCGCGCTATTTTTGCCCCCGATATCAGCTATGATAACGGAACTTTTTACCTCACCTGTACAGTTGTGGACGGAAAGGGGAACTTTGTAATGACTGCCGAAGATCCTGCGGGGCCCTGGAGTGATCCCGTGTGGCTTCCCGAAGTGCTGGGAATTGATCCAGGATTATTTTTTGACGAGGAAAAGTCTTATATAGTTTATAATAGCGATCCGCCAAATAATGAGCCCTTATATGATGGCCACCGCACCATCCGCATGATGGAATTTGATAAAGAAAACCTGAAAACTGTAGGAGAAAACCGTATTCTGGTGAACGGCGGAGTAGATATTTCTACCAAACCGGTTTGGGCTGAAGGCCCCAGGATCTACAAATTGAATGGCTATTATTATCTGATGACTGCCGAAGGTGGTACTGCGGTAAACCATTCAGAAATGATCTACAGGAACAGGAATATTGATGATGAATTTATTCCTTATGAAGAAAATCCTATTCTTACGCAGCGACATCTGGATCCAGACAGGCCAAATCCCATCACTTCAGCGGGACATGCCGATATAGTGCAGCACCCAAATGGCGAGTGGTATGGGGTTTTCCTTGCGGTTCGGCCTTATGAAGGGGATTTTTACAACACCGGAAGAGAGACTTTTATGACCCCTGTAAAATGGGAAAATGACTGGCCAGTTTTTGACCTGGGAGGAGAGGAGATAAAAAATGAATATCCGCTTCCTGAAGGTGTGACGTTAAATAAAGACCTTTTTCCGCTGAACGGTAATTTCGAGTTCAGGAAAGATTTTGATGAAAAGGAACTTGCACTTCACTGGTTATTTCTTCGGAATCCTAAAGAAGAGTGGTACAACTTAAATGAGCGGGATGGTTACCTGGTCATGAAGACGAGGTCCGAAACGGTTTCTGGCACTTCTAACCCAAGTTTTATTGCACACCGGCAGCAACATTTGACCGGCGAGGCGGCAGTATCCTTAGAATTTGAAACTAAAAAATCCAATGAAAAAGCCGGATTAATAGCCTTTCAAAATGAGTCCCACTTTTATTTTATAGCTAAATCTTATGAAGGAAATTCCCCTGTAGTGCAGCTTTATAGAGGCAAGGAGGGCGGAGAAGAATTACTTGCGAGCAAGAAACTTTCTTCTTCAGCTAAAAAGATCGGTTTTAAGGTGGAATTTGATGAGGATGAATATAAATTCTTTTACAAAACCGGATCGGAATGGGAAAATCTTGGCGGTGGACTTGACGGAAAATACCTGAGTACCAGAGTGGCAGGCGGATTTGTAGGTGCTAACCTTGGAATGTATACCACTTCAAACGGGGAAGCATCTGAAAATAAAGCTGCTTTCGACTGGTTTGAATATTCAGGAAATGATGAGGTTTATCAAAAGAAGTAAGAGTAAGAATGCATAAAGAAAAATATGGGGTTACCCCACAGGGGGAACAGGTAGACCTGTTTACACTTCGAAATGAACAGGGAATGGAAGTGAAGATTATCACCTACGGTGGTCGCATTACTTCTTTAAAAGTACCTGATAAAAATGACAATTTTGAAGATGTGGTTTTGGGTTTTGACTCCCTAGAGCAATATTTGGAAGAAAATCCCTTTTTTGGAGCCCTAATTGGGCGTTATGGTAACCGTATTGCCAAAGGGAAATTCTCCCTGGACGGGCAGGAATACACGCTTGCTCAAAATAATGGGGTAAATCATTTGCACGGCGGGGATAAAGGATTTGATAAGGTGGTGTGGAAGGTAAAAGAGGCATTAAAGCAGAATAGTCTTGTGCTATCCTACATTAGTGAACACATGGAAGAGGGCTTTCCCGGTCGGCTGGAGACCGAAGTGACCTATACCCTTACTGAAGATAACTCTCTGGAGGTGGAATATAAAGCCACTACCGACAGGAAAACCATTGTGAACCTTACCCAGCATGCCTATTTCAATTTGTCTGGTGACTTTACAAACTCCATATTGAACCATCAAGTTCAAATTAATGCCGATGATTTTGTGCCGGTAGATGAACATCTCATTCCTACCGGCCAGCTTGCTCCTGTGGCAGGAAGTCCTTTTGATTTTAGTAAACCTAAAGCAATTGGGGAAGAAATTAATGCGGCGCATGAGCAACTAGAGCGGGGCAACGGCTATGACCACACCTGGGCGATCAACAACCCGGAGAACGGACTGCGGTTCGCAGCTTCGGCCCTTCACCCTGAGTCGGGAAGGAAACTGGAAGTCTATACTACCGAACCCGGAATGCAGCTCTACACCGGAAACTTCCTGGACGGCACTTTGCCACTTCAGAATGGTAAGGGGTTTTATGAAAAGAGAAGTGGGTTTTGTTTTGAAACACAACATTATCCGGATACTCCAAACCAGGAAAATTTCCCTTCAGTAGTCCTGGAACCAGGAGAGACTTATTTCAGTAAAACAAGTTTTAGATTTTCAGTAAAAGATTAGGTGGGAGTGTAGATCTTCAGCTATATTTTTGGTAAAGAAGTTTCAGAAAAGAGATCGAATAATGCCATTTTTGAGTACTATTAATTTGAAGATGTAAAAGAGATACAATGGATATTGGAAATATAAATGGAACTACCACATTACACAATGGCGTTGCTATGCCGGTTCTTGGGCTTGGGGTTTATAAGGCCAAAGAAGGCAGGGAAGTCATTGAATCTGTACACCATGCTCTCAATGCCGGGTACAGGCATATAGATACGGCTTCTTTTTATGAGAACGAAAGTGGAGTAGGCGAAGCTATTAAAAGTTCGAAAATTCCCCGGGAAGAAATCTTTGTGACCACCAAGGTATGGAATGATGATCAGGGTTTTGAAGCAACGCTTAAAGCTTTCGACAAATCTCTGGAGAAGCTGGGACTGGATTATATTGATCTTTACCTGATACACTGGCCGGTGCCGGGAAAATATGTTGAAACCTGGAAAGCCCTGGAAAAGCTATATTCCGAAGGAAAAGTAAAAGCTATAGGGGTGTCAAACTTTTTGGAACATCAATTAAAGGATATTCTGAATGATTGCAGCATAAAACCTATGGTGCTGCAGAATGAATTTCACCCCAGGCTGGTACAGCAGTCGTTGCTTGATTTTTGCAAACGCAACCACATACAATATGAGGCCTGGTCTCCTTTAATGAGAGGAGAAGTCTTTCAAAACCCTCTCCTGAAGGAGCTTGCTGAAAAATATGGAAAGACCATTGCACAACTGGTTATACGCTGGGACCTTCAGAAAGGAGTGGTTACCATTCCAAAAAGTGTTCACAGAGACCGCATTTTTGAGAATGCAGATGTTTTTGATTTCGAGATTTCTGAAGAAGATATGCGGCGAATAGATGCCCTGGACCGGGAAGAACGAACAGGAGCACACCCCGATAATTTCATGGACCACTTCAGAAGTAATTAGATAGTTTTTTCGGAATAATTTCAAAATCAATAATTTTTTAGATTGATACTTCTCTTCCGGAGTTTTTATACTGTTATTTATGGCAGTTGAATGCTTAAAAGAAGCAAGCCCGAATTGTCTAAACCTTTTTAAAATATTAAGACCATCATTGGAGAATCGGGATTCTCTAATGATGGTCTTATGATGTTGAGGATTTCTATCTTTTTTTGAACCTACTCCCAGTCATCGGTCCTGAAAGGAGATGCAGGTAAGCCTTCTTTATTGTAAAGGTTTGCACCTTCAGGATTATCTGCCCAGGCGTAACGGACTGCTACGGGATCTTTGATTTCGGGATGATATACCACGATCTTATCTCCTCTTATTTCAGCCTGCGCCCATTTGAATTCCCCGTCTTTTCCGGCAATGGAAAAATAGGACAGGGATTTGCCATTTTTGGATACCAGGCCTTTTCCTGCATTCTCAAAAGAGACTACTATGGAATCTCCTTCTTTTGAAAAGGATTTATATAAAGGTCCTGCCGGGATTATATCTTCCCCATAAGCCACTTTTTTTGCCGCTCTTGCCAAGCGTTCCCCTACATCCTTTTTATTTAAAGGATGTATGTCATTTCCTTCTCCCACATCTATGGCAACAGCCATTCCGGTATGAGGCACGGTAAGGGTTTTTAACTGGGCATCTCTTAATCTTGCCCATTGGCTGTCTCCGGGTTCATCTTTGGTCCCCATGAAATTGGCGAGTTGAACATAAAGGAAAGGCAAATCTTTCTGCCCCCATTTGTTTCTCCAGTCTTTGATGAGCGCAGTCATAAGAGCCTGATATTCTCCCGGGTTATCTGCATTGGATTCTCCCTGGTACCAGATAACCCCTTTTATGGAATAATCAATTAAAGGATTGATCATGGCATTGTACAGCCCCAGAGGTTTCCACCTGATAAAGGTTTGTCCCTGCAGCCTGGGCATTTCCGCCCCCAGTTTGAACTTCCACGTGCCGGTAAGGTCTATTTCCTTTCCCCCGGAAATCAGCTTATATTCTTTCTCCTCTACAAATCCTCCGCGCCCCCCTTCATTAATGATACGGATGCTAATAGTGTTTTCACCGGCCTTTAATATCCCCTGAGGAATTTCATAACGCCGCGGCGGGTATTGATAGGTGGTGTTGCCCACAAATGTTCCGTTTACAAATACCGAATCGGCATCTACGATGCGCCCCAAAATAAGTTTTGCATCTTCTTGTGCCAGGTCTTCTTTAAGATCAATGGTCTTTCTGAACCAAACCACGCCGTTTTTAGGACCAAGGTCTGTTTCGGCCCAATACCCGGGAATTTCCATGGTTTTCCAGGAAGAGTCGTCGAGATGGGCAGCTTTCCAGTTTTCTTTAAGACCCGTGTCCTTCTTTTGACTGTCGCTGTACCAGTTATTAATGCGGGTTTGGTCGGCTGTTGCAATACTATCTCTCAAATCCTGACTTTTAAAGCGCAGCGCTTCGTCATAATGAGCAGGAAATTTTTTTAAGGCCTCTTCACTAATCCAGGCTTCGGCAGGTGAACCTCCAAGTGCCGAATTAATTATTCCTATAGGCACCTTATATTCCTCATAAAGATCTTTCGCAAAAAAGTAACTTACGGCAGAAATTTTCCCAATGGTATTTGAAGCAACCGGTATCCATTCCCCGCCTTCAAGATCTTCTTTGGCTTCATTGAAATTATACGTTTTAGGAACTTCAAAATAACGAATAGCCTCATTGGAGGCGGTTGCTATTTCTTCGGAATATAAAGGTGCAACGCGAGACATTGGCAGTTCCATATTTGATTGCCCTGAAGCCAGCCATACATCACCAATATAAATTTCTTTGAGCTGAATATTGTTGCTGCCCTTGATGTTCATGATAAAAGGGCCGCCGGCTTGTAGGTCGTTTAGTGAAACCGACCATTTACCTTCGGAATCTGCGACTGTTTTATATTCTTTATCCAGGAAAATAACAGAAATGGGCTCCTGTTTAGAAGCCCATCCCCAAATTTTCACCTTGCTATTTCGCTGAAGAACCATTCCGTCATCAATGAGTCTGGGTAGCTTTACCTGTCCAAACATCGAAATGGAACTACTGCAGAAGAGTAACAGCGTAAAAAATGTTCTTAAAAATGACATTTTTGAAGGTCTAGTTTTCAACAATATTGTCACTGCCGTTGGCAAATGAGCTAATGGTTTCTATGCTTCCATCTTCATTATGGGTGAGTTTTGCCACTTTCATACTTCTAAGGTAGGTCTTGCCTCCGGAAAGTGAACTGTCGTGGTAAAATAAATACCACTGCCCATTGTGCTCAACAATAGAATGGTGGTTGGTCCATCCCAGTACTGGTTCAAGAATCACGCCCTGATAGGTGAAGGGGCCGTAAGGACTGTCTCCGGTCGCATAAGCAATATTGTGAGTATCTCCGGTAGAGTAGGAGAAATAGTATTTATCATTGTATTTATGCACCCAGGCCGCTTCAAAAAAGCGTCTTTCGTTATCTCCTGTAAGTAGCGGGTTCCCATCTGCATCTAGAAGTTTGATTTCTTTGGGATCCTCTGCAAAGTTTAGCATATCATCACTCATCTTTGCCACCATAGGGGAAAGAGCGGGTTCGTCATCTGCTGGGTAAACATCTTCTTCTCCCTGATATTCATTATTGCGGTAGTCCTGCAACTGTCCTCCCCAGATGCCTCCAAAATACATATAGTATGAGTTGTCGCTGTCTTTGTATACAGCTGGATCAATACTGTAGCTTCCTGCGATAGGTTCTTTTTCAGGAGTAAAAGGTCCGGCGGGGGAATCACCAACTGCAACCCCTATTTTAAAGATGTCATTTGGATCTTTAGCCGGGAAGTAAAGGTAGTATTTGCCATCTTTTTCGGCTGCATCGGGGGCCCACATTTGACGTGAAGCCCATGGCACATCCTCTACATCGAGTACTTTACCATGGTCTGTAACCTCACCCCCAACGCTATCCATTGAGTATACGTGGTAGTCTTTCATGTTAAAGTGTGCGCCCGTGTCATCTTCAGGTATGCCTGAATCCCAGTCATGAGAGGGGTATACATATATTTTGCCTTCAAATACATGTGCAGAGGGATCTGCAGTGTAGTTGTCTTTTACAAGTGGTTCTGAAGCAAACTCAGGAAGGGTGTCGGTAGAGGCTTCCGGAGCTTCAACTTTTTCTTCTTGATTATTTCCATTCTTGCACCCCCAAATTGAGATGGCAAGGATTAGAAGAGCGGATTTTTGAAAATAGGAAAATTTCATTTTTAGTGAGATAAAAGTTAAATGTTAATGAGAAGCATTATTGCTTTATCTGCTAAAATAGTAAAAAGATCTCAATCGTATTCGTAAAATAAATATTTCTGTTTCTCTTCTATGCATTGATTTTCAGGGAGGCTTGTATGGTTAAAGCCTGTGATATATTCTTTTGATGATTTTTATAGCGCAACCGATTGCGTAAATTGATTTATTACGTATATTTATCGTAATAAAAGCTTAACAGCTATTACAAATCAAATCGTTCTTAATATTTTAAACTATGACAACATGAAGGAAGTATTACTATTTAAAGGAAAACATTCCTGGAAAAGTCTGTTGCTAACATTAGCAGTAATTATGACTTCTGCCGCGACCGCTCAGAATATAACGGTTTCGGGAACAGTGACAGATGAAATGGGACCTTTGCCCGGGGTTACCGTTTTGCTTCAGGGAACCTCTAGGGGGGTAACCACCGACTTTAATGGAGAATATGTGATAGAGGATGTGCCATCAAACGGAGTACTGGTATATTCATATGTGGGGTTCGCTACCCAAATGGTCAATATTAATGGCCAAAACGAAATCGATATAGTTCTGCAGGAAGATACAGAAGCCCTGGAAGAGGTGGTTGTAATTGGATATGGAACTCAGCGTAGAGAGGCAGTAACAGGTTCTGTTTCGTCAATTGGCGGGGAAGAATTAAGAGATATCCCTTCTGCCAATATTTCTGAAGCTTTGCAGGGAAGACTTCCCGGGGTTGAGCTTTCTCAAACTTCTTCCCAGCCAGGTGCTCCACAGCAAATCCGTATTCGTGGAACACGTTCATTATCGGGTAGTAATGATCCATTGATCGTGCTTAACGGTGTGCCTTTTGCAGGTTCCCTTAATGATATAAACCCCAATGATATTCAAAGTATGGATATCCTTAAAGATGCCTCGGCAACCGCAATTTACGGATCCAGGGGAGCTAACGGGGTGGTAATCATTACAACCAATACCGGGAGACAGGGACAGGCTGCGCAATTTAGTTATGACGCTTTTTATGGAGTGAAGACTGTGTTTGGAGAGTATCCAATGATGAGCGGGCCCGATTTTGTAGCACTTCGAAAAGCCGCAAACCAGTACGAGAACGGAGCAGATGAGATGGATGATATTAATACCGACTGGCAGGACCTTATGTATGAAAACAGTCTTATAACCAATCATAATTTAGGTGTTTCTGGAGGTACAGAAAGCGGAAGTTATAATGCAAGTCTTGGATATACAAAAGATGAAGCTGTTCTGCCCGAACAGTATTTTGAAAGGATCTCCTTCAACGGAACCCTTAGCCAAGACATTGGTGAGTATATAAAAGTTGGTTTCAATACCAATAATAATTATTCGGTAAGAAACGGAATGAATCTGGGGATCTATGATGTTCTGGCCGCTTCTCCAATTGCAAGTCCTTACAATGAAGATGGTACTTTGAAAAGAGTAGTGAGCCTGGCGGCAGATGATATGTGGGTGCGTACTCGCGGAAGCATTGAAGGACTTGGAGATGCCTGGATTGATCAATCCAGAGAATTCGGGACTTTTAATAACTTTTTCGGGGAGCTTGAGATTCCTGGTGTTGAGGGGTTAAAATACAGGATTAACCTGGGGCTTAATTACCGGAGTACACATGGAGGTAGTTATACCGGCCAGGGAGTGTTTAGTGTTTCAGAAAGCACACTTTCTAATGCTTCCATCAATAACTCGATTACTACCCGTTACCTGGTAGAAAACCTATTGACCTACGACCGTACTTTTAACGACAGTCATAGAATTAACGTAGTAGGCTTATATTCTACAGAAGAGAGTAAATTTAATAGCTCAAGTATTGCTGCCCTTGGGATTCCTACAGATCAGTTTCAGTTCTATAATTTAGGTCAGGCAACAGATGAGATCATTATAGATCCTGCGAATCAGGGATACTACAGGAGTGGTTTAATGTCATATATGGGTAGGATAATGTACGAGTATGAGAATAAATACATGATATCTGCCACACTGCGTTCAGACGGTTCTTCGAGGCTTGCCGAAGGTCATAAATGGCATACTTATCCTGCAGTTTCTGTGGGTTGGAACCTTGGTAACGAGTCCTTTATGGAAAGTGCAGACTGGATGAATTCCCTTAAGATTCGTGCAGGGTATGGAGAAACTTCAAACCAGGCTGTGACCCCCTATTCTACTTTGGGGCTTTTGGCCACAAGACCATATAACTTTGGCCCCGATAATTATGCAGTTGGATATTATGTTTCTCAACTTCCAAACCCAGAACTTGGATGGGAGTACTCTACAACTTATAACTTAGGGGTTGATTTCTCTTTATTTAATTACCGGCTTACGGGTACTGCAGAATACTATATTACCAATACCAATGACATCCTTTACAATGTGGTACTTCCGGGTACTTCTGGGGTTGATAGTTATACTGCCAATATTGGGGAGACACAAAACAAAGGATTTGAACTTTCCCTTAATGGGGTAATTCTCGACGATCCCGATGGCTTTAGCTGGGAGGCAGGCCTTAACCTTTATTCTAATAAGAATGAGCTTGTGGCACTGGCTTCAGGAACTTCTCAGGATGTTGGTAATAACTGGTTTGAAGGTCACCCAATAAACGTGATCTATGATTATGAGCGTATTGGGCTTTGGCAGGAAGATGATCCTTACCTGGATATTCTGGAGCCAGGAGGAAATGTGGGTATGATCAAGGTAAGATATACCGGAGAATATGATGCCAATGGCGTACCGGTTAGACAAATTGGTCCAGATGATAGAAAGGTGATTGATGTGAACCCCGATTTTCAGGGAGGGTTCAATACTCGTCTAGCATACAAAAATTTCGATTTTACTGCAGTAGGTGCGTTTCAGTCTGGGGGAGTTCTTATTAGTACCTTATACGGTTCTTCAGGTTATTTGAATATGCTTAATGGTCGTCGCGGTAATGTGGATGTTGATTACTGGACGCCAGAAAATACCGGAGCCAGATATCCAAAGCCAGGAGGAATAACCAGCGGTGATAACCCCAAATATGGTTCTACCCTGGGGTATTTTGATGCCTCTTATTTGAAAATACGCACTCTTACTCTGGGGTATAACTTTGACAAAGAAAGGGTAGGTGATCTTGGGTTCAATGACCTTAGACTTTATGCTACCGTACAAAATGCTTTTGTTCTTTTCTCACCTTACTATGATGAATCGGGAATGGATCCGGTAACAAACTCCTATGGTGATCAGAATTCAGCGGTGGCAGGGTATCCAAACAGGCTTCTTACTATTGGAACCAATACACCCTCTACAAGGAACTACGTATTAGGTGTGAACTTAACTTTCTAAAAAAATTATTATGAAAAATATTCGTTTAAAAACTTCTGCTGTAACCACTCTTGTGCTGGCAATGCTTCTAATATCCTGTTCAGATGATATTCTGGAAGAAACCCCAAGAAGTACTTATGAACCGGGATTCTTTAAAACTGAAACCGGAGTGCTGGGAGGTTTGACCTCTATGTATGCTCATTTGAGATATATCTACGGGCAGGCATATTACTACAATACTACTTTAACGGGTACAGATGAGGTAACTTATGCCCAGAGTGCAGATCAAAATTTCCTGGTAATGGATCTTTCAGGGCAGGGAAATATTACTCCTGAAGATAGCCGGGCCGATGCAATATGGAATATATCCTTTTCAAATATCAATACTGCTAATGGGGTTATTGAAAATGCCGAGGCAGTGGGAATATCTGATGAACTTACCGCCGAAGCAAGGTTTTTTAGAGGCTTTGATTACTTTTTGCTGGTCCAGACCTTTGGGGGTGTTCCATTAGACCTTGGAGCTGGTGAACTGGCCTTTAACACCAACCCTACAAGAACATCTACCCGTAACACGGTTCCCGAAGTTTATACCAGGGCAGTATTTCCCGATCTTCTTAATGCGGTTGAAAACCTTCCTGAATTCCCCAGGGTTACCGGCGGGGCAACCAAAACAGTTGCAAGGTTGTATTTGGCTAAAGCTTACCTCACCTATGGCTGGTGGCTTGAGAATCCAAATAATATCCCAACTTATCCGGAAACTTCAAGAACTGACCCCGACGGGCATGATGCGCAGTGGTATTTCCAGCAAGCTTATGATGTGGCTACAACGGCTATAAACAATCCTGGCCCTTTTGGGCTGCAGCCCACTTATTACGATGTGAATAATGCAGAGAATGATCGCAATAGTGAAATCCTTCTTTATGCAGATCATACTGAAACCAGTGAATACTATAACGGAGCAAGTCTTACTTATAGTGGTGGTGGTGCTCCCGAAAATTTTGCAGGCTGGATGATGACCTGGAACTATACCGTTATTCGCAGCGCAAAAGACCCTAACTGGAGTGAAACAGTAAGTTCTGTACAGCGAGAAGACTCCCAGGACCTTGGCCGCCCATGGACGCGTATGGCTCCTACCATTGGTGCTATAACCCAAACTTTTGCAGATAAGACCCGTGACTCGCGTTATGATGGGACTTTTACCACAACTTATCGTGGAAACTGGCCAAAAGGAGGGGTAGAGCAGGAGGTGCTTTACAACGCCAATGGGCTGCCGGTAGAACCCGGAGACGCTATTTTGACCTTCCTCGATGAGCAGCCTGATGCTGCAATTGATTACCCTGATGGGCAGGGAAAAAGCAATATTGGGGCAGGGGTATTACCCGGAAGATCTGATTTTGTGATTGGGCCACAGGATATTAGTAGAAGGACTTATCCCGGTCTCTGGAAATTAGGGCCATATCGCACTAATACAGGAGATGGTCTTGGTCAACCCAATGCTGCCAGTACCAGGCCTTTTAACATCGCCAAATTTTCTGAACTCTATTTTATTGCTGCTGAAGCTGCCGTTAAAGGTGCTAATGCAAACGGTATGTCTGCAAGAGAGTTAATTAACGTAATTAGAGCCAGGGCAGGTGTTTGGAGATGGGATAATAATGAAGGGGAGCCTAAAATAGCAGATTTTAGTACTGAACTGGTGTCAGAAACTCCGGCTGAAATTGACATTTATTACATCCTTGCTGAAAGGTCAAGGGAGTATTTTGGAGAAGGTTACCGCTGGTATGATCTTATTCGTACCCAAACCTGGGAAGATCTGGCTTCTACTTATCGTATAGCCGGAAGTGATTACGGCGATCACAATGCCCAAACCATTACCCGAAATATAGAACCTTATCATTACCTGCGCCCAATTCCTCAGGGGCAGATTGATGCTATGGAAGGAGATACGGGCTCTTATCAAAATCCCGGTTACTAAGTAATAATTTGGTTTGTTAGTGAAAATTGGTCGCTTCCCCGGAGTGGCCAATTTTTTTTGCCTGATGTTCAGGGAATACTAAATGTAAGATCGTGCAAAAATGATGATGAAATTCACCCTTTTTGACACCCCAGGTAAAAATATTACCTGAATAAACCAACTCATTAAAACAAAACAAGCCGAAACCCTGAAGTTTCGGCTTGTTTTTAAAACTTATATCAGCTCTGTTCTAGTAGGAGTTGGCAATGATCTGCTCAAGCAATTCCTGCTTTCCGCTAATTTGTTTTGGTTCTCCGTTTTCACGAGCAATTTTGCTAAGGTCTTCAAGAGAAAGTTCTCCGTTTTCAAATTTTGCCCCGTTACCCGAATCAAAGGAAGCGTACCGGTCTTTTCTGATCTGCTTATACTTTGTATTTTCAAGCACATTATTAGCGCAAATAAGACCTCGTGCAAATACATCCATTCCTGCGACATGAGCAATGAATTTATCTTCAAGATCGGTTGAATTACGCCTTACTTTTGCGTCAAAATTGATTCCACCGCCCTGGATTCCGCCACCTTCAAGAATGATCAGCATGGCCTGGGTGATCTCAAAAAGGTCTATAGGGAACTGGTCTGTATCCCATCCGTTTTGATAGTCCCCTCTGTTGGCATCTATACTTCCCAGCATTCCTGCGTCTACAGCTACCTGAAGTTCATGTTCAAAGGTATGCCCTGCCAGGGTTGCATGGTTCACTTCAAGATTTAGTTTGAAATCGTTTTGCAGGTTGTACTGTTTGATAAAATGCAGAGATGTTGCAGCATCATAGTCGTATTGATGCTTGGTAGGCTCCATGGGTTTTGGCTCAATAAAGAAATTACCTTTAAACCCTTGTTTGCGGGCGTAATCTTTACAGGTATTCAAAAATCTGCCTAGGTGGTCAAGCTCCCTTTTCATATCGGTGTTGAGAAGGCTCATATATCCTTCCCTTCCTCCCCAGAATACATAATTCTCACCTCCAAGTGCAATGGTAGCATCAAGGGCGATCTTGGCCTGGGCACCTGCATAGGCAAGAACATCAAAGTTTGGGTTAGTTGCCGCACCGTTCATGTAACGCGGGTTGCTAAAGAGGTTTGAAGTACCCCAAAGCAGTTTTATTCCTGTTTCTTTTTGCTTCTGTTTGGCATATTCAACCATGGTTTGAAGCCTGTTTTCAAACTCGGCAAGGCTGGGAGCTTCGTCAACCACGTCTACATCGTGAAAACAGTAGTAAGGAGTTCCCAGTTTGCTCATGAATTCAAAAGCAGCATCCATTTTATCTTTTGCCCGGGTGATGGGGTCATCGCTTTTGTCCCATGCAAATGTTTCTGTACCAGGCCCAAAAGGGTCACTTCCTGTATTGTTAAAAGTATGCCAGTAAGCTGTAGCAAACCTTAGGTGTTCTTTAAGGGTTTTTCCTGCTACTACTTTATTCTCGTCATACCATTTGAAAGCAAGAGGATTGTCACTCTCTCTGCCTTCAAATTTGATCTTGTCGATGTTTTTGAAAAATTTTGATTCCATATTTACTCTTTTTCAGTTTTAATGTTGCTTTTCCATTTTCCGTAGATTTCCTCATATTGATCTGAGAGATCCTTTTGTGGCTCCAGGCATTCCAGGCGTTGTAGGTTTTGAAAGGCTTCTTTCAAATTTTTGTAGTAGCCAAAACCATAGGCGGCACCACGAGCGGCACCCTCAGCTCCCGAGGTGTTGTAAAGTTCCAGTTGTGCCTGGGTGGTGTTGCAGAAGATCTCTCTAAATACCGGGCTTAAAAAAAGATTTCCTTTTCCTGCCCGCACGATCTCTCCTGAAGTTCCTAAAGATTTTATTACGTCAAAGCCATAGTTCATGGCAAAAACAATTCCCTCACAGGCCGAACGCACCAGGTGAGGAGGTTGATGAATATTAAAGTTGAGGTTCTCAATTCCCGAATTTGCCTGGCGGTTCTTAAAAATTCGTTCCACTCCGTTGCCAAAGGGATAGAATCGAAGGTCTTCACTGCCGGGTTTTGCTTTTGCAGCTTCAGCATTAAGAAGATCATAAGAAATAAGTTCCCTGCTTCCCACAGACATTATTTTTCTTAACCACTGGTACAATATTCCGGAGCCATTTATAATTCCCAGAAGTCCGTTTCTCTTTTCATCTTCGGTGTTGCTAACGTGAAGAAAAGTGTTTACACGGCTTTCTTCATCATAGATATCTTTGTTGGTCACCGCATATATAACAGCCGAAGTTCCCGCTGTGGTGGCTATCTCGCCGGGATTAAGCACATTCAGTGAAAGTGCGTTGTTAGGTTGATCTCCTGCGCGATAGGTGATCTTAACATCTTTATTTAGTCCCAGCTGGTTCGCTACTTCAGGATCAATTACAGCCTGCTCGCCAAAAGTGGGAACAATTTGTGGTACCAGATCCCTGTCTAGCCCCATCTTTTCCAATATTTCTGTAGCCAATCGGCTTTCAGGGAAGTCCCAAAGGGCAGCTTCAGACAAGCCTGATGATGTGGTTTGCGGGGTACTGGTAAGTTTGGCTGCCAGGAAGTCTCCCGGCAGCATCATGTATTTTGCCTGGGCGTATACCTGTGGTTCATTCTGTTTAACCCAACTCAGTTTTGAGGCGGTAAAGTTGCCGGGGCTGCCTAAGATCTTTTGGTTGCAGTACTTTTCACCTATGGCCTTGTATGCTTCATGACCTACTGCTGCAGCCCTACTGTCGCACCATATTATTGAAGGCCTTACGGGCTCAAGGTTTTCATCGGTAATAACCAGCCCGTGCATTTGGTAAGCAATCCCAATTCCTTTGATTTGCTTCAGGTCATAAGTGTACTGGCTTTTCAGTTTGGCCAGCCCTTGTTGTAAATATTGCCACCAGCTGTTTGGGTCCTGTTCTGCCCATCCAAACTTTGGGGCTTTCATTTCCATTTCAAAATCGGGAGCAGTAACAGCGCATAAGGTCTCACCTTTTTCTGCATCCAGTATAGATAGTTTTATCGAAGAACTACCTAAGTCTATTCCTAAAAAGTGCATAAATGTTTATTTTTTCTTAAGCCAGAGTTCTTCCATATCTTCCAGGGTTCTTCCTTTGGTCTCTGGAACAAACTTCCAGATAAAAAGTAAAGAGAGGAAGGCCATAATACCATAGATCCAGTAAGAGAAACCGTGGTTAAAATGCTCTACAAGAGCCGAATTGTTGTTCATCATTGGGAAAGTCCAGGAAACCATAAGGTTTGCAAGCCATTGTATGGCAACGGCAACGGCCATTACCCCTCGAATCTTGTTTGGGAAAATTTCTGAAAGCAGTACCCAGGTTACCGGTCCCCAAGACATGGCGAAGGCAGCAATATACAGCAGCATGAGCAGGAGGGCGATAAGGCCTTCAGTTTCGGTGTATAGCGCAAAACCGAGGCCTACCATGGCTACAGCCATCACGGCACTACCTATCATCATCAATTTCTTCCTTCCAAAATTGTCTACGGTCATTATGGCAAGCACAGTAAACAGCATGTTTATAGCTCCCACAATAATGGTTTGAAGCATGGAAGCATCTGTTTCCATTCCCATACCCCTAAAGATTTCGGGAGCGTAATACAGCACCACGTTGATTCCCACAAACTGTTGGAAAACAGAGAGAAGGATCCCTATAATTACCACGCCCCAGCCAAAAGACAGCCAGTGCGATTTTGTGCGGCCAAAAGAAGCTTTAATTTCAGCCAGAATTCGGGTTGCCGTTTCCGGGCCGTTTAACCTGGTGAGCACCTTCATAGCGTCTGCCTCATTGCCTTTCATGGTCTGGAACCTTGGGGTTTTAGGCACAAAGAATAAGAAGAGCAGGAAGAGTAAAGCGGGGATGCCTTCAGAAAGGAACATATACCTCCATCCGGTTTCATTGATCCATAATTCTGTTTGTCCGCTAACAATAAAGTAGTTTACAAAATAAACCACCAGCATTCCTGTAACGATTGCGAACTGGTTAAAAGAAACGAGTTGCCCCCTGATGTTGGCAGGTGCCATTTCGGCTATGTACATTGGTGCAAGCATACTTGCCAGTCCTACCCCTATACCTCCAACAATCCTGTAAATAATAAATGCAGTAAGATCGTTACCGGGAAAGATGTTCATGGCTTCGGGATAGGAAGAACCAATGGCAGAAATTAGGAACAACAGGGCTGCAATGATCAATCCGTTCCTGCGGCCAATGGTATTTGCAACATTGTCTCCCAGTGAAGCCCCTATAATACATCCTACAAGGGCGCTACTTACCATAAATCCCAGAATTGAGTTCCTGAGGTTTTCGGTAAGTACATTAGGTAGTGTGAGGAACTGGAAATAAAAAATAGCGCCCCCAAAGATCAAAATTCCTGCAATTATTGCATAGGCTTTGTTCTTCCTGAAGAACTTGAGAATAAAGTCTGCAAACAATACACCTATCGCCAATATACACAGACTTATGGTAACCTTGAACTGAAAGATCGTGTCTTCAGCAAATGAAGGACTGTTTTCGAGAGAAGTGATAAAGAAATTTTCGAGAGCGCCTACGGCTCCAGATATCACCGCAGTATCATAGCCGAATAACAGGCCTCCTAAACTGGCTACTATGGTGATAAGATAAACGCTTGATTTACTTGTGTGGGTTGTGGCCATCTTATTTGGATATCTTATGGTTTAATTGACTACAAGTTTAAATATTAATTTTTACTTTAGCAATTATTTACTGCTAATATTAAAATATTCTTAAAATTTACTTCTGTGGCTGGCCAGCTCCCGTAATACAGTAGTAAACAAGAAGCTCTGTAACAACAATGAAGAAAGAATTATTGGATATCGAAACCGGAGAATTGATTTCAACATCAGTTATGAGTTCAATAACTATTGACTGTACTATTTTCGGTTTCGAAAATGGCAGTTTGGAGGTGCTTCTTGTAAAGCATGCAAAAGGGATAAGTAAAGGAAAGTGGGGTTTGCCGGGAGGCTGGATCCAGGAGGTAGAAAGTATAGATGCAGCGGCTCACCGGCTTTTAAGGGAATTAACGGGGCTAGACAATATCTACCTGGAGCAGCTTAAAGCTTTTGGAGAGCCAGATCGTTTCCCCTTGGGCCGGGTGATCACCGTAGGCTATTACGCCCTTGTAAAACGTGAAGATTACAGCGTAAAGGCCGGTTTTACTGCTTCGGAAGCAAAGTGGTTCAAAATTAAAGATGTGCCCGAATTAATTTATGATCACACCCAAATCCTTGATTATAGCATCCGGAACCTTCGGAAAAGGGTGCGACAGGCACCAATAGGATTTAACCTTCTGCCCGAAAAATTTACCCTCCTTCAGCTCATGCAGCTATATCAGGAGATTCTGAATGTGGAGATGGACAAGCCAAACTTCCGAAGAAAATTTTTGAGAATGAAGCTTTTGGTCGATATCAACGAGAAGCAGAAAGATGTTTCCCACCGGGCTGCCAAACTCTATAAATTCGATCATAAAACCTATCAGAAACTCACCGAAAAAGGTTTTAATTTCGAGTTTTAATATAGCAGATAATCAAACAAATAAGGCTGTAGTTGCGCAAGTTTATTTATATTTGCTGGTATCTGCAAAATAACCGGCTGTTGTTATTTCCAAGCTGTATTCCATGAAGAAAAAAGAAGTGACTATCTATGATTTGGCCAAAGAGCTGAATTTTTCCCCTTCTACCGTTTCCCGCGCTTTGAACAACCACAAAAGTATAGGGAAAAAAACCACCAGGGAAATTCAGAAGGCAGCCAAAAGGATGGGGTACAGGCCAAATTCCATTGCAGCCTCCCTGCGGAGTAACAAAAGCAAGACTATAGGTATTCTAATTGCCCGCATCAACAGCCCTTTTATGTCCACTCTTATAAGCGGTATTGAAGATGCGGCGCGTAAAGCTAATTACAACGTGCTCATAAGTCAGTCTAACGAAAGCTATGAGAATGAAGTGAGGAATGCCAAAGCCTTATATGATAGCCGGGTAGGCGGGGTGATTGCCTCACTTGCCATGGAAACTACAGATACCTCTCATTTTAAGCAGTTTCTCGACAAGAATATCCCGGTTGTTTTTGTAGACCGGGTGCCAAAAGAATTCAATTCCTATCGTGTGGTCATCGATAATTACGCTGCGGGGTATCGCGCCACAAAACACCTTATTGAACAGGGGTGTAAAAGGATTGCCCATTTTGCCGGTGCGCCACATGTGAATGTTTATAACATGCGAAAAAAGGGATATTTTGATGCCCTTTTAGAAAACGGACTTGAAGTTGATGAGAGCCTGGTTTTTAATCTTAAAACCATGAGTTCTGCGGAAGGCTGGGAGGCCACTGAAAAACTACTGAACATGTCCAATCCGCCCGATGGTATTTTCTCTTCAAACGACAGTTCAGCCGTGAGTGCCATTCGCTGTGCCAGGCAAAAAGGGATAAAAATACCTGAAGAACTGGCAATTATTGGGTTTAATGATGATCCTGTGGCTTCTATTATTGAGCCTGCATTATCTACTATTTCCCATCCTGCAAGGCGAATGGGGGAAATTTCGGCCTTGAGAATTCTAGAACATTCAAAAGAAAACCTCGGCTCCAGCGTGTCTGAAATTACCATGCTGGATACCGAGGTCATTGTTCGCGATTCGAGCAAAAGGCTGCCTTAGCCCTTCACTTTTGAGGTTTTTATTTGTTAAATGTTGGGTTCAAATCCTGCTCCGGGAATTCTAAAAATTAAAATATTCTTTTGCGTTGTAGTAGCAAATATCCTGAATAATCTTTCCGGTCCATTCAAGGTCTTCGGGTAATTCTCTTTTTTGAATGGCATTGCCAAAATAGTTGCATAAAATCCTTCTGAAGTATTCATGCCTCGGGAAGGAAAGAAAACTCCTGCTGTCAGTTAACATCCCCACAAAGCAGCTTATAAGCCCCATATTTGAGATCGTGGTTAACTGCTTCTCAATGCCGTCTTTTTGATCCAGGAACCACCAGGCCGAGCCGTGCTGTATCTTTCCTTTTTGGGTGTCACCCATGAAATTTCCGGCCATTGTCGCCATTACTTCATTTTCTGAAGGGTTTACGTTATACAGGATAGTCTTAGGCAGGGAATCCAGCCTGTTCAGGGAATCTAGATACCTGGCCAGGGGCTTTGCCTGTTGAAAATCTCCAATGCTGTCAACCCCGGCGTCTGCACCCAGTTGTTCCAGCATTTTGGTATTGGTGTTGCGAATAGGGCCAAGATGTAACTGCATGGTCCAGTTCCTTTCAGCATACATCTTTCCCAGGTGATGCATTAGCGCCGATTTGTAAACTAAAACTTCAGCGGGGGTGGGTTGCTCCCCGGCAAATTTCTTCTTGAGGATGTTGTTGATCTCTTCTTCGGTAAAATCTTCAGCACAGGCACAGTCCAAACCGTGGTCAGAAAGACGGCAGCCATTATCATGAAAATAGCTTACCCTGCTATTTGCCGCGTCGAGTAATGTCTGGAAATCTGTAATCCCAATGCCGGTCTGTTCTGAAATTTTGTTCAGGTAATCGTTGAAATCTTCTTGTTCAATTCCCAAAAATTTATCGGGCCTAAACGTGGGCAGGATTTTAATTTCAAAGTTTTCCTCTGCAATTTTCTGGTGATGCTCAAGTTCATCTGCTGGGTCATCTGTGGTGCAAACCACTTCCACATTCATTTTACGTAGTAGGTTGCGTACCGAAAATTCGGGGGTGGAGATCAGTTTGTTGCATTGATCATAAATTTTTCCGGCGTTTGAAGGATCCAGAAGTTCGTCAATCCCAAAATACCTCTTCAGCTCCAAATGTGTCCAGTGATACAACGGGTTCATGAGCGTGTAGGGAATAGTCTCGGCCCACTTCTGAAATTTCTCTTTATCACCTGCCTTTCCCGTAATGTATTTTTCTTCTATGCCCAGGGCTCTCATGGCCCGCCATTTATAGTGATCGCCTGCTATCCAGAGTTGCGTAAGGTTCTCAAAAATGCGGTTTTCGGCAATGTCTTTTGCCGAAAGGTGGCAGTGGTAATCTATAAGGGGCAAAAATTTTGCTTTCTCGTGGTATAATTTCCTGGCATATTCGGTCTCCAGGAGAAAGTTCTCGTCTATAAAATTCTTCATTTTAATTGTCTTGTGGAATTACCTTAATCGAAATTCGGCTTCCTTTAAAGTTTTACCAAGTTCATTACTTCTTTTTCCCGGGCTTGAGCCGCCAATATAAATTTTGAACTCTCCCGATTCCAGTACTCTTTCGCCCTCGTTGTTAACAAGTTCCATCATCTGCGGAGTAACTTCAAATTCTACTTCCTTTGAAGCGCCGGGCTCCAGTGCAATCCTTTGTATTCCGAAAAGTTGTGATTTGGGAGTTCTTGCCGAAGCTTTAAGGTCAGAAACATATAACTGAACAACTTCTTCTGCTTTTCTGTCTCCTGAATTTGTTACTTTAACTTTTGCTGTTAAAGATTTGCCTTTTTTAAGCCTGTTGTTTGAAAGTTTGATTTCTGAATAATCAAAATTGGTGTAACTAAGGCCGTACCCAAATGGATACATAGGCTCTTCGTTCATGTATTTATAAGTTCTCCCTTCCATGGAATAATCTTCATAAGCCGGAAGGTCTGCAAGAGACTTAGGAAAGGTAATGGGCAGTCTGCCCGAGGGGGAAACTTTTCCGAAGATAACATCGGCCACCGCGTTTCCGCCTTCCTCGCCGGGGTACCACACCAGGAGAACTGCATCTGCGAGTTCGTGCACTTCCTGCAAATTCATGGGGCTTCCTCCGGTGATTACTGCTATTACAGGATTTTCTCCGGCAGCTTCATTCAGTTTCCTGAGGTAGTCTATCTGGTTGGCCGGAATGTTGTAATCTAACCTGTCTCCAAAAGTTTCGGAAGCAATAGATTCTCCTTCTTCCCCTTCAAGAACGCCCGATATTCCCAAAACTGCTATAGTAGCGTCACTGTTGGCTGCGTTGGGGGAAGCCCAGTCCTGCGGATTTGCATTTGGGCGGTCGAGCAAAGTTCCCTGCCTGTACTGCATCTGGCTCTGTGGTGCTATTGCTCCTGCCAGCCCTTCCAGAATTGTCACCATGTCTGGATTTATCCCGTGATAATTGCCCAGTAGTACTTCTATACTTGTGGCATTAGGCCCGGTGACAAAGTACTTGGAAAGGTCATTTTTGAGAGGTAATGCCCCGTTGTTCTTTAGCAACACCAGCGATTTTTGTGCTGTTTCCCTGGCCAGCGCCCTGTGTCCTTTAGTATTCAGGTTTTCTGCGGAAAGCCGGGAGTAGGGATTGGCATCTGCAGGGTCAAAAAGGCCAAGATTGAACTTTGTTTTTAGAAGTACCTTCAGGCGTTCATCTACTTCGGCTTCCGTGACCAGCCCTTTTTCAACTGCCTCGACCAGGCTGGGGTAATAGGTGCTTCCGCAGTTGAGGTCAACGCCGTGTTTTACGGCCATTGCAGCTGCTTCTGCCGGTGTTTCCACAACCTTATGGCCTTCGTAGAAGTCTACAAGGGCCCAACAGTCGCTTACCACGTGCCCCTTGAAGTTCCATTGATCCCTCAGTACCTCCTGGAGCAGGTATTTATTGGCGCAACATGGCTCCCCGTTGGTAGCGTTATAGGCGCACATGATGGTTTCTACATCTGCATCTACCAGAGCTTTAAAAGCGGGCAAATACGTTTCCCACATATCTTTTTGCGAAGCCACTGCATTAAACTCATGCCTCAGTTTTTCGGGGCCGCTGTGTACGGCATAGTGCTTGGCTGCAGCAGCAGTTTTGAGATATTTTGGATGATCTCCCTGTAAGCCTTTTACAAAGGCGGTTCCCAGTTTGGCAGTCAAAAAGGGATCTTCTCCATAAGTTTCCTGGCCTCTTCCCCAACGCGGGTCCCTAAAAATATTGATATTGGGCGTCCAGAAGGTGAGTCCGCTGTACTGCCGGCGGTAGCCGTTTTTTACTGCTGTATTGTGAGTTGCGCGTGCTTCATCCGAAATTGCTGTGGCCACCCTTAAGATAAGATCTTCGTCAAAGGTAGCGCCCATGCCTATAGCCTGGGGGAAAACCGTGGCCACCCCCGATCTTCCAATGCCGTGAAGGGCTTCATTCCACCAGTTGTACTCAGGAATACCCAGCCTCTCAACAGCAGGGCTGTCGTGCATCATCTGTCCGGCTTTTTCCTCTAAAGTCAATCGGTTGATTAAATCCTGCACCCTTTCTTCTGTAGAAAGTTCCGGATTGGTAAACGGGAAGTTGTTATCCTCAGTCTTTTGCTGACCCCACAAAAGGCAGGGTATACATAGAATCGCTATTATTAAAGGCTCAAAAATAGATCTTTTCATAATTGATTGGGTTTTGGCAACATTATAAAAGTAAGTGTTGCCTAACAAATTACGCATAAAAATAAATTATGCGCAACCGATTGCGTGATTTATTTTGCAGCATGCTTTTTTTTGCCTAATTTTCGCATGACAACTGCGTTCAATTTTGTTTTACCTCCATTAGTTTTAAAATTATGTTCTCAAAACAATTCCCCTTACTTATTTTCATGCTGCTCTTTTCACTGTGCGCTTCAGCTCAAAAAGGATATGATCTCTGGTTGCAATACGATCCTGTTGAAAAAGATTTAAAAGACCAATACCGGGGGCAAATAAATACTGTGGTTCCCTATGGGAAGGGCGAAACCTTAAATGTTGCTGTGCTTGAACTTCAAAAGGCCTATGAAGGTTTCTTTCAGAAGAAATTAGAGAAATCTATCTCCATTGGAGGCCAGGACGTGGTAATAGGTGTCAAAAATGATCTTCCGCCCTATGTGCTTCCTTCAGTAAATAATGAGCTCACCCAGATCAATTCTGAAGGCTTTGTCATTAAAAAGATATTTATCGGGAATACTCCGGTTACGGTGATCACCGCTCAGTCACCTCAGGGAGTGCTGTATGGTGTGTTCAGGTTTATCAGGGAAATTCAGCTGAGAAAAAGTCTGGAAAATATAAATATTGTCGATTCTCCAAAGATCCAGAAGCGCGTTTTAAACCACTGGGATAATCTTGACCGCACCGTAGAAAGAGGCTACGCGGGTTTTTCTATTTGGGACTGGCATCACCTGCCCGAACTTATTAAGCCCGAGTATGTTGATTATGCCCGTGCAAATGCTTCTATAGGAATTAACGGAACTGTACTTACCAATGTAAATGCAAGTTCGGTGGTGCTCACGCCCCAATACATTGAAAAGGTAAAGGCCCTAGCCGATGTTTTCAGGCCTTATGGCATACAGGTGTATCTCACAGCCCGTTTTTCTTCTCCGCTGGAATTGGGAGATCTTGATACGGCCGATCCTTTGAATCCTGAAGTCCGTCAATGGTGGAAGGATAAAGCTGATGAGATCTATGCCCAAATCCCCGATTTTGGCGGCTTCCTGGTCAAAGCAAATTCTGAAGGTCAGCCGGGGCCCAATAACTACGGAAGATCTCATGTAGACGGGGCCAATATGCTTGCCGAAGCAGTAGCGCCTCATAAAGGTATTGTGATGTGGAGGGCTTTTGTGTATTCTGAACACGATCCCGATGACAGGGCAAAGCAGGCATACTCTGAGTTTGTGCCTTTTGACGGGCAGTTTCATGACAATGTTTTGGTGCAGGTAAAAAACGGGGCTATAGATTTTCAGCCAAGGGAGCCGTTTCATCCCATTTTTGGAGCCATGCCCAAAACGCCTCTAATGATGGAATTTCAAATTACCCAGGAATATCTCGGCTTCAGTTCACACCTGGTTTTTCTTCCGAAGTTATTTGAAGAGGTATTAGATGAAGACACTTTTGTACAGGGCGAAGGTGCTACAGTTGCCAAAGTTATAGATGGCAGTCTTAACAATAAGAAGTTAACCGGAATGGCCGGCGTGGCCAATATAGGAACTGCAAAGAACTGGACAGGCCACCCCTTTGGGCAGGCCAACTGGTATGGCTTTGGACGACTGGCCTGGGATCCTTATACAGATTCTGAAGAGATCGCAAAAGAATGGCTGAAAATGACATTTTCGAAAGACAGGGCTTTTGTGGAGCAAATGACCGAAGTGTTGCTTAATTCGCGGGAAGCCGTGGTGAATTATATGACGCCCTTAGGCCTTCATCACATTATGGATACAGGGCATCATTACGGGCCCGGCCCATGGGTAGGTAACCTCGACAGGCCAGAGTGGAACCCGGTGTACTATCACAGGGCCGATTCCCTGGGGGTGGGTTTTGACCGAACTGCCCCGGGCAGCAATGCCCTTTCTCAATATGCGGAACCCATTCGGGAGATGTACAGTTCGCCCGAGACCACACCCGAAAAATACCTGCTTTGGTTTCATCACCTGCCCTGGGATTACCAGATGAAGAATGGAAAAACCCTTTGGTACAACATGGCAGCAAAATATCAGCAGGGAGTAGAAGATGTTGAAGAAATGATCAATACCTGGAATGAGATGCAGGGATATGTAGATGATCAGAGATTTGAGCAGACTCAAATGCTGCTGCAAATTCAATTAAAAGAAGCTAAATGGTGGCGAAATGCCGTGCTTCTCTATTTTCAACAGTTTTCGGGAATGGAACTGCCCGATTTTATTCCTGAACCCGAACATGACTTAAAATATTATAAATCACTGGAATTCCCTTATGCCCCCGGCATAAGCCCTTCCTGGCATTAATTCAACTATGAACAAAAATTTAACAGCCCTTGTTACCGGCGCAAATGCCGGACTGGGATTTGCAACTGCAAAAAAATTCTGTGACCACGGAATTACCACTTATGTGAACGGAAGGAATAAAGAAAAAACGCTGCAGGCCTGTAAAGATTTAGGCCCCAACGCCAAACCTTTTATTCTTGACCTTAATAATCTCGATGAAATACCTGAAGCCATAGCAAAACTGGCTGAAGAAGCCGGCAAGATCGACATCCTGGTGAACAATGCCGGGATCAACATGAAAAAAGAATTTTTAGAAGTAACCAACGATGAATTCCAGAATATTCTACACACCAATGTGGTGGCGCTTTTTGCAGTGAGCAGGGAAGTGGTAAAGGTGATGAAGAAGAATAATTCGGGCAGTATCATCAATATAAGTTCCATGGCTGCTCAATACGGCATTCCAAAGGTGATAGCCTATTCTGCCAGCAAAACAGCTATAGATGGCATGACGCGTGCCATGGCGGTAGACCTGGCACAGTTTGGAATTCGGGTGAACGCCGTGGCTCCCGGGTTTATCAAAACCAACATGTCGGGCAAAGCCCTTGATAATGATCCCGAGAGAAAGAACAGGGTGCTGTCAAGAACACCCATGGGCAAACTTGGGGAACCTTCAGACGTGGCCGATGCCGTGTTCTATTTCGCAACTTCAGAATCAAAATTTACAACCGGCACCGTTCTTCCGGTAGATGGTGGAAATTCAATAGGCTTTTAGGATGTATAAAATGACGCAAACCATGCGATGGTACGGCCCCAATGATGTACTGTCGCTAAAAGAACTCAAGCAGGCCGGGATCTCGGGGATAGTAACCGCCCTGCATGAAATCCCGGTAGGGGAAATATGGTCCAAAAATGCCATTTTAGAGAGGAAATCAGCCATTGAAGCTCATGGGCTGCAGTGGAGCGTGATTGAGAGCTTGCCGGTGCATGAAGACATCAAAAAAGCTTCAGGAAATTATAAGGTTTATATAGAAAATTACAAGGAAAGCCTGAAAAATATCGGGAAATGCGGAATACCAGTGGTGGCTTATAATTTTATGCCCATTCTTGACTGGGTGAGGACCGAGCATTATGCCGAAAATGAAGAGGGAGCATTCGTGCTGGAATACGACCCCGTAAAATTTGCTTTTTTTGACCTCTTTCTGCTGAAAAGACCTTCTGCTGAAAAAGATCATGCTGAAGATGTTATTTCAGCAGCAAAACAACTTCAAAAACAGATTTCAGAAGAAGAGAAAGCAGAACTTTTCCGAAGTATTCTTTTAGGTTTGCCCGGAAGTACAGAAAACTTCACCCCAGAAGTCATTTTAGAGCAGCTGGAATCTTACCGGCACATTAATGAAGAAAAACTGAGGGAAAACCTTGTGAGTTTTCTTTCAGAAGTGGCGCCTGTGGCCGAAGAAGCCGGTGTGCAGCTCGCCATACACCCCGATGATCCGCCATTTCCCGTACTGGGGCTGCCCAGAGTGGTAAGCACCCGTGACGATATTGAGCATATCCTGGAGAAAGTGGATATTAAAGCTAACGGATTGTGCTATTGTACGGGCTCATTGGGATCGCACCCCAAAAATGACCTTTTGGAGATCCTGGAAAGTTTTAAAGATAGAATACATTTTCTTCACCTTCGAAGTGTGCGCAAAGAGGCAAATGGCGTGTTCAGGGAATCAAATCACCTGGATGGCGATGCCCCTATGAGCAGGATTGTGAAGAATATCCTCCTGCTTATGCAGCAAAGAGGGCAAAGCCTGCCCATGCGGCCAGATCACGGGTACCTTCATAGCATGGAGAGGGATAAAAAATATTATGCCGGTTACTCCTACATAGGCAGGCTTAAAGGCCTGGCCGAATTGCGGGGATTGGAAAAAGGACTGGAAGAAACAATAAAATAAAGCAATGGCATATTTAAAAGTAATGAAAAATGCAGCCCTTGCCCTGCTTATCACAGGTGGGGTTTTGGGGTGTAAATCGACCACAGAAGAAAAAGAAGCCGAACCGGTTGTACAGAACGGCCAGAATGCAACACAGCAAAAGGGGCTGAAAGATTACTACAAAGACTATTTTCCCGTTGGGGTGGCAGTTGCGCCAAATACCGTAGAGGGTGAGTCGGCAGAACTTCTGCTTGCGCATTTTAATAGCATGACTCCCGAAAATGTCATGAAAATGGGGCCCATCCACCCCGAAAAAAACAGGTTTCACTGGGAAGATGCCGATAAGATCGCCGCTTTTGCCCGAGAGCATGATCTAAAAATGCGGGGCCATGCTTTGGTTTGGCACCAACAGGCCGGTGACTGGATCTTTGAAGATGAAAACGGAAAACAGGTTGACAGGGAAGAGCTGCTTGGCAGGATGAAAACCCATATAGATTCGGTAGTGAGCCGCTATAAAGGTACCATCTACGCATGGGATGTGGTGAATGAAGCCATTTCTGATAACCCCGATGAATTACTTCGGAAGTCAGCCTGGCTGGAAATTATAGGCGAAGATTTCATTGCCAAAGCCTTTGAGTATGCCCGTGCGGCCGATCCTGATGCGAAACTCTACTATAATGACTATAATGCCATTATTCCTGAAAAACGGGACAGGATCTACAAAATGCTAAAGTCCCTTGTAGAAAATGATGTGCCTATAGACGGGGTTGGTATTCAGGGGCACTGGTCAATTTTTGGCCCTTCCGAAGAAGAATTGCGAAAGGCGCTTGATATGTACTCTTCGCTGGGGCTTGAGGTGCAAATCACCGAACTTGATGTCTCCCTTTATCCGTGGGAAAAAGATCAGCGGGAATTAAAACCCGGAGAATCGGATGAATTTACACCAGAGCTGGAACAGAAACAGCTAGAAGCTTACGATATGTTTTTTGAAGTCTTTAGAGATTACAAAGATGTGCTTACAGGCGTGACTTTCTGGAACCTGTCTGACAGGTATTCCTGGTTAGATCATTACCCGGTAGAGGGAAGAAAGAATTACCCTTTGCTGTTTGATGAAGAATTTAAGCCAAAAAATGCTTATTATGAAGTAATCAATTTCGAAGAGGAATAAAAATAAAAGTTATGAAAAAAACCTATTTTCCAACTCCTTCGGAAGCAAAAGTTTTTCTGGCAGCCGTTTTTGTCGCAGTTCTTTCAATACCTGCTGTTTTTGCGCAGGATAGTTACATTGTTACTGGGGCTGGCGAAGGATATTTTCCGTTGATGACCAGAAAAGGAGCAGCCCCCGTTTATGTTGCTGAAAATGACCACCAGGGAGTAATTCGCGTTGCGGGAGATCTTGTGCGCGATATTGAACGGGTTACAGGCGAACTTCCGGAATTGAACCTGAATTCTGAAGTCGGTGCAGCGCGGGCCGTTATTATTGGGACCCTGGGGAGCAGCAGTCTTATTGATAAGCTGGTAGAAAGCAGAAAACTTGAAGTTTCAGAAATAAAAGGAAAATGGGAGGCTTTTTCCATACAAACAGTGGCTCAACCTTTGCCTGGCCTGGAACAGGCGCTGGTAATTGTGGGCAGTGATAAACGCGGAACCATCTTTGGGACCTATGACCTTTCTGAAGAAATTGGAGTCTCTCCATGGCATTTTTGGGCCGATGTGCCTTCAGATAAGGCTGAAGAACTGTACGTGAAGCCCGGGAAATTTTCTGATGGCACACCAAAAGTAAAGTACAGGGGGATTTTTATAAATGATGAAGCACCAGCACTATCGGGTTGGGCCGGAGAGAAGTTCGGCGGGTTCAACAGCGAGTTTTATAAGCATGTTTATGAACTCATCCTGCGGTTAAAAGGGAATTACTTGTGGCCGGCGATGTGGGGCAGGGCTTTTTACGATGACGATCCAAAGAACCCCGAATTAGCCGATGAGTACGGAGTGGTGATAGGAACTTCCCACCATGAGCCTTTAATGAGGGCGCATGATGAATGGCGGCGCTATGGGGAAGGCGAATGGGACTATAACAAAAACCCTGAAAACCTGCGTAAATTCTGGAGAGACGGTATTGAAAGAATGGGAGATTACGAAAGTGTGGTTACCATTGGGATGAGAGGTGATGGTGACGAGCCCATGAGCGAAGGCACGGCCATTGAACTTCTGGAAAAAATTGTAAAAGACCAGCGGGAGATCATCGCAGATGTAAGCGGGAAACCTTCCGAAGAGACTCCGCAGGTTTGGGCATTGTATAAAGAAGTACAGGATTATTACGACCAGGGAATGCGGGTCCCCGATGATGTCACTCTGCTTTTGGCAGATGATAACTGGGGGAATATCAGGAAACTTCCCAACCCAAAAGATAAGCCCAGAGCGGGAGGTTACGGGATTTACTATCACTATGATTACGTGGGAGGGCCAAGAAACTATAAATGGCTTAATACTACCCAAATCTCCAGGGTTTGGGAGCAGATGAACCTTGCCTACCAGTATGGAGCAAATGAATTATGGATCGTAAATGTGGGCGATATCAAGCCTATGGAATTTCCCATTAGTTTTTTTCTTGATTACGCATGGGATCCTGAAGAAATTTCAGCCGATGATCTAAGAAATTATACGGTTACCTGGGCAGAAAAACAGTTCAATGAAAAATATTCCGAAAAGATTGCAGATCTTTTGCTTACCTACACCAAGTACAACAGCCGCCGCAAACCGGAACTTATAAGCCCCGAAACTTACAGCCTTACCAGCTTCAGCGAAGCCGAAGATATTGTTAAAGACTACAATGCACTGGTTGAAAAGGCAGAAGGGATTTATGCTGAAATTCCGCAGGAATATAAAGATGCGTACTTTCAGTTAGTGCTTTTTCCTGTTAAAGCTTCGGCTAACCTTAATGAACTTTATGTGGCGGCAGGTAAAAACCGGCTTTACGCAAAACAGGGCCGGGCCGCAGCCAATAAATATGCAGAGAAGGTGAAAGCGCTTTTTGCGAAAGATGCCGCTTTAACTGAAGAATATCATACCGAACTGGCAAACGGAAAGTGGAACCACATGATGTCTCAAACGCACATTGGTTACACGTACTGGCAGCAGCCAGAGCAGAACAATATGCCCGAAGTAAGGGAGATAAAAATTCCCCAAGAAGCTGAAATGGGTGTGGCTGTACAGGCTTCCAAAAATGCCACTTTTGACAGAAATTCTTCTGGCAGCTTACCTGCTTTTGACCCCTTCAATGACCAGGAGTTTTACGTGGAAGTTTTTAATAAAGGCCAAAAACCTTTTCAGTATAAAATTCAGAAGAAGTCAAAATGGATAGAGATTTCTGAAGAAAAGGGGACAATAGAAGATCAAAAACGGCTTTTGGTGAGTGTGAATTGGGAAGAAGCTCCTAAGGGAAGCACTCGTGGCTCTTTCCAAATTAAAGGCACTGGGAAAAAAATAACTGTTGAAGTTCCGGTTAACAACCCGCGGGATGAAAATATTCATGGCTTTGTAGAGAGCAACGGCTATATTTCTATGGAAGCGGCCAATTTTTCAGAAAATGTTCAAAAAGAGGGCAGAGGCTGGCAGCTTATCCCCAACCTTGGCAGGACAGGATCGGCCATGGCAGCTTTTCCAGGGGCGCCTGTACACGAAGAGTTTAGCCTGAATAATCCATATCTGACTTATGATATTTTCACCCAAAATGAAGGAGAAGCGGAACTGGTATTGTTTTTTTCTCCCACGCTGGACTACCTGAATAAAGGCGGACTTAATTTTGCGGTCTCTGTTGATGATAAAGAACCACAAATGCTTAATTTGCACCAAGACACTAAAGATGGCTGGGCTGCTTCGGTAAGTAATAATGTCACCCGGGTTCGCAGCATAATAAATGTTGGGAAGCCGGGAGCGCATACTTTAAAAATATGGGCTGTTGAAACAGGTCCCGTGTTACAAAAGATCGTATTGAAAACAGGAGAAGTTGAAGACTCCTATCTCGGCCCGCCGGAAAGTGCTAAAATTGAGAAGAATTAAATAAAAGAAGATGGAATATCGCATTTTAGGAAAGACAGGATTCAAAATCTCTGAGATCTCGCTGGGTACCTGGCAGGTTGGAGGTAAATGGGGATCGGGTTTCGATGATAAAAAAGCTGAAGAGATTTTGAACACGGCCATAGACAGTGGTGTGAACTTTATTGATACGGCCGATGTTTATGAAGATGGCCTGAGTGAAGCGGCAGTAGGGAGAGTGGTGAGAGCAAGATCTGAAAAGATTTACGTGGCCACCAAATGTGGCCGCAGGATATCGCCTCATGTAAATGAAGGCTATACCCCCGAAGCTTTAACTAAATTTGTAGAGGATAGCCTGAAGAATACCGGCCTGGATAGACTGGACCTTATTCAGTTACATTGCCCGCCTACAGATGTCTATTACAGGCCTGAGATCTTCCAGGTTTTTGAGCAACTTCAGAAGCAGGGAAAAATAGATAAGCTGGGCGTGAGCGTGGAAAAGGTGGAAGAGGGGATAAAAGCCCTGGAATACGAGAATGTTTCATCGGTTCAGATCATTTATAACCTGTTCCGGCAGCGTCCGCAGGAAAAATTCTTTAAAATGGCCAGCCAGAAGAACGTTGGGATCATTGTAAGAGTGCCATTGGCCAGCGGACTCTTAACCGGAAAGTTCAGTAAAAACTCACATTTCTCTCCCGAAGACCACCGTAATTTTAATCGCAACGGGGAAGCTTTTGACAAAGGGGAAACTTTTGCGGGGGTGAATTTTGAAAGGGGGGTAGAGGCAGCTAATGCTTTAAAAGCTGTTTTTCCCGATAAAGAAAATCTGGCGCCCATGGCCTTAAAGTGGATACTGAGGCAGCCTGAAGTGGGCACCGTCATTCCCGGGGCCTCAAAAGTAGAGCATTTGCGCTCCAATGTGTCGGTTTATGACGCTCCCGGTCTTTCTGAAGATCAAATTGAGCAAATGAACCGCGTGTATGAAGACTTTATTAAAGAGGAAGTACATCAGCGGTGGTAGAATATTTCAGGCAGTGATAAATTGTTATTAAAAACATCATTTTTGAGATCCCGTCAATTCATTTTTGACGGGATCTTTGTTTTAAATGGATTTTCAGCAAAACTTTTTTTCAGAAGAAGCTTTATCAGCTTCGGTCAGGGCAGCTTTCTAAGCCAGTGATTGTTGGATTATTCCCTTATAAAGTGGTCATCATTATATTTTTGGGATTTTCGGGAAATATTGATTTACTTCGTGCTGTTTTTTTAAATGCATTTTGTGAACCTATTTTGTCCATGAAACTGTGCTAAAATTTCCAAAAATGTTAAAGGGGAATAACATTTATAAAAGGATGTCTTGATAGTAATATTATTAATTGCTGCCATATTTGGCTTTGTCTTATCAACTACTTTATTTTTTAAGAGGTCAACAAATACACTTGCCACCCGAATTCTGGGAAGTTTCTACTTTCTTCTTTCGCTATATGCCTTACAGGCTTATATTATAGACGGGGGCTATTTAGAACACTTTACCTGGTTCTTTCTATGGCCTCTGTTACTTTATCACCTTATTTTTATTCCCATATATTATTACTTTCAGGTGGTTTTAACCGATAAGCTTAACTGGAAGAACACCGATCTGCTTTTATTTATTCCATTTTTCCTGGGGGTTATAGATGTAAGTTATGTTTACCTTCAACCGGCAGATCTTTATAACGACATCATCGCCCATACCATCTCATCTCCTACCACAAGGCTGGAAGTGGAATACTGGCTGCTTACTTTAGATCAACACCTGCTTATACGCCATGTTTGGCAGTTAGGGGTTTTGATTATCCTCTTACCCCAGATTATCCGGTTTATAAGGAAAGGGAACAGGGATAAATTAAAATCGATTCTCAATAACTGGCTCATCATTTTTTGGGGTATCCTTATGGTCATGGCAATCCTGGCTATTTTGTATGCCCTTGAAAAAATGCTGGTCAATACGGAATTCCGTTCATGGCTGGTGATAGGGGAAAGCGGGGGTATTATCACCTTTACCCTTTATACGGCCCTTTTTTTAATTGGGGTTATTCCACTTTACTTCCCCAGTATTTTACATGGATATCCTCAATCAGCAGTATCTTCTTCAAATCCTGTGAAACAAGAAAAGCAGCAGGATGATGAACTCAAATTTGGTCTTGATGAAAAGGAGGTCAAATTGAAACTGGAGACTTTGAAGGAGAGAAAACTTTACCTCAACCAAAGTTTCAACCTCACCGAATGTGCAAGGGAACTGCAAATGCCTTCGCACCATATCTCATATTTCCTCAAACAACAATACGGATTAAGCTTTGCCTCCTACAAGAATAGTCTGCGCATGGAGCATGCAAAGCAACTTATTGCAGGTGGCTATTTAGAAAACAACACTATTGAAGCTTTGGCCAGCGAATGTGGTTTTACCAGCAGAACTTCCTTTAGTAAAACCTTCAAAACCTTTGTAGAAATAAGCCCTAGCGAATATGCTGGCACCTTGAACTGATGCTGTGAAGCTGCTGTGTTTCAGAAATAAGCACGTCTTCAAATTTAATTTGAATACATCATTTGTAGGATTTTATCTGCATTAACGTTTTTTTAAGGTTTTTTTGCCACTGTAATTCCGGCAACCTTTGAATTAATATGGTGTTTCTTATAAAGATATACCCAGAAGTGGGTATTGCCAGTATTTATGTTCTAATCTAAATTCGCAAGCTTTAACTTTTTATTAAGAAGCAGTTTCTTTCAAGATTTTTCTCCTTTATACCAACGGAGATTAATTCTGATCTGTATAAACTCAAATAATTTTTAATTGTTACTACTAATATATAAATAATGTCGGAAAGCCTCTAAAAGTCTCAAAATCTATAAGCGATTTATTGATTGTCACAACAACAGCAATTAAAATCATCCTTTTAACCTAAAAAATAGCATTTCGTCTAAAATAAAATATCAAATTTAAACTAATTGCGCTACCAATGTTAAAATAGGATACATTTGCCGTTTTTAATAACAAAACCTTAAGAACTTATTAAAACACCAACCTATTAACACTTTTAACCAATCTTAAGTACATGAAACAAAACTACTTTTTAAAATTTCTTTCTTTCCTTTTTCTCCTGCAGTTTGGATCGGCCTTAGGTCAAACATTTGAATTTACTCCGGCAGGAGCATCAGGACGTACCGGACCTACACAAGAACAGGTGAATTCAGCTTATGTGGGAACCTCTTTGGAGGAGAGTGTAACCATAAACACTCAGGGAATTCAGGAATGGGTTGTGCCCGTGACAGGGACCTATCAAATTACCGCATTAGGAGCAGCTGGAGGGGATAGCAATTTATTTCCCGGTGGGTTTGGTGCCTCAATGCAAGGAGAGTTCCTTTTAACAGCAGGAGAAAGAATCAAGATTGTGGTGGGACAAAAAGGAACTCCCACAATAGATATGGAAGGTGCTGGTGGTGGTGGTGGAAGCTTTATCACTTATATGGATAATACACCAATACTTATCGCCGCCGGCGGCGGAGGTGGTGGTCGTTATTCCCATCAAAATGCTGGTGGAGGAACTTTAACTACAGCCTTCGATTCTCCAGGTGGTGGTACTGGAGGTATTGATGGACAAGGTGGAGCATACGGAACAACTCTTAACATTGTCGGAGGCGGAGGAGGTGGATTTGAAACAAACGGACTTCCTGGTAAAAGAAACCCCACTGAGGGTGGTTACTCCTTTTTAAATGGCGCTATTGGAGGCCATAATGAAAATGATGTCACCCAAGGTGGAGGCTTCGGAGGAGGAGGTGGTGGAGGAACTAACTGCGGATACGGCGGCGGCGGCGGCGGATACTCCGGTGGGGGTGGAGCCGGTTATGCAACAAATTGCGGCCAACAGGGCGGCGGTGGAGGTTCCTTTAATTCCGGTACGAACCAGGCAAATACGGCTGGTGTAAATCCTGGAGATGGCCAAGTGGTGATCACATTACTTTGTTCTCCCCTTTCAATTTCTCAATCTCCAACTAACAATCAATGTTCAGGGAACAGTGTTACCTTAACGGCAACCTCAGAAAATGGAGGTAATATAACCTGGGATAATGGAGTAGTAAATGGTGTTCCATTTATAATAAACGAAACCACAACTTTTACGGCGACCAGTGATACTTCACTTGATTGCCCAACAAACATAACCGTTGTAGTTGAAGATACCCAGGCCCCCGAACTCACAACTAAACCTCTGGCGGTTTTCCTGGGAGAAGACAATTCTGTCACCATCAACGCTTCTGAACTTGTTGATGCGGTGACAGATAATTGTTCCGAAGAAATAAGTTTCAGTCTTAACCAGTCTGTTTTTGATTGTTCCCACCTTGGGCCCAATACTGTAGAAGTAACAGCGACAGATCCAGACGGAAATTCCATAACGGAAACAGCTACAGTCACAGTGTGGGAGAATACACCCCCTTCGCTTATAGCACCAGAACAAACAACATTTCCTACAGAAGAGGATCTCTGTGGAGCTTATCCTGCATACAGGATCACTACTACAGATAATTGTTCTCTAAATGGAAATCTTGCTTATAACGGGAATGCCAACGGTGGTCTCGCCGGCTGGACCATCAACCAATCTGGCGGAAATGGTTGGACAACCAGTGGCAGCAGGTTCTTAAGCTCTTACAGCATGGGGATCAAAAGTCAGAAAATTGACTTAATGGTACAGGGATATGATAGGGAAACACTTAATACCTCTCCCGACATCGTGGTTTCTGAAAAATACGCTGGTACCTGGCCAAATTATGCCGACACTTATTATTTAAAAGTACAGCTAAGAGATGCTGAAGACAATATCCTGGCCACTTATGATACGGGGTTACTTACCGCTTCTGCTGCCTGGGCAACAGTGAGTCATACTTTTACCGGTTACGGTGAAGGTGTGCGTTATATATACGTAGAACATGGAGGTGACGATGCAGAACATTGGGCAGGACATTATGGTACATTAATTACAGATCTTGAAGTTACAGTGGATGTTTCGGGAGTAACTCCGAACCTTCCTACGCAGCAAATTGCGGGGCCGCTACAGGAGGAATTTTTAGTTCCCGGAAGCAGCGAAGTAACCTACAGAACAATGGACTTTTCCGGAAATACAACTGAGGTTTCATTTGAGATTACTGTAGAGGATCAAACTTCACCTGCAGTAGTTACTCAAGACATAACTGTTCAACTGGACGCCTCAGGAAATACGCTTATCACTCCTGAAATGATAGAAAAAGGCTCATCTGATGCCTGCGGAATAGAAAGTTTAATTCTGGACAGAACAGTATTTAACTGTGCAGATGTTCTTACGACTGGAAGTTTCGATTTTTCAGGAACTAATTATCTCACAATAAATGGCAACCAGCCCTTCAATTTTAGCAGCAGCACAAGCTTTGCTTTTGAAGCCTGGGTAAAACCGGATGCTAATGCTGGGGAATTATTTTCAAAAAGACATGAAGATTATGGAGATCTGTCAATTATATCCAGAATCCAGTCTAATGGAAGTATCATTTTTGGTATGGACGCCTTTAACCGTGGGGGATGGACCTGGGTTTCTACACCCGAGAACTCTGTAGAATTTAATGTTTGGAATCACATCGCCCTATCCTACGACTCGGGTACCCAAATGATGCAGGTCTTCATCAATGGAAAAATGATGAGTGAAACTAAAAATACGAGAGTTTCAGATGCCAGTAATGGAGAGGTAAGAATAGGTCTAAGCCGGGATGGGGACAACCATTTTAATGGTCTAATGAAAGAAGTGAAGATCTGGAACCAAAGTCTTTCAGAAACAATAATCAATGATCATTTGGTAAATGGAGTGTCTCCGGGCAGCACCGGTTTAATTGGAGATTTCAATTTTGATTCTTTAAATACAAATAGTGTAATAAATAATAGCGGAAATGCAGATGCCGAATTTTCCGAAATTACCTATTATGATAATTGGGTTTTAGCCAAGAGCACAGCAGTTACTTTAACTGTAAGGGATGAAAATCTTAATGAAAGTTCTGCCCAGGCAATGGTAATGATCCAGGATGCCGATATCCCGGTATTGAATCTTACAGATGCCGAAATCTCCCTGGATGAGAATGGCCAGGCTACTGTCACTTATCAAACTTTTGATCAAAATTCTACAGATAACTGCGGCATAGCCGAATGGCATTTAAGTCAAACTGACTTCGACACTAATGACCTCGGGGAGCAGCAAATATTAATCTCTGCATTTGATGGGGCAGGTAATCGCGCTACTGTGACTGTAAAATTAACAGTAGTTGATGACATAAAACCACAGATTGAATGTGTTGAGAATATTGTACAAACAAATGATCTGGATGAATGTAATGCCTACATAGAAATTGCGCAGCCGGTTTATTCAGATAATAGTGGAATAGAATCCGTAGTAAATGATTTCAACAACACAGACGATGCCAGTGATACTTATCCTGTAGGTACAACTACAGTAACCTGGACGGTAACCGATACTTCTGGCAATACCGAAACCTGTAGCTTTGATGTTACTGTTGAAGATAAGCAGGTTCCATTGGTAGAAATTCAAAACATCACTGTACAGCTTGATGCCTCAGGAAATGCAACTATCACTCCTGAATTGATCGACAACGGTTCTTCAGATGCCTGCGGAATTTCAGAAATGACGCTTGATAATGCCATTTTTGACTGCTCAAATGTTGGAGAGAACACTGTGGTGCTTACTGTGGAAGATAACAATGGAAACACCACTTCTTCCGAAGCAATCGTGACTGTTGAAGATAACGTAGCTCCGGTTGTGGTCACTCAAAACATCACCGTGCAGCTTGATGCTGAAGGAAACGCGACCATCACTCCGGCGATGATCGACAACGGTTCTTCCGATGCCTGCGGAATTTCAGAAATGTCTCTTGATATTGCCACTTTTGACTGCTCAAATGTCGGGGAGAATACTGTAGTTCTAACAGTTGAAGACAATAATGGAAATACAGCTTCTTCCGAAGCAGTTGTAACTGTTGAAGATAAAGTAGCTCCTGTGGTGCTGACCCAAAACATCACCTTGCAGCTTGATGCTGAAGGAAACGCAACCATAACTCCTGAAGATATCGACAACGGTTCATCAGATGCCTGTGGGATTTCAGAAATGACGCTTGATATTGCCACTTTTGACTGCTCAAATGTGGGGGAGAACACGGTGGTACTTATCGTTGAAGATAACAATGGAAATACGGCTTCTTCTGAAGCAACCGTGACTGTTGAAGACAATGTTACTCCGGTTGTCGTCACTCAAAACATCACCGTGCAATTGGATGCTGAAGGAAACGCAACCATCACTCCGACGATGATTGACAACGGTTCTTCAGATGCCTGCGGAATTTCAGAAATGACGCTTGATAATGCCATTTTTGACTGCTCAAATGTCGGGGAGAACATGGTAGTGCTTACTCTAGAAGACAACAATGGAAATACGGCTTCTTCCGAAGCAGTTGTAACTGTTGAAGACAACGTTGCACCTGTTGTCGTCACTCAAAACATCAGCGTGCAGCTTGATGCTGAAGGAAACGCGGCCATCACTCCTGAAGATATCGACAACGGTTCATCAGATGCCTGCGGAATTTCAGAAATGTCTCTTGATATTGCCACTTTTGACTGCTCAAATGTCGGGGAGAATACTGTAGTTCTAACAGTTGAAGACAACAATGGAAATACAGCTTCTTCCGAAGCAGTTGTAACTGTTGAAGATAAAGTAGCTCCTGTGGTGCTGACCCAAAACATCACCGTGCAGCTTGATGCTGAAGGAAATGCGACCATCACTCCTGAAGATATCGACAACGGTTCATCCGATGCCTGCGGAATTTCAGAAATGACTTTGGATAATGCCACTTTTGACTGCTCTCATGTTGGGGAGAATACGGTAACGCTTACTGTTGAAGACAACAATGGGAACATCAGTTCTTCTGAAGCCATAGTCACTGTTGAAGACAATGTTGCGCCGGTGGTAATTACCCAAGAGATCACAGTTCAACTTGATGCTGAAGGAAACGCAACCATCACTCCGGCGATGATCGATAACGGCTCTGCCGATGCCTGCGGGATTTCAGAAATGACTCTGGATAATGCCATTTTTGACTGCTCAAATGTTGGAGAGAATACGGTAGTGCTTACTGTTGAAGATAATAACGGAAACACAACTTCTGCGGAAGCTATAGTAACTGTAGAAGATAATGTTGCTCCGGTTGTGGTCACTCAAAACATCACCGTGCAATTGGATGCTGAAGGAAACGCGACCATCACTCCGGAAATGATCGACAACGGTTCATCTGATGCCTGCGGAATTTCAGAAATGTCCCTTGATATTGCCACTTTTGACTGCTCAAATGTTGGGGAGAATACTGTAGTGCTTACCGTTGAAGACAACAATGGAAATACAGCTTCTTCCGAAGCAGTTGTGACTGTTGAAGATAACGTAGCTCCGGTTGTGGTCACTCAAAACATCACCGTGCAGCTTGATGCTGAAGGAAACGGGGCCATCACTCCTGAAGATATCGACAACGGTTCATCAGATGCCTGCGGAATTTCAGAAATGTCTCTTGATATTGCCACTTTTGACTGCTCAAATGTCGGGGAGAATACTGTAGTTCTAACAGTTGAAGACAATAATGGAAATACAGCTTCTTCCGAAGCAGTTGTAACTGTTGAAGATAAAGTAGCTCCTGTGGTGCTGACCCAAAACATCACTGTACAGCTTGATGCCTCAGGAAATGCAACTATCACTCCTGAAATGATCGACAACGGTTCATCAGATGCCTGTGGAATTTCAGAAATGTCCCTTGATAATGCCACTTTTGACTGCTCAAATGTCGGGGAGAATACTGTAGTTCTAACAGTTGAAGACAATAATGGAAATACAGCTTCTTCCGAAGCAGTTGTAACTATTGAAGATAAAGTAGCTCCTGTGGTGCTGACCCAAAACATCACTGTACAGCTTGATGCCTCAGGAAATGCAACAATCACTCCTGAAATGATCGACAACGGTTCATCAGATGCCTGCGGAATTTCAGAAATGACTCTTGATAATGACACTTTTGACTGCTCTAATGTCGGGGAGAATACGGTGGTGCTTAGTGTTGAAGACAACAATGGCAATAGGGCTTCTTCCGAAGCAGTTGTAACTGTCGAAGATAATGTAGCTCCGGTTGTGGTAACCCAAAACATCAGCGTGCAGCTTGATGCTGAAGGAAACGCGACCATCACTCCGGCGATGATCGACAACGGCTCTTCAGATGCCTGCGGAATTTCAGAAATGTCTCTTGATAATGCCATTTTTGACTGCTCAAATGTTGGAGAGAACACTGTGGTGCTTAGTGTTGAAGACAACAATGGAAATACAGCTTCTTCCGAAGCAGTTGTGACTGTTGAAGACAACATTGCTCCTGTAGTTGTGGTCAAAAACATTAGCGTACAGCTTGATGATGACGGGAAGGTGACTATCACCACTGAAGATGTGGTGGAAAGTGCTACCGATAACTGCGCTGTTGGCAGCATTACGTTAGGTGAGACCCGCTTTGACTGTGCAACCGGTGCCACAAAAGATGTGACGGTGACGGTAACCGATGTGAACGGCAATATCACCGCCAGCGTGGCAACGGTGACCATTCTTGATGAAACCGCTCCCGTGGTGATTGCGAAAGACATCGTGCTAGAGCTTGACGAAAATGGCCTGGCCAGTATCATGGCCGAAGATGTCTATGATGAGGTGTTTGATAACTGCGGAATTGCTTCCATGAGCCTGGATGTGACCAGCTTTGGATGTGACAATGAAGGGATGAACTTCGTCTTGCTTAGTGTTACCGATCACAGCGGAAATGTTGGAACTGCCGAAGCCATTGTAGAGGTTCGAAACAGCTTTGGAGACAATGATTCCGACGGCATGAAAGACAACTGTGATGATGACGATGACAATGATGGTATTCCTGATGATGCTGACAATGCACCCTTAGTTCCAAACCCCGATCAGACAGATACCGATGGCGATGGCCTGGGAGATATCATTGACCCAGACGATGACGGCGACGGAATTCTAGATGAAGGTGACAACTGTCCGCTGGCTTACAATCCTGGTCAGGAAGACATCGATAAAGACGGAAAAGGTGATGCCTGTGATACGGTTGAGATCCTTGCTTCTGAAGCCATGACGCCAAACGGTGACGGTATTAACGACACCTGGAGGGTGGTAAATATTGAGAATCATTCCAATTCCCTTGTGATCATTTACAACCGCTGGGGCAAAGAGATCTTTAGACAGTCGGCTTACCAGAATGAATGGGACGGTACGTACAACGGCGATGCACTGCCCGAAGGCTCCTATTATTTCCAGATCTACCTAGACGGAAAGAACCTGGATAAAGACGGATGGTTGTACTTAACTAAATAATGAAGCTCACAATGAAAAGATATATCAATAAAATTACCGTATTGTTCCTGATATTCACCGGAACAACTTTTTATGCGCAACAACAGAATTCGTACACTTTTTACCGCCAGAACATGAACATCGTGAACCCGGCTTATGCCGGGGCCGATGGGAATACCACTTTTGCAGGTATTTTCAGGAGTCAGTGGAGTGGGGTGAAAAATGCCCCCGAGGCCCAGGCTTTTTCCTTTGGCACCTATGCCGGGAAAAGAGTGGGTGTGGGCCTTTCGGTAGAAAATGACCGCACTTTTGTGGAAAAGCAAACCTTTGTAACTGCCGACTTTTCTTACAGGCTGCCCATGAACGAGCAACTCGATCTTTTTCTTGGCCTGAAAGCAGGTGGGAACTTTTATGATGTGAAAACCTCCGAACTTGAGACCTGGAATTACGACCTGGATCCTTCGCTGGTTGGCCTTAGCCGGTTCAACCCCAACGTAGGGGTGGGGGCTTATTTAAGGCATGAGAAATACTATATTTCTCTGTCGGCCCCAAAGATCCTGGAGACCAAGCGGGCCCGCGAAGAGGAAGGCATAGTAACCACGGCGGCAGACAGGGTGCATATGTATTTAAGCGGAGGATACGACTTCAGGCTGAACAGCACCCTGGAGTTAAAACCTTCTGTGATGCTGCGCTACGTAAATGGAGCCCCGGTTTCCGTAGATTTTACGGCCCTTATGAACATTCATAACAACTTTGAAGTGGGAGCAGCTTACCGGACCGATGAGGCCATAAGCGGCCTTGCCCTGATCAAGGTGATCGACTGGTTTGACTTTGGGTACGCCTACGAATCTTCCCTGCGTTCAGAATTACAAAATACAAGCAACGGCACCCATGAGCTGTTCGTAAGGTTTACGCTGAAGGATTAGAAGAAAGCTTCTGATCTTGATTACCCTTCAGGATTTATTTCAGAAGTAATAAAACAACAATCTGCCGTGATAGGAATATCCGGCAGATTGTTGTTGTTTAAGGCTGAAGCAAAAAACTTCCGAAGAAAAAAGCTGCCCGATTTTGACATTTTTGATACCTTAACAAAATCATACAAAATGTAATATTGTTATATGATAAAAGCAGTAATTATCGATGATGAGCTTAAAGCCCGCGATTTGCTGGAGAAGACCCTTGACAGGTATTTTCCCAACCGGGTAAATATTGTGGAGAAATGCAATTCGGTAGATGCAGGGGTGGCGGCAATTAGGAACCATGAGCCGGAGCTAGTTTTTCTGGATATTCAAATGCCTGAAAAGAATGGTTTTGAGCTTTTTAAAAATGGGGTTTATCAATTTTCGCGGATTTAAACATTCCCTGCAGCTTGCCAGCGGAAAATTTGACGACCCCGATGCACCCGGAAAGATCACGCATTTTCAAACTATGGCTACTGCGGTGTCGGCCACGGTTGGGCTGGGTAATATTGCCGGGGTCGCGATTGCCATTTCAATGGGTGGGGCAGGAGCTACCTTCTGGATGATCATTGCCGGACTTTTAGGAATGGCTTCCAAGTTCGTGGAGTGTACCCTGGGTCTAAAATACCGGGTTATTAACCGCCAGGGACGCATCTTTGGCGGCCCCATGAATTATTTGCGGTACGGCCTTGAAAAACGAAACCTCAAAGGACTGGGCAAATTTTTGGCAGCACTTTTCGCCCTGCTGTGTATAGGGGCCACTTTTGGGGGCGGCACCATGTTCCAGTCAAACCAGTCTTACGAGATTCTTGCCGGCCAATTCGCATTTTTAGAAGGCTACGGCTTTTGGTTTGGAGTGGCGGTAGCACTTTTAGTGGGGGCGGTGATCCTGGGGGGCATAGAGAGAATTGGCAAATTTACCGGGCGGGTGGTGCCATTGATGGCCGCGATCTATGTAATTGCTGCCTTTGTGGTTATTTTTGTGAATATTGAAAATCTTGGTCCTGCGCTTACTGCCATTTACGACGGAGCTTTTAACGCGACGGCTCTCAAAGGTGGTATTATAGGCGTGATGGTAGTGGGCTTTCAGCGGGCAGCCTTTTCGAGTGAATCGGGGGTTGGTTCTGCGGCTATTGCCCACAGTGCGGGCAAAACACATCATCCCGCTTCCGAAGGTTATGTCGCCCTGCTGGAGCCGTTTATTGATACGGTGGTGATTTGTACGCTTACGGCCCTGGTGTTGATCTTTACCGGGATGCACGAAGTACAGGGGGTGGGAGGAGTGCAGCTGACATCAGATGCCTTTGCAAGCGTAATTTCCTGGTTCCCGTACCTTTTATCGCTGGTGGTCTTCCTCTTCGCTTTTTCTACCATGATCTCCTGGTCTTACTACGGAATGCGCGCGTGGACTTACCTCTTCGGAAAAAGCGTAAAAAGTGAAGTGATCTACAAAGTGATTTTTTTAATTTTTGTGGTCATTGGAGCTTCTGTGGGATTAGGAGCTGTGCTCAATTTTTCAGACATGTTGATCTTAACCATGTCATTTCCTAATATTATCGGTTTGTATATTATGTCGGGCGAGGTGAAAAATGACCTGCAGGAATATAACCGAAAGCTGAAGGCCGGGGAACTCTTCCGAAGAAATAAAGAAAAACCGGTTTCTAAAGCGGCTTAATTTGATGTTGTATTTGGAATTTTGCTGAATCTTTTAATGCTGACCAGGGATTTTATGAAAAGTTAGTTTCTGAAGATTTTTATGGGAATTGAAACTTTTGGACTTAGGCTGAAGTAGCAGGCTGAGGAGTAATTTCCTGTAACAAACTTGAGAAAGGCTGCCCAAAAAATGTCATTTTTGAAACCTTACTTTGAAATGAGGCTGGGTAATTTGGAGTCCAATTCCGCATTTTGAGATTTTTCGTTTTAGGTTAACTCTGAGATAAAAGCTGTTAAATATTAGAACTTCATTTTTTAAATTTTTACTGAAGACTTCAAAATGTTTCAGATTTTTTCTATTTTTAAGATAAAGTTAACATTAATACAGGTGGTTTTTGTGGGGCTATAGTTTTGGTTTTTTGACATAGTCGCAATAAGAAATTTTCGTGTGTTGAATACCTTCTCAAAAATGGCATTTTTAAGATGCTGTTAATGCTCATGTTTAATCAATCAGGATTAGAAAAATGAAATACCTCACTTCTGCCACTGCAATTTTTGCAGCCGTAATGTTGTCCTCCTGTGCTTTAAAGCCTATTCCTTCAGAATATAATTTGGTTCAAACCAAAAACGAAGAGGTTAATTTGGAGCGTCTTGGCAATGGGACAGTGCTAATTTATAACGATGCTAACATTCTTCATACCAGTGACAATACTTCTCAATTGAACATTGTTCTGGATGATAAGAATTTAGGCCAGTTAAGGGCAAAAGATTACGTGATTATTCGACTGGAAAACGGAAAGCATATATTTAAGCTTAGGCATCTTGATTTGGTGAATATGCGCAGTGAACATGTGGTCACGGTTACAGATTCACTGAAAGTGATAAGGGTTAAACCCACAATTTCTTCCAATAAACTGGAGGTAACCAATCAATTGCCCGGCAATTGGGAAAATTATGAGTACATGAACCCGAAAAAGTAATATTTCTGCTTCCGGTTTATCGATTCACAATGGTTCAACTCTAAAATTTAGCCTTATGCTAAGAAAGGTTGCTTTTTTCATTCTGCTTTTAATTAGGGTTCAGGAAATAGGTGCTTATTTCAGCTTTTTTGGCAGGTTTTATTGTAATTGCGACTCTGCTGCCAGAAGATAATTTGGATTTGGATCTCCTGTTACTTTTTTACTACTGTAGCGTTTCAGGTTTTTGTCATGGCTGGCATCCTTCCCATCGACATAAATAACAGCGATGAATTTTGCCCTTTTTGGTAGCTAATCAAAAATGATGGTGGGGTTTCCAAGGGGCATAGGTGAATCCTTGAAAAACATTTCTTCTCCTTTAGCTTTACGGGCAAAACAATTTTATACTAGTTGCGTTAATTTCCTTCTTCCGGGTTTTTAGATCTCGCTCATCAATATTTTCAGGTTAACTGCTGATAATGGCAGGATAATTGTAAAGCCTCTATTTAAAATAGTAGTGCTTTTATATTTGAAAGTTTTACTATTAATTTGCAGGCTAAAAATTTATTTATGAAGCACTTACTTTCTCAAATAAAAATTGAGGTCAATGATAAGCTTTATCTTAAAGACCCCGAATCTACAGACCTGGGCAGGAGAATTATTCAACAGAGTATCCTGCTTATTGATCGCATGGGCTTTGAACAATTCACTTTTAAAAAGTTAGGAAAAGAAATAAATTCTAACGAAAGTTCTGTTTACAGGTACTTTGAGAATAAACATAAACTTCTCTTGTACCTTACTTCCTGGTATTGGGCATGGAAAGAATATCAACTGGTTTTTTCTACCGCCAATATTGCCGATGCCTCTGCAAAGCTTCAAAAGGCCGTGCAGGTGCTCACCCGGCAGGTAGAAAAAGATGCTGTGATCTCTCATATAGATGAGGTTGTGCTTAGCAGGGTAGTGGTGAACGAATTTTCAAAATCCTATCTTACCAAGGAGGTAGACAGGGAGAATAAAGAAGGCTTTTTTGCAGTTCACCATCGGCTTGTGTTAAGGCTTAGGGAGATGATCCTGGAGGTGAGAAGCGATTATCCTTATCCTTCATCTCTTGCAAGTACAATTCTCGAGGGTTCTCTTCACCAGTTTTTTCTGAAAGAACACTTTCCTTCATTGACAGAGTGTAGTGAAACTATTCTGCCTTCAGACTATTTTACTCACATGGTTCTAAATGTTTTAAACCTGAAAAATAATGGCTAAAGAATCAGCCTCCCCTTTAAAGCGCCTGCAGGGATTACTCAAACTTGACAGAAGGGATATTTTACAAACCTTCTATTATGCCATTTTTGCCGGACTTCTCAACCTCTCGGTTCCCCTGGGAATCCAGGCTATAGTTAATTTTATTCAGGGCGGAAGAATTAGTACTTCCTGGATAATTCTCGTGGTGCTCGTAACTGTCGCAGTGGGTTTTGTAGGGGTTCTTGAACTCATGCAGCTCCGGATTGTGGAGAACATTCAGCAAAAGATATTTACCCGTGGCTCTTTTGAATTTGCCTACAGGTTTCCGAAGATAAAAATGAACGAGTTTAAGAATTCTTATCCCCCAGAGCAGGCCAATCGTTTTTTTGATATTCTTTCAGTTCAAAAGGGAATTTCGAAGTTGTTACTCGATTTTCCTGCGGCCCTGGTTCAAATTATTTTCGGGCTTATTCTGCTGTCGCTGTACCATCCTCTTTTTATCATTTTTGGACTTCTGCTGGTAAGTCTTATTTACCTTGTGTTTAGGTTTACGGCTCGCCGCGGCATGGAGACCAGTCTTGAGGAATCAAAGAGCAAGTATAAGGTGGCGCACTGGCTTCAGGAAATCGCGCGTTCTCTGCTCAGCTTCAAACTTTCGGGGAATACCAGTCTTTCACTCGTCAAAAATGACAAATATACCATGAAATATTTGGCGGCCCGCGAAGGTCATTTTGGGGTGCTGCGCATTCAGTATATTAAAATGATCGTATTCAAAGTGCTGGTAACCGGTGGCCTTCTTGCAGTGGGAGGGCTCCTGGTACTTAATCAGGAAATGAATATCGGGCAGTTTGTGGCAGCCGAGATCATCATTCTTTTGATAATGAGCTCTGTTGAAAAACTTACCCGCGGACTCGAATCTATTTACGACGTGCTCACTTCCCTGGAAAAACTTGGAGGGGTGCTGGATATGAAAATTGAGAAACAAACGGCAGAGAATAAGCTTTCTCTGGATGAACCGCTTTGCATTGAACTTTCTAATGTTGATTATCGAGCTGAAGATTCAGACCTGGTGATTCTGAAGGATATCAACCTGAAGATACTTCCGGGGGAAAAACTTATTGTATCTGGTAGTAACGGAAGCGGAAAAACCAGTCTTTTAAAGCTGGTTTCGGGTGTTACCGAAGCCTCTTCAGGCCATGTGTATGTTAATGACCTTTCAATTAAAAGCCTTCAGATCAATGGCTTTAGGAGCAGGGTGGGGGTCTACTTTCCCGAAGAAGTACCCTTTGAGGGAAGCCTGCTTGAAAACCTCAGTTTTGGCAATCCCGGTGTAAGTGAAAAGGAAGTGATGGAGGTGATAAAGGTGGTGGGGCTTTCTCAATTTTTAAAGCTGCAGTCAAACGGCCTCAACAGCGTGATCTATCCTGAAGGAAAATTTATGTCAAACCTGGAGCGAAAAAAGATCATCCTGGCGCGGGCTATTCTTAAAAAACCTGAACTCCTTATTCTCAAAGAACCTCTTGAGCTTTTCAATAGAGAAGAGGCTGTAAGGCTTATTGGGTTTTTAGCCGATAAAAAACACAGCTGGTCTATAGTAGTGGCCAGCAGAAATGAACTTTGGGAAAATGTATGTAGTAGAAAGATCATTCTGGAAAACGGAAGGATCAAAGAAACAATAGAGTTAGAACATGCTTAATATATCAAAATATCCTGTAGGCAATGAGGTAGACCTTGAGAAGTTTGAAGCAGGAAAAAGGGCGCTTCACAAAAGGCACTATAAATACTTCAATAGGTTTTTGTTAGCCGCTTTTATAGCCTTGTTGATCATCCTCTTTCTGCCCTGGACGCAAAATGTAAGTGGCAAAGGCTATGTCACCACTCTTATGCCCGAACATCGGCCCCAAACCATTCAATCCCCAATTCCGGGGAAGATTGAAAAATGGTATGTGCAGGAGGGGGAGTTCGTGCAAAAAGGAGATACAATTCTTCATATTTCCGAAGTAAAAGGGGAATATTTTGACCCTTTACTGGTAGAAAGAACCGCCGAGCAGTTATCTGCAAAATCGGGTTCCGTGGAGTCCTATGCCGAAAAAATTAAGGCACTTTCCTCTCAAATTAATGCACTGGGAAATGAAAGGGAGTTAAAAAGGCAGCAGGCTTTGAACAAACTGCGGCAGGCCCGGCTAAAGCTGGAAAGTGACAGCATAGATCTTGAAGCTGTAAAGGCTAACCTGGATATTGCACAGGCTCAGTTTGAGCGAACACAACAGCTGCAGCAGGAAGGGCTAAAAGCACTGCCCGATGTTGAGGAAAAAAGGCAAAAGCTGCAGGATTCCAGGGCCAAACTAATTTCTCAGGAAAATAAATTGCTGGCGAGCCGGAATGAGGTTATCAATGCCCAGCTTGAAATTAACAGGATAGCCGCCGAATACAGCGATAAGGTTTCCAAGGCGCAAAGCGATTTGCATACGGCGCGTTCCAGCCAGTATGATGCTGCGGCCCAGGTGAGCAAGTTGCAAAACGACTATAGCAATTACGCTATTCGCAACCAGATGTACTATGTACTGGCCCCTCAAAAAGGCTATATTAATAAGGTATTAAAAGCAGGTTTGGGTGAAACTTTCAAGGAAGGGGAGAGGCTGGTGGAGATTATGCCGGCCGATTTTGATTTGGCGGTAGAGACTTACGTGAGACCGCTTGATGTGCCTCTAATGCACGAGGGCGAGAAGGTTAGGGTGCAATTTGAAGGCTGGCCTTCCATAGTGTTTAGCGGTTGGGAAAACCTTTCCTACGGAACTTATGGTGCAAAGATTGTTGCCGTAGATAATTTTATAAGTCAGAATGGAAAATACCGTGTTCTGTTGGCACCAGATCCCGAAGATGAGCCCTGGCCCCGAGGGCTGAGAATTGGTTCGGGGGCTACAACCCTGGCCCTGCTCGATGAGGTGCCTATCTGGTATGAAATATGGAGAAACCTTAACGGCTTTCCACCAGATTATTACCAGCCTGAAGTAGTTGTTGAAAACCAGAAAAAGCAGAAGTGATGAGACTTATTTTGGCCGGTGTATTATTCCTGCAGGTTTTGATTTTAAACGCACAGGAAACCCCAACCCAGGTTTTGAGCTATCCGGAATTTTTAGCCTACGTGAAGCAGTATCATCCTATGGTGAGACAGGTAAACCTTCAGCTTGAAATGGGCGAAGCCGAACTTTTAAAAGCAAGAGGGGCTTTTGATCCCAAGCTGGAAGTAGACTACAGTCGTAAGGAGTTTAAAGGCACCGAATATTATGATGTCTTAAATTCCACTTTTAAAATTCCCACCTGGTATGGTGTGGAATTAAAGGCCGGCTTTGAGCAGAATAAAGGTGCATACCTGAATCCTCAACGCAAAGTTCCTCCCGAAGGCCTGTTTGCTGCCGGAGTATCATTATCTATCGCCCAGGGCTTGATTATGGACAAAAGACGGGCGGCACTTCGTTCAGCCAGGGCCTTAAAGGAGCAAACTGAAGCAGAAAAAAACCTTATGATAGCCGAAGTGCTCTTTGAAGCTTCCCTGGCATATCTCAACTGGGCAAGGCTTCAAAAAGAACTTGAAGTGTACCAGGAATTTGTGGCCAACCCCCGGCAAAGATCAGATGGGATTGGGAGGAGTGCTGACTTTGGGGAGATCGCAGCTATAGATACTGTTGAAGCAGGTATTGCGCTTCAGGAACGCCTGCTTCAGTTAGAGCAGACAAAGGTTAAACTGCTAAAACAAAAGCTTGAAGTTTCCACCTTTCTTTGGCTGGACAATAATGTGCCGGTAGAATTACAGCCTGGAACTGTGCCTGAAGTTGATTTCTTGCAGGATGAAGTTCTTGAGGTGCAAACAGAAAAGGGTGTGAAAAATGCCATTTTTGAAGGGCATCCTAAATTAAGGGCCCTGGAGGCAAAACTGAAAGCACTAAGAGTGGAGCGGCGTTTGAAGGTTAATAAGCTTTTGCCAAAAATAGATTTGGAATATAACTTCATTACTCCGGAACCTGAACTCATTGATCATATTGATACTTCAAACTATAAAGCCGGTCTAAATGTAAGTTTTCCACTTTTTCTTCGGAAGGAGCGCGGTGAGCTGAAGTTGGCCGAATACAAAATTGAAGATGCTTCCCTTGAACTGGAATTGAACCGCCGGCAAATAGAAAATAAAGTCGACGGATTAATGCAGGAACTGGATTCTTATGTAGAGCAAATAAGGTTAACTTCAGAAATGGTAGAAAACTACGAGCGACTGTTAAATGCCGAAGAGCGAAAATTCAGTTTTGGAGAAAGTTCCCTTTTTCTGATCAATTCAAGGGAGACAAAGCTAATACAAGCCCGGTTAAAACAAACCGAGCTTTTTACAAAATTTCTAACCACCAGGGCTCAACTATATCGCAGCCTAGGGGTAATACCGGATGTCGAAGCAGAAATTCAGCAATAACAAAAAACGGAATCGGGAAAATCATCACAGTGACTTTCCCGATTCCGTTTTAATATTTCAAGGGGCAGGTGCAATGCCCTGAATACAATCAATATTATTGTGCCCCTGAACCTTAAAATTTATCCCACTCGTACCTTAATCCTAAACTGAACCAACGTGTAGGCATGGGCACAGCGCCTGCTTCGGTATATTCAGCATCAAAAATGTTGGTTACCTCTGTGAACACAAGAAAGTTTTGCCAGTTGTAATTCACCTGTAAATCGGTAATATTATAGGCATCGGCGAGTTCCCGCTGTAGCCATCGGTTTTCTACCTGAAGCGACAGCTTGTCAATTTGGTAGGAAATTCCTGCAATAAATTGATGTTTTAGGGACTCCAGTACATATTTGGATTGGATCACATCAGAACTTTTGATGGTGGGGTCTAAATGGTTATAACTAAGGCGGTACCCCAGAGACTGGTTGTTTTTCAAGTAAACATTCTGCTGAATCCTGGCGTATATGCCCTGGGTGGTGTTATCGCCAAAGTTAATTGGGGAATAAGGCTCTGACGCATTTTCTCTTACCCAGTCTATGAAATCGGTTATTTCGCGGTAAAAATATCCCACTTGCAGGTTGAGCGCATTCTTCTGGTAAGAGATGTTCCCTTCGTAGTTCCAGGCATCTTCGGGCTGCAGCAATTCATTTCCAATATTTCCCGGACGTTGATCGAGGTATAGATCTGTGAAGGAAGGGATTCTTTGACCAGACCCTATGCTGGTAGAGAGCGTCCAACGACCATTGATTTCATAAGCCAGGTCTATTCCGGGGTATACCTGCCAGCCAAAAACCGTATTGTAGTTGGCGTAAACTCCAGCCGATCCGGTTAATTTTTCGCCCAGCTGGCTCCTTAATTCGGTATAAAAGCCGTGGTTATCGCGTTTATGTTCCCCGATATTTGAACTATTAATGGTTTCCAGGCGCGATTCCCAGCCAAAACCAAAAGTTCCTATATTGGTTTGGAGGCTGCTGTTAAGTTCGAGCATGAGGGCATTGGTGTAATGTATGGAGCGGCCTCTGCTCAAATCATCTTTAAAGTACCTGTAATCATCTTCACCGTAGCGGTTACTTATTCGGGGTGAGATCATAAAGTCGCCCCACTGGTGCCTTGATGAAAGGCTGAAAATAGAAGATGTTACAAGCTCTTCCGAATTACTGTCGCCGGGTGCGGCGTAAAAGCCATTGGCGCCAAAACGGCTGTCTGCATATCCCGCCATAGCCTGCAGTTTGTTGTTGGGATCAAGGTCTATTTCTCCATTGTAGAAAATCCGGGTGTTTTTCGAGGCCGAATTGTAACGTTGCCCGTTGTAGTTGGTCTGGGCCAGGGATAAAAGGTGGCTTTGATTTTCATTTCCGAAGTTAGCGGTAACTTCTGCCCGCCCCCCAGCGTAAATACCCGATCCGTCGCCCTCTTCTTTTTGTTTAAAAGAGCTTCCTGCCTGCGCAATGGCTGTAATAGAGGAATGGCGTTCTTTTTTGGTGACAATATTAATGGCTCCCGTAAGGGCATTAATCCCGAAAACCCTTGCTGCCGCACCTCTAAGCACCTCAATGTGATCTATTGCACTTAGCGGAATGGGGATATTCATCATGTTGTGGGCAGTTTGCGCATCAATCATTTTTACGCCATTAATAAGCACAATGGTTTGTTCGGAAGTGCCGCCGTCAATAGAAATATCGGTCTGAGTGCCGAAAGGTCCCCGCTGTCTTACGTCAACTCCGCTTATGTAAGACAAAACTTCATTGATAGATTTGGCCGGGAGCATTTTAATTTGTTCCTGGGTGACCACCTGTATATCCCGTGCCGCCTGGCTGAAAGGAATCCTGATCCTGTTCCCGTGAATCACTACTTCCTTTAGCTCATTTTGTGGGTTTCCCTCATTGTCGTGTTCAGGAGATGTCTCCTGTTGTTGTGCAAATAAGGGGAGGCTGCATAAGAGACCCACTGTAAAAATTATATTTTTCATTTGATAATATTCAATTGGGGTACAAAGATTGAGGTTTAAGGGGTAACTTTGCTAGTCCGATTTAAAAATAATGAGTAGTCCGGTTAACATTGCTTTTCATTCATTTATCAAAATAGATCGCAGTAAGAAAGATCCGGTCTATTTGCAAATAGTGTATCAGTTTATTAATGCGGTTAAAACAAACCTTCTGGAAGATGGCGATCAACTCCCCGGAAGCAGGAAAATCGCAGAAGACCTGCAAGTTCACAGAAAAACAATTATGGCTTCCCTGGTGGAGCTGCAAGAGCAGGGATGGATAAATAGCATTCCCAACATAGGTACTTTTGTAAAAAATGCGGAGCTGTCTTCGGTAGCGGCCACCGGCTCCGGAGCTTTTAAGTCACCCCCCGAAAAGGCTGCCTTTACTTTCAGGAAAGAATTTATTCTGGATACTCCCTTCTTGGAGCATCGTGAAGATCTTTATTTCACCGATGGAACACCCGATTATGGGATTATCAAAGGGCAAGAATTGGCTCGTTTTTTCGCCTCGGTCCTTAAAAGGGCCAATTGGTTCAATGTATTGCAGCAGGCAACCGAAGGAAATCTGTTTTTTAGAGACCAGCTCAGTTATTACCTGAATATCACCAGGGGATTTCATCTTTCCAGAAAATTTTTGTTGCCCATTTCGGGAAGGGAGCAGGTTTTTTCCATCTTATCGCAGTTACTTATAAAAACCGGGGATATTGTTTTGGTGGAGAACCTGAGTTATTTTCTGCCAAATATGATTTTTGGTCAGGCAGGTGCACAGCTAAGGACGATTCCTGTTGATAAAGACGGGATGAGGGTTGATTTTATCAGGGAACACTTTAAAGCCGGTGAGATTAGGGCCGTTTACCTCAACCCTCGTTGCCAGTACCCCACTACAGTTCCTCTTTCTGAAGAGCGAAAGGCAGCTTTGCTCCAATTAGCGGAACAATACAACTTTATTGTGATTGAAGATGATGACGACTTTGAATTTTCCCTCCCAAAAGATAGGTCGGCATCACTCTATAGAAAGGACGGCGGAAATCGGGTCATCTATATCGGAGCATTTGGAAGGTTCCTCACCCCCGGGTTTCAAATGCACTTTTTAATCGCCCCAAAAGACTTTTTGGAAGAAGGAAAAAAGTACCTTAATATTTTTGGCAGGCCCAATTTCTTGATGGAAAAGACACTGGGAGATATTATTCATCAGGGGGACGTGCATCGGTATCAAAGGAAATTTCACAATGTAATTAGTGAAAGAAAAAAATTCTTTGCCCAATTACTCCATACTCACTTTAAAAGTGAAATTACATTTAGTGTACCTTTATCAGGCCTGGCTTTCTGGATTCAGTTTAATCAATCATTTTCATTGAATCATCTTCAAAAAAAAGCAAGGAAAAAGGGACTCCTGATTCCCGGTACATGTCTTTATCAAAACCAAAATCTTATTGCTTTAAGATTGGGATTTGGCCATCTCAGCAAAAATGAAATGGGAGAAGCTGTAAGATTACTTGCTGAAGCATATGGAGAATTGGTTTCTGAGGTTTCGCTGCAAGGATAAAGGAATAATTAGAAGTTTAAATTTGCCTGCGCCTTCCCTCAATGAATCCAGTCCTGCAAATGCAGCTAACTATACTGTGCCGAAGGGACAAGCGTCTTTAAACGAAAAAAACCTGCTCAAGCTAAAAAGCCTGGCAGGTTTTTCCCGTTTTAATTGGCAGCTTAGCTGCATTTGATTGTGGAGTCGGAGGCAACACTAAAGCGCAAAACCTCAACTTTTCTAAACGCCCTAATTTCCTGTAAAGTTATTTATAAATTCAGTATTTATAAGGGTTTAAAGGTAATTAACTTTTTATTAAAGTTTTTAATCCTTTGAAATTAATTGCAGTTTACCGTACAACTACCGTACAAATTTAATAGATTTGTATTGTTCAAATTATTACAAGTATGGCTACTGTTAATTTTCTTTACCGATCTACACGGGAAAAAGCACCTTTAAACTTACGTTTACTATTTCGCCACAATGACAAAGATTTTGCTATTGGAGGTAAAACTAAATTGGAGGTTACACGGGATTACTGGAACAACCACCACAGCAAACAGCGTTTAAAAGATATTGAAGTTAAGAACCTGCAAACTGAAGTAAACAACAAGTTAGCAGCGTTAGAAAACCACATATTAAAAGCCTTTAATTCTACTCAACCGGGAAAGGTTAATAAGGACTGGTTAAAAACCACAATAGAACATTATTACAACCCACCACAACAAAAGATAATTCCTACTGATCTTGTTAGTTACATTGATTACTATTTAGAGCACCGTAAAAATGAGATAACCGAAGCAAACAGGAAAAAAGTAAAGGTTACCAAAAACAAGATGTTACGGTTACAAAAGGAACTGGGAAAGCCTATTTTAATCAATGAAGTAAATGAAGACTTTAAAAAGGCGTATGTAGATTTTAGCAATAAAAATGCCTATTCTCAAAATACACAACACCGGGAATTTGTACTAATAAAAACGATCTGTTTCCACGCCCGGTATTTAGGAGTAAAAACACACCACCAACTTGACGGCATAACCTTACAGCGCGAAGAGGCGAACCACATTTACTTAAACCTTGAGGAACTGGAAAAGGTTAAAAAAGCTGATCTAAAACAGGACTATTTAGACAATGCGCGCGACTGGCTTTTAATTAGCTGTTACACCGGGCAAAGGGTTTCTGATTTTATGAGGTTTAAGCCTGAAATGATAAGAACCGAAAACGGCAAACCCTTATTAGAGTTTAGACAAAAGAAGACCAAAAAAGAAATGTCTATTCCTGTTGTAAAGGAGGTACGGGAAATTTTAGAGAAAAGGAACGGCAAGTTTCCACGCCCTATTTCCGATCAACGGTATAACGACTACATTAAAGAAGTTTGTAAAGAGGCAAAGATAAAAGATGAGGTTAAGGGCAAAAGGCGCGTTTCAATAGCACCAAAGGGCGTTAAACCAACTAAAAACGACTACCGGGACGTATTAGACACTTTTGAAAAATGGGAGTTAGTATCTTCTCACATTGGCAGACGTTCATTTGCGACTAACTTTTACGGCAAAGTACCTACAACTTATCTAATAAACATTACAGGACACGGGAGCGAAAAAATGTTTCTCAACTACATTAAGAAGAGCAACAAAGATTTAGCCCTTGACGCCTTTAATTACTTTGAATAAACACCTTTTTCAAAATGACAAATTTAAGCCCAGGCGAAGCACTTTTATTAATTGTTGATGCTTACAATATTGAAGACAAAAAGGCGCGTAAAAACTTCAGGAATAAGAATTATAAAAATCCTTTTTATGATAATTATTCAGAGGTACTAAAAGCAATACAAGAAAGGAATGAAAAAGCAGATTTAGACGCTTTTATTTATCATTTAGGTTTTCTAAGATCACAAGGCACTTTGCACAGGTTAAGTGAAAAGGATTATTTGCAAGAACAGTTTGAAGCCTTTAAAATTGATGTTCCTGAATGGGTAAAAAATTGTTTTGAAGAAATAGAGTTTCGAACATCTTGTAATGAAAGATTTATTCAAAAAGAGGAGTACAAATGGAAGCAGGAACAGATTAAGGCTTATAAAGAGGAGTTAGAACAAGAACTTCAGGAATTTACTTTAAACACTTCAACAAGTAGAGCGGAATATTTAAAGAAGAAATTTAATTCAACTTCAGAGGAAATTAGAAAAACAGAAAGCCACTTTAGGAAAATTTATAAATACGATATTTCCAATATTTACAAGAACAATAAGTTTACTGCAACTAAAGAAGACCTAAATAATATCTATTTTTTTGCAGAAAAAGAAGCAGGTACAATAAATGAATTTTGGAACATACATAAGCTACTAAAAAAATACTTTGATCTAAAGAACCAGTTACCAATTTTAAAGGAGGAAATTAATTTCAATTTTCCACAAGTAGAAAAAGAAACAAAACCAGTAGAAGAGAATATTTGGTTTAAAATTGGATTAACTTTTGCCACTGGGAAAGCCCAAAAAATTTATAAAGACTGTAAGAATTATTCAGAAGTAGCACGTAAATTAGGTTTTGATAGTAGTTACAGAAATTACTTTGCTCGAACTTTTGCAAATTCTGAAAAGGTAACGGACAATAAAAATATTTATTCTCAACCTGATAAGCTAAAGGAAATTTACCAATACTGCCAAAAATACGATATTGAAGTAGCTGAAGACTTTAAAAAACAACTAACTAAAACAACCTAAAATAAAATGTTACTGAAACGATACCAGTAACGCAAAGAGTACCAAATCATTAGATGCAATTTTGGTTTCAGATAATCAAAATAACATCTTATGAGTACAATTCAATTTCTACAAACAAGCCCGGAACAATTAGCGGAACTAATTACAGAGGGCGTAAAAACGCAATTAGAGGCGTTTAAAAAGGATCTTCACAACAAGGAGGCACAAGATGACCTTTTAACAAGAGAACAAGCCGCAAACCTACTGCAAATTCACGAAACAACCCTTTGGCATTGGACTAATAAGTCCAAGGTGAAAGCTTATAGCATTGCAGGGAAAAGGTACTACAAGCGAAGCGAAATTTTAGGAAGTTTAACCGAACTAAAAAAATAAGGCTATGAGCAGTTACACTAATAGCCTTAATCCTTTTGGCGACGGACAAGGCAAAGATACACAATTTACCCGTGTTTATGAGGCTTTAAACGCTAAGTCAATGACAATGTTTGAAGCAGAACAAATAACGGGCGTTAGACGTGAAAGTATTTGCCGTTATGTAAGTCGATTAAAGACGGCAAACAAAATAGCTGTTAGAAAAATTAGACGTTGTTCTATTACTGGTTATCCTTACGTACAGGAGTTGACTACAAACCCGAACTTGTTTCCACAGTCGAACCAATTAAAACTTTTTTAGGAATGGAAGCAAGAAAATTGAACCCGGAGTTTAACGATCTCTTTGAGCCTAAAAAGATTATTGACCACGTAGAGAAATTAAAGAGCGTAACAACTAAGGAAAAGGAGGCAAAGAAAAACCCTTTCCCGGTTGAAGTATTCCCTAAACCAGTACAGGAAATAATAACAGCAACAAACCGAAGTTTAAATTATCCTACTGACTTTATTGGCGCGTCAATGCTTTACGCTGTTTCTGTTGCAGTCGGTAACACTCACAAAATACATAATGGAGTATTTGAGCAAACAGCCGTTTTATACCTTTCAATTGTTGGAAGAGCAGGAACAAATAAAAGCCACCCTTTAACCTTTGCTTTAAAGCCTATTGAAGAGCGCGACAAACAGCGTTTTAAAGGTTACCAGGAACTAAAGCAGGAATACGATCTTGTTAGCAGTCTAAACAAAAAGGAAAGGGAGGCGCAAGGTTATGACGAACCAGTACAGCCTATTTGGGAACAGCACCTTATAACTGATTTTACACCCGAAGCACTTACAGACGTTCATAAATTCAATAAAAGAGGTATTGGAGTTTATGCAGATGAGTTAGCAAGCTGGTTTAAAAACTTCAACCGATACAACAAAGGGAGCGAAGAGCAATTTTGGTTAAGCGTATGGAGCGGAAAACCTTTAAGGATTAACAGGAAAACAAGCGAGCCTATTTACATACCTGAACCCTTTATTTCTGTTGCAGGAACAATACAACCGGGCGTACTAAATGAACTGGCAAAAGACAGAACCGAAAACGGGTTTCTTGACAGGATTTTATTTGTTATTCCTGACGATCTTAAAAAGGAGTATTGGAGCGAAAACCAGTTAGATGAAGTAATAATTCAAAATTGGAACGCTGTTATAAATAACCTTTTGGATTTAGACCTTGAACAAGATGAGAACCTCAACCCTAAACCCACCGTTCTAAAGTTTACACCTGAAGCCAAACAATTATTATTTGAATGGCAAAAGACAGTAACAGACTTGAGCAATAAGGCAGATAATGAAGCCTTGAGCGGAATTTATGCAAAGTTTGAACAATACGCCTTGCGACTGGCTTTAAACCTTGAATTATTGCGTTACGCTTGTGGAGAAAGTAACAAACAAGCGGTTACCGTTGAAGCCGTAAAGGGAGCGTTAAAACTTGTTGAGTACTTTAAAAATTCGGCTTTAAAAGTACACACGATCTTAACCAATACAAGCCCCGTAGATAAATTACCGGGCGACAAAAAGAACCTTTACAACGCCTTACCTGAAGAGTTTACCACAAGCGAGGGGTTAGAGTTAGCAAATGATTTCGGAATAGCAGAAAGGACGTATAAACGCCTTTTGGCAAACCGGGAATTATTCAACAACTACAAAAGAGGGGAATACGAAAAAAGGTTTTAACCTCTATTGGCACAAGGCACTAACGGCACTAACGGCACAAACTAAGGTTTATTAATGCCACAAATGCCGCTTGTGCCAAATGCCACAGGTAATTTCTAAAAAAATGGAACAGCACCGATACACTTTAGAGAAAGGCAGTAAAAAAGACTTTTGCCCGGCTTGTAATAAAAAACGTTTTGTTCATTATGTAGATACCGAAACAGGGGAATATTTGCCGAACCAGTACGGACGTTGCGACCGTGAAAGTAAATGCGGTTACCACCTGAACCCGTATAAAAACGGCTATTCTCAAATGATAAAAGAACAGGAACAGGGAACGTTTAACGGGAACTGGAAACCCGACCAATACGCGCGCGTAGTGACTATCAAAAAACCTTTAAAGTCTAAACCTGCCTTTATTCCTGTTGAGGTACTTAAACAGACGTTAGAGCCTGACAGGTACGAACAGAACGTTTTTATTCAGAACCTGTTTAATAACGTTCCTTATCCTTTTGAGGTTTCAGATGTTACTAAAGCCGTTGAACTTTACAAGATAGGCACTATTAAAGCAGGTTACAGAAAAGGCGCGGTCACCTTTCCTTTTATTGATCTTAAAGGCAATATTAGAGCCGTACAGGTAAAACAATTTAATAAAAGCAACCACACCACAGGAACGGACTTTTTACACTCTATTATTGATAAGCACCACAGTAAAAGAAATGAACCTTTGCCGAACTGGTTACAGGCGTATAATAAGAATGAATTAAAGGTTTCCTGCCTATTTGGGGAACATTTATTAAGTAAGTACCCGTTAAACCCTGTTGCGTTAGTAGAAGCCCCTAAAACGGCTTTTTACGGTACGTTGTATTTTGGATTTCCTGAACAACCTGAAGACCTTATTTGGTTAGCGGTTTACAACAAGAGCAGTTTCAAATTTGATAAACTAAAGGTATTAAAAGGCAGAACAGTTTTAACCTTTCCTGACTTATCAAAAGACGGGCAAACCTTTAAAGAATGGAAGCAGAAAGCCACAGGAATAGAAAGCAGGTTACCGGGAACGCGGTTTATTTTTTCTGATCTACTGGAACAGTTAGCACCTGAAGCAGATAAAAAAGAGGGAAACGATATTGCAGACTATTTAATTAAGCAGGACTGGCAGAACTTTAGAAAAAGGAAACCTAAACAAAAACCACCCGAACCAGTACCCGAAATTAAAGAACCTGTTACCGAAGTTAGAAAGATTAGACAGCCTAAAAAGGAAACAGAAGATTTTGAATTTTCGGAAACCATAAAAAAAGAGCCTGAAGACTGGCAAACCGATATTTCAGAATTGGAAAGGTATTTTGAAAAGATGAGGTTACCACCCGAACCAGTACGGCTTAATCAATGCACGGTAATAACTAACGTTTCTCAATTCCTTAAAAGCCACCTGCAAACGGTTAAAAGCCACAACGGGAACAATAGGTTTTTACCTTACCTGAACCGATTACAACAATTAAGAACCACGTTAAACTAACACAAACTAACATTATGAGTTTTACAAGTGAAACAGCAAAAGAAGCCGGGAAAAGATCAACAAGAGCCGGGAAAAAGAACAGAACAACCGAAGAAACAAGGGAGCGTTTTAAAGACTTGTTAGAAGCTAATTTTGATAAGATACAAGAAGACCTGGAACAGTTAGCACCTGAACAACGTATTAAAGCCCTTTTAGATTTGGCAAAATTTGTATTACCTACTTTAAGATCAACGGAACTAAAGGCAAGCGAAAAAGATTTTCAACCTATCGTTATCAATTTAGGTAGTGGTATTAATCCTGAAGCAGATGAATAAAGAATTTAGAATTTCCACAGGCGAAGAGTTAATTCAATTAATGGAAACCCAAAACCTGAACAGCACCCAAATTTGTGAAATATTGTACAGGGCGTTAATTCTCTTTGCAGATGAAACGAAACCACCTGAAGTATTAATTCAGGAATTTAAGGAGTACTGGAAACGTTTTAAACATACTAAGGAACGCCCTTTATTTTTAGGACTTGATTTAAACGTTATTGAACCACTTGAACAGGAATAAGTACAAGGTTAGTACAAGGTTTTTTGGAAGTCTTACGCGCGTAATATTCGAGTATCTGTTACAAGTTAGAACCTATTGTTACTCAAACACTAAAAAGGAATTTTATTTATTGTTATTCGAACGCTAAAAAGGAATTTTCTATTGTTTGGACGAGGGTTAGGGAGTTGGCAAGACGAGTTTTCCGAAACCATAAAAAAGGGCGAACCTCAACGGAACGCCCTTTTTCTGTTCAAATTATTAGCACGGCTAAATGCTAACACCAACAAAGATAAATTAAATTTTCCTTACCTGATCTGAAGTTAATTTTCAGTTACCGTACAGAAACCGTACAAATTAGAAAACAAAAAAGCCGTAAACCCTTATTGATAAAGGAAATACGGCTTTTAATAGTGGAGTCGGAGGGGTTCGAACCCTCGTCCAAACAAGCAATTCAGCTGCATTCTACACGCTTAGTTTTCGCTTGGTTGTCGATGCAAAGCCGGCCGAAAACCACCAACTTTACACGTATCCTCAATTAAGCTTCAAAACTGCATCAAGGCCCTGCAGTTCCTATATTTACTTTGTCGGTGCCTCTGGTGCGGGCGCCGTAAATCAAGGCTCCCGCGAGACATCTCGGCTCCCTACCTTGTAGGGACTAAGCATATCCTACTATGATTCAGATTATGCAGCCAAGGCGTAGTTATTCTCGCCGTTTAAAAAGTATGAAAAATGAGATTTACGAGCTATTTCCCAGCGCTCGACGTGCTTACAACTCAATTAGACTCGCTGTCAAAACCAAGTCGACCCCAATATGTAAAGAACTTCTGCAATATTATTGCACTTTTCATGCCAAAACCAGTTCTGAAACAGGTTTTGCACAAGAGGAACAAAAATAGGAAAATTTGTGACATTACAAGCAAATCCGGTTTTTGATTCAGTGTGGTCCATTCAATAAAACAGGAGCTAAGGCCGCGAATACACAACTAATACAGTTGCTGAATAAATTTTGATCTCAATTTATAAAATAAGATTTTAAATCCCTGTTAATCAGTTTTCTGAGCAAAGTTTTGACTCCATGTTCTTGCAGCCTGTTTGCCGTTAGGCAGGCGAAGCCATCTTGCCTCTTTCGACAAACAACAAAGTTTTTAATTCCTGGAGCACAGCCATCTCAAAGTCTTTTCAAAAATGGCATTTTTGACAGCCTTTATAATTCTTATATTTGAGAAAATCCAAACCCTTTAAAAAGCTGTTCTAGTATGATAAAATTTGCCCTTATAAAAGAGCGAAAAACTCCCCCAGATCGTCGTGTAGTATTCTCTCCTGAAGAACTCCGGGAAGCCGTAAAGCAATTTCCCGATGCCAGTTTTAAGATAGAAAGTTCAGATATCAGGATCTTTAGCGACGAGGAGTACAGGCAGGCAGGTTTTGAAGTGGTAGAAGATATTTCCGGTTGTGACGTGATGCTCGGCGTGAAAGAAGTGCCGCTGCCTCATCTTATTGCCGGTAAAAAGTACTTTTTCTTTTCCCATACCATAAAAAAGCAGCCTTACAACCGAGATTTACTCAGGGAGATCCTTAAAAAAAATATTGAACTTTACGACCACGAGGTCATTATAAATGAAACTGGCGGCCGACTCATTGGCTTCGGAAGATATGCCGGAATTGTGGGCGCCTACAACGGATTTCGCGGAATAGGTCTCAAAAATGGCATTTTTGAACTCCCTAAAGCTGAAAACCTGCCCCACCTGAATGCCATTCAGCAGGAGCTCGATAAAATTTCAATCCCGCCTCTTAAGATCGTACTTTCCGGAAGCGGGAAAGTGAGCCAGGGAGCCAGGGAAATTCTCGATCACCTTAAAATTCAGAAAGTGGAGGTTGATGAGTTCCTGAACACCGAATTTGACCACCCGGTTTACTGCCAGGTTGATGTGCTCGATTACAATAAACGCAAAGACGGCAGCAGGGGCAGCAACAGGGATTTTTACGATCACCCCGAACTTTATGAAGGCAACTTCAGGAGGTTTGCCAAGGCTGCCGATTTTTTCATCGCCGGCCATTTCTACGGCGAGGGTGCCCCCGTTTTCTTTACTGCTGAAGATGCAAAATCTCCCGACTTCAGGATAAAATACATTTCTGATATTTCATGCGATATTGCAGGCCCTGTAGCCAGTACAATTCGTCCTTCAACAATTGCCGAACCTTTTTACGGTTATGATGCGCAGGAAGAAAGAGAGGTAGATTTCAGAAGTGAGCATGCGATCCTGGTCATGGCGGTAGATAACCTGCCCTGTGAATTGCCACGGGATGCCAGTGAAGGTTTTGGCCAGATGTTCCTGGAAAACGTGCTGCCCGCTTTTTTTAATGGCGATAAAGACGGAATTTTACAAAGGGCACAAATGACCAAAAATGGCAGTTTGACTCCGCGGTTTAGTTATCTCAAAGATTACGTAAAAAGAGAAGAATCAGAAATATGAAAAAATATACCATGAGCCTAATGATCCTGCTGTTCGCAGCAATCCCGGTAAAAGCACAGCTCCAGGTGATGAGCTATAATATTAAATATGCCAACGAAAATGATGGGGAGAACAGCTGGTCAAACAGAAAAGAAGACCTGGCTGCCCAGCTCAGGTTCTACGAGCCGCATATTTTTGGGGTGCAGGAGGCATTGCAAAGCCAGCTGGAATTTCTGAAAAAGGAGCTCGATGATGAATACGAATTCTTCGGAAAGGGGCGTGACGATGGTGGCCAAAAAGGGGAATTTAGTGCCCTCTTTTTTAAAACTGAAGCGCTTCAGCTTTTGGAACAGGGAACTTTCTGGCTTTCATCAACGCCCGAAACTCCCGGCAAAGGCTGGGATGCGGCATATCCCAGGGTTTGCACTTACGGAAAGTTCAAAGTAAAGGATTCAGGAAAAGAATTCTGGGTCTTTAATACGCATTTTGATCACGTAGGGGACGAGGCGAGGCGCCAGAGCGTTCGGTTGATCCACAATAAAATTTCAGAAATAAATACAGAGGAACTTCCGGTGGTTTTAATGGGAGACCTCAATCTGGAACCAGATTCCGAAGAAGTAAAATATCTGGCTTCTCACTACCGGGATTCAAAAAAGCATGCAAAACACACTTTTGGGCCTCAAGGTACTTTTAATGCCTATGAATTTCATAAACCTGTCGCCACTCGGATAGATTACATTTTTACCGGTGGCGATGTGCAGGTGAACAAGTATGCCGTGCTGAGCGATTCACGGGATTTGCGTTATTTTTCAGATCACCTTCCGGTGATGGTTGAACTGGAATTGAAATAAGTTTTTCCAGCCCAAAACAACAAAGAGGGCTCCATTAAAGCCCTCTTTGTAGGTGAATAGCATTTCTGAAAATTCCGAAGAAGCTTCTAAAATGACATTTTTGACAGGTACTGTCTTTTCTATGTCGGGTTGACAGGATCATTTGGCCCTGCGCCTGCCGGCCCGTTTTTATCGGGGTTCCTTGGAGGGTTGGGTTTTGAAGGATTGGCTGAAGTGTCACCAGAAGTTTTTGGAGTACTGGCATTTCCGGCACCGGTGCCTTTGGGAGGAAAATTCTTTCCTGCGCCAGAAACATCGGGATTATTATTGTTAGGGTCTCGTGCATCGGCGGCTTCGCTCCTAAATTTCTGGATAATATCCCTAAAATGCTCACCGGCGGCCTCCCGGCCACCAAGCCCGTAACTTAAGGCAACTGCAACCGCAATGGCTCCAAGGATCAACCCAAAGGCCAGTTCTACAATTTCATTGGCAATACCCATGGTTCGCAGGGCAATTGCAATGAAAAGGGCAAGAGACGCCCAGCGAACAACGCCCGCAATAAAATGGTTCTTGCTGGAGCGGGTCATGGTGTTGTAAATGAGCAGCGAGATGTAATTTCCTATGGCAAGAATAACGAGCCCGAATAAAATTTGGCCGGTAACTTCAAGGATTTGATGAAGGATTTCGGTTAACCTTGAAAGCCCCAGAATTTCAACCGCTGTAATAATTCCGAAGAAAACCAGGAAGAAATAGATGAGGTTTGCCACGATCTTTGAAAGGGATTGGCCTGCGCCAATCATGTTGTGGATCTGGATTTTTTCGGCAGTACGATCAAGCCCCATGCTTTTAAAAAGGTCTTCCAGGAAGTTGGCCAGGTACCTTCCGCCCCAAACAAATACTAATAGTATGACTGCGGCAATGACAATTTCGCCGATGAGCTCGGTGAAGCCGTACAGTATGTCGTTAGCGGGTTCAGAAATGGCATCCAGGCGAAGGGTGTTGAAGGCCTGGATTAAAAACGGAATGAAAATAATGATAAATACCAGTTTGCGTAAGATATTCACCAGCTGGTCTGTGTCTTTAAATCCGGTTTTGTCAACCATTCTGTCAATGAGTCCGCCGCCAATATGAACAAGGTTGGCAACAAATTTTGCGAGCACATACCCAATAAACCCAATGAGCAGTGCGCCAATGAGGTTGGGAATAAACAGCAGGAACTCGTTGAGCATATTTTCCAGCGGGGCGAGCACTTCACTTATCCCTAACACTTCTAAGGCAATAAGCAGCACGATGATCATTATTAAATAGTAGAAGATATTGCCGACAAATACGTTGGTGTCATCAACATTATCCCCGCCAAAAATGCGTTCATCCCAGGAGGTTTTCCGAAGCAGTTTTACCACCATTACTTTGATGCCTTTTGCAATTAACCAGCCAATGAGAAGTACCAGCAGCGCTCCCAGTAAGTTGGGCAGAAAATAGGCTATGCGGTCTCCTATGTTTTCTAATTGTGTTTCCATAATTTATTCTTTTTTTAAGATGGTTAGTACTTGAAGGTAGATCAAAAAGCGCTTATGCCACAGTTACTTAACAAGAGTTTAAAATAAATTTTAGTCTTATTGTTAATATTTTTTTATGTGAAAACTGAAGAAGAAAATGGGACAAAATTAGATGTGGCAAGGGCTGAAAGGAAATGCCAGATTTCAGAAAAAATCTCAAAAATTTTTTCAACAGTCTTTAGTTAATAAGAAAGCTGCCGGCCCTCTTTTAAAACTGATGAATTAAAATAACTTTACTCCTCTTTCAAGTTAAAACAAAAACAAACGGCCATGGTTGAAGAATTATTTAGTACCCAGACTTATACCTATGATGAGGTACTGCAAGCATGTTTAAAATATTTTAAAAATGACGAGCTTGCAGCCACTACCTGGATAAATAAGTATGCAGTAAAAGACAAAACAGGAAAATTTTTTGAATTGACACCCGATGATATGCACAGGAGGATGGCGAGGGAATTTGCCCGAATGGAGGCAAAATATGCCGATCGTGCAGCGGGAAAGGAAAATCTTTCGGAATATGGAAAGACAAGGGAATTCCTGAGTGAAGAGCGAATTTTTCAGCTTTTTAAAGATTTTAAATACAGCATTCCGCAGGGTAGTGTCATGGCGGCCCTTGGGAATGACCAGATGATAGCATCTTTGTCTAACTGTGTTGTGGTGCCACCGGTCTATGATTCTTACGGCGGAATTCTTCACACAGACCAGCAACTGGTGCAATTATTCAAAAGGCGTTGTGGGGTAGGAGTTGACCTTTCTGGCCTGCGCCCCAAGAATGCACAGGTTTCAAATGCAGCCGGAACCACTACCGGGGCAGTTTCCTTTATGGAACGGTTCTCTAACACCACCAGGGAAGTAGCGCAAAATGGCCGTCGCGGAGCTTTGATGCTTACCATTGATGTGGCACACCCCGATGTTGAAGATTTCATTACCATTAAGCAGGATCTTAAAAAGGTAACCGGGGCAAACATTTCTCTGAGGCTTTCAGATGAATTCATGAAAGCAGTGACCGATGATGCCGATTTTACCCTGCGCTGGCCAATTGACAGCCCAGATCCTAAATACACCAAAAAAGTAAGGGCCAAAGAACTTTGGGATACCATTATAAAATGTGCGCACAACACCGCCGAACCCGGATTGATCTTCTGGGATAAGCAGCACACTTATTCAACCTCGTCTTTTTATCCCGGCTTCAAAAACAGCTCTACAAACCCATGTTCAGAGATCGCTATGCAGGGAGGGGATTCCTGCCGATTGATCGCTGTGAACCTCTACAATTTTGTAGACAACCCATTTACCGAAAATGCTTCTTTCAATCATGAGAAGTTCTATAAAGTGATCTATGAAACCCAGCGTTTGATGGATGATCTTGTAGACCTTGAGCTGGAGGCCGTAGATAAAATCCTTGCGAAAATAAACCAAGATGAAGAGCCAGACTTTATCAAGAAGAATGAGATCGATACCTGGAAGTTACTTGCCGAAAATGGCAAAAACGGAAGGCGTACCGGCCTTGGCTTCACCGCCCTTGCCGATGCTGTTGCCGCCCTGGGCGTAAAATTCGATACCGATGAAGCCCTTGAAGTGGTTGACGAGATCATGCAAACAAAACTAAAAGGAGAGTTTGACAGTAGTATTGACATGGCGATCACCAGAGAACCCTTCAAAGTATTCGATCCTGCAGTTGAAGAAAAGTCAGATTTCATACAAATGATGAAGAGGGAATTCCCTGCGCAGTACAGCCGTATGATGCAGCATGGAAGAAGGAACATCTCCATTAGCACCGTGGCCCCAACAGGTAGTTTGAGTATGCTGGCGCAAACTTCTTCGGGAATCGAACCTGTTTTCATGCTGTCTTACAAAAGAAGAAGAAAAGTAAATGCTTCTGAAAACAAGGCGAAAGTTGCTTTTGTTGATGATACAGGAGATGCTTTTGAAGAATTTACGGTTTACCATCCAAAAGTGAAAACCTGGATGGATGCTTCAGGAAAAGAAGCCATAGAGGAAAGCCCATATGCCGGTGCCACTGCTTCAGAAATTAACTGGCAAAAGCGTGTGGAGATGCAGGCGCTGGTTCAGAAATACACCACGCACTCCATCAGCTCGACCATCAACCTTCCTACCGATGTGAGTCAGGAGAAAGTGAGCGATATCTATATTGAATCATGGAGAAAAGGCCTTAAAGGAATTACGGTTTATCGCGACGGTTCCCGCAGCGGAATTTTAGTCTCTTCGGAAGATAAAAAAGATAAAAAATCGGATGTTCAAAATGTATTTGCTGAAACCTATGCACCAAAACGCCCGAAGAAACTTGAATCCAGGATCATTCGTTTCAATAACGAAAGTGAAAAATGGCTTGCCGTTGTCGGAATTCTGAATGATCGTCCTTACGAGATCTTCACCGGTAAAATGGAAGATGTTTTCAACCTGCCAAACTGGGTAGATAAAGGCTATGTGATCAAGAACAGGGATGAAGACGGGAATTCAAGATACGACTTCCAGTTCTGCGATAAGCATGGTTATAAAGTGACTATTGAAGGATTGTCAAGATCGTTTAATGAAGAATACTGGAACTATGCGAAGCTTATCTCGGGTGTGCTTCGCCACGGAATGCCAATCCCATATGTGGTAGATCTTATTAATAACCTGAACCTGCTCGATGAAAGCATCAACACCTGGAAAGCCGGTGTGGTTCGTGCCCTTAAGCAGTTTGTACCCGACGGCACTCCTGCCGCCGATAAAGAATGTGCCGAGTGTGGAGATCCTGAAGGAATTATTTTTTCTGAAGGCTGCCTGGTTTGTAAGAGCTGTGGCTACTCCAAGTGTGGTTAAAATTTAATTTTGTCCCCCGGTAAATAGGAAAACCCCGCTTCTATAAAGGAGCGGGGTTTTTATTTTATAAATCCAAAGGTCTCCCCCGATGGCGCGGATTTTTAATCGGTGCCGACTTCATGTACTAAAGAATTGAAATCGCCCAATTCTTAATCGGGAAACCGAAAGAATAATAAGAGGTGTTAAATAAAAGACCTCACAGGTTTTTGAAACCTGTGAGGTCTAAAGTATCTCTTAGATGGCGCGGATTTATAATCCGCGACGAGGTTAATCTTAAAAAGAATTTATAGTCTTTCTAATCGCTGTAAGGTTGCTTAATAATCTCTCTAAATACTGAATATCAAGCATATTTGCCCCGTCACTCTTTGCGTTGGCAGGGTCGAAGTGGGTTTCGATAAAAATTCCGTCGGCTCCGGTAGCAATTCCAGCGCGGGCAATGGTTTCGATCATATCTGGCCTTCCGCCGGTAACACCGCTGCTCTGGTTGGGCTGTTGCAAAGAATGCGTTACATCAAGTACAGTTGGTGCGAACTGGCGCATGGTAGGAATTCCGCGGAAATCCACGATCATGTCCTGGTAGCCAAACATGGTTCCTCTGTCGGTCACCATCACCTGTTCGTTATTGCAATCCTCCACTTTATTTACCGCGTGTTTCATGCTTTCGGGGCTCATAAATTGGCCTTTCTTAAGGTTCACGACTTTGCCTGTCTCGGCGGCCGCCACCACCAAATCGGTTTGGCGGACCAAAAATGCGGGAATTTGAAGTACATCTACATATTCTGCCGCCAAAGTAGCATCTTCGCGCTCGTGAATGTCGGTGACTGTGGGAACGCCAAAAGTTTCAGAAACCTTCCGAAGAATTTTTAAGGCCTTTTCATCTCCAATTCCGGTAAAGCTGTCAATCCGGCTGCGATTGGCTTTTTTAAAGGAACCTTTAAATATATAGGGGATTTGAAGTTTATCGGTAATGCCCACAATAGTTTCGGCAATACGCAAAGCCATATCTTCTCCTTCAATGGCGCAGGGGCCGGCGAGCAGGAAAAAATTCCCGGAGTCGCTGTGCTTTATCAGAGGTATCTTATCGAGTTGCATAGAAAAAATTTTAAAGCAAAGATACCTTTTTTGAAACGTTATGCCGAAATGCCTTTTTTAGGACCCATTTTTATTTTCGTCTGCTTCTGCGGAAGGATCTTCGTTCTCTTCTTCCTCAAATGGCGGCTGGATTTCATAACCCAGAGCCCTTATAATCCTGTTGTTGTCATAGTAGAAATGAGCCGCATCTACCTTATTTTCCTCGAATTTGAGTGCTACATGATATGGAAAGCTAATGGTTTCGCCATTTGGGTAGCTAAGGCTGTTGGTGCCCCAGTGCAAAACCCAGTTGCCTTTCCTGGCCCCTTCGGGAATAGCTACTCCCAGCCACACCCCGTCTTCAGCCAGTACAGGAGTAGCCGATTCCCGGCCTTTTTTCCAGTACTTTATGGTTTGGTCGAGCGTGAGGCTGTCATAGCTGCCCAGGTTGTGAAAAATGGCATTTTCAGTAGTGTTTTTCCGAAGGTTTTCCCAGTTCCCGGTCTCATAGGCTTTCACAGTCTCTTTGGCCGTCTTTATCAACTCGTCCTGCATTGGAAAGTCAAGGCTTGGCCTGCCATCTACCTGCCCCATGCTAAGCTGTGCATTGGCAATTCCCAAAAGAAAGCACAGGCACAACAGCAATCGCTTCTTCATTCTTAGGTTCGTTCTCATAGCTGTTATTTTAAGTTGAATTGTTTAATACACTGAATATTAATTACTTAAATTTAAGCATTTGTAAGCGCAAAAGGAATTTCAGATTCTTAAAATATGAGAAAGCTCAGTTTTAAGGCAGGTTGCAGGTATTTGTTGAAGCTTTTTTGAACCATTTATTCACCTTTCAGGTTTAAATTATATGCTATCATTCTTAACTACAGGTACTTATGTTTATTTGAAATAAAAATTTTATTCAAAGTCTTGCTGTTTTAAATGGAAAAAATAAACGTACCTTTGCAGCCTTTAAAAATCAGGCGTTTATATGACAGCTATCAAGAATATCGCGATCATCGCACACGTTGACCATGGAAAAACTACATTGGTGGACAAAATTATGTACCACTGCAGACTTTTCAGGGAAAACGAAAACACCGGAGATCTTATCCTGGACAACAATGACCTTGAAAGGGAGCGGGGCATCACTATTACTTCCAAAAACGTATCTGTAGTTTACAAGGATACAAAGATCAATATCATCGATACTCCCGGTCACGCCGACTTTGGGGGAGAGGTTGAAAGGGTATTGAACATGGCCGATGGGGTGCTGCTTTTGGTTGATGCCTTTGAAGGCCCTATGCCGCAAACCCGTTTTGTGCTTCAAAAAGCCATTGACCTTGGTTTAAAGCCATGTGTGGTAATTAATAAAGTTGATAAGGAAAACTGTACGCCCGAAGAAGTGCATGAAAAGGTATTTGATCTCATGTTTGAACTGGGTGCCGAAGAATGGCAGCTTGATTTTCCTTCAGTGTATGGCTCTGCCAAGAATAACTGGATGAGCGACGACTGGAAGAACCCAACCGATAGCATTGAACCGCTTTTGGATATGGTTATTGAACATGTCCCGTCTCCAAAAATAGAAGCCGGTTCTCCGCAAATGTTGATCACTTCTCTTGACTTTTCTTCCTTTACCGGAAGGATCGCCATTGGCCGTCTTCAACGCGGAATTTTAAAAGAAGGTATGCCTGTTGCTTTGGTAAAAAGGGATGGGAGCGTCAAAAAGACAAGGATTAAAGAATTGCACACTTTTGAAGGCCTTGGCCGTAGAAAAGTGGAAGAGGTGCAGGCAGGAGATATTTGTGCTTTGGTAGGTCTTGAAGGATTTGAAATTGGTGACACTGTAGCCGATTTTGAAAATCCTGAAGGGCTAAAAACCATCGCTATTGATGAGCCAACAATGAGTATGCTCTTCACCATTAACGATTCCCCTTTCTTCGGAAAAGACGGAAAGTTTGTGACCTCAAGACATATTAAGGAGCGCCTTATGAAGGAGCTTGAAAAGAACCTTGCCCTTAGGGTAGAGGAGACCGATAGTGCCGATAAATTCATGGTTTTTGGCCGTGGTGTTCTTCACTTATCGGTGCTTATCGAGACCATGCGCCGCGAAGGTTACGAACTTCAAATTGGGCAGCCGCAGGTGATCATCAAAGAAATTGATGGTGTGAAATGCGAGCCAGTTGAAGAGCTGACCATAGATCTTCCTGAAGAAGTTTCGGGAAAAGCAGTAGAGATGGTGACCATGAGAAAAGGGGAAATGTTGAGCATGGAAGGAAAAGGGGAAAGGATGACCATCCAGTTCCAGATCCCTTCCCGTGGAATCATTGGGCTAAGAAACCAGTTACTTACTGCTACGGCGGGAGAAGCCATTATGGCACACCGCTACAAGGAATATCAGCCGCTAAAAGGAGGAATTCCCGAGAGACAGAATGGTTCGTTGGTTTCTATGGAAACCGGGAAAGCCATTCCTTACTCTATAGATAAACTTCAGGACAGAGGGAAGTTCTTTGTTGATCCGGGAGAAGACATCTATGAAGGGCAGGTAATTGGAGAGAACTCTCGCCAGGATGACCTGGTAGTGAACATCACCAAGACTAAAAAGCTTTCAAACGTACGCTCTTCGGGAGCCGATGATAAGGCGAAGATCGTTCCGGCAATAAAATTCTCTCTGGAAGAGGCTTTGGAATATATCCAGAAAGACGAATATGTTGAGGTAACTCCAAAGCACCTGCGCCTTAGAAAGATCTACCTTACCGAAAATGATCGAAAAAGGAATAAGATCGTTTAAGCTGAAATAAATTTATATCTTAAGGGCTGTCAAAAAAACAATTTTTGACAGCCCTTTTTTTTGAAAAACTTTCAACTTAAACTTCCTTCAGAAATGGAAATATTAGGAATATCATATATTGAATGGGTTGGGTATCTGGCATCTTTCTTCCTGCTGTTGTCCTTCCTCATGAGAAATATAACCACCCTTAGGTACATCAACAGCCTTGGATGTTTGTTCTTCGTTGCCTACGGAATTTTACTGAATTCCTGGCCGCTTATTATAACTAATGGTGCTATTGTTCTTATTAACATCTATTATCTTTTTATTAAACCGAAGGAAAGTTAGAAGCACGAAGGTAGATTTGCGAAATTAGACTTACGAAGTACGATTTTAGAAGTGCGAATTTATATTCCCTCTTAAAATGGCATTTTTGGAAGGTGTTAAATCATCATAATCTGAAGCATTTATAATAAGTAAGTAACAAAAGTGGTAACTTTAATATAAAATAATAAGCTATGACTTCAGGAGATTTGAGAAATAAGGTAAGAGAATATGTTGACACAGCAGATGTAAGGCTTCTAAAAATGCTTGAAGCTATAGCGGAAACATATGAAAATGAAGCAAATGAGCCCATTCTTGACGAGGGTGACTATCAAATTTTAGATTCACGGAGAGAGGCGCATCTAAAAGGCGAAAGTAAGTCTCTTTCCTGGGAAGAAGTAAAGCGAAAAATTAAGTCAGCTAATTCCTAAATGGAGTTTCATTTAGAAATAAAAGAAGAAGCAGCACTTGAAATAGCGAAAGTTTATCTGTACTATCAGGAAAAACGATATGGCTTTGGGGAAGAATTTTTAGATCATTTAAATATTTATTTCAATAGAATTGCTTCTCACCCTGAACATTTTCCGCAGAAAAGAAAGCCCTATAGGGAAGCTTTCCTGAAACGATTTCCATTTTTGGTTGTTTACGAAATTATTGAGGACAGGATAATTGTATATTCTGTTTTTAATACCTGGCAGGATCCCAGAAAAAAGAGGAAATAAAAACGAGGTGAATTAAAAATGCACCATAAGGTTCAAAGTAGAAGGATTACTACAGTCGCTCTACGTACGCCATAACAATTATGAACAGGTTTAGGTTGTATTATTCAAAAATCTTAAACCTTAAACCTTGAATTATACAGTTTTTTGAACCACCTCGAATACTTTTTGTCCGTCGCATTTCAGGGTTTTTGAAGGGTACTTCAGCAGGAGGGCGTAATCATGGGTGGCCATGAGAATGGTCTTCCCGTTTTTGGAGATTTGTTGCAGTACTTCCATGACTTCCACAGAAGTTTGTGGGTCGAGGTTTCCGGTAGGCTCATCGGCCAGGATGAGTTCGGGATCATTGAGGAGGGCACGGGCAATGGCGATGCGTTGCTGCTCCCCACCCGATAACTGGTAGGGGTTTTTAAAACCTTTGGTGCCCATTCCCACCTTTTTGAGCACTTCCTCAATTTTCGCATCCATGGCGGCTTTGTCTTTCCAGCCAGTAGCTTTGAGCACAAAAAGTAAATTGTCATTCACATTGCGGTCATTCAGCAGCTTAAAATCCTGGAACACTACTCCGAGTTTTCTTCGGAGAAAGGGGATATCTTTTTCGCGCAGGGTACGCAGGTCGTAATCTACAATGTTTCCTTCCCCTTCGGTAAGGGGCAGGTCGCCATACAGGGTTTTCATGAAGCTACTTTTTCCTGTGCCGGTCTTACCAATAAGGTAAACAAATTCCCCTTTTTCAATCTCGATGTTGACTTCAGAAAGAATAAGGGTCTCCCGTTGATAGATGGCAGCGTCTTTTAGATACAGAACAGTATTTGACATGAAAATTGACATTTTAGAGAGGTAAAAGTAAGAAAGAGAACGTAAATATGAGAGCCTGAGTTGCTTTTCTTCTGCTGAATTTTTTTCAACTAAATTTTAGGTTTCATTTAACTATAACGCATAATTTATCTTAGCTCAAAGGCGTTATTACCTTAGACTTTCTTATATCTTTGAATCATCAACAAAATAAACTCTACGAATGAAACATTGCAAAATCTGCCTTTTTGTTGTTTTTGTTTTCTTTTCAGTTTCCGGTTTTTCTCAACAATCTGCCATTCAAACAAATGCTCTGGCCGATTATAACCGTGCGCTGGAATTATACAACAACGGGCAATACCTTGCCGCACAAACCCTATTTGATGAAGTACAGGATGAAGTGGAAGATGAAAGGGTTAAAGCCAATGCCGCTTATTATATCGCCAATGCCGCGATTCGCCTGAACCATCCTGGGGCCGATGCGCTCATGGAAGATTTTGTGCAGCGATATCCTACCAGCACCAAAACAAATGCTGCCTACCTCGATGTTGCCGATTACTATTTTGAAACAGGAAAATATTCTCTTGCCCGCAAGTGGTACGACACTGTAGACCAGAGAAACCTGAGCAAAGCCGAAAAAGAACGATTTAACTTCAATAACGGCTACGCCTATTTTAGGGCCAACCAGTATGATGAGGCCAGAGATTACCTGAACAGGGTTAAAGAATCGAGGAAATACGGAAGTCAGGCAAAATATTACCTGGGCTTCATGGCTTATGAAGGTGATGATTATGAGCAGGCAAATGCCCTTTTTGAAGAGGTGGAAGATACCGAACGCTATGAAGAAGACCTGTCTTACTTTCAGGCCGATATGAATTTTAAGCAGGGGAATTTTGAAAAGGCCATTGAGCTTGGGCTGGAACAATTGCCCCGCGCCGACCGCCGCGACAGGTCTGAACTCAATAAGATCATAGGGGAGAGCTACTTCAACCTGGGGCAGTATGATAAAGCTATTCCTTATTTAAAGGAGTACCAGGGCGAAAGAGGTAAGTGGAATAATACCGATTACTATCAGTTGGGTTACGCTTATTTTCAGCAGGGAGATTATGAATCTGCCATTTCCGAATTCAACAAGATCATAGATGGGAAAAATGCCGTTGCGCAAAATGCTTACTATCATCTGGCCCAGTCTTATTTAAAGACCGATAAAAAACAACAGGCCCTCAATGCATTTAAAAATGCAAGTGAGATGGATTTCAATGCCGAAATAAAAGCCGACGCTGCCCTTAATTATGCCAAATTAAGCTATGAGATTGGAAACAGCTATGCCAGCACACCGCAGGTTTTGATGAATTACCTGGAGGCCTACCCTAATTCGCCGGCCAGAGATGAGATCAATGAACTGCTTATCAATTCTTTCATTACCTCAAAAAATTACGAGGAAGCGATGCGCTTGCTTAAAGGGAATCGCAATTTCCAGAATAACGTGGTCTACCAGCAGGTGGCTTTCTACCGCGGACTCGAATTATACAAAGAAGGAAATTACCGGGAAGCCGAAGAGTATTTTGACCTGGCTCTAAGTGAAAGACGCGACCCGCGATTTACTGCTCTGGCCACTTTCTGGAAAGCCGAAAGTGATTTCAACCTTCGCAACTTCCAGGATGCACTTGTAGGTTACCGCGAATTTGCGGGCATGAGCGGGGCGCAGGGAGCTTCAGAAAAGGAGAATTTAGATTATAATATTGGTTATGCTTATTTTAAGCAACGCGATTACGATCGTGCGATAGAATATTTTAAGCGTTACGCCAACAATACAGCCCATGACAGGGCAAGAAGGAATGACGCTTTTGTGCGTTTGGGAGACAGCTACTTTGTAAACAGCACTTACTGGCCGGCTATGGAGGCCTATAATTCGGCCATTGCTTTAAACGGAAGCGAGAATGATTACGCCGCTTTTCAAAAGGCCATCAGCTACGGTTTTGTTCAGAGAAATGAGACCAAAGTGGAGGCGTTGAACGAGTTTCTTCGGAAGTATCCGCGTTCCTCTTATCGTGACGATGCTGCTTACGAGCTGGGGAATACGTATGTTGCCATGCAGAATACCAGCCAGGGAATGCAGGCTTATGACAGGCTTATTAGGGATGTTCCCGGGAGTGCTTTTGTTCCGCAGGCTTTACTGAAGCAGGGTTTGATCTATTACAACAATGACCAGTCGGCACAGGCTTTGGAGAAAATGAAAAAAGTGGTGGCCAATTATCCTAATTCGCCTGAAGCAATTCAGGCGGTAAGTACTGCGCGTCTTATCTATGTGGATATGGGCAGGACCGATGAATACGCCAACTGGGTGAAAGACCTCGATTTTGTTGAAGTGACCGATGTAGACCTTGACAATACCACCTTTGAGTCGGCTGAGAAGCAGTATCAGAACAATAATATTTCCGCAGCCATTACAGCTCTTGAGAAATATCTCAATTCTTTCCCTAACGGAATTCATGCCGTGCAGGCGAATTTCTACCTGGGGCAGCTACATTTCCGTGAAGGAAATAAGCAGAAGAGTATTCCGTATTACAAGTACGTGGTTCAGAGATCGGCTTCAGAATATCTTGAGCAGTCATTGGCAAGGCTTTCTGAAATCTATTTGGAGAACAGGAATTATTCCGAAGCAATACCGCTGTTAAAGCGATTGGAGGCTGAGGCATCCTTTGCTCAAAACACCATTTTTGCCCAGTCTAACCTGATGAAGTCTTACCTGGAAGAAGGCAGTTACAGCGAAGCAGTAGCCTATGCCGAAAAGGTATTGTCAAATCCTGATGCCGAGACCGATGCAAAGAATGATGCGCAGGTAATCATAGCCCGTGCGGCCATGCGCACAGGAAATGAGGATCGTGCCAAACGCGCTTATGCCGAGGTACAGAAATCGGCCACCGGGGAACTGGCTGCCGAAGCGCTCTATTATGATGCTTATTTTAAAAATAAAGCAGGAAACTATCAGGCTTCTAATGACGTGGTTCAAAGGCTGGCCAGAGATTATTCGGGTTATAAATTATATGGGGCTAAGGGGCTGGTGCTCATGGCCAGGAACTTTTACGCCCTGGGTGATGCTTACCAGGCAACCTATATCCTGGATAACGTGATCAACAATTTCGCGCAGTTCCCCGAAGTGGTAAAAGAGGCCAGACAGGAACTTGCCCGTATTAAAGCAGAGGAGGCTAAAACAAATGCTTCTGTAGAAACCAACAATTAAAATATTACATAAAAACCTTCCCATGAAAATTAAATCGTTAGGTGTTTTTATCATGTTTCTGGTTTTCACCGGCTTCTCGTATGCCCAGGATCTTGGGAGCGAGATGGTAGAAGTGGTAAAACCCTATACCCCCACAGTTAGTGACGCTTTTAAGATAAAAGAGACGCCAAAGATCTCAGATTCTGTAAACCTGCAGAAGAGGCCTGTACAGTACAGCATTTTTTCAGTGCCTGTGGCTTCTACTTTTACACCTGCAAAAGGCAGGGCAACAACGGTAGAACGTCAGCGCCCGCCCAAGTTGTACGACAATTACATCACCCTTGGCTTTGGAACCTATACCAGTGCCCTCGCAGAATTTTACAGCAATATCGAAGTTACCCGCAGCGATAATTTTGGGGTTTTTCTAATCCATAATTCGGCACAGGGAGGGATTGACGGTGTAGAACTCGATGACCACTACTACGATACCGAACTAAATCTTAACTATTCTTCCCGAAAGAGAAACCTTGTCTGGAACACAGATTTTGGTGTGGAGCACAGGTTGTTCAACTGGTATGGAGTTGCCAGCGATGAAGTGAGCCAGGAGGTTATAAATAATCTCGACCCTCAACACAACTATTACAGCGTATATGCCGGCGGGGAAATTAACTGGGAAAAGTCCTTTTTTGACAGGGCAGAGGCTAAGTACAGGTATTTTGGAGACGATTTTGAATCTGTCGAGCACCGCCTTACTTTTAAGCCTACTCTTGAAATTCCTATTGGGGGAGAGTTGTTCCATACCAATATTATTTTTGATTACCTCAAGGGGTCTTTTGCTCCCTATTATGAAGAAGGCGAAGATCTCAATTACAGCTACATGAACTTAGGTTTGGCGTCTGGCCTTGTTATTTTACGCGATGACCTTACTCTTAACCTTGGTGCGGCAATTTACTACAGCTATGATTCAGAGAACAGTGACAGCGGAATTTACGTCTATCCTCAGGTAACGGCCAGCTACCGTGCTGCGGGCGATTATTTTATCGCCTATGCAGGGCTGGAAGGCGAGTTGCGACAAAATTCTTATTACCAATTTACCAAAGAGAACCCTTTTCTGTCACCCGCAGTGAACATAGCCCCTACAGACCAGCAGTACAATGCATATGTTGGTGCCAAAGGGAAATTGTCATCTAATATGGGGTACAATACCCGGCTTAAATATATGGTTGAAGATTATAAACCCCTTTTCAGGTCTAACCCTGTAGAAGTGACAGAGCAGGTGCAACCCGTATATGCTTATGGGAATTCCTTCGGAATTGTGTATGATCACGTGAGTACTATCTCTGTATTTGGGGAGCTTGATTTTGATGTTAACAGCGCCTTCAATTTGAGGGTCAACGGAGAGTTTTTCGTTTATGATACCAGTGATGAGGAGGAAGCCTGGAACCTGCCGGCCTTTAGAGCCAATTTAATTGGGGATTACCAGATCACCGAAAAGTGGTTTGCCGGGGCAAATATTTACTTTGTGGGCGAGCGTAAAGATTTTGGCATATACCAGACCAGTGATGTAATCAATTCGGTAAGAACAGAAATAGTGAACCTGGATAATTACTTTGACCTGAACCTGAATGTTGGGTACAGGTTTAACGACAAACTTTCCATCTTTGCCAGGGGGCACAACCTTTTGGGAGATAACTACGAGAGATGGGTAGATTATCCTGTCCTCGGAATGCAGGTAATGGCAGGTGCTACTTACAAATTTGACTTCGGAAGATAAATTGATCAAAAATCATAATGTCCTAAAAAGCCGGTTTTTTGACCGGCTTTTTTTTATGAAAAGGATCTCATCAATTTTAAACAATCTTAACAATTAGATAACATTGGAATAAAAAGAGGTCTTTTGGAAGTGTATAATTTTGCAGCGCAAAAAAATGCTGAAAAAGAGGTTTTATTCGCATTTTTTGGCAATTTTTGAAAACCTATATTTATCAAATGGCAAAAACTAAATTTAAAAGGATAAAAAGGAATCGACCGTACCTTAACGTGCTCGATTTTATGGTACAGGAAAAGACTTTTCTTGCCATAGTAATAGTAGGGCTTGTCCTGGCGGGAATCCTCACCGGTTATGGGCAGGCAGGGATGTGGCTGGGGTTCTTTTTCGCTGCCTACGCCACCGTGGCAAATGACAGTATACAGTCACTTGGTACCTTTATTGAAAGTAATAAAAACAGGAAATGGTGGGTAATGTGGATCTTCATTGGCAGTATCTTCCTGGCGGTGGTCACCTTTAGCTGGATCTATTTTGACGGGGATGTCACCTATCAACGCCTTCTAAACCCCGATGGCACCACAAAATATCCGCACCCCGAGAATTTCAGCTTTTTCCAGATCATTGCGCCCCTTGTGCTTCTTATCCTTACCCGTTTAAGAATGCCGGTCTCTACCACCTTTCTTATTCTGAGTGTGTTTAGTGCCGATACTTCGGGGATTACTTCCGTGGTCTGGAAATCCTGGACCGGCTACATCATGGCTTTTATCCTGTCATTCCTGGTGTGGTACCTGTCATACAACACCATTAAAAAGTACTTTAAGAGCCGAAAGTTCAACAAGAGCTGGAACATAGTACAATGGGTGGTGAGTGGTACGCTATGGGGGGTCTGGGTGATGCAGGATGGCGCCAATATCGCTGTATTCCTTCCAAGACAACTCGATTTCCTTCAATTTGTCATTTTCGCGCTAACCATTTTTGCAGGTCTCGGGCTGTTGTTCTACCTGCGCGGCGATAAAATTCAAAAAGTGGTAAGTGAAAAAGCACGGATTTCAGATGTACGGGCAGCAACCTTAATTGATGCTACTTATGTAGTCCTCTTGATTTATAAGCTGTTTATTAGTACGGTCCCCATGTCTACCACCTGGGTTTTCCTGGGGGTAATTGGAGGTAGGGAGATTGCGGTAAGTTTCGCCCGTACCAAAAAAGGCAGGAAGCACCGTAAGAAAGCCGGAAAGATGATCTTCAGGGATTTCTCTTACGCCATGATTGGATTGTTTGTATCTATCGCCCTTGCCGCCGGTGCCAATGCCGATATTCGCAGGGCCATTGGCGAGGCCATCATGAACTGGTTTTAAACGCCTCACTCAAAAGTATAGAAATGCGTTCTTGTTTGGAGCGCATTTTCTATTTTTACCCCAAATCTGTTCTTATGATCAAAAAAATATTATTTCTTATACTTTGCTTCGGAATGTTCCTTGGTTGTGATGATGCCGGGAAGGAAGAGGCCGATCTTCTGGTGGTCAACGCCAATATCTACACGGTAAACGAAGAGTTTTCTACCGCAGAAGCCTTTGTAGTTAAAGACGGAAAGTTCCTTGCTGTTGGTACTTCTGCCGAAATGCAGGAGAAATACAAAGCTTCCGAAGTAGTAGATGCTCAGGGAAAGACCATCCTGCCCGGGTTAATTGATGCACACGCCCATTTCTACGGCCTTGGCAGTACAATGCAGGCTGTGAACCTTACCGGAACTACCAGTTTTGAAGAAGTAGTGGCAAGAATAACGGAATTTCAGCAGGAAAAAAATTCCGATTTTATTGTAGGCCGCGGCTGGGATCAGAACGACTGGGAAGTTCAGGAATTTCCCGTAAAAGATACTCTCGATCTTTTGTTTCCCGATACTCCTGTTGCCATCACACGAATTGATGGCCATGCCTTACTTGCCAACCAGGCGGCTCTAGACGCCGCGAATATTAGCGTAGATACTCCTGCCGAAGGCGGGGAGATCGAGAAAAAAGACGGTAAGCTTACCGGGATCCTTATCGATAATCCTATGGCATTGGTAGAAAACGCTGTGCCCGTAGCCAGTGTTAAAGATCAAACCGAAGCTTTACTGGATGCTCAAAAAGAGGTTTTTCAGTACGGTTTAACGACAGTTAATGATGCAGGATTAGATCGTGCTACCATAGAACTGATTGATAGCCTTCAGCAGGCCGGGGAACTTGATGTGCGCATCTATGCGATGATAAGCAACACCAAAGAGAACCTGGATTATTACCTTGACAGGGAGCCTTTAAAAACTCCCCGGTTAAATGTGCGATCGGTAAAATTCTATGCCGATGGTGCCCTGGGGTCCCGAGGAGCTGCACTAAAGGAACCATATTCCGACAAGCACAACCATTACGGAGCTCTGCTTTCTTCAGTAGCCGATTTCAAAAAGACCGCCGGCCGAATCGCAAATTCGACTTATCAAATGAACACGCATGCCATTGGCGATTCGGCTAATGTCGTGGTGCTAAAGACTTATGATTCCCTGCTTTCAAACACCCGAGATCGCCGTTGGAAAGTAGAACATTCGCAAATCATCGCTCCCGAAGATTTTAAATATTTCAGTAAAAATATCATTCCTTCAGTTCAGCCTACCCATGCTACTAGTGACATGTACTGGGCAGGGGAAAGGCTGGGCGAAGAGCGGGAAAAAGGTGCTTATGCCTATAAAAAACTGCTTGAAGAAGCCGGAATAATCGCCTTGGGAACCGATTTTCCCGTGGAGCAGGTAAGCCCGTTCCTTACCTTTTATGCCGCAGTGGCACGAAAGGATACCAAAAATTATCCTGAAGGAGGCTACATGCCCCAGCAGGCCCTTTCGCGGGAAGAAGCTTTGCGGGGCATGACCATTTGGGCAGCTTACAGCAATTTTGAAGAAGAGGAAAAAGGATCTATCGAGCCTGGAAAGTACGCCGATTTTGTCATTTTAGACAGGGATATCATGAAGGTTTCTGAAGAACAGATCCCAGATATGAAAGCTAGTGCAACTTACCTTAACGGGAAAAAAGTGTACGGTAACTAAAACTTTGAAAGTGGCGCAATAGGAACCCCTTAAAAGCACATTTTTGAGGGGTTTTTTGTGGAAAATTCTTTCAGAAATTCAGTAGTGCTTAATACTCTGTTTGAATCTAAACTTTGAAGAGTTTACTGATTAAGTAAATTAAACAGGAGCTAAGGGCACCACGAATTGCCAAAGGCAGGCGAAATGATCTTGGTCCTTTTTTCCAGGGAACATGGTTTTGAACCCCAAGCTTTACTTGCCTCCGTTTGCTTTTAGGTCCAGCTTGCAGTGTTCATCAAAATCAAGTGTATTCTGGTCGTCTTCAAGAAGGCTGATGGGGGAGGAGCTAAACTCGATAGCGGCGGCCATCAAACAGCCTTCAACCTTACAATGTGCCCTGGATTCTTTATTGAGGTCTTCATGTTCGCTTTGGGCGGGGCTGCCATTGTTCACCAGCCCAAACAGGTGCCCAAATTCGTGATGAAGCGTCACCGTCTGAATCTCATTTTGAGAGACACTGCCGGTCATCTGGCTCAGTTCCCTGTTATCAAAAATTACCACGGAAGTGTTGAGGTAAGCTTTTCCAAGAATGCGGTTATTGGTTTTGCTGTCTTCACTTTTATTGTCGGCAAAAAAGATAAATACTCCTAATTTATCATCTTCAGAAAAAACGCTGCGGTGCTGTTTTTCAACTGTTTTAATTTCTTTGATGGAATAAGAACCCATTTCGGGGCTCACAATTGCCCTGCTTTTAATGCTAATGCCGCCGGGTTTGTGGGTATAACTCTTCAAAAAGCTGGTAAGGCTTTGCAGTACCTGGTCTTCAGGTTTGTGCCCCGTCACGTAAACCACTTCGAGTTCAAGGCGGGTGAAGGTTTCGTCGCTTAAAAAATCTCTTGCTGAGGCTCCCAGCACGAGATCATTTCTATGTGCCGAAGGTTTTTTCTCGCTCTCCTCTGTGCTACAACCGGTAAAAAGGAGTAACAACAGGATGCAGGCCCAATGGAAATTTTTCTTCATTCTGTCATTTTACAGTAAGCCTTGCGAGATAATCATAATGTTCGCCTTCAAATATTTTTTCGCACTTAAAGCTGTTTTTTCCAGCTGCTAAAGATAAGGATTCAAAATCAAGATACAACCAGTCAAAACTACTGGAGGTTTCTGCCTTATAGCTTAACCGGTAAGTTAGTTCGCCGTAATATCCCTGTGAAGAATCTACCCACACGCCCCCGTCTTCATCGGCATCAAACAGGTAGATCAAATCTGAAGAATCTATCAGCACCTGTCCCTTTTCAGAAAGAAGCTTTTTTAGCTGCTCAAAAAATGCATCCAGGAACTTCATTTTTCCCACGATTCCAGTTCCATTCATCAGCAGTAAAATTGTGTCGTATTTTTCTTCGGAAAGATCTTCAAAAGCAATATTTCTGGCATCCGAAATTCCGCGTTTGCGACATACTTCTATAGCTCCGCCCGAAGTATCTATGGCCGTCACAGCAAGTTTGCGCTCCTGCTGAAGGTATAGTGCATGGCTGCCGGCCCCACAACCCACATCCAGCACCTTGCCGCGGCACAATTGCAGGGCTTTTTGTTCCAGTCTGGGCATTTCCTTATACTTTCGAAAGAGATAAGGCACGGGGATCACATCATCATCAAAGTCGGGCGAATGCACAACAATATCGGTATTATCTCCATTTTCGAAGTAGGCGATAAATGCTTTTCCGAAGATATCGGGCGTATTTTTTGGCTTGTTCACGTGTTGGTTCTGTTTATCTTTGCGGCATGCAGGATGAATTAAGTGGGCTTCCGCAGCGGGCCAAAGATAAACATACAGAGAATAAGAAGTTTTTTTCGCGTCTTAAAAAGAAGCCACCGCGGCATCTTGACCTGCAAATGCAGGAGCTGCACGAGGAGGAATTTAGTCGTACCGATTGTCTTAGCTGCGCTAACTGCTGTAAAACTACCGGCCCTCTTTTTACCAATAAAGATATTGAGCGAATTTCAAAGCACCTGCGCTTAAAGCCCCAGCAGTTCATAGACCAATATTTACACATAGATGAAGACAATGATTACGTGCTCCAGGAAGTGCCATGTGCCTTTCTGGCCCCCGATAATTACTGCCTCATCTATGATGTACGGCCAAAAGCCTGCAGTGAATTCCCCCACACCAACCGCAAAGATTTCCATAAAATCTCCAGGCTCACCATTAAAAATGTCGCCATTTGCCCGGCAGCATTCAGGATAGTAGAGGAGATGAAGAAGAGATTGCCTTAAGATTTTAGATAGAAATAATAGAATCTATAATAACCTTCAAATTGTTCAACTTACAACTTCTGTAATTTCAACCTGCATCACGGAATTTGAAACTATAACATACTTACTTCCGGCAGGAAAACCTTCAACCTGTCAAGCCTGCAACCTGCAACTTTGGTAATTTCACCCGTATCATACAATCCCCAACCCGTAACTCTTTAAATCAATACAACAAATACTTCTCCCTAACTATTTTAAAATCTTCAAGGCCAGGTTTCCAGGTTTCACGAATTTCTTCAGCGCTCATTCCTTTTTCAATCTGCTTCTGAAGTTCTTGGGTACCGGCGAGTTTGGTGAAAAATGCATTGAAAAATTCCTCTTTTTGGGAACTGTGGTTGTAAGCTTCGATAAGCCATTCCAGGTTTAGGTAGTCAAGCTGAGGGCTGTTTGTAAGATCTCTTCCGTAGCAGGTTTTGTTTAAGTGCTTCGGAGATTTTGCACCTTCGTTAGGCTCGGGTACGTAGGTGAACGGAAACACTTCCTGGGAAAGATAAGGCGATCCAAAGACCTGGAACTGCTTGTTGGTTCCACGGCCGGCATTTACATTGGTGCCTTCAAAAAAGCACAAGCTGGGATATAGGTTGATTGACTTCGCATTAGGAAGGTTGGGAGAAGGTTTAATAGGAAGGTCATAAGGCATATTGTGGTTGTAATTCTCCATTTCAATCACTTTTAGATCGGTTTGTACACCGTTCTTCAACCATTTCTCGCCATTGGTCATTTTCGCATATTCCCCAATAGTCATTCCGTGAACTACGGGAATAGGGTGCATTCCCACAAAACTCTTGTGTTGAGGGTCAAGAACGGGACCGTCAAGGTAATGGCCGTTGGGGTTTGGCCTGTCAAAAATGATGACTGTAATGTCATTTTCGGCAGCGGCTTCCATGACGTAATGCAGGGTAGAAATGTAAGTGTAGAACCTCACTCCCACATCCTGAAGGTCAAAGATCAAAACATCAAGGCCTTCCAGTTGCTGAGCGGAAGGTTTTTTGTTGTCTCCATACAAAGATATTACCGGAAGCCCGGTGTTGGGGTCCTTTCCGTCTTCAACTGCTTCGCCGGCATCGGCTGTGCCACGAAACCCATGTTCTGGGGCAAAAACTTTCACCAGGTCAACGTTGAGGGCCAGGAGCGTGTCTACAAGATGTACGTTCCCTGCTTCCGTGGGAATAATGCTTGTCTGGTTTCCTACAAGCCCCACTTTCTTACCTTCCAAAAGTGGCAAATAATGGGCTGTTCTTTCGGCTGCAAGCTTCAGATTTTTAGTAATTACAGGGGCTGAATCTTTTTCAGCTTCAGCAAAATTACCAGATGATTTATCTGATTTGTTTCCGCAGGCGGTGGCGGTAATAAGTAGTAATAAAAATGTACTTTTGAGAAATCTTAAACTCATAGCTACTCTTGAATCTGGAATTGTTTATCGCAAGGCGCCTTATTAGCGCAAAACAGCATAAAAATAGCATATCGGCCCCTATAATAAAAATTGCCATTGTGGCAATTGCTATTGGGGTGATTATGATGCTGGTAGCCTTTGCAACCAGCCTTGGCTTGCAGCAAAAGATAAGGGAAAAGATGTCGGCTTTTACCGGACATATCACCATTTCGAGCTATGACAACAACAATTCTCAGGTTTCTTTAACGCCTATTTCGACTGACCAGGATTTCTATCCTGAATTTGACAGTGTAGCGGGTATTGAGCACATTCAGGCAACCGCTTACCTGGGAGGGGTGATTCGCACTGAAACCGATTTTGAGGGCATTATCGTAAAAGGCATAGGGCCCGACTTTAACTGGAATTATTTCGAAGATTTTCTGGTGGCGGGAAAAATGCCAGATGTTAGTGAAGGTCTTAATAATGAAGTGCTTATTTCCCGATATACTGCAAACAGGCTTGGTTTGGAAGTGGGAGATAAGGCGATCACCTATTTTTTGAGAGATGAAAGCAGCAGGACCCCACTAATACGGGCTTTTGAAATTACCGGGATTTACGATTCGGGTTTTCAGGAGTTTGATGAGCTTTATATGCTGGCCGATATTAGGCATGTGCAGCGAATTAACCGCTGGGAAAAGAACGAGGTAGGCAATTTCGAGGTTTTTCTTGAAGATTTTGATCAGCTGGAAGAGAAAGGGCAGGAGATCTATGAGAATACAGGTTCATTTCTTGACACCCGTACCATTAAGCAGCAGTATTATTCGCTTTTTGAATGGCTGTCGCTCTTCGATTTCAACGTGGCGCTTATCATCGGGATCATGATCCTGGTGGCCGGCATCAACATGATCACGGCTCTTTTGGTGCTCATCCTGGAGCGCACTCAAATGATCGGGATTTTGAAAGCCCTTGGCAGCAGTGACTGGAGTGTGAGAAAGATCTTTTTGTACAACGCCGGATATTTAATCCTGCTCGGGCTCTTTTGGGGAAATTTAATAGGGCTGGGGCTGTTGTTTGCCCAAAAATACCTTAAGCTTATTCCGCTTAACCCTGAAACCTATTACGTTACAGAGGCACCAGTGTACATTGGCTGGGAGTACATTGTGGCTGTTAATTTGGGTACCCTCTTGTTGTGTATGCTAATGCTGCTTATTCCTTCTTTTATCATTACCAGGATTTCTCCGGTAAAGGCCATGAAATTCGATTAAGAAAGAGGAGTCAAATAGGTCATTTTAGGCACCTCTTTTGCAATCTTTCTAAAGCTGCTTTTTTTCTTACCTTTGCAGCCGAAAAATTGAGATATGGAATACGCTGAAAATATACTAGGTACCATTGGGAATACGCCTCTTGTTAAGATCAATAAGCTTACGGAAGGTATAGACGCTCTGGTACTGGCAAAATATGAAACCTTTAACCCCGGAAATTCGGTGAAAGACCGGATGGCCGTGAAAATGATCGAAGATGCCGAAGCTGCCGGCCTCCTTAAACCGGGAGGAACCATTATTGAAGGAACTTCCGGAAATACAGGGATGGGCCTCGCTCTTGCAGCCATAGTAAAGGGTTACCGGATGGTCTGCGTGATGGCCGATAAACAATCAAAGGAAAAAATTGACATTTTACGAGCCGTAGGCAGTGAGGTGGTGGTGTGCCCCACCGATGTTGCGCCCGATGATCCGCAGTCTTACTATTCCACTTCAAAACGCCTTTCTGAAGAAACGCCGAATTCCTGGTACGTAAACCAGTATGACAACCTTTCCAATACCAAAGCCCACTACGAAAGTACAGGGCCGGAAATCTGGAGACAAACCGACGGAAAAGTAACACATTTTGTAGTAGGTGTGGGTACCGGCGGAACCATTTCGGGAGTGGGAAAATACCTGAAAGAGCAAAATCCCAATGTAAAGGTTTGGGGGGTTGATACCTATGGCTCGGTGTTCAAAAAATATCATGAGACTGGCGAATTTGATGAAAAGGAGATTTTTCCTTACGTCACAGAGGGGATTGGAGAAGATATCCTTCCGAAGAATGTTGATTTCGGGATCATTGACGGGTTCACAAAAGTTACCGATAAAGATGCCGCAGTTTACACCCAAAAGCTGGCTAAAGAAGAAGGAATGTTCCTTGGGAACAGTGCCGGTGCTGCGATGAAAGGGCTGCTTCAGCTAAAAGAGCATTTTAAGAAAGACGACGTTGTGGTAATTCTTTTCCACGATCACGGCAGCCGCTATGTTGGCAAAATGTACAACGACGAGTGGATGCGAAAAATGGGATATATCGACTAGTTTTCGATATCATTTTAAATCGAAATTGTAGAAAAGCTGCCGGTAAAGGCAGCTTTTTTTTATGTTGTTTTCTGAATATTTTTAGGGCTGTCAAATTTGTGGGTAAGCCAGAAAATCAAGCTTCCGCTAAAGTACAGGAGCACATCTGTAAAGTCGGCGGTATATCTCGTGTTCACCTTCGGAAGGTAAATTTCAAAGTAAACCGAATAAAGTGCTGCCAGGGAAAAAGCCGAAAAAAGGGAAATTCTGATGCTTTTCTTTCTGCTGAAGCTTTTAATGAGGAATAAGCAGATGCTTAAAACTATGGGCATGCATAACAGGTCATTGAGGTAAGAAGTGAAAAATACGGGCATATCTGCCGCCGAATTCATCAAAATCAAATTCAGGATAAAAGCCGCAAGGCAGCTGATAAAAAGGAGATAGATTTTTTTCATAACAGGAAAAGGGCTGTGATAAAAGCCAGCGCACCTCCAATCACCATTACTGCCAGCCAGATATTAAATCCGATTTTTTTGATAATAGCACTGAATTTACTGTCTTTCTTTGGAAGTTCCGGGGTTCTGTCATCAGGGTTTTGCTCTCCCGGGGCGGGTGGTGTGGGCTTCATGGGCAAGGTTTTGAGTAAGATAAAATAATTAGCTGAAAAAAAACCGAGCAGCAACCGCTTTAACCGTGAATTAAGATTTCTAAATAATAAGCTCTCAAAAATGTCATTTTTGAAGATTATTTCTGAAAAACTTCCCGAGAGGATTTGTACTGCAGCGGCAGAAAATTATACTTTAGTGACATAAAAAATAATTTGATGAGACAAATTTTTCTAATCGGTTGCATGCTGGTGCTGCTTGTTGGCTGTAAAGAGAACTCTTCGGAAAATGTAATGGTGGTGGAAGAGAATCCGTTGCGCTACCTGGCTTTGGGAGATACATATACTATTGGTGAAAGTGTGGAACCGGGTAGGAGGTGGCCTGTCCAGCTTGTAGAAAAACTAAGGGCCCATGGGGTGGAGATCGAAGATCCGCGCATTATTGCCACAACCGGCTGGACTACCCAAAACCTTCTGGAGGCCATGGATGCACAACTCAATAATGAAAAATACGAGCTTGTATCGGTGCTCATTGGTGTGAATAACCAGTATCAGGGAAAATCCATAACAGCTTATCGCGAAGACCTTAACAGGATATTTCAGCAGGCCATTGCACATTCGGGCAATGGCACAGAAGGAGTGTTTGCGGTGAGCATTCCCGATTATGGGGTGACACCCTTTGGTGCCGAAAATGCTGAAGAAATTGGACATGAGATTGATAAATTCAATGAGGTTTTTAAAGAAGTAGCTGCCAGCTTTGAAGTAGATTTTTATGATATTACCCCGATTTCCCGACAGGCCGTAGATCAACCTGAATTAATTGCCGATGACAACCTGCACCCCAGTGGTGAAATGTACCGCCTTTGGGTAGAGAAGATTTACGAAGAGGTAAATCAAAAGTTACCGGTAGAAAATTAACAGTATTTGTAAGCTTAATCTTTCAGATTATTTTGTTGATTGTCAATAGGGTGTGGAATTATTCCATACATTTATTTGATGCGGGAAGATTATTTACATTACCTATGGCAGTTTCAGAAGTTTGATCTACAGGAAATGAAAACTGTAGATGGAGCGCGGGTTAGGGTTATTTCACCGGGCCGGCACAATGAGCTTTCCGGCCCCGATTTCTTTTACTCCCGGCTGCGAATTAACGATCAGGAATGGGCAGGCAATGTGGAGATCCATATTCGTTCATCAGACTGGTACATGCACGGTCACGAAACCGATCCTGCTTACGATAACGTGGTGCTTCATGTGGTATGGATACATGATGTGGATATTTTCCGAAGAGATAATTCCCTGCTTCCGGTAATGGAGTTGCAGTCTCTGGTTTCCCCTAAAAATCTCGATAGCTACATCCGCTTGTGTGAAGAAAGTCAGGGCAAATGGATCAATTGTGAACAGGACCTGCCCTCAATTGATAATTTTACAATGACCAGCTGGCTGGAACGGCTTTACGTGGAACGGCTGGAGAAAAAATCTGCTCTATTAAGAGAGCTGCTTTCAAAAAGTACCGGAGACTGGGAAGCAGTGCTCTTTCAAATGCTGGCAAAGAACTTTGGTCTTAATATAAACGGGGAGGCTTTTTTAAGTATAGCGGCATCTATTCCTTTTTCGGTAATAAGAAAGGTGAGGGCAAATTCCCTAAATCTTGAAGCTTTGCTGTTAGGGCAGGCGGGGCTACTCGAAAAAGATCATGAAGAGCCTTATTATTTGAAGTTAAAAGATACTTACTTATATCTTCAGCATAAGTTTGGCCTGAGCAGGAAAGGAGTGTTGCCGGTAAAATATTTTCGGCTCAGGCCCGATAATTTTCCAGAAATTCGATTGGTGCAGCTTGCTGCTGTATATTCTGAACAGGCTTCGCTTTTTTCAAGGCTTCAAAAATGTCAAAATCCGCAGCAGGTTCATGAACTTTTTGAGGTGCGTTTAAATGATTTCTGGAATTCCCATTATACGTTTCTACGTAAGCACAAACCCAGGCTAAAGAAGCCCGGGAAAAAGTTTTTGGACCTTCTTATCGTGAATACGGTGGTTCCTGTAAAATTCGCATATCTCCAAAGCGAAGGTAAAGATGCTTTTGAGATCATAGCTCCGCTTATGGAGGCAGTGGCCGCCGAGGAAAACGAAATTGTAAGAAAGTTTAAGAGGCTAAAGCCGGGTATGGTAAAGAATGCATTAGGTTCACAGGCCCTGTTGCAATTGAAAAAAGAGTACTGTGACAGAAACGCCTGCCTTAAGTGTGCAGTGGGATTGGAGATCCTGCAACCGCAACCACAAATTTAATATCTTTGTAAAATGCAGAAATGGGTGAACCAGATTAGGAACTTTTTCGAGAGGCATGGATTTTATGTTTCCTCGCGCTTTGCCGATAAGCTGGGGATGCGGGCAAAAAACGTAAGATTATTTTTTATCTACCTTTCGTTTGCCACTTTTGGGATTGGGTTTGCAATTTATCTCACATTTGCTTTTCTCCTCAGGTTCAAGGATATGATTTATTCGAAGCGTACCTCTGTTTTTGATCTTTAGAAAAAACCGAAAATCGCTTAAGTCTTACAGGTTAACGTTTTCTTTGCAATTTAACTTCATAAAATTTGAAAACGTTAATATTTTTAGCATCTTGCTTCGCCGAAAATTCCATTTAGTATTATTCTAAAATTCATTTATGAGAAAGTCGATACTTTCATTATTATTCTCTGTATTTTTTTTAACTACTTACGCACAAAACCTGAATGTTGAAGTTCAGGTAGAAAATCCCTCAAAAGTCATCAATGATGGTTTTGCTGAATTGCAGGTGCAGGGGGGAACACCACCATATCAGTATAAATGGTCAAAGCAGGATGTGACCTTAGATTCTCCAAGGGCCGGAGCTCTTGTTGAAGGGGTAGAGTACACTGTGACCATCACTGATGCTGCCAACAACAGCCTTACTAAAACTGTAAAAGTTCCAGCGAAAGCCATTACAGAACATTTTAACGGGACCTTTGCCCCCATTGTGGCAAGTATGGGAAATGTGCTGTTTTGGGACCCTTTTTCGGCTATAGGTATTTATGATCCGGTGGTTTATGCCGACATCAAACGGGTGGCAGCCCCAAACTGGGAAGCCCGCACCGATGGCACGTTTGTACTTAAAGAATGGCTTAAGGCCGAAGGTGAACGGGTTGAAGAAGGAGAGCCTATAGCCATTGTGCTGCAGGATGGAGAGGAAGAGAGCACAGCTTACGCCAATGCAACCGGAACCCTTGAGTACCTGGTGCAGGAAGGCGGAATGATCTATAACTCAGAAAATGTTGAGCACGTTATTGAACAGGGGGCACATTACCTGGCGGCGATAAGATACGACCAGCCGGTGCCACTGCTTCACCCAAATGGTGATTTACAGAAAAAAGATATCCCTTTTATTGTGATCTGGCTTGTTTTGGGAGCATTGTTCTTTACAATAAGAATGGGCTTTATCAACATTAGAGGGTTTAAACATGCCTTAGACCTTGCTAAAGGTAAATATGACGATCCAAACGCACCGGGGCAGGTAACCCACTTCCAGGCTTTGGCAACCGCGGTTTCGGGTACTGTGGGGCTTGGGAATATTGCTGGTGTGGCTGTGGCTGTTTCCCTCGGAGGGGCAGGAGCTACTCTTTGGATGATCCTTGCAGGTCTTCTGGGAATGTCTTCCAAATTTGTGGAGTGTACCCTGGGGGTGAAATATCGTTTTATAAATTCTGAAGGCCGTGTCTTTGGAGGGCCTATGAATTATCTTCGCTACGGCCTTGAAAAGAGAAAAATGGCCGGGCTGGGTAAATTCCTTGCGGTGTTCTTTGCCATTCTTGCTATTGGCGCCTCTTTTGGAGGTGGGAACATGTTCCAGGCCAACCAGTCTTTTGTGATCCTTGCAGGTGAATTTCCTGCCCTTGTGGGTAACGGATTCATTTTTGGGCTGGTAGTTGCAATCCTTGTGGGGGTTGTAATTATTGGGGGAATAAGCAGTATAGCCAAGGTAACCGGGAAAATTGTTCCGGTAATGGCAGCGGTTTACATCATTGGAGCTCTGGTAGTGATTGGTGTGAACATAGAAAATATAGGCCCTGCGTTTGCAGCCATCTGGGACGGTGCGTTTAGCCCGAGTGCCCTAAAAGGCGGGGTGATTGGGGTTTTGATCGTTGGGTTCCAGAGAGCAGCTTTCTCGAACGAAGCCGGGGTTGGGTCTGCTGCGATCGCCCATTCGGCCGCCAAGACCAACAATCCGCCGTCTGAAGGTTTTGTGGCACTGCTTGAACCTTTCATTGATACTGTAGTGGTGTGTACACTTACCGCACTTGTACTTATTTTTACCGGAATGCACGAAGTTGAAGGCGTGGGAGGGGTAGAATTGACCTCTACAGCATTTGGAAGTGTGATCTCGTGGTTCCCTTACGTGCTTGCAGCAGCGGTATTCCTGTTCGCATTTTCAACAATGATCTCCTGGTCTTACTACGGAATGAGGGCATGGACTTTCCTCTTCGGAAAAAGCAAAAAAATGGAGCTGCTCTACAAAGCACTATTCCTGGTGTTTGTGGTTGTAGGGGCATCGGTGAGCCTTGGTGCCGTACTCGACTTTTCAGGTATGATGATCCTGGCCATGTCTTTCCCTAACATCATAGGGCTTTACATTATGTCTGGCGAAGTGAGAAAAGACCTCAGGGAATATTCAAGAAAACTGAAAGCAGGTGAACTTTTTCATAAGCCTCAAAAAGAGCGGGTGAAAAAAGCCTCTTAAGTTCCTATTTACATATGAAAAACTGGAAATCCCATTTTGTTTTCACCAGAAGTCAGCAAAATGGGATTTTTGTTTTGGTAGGGATCATCATCATTCTCCAGGCGGTTTATTTCTTTTTTCCCTTTTCTTCGGAAGAAGTGCCAGATCCCGAAGTGGAGCGCATCGCCGCTGAAATGCAGCGCTCCATAGATTCATTAAAACAAATAAAGGCCGAAAGAGATCTTGATGCTGTGGCGCCATTTAACCCGAATTTTATTTCAGATTATAAGGGCTATCTGCTGGGGCTTTCGGTAGTGCAGATAGACCGGCTTCATGATTATCGGGAGCGTGATTTGTGGATCAATTCAGCTGAAGATTTTCAGGCTGTGACGGGGGTTTCAGATTCTTTGCTGAAGGTACTGGCGCCTTCTTTTCAGTTTCCCGATTTCCGCAGAAATACTTCCGAAGAAAACAGGTTGTCAAAAAAGGCATTTTTGACACCTCTTCCCAAAGCTGATCTCAATACTGCCACAGCCGAAGACCTGCAGCGGGTGAACGGCATTGGGGAAAGACTTTCTGCCCGAATTGTGAAGTACCGTAATTCGCTTGGCGGCTTTAGAGGTGAGGTGCAGCTTAATGATGTCTACGGTTTATCTCCAGAAGTGGTGAAAAGGCTGCTGCGCAGTTTTGAGGTGCCAAAAAGGGCAGAAGCGCGCTTTGATGTTAATGAAGTAAGCCTGATGCAGCTCACCAGGATCCCTTACTTTAACTATGAGCAGGCGCGGGCAATAATTAGGTACAGGGAAGAGGCAGGCCAGGTGAAAAATCTCGAAGAACTTGGGCAGATTAGGAATTTTCCCGTGGAAAAATTAGACAGAATTGCCCTATATTTGAGCACCGACCCGAAAAACTGAGTTTTTCGCATCTCCAATTAGATTTTCAGGTTAAAAAACATTCAGAAACAAACTTTTATGAACAGCAGATATTTTACAGAAGAACACGAATTATTCCGCAAGAGCTTTCAGGAATTCTTACAAAAAGAGGTGGTGCCGCATATTGAAAAGTGGGAAGAAACCGGAACTATAGAGCGTTTTATCTGGGAGAAATTTGGAGAAATGGGCTATTTTGGACTCAATTATTCCGAAGATTACGGAGGATTGAACCTGGATATCTTCTATTCAGTGATTTTTCTTGAAGAGCTGCAGAAGATCAATAGTGGAGGGTTTGCAGCGGCGATGTGGGCCCATGCATACCTCGCAATGACCCACCTGGCCAAGGAAGGAGATCACCACATTAAACAAAAATACCTTGCCCCGAGTATTAGCGGTGAAAAAATTGGCTGTTTGTGCATTAGTGAACCTTCAGGCGGCAGTGATGTTGCAGGAATGAGGACAACTGCCGTGAAAAAAGGCGATCATTATATTATTAACGGTTCCAAGACCTTCATCACAAACGGGGTGTATTCAGATTACCTGGTTGTGGCTGCAAAGACTGCGCCCGAGCTAAAGGGAAAGGGCATGAGTATTTTTGTGATAGATAGGGACACGCCGGGAATTTCGGCTACCAAACTCAATAAACTTGGCTGGAGGGCATCAGATACTGCCGAAATTGCTTTTGATAATGTAGAGGTGCCGGCTTCAAACCTTATGGGGGAAGAAGGTAAGGGCTTTCCTTACATCATGCAGCACTTTGCTTTTGAAAGGCTTATAATGGGAATTAATGCCCACGCCCGTGCAGAATATGCTTTGAGCTACACTTTGCAGTATATGAAAGAGAGGGAAGCTTTTGGGAGGACCATAGACCAGTTTCAGGCTTTACGCCACAGCTACGCCGATATGACCAGCGAGGTGGAGATGGCAAAGGAATTCAATTATTCTATCGCCGAGAGGATGGAACGGGGAGTTTATGTGGTGAAAGAAGCCAGTATGTCTAAACTGCTCTCTACAAAAATCGCCGATGAGGTGATCTATAAATGTTTGCAGTTTCTTGGCGGTTACGGGTACATGGAAGATTATCCATTAGCGCGATTGTTGCGCGACAGCAGGCTGGGGCCTATTGGAGGCGGGACTTCAGAAATTCTTCGTGAGATCATCGCTAAAATGGTGATAGACGGGAAGGAATACAAGCCGGCAGCCAAATAGTTCAAGGTTCAAGGATCCAGGTTCAAGGTTTTGGAAATTTGATGCTTGGAATTTGGATTTTGGTGCTTGGAATTTTTAAGAAATAAAAACAAATTTAAATTGTGAGTTTGTAATTAACGATTATCTTTGCAGCTCGAAAATAATTTTTAAAGAAAGGAGGTGACACTATGTTAATTATACCAGTTAAAGACGGAGAGAATATTGATAGAGCGCTGAAGCGTTTCAAGCGTAAATTTGATCGCACAGGAACTATGCGTCAGTTAAGAGATCGTCAGGCATTCACAAAACCGTCAGTAGAACGTAGGGCTCAAATCCAAAAAGCTGCTTACATTCAGCATCTAAGAGATCAGGAAGAGATCTAGTATCAATTCCAAGGCCTGAGTTCTTGGGTATATAATATTAACTGTTGGTAAATAAAGTTTAATAACTTTGTTTGTCAACAGTTTTTTTATGCCTCAAAATTTGTACACTTCCTTTTTTGATTACCTGGAGCTGGAGAAAAAGAATTCGGCTCATACGATCACGGCCTACAGGGCCGATCTGCTATCTTTTGCCGATTTTATTGCGGCCACTTATGGGCAGGAGGATCTTAAGCAGGTAAGTTACTCCCAGGTGCGCAGCTGGGTTGTGCAGCTGGTAGAGCAGGGGCTTTCAAATAACAGCATTAACCGTAAGGTGTCTTCTTTAAAGGCTTTTTATAGATTTCTTCTGAAGACAAAGCAGCTGGAGGTCTCGCCTTTGGCGAAACACAGGGCCTTAAAAACTTCGCGTAAGCTGCAGGTGCCATTTTCTGAAAGCGAGATAGATAAGGCGCTGGGGCAGGTGCAGGCCGAAGGTTTTGAGCAAATCCGCAATAAACTGATGGTGGAGCTTTTTTATTCTACGGGAATAAGGCGGAGTGAGCTTATAGGAATTAAACTGAAAGATCTTGATTTGACTTCGGGCCTGCTGAAGGTGAAAGGGAAGGGGGATAAAGAACGGGTTGTGCCTCTTTTGCCCGGGCTTGTGACTACACTAAAGCTATATCTCAAAGAGAGGAAGGATGTTGAAAATGGCATTTCTGAAGGGTATTTATTTTTGACAGCAGCAGGCGTTAAAACCTATGATTCGCTTGTTTACCGCACAATAAATAATTACTTTAGGGGTATCTCGAGTAAGTTAAAGAAGAGCCCGCATATCCTGCGGCACTCCTTTGCCACTCACTTATTGAACCAGGGTGCTCATTTAAATGCTGTAAAAGAACTTTTGGGTCATTCCAGCCTTGCTGCCACCCAGGTTTATACTCACAACAGCATGGCTGAGCTTAATAAGGTCTACCGCAATGCGCATCCAAGGAACAAGAAGAAGGGATTATAGAATTTGTCTAATTAAAAACTTCAATTTTTATGAAAGTCAATGTGCAATCCGTGAACTTCCACGCCGATCAAAAACTGGTTAACCTTATTCAGAAAAAGCTGGACAAGCTGGAGAACCATTTCGACAATGTTATTTATGCCGATGTGTACCTCAAAGTGGAGAAAGCAAGTGATAAGGAAAATAAAATTTCAGAAATTTTACTCAGTATTCCGGGTGATGAAATAATTTGTAAAAAGAGGGGCAGGAGATTTGAAGTGGGTGTAGATGAATGTGTTAGTTCGCTGGAGAGGCAGCTTCAAAAACGCAAGCGCAAATTTAATGTGCAGGTAGCTTAAAATATTTTTCATCAAATGTTTTGAGAACAAATATTAATTTATACATTTGCAGTCCGTTAGAAATAGCGGACTTTTTTTGTGAAAAAGAAAGAGTTTTGCCGATGTAGCTCAGCTGGCTAGAGCAGCTGATTTGTAATCAGCAGGTCGTGGGTTCGAGTCCCTCCATCGGCTCTTAAAAAATCAAATTCAATTTGGTTTTTAAAGTTCTTGAAATTTTGAAAAAAAGCTTTGGTTGCTAAATTAATTTTCTATTAATTTGCGGCTTCAAAAAATAAGCCATTCCAAAGCGATGGTTCTCTGAAATACTGAAAGAATTAATTGGGGAGATACTCAAGCGGCCAACGAGGACAGACTGTAAATCTGTTGTTTTTTAACTTCGCAGGTTCGAATCCTGCTCTCCCCACAAAATTTAAATTCCAAATAACAAATTCCAGATACCAAATTGGGATTTGGTGCTTGAGGCTTGGGATTTGAGAATTGCGGGAGTAGCTCAGTTGGTAGAGCGTCAGCCTTCCAAGCTGAATGTCGCCGGTTCGAACCCGGTCTCCCGCTCTGAATCTTTCCAAAAATTGGTTTCCCTGAAAAGAAGCTTGTGTTGAGGAAGATGAGGAGGTTTTTAGTGGTTGAAAAGAATTTTTTTTCAGCTAAAAAATATCTCCGCATGAATTTTTTCGGGTTTAAGGTTTTGGCTTAAATACCCGGGAACCTAAGAAGGATGGCTCTTCTTTTAATAAGGGTTCTCACGCTGCGGGCGTGTTTTCCTGTTAATTGGAAGTTGGGTCTGAATTTTTGAATCTTATAATCGTCTCCCCAGAAGTAGCTTGGTGGGGGCTTTTTTGCCGACGTAGCTCAGGGGTAGAGCGTTTCCTTGGTAAGGAAGAGGTCACGGGTTCAATTCCCGTCGTTGGCTCTGAGGTTTGTGTAAAATTGAACACTAATATATAACTAAGATTAAATAAGTATTAATTATGGCAAAGGAAACTTACGATCGGTCCAAGCCGCACCTTAACATAGGTACAATTGGGCACGTAGATCACGGAAAAACAACTTTAACAGCAGCGATTACTAAGGTAATGGCTGATGCCGGTTATTCAGAAGCTAGATCTTTTGATCAAATTGATAACGCACCGGAAGAAAAAGAAAGAGGTATTACTATTAACTCTTCGCACGTTGAATATTCAACTGAAAAGCGTCACTACGCTCACGTTGACTGTCCTGGTCACGCCGATTACGTAAAGAACATGGTAACTGGTGCTGCTCAAATGGACGGTGCGATCCTTGTGGTTGCAGCTACAGATGGTCCTATGCCACAAACTCGTGAGCACATCCTTCTTGGTCGCCAGGTAGGTATTCCAAGAATTGTTGTGTTCTTAAACAAAGTTGACCTTGTTGATGATGAGGAGCTGCTTGAGCTAGTTGAGATGGAAGTTAGAGATCTTCTTTCTTTCTACGAATATGATGGAGATAATGGTCCTGTTATTTCTGGATCTGCTCTTGGAGCACTTCAGGGTGAGCAGCAGTGGGTTGATACTGTGCTTCAGTTGATGGAGGCTGTTGATACCTGGATCGAATTGCCAGAGCGTGATGTTGATAAGCCATTCCTAATGCCTATCGAAGATGTATTCTCTATTACTGGTCGTGGAACTGTTGCTACAGGTCGTATCGAAACTGGTGTTGCTAACACTGGTGATCCAGTTGAGATCATTGGTATGGGAGCTGGAAAACTTACTTCTACAATTACAGGGGTTGAGATGTTCCGTAAGATCCTAGATAGGGGTGAGGCTGGTGATAACGTTGGTCTTCTTCTTAGAGGTATTGAAAAGAGCCAGATCTCTCGTGGTATGGTAATTACTAAGCCAGGATCTGTAACTCCACACGCTAAATTCAAAGCTGAGGTTTATATCCTTAAGAAAGAAGAAGGTGGACGTCACACTCCATTCCACAACAACTACCGTCCTCAGTTCTACGTACGTACAACTGACGTAACAGGAACAATTAACCTTCCTGAAGGCGTTGAAATGGTAATGCCAGGTGATAACCTTACAATTACTGTAGATCTTATCCAGCCAATTGCAATGAACGTTGGTCTGCGTTTCGCTATCCGTGAAGGTGGTAGAACTGTAGGTGCTGGTCAGGTTACTGAAATTTTAGACTAATATAGTTTAGTATAAAAGTTGAGGTATTCACCCCGGTGAATACCTTGACTTATATTTACGGGTTTAGCTCAGTTGGTAGAGCACTGGTCTCCAAAACCAGGTGTCGGGAGTTCGAGTCTCTCAACCCGTGCATAAAGAGTGGTCGATATAAACCTCTTTTTAATAATAGTGATCAACCACATGGCCACCAAATTCTTTCCAAAACAGGAGGTGATATTGCAGAGGGGCCGGTGCTTAATGACTTATTAAGCTGAAAAAATTAATACCATGGCAGGAATATCAAATTACATTTCGGAGTCCTATAATGAATTGAAGAACCACGTAACATGGCCAAGCTGGGCTGAAGCTCAAAAACTGACTGTAGTTGTGGTTGTGTTCTCAATAGTGTTTGCATTGTTGATCTGGGGTGTAGATACTGTTTTTAGTGGGGCGATAGAGCAATATTTTGAGTGGATTAAATCGTAAATAATATTGCTATGGCAGAGGTGAAAGACAAAAAATGGTATGTAGTTCGTGCCGTAAGCGGACAGGAAAATAAAGTTAAAGAATATATTGAGCGGGAAATCGCTCATGAAGGCCTTGAAGATTTTATTGAAGAGGTTCTTGTTCCAACCGAAAAGGTCATTCAGATAAGGAATGGTAAAAAGGTGAATAAGGAGCGCGTTTACTTTCCGGGCTATGTGATGATTCTTGCTAATATTGGTGGTGAGATACCTCACATCATCAAATCTATCAATGGAGTTATTGGATTTCTTGGTGAAACTAAAGGAGGGGATCCTGTGCCGCTTAGGAAGTCTGAAGTTAACAGAATGCTTGGTAAGGTAGATGAACTTTCTGTCAAGGCAGATAATGTTGCCATACCATTTACTATTGGGGAGACCATAAAAGTAATTGACGGGCCTTTTAACGGGTTCAATGGTACAGTTGAAAAGATCAATGAAGAGAAGCGTAAGCTTGAAGTTATGGTAAAGATCTTTGGTAGAAAGACTCCGCTTGAGCTTAGCTATATGCAGGTAGAAAAAGTATAATAACTGTTACACTATATATTTTTGGATAGTTTTAGTATGCTTCCACTAACAAAACTATCATCTTAAAATTAATAAAATGGCAAAAGAAGTAAGTAAGGTTGTTAAGTTACAAGTTCGCGGAGGTGCTGCTAACCCATCACCACCAGTTGGACCAGCTTTAGGTGCTGCCGGAGTTAATATCATGGAGTTCTGTAAGCAATTTAACGGAAGAACCCAGGATAAGCAGGGAAAAATATTGCCTGTTGTTATTACAGTGTACAAAGACAAGTCTTTTGACTTTGTAATTAAAACTCCACCGGCTGCAGTTCAGATTTTGGAAGCTGCAAAAGCTAAAAAGGGTTCTGGCGAGCCAAACCGTAAGAAAATAGCTAGTGTTTCTTGGGATCAGGTAAGAACCATTGCTGAAGATAAAATGCAGGATCTAAATGCATTTACTATAGAATCTGCAATGAAGATGGTAGCTGGAACAGCAAGATCTATGGGAATTACTGTAAAAGGACAGGCACCTTTTTAATCCAAAAAGAAATTAGAAATGGCAAGATTGACTAAAAAGCAAAAGGAAGCACAATCTAAGATTGAAAAAGGCAAGACCTATTCGGTTGCAGAGGCTTCGGCTTTAATAAAAGACATAACCAATGTGAATTTTGATCCTTCTGTGGATATCGCAGTTCGTTTGAACGTAGATCCGCGTAAGGCTAATCAAATGGTGCGTGGCGTAGTTACTCTACCTCACGGTACCGGTAAAGATGTTAAGGTGCTGGCCCTTGTTACTCCAGATAAGGAAGCAGAGGCTAAAGAAGCCGGTGCAGATTATGTTGGTTTAGATGAATACCTTGATAAGATCAAAGGCGGGTGGACAGATGTTGATGTGATCATCACTATGCCCAGCGTAATGGGTAAATTAGGACCTTTAGGACGTATCCTTGGGCCAAGAGGCTTAATGCCAAACCCAAAAACCGGAACTGTAACTATGGATGTTGCCAAGGCAGTATCTGATGTGAAAGCCGGTAAGATCGATTTCAAAGTAGATAAGACAGGTATTGTTCATGCCGGTATTGGAAAGGCTTCTTTCGAGGCTGAGAAAATAGCAGGTAACGCAAGAGAATTATTAACTACCCTGGTAAAATTGAAACCTACGGCTGCTAAAGGTGTGTATATTAAAAGTATCCACCTGTCAAGCACTATGAGTCCTAGTGTTGAGATTGATACTAAAAGGTTCACTGAGCAATAATAATATTGGATTATGACAAGAGAAGAAAAATCAAGAGTAATTGAAGATTTAACTGCCCAGTTAGCTGATAACACCACTATTTACCTAGCAGATATTTCAGGCTTAAATGCATTGAATACATCAAACCTGCGTAGAGCTTGTTTTAAGGCGAACGTAAAACTTGCGGTAGTTAAGAACACACTTTTGGCTAAGGCCATGGAAAGTTCAGGTAAAGATTTTGGAGATCTTCCTTCTATTTTGAAAGGAAATACTTCCATCATGTTTTCTGAAACAGGAAATGCTCCGGCTAAAGTAATTAAAGAATTCAGAAAAAAATCTGACCGTCCTTTACTAAAAGGCGCGTTTATTGAAGAGGCTATCTTTATTGGAGATGATAAACTGGATACCCTGGTTAGCATCAAATCTAAGGAAGAAGTTATTGGAGATATTGTTGGATTGCTACAATCACCTGCCAAAAATGTTATTTCGGCACTTAAATCAGGTGGTGGTAAAATCGCAGGAATTCTTAAGACCCTTTCAGAAAAAGAAGGATAATTTAGTACGCACTTTTTAACAAATATAAATTACATTACATTTTAAAAACGATAGAAAATGGCAGATTTAAAAGATTTTGCAGAACAATTGGTTAACTTGACAGTAAAAGAAGTTAATGAGTTAGCTGATATTTTGAAAGAGGAATACGGTATTGAGCCTGCTGCTGCAGCTGTTGCTGTTGCTGGTGGAGCTGCTGCTGGTGGTGAAGAAGCCGCTGAAGAGCAGTCTGAGTTTGACGTAATCCTTAAAGCTCCGGGTGGATCTAAACTAGCCGTAGTAAAATTAGTAAAAGAACTTACCGGTCTTGGTTTGAAAGATGCTAAAGAATTGGTAGATGGTGCTCCAAAACCAGTAAAAGAGGGAGTGGCTAAAGACGAAGCTGAAGCATTAAAAGCACAGTTAGAAGAAGCAGGAGCTGAGGTTGAGCTTAAATAAGCTAAACCCACAGACACATATAGGTTTAGACCCGGAGATTAGGTTCTCTGAGGTCTAAACCATTTTGCGTATATAAACATTTCCTGTTTATTTCGCACCCATTTTATTATAATAACATAATTCCGTCCATTGATGTTAGCAACGCAAACTGAAAGATTGAGTTTCTCTTCTGTAAAGAACAGGCCTGCTTATCCCGACTTTTTGGATATCCAAATCAAGTCATTCCAGGACTTCTTTCAATTAGAAACGAAATCAGAAGAAAGAGGAAATGAAGGTTTATACAATACCTTCATGGAGAACTTTCCCATTACGGACACCCGTAACCAATTCGTACTAGAATTTTTAGACTATTTTGTGGACCCGCCGCGATACTCCCTGCAAGAGTGTATCGAGCGTGGATTGACCTATAGTGTACCGCTTAAAGCACGGTTAAAGCTTTATTGTACAGACCCCGAACACGAGGATTTTGAAACTATTGTTCAGGATGTGTACCTTGGGACGATACCTTATATGACCCCAAGCGGGACCTTTTGTATCAATGGAGCTGAGCGCGTAGTCGTTTCTCAGTTGCACCGGTCTCCCGGAGTATTCTTTGGACAATCCTTTCATGCAAACGGGACAAAACTTTATTCTGCCCGTGTAATTCCTTTTAAAGGATCCTGGATTGAATTCGCTACCGATATCAACAGCGTGATGTACGCTTATATCGATAGGAAGAAAAAATTACCTGTTACTACCCTTTTCCGCGCCATAGGTTTTGAGCGCGATAAAGATATTCTGGAAATCTTTGACCTTGCTGAAGAGGTGAAAGTTTCCAAAACCGGACTTAAAAAGATCCTTGGCCGTAAACTGGCCGCACGTGTATTGAACACCTGGTATGAAGATTTTGTTGATGAAGATACTGGAGAGGTGGTTTCAATTGAACGTAACGAAATTGTTTTAGATCGTGATACTGTTCTTGAAAAAGAACATATTGAAGAGATATTAGAAACCGGTTCAAAAACTATCCTGCTTCACAAAGAGGATAACCAAACCGGTGATTATGCTATTATCCACAATACATTACAAAAAGACCCAACCAACTCCGAAAAGGAAGCGGTTGAACACATATACCGTCAACTTCGTAATGCAGAACCGCCAGATGAGGAAACTGCACGCGGAATTATTGACAAATTGTTCTTCTCAGACCAGCGTTACAACCTTGGGGAAGTAGGTCGTTACAGAATGAACAAAAAACTTGGTCTTGATATCGCCATGGATAAGCAGGTGCTTACCCGTGAAGACATCATTACCATTGTTAAATACCTTATTGAACTTATTAACTCAAAGGCAGAGGTTGATGATATTGACCACCTGTCTAACCGTAGGGTAAGAACAGTAGGAGAGCAGCTGTCGCAGCAGTTTGGTGTAGGTCTTGCCCGTATGGCACGTACCATTCGTGAAAGAATGAATGTACGTGACAACGAGGTATTTACTCCAATAGACTTGATCAATGCAAAGACTTTGTCTTCTGTGATCAATTCTTTCTTTGGTACCAACCAGTTGTCTCAGTTCATGGACCAAACCAACCCGCTTGCAGAGATTACGCATAAGCGTCGTCTTTCGGCTCTTGGGCCTGGTGGTCTTTCAAGGGAAAGAGCAGGGTTCGAGGTACGTGACGTTCACTATACGCACTATGGAAGGCTTTGTCCTATTGAAACACCAGAGGGACCAAACATCGGTCTTATTTCTTCACTTTCGGCTTATGCTAAAGTGAATTCAATGGGATTCCTTGAAACTCCTTACCGAGAAGTAATTAACGGTAAAGTGAATGTTGCCGATGAGCCAAGATATCTAAGTGCCGAAGAAGAGGAAGACAAGATGATCGCCCAGGCGAACATCGCAATGAGTGATGATGGTACTATTGAAGCCGATAGGGTTATTGCACGTGAAGAAGGTGACTTCCCTGTTGTTGAGCCTACGCAGGTTCACTACATGGACGTTGCTCCAAACCAGATCGCTTCTATCTCTGCTTCGCTAATTCCATTTTTGGAGCACGATGATGCGAACCGTGCCTTGATGGGGTCTAACATGATGCGCCAGGCCGTGCCGTTATTGCGAGTGGATTCTCCTATCGTTGGTACAGGGCTTGAAAGACAGGTAGCTACAGATTCCCGTGTATTGATTAATGCTGAAGGAGAAGGAACTGTAGAGTACGTAGATGCTCAAAAGATTATCATTAAGTACGATAGAACTGAAGAAGAGCGCATGGTAAGCTTTGACTCAGATTCTAAAACTTATGAGCTGGTTAAATTCAGAAAAACCAACCAGGGAACTTCTATCAACCTGAAGCCTATCGTAAGAGTAGGAGACAGGGTGAGCAAAGGACAGGTACTTTGTCAGGGTTACGCTACCGAAGCAGGGGAACTTGCTCTTGGACGTAACATGAAAGTGGCTTTCATGCCATGGAAAGGCTATAACTTTGAGGATGCGATTGTGATTTCAGAAAAAGTTGTTAGAGATGACATCTTTACTTCTATTCACATCGACGAGTATTCTCTTGAAGTTAGAGATACCAAACTTGGAAATGAAGAATTGACTAATGATATTCCAAACGTTTCTGAAGAGGCTACAAAAGACCTTGATGAAAATGGAATGATCAGGATTGGAGCCGAAGTGAAGCCGGGAGATATTCTTATTGGTAAGATCACTCCAAAAGGAGAAAGCGATCCAACCCCCGAAGAAAAACTTCTTAGAGCAATCTTTGGTGATAAAGCCGGTGATGTAAAAGATGCTTCTCTTAAAGCTTCTCCTTCATTGAGAGGTGTGGTAATTGATAAAAAATTATTCGCACGCGCTATTAAAGACAAGCGCAAAAGAGCTCAGGATAAAGAAGATGTTGCCGTACTTGAGAAAAAATATGAAGCGAAATTTGCCATTTTAAAGAGTGAACTGGTAGATAAGCTATTCGCTATCATTGGAGGTAAAACTGCCCAGGGTGTAATGAACGACCTTGGGGAAGAGATCCTTCCAAAAGGTAAGAAGTATACCCAGAAGATGCTTAATGCAGTTGATGATTATGCCCACCTTACCCAAGGTACGTGGACTACCGATGATCACCTGAACGCTTTGGTGGCCGATCTTCTTCACAATTACCGTATCAAGGAAAATGATATTCAGGGTAACTTGAGAAGAGAGAAATTCACTATTTCTGTGGGAGATGAACTTCCTTCTGGTATTATCAAACTTGCTAAAGTATACATCGCTAAGAAACGTAAGCTTAAAGTAGGGGATAAAATGGCAGGACGTCACGGTAACAAAGGTATTGTTGCCCGTATAGTTCGCCAGGAAGATATGCCGTTCCTTGAAGATGGTACACCTGTTGATATCGTATTGAACCCACTTGGGGTACCTTCACGTATGAACATTGGGCAGATCTATGAGACTGTACTTGGATGGGCCGGACAAAAATTGGGTAGAAAATATGCTACTCCAATCTTTGATGGTGCGACTATTGATCAGATCAATGAACTGACAGATGAAGCGGGAATTCCAAGATTCGGTCATACCTATCTTTATGATGGTGGTACCGGAGATCGATTTGACCAGCCTGCAACTGTTGGGGTGATTTACATGCTTAAGTTGGGCCACATGATTGATGATAAGATGCACGCTCGTTCTATTGGGCCTTACTCATTGATCACGCAGCAGCCACTTGGTGGTAAAGCCCAGTTTGGAGGTCAGCGTTTTGGAGAGATGGAAGTTTGGGCGCTTGAAGCTTATGGTGCTTCTGCAACCCTTCGTGAAATCTTAACTGTGAAGTCTGATGATGTAATAGGAAGAGCCAAAACTTATGAAGCCATTGTAAAAGGTGAGCCAATGCCAGAACCTGGACTACCTGAATCTTTCAACGTATTGATGCACGAATTGAAAGGTCTGGGATTAGATATTAGATTAGAAGAATAAAAAAAGTCACCAGTGGGCAGTAAACAGTGTCCGGTATGTTTTTGCTGAATGCTGTTTACTGAATACTGATTACTACATAAAAAGTATTATGGCTAGAAATAATGATAAGAATACAGTACAGAGGTTTAACAAGATCTCTATAGGTTTAGCTTCTCCTGAGTCGATTCTTGCCGAATCACGCGGGGAGGTCCTAAAGCCTGAAACTATCAATTATCGTACGCACAAACCCGAGAGGGATGGGCTTTTCTGTGAGCGTATTTTTGGTCCTGTAAAGGATTATGAGTGTGCCTGCGGAAAGTACAAAAGGATTCGCTACAAAGGGATCGTGTGTGATAGATGTGGTGTAGAGGTGACTGAAAAGAAAGTGCGTAGAGATCGCGTGGGGCATATCAACCTTGTGGTTCCTGTGGCACACATCTGGTACTTCCGTTCTTTACCAAACAAAATTGGTTACCTGTTAGGTCTTCCTTCCAAGAAGTTAGACATGATTATTTACTACGAGAGATACGTGGTAATTCAGCCGGGTATTGCCAAGAATGAAGATGGATCGCCGTTGAAGAAGATGGATTTCCTTACCGAAGAAGAGTACTTGAACATTCTCGATACCCTTCCGCAGGAAAACCTTTACCTGGATGAAAGCGACCCGAATAAATTTATCGCTAAAATGGGTGCAGAATGTCTTATCGATATCCTGCAGCGCATTGACCTTGATTCCCTTTCTTATGAGTTGAGGCATAAAGCGAACAACGAAACTTCCAAGCAGCGTAAAACTGAAGCTCTTAAGAGACTTCAGGTGGTGGAAGCACTTCGTGATGCAAATAAGAACCGCGAAAACCGTCCTGAGTGGATGATCATGAAAGTAATTCCAATTATTCCGCCGGAATTGCGTCCGTTGGTGCCGCTTGATGGAGGGCGTTTCGCGACTTCAGATCTTAACGACCTTTATCGTCGTGTGATTATCCGTAACAACCGTTTGAAGAGATTGATGGAGATCAAAGCTCCTGAAGTGATCCTTCGTAACGAGAAGCGTATGCTTCAGGAATCTGTAGATTCTTTGTTTGATAACACCCGTAAATCTTCCGCAGTAAAAACTGATTCCAACAGGCCGTTGAAATCCCTTTCTGATTCCTTAAAAGGAAAACAGGGGCGTTTCCGTCAAAACCTGCTTGGTAAGCGTGTAGATTATTCGGCACGTTCGGTAATTGTTGTGGGGCCTGAACTAAAGTTCTACGAATGTGGTCTTCCAAAAGACATGGCAGCCGAGCTGTACAAACCTTTTGTGATTAGAAAACTGATCGAAAGAGGTATTGTTAAGACCGTAAAGTCTGCCAAGAAAATTATAGATAAGAAAGAACCTGTTGTTTGGGATATTCTTGAGAACGTGTTGAAAGGGCACCCTGTGTTGCTAAACCGGGCCCCAACCCTTCACAGGCTTGGTATCCAGGCATTCCAGCCTAAACTTATTGAAGGTAAGGCGATCCAGTTACACCCATTGGCGTGTACTGCATTCAACGCCGACTTTGATGGGGATCAAATGGCGGTTCACCTTCCGCTAGGCCCAGAGGCTATCCTCGAGGCTCAGCTGTTAATGTTAGGTTCTCACAACATCCTTAACCCGGCTAACGGTTCTCCTGTAACTGTTCCTTCTCAGGATATGGTGCTTGGTCTTTATTATATGACCAAGTCAAGGAAATCTACCGAAGAAAGGCCGGTAAAAGGGGAAGGCCTTACTTTCTATTCTCCCGAAGAGGTGGTTATTGCTTACAACCAGAAAATGGTTGAACTTAATGCCATTATCAAGATAAGGACAAAAGATTTCAATGAAGCCGGAGAACTTGTGTACCAGATCATTGAAACAACCGTGGGAAGAGTATTGTTTAACCAGGCAGTACCCGAAAAAGCCGGATATATCAATGAAGTACTTACTAAAAAGTCGCTTCGTGATATCATCGGAAACATCCTGAAAGTGACAAGTGTTCCTGAAACTGCCGAATTCCTTGATGCTATTAAGGAAATGGGTTATGGTTACGCTTATCGCGGTGGTCTTTCCTTCAGCCTTGGAGATATCATCATTCCTGCAGAGAAGCAGAGCATGATCGATGAAGCCAACCAGCAGGTAGAAGGTATTATTGGCAACTATAACATGGGTCTTATCACAAACAACGAACGTTATAACCAGGTTATTGATATCTGGACTTCAACGAACGCCGGCTTAACGGAATTGGCCATGAAGCGTATTCGTGAAGACCAGCAGGGATTTAACTCTGTGTTTATGATGCTTGACTCCGGTGCGAGGGGATCTAAAGAACAGATCCGTCAGTTAACCGGTATGCGTGGATTGATGGCCAAGCCTAAAAAATCTACTTCAGGAGGTGGTGAAATTATCGAGAACCCTATTCTTTCTAACTTTAAGGAAGGTCTTTCGATTCTTGAATACTTTATCTCTACTCACGGTGCCCGTAAAGGTCTTGCCGATACGGCTCTTAAAACTGCCGATGCAGGTTACCTAACCCGTCGTTTGGTTGACGTGTCTCAGGATGTGATCATTAACGAAGAAGATTGTGGTACTTTAAGGGGTGTAGACGTAGCACCATTGAAGAAGAACGAAGAGATTGTAGAATCACTTGGAGAGCGTATTCTTGGTAGAACAGCACTTCACGATGTGTACAATCCTTTAACCAACGAATTGCTTGTAGCTTCGGGGGTTGAGATTGACGAAGAGATCGTGAAGAAGATCACCGATGCGCCAATTGAAAGCGTAGAAGTGAGGTCTGCACTTACCTGTGAGGCCAAAAAAGGTATTTGTGTGAAATGTTACGGCCGTAACCTGGCTACCAATAAAACGGTACAAAAAGGTGAAGCGGTTGGAGTTGTAGCTGCCCAGTCTATTGGAGAGCCGGGTACCCAGCTTACCCTTCGTACCTTCCACGTGGGTGGTATTGCAGGAAACATTTCTGAAGAGAATAAATTGATCGCGAAGTTCCCCGGTATTGCAGAGATCGAAGACCTTAAAACTGTTACAGGAGAAGCTCCTGATGGTAGTGAGGCCGAGATCGTGATCTCCAGAACTTCAGAATTGAAATTAAAAGATGAGAAATCCGGAATCGTACTTAGTACAAGTAACATTCCTTATGGATCTCAAATTTTCATAAAGAACGGAGACAAAGTTTCCAAAGACGATATAGTTTGCCAGTGGGATCCTTATAACGGGGTGATCATTTCAGAATTTGCCGGTAAGATCAAGTATGAGAATATCGAGCAGGGGGTGACTTACCAGGTAGAGATCGATGAGCAGACCGGATTCCAGGAAAAAGTAATTTCTGAAAGCCGTAACAAAAAGCTCATCCCAACGCTACAGATCCTTGGAAAGAAAGACGAGGTAATTCGTTCTTACAACCTTCCTGTTGGAGCCCACCTTATGGTAGACAACGATGAGAAAATTGGTGTAGGTAAGATTCTTGTGAAAATTCCACGTAAATCTTCCAAGTCTGGGGATATTACGGGAGGTCTTCCAAGGGTAACCGAGCTTTTCGAAGCCCGTAACCCATCGAACCCTGCCGTTGTAAGTGAGATTGACGGAGTTGTTTCCTTCGGAAAGATCAAACGTGGTAACCGCGAGATCATTATCGAATCTAAACTTGGAGAAGTTAAGAAGTATCTTGTGAAGCTTTCTAACCAGATCCTTGTTCAGGAGAATGACTACGTACGTGCCGGAATGCCACTTTCTGACGGATCTGTAACTCCTGAAGACATTCTTGCAATTAAAGGCCCAAGTGCTGTACAACAGTACCTTGTGAACGAAGTTCAGGAAGTTTATAGACTACAGGGAGTGAAGATCAACGATAAGCACTTTGAGGTAGTTGTAAGACAGATGATGCGTAAAGTAAGAATCGTAGATCCGGGTGATACTATCTTCCTTGAAAACCAATTGGTGCACAAGGATGACTTCACCGAGGAGAACGATGAGATCTTTGGAATGAAAGTGGTTGAAGACGCCGGAGATTCAGAGAACCTGAAACCGGGGCAACTTGTTACTCCACGTGAGTTGAGGGATGAGAATTCTATCCTTAGAAGAGAGGACAAGAATCTTGTTACTGCAAGGGAAGTAATTCCTGCAACAGCAACTCCGGTACTACAGGGTATTACCCGTGCGTCACTGCAAACCAAGTCATTTATTTCTGCGGCATCCTTCCAGGAAACTACGAAAGTACTTAACGAAGCAGCTGTAAGTGGTAAGGTTGATGAACTCGAAGGACTAAAAGAAAATGTTATTGTTGGTCACAGAATCCCTGCCGGTACAGGTCTTCGTGAGTACGAACATATCATTGTTGGTTCTAAAGAAGAATTTGACGAAATGCTTGAGAAAAAGCAGGAAGTAAATTATAACTAAGAAAAAGGCCGCGAAAGCGGCCTTTTTTTATATAAAAGAGTGGGCCTCACAGGTTTTTAAAAACTGTGAGGTCTTTTTATTTTCCTTACTTTTATACTGAACTAAAAAAGAACCGATGAGCGACGAAAACAACAATCCTAAAAAGCCCAAGAAAGGGCAGATCAACATAGAACTTGATGAAAAAGTAGCCGAAGGCACTTACTCCAATCTTGCCATAATCAACCACTCTGTTTCTGAATTTGTGGTCGATTTTGTGAGTATCATGCCCGGTACCCCAAAGAGTAAGGTGAAATCACGAATTATTTTGACTCCGCAGCACGCAAAGAGATTGCTAAAGGCCTTGGCCGATAACGTGCAGCGTTTTGAAAATGCCCACGGCGAAATTAAAGATTACGACCAGCCAAATATCCCGCTGAATTTTGGTCCTACCGGGCAGGCGTAAAACCTCAACAACATTTAATGCGGGTGCATCCTGTTCAGGTTCACCCGCATATCCTCTGCTGTACTTACCGTTTCTTGACGGGCTGTGTCCTTCCTTTTCTGCCTTGCCCAACTTCCATTTTTTTAATTAACAGCTTTAAAGATGTGCTTTTGTGATTAAATTTTTATAGATTCATTCTGTATCTACAATAAAGTCTTCATTTTGATGTTAAATTATTATGGAAAACCTCAAAAGTCTTCATATTAAACCTGGAAATTTAAATGGCAGATCGTATTAAAACTTATTCAGAATTTTATCAGTTTTACCTTACAGAACATCAAAACAAAACCAGCCGCATTTTACATTTTACAGGTACTTTCCTGGTCTTTGTACTGCTCCTTCTTGCTGTTCTTAACGGCTGGGGCTGGGAATGGCTCTTTCTTCCCCTGGTAGGTTACGGTTTTGCCTGGGTGGGCCATGCCTTTTTTGAGAAGAACAAACCGGCAACCTTTAAATACCCTTTTTGGAGCCTTATATCCGATTTTAAATTGTTTTTCGAAATTCTCTTCGGAAGTAAAAGTTTTGACTCCCGAAAAGATTAACATGAACAAAACTATTCTGTTCATCATCCTGTTGTTGCTCACTTTTTGTGCCTATGGGCAGGAAAGATCCCTGCTGAAGGGCAGAATATTAATCCCCGATGCCGAAATTTCTTCCATCAACATTATCAACCTCACCAGTAAACAGGGAACAACAAACAAAGCCAATGGTACATTTGAAATAGAAGTAAAAACCGGCGATACCCTGTTGTTTTCTTCGGTTCAGTATGAAGTACTGGAAATGCTAATCACAGAAGAGCTGCTGAAAATGGCATTTTTGACAGTGCATCTGGAGGAGAAAATCGATGAACTGGCCGAAGTCAATATCAGTAACATTAGTCTTAGTGGCAATCTTGCGACCGATCTCAAAGATATTCCCACGCTAACCCAGGCCGATATAGGTTTCCCAATGAATGATGTTTTGCCGCCTACCTCCATCGAAAGAAAACTAATTACGGCTTCCTCAGGCTTTGATGGATTTTTGAATACCCTGAATGGAAAGATAAAAATGCTGAAAAAGGCTGCAGCCTGGGAAGATCTTGAGCAAATGGTGACTGCCGGGGCAAACGCACTCCCGGTTTCCTTTTTTAAGGAGCTTTCAATTCCAGAAAATCGCATTCGCGATTTCGTTTATTTCTGTGCAGAAGATCCAGATTTTGAGTCCTACCTCCCCGGAGATATGCGACTGGAACTTATGCAGTTTTATAAGCAAAAGGCACCGAAATTTATAGAAGAAAAGCTGCTTGATAATTCAAATATAATGGGTGATTAGATGAGGACTTTGCTATTTCTGGTGTTGGCTACTGTCTGTTTTTCCGTTTCGGGGCAGGAAAGATCCCTGCTGAAGGGCAGAATATTAATTCCCGATGCCGAAATTTCTTCCATCAACATCATCAACCTCACCAGTAAACAGGGAACAACAAACAAAGCCGATGGTACATTTGAAATAGAAGTAAAAACCGGCGATACCCTATTGTTTTCTTCGGTTCAGTATGAAGTACTGGAAATGATAATCACAGAAGAGGTGCTGAAAATGGCATTTTTGACAGTGCATCTGGAGGAGAAAGTAGACGAGCTTTCCGAAGTGAACATCAGCGATATCGACCTTAGCGGAAACCTCTCTACAGATCTGGCAAATATCCCAACCCTCACGCAGGCCGATCTTGGTTTTCCCATGAGCGATACCCCGCGTCCCACATCTATTGAACGGAAGTTGAAAACAGCCTCAAACGTGAGCACCACTTCAAAATATAATCCCCCCGGAAATATCAACGTGAGTCTCGACGGAATAATAAACCGGTTGAATGGAAAAATGCGGAAACTTGAGATGGCCGCTGCGAATGAAGACCTTTCCCAGCTGGTAGATGCCGGAGTGGCTGCCATGCCTGCATCCTTTTTTACCTACCTTTCTATTCCTGAAGATCACATCAGGGACTTTGTATATTTTTGTGCTGAAGATGCCGGTTTTAGCACCTATTTGCCAGAACACATGAGACTGGAACTAACGGCTTTTTATCAGAAGAAAGCACCGCAATACCTGAAGGAGCGGATGGCTAAATAAAAAATACCTTCCGAAAATGCCATTTTCGGAAGGTATTTTGTCAGACTAAATATTCAATACTAAATTAGAATTCCGAAGTAAAATGGAATTTCACATTAGGGTATTTTTGCTGTGCCATTTGTAGTGAAAAGGCAGAATCGGCAAGAAAAACGAGCTGTCCCTGTTTATCCTGGGCCAGGAATTTTTGTTTTACCCTTTTAAAATCTTTGAATTCTTCACTTTTAGGGTCTTTTGGTTCTACCCAGCAGGCCTTGTGTACATTCAGGTTCTCATAAGTACATTTTGCTCCGTACTCGTGCTCAAGGCGGTACTGAATCACTTCAAACTGCAGGGCTCCCACGGTACCAATCACTTTTCGGCCATTGAGCTCCAGCGTAAATAGCTGGGCCACCCCTTCGTCCATAAGCTGGTCAATTCCCTTTTCCAGTTGCTTGGATTTCATAGGATCGGCGTTGTTGATGTAGCGGAAATGTTCCGGGGAAAAACTCGGAATGCCTTTATATTGTAGTTCTTCGCCTTCAGTTAAAGTGTCACCAATCTTAAAGTTCCCGGTGTCGTGAAGCCCCACAATATCCCCGGGATATGAAACATCTACAATTTCTTTTCTTTCAGCAAAAAAGGCATTTGGGCTCGAGAATTTCAGCTTTTTGTTGTGGCGCACGTGCAGGTATGGCGTGTTTCTTTCAAACTTTCCCGATACGATCTTCACAAAGGCCAGCCTGTCGCGGTGTTTGGGATCCATATTCGCATGGATCTTAAAAACGAATCCTGTGAAATTATCTTCGGAAGGTTCCACTTTTCTAATATCGCTGTCCTTTGGGCGGGGAGGAGGGGCTATGCTTATAAAACAATCCAGCAGCTCGCGCACTCCAAAGTTGTTCAACGCCGACCCAAAGAAAACAGGCTGAAGGTTACCCGCCAGGTAAGCTTCTTTGTCAAAATCGGGGTAAACACCATGTACAAGTTCAAGCTCATCCCTTAAAGTGCCGGCGGCCTTTTCGCCAATCAGGTTATCAAGTTCGCTGGATTCGAGGTCCGAAATCTCAACGGTTTCTTCAATATCCCTTCTGGGGTCGCCCGTAAACAGATTGACGTTTTGCTCCCAAATGTTGTAAATACCTTTAAAATCGTAACCCATCCCAATTGGGAAACTCAGTGGAGTTACGGTAAGGTTGAGTTTTTGCTCAATTTCATCGAGAAGTTCAAAAGCATCTTTTCCTTCCCGGTCTAGTTTGTTGATGAACACGATCATGGGGATGTTGCGCATTCGGCAAACTTCCACAAGTTTTTCGGTTTGTTCCTCGACACCTTTTGCAACGTCAATAACAACAATTACACTGTCTACGGCAGTAAGGGTGCGAAAAGTATCTTCAGCAAAATCTTTGTGCCCCGGCGTATCGAGTATGTTGATCTTGTTCTTTTTGTATTCAAAAGCAAGTACCGAAGTGGCCACCGAAATTCCTCTTTGCCGTTCAATCTCCATAAAATCGCTGGTTGCCCCTTTCTTGATCTTATTCGATTTTACTGCACCCGCTTCCTGTATCGCGCCTCCAAACAGCAACAGTTTTTCGGTTAGGGTGGTTTTACCAGCATCGGGGTGGGAAATGATCCCAAAGGTCCTTCTTCTCTTGATTTCTTCTGAAAATTTCATACTTGTATTTAAGACTGCAAAGATAATTATTTGATCGTGAAATTAATGCTCTCGGCTATCTCTCGTTTTACTTCTTTTCTGAAGGCTGAAAAAAGGGATTTCCCGACTGATTTTGTACATTTGAAGCTCAAATTTTGCAATGAAAGAAGAACAAGTTATCCTGGTGAATGAAAAAGATGAGCAAATTGGGCTCATGCCGAAGATGGAAGCCCATGAAAAGGCTTTGCTGCACCGGGCTTTTTCTGTCTTTGTATTTAATGACAAGAACGAGCTCATGATACAGCAACGCGCACTGGGAAAATATCATTCCCCCGGGTTGTGGACGAACACCTGTTGCAGTCACCAGCGCGAAGGAGAATCTAATATTGAAGCAGGGAAGCGGCGTTTACAGGAAGAAATGGGGTTTTCAACAGAATTGAAGGATACCATCTCCTTTATCTATAAAGCTCCTTTTGACAACGGGCTTACCGAACATGAATTTGACCATATTCTGGTAGGGCATTACAACGGGGAACCCGATTTAAACCCTGAAGAAGCTCATGCTTACAAGTGGGTTTCTCTTGAAGATCTGAAGCGGGATATGAAGGAACATCCTGAGATTTATACGGCCTGGTTCAAGATCATCTTTGACAAATACTACAAGCACATCCAGCAATGAGGGTAACTGTAAACAGGAAGGCACATTTTAATGCGGCGCACAGGCTGCATAGAAAAGACTGGGATGATGAGAAGAACCGCCGTGTCTTTGGGAAGTGCAGTAATCCGCATTACCATGGGCATAATTATGAACTGGTGGTGGCTGTTACAGGGGAGATCAATCAGGAAACAGGATTTGTTATGGATCTCAAAAACCTGAAGCAGCTTATCTACGAGAAAATTGAAGTGCCTTTTGATCATAAGAACCTGAATATTGAAGTTCCGGAATTCAAAGACTTAAACCCCACTGCCGAAAATATTGCTATTGTAATATGGAAGAAGCTGCGCTTGGAGCTGGAGCCACACCTGGATCTTGAGGTCACTTTGTATGAAACCCCCAGGAACTACGTTACTTACAGGGGGGAATAATTTTTTTCAAAAAACTGTGTTTTGAATTGAGAAATAGTGTAAATTCGCAGCTGAAAATTACGCGAAAGATGGCGAATAGAAGAACATTAAAAAGGGATATGAATTATGTTTTTGGTGACATAATTGAGGCAGCTTACCTGCACCAGATCACTCATCCCGAAGAAGATCCTGCAAACTCTGAAAAAATTGTTGATGAAGCAATTTCAGATTTTGACCAATTGATAGGGAAAATGAACCAAAAAAATGTTGAGAACAAAAAACAACATTTTAGAGGAATTGAAAAGGAATTTGAGGCTAAGGCCAAAATCCTTGTTGAAAAAATAAACGCTTTATAATAATAAGGCACTCGCCGATGTAGCTCAGCTGGCTAGAGCAGCTGATTTGTAATCAGCAGGTCGTGGGTTCGAGTCCCTCCATCGGCTCTAAAACCTCCCTTTTCGGGAGGTTTTTTTATTTTATGGAAAAAGGGCCCGCGAAGTTTGTCAGGGGCGCGCCGTCTATAGCAGTCGCTCACCGGCCCAGGCTCCTTCGGGAAGGAAGGAGATTTTTTGAATTTCAGTTAATTAAATCTGCTAAACCAGAATTGCTTCAGCAAAAAAACTCTTCAAAAAGGCATTTTTGAAGCCTGCCGGTATCTTTTCAGTTAAAACCATAGCATACCTTTACATCCACCTCACTGGAGAGGCGGATATAAAGGTATAGTTTTTAAATTGCCTGATTGGCGGGAAAGTAGCGGAATTACTTTCTGTATTGTTCGGCAGTGAGTTGGGCAATCTGAACAATTACTTCCACCGCTTTTTGCATGCTTTCTACGGGAACATATTCGTATTTTCCGTGGAAATTATGTCCGCCGGCAAAGATGTTGGGGCAGGGCAGGCCTTTGAAGCTAAGCTGTGCGCCGTCTGTTCCCCCGCGAATTGGCTTTATAATGGGAGTAACATCTACCCGTTTCATGGCTTCTTCAGCAATATCCACAATATGCATTACGGGTTCTACTTTTTCCCTCATATTGTAGTACTGGTCTTTGATCTCCACGGTTACACAATCCCTTTCGTACTGGCTGCAAATTTCTGTGGCTAGGTCTTTCATCATCTCCTTGCGGGCTTCAAAATGCTCCCGGTCGTGATCGCGAATAATGTAGTGAAGCGTGGTTTCTTCCACATCTCCTTCCATCCCGTTGAGGTGGAAAAATCCCTGCCTGTCTTCGGTATGTTCGGGAGTTTCAAGGCGCGGCAGGGAGTTGATAAAATCCATGGCAATGTACATGCTGTTGATCAGCTTGTCTTTGGCGTAGCCCGGGTGTACACTTTTTCCGCTTATTTTAACCACAGCGCCGGCTGCGTTGAAATTCTCGAATTCAAGTTCCCCAACCTGGCTGCCGTCCATGGTGTATGCCCATTCGGCTCCAAATTTATCAACATCAAATTTATGGGCGCCCCGACCAATCTCTTCATCGGGCGTAAAACAAACACGGATCTTTCCATGCTTCACCTGCGGATTGTTAAGGAGGTATTTCATAGCTTCCATGATCTCGGTGATCCCGGCCTTGTCATCGGCTCCCAATAGGGTGGTGCCATCGGTAGTGATGAGAGTTTGCCCCTCATACTGCAACAGGTCGCTAAAATATTCGGGGGAGAGGATGATGTTCTTCTCTTTATTCAGCACAATGTCCTTTCCATCGTAATTTTCGATGATCTGCGGATTCACATTGGTTCCGGAGAAATCGGGCGTGGTATCAAAATGAGCCACAAAGCCTACTACCGGCACCTCATGTTCAAGGTTTGAAGGAAGGCTGGCCATTACGTAGGCGTGTTCATCTATACTCACTTCCTGCATTCCCATAGCCTCCAACTCTTCTTTCAGTTTATTGGCCAAATCCCACTGTTTTTTGGTACTGGGAGTTGCCTCACTGGTTTCGTCACTCTGGGTATCTATCTTTACATAGCTTAAAAAGCGGTCAATAATTTCCTGCTTATTTGTCATTTTTGAGGTAGTTTTCCCAAAAATAGCGATATAAAAAGTAGGTTCAAAACCTTTTCTCTTTTCAGGCTTTTTTATGCAGCTTTGTGTTAATTTTGTCTAAAACCCACTTCATGTATCAAAAGATCATTCGGCCGCTGCTTTTTAATATTGATCCTGAAAAAATCCATTATTTCACTTTTTCAACACTTCGGAAGTTATTTCTTCTTCCGGGGAGCCAGAAGCTGGTGCGCAAAAAATTTGTGGTTGAAGATAAGAGGCTGGAGCGGGAAGTTTTCGGTATTAAATTCCCGAATCCGGTGGGGCTGGCTGCCGGGTTTGATAAGGATGCAAAGCTCTATAAGGAGCTGAGTAATTTTGGTTTCGGATTTATTGAAATTGGAACCCTAACCCCTAAACCCCAGCCTGGAAATGAGAAGAAAAGGCTTTTCAGGTTAAAAGAAGACAAAGCCATTATCAATAGAATGGGCTTCAATAACGGCGGAGTAGCAGAAGCGGTGGAAAGACTGAAAAAGAACAAGGGTGTTCTTATTGGCGGAAATATTGGCAAAAATAAAGTGACGCCAAACGAGAAAGCTGTGGATGATTATTTGATCTGCTATAATGCCCTTTTTGAGCATGTAGATTATTTCGTGGTCAACGTAAGTTCTCCAAACACGCCAAACTTAAGGGAGCTGCAGGATAAGGAACCACTAACTAAGTTGCTCAACAGCCTGCAGCAGGAAAGTTTAAGGCGGCCTGTGCAAAAACCTATCCTGCTTAAAATTGCACCCGATCTTACCGATTCACAATTGCTGGATATCATAGATATTGTCAGGGATACCGGAATTGCGGGAGTAATAGCTACAAATACTACCATTTCCAGGGAAGGACTTACTTCTTCAGAAAAGGACGAGACCGGAGGCTTAAGCGGAAAACCTCTTACAAAACGTGCAACAGAGGTGATTCGCTTCTTATCTGAAAAAAGTAAAAAAGCTTTTCCGATTATTGGCGTTGGAGGAATTATGTCTCCCGAAGATGCGATTGAAAAACTTGAAGCCGGGGCCTCTTTGGTGCAGCTTTATACCGGATTTATTTATGAAGGCCCTCAGTTGGTGAAGGAGATCAACGAAGAAATTCTAAACCGCAGTAAGTGACGGCCCAATTAATCCCTTTTCTTACTGCCTCAATCCTGCTCACCCTGTCGCCAGGCCCCGATATTATTTACGTACTGGTGCAGGGCATGACCAACGGAAAAAAACACGGAATTGTCACTGCCCTGGGGCTTGTAAGCGGAATTATAATTCATACCAGTCTCGTTGCCTTCGGGGTTTCAGCAATTATTAAGCAGTCAGAAAATCTGTTTCTTCTAATTAAAATTTTGGGTGCGGCTTACTTGTTTTATCTGGCCTGGCAGGTGTATAAAAGTGAAGCTGCGATTAGCCTGAAGGAAGGTGCAAACCTGCCAAAAAAGAAATTTGCTTCCCTCTTTAAAAAGGGATTTTTAATGAATGTTTTAAACCCGAAAGTCGCAATCTTCTTTCTTGCTTTTTTTCCCGGCTTTCTTTGGGACCCCAATACAAATACCCTGCTGCAGTTTTACATTCTTGGTTTTCTATTTATGCTGCAGGCATTCCTCATCTTCTCAGCCGTGGCTATTCTCGCAGGAAAAATTTCTGTCTATCTTCAAAAGCATCCTGCCTCAGCCCATATTTTTAAATGGGTGCAGGTAATAGTTTTTGTGGGGATTGGTGTTTTTATATTAGTTTAGAGTAAAGAGTGCTTAGTATTGAATATTGAATATTTAAAATTGGGAAAGGGCTTTAGCCTTTAGCCGTTGGTAATTAGCTTTTTTGGGATAGATGGCGCAGATGTGTAACTGTGCCGGGGAATAGGACATTTTGGATCATTACAAATATTTCCATCGAACTACTTCTAATTTCGTAATTCTAAAATCTAACTTCTATATTTGACTCATGGGGAAATTAAAGATCATTGAATGTCCGCGAGACGCGATGCAGGGAATAAAAGACTTTATTCCTACAGACAAAAAAGTTCAGTACATCCAGTCTTTGCTGCGTTGCGGATTCGACACTATTGACTTCGGAAGTTTTGTTTCTCCCAAAGCCATCCCTCAAATGGCCGATACTGCCGAGGTTCTTTCCAAACTCGACCTTTCGAGAACACAAAGTAAACTGCTGGCCATAGTGGCAAATACCCGGGGCGCCCAGGATGCTTCTCAATATTCTGAAATAGACTATTTAGGCTATCCTTTTTCAATTTCTGAAAACTTCCAGATGCGAAATACCCATAAGACCATAGCCGAATCTGTTGAAACCCTGCAGGAGATCCTCAATATTGCCGATGCTTCGGGTAAAGAAGTGGTCGCATACCTTTCTATGGGTTTCGGAAATCCGTATGGGGATCCGTGGAATGTGGAAATTGTGGGCGAGTGGACCGAAAAACTTTCAGCTATGGGGGTGAAAATCCTCTCCCTGTCTGATACCATTGGTAGTTCTACGCCCGATATTATCACTTATCTTTTTTCAAATTTGATTCCGAAGTATCCAAAAATAGAATTTGGGGCACACCTTCATACCACTCCTGCAAAATGGTTTGAGAAGGTTGATGCGGCTTATAAATCGGGTTGCAAAAGGTTTGATGGTGCCATACAGGGCTTTGGTGGCTGCCCAATGGCAAAAGACGAGCTTACAGGAAACATGCCTACAGAAAAATTACTGTCTTACTTCACATCTAAAAAAGACGACACCGATATTAGGATGATGAGCTTTGAATCATCTCATAATGAAGCCACCAAAATATTTTCTGCTTATCATTAAGGGGAGTGGTTTTTCAAAATTTATCTCTATAATTGCAGTCTAAAATGCCATTTTTGAAGCGTAATTTTAGTTGCATTTTCATTGCCCTTTTGTCTTTCCTGAACGTTCATTCTTCGGTTTATGCTGAATGGCAACAGGAAAAGGATTCTGTTGCAATATACGTGGAGAAGGGGTTTGCTTTGCTTAATAATGATTTATCAAAAGCTCTAAAAATCCTTGATAGAGCAGATGCTTTGGCGGCAGCATCCAATGATCCTGGAGACAGGGCAGATGTAGCTTATGCTTACAGCTATGCGTACTATGTTAAGGGAACGTATGACCTTTCTCTTCAGCAGTATCTTAAAGCTTGGGAAATCTACCGTAAAACCGGGAATAAACTGGGAGAGGCAAAAAGCCTGGTGGGACAGGGGCTTATTCAGCAGGGGATCGACAGGAATGAAGAAGCCATAAAAATTTTTACTGAAGCCATTGAAGCTTACAAACAATCGGGAAATGCAGCCAGGGCTAATCCTGCCTATCTCAATATTGCCATTTCACAAATTGAAGTAAAGGAATATGAAAAAGCGCTGGCCAACCTTCAAACGGCGCTGGAACTTTCGAGAAAGACAGGGCGCATAGATGTAGAACATCTCGCTTTAAACCGCATGGCGCAAATAAATTTTTTCCGCGGAAAATATGACACTGCGAAAGAATTATATTTTAGGATCCTCAATCATGAAAACCCACCGAGTAACTGGGAAAGGTCTTTTGCTTATGCCGGCCTGGCTGAGGTCTATTCAGCAAAGGGAAATTATGTGCAGGCAGAAGAGGCGGGTATAAAGGCGCTGGGTTTTTCAAAAGACTTGGAATCTTTATGGGACCTGGAAAGGAATACCGGCATTTTATCACAGGTTTATAAAAATCAGGGGAAGACCAACGAAGCTCTTGAATACCTGGAGCTCAATCAAAAATACCGGGATTCACTTTACAATCAGACAAAATTACGGGCCATAAATTTGCTCCAGCTGGAGAGTAAAGAAGCCGAAAATCTAGTGCTTCAGTCTGAAAAAGCAGCTGTAGAAAAACAGCTTTTTACCAACAGGATATTTCTTGGTATCCTCGTACTGGCAGTTTTATTGTTATTGATCGTGGCTTTTATGTTTAGGAAGAACATAAGGCAAAAGGAGCAGTTTAATACCCAGTTGCAAAACAAGAACCAGACAATTTCTGAACAAAACCAGCTTATTTCCCGCCAAAATGAAGGGCTTTCGGAAATGAACGAGGCCAAAAACCGCCTTTTTTCAATCCTTTCTCATGACCTGCGTTCTCCATTGGCTTCTCTAGAGCAATTGCTGGGGCTTATTAAATCGGGTGATTTTACACCCGAGGAGCAGGCATCGCTACTCGATGAGATGCTAATGCAGGTTTCTGGAACTTCAGTCATGCTTCAAAATCTTCTGAATTGGGCCAATTCACAGCTGGAAGGCAGTAAGGTGAATCTCGAAGAGGTAGACCTTCCGCAGAAAGCCACAAAAATCGTCAAGGCCTATTATCTAATTGCGAAGCGTAAAAATATTGAGATCGTTCAGCAGCAAACAAAAAACCTGCCTCCTGTACTGGTAGACCGCGGCCATATTTCAATTGTTATGCACAACCTGTTGTCTAATGCTATAAAATTTACCCGGGAAGGGAGTAGAATTTACATCAGCTTTGAGGAGAGGGAAGAAACCGTACTTATGAAGATCCTTGACGGAGGAGAGGGTATAGCTCCTGAAAAGATTGAAGAGATCAAAAAATTCAACCAGCGCATGATTTCTGAAATTGGTACCAGAATGGAAACCGGTACCGGGATTGGACTTATGCTCGTAAAACATTTTTTGGCTATCAACCAGGCTTGTCTCGATATTAAAAGCTATCCCGGTAAGGGTGCAGAATTTATTGTAGCCTTCCGTAAGGCCTGAAAATGAATTAATCAAATATATTTCTCACATCTGTAGAAAAGAATGTATATTTGCACGCAATTAAATCTTAATTGCCATGATCGCACACACCTCCAGGATCCTGGGCGAAGGACTCACCTACGATGACGTACTCTTAGTCCCTGCCTTTTCAGAAATCCTTCCCCGCGAAGTTAGTATTCAATCCAAGTTTACCCGTAATATCGGGCTCAATGTGCCTATAGTTTCCGCAGCCATGGATACTGTGACCGAATCTCGTATGGCCATTGCCATTGCACGGGAAGGGGGAATTGGTGTTTTGCACAAAAATATGACAGCCGAAGAGCAGGCGCTTAAGGTTAGAAAAGTGAAGCGGGCCGAGAGCGGGATGATAATAGACCCTATCACACTTCCAATTACGGCCAGCGTAAAGGATGCCAAAGATAATATGCGCGAGCACAGCATTGGCGGGATTCCTATAGTTGATGAAAACGGAAAACTGATTGGGATCGTGACCAACAGGGATCTGCGGTTTGAAAAGAACAACAACAGGCCAATTTCTGAAGTAATGACTTCTGAAAACCTGGTGACTGTGGCCGAAGGTACTTCCCTTGAAGATGCCGAAGAGATCCTGCAGGAAAACAAGATCGAGAAACTTCCTGTTGTAAATGCCGACAATAAACTGGTTGGATTGATCACTTTCCGTGATATTACCAAGCTCACCCAAAAGCCCATTGCCAATAAAGATTCCTTCGGAAGGCTTCGCGTAGCCGCTGCCATAGGCGTTACCGGAGATGCAGTTGAAAGGGCCGAAGCTTTGGTGAAAGCAGGAGTGGATGCGATAGTGATTGACACGGCACACGGTCACACCAAAGGAGTGGTAACGGTACTTAAGGAGGTGAAAAAGAAATTCCCCGAGCTGGAAGTAGTGGTTGGGAACATTGCTACCGCCGAAGCTGCCAAATACCTTGTAGAGGCAGGCGCCGATGCGGTGAAAGTAGGAATTGGCCCGGGTTCTATCTGTACAACGCGGGTAGTTGCGGGGGTTGGTTTTCCACAATTCTCGGCCGTACTGGAAGTTGCAGCAGCCATTAAAGGCAGCGGGGTGCCTGTAATTGCCGATGGTGGAATTCGATATACCGGAGACATTCCCAAAGCTATAGCCGCCGGAGCCGATTGCGTGATGCTGGGCTCACTTTTGGCAGGTACCAAAGAATCGCCGGGAGAAACTATTATCTACGAAGGAAGAAAATTCAAGTCTTACCGCGGAATGGGTTCTGTAGAAGCTATGAAACAAGGCTCTAAAGACCGTTATTTCCAGGATGTGGAAGATGATATTAAAAAGCTGGTGCCGGAAGGTATTGTAGGCCGCGTGCCTTATAAAGGGGATCTCTATGAAAGTATCCACCAGTTTGTGGGAGGTTTGCGTGCCGGGATGGGCTACTGCGGGGCAAAAGATGTAGCCACCCTAAAGGAATCGGCTAAATTTATTAAGATCACGGCTTCGGGAATCAACGAAAGCCACCCGCATAACGTTACGATCACTAAAGAATCTCCTAATTACAGCAGATAATTCATAACTTCAGGAGTTTGTAGTTAAGAGTAAATAGCGGCAAAGCCAAAAAAAGGAGGGTCTCAAAAATGCCATTTTTGAGACCCTCCTTTTTTTAGTTGTGTCAATAACTGCAATGATTTCTTCAGTAATTAGCCTGCACGGCATTTACTTCTACACACAGGCCACTGAGCGCTGACCACGAAATTTATTCCTTCACTTCAATTCCTAAGATATTGATCACTTTTGTGGTGATGTCAAATTCTTCCGCAGAATAGGCCAGGTTATTTCCGCCTGCATGGAAGATCTGGGTATAATTTTCTGCCTGAATTACCTGTAACATGGCTGCATTTATCTTTTCGTAGAGCGGCTGTGTAAGTTCGTTCCTCTTGATCTGCATCATCACACCGGCTTTTTGACGGAAGCCTTTAATGTCATTTTCAAGGCTGATGATTTCAGTTTCTTTGGCTTTTTTATCTTCTTCAGAAAAAGTTGCGCTGTTTGCCTGGTAGTCTTTTACAAGAGTTTCGTACTTGGCGACATTAGATTCCAGGTCTTTTTGAAGATCGGCGTTGTAGGTTTTAAGGCCTTCGTTCACCTGGGTCATTTCGGGCATCTGATTTAAGATATAATCGGCATCTATGGTCCCTATTTTTGACTGGGCGAAGCCTGAAAGGCTAAGGAATGTAAAGCTTAAAACTAAAAGGTATTTTTTCATGATGTTGTTTTGGTTTTCGCAAATATAAAGGTGCAGAGGCATTTATGAAGATTTTAAGAAAATTATTTTTACTCAATCCTCATAAAGCTGTCCGCGATGAGGTTTTAAAGCGTCCCGAACAGGCGGCATTTCAGCCTTAGTCACCACCATAAAAGCAATGGCGTGAGTGTTAGATAATTTTTCGCTGCCCGAAATATCGAGGCTTAAGGTGTTTTTGTTAAGGAATTCCCGTAAATGCACTGCGTGGTGTTTAGCGGTAATTTCGGCATCAGGGCCGTGAAAATCCCAGATAAGTTTCAGTTTTTGGTCTTTAGACATGAGATGACATTTGGCTTCTTTGACTTTAGCATAGCGAAAGCCGGGCCAAAAGTAAAATTTTTGTGAATTTCTTTCGTTTTATCTGCAGGTTGGTATACTGTTTGGAATTCGTATTTTTGCGGACTCATAATATTTCAGATTAATTTGATTGTCAAAAAAGGACTTTTCTTTATACTTTTTTTAGGCTTTTTAACAGGAAGCTGCAACTTCCTGAATGAGCCCGAAGAAAAGGAGGTCATTGCCCGGGTAAATGATGCATATCTGTACAAAGATGATGTAGCCACATTGATCTCAGACAATACTTCAGCCGAAGACAGTACCCTTCTTGTAAATAATTTTATTACCCGCTGGGCCACACAAAAATTACTGCTGGACAGGGCACGGGTAAATCTGAGCAGTGAACAGCAGGCAGAATTTGACCGCCTGGTACAGAACTATAAAAACGAACTTTACGCAAAAGCCTATACCGATGCTATTGTTGCCCGCGAACTCGACACCAGTATTTCGAGAGAGGCTGCCGAGGCTTACTACCAGGAAAACGGGGGAAATTTTATTCTGAATGAGAACCTTGTTAAAGTGAGGTATATCAATATCACCAAGAACAACAAGGATTTTGAAACTATCAAGAAACGCTTTATAAGGTTTGACGAAGAAGACCGGCAGGCCTTGCTTAACATGGCCATACAGTTCAATTCGTATTCCCTTAATGATTCTGTTTGGGTAAAAACTAAACAGGTTTACGATAAAATTCGACCCTTAACGCCTCAGGACAATCCTGAATTCTTAAAAAACAAAAATTTTATGCAGCTTGAAGACTCATTAGGAGTATATTTGATCTCTGTTGAGGATGTTAAGCTGCGCAATGAACAGGCGCCTTTAGAGTATTCCTTGCCGGGCATAAAGCAGATCCTGCTGAATAAAAGAAAGCTGGATCTCATTAAAAAATTAGAAAAAGATATTACACAAGATGCTATTAAAAATGACGAATTTGAGATCTATAATTAAATCTTTGGGGGTGCTGTCCCTTATTTTGGGAAGTGCCGGCTTAAAAGCTCAGGAAGTAATCGTTACCGATAGTACCGCCATTGGTATTGAATCAGAAATAAAGGAAAAGATCAAGGACAGGACTGGCCGGTTTAAGGTAGACGGAGTTGCAGCCGTAATTGGCGATTTTGTCGTGCTTGAAAGTGATATCGATAAGATGTACCTCGAACTTCAAAGTCAGGGAGTTTCTACTGAAGATGTGACCAACTGCAATCTTGCGGGCCGTCTCATGGAAAATAAATTGTATGCGCACCACGCCATTCAGGACAGTATTATTGTTTCGGATGCAGAGATCAATGCAAACATAGACCAGCAGCTGGCTTACATGACCCAGCAGGTAGGTTCGCTTGAAAAAGTACTCGAATTCTATAAAAAAGATAATGAAGCTGAATTTAGAGCCGAGCTTTTTGAAATCAACAAACAAAACAGGCTTGCTTCCGAAATGCAACGTAAAATTGTTGATGCGGTAGAGATCACTCCTGAAGAGGTAAGGTCATTTTTTACGGAAATTCCCGAAGACGAGCGCCCGGTATTTGGAGATGAGGTGGAAATTGCACAGATTGTAGTGAAGCCGGAAATTCCGCAGGAAGAAAAAGATGAAATTATAGCAAGATTGAATGAAATGCGTGCAGATGTTTTAGATAACGGGGCAAGTTTTGCAACTAAGGCTGTACTTTATTCTCAGGATCCCGGTTCAAGATCATCGGGAGGTAAAATTACCCTCACCCGCCAGGATCCTTTTGTAAAAGAATTTAAGGATGCTGCATTTTCCCTGCAGGAAGGGGAAGTGAGCAAGCCATTCCAGACAGAATTTGGTTACCACATTCTTATGGTCGACAAAATTCGCGGGCAGCAGGTAGATGTGCGCCACATCCTTTTGATTCCTGATGTTACCGAAGAGACCAAGCAAAAAGCTTTTGATGAGATCGAAAATGTTAGGGAAAGGCTGAATAATGACGAAATTACATTTGCCGATGCTGCTAAAGAAGTTTCAGACGAAAAAGAGACTCGTGAGAATGGCGGGAAATTAATCAATCCTACCACCGGAGATACCAGATTTGAACTTACCAAAATTGACCCCTTACTTTATGAGCAGGTGGTAAACCTGGAAAAGGGAGAGGTTTCCAATATCATAACCGATCAGGATAACACAGGGCGCCCCTTTTACAAGATCATTACCGTTACTAACAGGTATAAAGAACACAAGGCAGATTACGCACAGGATTTTAACAAGATCAAGGAACTCGCCCTTAGGGATAAGCAGCTTGAAGCTATTGAAAAATGGCAGGAAGAGAAGATCAAGGAGACGTATGTTAAAGTGAACGGCGAATACAGGGATTGCGAATTCTCAAGCAACTGGCTTAAGAAGTAAATGACATTTTTGACAGGTATGACAGACGTTGAAGCAGTAGAACATCTGGTTAAGAAGCATCAGCAATTAAGGCAGGAAATCGCCAAGAGAATTGTGGGGCAGCAACAAGTGATTGACCAGATCCTTTTATCTGTTTTTTCAGGAGGTCATTCCCTGCTTATTGGAGTGCCGGGTCTTGCCAAGACCTTGATGGTTGATACCATAGCCCAGGCCCTTGGACTCAATTTTAAAAGGATACAGTTTACCCCCGATCTTATGCCCAGTGATATTCTGGGTTCCGAAATACTGGATGAGAACCGGCACTTTAAATTTATCAAAGGCCCGGTTTTTGGAAATATCATTCTTGCTGATGAGATTAACCGGACACCGCCAAAGACCCAGGCAGCCTTACTCGAAGCCATGCAGGAGCGGGCGGTAACCGTTGCCGGCCAGCATTACAAACTGGACCTGCCCTATTTTGTCCTGGCTACCCAAAACCCTATAGAGCAGGAGGGGACTTATCCGTTACCCGAAGCCCAGCTTGACCGGTTTATGTTTGCCATCAAACTTGAGTACCCTTCTTTTGAAGAAGAGATTGAAGTTGTGAAGAACACTACTTCAGATGAAGTAACAGAGATAAATCCGCTTTTTACGGCGCAGGAAATAGTCGATTTTCAGCATTTGATCCGCAGGGTTCCCGTTGCCGATAACGTAGTGGAATATGCCGTTGATTTGGTTGGGAAAACCCGTCCTGCCGGAGAAAGAGCGACTCCGCTTGTAAAGGAATACGTAGATTGGGGCGCCGGACCAAGAGCCTCTCAAAACCTCATTTTAGGGGCCAAAGCAAATGCAGCCGTGAAAGGTAAATTCTCACCCGATATTGAGGATGTACAGGCAGTGGCCTTCGGAATTTTAAGGCACAGGGTGATTAAAAATTACAAGGCTGAAGCTGAAGGCATTTCGGAAGAAGAGATCATAAAAAGCCTGTTTTAGTTTTTACTGAAACACCTTCAGGAACATTGCCTAAATCTGTTTTGTATTTTACACTTCATGAGGCTCTCATCTCTTTTATGGCATATTCTGGTTTAATTGGCACTTTCCGCATAAAAAAGCCGCGCCTGTAGGCTATGTTTTTTTTCAGAAGAGAAAAAAACAGCTTCATATTTACCATATTCTTATTTTTATGCTAATTTTATAGCATTAGCTTATTTTTCTATTTGGTTTTTTTATGAACCGATAAATTATCTTCAGGTAATTTTCAGGTTTGGTTATAATTTTTTAAATCGGGTAGGAATTCGTAATTTTGCAGCACTTCAGAATATTAATAAATTCAAGATATGGCATACGATATTGATATGATCAAGAAGGTATACAGCCAGATGGGTGAGCGTGTAAACGCCGCGCGTGAAGCTGTTGGTAAACCTTTAACCCTTTCAGAAAAAATTCTTTATTCTCACCTTTGGGATGGAAAACCTACTCAAAAGTTTACCCGGGGAAAAGATTATGTGGAGTTTGCGCCAGACAGGATTGCCTGCCAGGATGCAACCGCACAAATGGCTTTGCTGCAGTTTATGCAGGCAGGGAAGAAGAACGTTTCTGTTCCTACCACCGTTCATTGTGATCACCTGATCCAGGCAAAACTTGGGGCGCAGTTTGACCTGCCAAGCGCAAAGAAATCTAGTGATGAGGTTTTTGACTTTTTGGAATCTGTTTCAAACAAATACGGAATTGGTTTCTGGAAGCCTGGAGCTGGAATTATTCACCAGGTAGTGCTGGAGAATTACGCTTTTCCTGGAGGAATGATGATTGGAACCGATTCTCACACGGTGAATGCCGGGGGTCTAGGAATGGTTGCTATTGGTGTTGGTGGTGCAGATGCCGTAGACGTGATGGCAGGAATGGCATGGGAGCTAAAATTCCCAAAGCTCATTGGGGTTAAACTTACCGGAAAACTTTCGGGATGGACCTCTTCAAAAGATGTGATCTTAAAAGTAGCGGGTATACTTACTGTTAAAGGAGGTACCGGGGCTATTATTGAATATTTTGGAGAAGGTGCCGAATCTATGTCGGCTACCGGAAAAGGTACTATCTGTAATATGGGAGCTGAGGTTGGCGCAACTACTTCTACCTTTGGATATGACGAATCTATGGCAAGATACCTGCGTGCAACAAACCGTGCCGATGTTGCCGAAGCTGCCAATGAAGTGAAGGAGCACCTTACCGGAGATCCTGAAGTGTACGCAAATCCTGAACAATATTTTGATGAGGTGATTGAGATCAATCTTTCTGAACTTAAGCCTCACTTAAACGGTCCTTTTACGCCAGACCTTGCCACGCCAATTTCAGAAATGGCTGAAAAAGCCAAGGAAAATGACTGGCCAATCAATGTTGACTGGGGCTTAATAGGTTCATGTACCAACTCTTCTTACGAAGACCTTACCCGTGCCGCTTCTATCGCCAGGCAGGCAGTAGAGAAAAAGGTAAAGGCCAAGTCTGATTTTGGGATCAATCCTGGATCTGAACAAATTCGCTTTACTGCTGAAAGGGACGGATTACTGAAAATATTTGAAGATCTTGATGCCACTATCTTTACCAATGCCTGTGGGCCATGTATTGGACAATGGGACAGAAGTGACCGTAAAGGTGAAGAAAAGAATACCATTGTACATTCGTTCAACCGAAACTTTTCAAAAAGGGCAGATGGGAACCCAAATACTCATGCCTTTGTAGGATCACCAGAAATGGTGGCTGCAATTGCCATTTCCGGGAGATTAGATTTTGACCCTTCCAGAGATTCGCTTTTAAATGAAGACGGGGAATACGTGAAGCTTGATGAACCAACAGGGCTTGAGTTACCTCCAAAAGGATTTGATGTGGAAGACCCAGGTTATTTAGCTCCTACTGAAGATGGTTCTACTGTAGAGGTAAAAGTAAACCCCAATTCTGAAAGGTTGCAATTACTTGAGCCATTTGAGCCATGGGATGGTAAAAATTTAATGGGCGCGAAGCTTCTTATTAAAGCTCACGGAAAGTGTACAACAGACCATATTTCTATGGCTGGGCCATGGTTGCGTTTTAGAGGTCATCTTGACAACATTTCAAACAACTGTTTGATTGGTGCGGTGAACGCCTTTAATATGAAGACAAATTTTGTGAAAAACCAGATCACCGGAGAATATGACGGTGTGCCTGCTACACAGAGAAAGTACAAAGCAGCGGGCATTCCTACGGTAGTAGTGGGAGATCACAACTATGGAGAAGGGTCTTCCCGGGAGCATGCTGCAATGGAGCCAAGACACCTTGGGGTTAAGGTGGTGCTGGTGAAGTCTTTTGCACGAATTCACGAAACAAACCTGAAAAAACAGGGTATGTTGGGGATCACTTTTGCTAATGAAAGCGATTACGATCTTATCCAGGAAGATGATACTTTTAACTTCGTAGACCTTGAAAGTTTCGCGCCAGATAAGCAGCTTACAATTGAGATTGTGCATGCCGACGGTTCTAAGGATACTATTAAGGCAAACCACACCTATAACCTGCCTCAAATTGAGTGGTACAAGGAAGGTTCGGCACTTAACTTAATAAAAAAGCAGAACGCTGCTTAAGTAAAGGTTTTCAGATAAAAATAAAAACTCCCGCAGCGCGGGAGTTTTTTGTTTGGGTAAAGATTAAAAATAGAAGAAGCAATTGTGTAATACAATTGCTTCTTCCTAGAAAGTAGATGAGAACTCCGGAGGTTTATTTCCGGAGTATTTCCCAAGTAATTTTTGCCCCCCAGTAAAAATTACTATTGTTCTCATCTATTTATGGCAGGGATTCCAGCTTTTTCTTGTGCTTGAACAGTACATCAAGAGTAGCAGATGGAATATCCTGGTTATAAAGTGTTTGGTAATACAATTTAATGTTTTTTTTCTCTTTTTCATAGCAAACCTTCAAATTTAAATTATTAAAGGTATTTCGAGCTAAGTAATCCAGCTTGAGAAAAACCGGCAAGAAGTTTAGTACTGCTGCCCCAACTGCAGAAGTCTGGATAGAATTTTTGATATTGAACAGCAGTTTCCTTAACTCAATTTTAGCTTTTTCACGAATCTCTATGAGTCTGGCAATGTTATCTGCCATGTCTTTATCTTCCTCTTTTAAGTCATAATAAAGCACATAATACATTTGAAGGAGATCGTCGTTGGAGAGATCTAATTTTAAAAGCTGAGAGTATAACTGGAACTGCATCTTCTGGTAAATGAAAAATTACTAAAATAAATGTAACATTTATTTTCTCTCAAGAAGATGCTAAAAAATTGATTAACATAATTTTAGGCTTTTTTGTACGAAGTGTTGTAAGAAAAGTAAAAATTCTGAAGAACTAAAATGAAATGAATTGGAGTAGGTAGGGAAGTATAATCTACTAAAAGTGCCCAGAGCGGGACTCGAACCCGCACGCTCTAATGAACACATGGCCCTCAACCATGCCTGTCTACCAGTTCCAGCACCTGGGCTTCCTTTAAGATTTCTTTAACGAATTGGGTTCTTCGTCTTAAGAAGAGATCTAAGAGATGATGTTATCTCTGTAAATCCTAAAAAGTGACCTGGCTGGGACTCGAACCCAGGACCCTCTCCTTAAAAGGGAGATGCTCTACCAACTGAGCTACCAGGTCAATATTTAAATGAACTTTTTTTGTTGTGATCTGGCTGGGGCTCGAACCCAGGACCCTCTCCTTAAAAGGGAGATGCTCTACCAACTGAGCTACCAGATCTTATTGCTTACATTTTTGCTAATGCGGGTGCAAATATACCCACATTAATTTATTTTTCAAGAACAAATTGATATAAATTTGACCAACATTTTAAAGTTGGGGTAAAACTCCTTAAAAATCATATATTTAAGCATGAAATTAATTCTGATAGGTTACATGGGATCTGGTAAAAGTTCAGTTGGAAAGGTCCTTGCCGGTCAATTATCTGTTAATTTTTTGGATCTGGATGCCGAAATTTCCGCAGAAGAAAATAAATCTATCCCTCAAATTTTTTCCGATCATGGGGAGGTATATTTCCGTAGAAAAGAAGCAGAGGTACTAAAAAAACTCCTGGAGAAAGATGAGGGCTGCGTGCTTTCATTAGGAGGGGGTACTCCCTGCTATGGAAAAAACATGGAGTTGATCAAAGCGGCGCCCAAGGCTACTTCAATATATCTGAAGACCGGATTGCTGCAACTAACAGAACGCCTGATGGTAGAAAAGGAGCACCGGCCTTTAATAAAAGATCTGGATTCTTCGGAAGCCCTGGAAGATTATATCAGGAAGCACCTGTTTGAGCGCACGTTCTTTTACAATCAAAGCGACCTTATAGTTTCAACCGATGGAAAATCTGTAGATGAGGTGGTGGCTGCTATAGCTGAAGAACTAGATTAGCTCCACGCTGTCGGCTCCCGGCTTAAAATGGACCTTTACGGTCTCATGAATGGAGGTGGAAAGGGAGATGCCCTTAAAATCGGCTTTTACAGGGTATTTTTTATGGCTCCTGTCAACCAGAACAGCAGTTTTGAACCTCTTTAAGGGTACGTCAAGAAAATGCTTTATTCCGTAGATCAATGTGGTGCCCGAATTTAGAACGTCATCTATTAAAACAAGGGCCTTATTTTGATAATCCTGGGGAGACAGGCTGGTAGTGATAATGTCGAGAGGGTTCTTCTTATTTACTTTTACCTCACATAGCTGCACATCCAGGTCGGAAATTTGCCGGAGTTCTGCCTGCAATTTTTGTGCGAGCTGAAAGCCACTTTTCGCGATCCCGGCCAGGATGATCTGTTTTTCTTCCAGGTTGCTTTCATAAATCTGGTAGGCAATCCTTCTTATTTTATGATTGATCTGCTCGTGGTTTAAGATCAGGACAGAATTTTTCTCCATGGGGATGTTTTTTCCAAAGATACTAATTGGGAGGCTAAAATTTAATTAATCTTCGTCAGCTTCAGGGTCAAACCACTCATCGAGTTCCCGTCGGTCTTTTTTGGTAGGCCGGCCGGTGCCTTTTTTTCGGTAATAATCCTGGGAGTACTTTAGTAATTCTCTTTTTTCAAGCTCTTCCTGCGGCGTAATGTCATTGATGTACAGGTTAACCAGTTTGGCACCTAGCCTGCTTTTGGGGATATCCAGCACTTCTATCTGGTAATTGATCTGGTTTTTTCTCACCTGGATCTTATCCGTTGCAAAGACTTCTCTTGACGGTTTGACAACAGCATCGTTCATTCGTACCTTTCCCTGTTTGCATGCTTCGGTGGCCAGGCTTCGGGTTTTAAAATATCTCACGCACCATAAAAACTTGTCTACTCTCATCTTTGTACAGTAAAATTCCTTCGATCTTCAGCAAAAATACAAGAATATTGTATCTTGCGGCCCTAAATTACCTATTGATGAAACTGAATAAATTTTTGTTTTTATACCTGCTTGCCGGTATCTCTTTAATGTCTTGTGACAAGGATGATGATAGTCCAGAAGTTGTACCGCCAAGAGACAGGGGAGAACAGGAGTTGACAGACCAGGCTGCACTTGATGCTTACCTGGACACACACTTCTACAACTACGAAGAATTTGAAGCTGCTCCTGAAGGTTTCGACTTTCAAATTGAAATTGATACTATCAATGCCGATAATGCCGGTAAAACACCACTTAGTGAGTCACCTTTACTGGAGAAAAAGAACTTTAACTATGAAGGGGTAAATTATACGTACTATGTTTTAAAGGTTCGCGAAGGAGCAGGCGAGATGCCGCAACCAAAATTTAGCGACTCGGTATTTGTTTCCTATAAAGGTACTCTTTTGAACCGCAGCACTTTTGATTCTTCACAAAACCCCGTTTGGTTTGATCTTGTGCAAACCATACCCGGCTTTGGTCTTGGAATTACGAAATTTCGTGGAGCTTCTGGGTTTGAAGTGCGAGAAGACAATACCATAGAATGGAACAACGATTATGGGGTGGGCGCGGTATTCCTGCCTTCTGGCCTTGCTTATTTCAACGCTTTTAGAGGAACCATTCCATCTTACAGTCCGCTTGTTTTTGCCTTTCATTTATACGGAGTAAACGAGGCAGATCACGACCGTGACGGAATTCCCTCGTGGAGAGAAGACCTAAACGAAGATAAAATTCTAGGGAACGATGATACCGACGGAGATTTAGTACCGAATTACGCTGATAGCGATGACGATGGCGATTTTATTCCTACCCGGGAAGAAATATCTGATGAAGACGGGAATATCATTTTCCCGTATCCCCATTCCAATGATGATGGAACGCCAGATTATCTGGATCCAAATATCTAGACATAAAAAAGCCCCGAAAAGGGGCTTTATTGATATACATAACGGGTTCCTTTACAAGCTTAGTGAAATCCCGAATATAATCTGGCTGGGTCTTGAATCTATTCGCTGCGGGCCGGTTGTACTACCATCAAGTTGTGCGAATTCGGCTTCATTTTCTTTCAGGGCTCTTTCATATCTTACATCCAGACCTATTCTCCCTAATTGGACCCCGGCACCCAGTTGTGCACCAATGGTGAATTCTTCCTCTACATCGCCAAGGTCAAAACCTTCAAAATCGTTATCTAACATATATTGCAGGCTGGGCCCGGCAAATATCTGCACAGGGCCAAAGATCTTTGTACCCACTAAAATGGGCAGGTCCAGTTTTGAAACATTGTATTCCGCTTCCTGTTGATTAAATTGATAGGTGCTTTTGGTGGTGGTGTAGACCAGCTCGGGCCTTAAAAAGAAACCCAGGAGGTTTGCCTGGTAATAAAGGCCAAAATGATATCCCATTTTGCTGTCTCCCCCTTCCAACACATCTGCACCGGCATTGGAGAAGTCGCTGTAGGTAAGTTCTCCGTTATCGGCATAATTTATTCCGCCTTTTATCCCAAACCCGTTTTGTGCAATTGCTGCGGAAGTGGTTACGAACATCAAAATAAAAAGGTATTTTTTCATAAAAGTTCAGTTTTGTGGTTAGGTTTAGAACGACAAATAAATATTTTTATTTGCTCCAAAAGAATAAAGCCTCTCTAAAAATGGCATTTTAGAGAGGCTTTTGTGCTGTTTATCCTGAAAAAATTACTTTCTCTTGATAACTTTTTCTGAAGCCTTTACAATAGCAGCAGCATTCAATCCATATTTCTCCATGAGCTGCTCGGGGGTACCACTTTCACCAAAGGTGTCCATAGTAGCAACAAATTCCTGTGGCGCAGGTTGGTTTAATGTAAGGGTGCGGGCAACGCTTTCCCCAAGGCCGCCCAGGAAGTTGTGTTCTTCGGCAGTGACCACGCATCCGGTTTTTTCTACGGAAGCAAGGATTGCAGCTTCATCTAAAGGTTTTATTGTATGAATATCGATCACTTCAGCTGAAATGCCACGCTCTTCAAGTTGTTCCGCAGCTTGCAGGGCCTCCCAAACCAAATGCCCGGTTGCAATGATGGTAACATCAGTTCCTTCATTCAGCAAAACTGCTTTTCCAATTTCAAATTTCTGGTCTTCCGGAGTAAAATTTGCCACTTTTGGACGTCCAAAGCGCAGGTAAACAGGGCCGTCATGTTGGGCAATGGCTATGGTAGCCGCTTTGGTCTGGTTGTAATCACAAGGATTGATCACAGTCATTCCCGGCAACATTTTCATAAGCCCGATGTCTTCGAGGATCTGGTGGGTAGCACCGTCTTCTCCCAGGGTAAGCCCGGCGTGAGAAGCACATATCTTCACGTTCTTGCCCGAATAGGCAATAGACTGCCTTATCTGGTCATAAACCCGGCCGGTTGAGAAATTGGCGAAAGTTCCTGTAAAAGGGATTTTTCCACCTATGGTCAATCCGGCGGCGATCCCCATCATATTGGCTTCAGCAATACCAACCTGAAAGAACCTTTCGGGGTTTTCATCGATGAAATCCTGCATTTTTAGAGAACCTACCAAATCTGCGCAAAGGGCAACCACATCAGGGTTGGTTCGGCCAAGTTCGGTGAGTCCCGCTCCAAAACCTGAGCGTGTATCTTTTTTGCCTGTATCTGTATATTTTTTCATAAGCCTCTCCCGACCCCTCCAGAGAAGGGGAGTTAGGGCATTTATTTAAGTGTTAATATTTTTTCATTTTTTGAGATCCAGTTCCTCCCTTTTGGAGAGCTGGGTGGGCTAGTAGTCTCCTAAAGTTTCGGGGTTTTGTGCAAGGGCTTTTTCCAGTTGCTCATCATTTGGAGCAACTCCGTGCCATTTGTGGCTTCCCATCATAAAATCTACGCCGTGACCCATTTCGGTATTTAACATAATAGCTACGGGTTTTCCCTTGCCGGTGCGGCTTTTCGCCTCTTTAAGACCCTTAAGGATTTCCCCTATGTCATTCCCTTTTTCTATTTCCAGGACGTCCCAACCAAAAGCTTCAAATTTTTGAACCAGGTTCCCCATTGGCAATACATCATCTGTACACCCATCAATTTGCTGATAATTTCTGTCTACGGTCGCAATGAGGTTATCCACTTTTTTTGCAGCCGCATACATTATCGCTTCCCAGTTTTGGCCCTCCTGCAATTCGCCGTCGCCGTGAAGGGAATACACAAGATGCTTATCGCCGTTGAGTTTTTTGGCATTTGCGGCGCCTATGGATACCGAAAGTCCCTGGCCAAGAGAGCCCGAAGCCACTCTAACCCCAGGGAGGCCTTCATGAGTAGTGGGGTGCCCCTGGAGGCGGGAATCAATTAATCTAAAGGTATTGAGCTCTTCCACCGGAAAATATCCGCTACGCGCAAGAACACTGTAGAAAACCGGTGAAATATGGCCGTTGGAAAGAAAGAACAGGTCTTCGTTAATCCCGTCCATATCAAATCCTTCCTTGCGCTGCATTACTTCCTGGTAAAGGACGCTTAAGAATTCGGCGCAGCCCAAAGAACCTCCGGGGTGACCCGAATTTACCTTGTGAACCTGCCTTACAATGTCCCGTCTCACCTGGGTGACAAAATCTTCTAGTTGTTGTGTGTTTGACATCTGGTTTTTATTAAATGTCCTGCAAAAATACTATTTTATCAATGCTTTGGAAATCAACCCGGCTCAATTCTTTTAAAAGCTTTGAACAATTACTGGGATGTTTAATGAGAATTTAAATCTATCAGATTTCTACGGAAGTTATATGCAGGCGGTGCATATTTGCAATATGATAAGTGGGAAAAGCTACCCATGAAACCAGCCACGAATTTCCGAATGCTTTCTTCCGAAGCAATTGTTTGTTCTGATGTACTTGATCAGACCTGTTTGTCTGGTATTTCCGAAAAAGCTTCTGAAAATGCCATTTTTGAAAGGAAATTAGTTTGCTGCGAATTCGCGAATGCTTTCTTCCGAAGCAATTGTTTGCTCTAATGTATTCGCCAAACCTGTTAAACTGGTTTTGTCCGAAAAAGCTCCTGAAAATGCCATTTTTGAATGGGAAATATTCTGCCACAGATGTATTGATGATCTTTTTTCTGAAAGCTTTTATTCTTCACGGATTTGCAGTACAAGCCGGGAAATTACTTTTTTGGAATTTGGTACTTGGAATTTGGTGCCTGGAATTTGGTATTTAGATCATCCTTCTAACTTTTCTACCTGTTTTGCCCTGCGCACTGACCACTAAAAATACCTATCTTTGCGCCCATTAAAATTGTTTATGAAATTTGAATTAGCAGTTACCGATTCAGGCAGCAGTGCCAGGGCAGGAGTGATAACTACAGACCACGGAACCATTGAAACCCCCATCTTTATGCCGGTGGGCACAGTGGCTTCTGTAAAGGGGATAAGCCAGAAAGACCTTAAAGAACAGGTGAACCCCGATATTATCCTGGGAAATACTTACCACCTGTACCTGCGCCCGCAAACCGAAATCCTGAAAAAAGCCGGCGGGCTCCACAAGTTTATGAACTGGGACAGGAATATTCTCACCGACAGTGGCGGTTACCAGGTTTATTCGCTGGCCGACAGGAGGAAGATCAAAGAGGAAGGCGTGCGGTTCAAATCTCATATTGATGGTTCTTACCACAATTTTACGCCAGAGAACGTGATGGAAATTCAGCGGCTCATTGGGGCAGATATTATTATGGCTTTTGACGAATGTACTCCCTATCCCTGCGACTACCGCTACGCCAAGAATTCGATGCACCGCACCCACAGGTGGTTAGACAGGTGTATTGCTCATCTTGATAAGACTCCGCCAGAGTACGGGTATTCTCAGGCACTTTTCCCAATAGTTCAGGGAAGTACTTATAAAGACCTTCGGAAAGAATCGGCTGAGTACATTGCTTCAGCAGGAGCAGAGGGCAATGCCATAGGCGGACTTTCAGTAGGGGAGCCGGCAGAAGAAATGTATGTCATGACCGAGGTCGTAACAAACATTCTTCCGAAGGAAAAACCCCGATACCTCATGGGGGTGGGAACCCCAATCAATATTCTCGAGAATATAGCTTTGGGAGTAGATATGTTCGACTGTGTGATGCCTACCAGAAATGCCAGAAACGGAATGCTCTTTACTGCTCATGGGACCATCAATATCAAGAATAAAAAGTGGGAAGATGATTTTAGCCCCATAGATGAATCTGGCGCCACGTACGTAGATACGTTTTATACAAAAGCTTACCTGCGCCACCTTTTTACTGTGAACGAAATGCTTGGCAAGCAAATTGCTACCATGCACAACCTTGGCTTTTACCTTTGGTTGGTTCGGGAGGCAAGAAAACATATCTTAGCCGGGGATTTTGCTTCCTGGAAGAATAAAATGGTACAGCAAATGAACAAACGCCTGTAATTTGAAGATCCTAGACTGGTATATATTAAAAAGGTACCTGGGCACATTCGTGTTAATGTTGCTCCTCTTCATTCCTATTGGCATCACCGTAAATCTTGCTGAAAAGATCGACAAGATCCTGGAGAATGAGGTGCCTTTTCTTGAAGTGGTGTACTATTATATAGACTTTACCATCTACTTCGCCAATTTACTTTTTCCATTATTCCTGTTCCTTTCGGTGATTTGGTTCACGTCTAAGCTTGCCCAGAATACCGAAATTGTGGCATTTTTGAGTAGTGGGGTTTCCTTTTGGCGTTTTCTTCGTCCGTATATTATTGGTTCTACCATAGTTTGTTTCGCTGCACTTATTTTGGGGATGTATCTTGCTCCCAGTGCCAGTAAGGGGTTTAATGAATTTAAATACACTTACCTCAAAAGGAGTAGCGATGTACAGGAGACCAGTGATGTGTACCGGCAGATTAACGACAATGAATTTATTTATGCGTCTCACTTTCAACCCCGGATCAATTCGGCTCAAAATTTTACTCTTGAGCATTTTGAAGGGAACAAACTTAAATTTAAAATAAGTGCGTCGCGACTGAAGCTGAATGAAGAAGATTCTACTTACACCCTTACCAATTACCATAAAAGGATTATTGGAGAAGAAGGAGATAAGTTGATCTCTGAAATGACAAAAGACACCATCCTGCCCTTCGATTTTGATGAGCTTACCCCTGTTTCCTATATGGCAGAGACACTCAACTACAATGAACTCGAAGCTTTTATTGAGCAGGAAAAAGGACGTGGTTCGGGGAATATAAACAGGTATAAGGTTGTGGCTTATAAACGCTGGAGCCTTCCGGTTTCAGCATATATACTTACCATTATTGCAGTTGCGGTTTCTTCAATGAAACGCCGAGGCGGAATGGGGGTTAACCTCGCTCTGGGAATTACCCTGGCCTTTATTTTCATTTTTATGGACAAGGTCTTTGGTACCATTGCCGAGCAAAGTACCTTCTCACCTTTGATTGCCGTGTGGTTCCCCAATATTTTCTTCGGAATTTTAGCTGTTTACCTGCTCTGGAATGCTAAGCGATAAAGTTAAGGCTTACCTGCATTTTCACTTCATTGTGTTTATCTGGGGGTTCACTGCGGTTTTAGGTGCATTAATAACACTAGATGCCGTGCCTTTGGTATGGTACCGTATGCTATTGGCCAGTGGCTTTATTTTTCTCTGGATCAAATGGAAGAAAAAAAACCTGAAACTTTCAGCGGGGCGAATAAAGCTGATGCTTGTCGCCGGGCTGGTCATCGCCCTGCACTGGTTAACATTTTTTGGGGCAATTAAGGTCTCTAACGTTTCCATTACCCTGGCCCTGCTCTCTACAGGTGCTTTTTTTACCTCTATTCTCGAACCTGTTTTTTACAAACGCAGGGTGATTTGGTATGAGATACTTTTAGGTATAGTGGTAATTTGCGGGCTCTACATCATATTTCAGGTAGAGACCGAATATGTTCTGGGAATCCTGCTTGCCCTCATCTCGGCTTTTCTTTCTTCGGTTTTCTCTCTAATAAACGGGAAGTTGGCAAAGCAGGAAGACGCCGCTGTAATCTCATTTTACGAACTCCTTACCGGTACCGCTGCCATTAGTGTTTACCTTCTTGTTCTTACTTTCTTCGGAAGTAGCAGTAGCACTGGTTTTAGCAGCGGGTTCTTTAATGTTTCAATGACAGATTGGGCTTACCTCTTCATTCTGGCTTCCATTTGTACCGCCTATGCCTTTATAGCTTCGGTAGCAGTTATGCGGCATTTAAGCCCTTATACCGTAATGCTCACCATCAACCTGGAGCCGGTCTACGGGATTCTTCTTGCTTTTTGGGTCTTCGGAAGTGATGAGGCCATGGATCCCGGCTTTTATTACGGGGCGGCAATTATTCTAATTACCGTGTTCCTCAACGGCTTTTTGAAGACGAGGAGAAAATTCAAAAAACTGCCAAAAGCTACCTCTTAAGTTTCTTATATTTGTAAGCTAATTAAAAACAACCCATAACTCATTATGGAATATTTAGATTTTGAATTACCTATAAAAGAGTTGGAAGAGCAGTACCAGAAAGCTTGTGCCATTGGTAAGGAAAGTGATGTTGATGTTTCAGCTACATGTCGTCAAATCGAAAAGAGACTCACCGAAACCAAGAAAGAAATATACAAGAATCTCACTGCCTGGCAACGGGTGCAGCTTTCACGCCATCCAAACCGGCCTTATACCTTAGACTATATTAATGCCATTTGTGGTGAGACTTTCCTCGAGCTTCATGGAGACCGAAATGTAAAAGATGATAAAGCCATGATTGGCGGCCTTGGAAAAATTGGTGATCAGAGTTACATGTTCGTGGGGCAGCAAAAAGGTTATAATACTAAGACCCGGCAGTACCGCAATTTTGGAATGGCAAATCCCGAAGGTTACCGCAAGGCCCTTCGTTTAATGAAATCTGCAGAAAAATTTGGGATCCCTGTAGTGACTTTTGTAGATACTCCCGGGGCTTATCCCGGTCTTGAAGCAGAAGAGCGCGGCCAGGGAGAGGCAATTGCCCGAAATATCCTCGAAATGACCAGGCTCAAAGTTCCTATTATTGTGGTGATTATTGGGGAAGGAGCCAGTGGTGGCGCCCTGGGTATTGGAGTAGGAGATAAAGTTCTTATGCTCGAAAATACCTGGTATTCTGTGATCTCCCCCGAATCATGTTCGTCAATTCTGTGGCGAAGCTGGGAGTACAAGGAAAGAGCAGCCGATGCACTTAAACTTACTGCCCGCGATATGAAAAAACAAAAGCTCATTGACGAGATCGTGAAAGAGCCGGTGGGCGGTGCCCATAGTAACAGGGAAATGACATTCTCTATAGTCAGGGATGCCATTTCTGAAGCTTATGGCGAGTTTAAAAACTTATCACCAGATGAATTGGTGAAAAAACGAATGGACAAATATTCCCAAATGGGGGTGTTTAAAGGTTAAATCCTTAATACATAAGACAGGAAAAAATCCGGAGAGCTTCTCTTCGGATTTTTTTGGCCTTATCAACAAAATAAACTAAGTTGTTAACAGTTAAAATGTTCATAACCTGTGAACTAAGTAAGGCCGTTTACGGCCAAATTCTATACTCTATTTCTCTACTTTCGTAACATGGAAAAAGTCAAAGCCCCTAAAAATTTTAATTTCAATCCCGGGAATGTGATCAATCTCGAGAAAGGGAAGCTTCCGCCTCAAGCTGTTGATTTAGAAGAAGTTGTGCTTGGTGCAATGATGATCGATAAAAGAGGAGTTGACGAGATCATCGATATTTTGCATCCCGATGTTTTCTATAAATCTGCCCACCAGTATATCTTTGAAGCCATTTTTAAGTTGTTCGAGAATTCTGAACCGGTCGACTTATTAACGGTTTCCAATCAATTGCGAAAAGATCAGAAACTGGAGCAGGTGGGAGGTGATTTTTACCTTGTTCAACTCACTCAAAAAGTGTCTTCTTCGGCACATATTGAGTTTCATGCAAGGATCATTCTTCAGAAATATATTCAGCGTAGCCTTATAAAGATCTCAAACGAGATCATTGAAGAATCTTACGATGAAACCACCGACGTTTTTGACCTTTTAGACACCGCAGAATCCAAACTCTATGAGGTAACCCAGGGGAATATCAAAAGATCTTCGGAAACTGCGCAGGACCTTGTGATGCAGGCAAAGAAAAAAATTCAGGAAATCTCCAATAAATCGGGTCTTTCTGGGATTCCTTCAGGCTTTGAAAAGCTCGATAAGCTCACTTCCGGCTGGCAGCCCAGTGATTTGATTATTGTCGCGGCCCGTCCCGGTATGGGTAAAACGGCCTTAACGCTGTCTATGGCCCGAAATATTTCGGTAGGGCAAAATATCCCCGTGGCTTTTTTCTCCCTGGAAATGTCTTCGGTACAGTTGATCACCCGTTTGATCTCTTCTGAAACTGGCCTGTCTTCAGAAAAACTCCGTACCGGAAATCTTGAAAAACACGAGTGGGAACAGCTTAACGTCAAGGTAAAAGGCCTTGAAAAAGCACCGCTTTTTATTGATGATACGCCCTCCCTTTCCATTTTTGACCTTAGGGCAAAAGCGCGGAGACTGGCTTCTCAACACGGGATCAAACTAATTGTGATTGATTACCTGCAGCTCATGACGGCCGGTGGTAGCCAGAAAGGCGGAAACAGGGAACAGGAGATCTCGACAATTTCGCGAAACCTGAAAGCTCTGGCAAAAGAACTTAACGTTCCGGTAATTGCGCTATCGCAGTTATCGCGGGCAGTGGAAACAAGAGGGGGCTCAAAAAGGCCACTTTTGAGTGACCTTCGGGAATCGGGTGCGATTGAGCAGGATGCCGATATCGTGTCGTTCATTTACCGTCCCGAATACTATAAAATTGAGGAATGGGATGATGAAGAACGCTCCCCAACCGAAGGCCAGGCAGAATTTATTGTCGCCAAGCACAGGAATGGTGGGCTAGAGAATATTAGGCTTAAATTCCTTGGACATTTAGGTAAATTCGATAACTTAGATGACTTTGATTCCCCTTCTGAATTTCATTCCAAGATGAATGACAATGACTCGGGAGATTTTGGATTTAATACCAGCCATTTCCCAAGCGCCAATGAAGCCTTCGGAAGCTCGATGAATGATGATTTAAATGATGACGACAGCGACGTGCCTTTTTAACAATATATTTTCTCCTCTCCGGAATTCTTCCGAAGAGCCTTTTACTAAAGTCAAATCTCAAAAAGCCGGAAAGAGTTTATCTTTTTCCGGCTTTTGCATGCTGTTGATTTTCTTTCTTTTTTCGGCATCAGCTTTTGCATCGCAAATTCTCATCCCTATGGATGCCGAGAGTCAGCGCAACCACCTAAAAGCCTATGGCATTACCTACTGGATGCTCAACAAAGACCTCAAAGTGCAGTGGCTGCTCAACTATCGTGGCGGTTCCTTTTTGCTGCCCGATTCCGAAGAACTCCGCAGGGAATGTAAAATTCGTGGTGTCTCGTATGAGGTGATTAGCGACCAGAAAACTTCCGATATTCTTGAAGAAATATCGAGTCCTTCCAGAAATATGCAGGCAGTTCTGCTTGAAAAAGCGCCCAAAATTGCAGTTTATTCCCCGCAGGGCAACAAACCCTGGGATGATGCCGTGACTATGGTGCTCACTTATGCAGAAATCCCTTACGAGACCATTTATGACGAGGAGGTTTTAAATGATGCCCTGCTGCTGTTTGACTGGCTGCACCTGCACCACGAAGATTTTACCGGCCAGTATGGGAAATTTTACCGCAGTTACCGCACTGCGCCCTGGTATATTGAAGATAAAAAACAGGCTGAAGCCCTGGCCGTTAAACTTGGTTATGAGAAAGTTTCAGAAGAAAAACTCGCCGTGGCATTGAAAATCAGGGATTATGTGGTTGGCGGCGGATTCATGTTTGCCATGTGCAGCGCGACCGATAGTTTCGATATCGCTCTTTCTGCCGAGGGAGTAGATATTGCCGAACCTATGTTTGACGGAGATCCCAGTGACGCCGATTACCAGAATAAGCTGAATTTTGAAAAGAGTTTTGCTTTTGAAAATTTTATTCTGGAAAGAAATCCAATGGTATATGAATTTTCTTCAATAGACATGACCGGGAAACGGCAGGTGCCCATGGATGTAGATTATTTCAGCCTCATGGAATATTCGGCAAAATGGGATCCGGTGCCAACCATGCTCACCCAAAACCACACAACTTTAATTAAAGGTTTTATGGGGCAAACCACGGCTTATGACCCCGAAAACATTAAACCTACCGTACTGGTTATGGGGCAGAGCAAGATCAACGGCGAGGCCAAATATATCCACGGAATTAAAGGCAACGGATTTTTCACCTTTTACGGGGGGCATGATCCCGAAGATTACCAGCACATGGTAGGAGATCCTAAGACCGAACTGGAACTGCATCCCACTTCTCCGGGGTACCGCCTTATTTTGAACAACGTGTTGTTTCCGGCTGCCAAAAAACAAAAACAAAAAACTTAAGAGACCTTCCTTGCTACGCCTTTATGGAAAAAACAACTAGCTACAACAAGAAGATTACCAAAACCGTTTTTATAGCATTGCTGATGCTGTCAGCCCTGGCACTACTTATCTTTCACGCCAATTTCTTCCTGTTGGTTTTTGCCGGGATCTTCTTTTCCACCTTGTTGAATTTTTCTTCCAACTGGATAGTGAGCAAATCCAAAATGCCCTATTGGCTGGCGTTATTGCTGGTGCTGCTGTCCATGACGGGAATCCTGGTGTTGATCATTGTGCTCATAGGCCCTTCTATGGTACAACAGGTGAAGGAAATGACAAACACGTTACCGCAATCTCTTAACAATTTGAGGGAGGAGATAAGGCAGACTTCCGTGGGGCGTAGTTTATTTGAAGAATTACCTTCAGATCTTGGGGCTTTAATTGAAAATCGGGAAAAAGTAGTGTCGAGAATTGTGGGGTCTTTTTCAACCACTGTGGGGGCGATTGCGAACTTTTTTATCATCATCGTAACCGGGATCTTTCTGGCTTCCAGTCCAAAAATTTACACCCACGGATTTATAAGGTTGTTTCCAATAAATTTCCGTCCGCGTTTAAGTGAGGTGATGGACAAAACCCAGCGTTCCCTCAGCCTTTGGATGATGGCCAAGCTCATTTCCATGCTGGTAGTTGGAGTATTTACAGCCATAGGCCTGGAAATTCTTGGCATGCCCATGCCTTACGCCCTCGCGTTGATAGCAGCCTTGTTTTCTTTCATTCCCAATATTGGGCCTTACCTGGCGCTTGCGCCGGCCGTGTTGATCGCACTCATGCAGGGTGGCAACATGTATATCTATGTGCTAATCTTATATTTTAGTATTCAAATCGTAGAGAGTTATTTGATCACCCCTATGATTGAAAAGAAAATGGTGCACCTGCCGCCCGCACTTACCCTGTTTTGGATGGTGCTGTTAGGAATTATTACCGGGATTCTCGGGCTTATCATGGCTACGCCTATTCTTGCCGCCCTTATTGTTATTATTGAAGAGCTGTATGTAAAAGACCATCTTGAAGCTTCCAATAATCAGGAAGATGAGGCTGTTAAAAAGCAGGATGCAATAGAAAGAAATCCTGAAAGTGCCGATTCTAAATAAATTTTCCCCATGAAAATCGATGCGCACCAACATTTCTGGCAGTATGATGCCGAAAAATATTCCTGGATTTCTGAAGAAATGTCGGCTATCAGAAAAGATTTTACGCCGGAAGACCTTCTGCCTTTCCTGTCAAAAAAGGGATTTTCAGGCTGTGTTGCCGTACAGGCCGATCAATCGGAAGCAGAGACAGAAGTCCTGCTGAAAATGGCAAAAAATCACGACTTCATAAAAGGAGTGGTAGGCTGGGTAGATTTAGCTTCCCCTGAAGTTGAAAAGCGGCTGAAATTTTATTCAAAAAGCCCATTTTTGAAGGGTATTCGCCATACAGTTTGGGACGAAAAAGGGGAGTTTATGACGTCTCCTGAATTTCAGCAGGGAATATCATTTTTGGCAAACCTGGGTCTTACTTATGATATTCTGGCATTTGATTATCAGCTTGGCGGTGCTGTAGAACTGGTAAAAGCCTTTCCCCGGCAGAAATTTGTGCTTGATCACATGGGAAAACCACAAATTTCAGGAAAACCCGATAAGCAGTGGGTAGATCATATTCAGCAACTGGCCGCCTTTCCCAACCTGTGGTGCAAAATTTCAGGATTGGTCACTCAAACGCCCCACTTCAGCTGGAAAACTTCAGATTTTTCCCCTTATCTAAAGGTAGTTGCCGATGCTTTTGGCGTAGATCGTTTGATTTTTGGATCAGACTGGCCGGTGTGCCTTTCCGCAGCAACCTATTCTGAAGTAACTGGGGCTGCGGAAGATTTCTTCAGCAGTTATTCAAAAGCAGATAAAGAAAAGATCTTCGGAAGAAATGCTGCTGAATTTTATAACTTGAAGTAGAATTAACTAAGGTGTCAAAAATGGCAAAAATGGATTACATTTTTCAGAAGGAAATAAAACTCAAAGCCAAACCCAGGGGCTTTCATCTGGTGACCGATGAGCTGCTTCAGCAAATCCCCGAAATAAAAGAAGTTTCGGTAGGATTTTTACAGATCTTCATCAAACACACTTCCGCCGGACTTACCATCAATGAAAATGCCGATCCTACCGTAAGAGCCGATTTTGAAAGTCACTTCAATAAGATGGTGCCCGAAGATCAGCCGTATTATAAACACACTTTAGAGGGGAGTGACGATATGCCTGCGCATATAAAAGCTTCTCTGCTGGGGTCTTCGCTTCAAATCCCCGTGACAAACGGCCGTTTGAATCTTGGCACCTGGCAGGGTATTTACCTGTGTGAACATCGCGACCACGGGGGGAGCAGGAAACTGGTGCTTACTATTTATGGTGAAAAAAGATAAGTCCAGGAATATATAAATTATTACAAAATTAGTAACCGCTTCTACCCATATCTTCTTAACAAAAATCCGGTGGGTCATGATGGGACGCGTAGAAAAGATTAGACCTGCAAGGTTTTTAAAAACCTTGCAGGTCAGAGAAAAATTCAGTGGGGGAATGTGTCTTAAATTATTTGTGTATTTGTGGCAAAAAGATCAAAGGCAGGCTTCAACAAAAAAAAATCCCGCTCTTTCGAGCGGGATTTTATAAGTGAGATAACAGTTTAATTTATTTTACTTTTTTGACGATAGCTTCAAACGCATCTGGGTGGTTCATCGCCAGGTCGGCAAGAACCTTACGGTTCAATTCGATTCCTGAAGCTTTTACTTTCCCCATGAATTGTGAATAAGACATTCCGTGCATACGGGCTCCAGCGTTGATACGCATGATCCAAAGTGAGCGGAAGTTTCTTTTCTTGGTTTTACGGTCTCTGTAAGCATATAGCATTGCTTTGTCAACCGCGTTTTTCGCTACTGTCCAAACGTTTTTACGACGTCCAAAGTAACCTTTTGCTTGCTTAAGAACCTTTTTTCTTCTGGCTCTCTTCGCAACTGAATTTACTGATCTTGGCATATTTTAAAATTTTTTTGTAGCAGGCGGTCGTTCTCGACACTTTTAACTTTCTGTTCTAAAATCTAACTTTTAAAATCTAACTTTAAGTTGCCTGACTCCAGGGTTATTAAATTTGGTAAACCATCAAAGGTTCAATTACAACATTCGCAATTGAAGTTTGATATTCTTTTCGTCTGCTTCATGTACTAAAGTACTGTGAGTCAGCGCGAGCTTTTGTTTTTTAGTCTTCTTTGTCAAGATGTGACTTTTAAACGCATGCTTTCTTTTGATCTTTCCGGTACCGGTAAGCTTGAAACGCTTCTTGGCACTGGATTTTGTTTTCATCTTAGGCATTCTGTCCTTCTTTTAAATTATCTCACTTATTATCTTAAATCTGCAAATTTTTAAGGCTGCAGAAATTATTTTGATTTGGTCTTCTTGGGGGAGATGAACATGGTCATACGTTTCCCTTCAAGTTTTGGCATTTGCTCTACCTTTCCAAGTTCTTCAAGATCGGTAGCAAGGCGCAGTAAAAGGATCTCTCCCTGTTCTTTAAACACAATAGAACGTCCTTTAAAGAATACGAAAGCTTTTAATTTCGCTCCGTCTTTAAGGAATTTTTCTGCGTTCCTTTTCTTAAACTCATAGTCGTGATCGTCTGTATTAGGACCAAAACGTATCTCTTTAACAACCACCTGGGTTGCTTTGGCCTTTAATGCCTTGTCACGCTTTTTCTGTTCGTAGAGAAACTTTTTATAGTCCATTACTTTAGCAACGGGAGGATTGGCATTGGGAGAGATCTCCACCAGGTCAAGCTCCTGTTCTTCGGCAATGGCTAATGCTTTACGGGTAGGGTACACACCCATTTCCACGTTGTCGCCTACAAGGCGAACTTCTTCCGCGCGAATCTTTCCGTTAATTCGGTGCGGATCTTCTTTGATTTCTCTAAGAGGTCTTTTGGTTCTTTTTCTACGTATTGCTATGGCTCAAAAATTTTGGTTAAACTTCAAATGATTGTAAAGTACTATTTACTTCCTTTTTTATTAGTTCGGCGAATTCTTCAACAGTCATACTGCCAAGATCGCCTTCCCCGTGTTTACGTACAGAAACCGTTCCGTTTTCTGCCTCCTGTTCTCCAACAATCAGCATATACGGAATCTTGCTCACTTCTGCTCCCCGGATTTTCTTACCAATGGTCTCATTCCGGTTGTCTACAAGGGCGCGAATTTCGTGATTTTCCAGCGAATTTAAAACTTTTTGGCTGTATTTTTCGTATTTCTCGCTGAGGGAGAGTATAATAGCCTGCTCTGGCATCAACCACAGCGGGAAGTTTCCGCCCGTATTTTCCAGTAGCACAGCCACAAAGCGTTCCATACTGCCAAAAGGAGCACGGTGGATCATCACCGGCCGGTGCATTTCATTGTCACTTCCTTTATAGGTAAGGTCAAATCTTTCAGGTAAATTATAATCTACCTGAATAGTACCAAGCTGCCATTGTCTGCCAAGAGCATCTTTCACCATGAAGTCGAGCTTGGGGCCATAAAATGCGGCTTCGCCGGTTTCCACAACATAGTTAAGCCCTTTCTCCTTGGCTGCATTGACGATGGCATTTTCAGCCTTGTCCCAGTTTTCGTCAGATCCTATATATTTTTCTTTATTTTCAGGATCTCTTAAAGAAACCTGGGCAGTGAAATCTTCAAATCCGAGGGAACTGAATACATATAATGTAAGGTCGATCACTTTTTTGAATTCAGAATCCAATTGGTCCGGGGTACAAAAAATGTGGGCGTCATCCTGGGTAAATCCGCGTACGCGGGTAAGTCCGTGTAATTCTCCACTCTGCTCGTAACGATAAACAGTTCCGAATTCGGCAAACCGCTTCGGAAGATCCTTGTAGCTCCAGTGTCCGTGGTTGTAAATCTCGCAGTGGTGCGGGCAGTTCATGGGCTTCAGCAAAAATTCCTCTCCTTCATTCGGAGTTTTTATAGGCTGAAAGCTGTCTTCCCCATATTTTGCATAGTGACCGGAAGTAACATAAAGTTCTTTTTGCCCAATATGCGGAGTGACCACCATCTCGTAGCCGGCTTTCTTCTGGGCTTTTTTCAAAAAGTTTTCAAGACGCTCTCTCAAAGCAGCACCTTTTGGGAGCCATAAAGGTAACCCCTGTCCAACCTTTTGTGAAAAAGTAAAAAGTTCCAGCTCACGACCTAATTTACGGTGATCCCTCTTTTTAGCTTCCTCCAGCATTTCGAGATATTCCTTGAGGTCTTTTTGCTTTGGAAATGAAATTCCGTAGACTCTGGTAAGCTGCGGATTCTTTTCATTGCCTCTCCAGTATGCACCTGCAACACTCATCAGTTTCACTGCTTTTATCACGCCGGTGTTGGGAAGGTGGCCGCCGCGGCAAAGATCTGTAAAGGTGTCATGGTCGCAGAAGGTGATTGTTCCGTCTTCAAGGTTTTCAATAAGTTCAACCTTGAACGGGTTATTTTCTTTTTTATAGAAATCAAGAGCTTCCTGCTTGGAAACCTCTCTCATCTGGAAGTCGTGCTTCCCCCTGGAAATTTCCAGCATGCGGTCTTCAATCTTTTTGAAGTCGTTTTCAGAGATCTTTTGCTCTCCAAAATCCACGTCATAATAGAAGCCATTTTCAATAGCCGGTCCTATGGTAAGTTTTGCCCCCGGATAAAGATCCTGGATTGCCTGTGCCATCACGTGGGAAGAAGAGTGCCAAAAAGCCTTTTTTCCCTCGGGGTCGTTCCAGGTATATAAAGTAAGGCTGCCGTCGGTATTTAAAGGAGTGGATGTTTCAACCACTGTATTGTTGAACTTTGCCGAAATCACATTGCGGGCCAGGCCTTCGCTAATGCTTTTTGCCACCTCCATTGGGGTAGTGCCGTTTTCAAACTCTTTGATACTGCCATCGGGCAACGTAATCTTTATCATAAAACTCTAATTAGGTCTGCAAAGATAACAGGTTAGCATTTGCTTTACAATACTATACTATATAAGTAGTATATTTTCTTGGGCGTTCCTCCACCATAGCCTTCGGCAAAGGTGGAGTCGCGTGTTCCGCTGTAGCCCCGATAGCTATCGGGGGCTGCCGCTTCACCCGCTAACGCAAAATGTTGGGAAGTACGAAAGTAGATGTGCGACTTTAGAATTTTTTGGATGTACTATTAGGAGCAATACCTTTTCTGACACCCAATCTTAGTTTTTACTTCTAAATTCTACCTTCGTACCTCTACCTTCAAAAATATCATTTTCAGCACCTTAGTTTCCGGGAGGTTTAAAATGTCAAAAAAAGCTTAAAATATTTTTGGTTGAGGCTTGCGGGATTGAAATTCGGTTGTATATTTGCAGCCGCTTTGAGAGGGAGTGACGGAGTAGGGGGAGCAATGGCTGAGCCTAGATGTAGCAAAGGATCAAAGCAAATAAGTTCTCTGAAATTTTTTTGAATTTTATCTTGGATTGTAAAGGAAATTGGTTTTATCTTTGCATCCGCTTTTAGAGGCAACCTTGAGTTGTAAGAAAGTCGAAAAAGTTCTCTAAAAAACATTTTGAAGTTGGGGTAAAAAGGTTGTAAGTTTGCATCCTCTTTTGCGAAAAGTTAACTTCAGGGGTGCTGAAAAAAAATAAAATTTTTTTCTTGCCAGTTTTAAAAAAGCTTGTACATTTGCAGCCGCTTTGAGAGAGAGCGAAAGTTCAGAAAAAATATTGAAAAGGAATCCCGGGTTAGGGTAATAATAGAAAAGGTTCAACTCCTTTTATTTCACAAGACGATCCTTCCAATTATACGGAATGATCCTCCCCTTTCTAAGGGGAGGTGCCGAAAGGCGGAGGGGTCCGAGTTCATTGACATATTGAATTGACAGCGCGTATGTTGTTTTAATTAGCAACAAATGCAAAATAAGAATTAAGACTAGAAGAACGTTTTGAGCTTTGATAGATCATTAATGGTCTTGAAAAAGAGGAATTCCTTTAGTAGTTGTTAAAGTATATAAGATTTAACGATGAAGAGTTTGATCCTGGCTCAGGATGAACGCTAGCGGCAGGCTTAACACATGCAAGTCGAGGGGCAGCACGTCTTCGGATGGTGGCGACCGGCGCACGGGTGCGTAACGCGTATACAATCTACCTTTTACAGGGGCATAGCCCGGGGAAACCCGGATTAATATCCCATAGTATCATTTAGTGGCATCACTTGAATGATTAAAGTTTCGGCGGTAAAAGATGAGTATGCGTTCTATTAGCTAGATGGTAAGGTAACGGCTTACCATGGCTACGATAGATAGGGGTCCTGAGAGGGAGATCCCCCACACTGGTACTGAGACACGGACCAGACTCCTACGGGAGGCAGCAGTGAGGAATATTGGACAATGGGCGAGAGCCTGATCCAGCCATGCCGCGTGCAGGAAGACTGCCCTATGGGTTGTAAACTGCTTTTATACGGGAAGAAACACCTCTTCGTGAAGAGGCTTGACGGTACCGTATGAATAAGGATCGGCTAACTCCGTGCCAGCAGCCGCGGTAATACGGAGGATCCAAGCGTTATCCGGAATCATTGGGTTTAAAGGGTCCGTAGGCGGGTTTGTAAGTCAGTGGTGAAAGTCTGCAGCTCAACTGTAGAACTGCCATTGATACTGCATACCTTGAGTAATTATGAAGTGGTTAGAATATGTAGTGTAGCGGTGAAATGCATAGATATTACATAGAATACCGATTGCGAAGGCAGATCACTAATAATTTACTGACGCTGATGGACGAAAGCGTAGGTAGCGAACAGGATTAGATACCCTGGTAGTCTACGCCGTAAACGATGGTTACTAGCTGTTTGACCTAATTGAGGGTTGAGTGGCTAAGCGAAAGTGATAAGTAACCCACCTGGGGAGTACGTTCGCAAGAATGAAACTCAAAGGAATTGACGGGGGCCCGCACAAGCGGTGGAGCATGTGGTTTAATTCGATGATACGCGAGGAACCTTACCAGGGCTTAAATGTAGCTTGACAGGGGTGGAAACACCTTTTCCTTCGGGCAAGTTACAAGGTGCTGCATGGTTGTCGTCAGCTCGTGCCGTGAGGTGTCAGGTTAAGTCCTATAACGAGCGCAACCCCTGTGGTTAGTTGCCAGCGAGTCATGTCGGGAACTCTAGCCAGACTGCCGGTGCAAACCGTGAGGAAGGTGGGGATGACGTCAAATCATCACGGCCCTTACGTCCTGGGCCACACACGTGCTACAATGGTAAGGACAGAGAGCAGCCACTGGGTGACCAGGAGCGAATCTATAAACCTTATCACAGTTCGGATCGGAGTCTGCAACTCGACTCCGTGAAGCTGGAATCGCTAGTAATCGCATATCAGCCATGATGCGGTGAATACGTTCCCGGGCCTTGTACACACCGCCCGTCAAGCCATGGAAGCTGGGGGTACCTGAAGTCGGTCACCGCAAGGAGCCGCCTAGGGTAAAACTGGTAACTGGGGCTAAGTCGTAACAAGGTAGCCGTACCGGAAGGTGCGGCTGGAACACCTCCTTTCTAGAGTTTTTGCCTCTTATAAGGCAAAACACAATTACGACATAAGGAGCCTTTTTACAAATGAAGTAAAAGACTTCTTTTGGTCTTAATTCACTGTCAATTTAATTTTTTACTGTATAATGTATTTTGTAGAATGTATAATGTAAAGGGATCTTGTAAAGGTCATTTCAATATACAATAGACAGTATACACTATACAATAAAATTGCAGTCTCATAGCTCAGCTGGTTAGAGCGCTACACTGATAATGTAGAGGTCGGCAGTTCGAGTCTGCCTGAGACTACGAATCGCGCAGAGCGCGATAGTTAAGAGTTAAAAGTTCTGAGTTCAGAGTTTTGGCTTGAGGCAAAAAGTTCATTAAAAAGTATTGAAAAGGAAATTCTAGGAGCGAGTTATTGCGGGTTATCAACTCATAACTCACAACTCATCACTCACAACTGGGAAATGGGGGATTAGCTCAGCTGGCTAGAGCGCCTGCCTTGCACGCAGGAGGTCATCGGTTCGACTCCGATATTCTCCACAAGGCAATGCCTTGAGATGAAAATCTTAAGAGTATTGCATGCGAAGTGATAGATAATTTATTGTCTGTCGCGACTCGCGACAACGTTCATTGACATATTGGAAAATAAGAATACGAGAAACATAAAAATTTCTATAGTTGTAAGATTATAGATAGAGCAAATTATATTTTTAAGTTTTGAGGGATTGGGAAGGGAGTTTTATAACTCTGCACTCATAACTCATAACTTGCAAGAGCATATTAGGTAAAAGCACCTAAGCTAAATAAGGGCGTATGGGGAATGCCTAGGCTCTCAGAGGCGATGAAGGACGTGATAAGCTGCGAAAAGCTGCGGGGACTGGCACATACAGGTTGATCCGCAGATATCCGAATGGGGCAACCCAGCATACTGAAGGTATGTTACTCCGCAAGGAGGGCGAACCCGGAGAACTGAAACATCTAAGTACCCGGAGGAGAAGAAAACAATAGTGATTGCGCTAGTAGTGGCGAGCGAACGCGCATTAGCCCAAACCAGTAGGCTTACGGGCCTGCTGGGGTTGTAGGACCACGACATTGGTTGTGTAATGAACTAGAACGCTTTGGAAAGAGCGGCCATAGACGGTGATAGCCCGGTATAGGTAAAGATCATAAACCATAGTGGTATCCTGAGTAGTGCGGGGCACGAGAAACCCTGTATGAATTTGGCGGGACCATCCGCTAAGGCTAAATACTCCTGAGAGACCGATAGTGAACCAGTACCGTGAGGGAAAGGTGAAAAGAACCGTGAATAACGGAGTGAAATAGATCCTGAAACCATACGCTTACAAGCGGTCGGAGCCCTTTTGGGTGACGGCGTGCCTTTTGCATAATGAGCCTACGAGTTAACGTTGCCAGCGAGGTTAAGGGTTTAAGACCTGGAGCCGTAGCGAAAGCGAGTCTGAACAGGGCGCTTTAGTTGGTAGTGTTAGACGCGAAACCGTGTGATCTACCCTTGGGCAGGTTGAAGCTGTGGTAACACATAGTGGAGGACCGAACCCGTTGACGTTGAAAAGTCTTGGGATGACCTGAGGGTAGGGGTGAAAGGCCAATCAAACTCGGAAATAGCTCGTACTCCCCGAAATGCATTTAGGTGCAGCGATTAATTAGTTTTATAGAGGTAGAGCTACTGATTGGATGCGGGGGCTTCACCGCCTACCAATTCCTGACAAACTCCGAATGCTATAAAATGTTGTTAATCAGTGAGGGCATGGGTGCTAAGGTCCATGTCCGAGAGGGAAAGAACCCAGACCATCAGCTAAGGTCCCCAAATGTATGTTAAGTTGAAAAAACGCGGTTGAACTGCTTAGACAGCTAGGATGTTGGCTTGGAAGCAGCCATTCATTTAAAGAGTGCGTAACAGCTCACTAGTCGAGCGGTTCGGCATGGATAATAATCGGGCATAAACATACTACCGAAGCTATGGATTTACAACATAAGTTGTGAGTGGTAGGGGAGCATTGTAACAGCGTAGAAGGTGATCTGCGAGGGTTGCTGGAGCGGTTACAAAAGAAAATGTAGGCATAAGTAACGATAATGCGGGCGAGAAACCCGCACACCGAAAGACTAAGGTTTCCTCAGCTATGCTAATCAGCTGAGGGTTAGTCGGGGCCTAAGGCGAACCCGAAAGGGGTAGTCGATGGACAACCAGTTAATATTCTGGTACCTGCTTTGCGTTAAAAGTGACGGAGGCGAGAATTAGGTGCGCACTGACGGAATAGTGCGTTGAAGGGAGTGGTAACACCCCGATAGTACACCCAAGCTTCGGCGGCGGTGATAATCCTGAATATCGACTTCCAAGAAAAGCGAGCAAAGCAGCCCGTACCGCAAACCGACACAGGTAGTTGGGATGAGAATTCTAAGGTGCTCGAGAGATTCATGGCTAAGGAACTAGGCAAAATTGACCTGTAACTTCGGGAGAAAGGTCGCCCACAGAGATGTGGGCCGCAGTGAAAAGGTCCAGGCGACTGTTTATCAAAAACACAGGACTCTGCTAAATCGAAAGATGACGTATAGGGTCTGACACCTGCCCGGTGCTGGAAGGTTAAGAGGAGATGTTAGCTTTTGCGAAGCATTGAATTGAAGCCCCAGTAAACGGCGGCCGTAACTATAACGGTCCTAAGGTAGCGAAATTCCTTGTCGGGTAAGTTCCGACCTGCACGAATGGTGCAACGATCTGGACACTGTCTCAGCCATGAGCTCGGTGAAATTGTAGTATCGGTGAAGATGCCGATTACCCGCTGTGGGACGAAAAGACCCCGTGAACCTTTACTATAGCTTAGTATTGACTTTGGACAAGTGATGTGTAGGATAGGTGGGAGACGTTGAAGCAGCCTCGCCAGGGGTTGTGGAGTCATTGTTGAAATACCACCCTTTACTTGTTTGAAGCCTAACTTCCATTGGAAGGACAGTGCTTGGTGGGTAGTTTGACTGGGGTGGTCGCCTCCAAAAGAGTAACGGAGGCTTCTAAAGGTTCCCTCAGCACGCTTGGTAACCGTGCGTAGAGTGCAATGGCATAAGGGAGCTTGACTGAGAGACATACAGGTCGATCAGGTACGAAAGTAGAGCATAGTGATCCGGTGGTTCCGCATGGAAGGGCCATCGCTCAAAGGATAAAAGGTACTCCGGGGATAACAGGCTGATCTCCCCCAAGAGCTCACATCGACGGGGGGGTTTGGCACCTCGATGTCGGCTCGTCACATCCTGGGGCTGGAGAAGGTCCCAAGGGTTGGGCTGTTCGCCCATTAAAGTGGCACGCGAGCTGGGTTCAGAACGTCGTGAGACAGTTCGGTCTCTATCTACAGTGGGCGTTAGAAATTTGAGTGGATCTGACTCTAGTACGAGAGGACCGAGTTGGACCAACCTCTGGTGTACCAGTTGTTCCGCCAGGAGCACTGCTGGGTAGCTACGTTGGGAAGGGATAAGCGCTGAAAGCATATAAGCGCGAAACCCACCACAAGATGAGATTTCTTTAAAGGATCGTGGGAGACCACCACGTTGATAGGTCACAGGTGTAAAGGCAGTAATGTCACAGCCGAGTGATACTAATAATCCGTATAGCTTAGTGCACTTTCCGGCTCGCAAGGGCCGGAAAGGAAAACCTAAAGCTTTAAATGACCTTTGCTCAAAAGACATGTTAATCTCAATTTTTATTTTCCAATTATGTCAACTCATTAGGTATGACATCCAGTAAGTAATCAAAAGGCTACTGCCAACTGATCACTGAACACTGCCATACTAACGATTTAAGGTGGTTATAGCAACGGGGCTCACCTCTTCCCATTCCGAACAGAGAAGTTAAGCCCGTTAGCGCAGATGGTACTGCTATCTTGTGGGAGAGTATGTCGCCGCCTTTCTTTAGAAGACCCTTACAGAAATGTAAGGGTCTTTTTTTTTATCTTAATACTTCGTACTGTGCATCTCGTGGGAGCCCTGATACCGGATCAAGAACATTTTTATCTTTGGTATAAACCAAATTTTAGCCTCCCTGTCTTCAAAAATGCTAAAGTTTAACGAACCTTAAATTTTGAATTTTGAATCATTGTCTTCCGGAGAAGAGTCTTGAAATGCATCCGGGAATCACAGCAGAACACGAAATTAAAGGCATTGCAGGTTTAATCCTGTTATAGAGATGATAATGGTAAAAGCTCTACCTCTGTGGAGGATGTTGTTGTAGTAATTGGCGATGAAGTTGGCACACCTAGATGCCATCAAATTCTATAGCAGCTTATTAAAACACAGGTTAAATCAAATTAAATAGAACAAAGAAAACGGGACTTTAGGCCATTGTCTTTTTAGGTTAATGTTTTAAATTCTGGGTCACCTATCCTAAGCTATTAGTGAGATTTTAAATCTGCTATTTCTTATCTGTGCCTAATTTACTTCATAGGAGAGGGTATCGACTTCTGAAAGGCGGAAGTATCCAAAGGGGAAATTTTCGGGATTTGTCTGGTTTATAATGTTGCCTCTCACTATGCTGGGCTGGGTTTGAAAAGGACCGCCGTTGGAGTTACCAGCCTGAGATCGCAAAATAAACATATAGTCGTAAAATCCTTCAGAAATTCCCTGAATTTCAAAAAGTACCAAATCGCCTTCTTCGGCATCTTCATCGCTAAAAAATGCGAATGTCTGGTTGCCGTTTGTAAATTCATCATTATAGATCTGGAGTGAATATTGCTCGTTCAGGTATCTAAAAAAGTAAAAATTCACTGCATCTTCTGGATCTTCATAAAATACCTTAAACTCATACTCATCGCCCGAAAAACCTCCTAGTTCCTGTTCTACGAACAATAGGTCGGGAGTTGTATAGTATTCTTCCGTGGCAGTGTAGACTTCGTTTTCATAGAGCACCTCAAGCTGGTAAGTGATGTTTTCTTCAGGAGTAATGTCATCGTTCTGGTAAATACCTTCGCCTACCTCTTCAAAAAGGTATACCTGCCCTGTTTCCGAAGTAACCTTAACTCTAGCGCCGGTTACCGGTGGTACTTCATTATCAAAATAAGGGGCTGTGGTGGTAAGTTTAACGCTTTGTATGCTGGTTTCCTCTTCATCATTCCACACCAAAGATGCTTCAATGACCAGCCTGGGTTCAGATTCTTCCAACTCAACATCTATCACATCTTCGCATGAGGTGAACATTATAAGCAGCAGTATAAAACTAATCTTTTTCATCTTCAAAATTTAAAATTGTAGGTCACAGAAGGCACAATTCCAAAGAGCGAAAGCCGTACAGCTTCATTCATTGAAGTGTCGTCATTTTCCCTAAAATTAATGGAGAGCGCATTTTTGCGGGCATACACGTTATACAGGCCAAAGTTCCAGGAAGAACTGTAGCTTTTCCCCGGTCTCTTTTTAGGAGTATAAGTAGCCGAAATATCGAGCCGGTGATAGTCTGGTAGCCTGTTGCTGTTTCGGCTGGAATACACCGGGATGGTCATGTTTTCAAAAAGATATTGTCCGGTAGGATAGGTGGTTGGCAAACCGGTTTGATAAATAAAATTGGCGCTAAAATCCCATTTTTGACTCAGTTCATAAGTGGCAGTCAGCGATACGTCATGGGTTTTGTCATAAGCCGTGGCATACCATTCCGAATTGTTTATTCCGGGTTCAGACGGGGTTCTCCCGGGGGTGCGCTGTTCAGACTTTGACAGGGTATAGGCGAGCCAGCCGGTAAATTTTCCCTTATTCTTTTTCAGCAGTAATTCTGCACCATAAGCCCTGGCTTCCCCCGATAAAATCACCTGCTCTATGGCATCGTTGGCAATAAGGTTTGCGCCGTCTATATAATCTAGCCGGTTTCTCAGTTCTTTGTAATAGCCTTCTAGCTCCAGTGAATATTCCTCATTGGCAAAATTGCGGTAATATCCTGCCGCTACCTGGTCCAGAGACTGGGGTTCAATGTATTTGCCACTGGGCGTCCACACATCAAGTGGGGTTGGTGAACTGGTATTGGTAATGAGGTGCAGGTATTGGGTCATCCGGTTGTAGCTCAGCTTTACACTTTGATTTTCGGCAAAAGAATAGGCCAGGGCAAGCCGGGGTTCAAGGTTCCCGAATGAGCGTTCCACTTTTCCTTTATTAGAAGTCTTGACGCTTACGGGATCTGCCTCCTGGTAAATGCCGAATCTCTCATTGTAAACCACAGGTTCTTCAGCATAAAGATTGAGCCCGTCCTGTCCCATTCTCAAAAAGTTGCTGTACCTAAGGCCGTATTCTGCGGAAAGCTTTTTTGTAATTGTATGCTCTACCGATAAATATACCGCCGATTCCAGGGCGTATTTCTTGATAAGTTCTCTCGGAATGATTCCTGAAGCAGGCGAGTTGGGTTCTATTTCCCCCGGATTGAACTCATACCAGGTAGAGTGAATTCCATAATCCAGGCTTAAGCTCCTGTTGAGATAATGGTCAAGGTCGTACTTTAAATTGAAATTTTTAATCCCGCTGTTCCAGTTGAATCCCACAAAATCCAAGGTGAGTCCGTAGTAGTAATCGCTGTAAATTAAAGAGAGGTTGCTAAAAATATTATCCCTTAGCACATGGTTCCACCTCAGGTTAAAAACGGAATTCCCATAAATGTTATTAAAACTGTCGCTTAAATTAAACACGTCTCTTCCAAAGTAGCCGGAGAACAAAATGCTGTTATTCTGATCAAGCCTGAAAGTAAGTTTGGTATTCAGGTCGTAGAAGTAAGCAGAATTCTCATTGTCTGTAAGTTTAAGAAAGAGGTGGGCATAACTGCTTCGGCCCCCTATCAAAAATGAGCTTTTGTCCTTCTCAATTGGCCCCTGCGCCAGCAGCCTGCTTGAAATGAGGCCAATTCCGCCGTTAGCCTCAAATTCACGGCTGTTGCCGTCTTTTTGGTAAATATCAAGTACAGAAGATACCCTGCCGCCATAGTTGGCCGGTATGCCCCCCTTATAGAGCTTCAGGTTTTTTATGGCATCGGGGTTAAATACTGAAAATAGCCCGAAGAGGTGACTGGAGTTATAAATTGTGGCTTCATCAAGCAATATAAGATTTTGATCTGCTGCACCGCCACGCACGTTGAAACCTGAAGAACCCTCGCCGGCATTTGAAACTCCCGGCAGCAAAAGCAGCGATTTTACAATATCTACCTCTCCAAAAACCACCGGTTGTTTCTGAATAGTAGCGATTTCAAGCTTATTCACACTCATTTCCGGTTTTCTGATGTTGAGCCGCTCACTGTCACCGGTGATCACCACCTCTTCCAGGTCTTGCGCCGCCGTACTTAGCTGAAAGTTCAGGTTCATGTCTTTTTGCACATCTATCCTTTGTGAAACCGACTGGTATCCCAGGTAAGACACCTCCATATTATGGCGGCCTGCAGGAACCTTAATGGAGTAAAATCCGTAGTCATTGGTTACGGTTCCCGTTTGTAGTTCAGGAAAAAGGATATTTACCCCTGCCAGCGTCTCGTTATTTTGGGCGTCTTTTACCACGCCATTGATCACAAGGGTTTCCTGTGCCCACAGCGGAATGCAGGAGAGGAGCAAAGAGAAGAAGAGTAATTTTTTCAAGAAAGTATTTTTAAATTGTCATTTTTGACACCTAATCAAACAGCGCTTTCATTACGGTGTTTATTCCCTTAAACATGAGGTAAATGGCTGCGGCCATAGCGATCAATGCGAAAAAAAGAACCGGGAGAAACCAGGGGTTATCTGTGTTTTTAAAGGAACTAAAGAGTACTACAGGCCCCAAAAAGCTTAGAGGTAGTGCGCCGGCGAGAAATTTAAGCCCTTTTAGCAACAGGCTTTTGTTCGTGTGTTTCATATTTCTCAAAGATAATTATTCCTTTACAAAATTTCTTTTGATAAGTCTGTTCCTTTCAAAAGTCTTATTTTCATATATTTAGATCGGTACAGGTATCGGGGATATCCGGGTGTACAAATATTTTTCGGTAATATTAATCCAGAATTAACATATATCAAAACATTTTATGTTTAATTTTGGGTTAAAATATTTAAACAATGGATCAGTTCTCCATAAGTCAGCTTTCCCAGTTTTCAGGAATAAAACCTCATACCATCCGTATTTGGGAGAAGCGCTATAATGCGCTTAAGCCTCACCGATCTGAAGGGAATACGCGCTACTATGACGGCGAGCAGTTGCGAAGGCTACTTAATATAGTTGCTTTACTGCCTACCGGAAATAAAATTTCCAAACTCTGTGCACTTAGTGATGAAGAACTCTACCGGATGAGAATGGAGTATGAAAAAAAAGCCGGGGTAGAGAATGATTATCAGTATTTCATCAACCAGCTTATTGCTGCCGGAATGGACTATGACGAAGCTAATTTTGAAAAGGTCTTTTCTCACTGCCTTTTAAAGTTTGGCCTTGAAAAGATGTATATGGAAATTATTTGCCCCATGTTAGATCGAATTGGCCTTATGTGGTCTGTAGATGATATTCCTCCTTCCCAGGAGCATTTTATTTCCAATCTTTTGCGACAAAAAATGTTTACCGCAATAGATTCCATGCCGGCAACTACAGAAGGGGGAGAACCCTGGTTGCTGTTCTTACCCGAAGATGAATTTCATGAACTTGGGCTTCTGTTTTCCAACTTTTTATTGAGGAGCAGGGGCAGAAACGTGATTTACCTGGGGGCAAATGTGCCTTTGGCTTCAGTAGAGAAATGCCTTAATGATCTCCATATTGAGAACCTGTTACTCTTCATGGTGCGCTGTAATTTACCCGAATATATTGAAGCATACCTAAAGCAGCTTAAGCAGGTGGCAGGGCAAAGAAAGATTTTTGTGGCAGGCAGGGCGACAGATTCCGAAGAAATTTCGACCAGTGAGAACCTGGTGAAAATTGCAAAAGTAGAAGACCTGCAACGTGAACTAAAACAAATCAAAGTAGCCTAAAGATGTCAAAAATAGCAATTATAGGAGCAGGTTTTTCAGGCTTGAGTGCAGCTTCTTATCTGGGGGCAGCAGGGCACGAGGTGCACCTGTTTGAAAAAAATGGCAGTGCAGGCGGAAGGGCCAGGCAGCTAAAAACCTCCAGCGGTTATACTTTCGACATGGGCCCAAGCTGGTACTGGATGCCCGATGTTTTTGAAAAATTCTTTGGCGACTTTGGGTACAAAGTGCAGGATCTTTATAAACTCGACCTTCTAAATCCTTCTTTTGAGGTTGTTTTTCCGCAGAATGAAAAATTGAGCATACCCGAAAATTACAATCAGTTACGGGAGCTTTTTGAGAATATTGAAACCGGAAGTGCCGCCAAACTCGACAAATTCATGGAAGAAGCCCGGTATAAATACGAGCAGGGTATGGAGAGGCTGGTGTATATGCCGGGGATTTCCCTTACAGAATTCGTAGATCTGGACCTTATAAAAGGTGCTATGCGGTTGCAGGTTTTTTCTTCCTTCAGCAAGCATGTGCGCAAATATTTTCAGGACCCCAAACTTATTGCCCTCATGGAATTTCCTGTGTTGTTCCTGGGTGCCATGCCCCAGGATACACCTGCTCTTTACAGCCTTATGAACTATGCCGGGCTCAAATTGGGTACCTGGTACCCGCAGGGTGGCTTTGGAAGTGTGATTGAGGCGATGGTGAAAGTTGCCCGGGCCAAAGGAGTGCAAATTCATTATGATTCGCCCGTAGAGCAGATCATCGCATCAGATAAGACCGTACACGGCCTCAAAGTACACGGAGAAAAAATAGATTTTGATGCTGTGGTCGCAGCTGCCGATTATCATCATGTCGAAGAAAAACTGCTTCAGAAGGAACATCAGAATTACAGCGAAAAATATTGGAAAAAGAAGACTTTTGCCCCTTCCTGTCTTATCTATTACCTCGGAATTTCAGAAAGAATTCCGGAGTTAGAGCACCATACCCTCTTTTTTGATGAAGATCTTTTCGATCATTCCGTAGAGATCTATAAGGAGCCAAAATGGCCGAAAAAGCCTTTGTTCTATGTGTGCTGCCCCTCTCGAACCGATGATAACGTAGCTCCTAAAGGCCATGAAAACCTTTTCCTGCTCATGCCTCTGGCACCGGGTTTAAAAGATGAAGAGTCCACTCGTGAGAAATTTTTTCAGATCATGATCAGGAGGCTGGAAAAGCAAATTGGACGAAAAATTGCCCGAAATATCGATTATAAAGAGAGCTATTGTGTCTCCAATTTTATTGAAGATTACAACTCCTATAAAGGGAACGCTTACGGGCTGGCCAACACCCTGCAACAAACTGCCATTTTAAAGCCCAAGATAAGGAACAAAAAACTCCGTAACCTTTTTTATGCAGGGCAACTTACCGTTCCCGGGCCGGGTGTGCCCCCCTCGCTTATTTCGGGCAAAATTGCGGCAGAACAAGTTATTAAGGAACTAAAAAAGAAGAAGTATGAAGTCACTGTATGATGATCTATCGGTACAGGTGAGCCGCCTCACTACGCGCTCCTACAGTACCAGTTTTTCCCTTGGAATCTATTTTTTGCACAACCGGCTGCGTGACCCTATTTACGCTATCTACGGATTTGTGAGAGTTGCCGATGAGATCGTAGACAGTTTTGAAGGCTTTGACCAGGAATACCTTCTTAAAAAATTTCGTGAAGATACTTATGAAGCTCTCCAGTTTAAGATCTCGACAAACCCTATCCTTAATTCTTTCCAGGAGGTGGTGCATCAGTACGATATAGATACGCAGCTTATAGAAACTTTTTTACAGAGCATGGAAATGGATCTTCAAAAAGTGGATTATACCGATGAAAAATACCAGCAGTATATTTTAGGATCGGCCGAGGTGGTGGGGCTTATGTGCCTTCATGTCTTTACAGACGGCGATAAAGAGATGTTTGCACAGCTTAAACCTTATGCGATGAAACTTGGTGCCGCCTTTCAAAAAGTGAACTTTTTACGCGACCTTAAAGACGATTATCACGTACTGGGCAGAACTTACTTTCCGGGTGTTGATATGGAGAACTTCTCGGTGGAAGCTAAAAAACAAATCGAACAGGAAATTGAAGAAGACTTCAGAATTGCGCTTGAAGGTATTAAAATGCTGCCGGCTTCATCAAAAGGCGGTGTTTATCTCGCTTATGTCTATTACCAATCTTTGTTCAAAAAGATCAAAAGACTGCCGGCAAAACGGGTACTTTCAGGCAGGATAAGAATAAACAATGGGAGAAAGGTTGGTTTGATGATCAATAGTTTGTTGGAATGTAAAATGAGAATGGTTTGAGAAATATTATGATGATCTTACTGCTGGTAACCGGCGGAATCTTTGCGCAGGAAAAAGAGCTTTCAGAAGCGAGAAGCCAGTACAGCCGGGCGGTAGAAAGTGAAGCGGCGGCAAAGAGACTTTTGAAGATTTCAGAAGCAAATGCTTTTACGAATCCTGTGATGATGGGCTACAAAGCTGCCGGGCACATGATGATGGCCAAGCATGTGGGCAACCCTTTTAAGAAGATGTCACATTTTAATAAAGGCAAGGAAATCCTGGGTTCTGCTATTGCAGCCGATAAAGATAACCTCGAACTCCGGTTTCTGAGGTTTGCCGTTCAGGCCGAAGCCCCGGGTTTTCTGGGCTACAGAGATAATCTCGAGGAAGACAAACGCCTGTTGCTTAACGGGGTAGGCAAGATCAAAGATGCGGTGCTTCAAAAAATGATCATCAATTACCTCAAAACTTCAAAAGGCCTCACTTCCGCAGAAAAAGAAAAATTGGATTAGCCGGTTGAAATTCAGTAAATTGGACTAACAATAAAAGATTATGGAAACAATACTTATAAATTTTCTTATCGTTCTGGCGTCTTTTCTTGCCATGGAAGGGGTCGCCTGGTTTACCCATAAATATATCATGCACGGGGTGCTCTGGACCCTCCACAAAGATCACCACAAAAAAGAGTCAAAAGGCTTTTTTGAACACAACGATTTCTTCTTCCTCATTTTCGCAATTCCCGGCATTCTTTGCCTTTACCTGGGCATGGAAGCAGGCTATAACTTTCTTTTCTGGATAGGCCTGGGGATCACTTTGTACGGGATGGCATACTTCTTTGTTCACGACATCTTTATTCATCAAAGGTTCAAGCTGCTGCGCAAGGCAGATAATGCATATTTTAAAGCCATTCGCCGCGCGCATAAAATGCACCACAAACACATTGGCAAAGACGACGGGGAATGCTTCGGAATGTTATGGGTGCCGTTAAAATATTTTAGGGAACAAAGACAAAGAAAAACAGCCTGATGCAATACACTTACCTGCTGGTCAATTTTTTTACCATCATCATTCCATTCCTGTTCTCTTTTCACCCTAAACTGAAGTTTCACAAAACCTGGGGCGCTTTTTTTCCGGCTGTGTTTCTTACCGGGCTCATTTTTGTGCTTTGGGATATGCTGTTCACCCAGCTCGGCATGTGGGGTTTCAACGAACGCTACCTCACAGGCCTTCAAATTGGCAACCTTCCAGTAGAAGAGGTGCTGTTCTTTTTTTGTATTCCGTATGCCTGTGTCTTTACTTTTCACTGTCTCGATTTGTTCCTGAAGAAAACCGGAGGCCCAAAAATGCAGAAAATCATCAGCCTTTGTCTTATAGCGTTCCTGCTTATTTTCGGGATTATTTTCTTCTCAAGAGCTTATACGGCTACCACCTTTATAAGTTTTGCACTTTTACTTTTGTACGCGCAGTTTATTCTGAAGATTTCATGGCTAACCAGATTTTACGTGATCTATGCCGTGCTGTTAATTCCATTTTTCATCGTGAACGGCGTACTTACCGGAAGCTGGATCGAGCAACCCGTGGTGTGGTACAATGCTGAAGAATTCATGAACTTTCGTGTAGGCACCATTCCTGTGGAAGATGCTTTTTACGGTGCCGAATTGATCCTGATGAACCTGCTCATCTACAGGTACCTTCTAAACCGAAGAAAAGCTGTCGCAGCCGCAAATTTAAAAACCACACTATTATGAATAAGACTTTACAAATCGCAAATATTATAGCATTCCTGCTTATGGTGGGGCTCAATTATCTCTCCAATACCGGGGCGATCAACGGCGAAACCATGGGGTCCGTTTCTGAAGAATATGAAAACCTGTTCACACCTGCCGGATATGCTTTTTCCATTTGGGGATTGATCTACCTGGGGCTTGCAGGATTTGTCACCTACCAAATTGCCACCACTCGAGGCAGGCAAATAGCAGCCACCATAGGCTGGTGGTTCGTGATCTCCTGTCTTCTTAATATCAGCTGGATCTTTGCGTGGCTAAACCATCTCACAGGGCTTTCGGTACTGGTGATGGCACTACTTCTCATTTCGCTGCTGGTCATTGTTTTCAAGACCAGGATGGAGCTCGACGACAAGCCGGTTTCAGAAATTGCTTTTCTCTGGTGGCCTTTTTCCCTCTATTCGGGCTGGATCACCGTGGCTTTAATAGCAAATACCGCTGCTTACCTTACAGACATTGGCTGGAATGGCTTCGGAATCTCAGAAGTATTGTGGACCCTCATAATGATCTTTGTAGCTACAATCATTAATCTCCTAATTACCTGGATACGCAATATGAGGGAATTCGCCCTCGTGGGAGTTTGGGGGCTGGTCGCTGTAGGGGTTGCCAACAAAGGGGATGAACCTCTTATTTTTTATACAGCTGTAGCTGCTGCTGCCGTACTTTTTATAAGTAGTAGCATCCACGGATACAAGAATAGAAAATACTCGCCATGGCAAAAAATGAAGGAGAAGAAGGCATAGCGGTTTGCTGGCTGCGAAGGGATTTGCGGTTGTTTGACAATACTGCGCTCTACCACGCCCTTAAAAGCGGCCTTCCGGTGCAGGTGATTTTCATTTTTGACCCTGCAATCCTCCAAAGCCTTCCGCAGAAAAAAGACCGGCGCGTAGCATTCATCCATCGGCAACTGGAGAAAATTAATGCTGAATTATCTCAGTTCGGGGCTAGCCTGTTTGTGCTGCATGACCTGCCGGAAAAGGCATTTGAAAAGCTCATTTTTGAATACCCGGTGAGAGAGGTTTATACCAATCACGACTATGAAGCCTATGCCCGAAGCAGGGATAAGGCAGTTTCAGATTTTCTTTTAGCTCATCATGTTCAGTTTCACAGCTATAAAGACCAGGTGATCTTTGAAAAAGAAGAAGTCCTGAAGCCAAATGGCACTCCTTATACTGTTTTTACACCCTATTCCAGGAAATGGAAAGAACAGTTGCAGCAAAATGGAGTTCCAGGTTTTCCTTCGGAAGATTATTTGCCTAAGCTGCTAAAAAAGCCAAATAAACCAATCCTCTCTTTAGCTGAAATTGGGTTTGAGACCACAGATCCTGAAGTTGCCGAAGCAGATCTTTCGGAAGAATTAATAAAGCACTACCACAAGAACAGGGACCTGCCTTACATTGATGGCACCAGCAGGGCCGGTGTACATTTAAGGTTTGGCACTGTAAGCATCCGTCACCTGGTGAAACAGGCGCTGCAACAGAATGAGGCCTGGCTCAACGAACTTATATGGCGCGAGTTCTTCATGATGATCCTTTACCATTTTCCTCATGTAGAGCAGCATAATTTCCGAAGAAAGTACGACCGTATCCAGTGGCGGAACAATGAGAAAGAGTTTGAAGCCTGGTGCAGGGGAGAAACCGGTTATCCCCTCGTTGATGCAGGCATGCGGCAGTTAAATGAGACCGGGTGGATGCACAACCGGGTGCGCATGGTGGTGGCCGGTTTTTTGTGTAAGCATCTTTTGATAGACTGGCGTTGGGGAGAGGCCTATTTTGCTGAAAAACTCCTGGATTACGAGCTGGCGTCCAACAACGGGAACTGGCAATGGGCAGCCGGGACAGGCTGTGATTCTGCCCCATATTTCCGGATTTTCAACCCCGAATCCCAACTGAAAAAATTCGACCCTAAACTGGAATACGTAAAAACCTGGATCAAAGATTTTAGGGCCGGCTACCTTGAACCTATCGTTGATCACAAATTTGCAAGGGCACGGGCCTTGGAGACTTACAAGAAGGCATTGAGTTGATTTGAGGATTTGAAAATTTATAAATTATAGTAATTTCAGGTCTTTACTACATAAAATTCTCTCGTCTCCCGTCTAATTACAAAATTCCCCTTTTTTTGATCTCCAGGTATTTGTTGATGGTATTTACCGTAAGATCTTCGGGGCGGGTTAAAACAGTCTGGATACCATGTTTTTGAAGTTCTTTTGCCATCAGGCGCTTGTCGTAGCTAAATTGTTCCGCGATGGTCTGGTTAAAGATATCGGTGACTTTTTTGGCTTCAGCACTAATGAAGGTTTCCAGCTCTACATTTTCAAAAAAGATAACTACAAGCAGGTGTTTTTTCGCTAAGGCTTTAAGGTAAGGCATTTGCCGGTGCAATGCGCTTAGGTGCTCAAAATTGGTATACAGCAGGAGCAGGCTTCGCTGTGCCAGCCGTCGGTTTATATGCGTGTACAAAAGTCCGAAGTCGGCATCCCGGTACTGGGTGTTCACGTTGTAGAGCGATTCGAGAAGCAGGTTCAAATGGGCTTTTTTGGAACTTGCAGGAACTATCTTTTCCATTTTGTTGGAGAAGGTGATCAATCCTGCTTTGTCTTTTTTCTTTAATGCAATGTTGGAAAAGGCCAGTGCACTGTTAATGGCATAATCGAGCAGCTTGAGGTTGTGAAATGGCATTTTCATGGTTCGGCCGGTATCTATCACCGAGTAAACGGGCTGTGAACGCTCATCCTGGTACTGGTTCACCATGAGGTTGCCCTGTTTGGCAGTGGCTTTCCAGTTTATGCTGCGCATATCGTCTCCCGTTACATAATCTTTAATTTGCTCAAACTCCATGGTATGCCCAATCTTCCTGATCTTTTTGAGACCGGGTTGGGAGATCTTTTTGTCTATCGCCAAAAAATCATATTTTTTCATCTGAACAAACGACGGATAAACTTTCAGCATCTGCTCTTTTCCGAATTTTTTGCGGCGGCGTACCAGTTTCAACGGACTCGATGCAAATACGTTTAAATTTCCGAAGAAATATTCCCCGCGCTCTACCGGCCGCAGCGAATAATTAAAAGATTTTGAACTTCCGGAAGCCAATTCCAGGAGGTGTGAAAAATCCCTTTTCTGGAACTGTACCGGGATCTCGTCTATAACTTCAATTCTGGTTTTAAAACCATAGATATTCCGAAGTAAAATTTCCAATTTATTTTCGTCACTGTTTGAAAACCTGTCGGGCAGAATTCTTTCGGCTTTAATTCCCGGGCTTTTAAAAAGTATGACCATATCGGCCAGCGTAACGAGGAGAAAGATCAAACTAAAAACCCACAATACCGGATAGAGCCACGGCAGCCAATAGGAAAACAGGAAACCTGCCGCAAGGCTAAAAACGATCACAAAGAACCGTTGATGGAGGTATAGTGACTTGAAGAAATGTACCAATTATCTCGGGATTTCTACAGAATGAGTGATCATATCAATGACCCCGGCTGTTGTACTGCCTTCCATTTCACGCTCGGGAGACAAAATGATGCGATGGCCCAGCACCGGTTCGAGAACTTTTTTAATGTCTTCGGGGATTACAAAATCCCGTCCGTCTACAGCTGCTACTGCCTTTGAGGCATTCATCACGGCAATGGAAGCCCGGGGGGAAGCACCCAGGTACAAATGCGGGTGGTTCCTGGTTTTGCCAATCACTTCGGCGATATAGCCCAGCAGTTTCTTTTCTATTCTTATTCCCTGGATCTGCTCACGAAGCAGACGGAGTTTTTCGGGGTCGAGCACAGCTTCGATCGTGTCCTGCGGAGCAACTCCCTGCCGCTCGTGGTGGGACTGTAAGATCTCAACTTCTTCTTCCATAGAAGGATAATCTACTTTGATCTTAAAGAGGAACCTGTCCAGCTGGGCTTCGGGCAGCGCATAAGTTCCTTCCTGCTCAATGGGGTTTTGGGTGGCAATGACCATAAATGGCGGTGGCATGCTGTGCCGGGTGCCATCTATGGTGATTTGTCGCTCTTCCATTACTTCAAAAAGGGCGGCCTGGGTCTTGGCCGGGGCGCGGTTAATTTCGTCTATAAGAACTATGTTCGAAAACACGGGGCCGGGTTTAAACTCAAAGTCTGAAGTCCTGGAGTTGAGTACCGAAGTCCCCAGCACGTCACTGGGCATAAGGTCGGGGGTAAATTGTATCCTGCTAAAACCTGTTTTGAGGGTTTTGGCAAACAATTTTGCGGTGATGGTCTTTGCCACCCCGGGAACCCCTTCAATAAGAACATGCCCATCGGCGAGCAGGCCCACAATGAGAAGTTCTATAAACTTTTCCTGGCCTATGATGATTCCTGAAAGCTGGACCTTCAAACTTTCTACGGCTTGTTTTAATTCGTCCAGCGGAATGCGGTTCTCAAAAGTGATCTCGTCGTTCTTTGGTTCTTCGTTTTCCATTTAGTTCTTTTTAAAAGCCGAAATGGCCTTGTTTAACTCCAGCAATTCTTTTTTTGAAATCAGGTTTTTTTTCTCAAGTCTCTCCATGAGTTGCCATAATTCTTCCACATCTTTTTTGGTGTTGCCGCTCATTGCTGCCACCCGTTCATAAAAATCGGGGTTTGGCTCGTTGGTCGCAACCCGGTAATTTGAGCGCACATATTCCAAAAATAACTTAATCTTTTTTGATGTGATGTTTTTATAATCTGCGCGATCAAGGTAAAGACCTGCGATAGTGCGGGTAAAATCGAGCGTCTGATTTTTAAGGGGTTCTATAACCGGGATACTGCGCTGCTTGCGCTTGCCTTCAAAAATGATGAACAGCAGACTTCCAATAATCACAAAATAATAAGCCCAGCGAAGGGCTTTGCTGTTAAGGATCACAAACAGCGGCGAGGTGTAAAAGGTCTTGCCGGTTTTGTAGTAATGGTCCCAAAAAAAGGTTTTTTGAGGGGGAAGATAGGCCAGCACGTTTTCAGCGTAACGGGCGTTTTTATCCTGAAGCAGGAAATAATTGCTGAAGGCTTTAGGGGTAGAGTGCAGGTAAACCATTCCTTTTCCTACCGTATCTCTCAAAAAGTTGATTTTTGGATCAGAAATTTTTGCTGAATCTTTCTGAAGCTGGGTAACTCCCAACACATCTTTAGGTAAAGAATCTGAAGTGATAAAAATATCCTGATAAGCCTCTTTATCAAACAAGAACGGGCTGCTGCTCTTTAGTGCATCATCTTTGAGGTTCAGCAAAGGTTTGGAAGAAATGCCTTTTTGGGGAACCAGGGTCTCCATTTTCAGGTTTAGGGTGTCCAGGAGGTTCTGGCCGAAATTTTCGGCAATGAAAAATGCCGTATTCCCACGGGCTACCCAGCTCAAGATCTTTTTTAGCTCCTGCTGGTCAAAACTGAGGCTGTTGTTCAGGAAAAAATACGTGCCGCTAATGGTGGAATCACTAAGGAACTCGTATGGTGGCACCTTCACTTCCCGCAGCTCCAGGTTTTGCTGTTTCAGGTTCTCAAAAAGCACTTTTGTACCCAGCGGGTTCTTGTCTACGGCCGCATAACTGGGGCTCCAGTTAACGGGTTCGGGTTCATTTGCTTCCAGCCAGGTGAGCACAGCCAGCAGCAGGACCAGCAGGGCGAGAGTGATCTTATAGGCTTTGCTCATGCTGGGGTTGTATTAATGTTTCGGTGCTAACGAATTCAGATTTGATCTTTTCATAATCTGCGGTCGTTGTGGTAAAATTTCCGTACCACACAAAATCATAAATGCGGTTAAGCCTTTTAAATTTATTCCGAAGTTGTAGGTCCTGAATTTCGGCCAGGTATTCTTCATCGGTTTTGGCTGCATTGTAGCTCACAAATTCCTTACGCGATAATTGCTGAAGGATGTACAGGAAGTGATACCGTATGGCCAGCCGGTAATTTTTGGCTGCCACGGCTTTTTCGATCATCTTCCTGATGTCTCTGGTCTTGATGATCTTTTCTTCTTCGCTAAAATGTATATTTCCGCCGGCAGGGGTGCCAAAAATGGCATTTTGGGGAGCCAGTTTTGAGAAGAGGTAAAGCACAAGCGCAAGCAACAGGCCGAGTAACAGGTAAGGCAGTATTTCGAGGAAAAAAGCGAGCAGGGGCGGGGCGTTATAATCGCCAAAGATCCACTCCATAAACCGCTGCCACTGTAAGCCCAAATACCGCTTAAACCTCGTCCACCAGTTATCTTCGGCTGCTGCTTCAGAATAATCGAAATCGGGGTCTTGTTTAAATTTTTTGAGGGTTTCTTCGGAAAAATTTAAAGGCACCAGCTCTTCTTCCGCAGATTGCATCGGGATTTCAAGCCCGCCGGCAACTACCGAAAGACTTATTCCGAAGAAAAAAATGAGGAAGAATTTTGCCATTTTTAAGACCCCAGGTTTGAAATGCGTTCGTAAGTACCTGTGGCATTCTTCTTTTCGTCAAGGTGGTAATAGATAAAAGCCGAAGCCACCACGGCCACCACCGAAAGCAGGTACTGGAAGATGGAAGAAAGCACGTTAAAAAACACGTACACCCAGTCTATAAGATCGCCGGGATTTGCCACACTGCCTTCCTGGGCCATGGTCAATCCTTTAATGAACATGTAGAGCATGAGTGGAAACTGGAATATAAGGCTAATGAGGTAAATGAGCAGGGTGATCACAAAAAGTGTGGCAAAGGTGTTCCACCAGTTGTCTTTGATAAGTTTGAAGGAATAGCTGATGGAATCTAAGATCGAGGTGCGGGCAAAAACGAGCATTGCGGGTGCCAGTGAAAGGGGAACCCACACATAGATTGCCGGGAAAAAGCAGAGAAAGAACGCAAAAACGGTGATTATACCTATTAATATCATAAGGCCCAGCATTTTTCCGAAGTCATTTTTTACGCCTCCTGCCACTTCTGAATGATCTACCACCCCCGAATTATTCATGTAGCTTTTAATGAAATGCAGCACGGTGTTGTAGAGGAGTATGTAAAATGCCACCATGGCGGAGAAAATAATGAATACTGAAATGACCATCATTTCTATGTTGATCTGCGAAGTATCATCTAAAAAAGGATTTGAAAAAATATCAAGGCCCAGGTAGGAGTAATAACCTATTCCCAGGATGAGGATCACAAAAACTGGGCCTGTGATCTTAAAAATATCCCTGAACAGGGGTTTGAAATTTTCCCGGATGAATTTGAAGGTATCTGAAATAATATCTCCCAGCTCACGCTGTTTACGAAATTGGATTGGTTGGTGCATTTGGTGTTTTTCGATATAAAATAATTGGATAAAAGACGTAGTAAAACAGAATGAGCAACAGGGAGCTGGCAATAATAAAGATCGCCAGCCAGTCGGGCATTTCAGTATGTCGGGTCACAAAGCCTTCGAGAAATCCGGCGACTACAAAGAAGGGCACGGTGCTAATCACGATCTTGAGCCCGGCTTTAATTCCTTTAACGAAAGAAGTGAGGCGGGAGTAGGTACCCGGAAAGAGGATGCCTTTCCCAACCACCAGCCCGGCGCAGGCGGCAACAATGATCACCGAAATTTCTATGGTTCCGTGAATCCAGATGGTCCTTACCGATTCCCAAAGCAGGCCTTTTTCATAAAAGAAATACTGAAATGAGCCCAGCATAATGGCATTTTGCATGATGATGAACAGGGTTCCCAAACCGGCAAAAATTCCGAAGACGAAAGCCATCAAAGCCACCCGCACGTTATTAATGGTGATTCCCAGGAACATTTCCATTTCCCCCATTTTTTTGTAAACGGCCATGGGATCATCACTGGCAATATTCTCAAGGGTCATATTCACATAAGCATCGCCCAGGATTGACCGTACAAAAGCGCCGTCACTGGCGGCTGAAAAACTTCCGGCGGCCACAAATAATACAAATACCAGGAAAGCCAGCAGCAGCTGCTTTTGGTACTGGTAAAATTCAAGTGGGAATTCTTCAGTAAAAAAAGTGAGGAACCTGTTTCTGGATTCCTTTTTATTGCGGTAAATCTTTTGGTGAGCCTTTGAAGACAGGCCGTTGAGGTATTTGTGCGTGTTGCTGCCGGGATAAAAAGTCTGGGCGTAGCTCAAATGGTCGGTAACCTCGAGGTAGAGGGTAGACAGCTCGGCGGGAGGCAAAACTACATTATTTTGCAGGGCGCTTTCAAATCTTTGCCATTTATCCTTATTTTGCTTTACAAAAGCGGCCTCGCGCATTCTTTGCTATTTTGTCTCAAAGAAACATATTAAATGGATAATTTTCAAATTGAAACTGCTCAAAATATTAGCATTACACAAAATGTTGCGGGCGTAGGTGAGCGTATTCTTGCATATCTTATTGACGGCCTTTTGATGCTGGCTTATGTGATAATTGTTATCCTGCTCATGGGCGGGCTTGACGCTAATGCAGGCCAGGAATGGCTTTTTATAAGCGTGGTGTTTTTGCCTTTACTGCTTTACTTTTTATTGTGGGAAAGTTTATGGAACGGGCAGTCGCCTGGCAAAGCGGCTTTACAGCTTCGGGTGGTGAAACTTGACGGCTCAAAACCTGCTTTTTCAAATTACCTGGTGCGCTGGTTGCTGCGAATTATTGACATTAGCATGACCAGTGGAAGTGTGGCCGTAGTTACTATCTTGCTCAACGGGAAAGGGCAGCGGTTGGGAGACCTGGCGGCAGGTACCACGGTAATTTCTGAAAAAATGAAAACCGGCCTTGAAAATACCCTGCTGGTAAATGTTCCTGATGATTACCGGCCGGTATACCCGCAGGTGACCATGCTTAAAGACCGCGATGTGCAGGAGATCAAAGATATTTACAGGTTGTCGCTCCAGGGTTCCAATTACCGGGTGATCCAACAACTTTCGGTAAGGGTGTCAGAAATACTTCAGGTGGCGCCCCGCGAAAAACCCGTACAATTCTTAAAAACGGTACTCAAAGATTACAGTTACTATACGAGACAGTAATTAAATTAGTCGATGATTTCCATTTCAATGTGAATGTTCCGCAGGGGCCACTCACTGTCATCGGTTGGGACTTTGTTGATCTCGTCTACCACGTCCATTCCTGAAATTACCCTTCCAAAAACCGTATGGTCATTGTTGAGGTGCGGTGCACCATCGGGATCCTGCACTATGTAAAACTCATAAGGGGAGGAGGCCTTGCTCACGTTTTGTTCGGCGTACTTGGCGGCTGCCAGGGCTCCTCGTACATGACGGTGCCCGGCATCAAACTCGCTGGGGATTAAAAAATCCCCAATGTGGTGCCTTTTGATGTTGGTATCGGGGTTATCAGAATTTCCACCCTGAATGACAAAGCCTTCATCTACCCTGTGAAAGAAGGTGCCGTCGTAATAATCCTGGTTTACCATATACAGGAAGTTGGCGCGGTGTAAGGGCGTGTCGCGAAACAGTTCCACATCAATATTTCCAAAGCGGGTTTTTATGCGCACCCTGTTCTCATCGTGTTCTTTCGCGTACTTCATGAGAAAAGGGATGAGTTCTTCCTGCACCAGGAGCGGGCCTTCCCTTTTTTCCTTTTCTTCTTCTTCGGCTTCCACCACTTCCTCGACTTTGGTGTTGTCTACCCGCGCGGAATCTGGTTGAACAGGTTCTTTCAGCATAGTTTCCACCTCATTTTTTGTAGAAGATTTTTTATCTTCACAACCTGCAAGAATGGCTGTGGCCAGTATCAATATCAGGAAAAAGTTATATCTCATGAATTTTCAGGATTTTCTTAATCTAAGTCCGAATTTAAGGAAAATTAATCTTCCGGGCGAAGAGGCGCACTTCAAATTGGCTCCCATGCTTAGGATGAAGGAGCTCGAAAACCTGAATATTGATAAGCAAAACCCAAAGCAGGCGGCGGTATTATCGGTGTTTTATCCGGGGAGAGAAGGGGAGACGCGTTTTGTTTTGATCCTGCGGAAGACCTACCAAGGGGTACATTCAAACCAGGTAGGCTTTCCCGGCGGCAGGGTAGAAATTGAAGATCACGACCTGGCTCATACCGCTCTTCGTGAAACAGAAGAAGAGGTGGGAATTCCACAGTACGAAGTAGAAATACTGCGGGAAATGTCCCGGCTTTACATACCGCCAAGCAATTTTTGGGTGCACCCTTTTATGGGAGTAATGAAGAAGACTCCGGTACTGGTGCCGCAGGAAGATGAGGTAGAAGCTGTTTTGGAGATAAAGCTGGAAGATTTTATGAGCGATTCCTGTTTGATCAAGGAAACTTTGTCTACTTCATATGCCAAAGAGATAGAAGTGCCGGCCTTTTTGCTCAACGGGCATGTAGTTTGGGGTGCTACCGCCATGATGTTGAATGAAATGAAAGATATCCTTAGGCAGCTGCTGTAAGCTTTAATTAAGTATCTTTGTTGTTTCGTTAAAATGTCAGGGAACAAATGGGGATATTGAAAAAAAATCCTTTTGGGCACTATCTTTACATAAAAAAATGGCTCATCCGGATCTTCGGAGTGCTTTCACACAGGCGATACAGGGGATTTAATGAACTGAAGATCGAAGGATCTGAGATCATTAAAAATCTGCCCGATAACAATGTGCTCTTTGTTTCAAACCACCAGACTTACTTTGCCGATGTTACGGCCATGTTCCACGTTTTTAACGCTGCTTTAAGCGGAAGGGTAGATTCTATCAAAAACGTGGGCTATATATGGCAGCCTAAGCTCAATATTTATTACGTGGCGGCCAAGGAAACCATGAATGCAGGCCTGCTCACCCGAATTATGGCTTACGCCGGGGCAGTTTCGGTAGAGAGAACCTGGCGCGAAAAAGGAAAAGAAGTGCAGCGCGAAGTAAACCCAAACGATCATAAAAATATCGGGACAGCTTTAGAAGATGGATGGGTGATCACTTTTCCGCAGGGTACAACGAAACCTTTTAAGCCCATCAGGAAAGGCACCGCACACATCATCAAGCAGTATAAACCTATAGTGATCCCAATTGTTATTGATGGCTTTAGGCGTTCTTTTGACAAAAAAGGATTGCGGATACGCAAAAAAGGCATTTTACAGACCTTTCAGATCAAAGAGCCACTGGCTATTGACTATGATAATGAAACTATTGAGGAGATCGTTGAAAAACTTGAATTTGCTATAGAACAGCACCCTTCTTTCTTAAAAGTAATACCCCAGGAAGAGCTGGAAGCTATCGAAGCCCTCAACAAAACCCGGCAGTGGGAATATTAAAAAAGTATTCAGTGCTCAGTGCTCAGTGCTCAGTGAGCAGTTTTATCATTTTTCAGATGGCGGCGACTTTCCACTGTGCCTAATTTTTTAAACATTCAATATTCAATATTCAATATTCAATATTCAATAAAAATATTGATTGCTCAGTTTTTCCATCCCTTCAAATGCTGCAGATTTACAATCTGTGCCGGGATTAAAATTATATCTCCAGTCTTTTCAGCTCCCTGTAATTTCTTTTAAGCCGGCCTAAAAGTATTCCGTAGATCAACCTGTAAAACAGCCAGAGGGCAAGCAGGAATACGCCGAGGATGATACAGGCCAAAACCGCAAATTTAATCCAGTCTACGGCATCAAAAGTGTACTTTGAAGAATCGGTTACTTCCTGCACCAGCTGGTGGTTTTTGATGGTATAATAGGTGATGATCACCGAATACAGGCCGGTAGAAATAAGAATGTAGGCGATATAAGTCTTCACCGTTTTACGGGTTCTAAGAATATTTTTCATGAGGGTGGCAGCGTCATCTGTAGACGAAATCCTCCTGTAATTGCGGTAGAAGCAATAGATAAAGTAAAAGGTGATAAGGTAGCTCACCACGTACATTCCAATCTGTATCTTCTTAAGGTGCAGTTGTTCCATTTGCTCCCAGTAATCGGCATCGGCCAGGAAAAGAGTGAGCAAAGACGAAAGCAGTAGTTCTATAATGCTAATTACAAAGATCCATTTCACGATAGAAGACGACTTCTTCCAGATCATTTTGTAAATGTCATTATACGAAAGCTTCGGAAGGCTTTCTTCCTGCTTTTTCCAGTTTTGTTTTAAAAATTCAAGTTCATCCATATGGTAGGTGCTACGGATTTAAAATATTTCTTAGGGCCTTTTTAATTCTGTTCATCTTCACGCGTGCATTGACTTCAGATATCCCCAGCATTTCCGAAATTTCCCGGTAAGACTGGTCTTCCAGGTATAGAAAAACCAGAGCCTTGTCGATATCATTCAATTCTTTGACCGCTTTATACATTAACTGTAGCTGTTTTTCAACCTCATCGTTATAATCATCTGCTTTAATTTTGAAACTAACCTCGTCATAATTCTGTGTGCGCAACTCTTTTTTAGACTTTCTATAGAGCGTAATAGCCGTATTGAGAGCAACCCTGTACATCCAGGTGCTAAATTTTGAATCACCTCTAAATTTGGGGTAGGCGTTCCAAAGTTGAATGGTAATTTCCTGAAATAGGTCATTGTGAGATTCCTGGTCATTGGTATACATACGGCAAATCTTGTGCACTATGTTCTGGTGCTTTTCAAGATTGCTCACAAATTCATGTTCCAGTTCTTTCTTCACAAGGTTGTTTAGGCTCTAGGTTAGTAGTGAAAGTAATCATCTTGTTACAATTCCCTTAAAATTTATTAATCTTCTTTTTATTCTGCGGAAAGCTCTAACTTTGAAAGAAAGGCTGATAAAAGATGAATATTCCCATTTCTAAATACCCTCGTGTGGTCATAGTAGGTGGTGGTTTTGCAGGAATTTCAATTGCAAAGCACCTTTTAAAGGAGAAATTACAGGTGGTTTTGCTAGACCGTCACAACTATCACACCTTTCAGCCTTTGTTGTACCAGGTGTCCACCTCGGGCCTCGAACCCGATTCCATAGCCTACCCTCTGCGAAAGATCACCCGCCACAGTACAGACGGTTATTTCAGACTCACCGAAGTTCAGCGCATTGTTCCTGAAGAAAATAAAGTCATCACCTCTATTGGCGAGCTGGCTTACGATTACCTGGTACTTGCCACGGGTTCCCGCACTAATTTCTTCGGAAATGAGAGTATTCAGAAAAATGCCATGTGGATGAAGACCATTCCGCAGGCCCTCAATATTCGCAGTTTGATCCTTGAAAATCTTGAACAGGCCGTAATCACACCAGATCCCGTAAAACGGAAGGCTTTGCTCAACTTTGTGATTGCCGGTGCCGGCCCCACGGGGGTAGAACTTTGCGGTGCCATTGCCGAAGTGCGCAACCACATCGTGCCCCGCGATTTTAGGGACCTCGATCCTTCCGAAATGAAAATCCATCTCATTGAGGGGCTAGACAGGGTTTTGCCGCCAATGAGCCCCGAAGCTTCCAAAAAAGCCGAAAAATTCCTTAAAGATCTCGGGGTAGAAATCCACCTCAACGTGATGGTACAGGAGTACGACGGTCAAAAAGTGATTACAAACAAAGAAGACCTTTCTTTTAATACATCAACTTTTATATGGGCGGCAGGTGTTTCGGGTGCGCCGGTAGAAGGTCTAAACGCCTCGGCTGTGGTAGATAAAGCCGATAGGTACGAGGTCAATGTCTTTAACCAGGTAAAGGGTTATGAAAACATCTTTGCCATTGGAGACATTGCGTTGATGAGCAATGAAGAATTTCCCAAAGGCCATCCCATGGTCGCCCAGCCCGCCATCCAGCAGGGAAAACACCTGGCAAAAAACCTGAAACACATCCTGAAAGGGGAAAAAATGGAACCCTTTGTTTACAACGACAAAGGTACCATGGCCACGGTGGGAAGGAACAAAGCCGTGGTAGACCTGGGCAAACTCAAATTTGGCGGCTTTTTCGCCTGGTTCATCTGGATGTTTATTCACCTGTATTTTCTTGTAGGTTTTAGAAACCGGCTCATCACCTTCTTCAACTGGGTGTACAATTACGTCAATTTTGACAAAGCGGCCCGGCTCATCATAAGGCCTTTCAAGAGTAACAAAGAAAACCTGGAAGTAGATCAGAAAAAGGTGTGATGCAGCAAAAATATTTGTGAATTAGTAGCAGACTTTTCTATACTCTGCCAGGGCCACGAATTCACTCATAATACCAGCCCAGTTAAAGATCCTGGCTCTTTCCCTAAATGAAATATCTTCTGCGGAAATTCCCTGCGGAATTTTTATGCTGAAATGTTTAAATACTCAGGGAAGGGTTTTATGCTGTATTAATGGGTTATAGCCGAAGCTTTTCTTTTACCGGAAATTATATGGTATGATAAAAGACAGTGAAAATAGCAGAAGCTTTCAAAAATGGCATTTTTGAAGCCTTTTATGCTGCATCTAAAAGTGATATGGCTGAAGTTTGACAAAAGGAATGGCATTTAGGAAACCTCTGGAACCAGCCTGAAAAAATCGAATTAGAAGAACCGGTTTTAGTTAAATATTGTAAAGTTAACCAGCAAATTTCAGGAGATGAATATCAACAGCACCAGGAATATGAAAAAAGCAGCAACCAGGCAATGATCAGACCATACTTCGAATGTAGTCGCCTTGTCTTTGTCGTCAGATTTTCTTCTTGGAGCACTCATAGGGATTCATTTTTAGGTTAATGCTATAAAATCGTCTTAAAGATTTCCTATAAAATTAGGATTTTTTTGTGCTTTAACCAACTTTTGCCCTGTTAAAACTCTGAATTTGAGAATAAAACCTGAAAAGAGCATTTTCCTATTTTAATAAACTTAGTTAAAATTTTTAGGCTATGAGCTGCATGAGAGCATAGAGCAGCCGGCTTTGGTTTCTGCCCATTCCGGACGTTTTTTTACAAGCTCATCAAAGCCCTCAGTTGCATACGGCTGCTTCATCGCTTCCTGTAATCTTAGGAACAATTTACTTTCTCCCTGTTCCAGCTCTTCTATAGCCTGGTGGAGCAGGTAATTTCTTAGAATGATGCGTGGGTTAGCCTCATTCATAAGCTTCTTCCTGTCCATTTCCGAAAGGCCGGCGTTTTTTCTCAATTTTTGGTATTCTGTAAGTAAGCCGACAAACTCTTCCTGATCTTTTGGCTGCAGCTCATTGTAAAATGAAGGCTGAAAATGCTTCATTATTTGTTCAGCATCTGCTTTAAGAGGCATTTCAGCTAAAAGTCGGTAGAATATGGTCATATCAGGCTGAATAGCTGAAAGCACTGCTTCAAACCTTGCGATGATCTTCCTTTCATCTTTTCCGGGATTTGTAAAGCCGAGTTTTTTGCCCATCATGTCGTAATAATAATTCCAGAAGATCTGTTCATAAGAGTCCAGTGCATTTTCAAGCCCTTCGGTATCATCAAAAAGTACCGAAAGAGCATTGGCGAGCCTGCCAAGGTTCCAGTAACCTATTGAGGGCTGATTCCCAAAAGCATAGCGGCGGCCGGGGAGATCGGTGGTGTTAGGGGTGAAGTTGTGATCGTAATGGTCAAGGAAAGAGAACGGCCCGTAATCAATGGTTAGCCCCAGAATAGACATATTATCAGTATTTATCACTCCGTGGACAAATCCCACCCGCTGCCACTCGGTCATCAAAAATGCCGTTTTATCCACCACTTCCCCGAACCAGGCAAGGATGCGATCTTCTTCCGTAAGATGCGGAAAATATCGGTCAATGGTCCAGTCTATCAGGCGCTTCAACTTATCATTTTCCCCCTGGGCAGCCAGTAACTCATAGTTTCCGAAGCGCAGGAAAGAGGGTGCCACACGAGTAACAATTGCTCCGGGTTCATATTCAGGATTTCCATTATAGAACATATCGCGCAGCACTTTGTCTCCGGTCTCCACTAAAGCCAACGCCCGGGTGGTGGGAATCCCCAGGTGGTGCATGGCTTCGCTCATCAGGTATTCCCTAACCGAAGATCGCAGCACTGCCCGCCCATCTGCATGCCTCGAATAAGCGGTTGGCCCTGCACCTTTTAATTGCAGTTCAAAAATGCCATTTTTGGCACCCCATTCTCCCAAAGTGATGGCGCGTCCATCGCCCAGCTGCCCTGCCCAGTTGCCAAATTGATGGCCTGCATAACAGGCTGCATAAGGTTTCATAGAGGCTGTTACCTTATTGCCGGCGAGTATTTGGACATCTTCAGGGAAAGGATCGGCTATTCCAAGTTCTTCAGCTAAATTTTTAGACCATGCCAGTAGTTTTGGTGCAGCAACCGGGGTGGGTGTGGCCGTGCTGTATAATTTCCCGGGAGTTTGCCGGGGAGTGCGGTCGCCGCTGTCATCTCCTTCAAAGTGCCTGGTAAATTGGTTCTGGAATTCTTTTTCTGCTATACTGCTCATTTTGCATTTTTTTTCCAAAATACAAAACTTTTCAGCAGGGTCTAAAAGAAGCTTTTTTCCGAAGAGAAAATATGCCTTACAAAATGTGGAGCAGCAGAAGTGAATAGTAAGAATTTTCTTTAGAAAATTAACAGCAGCTTATGCAATGTCAGGAAATTAAGTTAAACCTAAATTAAAAAGTATTTTGGACAGCCTGATCTGAATTATTTTTAGAAAAAAATTGAAAGAAAATGATCTCATACCAAAGTAAAAACGACATTCAGAATCAGGTGTTCAACCTGTTGCCGCACCAGATTGAAGAGTGCAGGGAGTGCGATAAACTTCCCGCCTCTCTTGAAGAACTTATTAAACACAACTACCAGGCTGCTTTTGTATGCTATGACAAAAAGACGAACAGCATAGAAGTAGGTGTGGAAAATGAAGAAGAAAATTCACCTTATCCTGAAATCAAGGTGCACAAGATCCCGCTGGCAAAAGCTGTGGCAAATCTTCGGAAAACCTTTAAAAATAGTGATGCCGACCTTAAATTCTACGGAAAAATTCTGGCCGGTTACGGCTCCTCTTCACAAGTTGAAGATGTAGTGCTGGTATAACAGCTTAAAGGGTTTAAAAATAAAGCCTTCCGGAAATATTTTCGGGAGGCTTTTTTTATGGAAAGACCCTCAAGCCTTTTATCTTTGCCATTTCCACTACATTTAGCCGCAATGAATCCAGTCAATTTTATTTTAAGCCGCACGGGCCTTCCGAAGAAAAGCGTTGAAAATACGCTTCAGTTACTAAAGGAAGATGCCACTATTCCTTTTATTTCCCGTTACCGTAAAGAAATGACGGGTAATTTAGATGAAGTGCAGGTTGCACAAATCGTGCAGTTCCATACGGAATATGAGGAGCTTGAAAAAAGAAAAAAAGCAATTTTAAAATCCATTGCAGAGCAGGAGGCTTTAAACGAGCAACTGGAATCAAAAATCTTTGCTGCCGGGAATATGGTAGAGCTGGAAGATCTTTACCTGCCATATAAGAAAAAGCGAAAAACCAGGGCCGATTCTGCCCGTGAACTTGGGCTTGAACCTTTAGCAAAGATACTGATGGCCCAGAATTCAGGAGATGCAGAAGCTGCAGCCCGAAAGTTTGTCACTAAAGATGTTGTTGATGTTGCCGCCGCCTTGCAGGGTGCTAAAGATATTATTGCTGAATGGATCAATGAGCACCAGGGAGTGCGGAACCGGCTTCGCAGGCAATTTGAAAAAAAGGCGATGATCACTTCTAAAGTGGTCAAAAAGAAAGCAGAAGAGGAAGATGCGCAAAAGTTTCGGAATTACTTTGAGTGGGAAGAAAAGCTGAATTATATCCCTTCTCACCGGCTATTGGCCATTCTTAGGGCAGAAAAGGAAGGTTTTGTACGGGTGAAAGTTGAAGTGGAGCATGAGGAGTCTTATAGAATTGTATCTGGATTTATTTTGAAATCCCAACGAAATTCCTGTACCCCACATATAGAAGAAGCCATTGATGATGCCCTTAAGCGATTGCTATTTCCGGCACTTTCAAACGAAGCTTTATCGGCTGCTAAAGAGAAAGCTGATGCAGAAGCCATAAAGGTCTTTGCCGATAATCTCAGGCAGTTGCTGCTCGCGCCCCCTTTGGGCAGCAAACGGATCCTGGCGCTGGATCCCGGTTTTAAATCGGGCTGTAAATTGGTGTGCCTTGACGAAAAGGGAGATTTGCAACACAACGAAACTATTTTTCCACATGCGCCGCAAAGAGAAACTGCGCTGGCTTCAAAAAAGGTAAAATCCCTGGTCAATGCTTATAATATTGAAGCTATAGCTATTGGGAACGGCACGGCTTCCCGGGAAACCGAATTCTTCATTAAAAAAATCCTTTTCGACAGGGATGTGCAGGTTTTTGTGGTGAATGAGGCCGGCGCTTCGGTATATTCGGCTTCAAAAATAGCGAGGGCCGAATTTCCGAATTTTGACGTTACCGTGCGTGGCGCTGTCTCTATTGGCCGCCGTTTGGCCGATCCTCTGGCCGAGCTTGTAAAGATCGATCCAAAATCTATAGGGGTAGGGCAGTACCAGCACGATGTAGACCAGGCCAAGCTAAAAAGCGAACTAGATCGCGTAGTGGAGAGTTGTGTAAATGCCATAGGTGTGAACCTGAACAGTGCAAGTGCGCCTTTGCTGAGCTATGTTTCGGGCATTGGCCCGTCTTTGGCCGATAACATCATTAATTACCGCAGGGAAAACGGGGAATTCTCTTCCCGGAAAGACCTGCTGAAAGTGCCGCGCCTTGGCGCAAGGGCTTTTGAACAGGCAGCAGGCTTCCTGAAGGTGCCGGGTTCTAAAAATCCGCTCGATAATTCAACGGTGCATCCCGAAAGTTATTCCATTGTAGAGAAAATGGCGGCAGATCTCGGGCTTGAACTAGAAGAACTTATTGGCAACAAAAAACTCATTTCAGAAATTACTCCTGAAAATTACATTTTTGACAGCGTAGGTTTGCCCACCATTAAAGACATTTTGCGCGAGCTGGAAAAACCGGGAGTAGATCCGCGGAAGTCGGCAAAAGTATTCGAGTTCGATCCTAATGTGAAAAGCATTAGCGACCTCAAACCCGGATTAAAGCTACCGGGAATTGTCAACAATATCACCAACTTCGGGTGCTTTGTTGATATCGGGATCAAGGAAAGCGGACTCGTACATATCTCCAAACTGAAAAACGAATTTGTGAGCGATGTAAACTCGGTCGTAAAACTCCATCAACACGTACAGGTAACCGTGATGGAGGTAGATGAGGCCAGAAAGCGGATACAACTATCTATGATCGACTAGCTGAAGGTAGAACTCAACGAAGTTAGATTTTAGAAGTAAGATAAAAAGGTTAGATTTTAGAAGTACGAAGGTAGAACTGGGAAAGCACCAATTTCCAGGCACCAAATTCCAAATTTCTAAGATAGTCTTGGAATGGCAGCCGGGATGAATTTTCCGCAGAAAGAGTCAGGTTTTTTTGCCCTTTTTGGCACCTTATTCAGCCGACTTTTTTCGGATCCTGTTGCAGGAGCTGGTATTTTTTCTGTCTTGCTTTCCAACGCTCCATCGCGTACTGCTGCATGTCTTCTACCCGGTCTTTTTCGTCTACAATTTCAAAACCGAGTAAGGTTTCAATAATATCTTCAAGAGTAACGATACCATCAATACCTCCGTATTCATCAACTACAAGAGAGATCTGTTCTTTTTTGTGAAGCAATTCTTCCCAAACCCTAAAAAGAGTGTCGGTTTCGGTAAAAGTTGAAATATTTCTTCTAATATCCTTAAGTTTCAGGTGGAACTGGTCTTCGGCCAGCTTTTCAAAAACCATTTCCCTAAAGACATAGCCGGTGACATTTTCTCTGCTCTCACTGTACACCGGGATTCGGGAGAAGTGGAGAAATTCTTTGTTGACCAGAAATTCCTGCAGGGTCATTTCTTCATTGGCCAGTACTACTACGATTCGTGGTGTCATGATCTCTGAAATCCGTATGGTTTTAAGTCGGATAAGGTTCTGAATGATCTTATTCTCTTTATCGGCAAAAATCCCTTCTTCTGTTCCAATAGAAGCTAAAGCCGAAATTTCTTCACGGCTGGTGGTTAGTTCCTTTTCTTTTCGGGATAAAAATCTGGTAAGAAAGAGAGACATGATCACCAAAGGATAAGTAATCACTATCATGAGCCTGATTACTTTAGTGGTAAATCCCATTAATTCTTTGCTGAAGTTGGCACCTAATGTTTTAGGAATGATTTCGGTTAAGATGAGGATAAGAATGGTCAATACAGCAGAAACAATCCCAAAGTAGGCTTCACCGAAAACAATTGTGGCCTGGGCACCCACGCCGGCGGCACCAACGGTGTGCGCTACCGTGTTGAGTGAGAGTATCGCCGAAAGTGGCCGGTCTACATCCTCTTTTAATGAGAGGAAATTTTTGGCAGTTTTACTGCCCATTTCTATTTTGGCCTTTACATAAGAGACCGGAGTAGACAGTAATGCTGCCTCTGCAATAGAACATATAAAAGAGGTAAAAAGGGCAATAAACAGGTAAGTCAATAGGAGTCCCATAACTATAAGTGGTAAATTATAAAGTAATTATGTAGAATAACCTGAACTCTTTAAAGATAAAAGAGAGCAATCAGGAAATTTAAAGTCAAAAAGAATGAAATAAGAAGAAGGGCAAAGACGGGAAAGGCCTTTAAAACTCGTATCGCAATTATCGGGGTCAGGGTCCATATGATAATAATTTCAGTAAGCTTCTGAAGATCATCAGGGTTTTGGAGCAGAGGTTTAATTATTTTAGGTGCCTGCTGCTATTCTTTCAGAATCTACTAAACTGAGTGCAAAGATACGAAGAATTTCATATTCAGAATAAAAATTCTTCAGGAAGGGAATGGATAGCATAAAATGAAGAAGAACTCGAAAAATGAAAATTTCCGTTGCCAGGTTTGCTAATTCCCGACAATATTTTGCATGATCATTTTGGCGTGAACCCTCGAATTTTCTATAAACCACTTATGGGTTTCGGTGCCGCCACAAATTACTCCGGCGAGGTATATTCCTTTAACATTAGATTGCATGGTTTCAGGATCGTACTGCGGGATTTTTTTACCGTCCTGTGAAAGGTTTATCCCGATGTTTTTCAGAAATTCAAAGTTAGGCCTGTAGCCGGTTAGCAGGAGTACCCAATCATTTTCCAGTACCTGTTCCCCATCTTTTGAAGTAATAATTACTTCAGTTTCTTTAATCTCTTTGATTTCAGCATTAAAAACGGCTTTTATGCTGCCTTCATCAATCCTGTTGTCAATATCGGGTTTTACCCAGTATTTTACACGTTCCCCAATGGCAGGGCCTCTAACCACCATTGTGACATCCCCACCTTTACGGTAGATCTCCAGGGCGGCATCAACAGCCGAATTGCTTGCGCCTACCACTATAGTCTTTTGAGTGGCATAAAAGTGAGGATCGGCATAGTAATGAGCCACTTTTGGAAGATCTTCCCCGGGAATATTCAGGTAATTTGGGATGTCGTAAAAACCTGTGGCAATAATGACATTTTTGGAAGTATAAGTGGCTTTAGTGGTGTTTACTTTATGCAGCTTATCTTCAGGTTCTATTTTTTCTACCCTCTCAAAAAGGTTAATTTTAATATGGTTTGAGGTAACAATTCTTCTGTAGTATTCGAGAGCTTCCTGTTTGTGAGGCTTTGGATTGGTGCTTATAAAAGGGATTTCGTCCAGCTCCAGCTTTTCGGAAGTTGAAAAAAAGGTCATATTGGAGGGGTAATTGTACAGCGAATTTACCAGCGTTCCCTTCTCTAAAATGAGATAGGAGAGGCCGTTCTTTTTTGCCTCTAGGGCACAGGCTATTCCAATTGGGCCTCCGCCAACAATAATGACATCAAATATGTTTTCTGAATTAGGAGTTGACAAGATCTTTAAGTTCTTTGATGGTTTGGGTTGGGTTTTCAGCTTTAAAAACAAAACTACCTGCAACTAAAACATCGGCCCCGGCCTTTACCAGCTGTGCCGCATTTTTACTGGTCACGCCACCGTCTATTTCAATAAGCGTGGGTGCGTTGTTGCGCTCTATGATCTCCTTGAGCTGCGACACTTTTTTATAAGTGTTCTCGATAAAACTTTGCCCTCCAAAACCGGGATTCACACTCATCACGCATACCAGGTCAATATCCTGAATGGTGTCTTCTAGCAAACTCACGTTGGTGTGCGGATTAATAGCCACTCCGGCTTTCATGCCTTCTGCTTTAATGGCCTGAAGCGTTCTGTGAAGGTGGGTACAGGCTTCGTAATGTACCGAAAGGTTATTAGCTCCCAGTGCAGCAAATTCTTTGATGTACCTGTCTGGATCTACAATCATGAGATGTACATCAATGGTTTTCTTCGCATGCTTCTGAATGGCGGCCAAAACTGGCATTCCGTAGGAAATATTCGGAACAAAAACACCATCCATGATATCTATGTGAAACCAGTCGGCTTCACTGTTATTTACCAATTCAAGGTCACGCTGAAGGTTTCCGAAGTCGGCGGCTAAAACCGAAGGGGCTATCAATCTTTCTTTCATGTAGATTTTTATTGTGTTGCAAAAGTAACAAGAATTATGCTAAAAGGCTTAGCCGGAAAAGGGGGAATTGCTGTATGAAGTTTTTTGTATCTTTAAGTAACTATCAACCTAAAAAAGCATTTATGGAAGTAGAAGAAAGAAGTGAAAAAAGGAGTTACGGTAAAATGGGCTGTTTTATAGCCGTTATCCTTCTGGTCATTATTGTTATTCTTATAGCTACGGGAGTGATCAACTTTAGCTGGGAACAGTAGATTTTCTTAGGAAAAATTCTTTAGCACATACCTAACCGGACTCTGGATTGAGGGATCCAGTTTTTCCACATATGAAGAATAATAAGCCATTTTCTCGCCATCATAAGTGGCATCAAGGCTCAAAAATTCTTCTTCGTACCTGCTGAATTTAGAATTTTCAATTTCTTTTTTAAAAATGGGGATGAGGTTTTGATGTCTCCCGTCCTCTTTGATCTTCTCAAAAAGTATGGTGACGGTTTTTTTATCCCCTTCGAGTACCTGGAAGAAATTTCCGTTTGAAAAAAGGAGGATTCCGGTAATCTGGTCATCGTTGTTATTGCTGGAGCTGAGTTTTAGGATATCTTCAATTTCTGAATCTGAAATTTCCGGGGCAGCTGTACTTACATAGCAAATTGCGTACTTCATCATGCGAATTTTATGAGGTGTAAACATAACAAATTCAGTTTCATGTTCTAAATAATTTATAAGCTGTACCTGTGTCTTCCTGAGATGTTGCTCAAAAAAGGCATTTTTGGAAAGTTTTTAAAAAGGTGAACCCGGAGTAATCAGCTCCGGGTTCTTCATCAATCAATCAAAAAACGAACAGTAATCAACTGTTGCTTCTTTACCGGGAATTAACCCAGGTATGTTTTTAATATCTTGCTTCTTGAGGTGTGTTTTAACCTTCTGATAGCTTTTTCCTTAATTTGTCTTACCCTTTCCCTGGTTAGATCAAAAGTCTCGCCAATTTCTTCAAGAGTCATTGGGTGTTGATCTCCAAGGCCGAAATAAAGACGGATAACATCGGCTTCACGGGGAGTAAGGGTTTCAAGAGCTCTTTCAATCTCTGTGCGCAAAGACTCATGCAGGAGTTCCCTGTCTGGGTTTGGAGATTCACCCGAACGTAAAACGTCATAAAGGTTAGAATCTTCTCCCTCTACCAAAGGAGCATCCATAGATACGTGACGGCCGGAGTTCTTCATGGATTCCTTTACGTCATTAATGGTCATATCAAGCTCTTTAGCGATCTCTTCGGCACTTGGTGGGCGCTCGTGTGATTGCTCAAGGAAAGCAAAAGTCTTGTTGATCTTGTTTATGGAGCCAATCTTGTTGAGCGGTAAACGAACAATACGCGACTGCTCGGCCAAAGCCTGAAGAATAGACTGGCGAATCCACCAAACGGCATAGGATATGAATTTGAAACCACGGGTTTCATCAAATCGCTTGGCAGCTTTTATTAACCCAAGATTTCCTTCATTAATAAGGTCGGGTAGGGTTAATCCCTGATTTTGATATTGTTTCGCTACAGACACCACAAAACGAAGGTTCGCTTTTGTAAGTTTTTCGAGAGCACGGTCATCACCCGCTTTAATACGTTGCGCCAATTCCACCTCTTCATCTGCGGTGATAAGGTCAACTTTACCAATTTCTTGCAAATACTTATCTAGCGAAGCAGTTTCACGATTTGTTACCTGCTTCGTAATTTTAAGTTGTCTCATCTAACGTCTCCTTGGATTTTAATTATGAATAACTCTTGTAATAGTTATACGTAAGAAGGTTTGGAAATGTTACAAGAATTAAAGATAATAAAAATATTTTTTCCTTTTTGTTTTTTTAGAGGGTTTTCCCTGTCTCCATATCAGGAAACCGGTAATAGATAAAAAGGGGCCGCTAAGGCCGGTAATACAATATAAAAGCTTGATCCAAATGCCACCGTATTGCCCAAAGTGCAATGGGAGCACGCTGCTTAAAATTTTTGTTCCCAGATTGGCTTCCTGGATTTTTGTGATTCCTTTTATTTCTCCGGAAAGATAGTCGGCACTAACATGGTTGAAGAATTCAGAATAAAAGAAAGGGTCATCATCAAAGATACCATAGATGACAAGGCTGGCATCAGGGCGAAGCGGAAGCCTGATGTACGTGGGCTGGAAATCGGGAAGCTCCTGCTGTATTTCTTTCAGTAAACTTCCTACCTGTGCCCTAACTACCGGGGAATTTGGGGCAGCTGAAGTTTTAAAGCCTGCCACCACAACACTCCAGGAAAGTAAAACGCCGGTGATCACCAAAATAAAATTCAGAAGTAAAGCCCAGGTACCTACAATGCGGTGCAGGGAAGAATAAAATGTGCGTTTGTTCTTCCTGAGTACAGGGGTTTTGAAAAAGAGCGTTTTGAAGATGTTTTTCCGGTAGAGGTAAATTCCGCTGATGAGTGAAAAGAGGAAGAGTACGCCAACCACAAACACAATTGTGCGGCCTACAGGCCCGGCCTGCAGGGAATAGTGAAACTTTAGCAACCAGCGTGTAAAGGTGGTGAGTTCGTTGAGCTCTTTGATGACCTCCCCACTCGATGGGTGCACAAATACAAAAAATCTTTTGGTGGTATTCCTCAAATTGAAGATGAGTGCTTCCTGTTCTTCAAAATGAATGAGGCGGGTGTCCCAGCCGGGATAATTTTTCTGAATTGTGGAAATACCGCGGTCAATATGTAAACCCGAAGAGTCTTCTACTTCAATATATTCCTGCCATCGGTAATCGTCTATGTCTTGCTGAAAAACCAGAATGGCACCCGATAGGCCCATTAAAACTAAAAAAAATCCGGCAATGAGCCCGGCATAAGAATGGTACTTTAAAACTTTCCTGTTGTTCATAAAATAGAGAAGAGGCCGTCTAAAAAGCTGTTGTACGGTCTTCTGGAATTCAGGTTGACACAAACAGGGCTTTTTAGGCGGCCTCTAAAATTTATTCGGTTTGTCAGGAATTAGTTCCTGTCGTTACGATCTCTGTTTCCCCTTGAGCGGTCATCACGACCCCTGTTGTCACGGTTGTCGCGTCTCCCGCCGTCGCGGTTGTTGTCGCGGTCTCTTGGAGGTCTGGACTGGAATCCTTCTGGTTTAGGCAAAATAGCCTTTCTTGAAACCTTTGGCTTCCTGGTTTTTGGATCAATTCCGAGGTATTTTACTTCAAACTCATCACCCATGTTCACCACGTCGCTCACGTTTTCGGTACGCTCCCAGGCAAGTTCAGAAACGTGAAGCAGTACTTCATTTCCTTTAGCTTCCTTGTATTCTACTACAGCGCCAAAATCGAGCATTTTCACCACTTTCACCTCGTATACCTTGCCAACTTCGGGTTTAAAGGTAATGGCTTTGATGCGTTTTTTAACTTCGTCTATCATTTCCTGGTTCACGCCAAGGATCTCGATAATTCCCATTTCTTCAACTTCTTCGATGACAATGGTGGTTCCGGTTTCCTTCTGCATTTCCTGGATCACTTTTCCACCAGGCCCAATCACAGCACCAATAAATTCACCAGGAATCTCCACTTTCTCCATTTTTGGAGCATGGGCTTTCACGCTTGGTTTTGGCTCAGCAATAGTATCAGTTAATTTATCGAGGATGTGTAGTCTTCCGGCCCTTGCCTGTTTTAAAGCTTTTACCAGGATCTCGTATGAAAGTCCTTTTACTTTAATATCCATCTGGCAGGCAGTGATACCATCGGCAGTACCGGTCACTTTAAAGTCCATATCTCCCAGGTGATCTTCATCTCCCAGGATGTCTGAAAGTACAGCGTAGCGATCTCCGTCAGAAATTAAACCCATCGCGATACCTGAAACCGGTTTTTTCATTTGAATTCCGGCATCCATCATTGCCATGGTTCCGGCACATACTGTGGCCATAGAAGAAGAACCGTTTGATTCCAGCACTTCAGAAACAACTCTTACGGTGTATGGGCAATCTTCTGGGATCATTCCTTTTAAAGCTCTTTGAGCCAGGTTCCCGTGACCAATTTCCCTTCTTGAAGTCCCGCGAATTGGGTAAGCCTCTCCGGTACTAAAAGGTGGGAAGTTGTAATGAAGATAGAAAGTTTCCTCGCCCTGGTGGGTTGGCATGTCTATCATGTTTGCTTCTCTTGAAGTACCAAGGGTCACAGTAGCCAGCGCCTGGGTTTCACCCCTGGTAAAAAGGGCAGAGCCGTGAACAGAAGGAAGATAATCGATCTCGCACCATATTGGGCGAATCTCGTCTGTCTTTCTGCCGTCAAGACGCAAGCCTTCAGCAAGAGTTAACTCTCTTACGGCTTCTTTTTCTACCTTATTGAAATAGTTTTTAATAAGATCTTTCTTCTCTTCAAGTTCTTCTTCAGAGAACATTTCAAGAACTTCGTCTTTTACTGCGGAAAAAGCATCACTGCGTTCGTGTTTGCTGTAGGCGCCTTTAGCGATGTCATAAATTTTCTGGTAAGCTGCTTCGCGAACTTTGGCGAAAAGATCTTCGTCAGATTCGGCAACGGCATATTCTCTTACCGGCTTTCTTCCAACGGCATCGGCCAAACGCTTTTGGGCTTCAATTTGCTGCTTAATGGCTTCATGAGCGAATTTAATGGCTTCGGCCATTTCTTCTTCGCTTATTTCTTTCATTTCACCTTCTACCATCATCACAGAATCGGCAGAGGCACCAATTACCATATCGATATCAGATTCTGCCAGCTGGCTTCGGCTTGGGTTGATCACGAATTCGCCGTTGATCCTTCCCACGCGGGCTTCTGAAATTGGGGTTTCAAAAGGAATGTCTGAAAGCTGAAGCGCTGCCGAAGCTGCCAGTCCGGCAAGGGCATCGGGCATTACTTCTTCGTCGTGAGACATCAGCTGAATCATCACCTGGGTTTCGTAGCGGTAATCTGAAGGGAAAAGAGGGCGCAAAACGCGGTCTACAATTCTCATCACAAGAACTTCCCCATCACTTGGGCGTGCTTCTCTTTTAAAGAAACCGCCGGGATATCTACCTGCGGCTGCAAATTTCTCTCTGTAATCTACGGTTAACGGGAAGAAATCTGCGGTGCTTTTGTTGTAGTTAGAAACTACGGTACAAAGTAACATAGCATCTCCCATTTGAACAACAACAGAACCATGGGCCTGTTTTGCCAGTTTCCCGGTCTCAATGGAAATGGACCTGCCATCTTCAAGATTGATAACCTCTTTAAATGTCTTTGGAATCATAAATTTTTTTAATTCTACTCCTGCTCATTGCAGGTTGGTTAAACAATGGTCTCCCGTTAATCCTGAACGGGACAGGTTGTGTTGTTGTTGTGGGTTGTAAAGACCAATGAAAAACTGCCTTTTGTTTTCTCACCTGCGGTTAAAAAAAACGGAGGTGTCAAAAATGAGCTTTTATTACTGAATTTTTTCAGGTTAAAAATTACAGAGATTTTTCAAAGGAAAAGAAAAATTCGGGGTAAATTTTTATAAAAGCTGTTTGTAAAGAAGAAATGGTATAAAAAAAAGGGGCCGCGAGAGCCCCTTTTAGTTATTTTCTTAATCCTAATTCTTTAACGATCGCACGATACCTCAAGATATCTTTCTTCATTAAATAGTCAAGCAGGCTTCTTCTTTTACCTACTAATTTAACAAGTGACCGCTCTGTATTAAAATCCTGACGATTGTTCTTTAAGTGCTGACTTAAGTGTTCAATACGATGAGTGAATAAGGCGATTTGCCCTTCGGCAGAACCTGTGTCGTTCTTTCCTTTGCCGTGTTTTGCAAAAAGTTCTTCTTTTGCTTCTTTAGTTAAATACATTCCAATATTAATTTTAATGATTTTTATGTATTGACAGGTTTTCTGCCAGGCCGCAAATATAGTATATTATAAGATATTTGCGGGATAAAATTTTAATTTTCTGATTACCAGTCAAAAATGCCATTTTTAAGCCCTTACCGGCCTGTTCAAAATGAGGTCTATGTACTGGTTAACCTTATTTTTTAACTCAGATCTTTTAGTGATGAAATCTAAAAAGCCGTGTTCCAAAAGAAATTCGGAAGTCTGGAAATCATCGGGCAGGTCTTTACCCGTAGTGTCTTTTACCACCCGGGGGCCGGCAAAACCTATTAGGGCACCGGGTTCGGCAATATTAATGTCTCCCAGCATGGCAAATGATGCCGTGGTACCACCCGTGGTGGGATCTGTACAAAGGGAGATGTAAGGAATTCTGGCATCGGCCAGTTGTGCCAGTTTTGCTGAAGTTTTTGCCAGCTGCATCAAAGAATAAGCTGCTTCCATCATCCTGGCGCCTCCAGATTTGGAGATCACCATAAGCGGAATTTTGTGTTCAAGGGCATAATCTGCAGCCCGGGAGATTTTTTCTCCAACTACAGAACCCATAGAGCCTCCAATAAAGGCAAAATCCATACAGGCCACAACCAGCTCTTTGCCTTTTGATTTTCCCACAGCAGTGCGAACAGCGTCTTTTAAACCTGTCTTTTTCTGGGCATCCTCCAGGCGATCGGTGTATTTCTTAGTATCCTCGAAGTCCAGCGGATCACGGGATGAAAGATTTTTGTCGAGTTCGGTGAACTTGTTGTCGTCAAAAAGAATCTTGAAGTATTCGTTACTTCCAATTCTCACATGGTACCCGTCTTCGGGGCTCACATAAAAATTTTTCTCCAGCTGTTCTGCATCTACGATCTTTCCGGTGGGGGATTTATACCACAAACCTTTCGGCACATCCTTCTTGTCTTCGGTGGCAGTTTGTATTCCCTTTTGTGTTCTTCTAAACCAAGCCATGGTGAATGAGATTAAAAAAGGTATGGCCCGAAAATCTTCAGGCCATACCTCTAATTAGTTTTATTACAGGGTGTTAATATTATTCAGGTCTTCAAAAGCCTTTTTTAGGCGCTTCTTAAAGGTCAATTCTCCTTCACGAACCCACTTTCTTGGATCGTAATGTTTTTTATTTGGAGAATCGGCACCTTCAGGATTGCCAATTTGTGCTTTCAGGTAATCGGCCTTTTCGCTCATGTAGTCACGAATGCCTTCAAGGTAAGCATATTGAAGGTCTGTATCAATGTTCATTTTGATAACGCCGTAGCCAATTGCTTCTCTTATTTCTTCAACTGTAGAGCCACTTCCGCCGTGGAAAACGAAGTCTATGCTGTTCTTTTCAACACCGTATTTTTCAGAAATAAAATCCTGGGAATTTTTAAGGATCACCGGAGTCAATTTCACATTTCCGGGTTTATAAACGCCGTGAACATTTCCGAAAGCTGCAGCGATAGTGAACTGGTTGCTCACTTTGCTCAACTCTTCATAAGCATATGCCACTTCTTCTGGCTGGGTGTAAAGTTTTGAAGAGTCGATGTTGGTATTGTCAACCCCATCTTCTTCACCTCCTGTAACCCCAAGTTCGATTTCGAGGGTCATACCCATCTTGCTCATGCGCTCAAGGTATTTTTTACAGGTCTCGATATTTTCTTCCAGAGATTCTTCGCTAAGATCGAGCATGTGAGAGCTGAACAAAGGTTTTCCAAACTGCTCAAAATGTTTTTCGCTGGCATCAAGCATGCCATCTACCCATCCGGTAAGTTTTTTCGCACAGTGGTCTGTGTGAAGGATAACAGTAGCTCCATAAGCTTCTGCCAGTTCGTGTACGTGTTTTGCACCGGCAACAGCTCCTGCTATAGCGGCTTTCTCATCTTTATTGGAAAGACCTTTACCGGCATTGAATTGTGCTCCTCCATTGGAGAACTGTATGATGACGGGGGAATTAAGTTCGGCTGCTGTTTCAAGTACAGCATTAATGGTACTTGAACCAATGACGTTGACAGCGGGAAGGGCGAAATTCTTTTTCTTTGCGTATTTGAAGATTTCCTGCACCTCTTGTCCAGTGGCAACCCCGGGTTTGATATTATTACTCATAATTATTATTATTTGGTTAACAAAAATAAGAAAAATCCTCGGGTTAAAAAGGATAATTGATTCCTACATTATACACGGCTTGTGAAAGTTTGTATCCGCTAAACCACCTGTCTTCGGGTTCAAGGGCAGGGTTATAGGTCTTAAAACCTATGTCGAACCGCAGTACAAAAAAGTCAAAGTCATAGCGGAAACCCACGCCTGTTCCCAGGGCGAGTTCCTGCAGGTCAGAAAAGCCTGTAAAGGTTGAAGCCTCTTCTTCTACAACATCAAAAACATTCCAGATATTCCCGGCATCTGCAAAAACAGCTGCGTTGAGGTCTCCAAAAAGGTTAAATCTGTACTCGGCACTCAGTGCTAATTTCATGTTGGCCTCATTGAACTCATTTCGGCCGCCACTGCTTCCGGGGCCCAGTGAATATGGCTGCCATGCACGATTGTCATTAGGGCCGCCGGCAAAAAAGGATCTAATGAAAGGAATGCTGTTGGAGTTTCCGTAGGGAATGGCGATCCCGCCAAAAGTTCTAATGGCAATTACGTTATCACGGCCAAGATCCCAGTGTTTTATGTAGTCGATCTCCGTTTTTGCGTACTGGGAAAAGTTTACGCCAAAAATACTGTACCGGTCGCTGTCGTCTTTTTTTATCCCGGTGAGCTTGGAAACAGCCGATAAAAAATTTCCTGCTGCTTCTAATTTTACCCGTAACCTTGAGAAATCTTCATCGTAGATATTCTCTTTTTTATTGAGGATGTAAGAAAAATTGGTGGCATAAATGAGGTTGTCTTCAGTAAGCCTGTTCTTTCGTTCCCTTAGATCGTTGAGGATCTCAGACTGGCTTCCGGTTAAACCTTCCACCTGGCCACGGCGTGATGCCCTAAGAAACCCGTCGGCACCTTCAGGAATTTGAAGAAATCGCTCCCCCTGCTCGTTCGTGGTGAAAAATTCTTCAGCAGCACTTACATTTTCTGATGTGGCTATTTCATTAATCTCGAGATAGGAATTGCGGTAAACATTAAAGTAGTTATCTACATTTAGATTGCGCACGTACTGAATATTTACCAGGTCCAGGAGATGGGTAAGTTTATCATTGGGTAGCCACCTGTAATTCATCACAGCAGTAAAACTCTGCTTGTCAAGACCAATGTTTGTTTGCGTGCTGGCACCGGCACCCAGGGTGGTAAAAGGGTACATGTACTTAGGGATGAATTTTTCGGTTGAAACAGGGAACAGGATACGGGGCAAGGTGAGGTCTACATCCATTCCAATTTCGGTGATGTCAAAGAACCTGTCTGAATCATTTGCGGCGTCTTTTGATGAACCAATGCTTCCACGACCCGAGATTTCAAGAATTTCGGCCCCTCTAAAAACATTCCTGATTAACAGCGAACCGCCAAAACCAATTCCGAACTTCTGAATATTACTTTGGGAAAGGTCGAATTCGAACCCGAGCGAATATTTTTGGCGCGGGGTGAGAAAAACATTGGCAATAAGCGCCGTGCCCGTTGTATCTGTTGGATCTTGCATGTACTGGATGTTGGGGTACTTAAAGATCCTTAACTGGTTGAGGCGGTTATACGTGAGGGTTCTGTCGGCATCCGAATATATGGAGCCGGGACTAATAAAGATCGCGTTGGTAAGGGCGCCGGGTTTGTACTGCAGTTTATCAAAACTGTAAATTTTATAACCTTCGTTAGAGGCAGTATCTGTGATGGGTTCAGTGCGATTTTCGTAACGGTAATCGGGAAAGATGTTTACGTCACTTATCTTGTGCACTTTGTAAGGGATGCGTGTTTCCACCCCGTCTACCGTGGCTTCCCGGTTTTGAATAATAAGCGTGGTGCTTACTTTATGTTCGGTATTTATGGTATCGGCCTCAAAACTTATATATTCCTGTTCAAAATGATACAGGCCGTTATTGCGGTAGAGCTGGGTGAGGCGTTCTCTCTCGGCTCCATAATCCTGGGTTTTGTATTGAAGCCCGGGTACGATCAAGGAATTTCTTTTATGGGCTTCATAAATGGAATCGGCCACCACCGAAGCTATTTTTGTAGTTACGGAATCTATAAAATACGGCTGTTTTGGCGTAACATAATAATTAACTTTAGCTCTTTTTTTTCTGGTGGGTATGATCTCGTAGTCGGTCTCTGCATTAAACCAGCCATTGTTCCAGTACCAGGCCTTCAGCCGTTCGGCAGATCGTTCGCTTTTTTCTTCACTTACAATTGCCGGGGGTTCACCGGTTTCTTTGATCCATTCGTTGATATTGACGTAGATGTTCCCCAGTCTTACTACCTGTTTTTCAGAAAGAATATCAGCTAAGCTTTCAGCCCGTTTGGGTTTTTTCTGAAGCCAGTTCAGGTAAGTGGTGTCAGGATTGGGATTTGCAAGGTTATAAAGGTAGAGCTGTAGCGGAAGCCCCAAAAATGTCTTATTTGGCTCCTGGTAAAGCTGGTTGTAGATATTCCTTTGAGAAATCTCCTCGCCATCTACATAAATGGTATTTTCCTTAAGCAGCCTTTGATCATCTTCAACTCTTTTTACAGCGTTACAGGAAGAAAGAAATAAAGCAGTTAAAAGAATTAATGATATTTTTGCCCGTAAATGTTTCAAGTAGCCTATTTAATGTGCTCAAAAATACAACTTTGGTATGTTTAGCAAAAGCCAAATTAAACTTATAAAAAGCCTGTCACAAAAAAAGTACAGGACGAGGCACGGGCTGTTTGTCATAGAGGGCAAAAAGGGCATTTTTGAACTGCTTTCTTCTCCTTTAGAACTTCATTCGTTATTTACTGCTGAAGATATTTTTGATGCTGCGGAAGGGAAAACGCAGCTCATTTCTGAAGCCGAGCTCAAAAAAGTAAGTAATCAGCAAAGTCCACAAACGGCATTGGCGATCTTTCATATTCCCGAAGTATTGCAACCTAAAGCTGAAGGTTTACAGGTGGTGCTGGATGATGTTCAGGACCCGGGGAATTTGGGAACTATTATCCGGTTGTGCGACTGGTTTGGGGTTCAGGATCTTATTTGTTCGCCGGGCACGGTAGATTGCTACAACCCAAAGGTGGTGCAGGCAACCATGGGTTCTATAGCAAGGGTAAAGGTACATTACCTTGAACTAACCGAATTTCTGCGAAATCTCCCAGAAGAAAGACCGGTCTACGGCACATTTTTGGAAGGAGAGAATGTTTACGGCCAGTCAGTTTCTCCTGAAGGGGTAGTGGTGCTGGGGAACGAAGGCAATGGGATCTCGGCTAAAGTAGAGGCTCTCATTACTCACAAGCTGAATATTCCGCAATTTGGGAAAGGCATGACCGAAAGCCTGAATGTAGCGACAGCCGCTGCCATTTTCTTAAGCGAGTTTAACAGGAGAAAACCTACTGGAAAGTAAAGTTGATAAAGACAGCGCGCGAAGACATTTTTTCTACATTTTTTGTCCAGTTGTAACCGCTGTTATCATCCCTAATCAATTCATCATTAATGGCAAAAACACCTCTTATAGACGGGGTGAATTTGAAGTAGTAGAGGTAAAGATCAATTCCAAAGCCAATTTCATAGTAGAAATTATTCGTGGTCATTCTAAACTGCCCATCGCTGTTGTCTTCAGGGTTATTCTCATTACTGGAGAGGTTTAGAGAAGTAGACACGCCTCCTACTACAAAAGGTTTAAAGTTGTTAATACGGGTGGTGGAGAACTTCAGCAAAAGAGGAATGTGTACAAAGGTGGAGTTGATTTCTCTAAATGAACTTTGATCGGCCTTTGTGAATTGAAAGTTGATCCTGTTAAATGAGACGCCGGGTTCCAGGCGCAGGTCGAGATGGTCGCTAAGACGCATATTCCCGATTAAACCCACGTTAAAACCTATGGTGCGGTCTACATGGAAATCTTTCCCTAGGGCTGCTCCTTCAATATAGTCCTTATAATCAAAATCAAAATCATAAGTGTTGAACCCTAGAAAATACCCCCAGGAAAAACGCTGCATATCAAAATTTGGATTATTGATCACATCTTCCCCGCCAAAAAGCTGGGCACGTGCCGGCAAAGCCGCGAATAATACAAATGCCGCAATTAAAAACTTCTTCATGATCTTATTTTGATGCCGAATAAATAGTCGCCACTCCCATGGTTTGAGGCTTGTGTTGTACCTCTATAAACCCGATTTCTTTTAAAATATTGTTCAGTTTTTCTCCGTAAGGGAAAGCAGCGGCACTTTCACTCAGGTAACTATACGCCACCTTATCTTTAGAAAAGAGCTTGCCAATTAAGGGGAGCAGGTTTTTTGTATAGAAATGATATCCCTGTTTAAAAGGAAATTTTGTAGGGACAGAGGTCTCTAAAATGACAAAAATCCCGCCCGGTTTTAAAACCCGTAATATTTCAGAAAGCCCTTTTTCAAGATTTTCAAAATTTCGCACTCCAAAGGCAACTGAAATAGCATCAAAACTATTGTCGTCAAAAGGTAAAGCTTCAGAATCTCCCTGTATCATCTTTATGCGACCGGTGAGTTTCTCTTCTTCGATCTTTTTTCTACCTACAGCCAGCATTCCTTCAGAAAGATCGAGCCCAACAATCTCTTTTGCCCCGGTTTTTGCCAGGCTTATCGCCAGGTCGCCAGTTCCGGTGGCAATATCAAGAACAGAATCAGGATTGGTTTCAGAAATAATTTTTATTACTCTTTTACGCCATTTTACATCAATTCCAAAAGAAATAACCCGGTTTAACCCGTCATAGTTGGTAGAGATGGTATCAAACATTTGTTCTACCTGTTTCTTCTTGTTTAAACTGGAATCTTTGTATGGTGTAACCTTCTTGCTCATGCGAAAAAATTTTGGCCAAAGATACATGTTTCTCTTTCAAATGCTGAGCCTGTAAACCAAATACTTATAGGCTATTTTGTTTTCGTCAGTTGAAATACCTTAACTTTGTGCCTCTTGAACTTACTTGTTCCTTATGAAAATAATCATTGCCGGTGCCGGTGAGGTAGGATTCCATTTATCCAAGCTTTTGTCGTATGAATCACAAGACATCACGCTTATTGATGTTAATCGTGAGAATCTTATCTATGCCGATGCGCACCTTGATATACGTACTTTACGCGGAGATGCTACCTCAATTGCGGTCCTTAAAGATGCGCAGGTAAAGGATGTTGACCTTTTAATTGGGGTAACCAGCAGTGAAACCACGAATATTACGGTTTGTGTTTTGGCGAAACAACTGGGTGCAAAGCGCACCATTGCCAGGATTGCAAATACCGAATTTTTAGAGGGAAAAGATGAGATAGGTTTCACCCAGTTTGGGATCGATGAACTCATTTCTCCTGAAGCCCTTGCTGCGCGGGAGATTGAACTACTGCTGAATCAGTCGGCTTTTAACGACAGTTACGAGTTCGAAGACGGTGCCCTTACCATGGTGGGTTTAACACTCTCAGAATCGGCGGCTTTTGTAGGGAAATCGGTTAAGGAAACTGCCAAGATCTTTCCGGGAATTCATTTTATGCCCATTGCCTTACGCCGAAAAGATACCGTAGAAACTCATATCCCGCGGGGAAATACCACTTTCAGGGAAGGTGACCAGGTGTATTTTGTAACCACACGCGGCGGGGTAAGTGACCTATATAAGCTAACCGGAAAGAAACGCCAGAACATGAAGAACGTCATGATCCTGGGTGGGTCCAAGATTGGGCGCAAGGCTTCAATGGATCTTTGTAAAAAGAAAATGAACGTAAAGCTCATTGAGAGCGATAAGAATACCGCATTCGATCTTGCCGATGAACTGCCAAAAGCTTTAATTATTCACGGCGATGGCCGTAATGTAGAATTGCTGGAGGAAGAAAGTATTCAGGATATGGATGCCTTTATTGCGGTAACGGGAAATTCTGAAACCAATATTATGACCTGCCTGGTGGCTAAATCCAAAAATGTGAAGCGAACCATCGCCCTGGTTGAGAATATGGATTATTTTCAGCTAAGCCATTCAATAGGCATAGACACGCTTATCAATAAAAAGCTGTTGGCGGCAAGTAATATTTTTAGATATATCAGGAAAGGGGAAGTAGTCGCCATGACCCGGCTAAGCAATATGGATGCCGAGCTGCTGGAATTCATCGTAAAACCCACATCAAGAGTGTCAAATAAGAAGATCATAGATCTCGATTTTCCAAGATCGGCCATTATTGGCGGGGTTATAAGAGACGGAATTGGAGTGATTGCCCTGGGTAACTTCCGGATTCTTCCAGGCGACCGTATTGTTATTTGCTGCTTGCCGCACGCCATTCACAAAGTAGAAAAATTGTTTCTCTAATGCCTAGACTTAACAAGCCTATAATTAGTCATATCATGGGCGTGCTCATGGTGTGCAATGGAGGGTTTATGCTCACTGCCGCCGGGGTTAGTTTTTATTACCAGGATGGCGCGAGCTTCGGGATCTTACAGGCTGCCTTGATCACTATGGGCGTGGGAGGCCTGGCAATGGCTCTTACCCGTGGCCACACCAAGGAAGTTAAAAAAAAGGACGGGTACCTTATTGTTACCTTCGGATGGATTTTCATGGCTTTGAGCGGGACCCTGCCTTATGTGCTCACCGGCGGAATACCGTCTTTCACAAATGCCTTTTTTGAAACCATGTCGGGCTACACCACTACAGGAGCCTCCATTTTAAATGACATTGAATCTGTTCCAAAAGGGCTGCTCTTCTGGCGCAGCTTAACCCACTGGATTGGCGGGATGGGAATCATCGTGCTGGCAATTGCCATTCTTCCCCTCCTGGGAATTGGAGGGATGCAGTTGTTTGCTGCTGAAGCCCCCGGGCCCAGCGCCGATAAACTGAAACCTAGAATTACCGATACCGCCAAAAGGCTCTGGTTTATTTACGTAGGACTCACTTTTGCTGAAACCATCCTGTTATACCTCGCCGGAATGGGACTTTTTGATGCCGTGAACCACTCGCTAAGCACCCTTTCTACCGGCGGATTTTCTACCAAAAACGCCAGCGTCGCCTACTGGAATGACAATCCATTGGTGCAGTACATTATTTCTCTGTTCATGTTCCTCGCGGGGACCAATTTTGTGATAAGCTACTTTGGGTTTAAAGGGAATTTCAGGAAAGTTTTTAAAGATGAAGAATTTAAATGGTATTCCTACTTTATTGTCGGTTTTACTGTCATTGCGGCTTTAATCGTTTTTTTTAAAGCTGATCCTTTTATTTCTTCTATAGACCATCCCATGATTTTGGGAGAATTTGAAAGTGCTTTTAGGCATTCTCTGTTCCAGGTGCTGGCAATTGTAACTACCACAGGTTTTGTTACGGCCGATTATACTTTGTGGACCACCTTTCTCACTGTCTTTTTCTTCGGATTGTTCTTTCTCGGAGGGTCGGCAGGCTCTACAGCCGGTGGGGTAAAGGTCATGCGGCACGTGATCATGATTAGAAATGGCCTTATTGAATTTAAAAGGACCCTGCATCCCAACGCTGTGCTCCCAGTACACTACAATGGAAAAAGTATTAGTAAGAAGATTGTTTTCAATATCCTGGGCTTCTTCATACTCTATATGCTGTCTTTCATAATTGGAGCTTTGGTGCTGGCTTCCATGGGGCTTGACTTTGAGACTGCAATTGGAGGTGCGGCATCTGCGCTTGGGAATATAGGCCCTGCTTTTGGAGATCTTGGCCCCGTGAACAATTTTGATTCCTTGCCGCCCCAGGGCAAATGGTGGTGTTCTTTTCTTATGCTGATAGGAAGGCTGGAATTATTTACCGTGCTCATACTTTTAACCCCATTCTTCTGGAGAAACCGATAAAATTTTAGTCTTCAGTGCTCAGTTCTCAGTTCTCAGTTCACAGTGCTCAGTGCCAGTAGGCAGTATGAGTGTCTGGTATTAAGTACTTAGTATAGAGTATTGAGTAGCGGAATAATCCTGAATTTTAAATCCTGAATCTTGAATCCCTCAAGTCCTAAACGAGACGCTTTCTGCAATTCAGCAAGAAAAATGTGCTTCAAAAGTGGCACTTTTGGAAAGTATTTTTTCGCGATTGTCATTCAATCAGACTATTCAACGCGCTAATTAATCCTGAATTTTAAATGCTGAATCTTGAATTGTGGAGTTGTCGCGGATTTGCAATCCGTGATACGTATGGTTCATTTCAACCTCAAATTTTCAGATTTCAGGTTAAAAATGTTCTTTAAAAATGCCATTTTAAAGAGGTTATTTCCTGATGTACTTCAGGCATAAACAAAGAATCCCCACTTCTTCAGCAGGGATCCTTTTATAAATTTCAGAAAAAATTATTATTCAGAAAGGGCATTTTTGATGCGCTTCATGGCTTCTTCTATTTCAGCCTCACTGGCGGCATACGAGAACCTGATGCAGTTTGGGCTTCCAAAGGCATCTCCGGTTACTGTGGCTACCAAAGCTTCTTCCAGCAGGAACATTGAAAAATCTGTAGCATCCTTTATCTCGTGGCCTTTAATGGTCTTTCCGAAGAAATAAGAGACATCGGGGAAAACATAGAAAGCACCTTCGGGCTCTGTAATGGCAAAACCTTCAATGCCAGACATAAGGTCTATGATCAGCTTCCTGCGGCTCTTAAACCTGTCGATCATATACTGTATATTGCTCACAGGGGCTTCAAGGGCAGTGATCACGGCGCGCTGCGCGATACAGTTTGCACCGCTGGTTATTTGCCCCTGCATTTTGTTGCAGGCTCTTGCGATCTCGGCAGGAGCACCAATGTACCCAATTCGCCACCCGGTCATGGCAAAAGCTTTTGAAACTCCGTTCACGGTGACCACACGCTCGTACATATCTTCAAACTCAGCCATTGAAGCGTGGCCTCCAACAAAGTTGATATGTTCGTAGATTTCATCGCTTACCACAATGATTTGCGGATGTTTTACCAGCACATCGGCCAAAGCGCGGAGCTCTTCTTTGCTGTACACCATCCCGCTGGGATTGGAAGGGGAGCTGTACCACAACATTTTGGTCTTTGGCGTAATGGCGGCTTCAAGTTGCTGAGGTGTCATCTTAAAATCTGACTCCACAGAGGTAGGTACTTCTACGGGAACGCCCTCGGCCAGTTTGACAATTTCGGCATAGCTCACCCAGTAAGGGCAGGGCAGGATCACCTCATCGCCGGGGTTGAGCATTACCATAGCCACATTGGCCAAAGATTGCTTGGCTCCTGTTGAAACAACAATTTGTGAGCGATCATAAGTGAGGCCATTGTCTCTCTTGAACTTGTTGATAATGGCATCTTTAAGCTCCACGTAACCGTCTACCGGGGTGTAGGCGTTGTAATTTTCATTGATGGCCTTAATGGCGGCATCTTTAATAAAATCGGGAGTATTAAAATCGGGTTCTCCCAGGCTAAGGCCTATAACGTCTTTTCCTTCTGCCTTGAGTTCTCTGGTTTTGGCAGCCATTGCCAAAGTTTGAGAAGTAGACATGTTGTTAATGCGATCGGATAGTTGGTACATGTTTAAAAAGGTTGATAGTTATGTGGATTGAAAATTATGATGATACTGAAGGCTTCATGCCCATTTCGCGCAAATGGCGAAAATGAGCGGCAATGGCTGCCCGCGTTGTTTTGTACTCGTTGTATGGGAGCTGACATTCTTTGGCAGTTTCCCTTACTATTTTTGAGAGTTTGCTGTAATGGATATGGCTAATATTCGGAAAAATATGGTGTTCCACCTGGTGATTTAATCCGCCGGTAAACCAGTTCACAATCCTGTTCTTGGTAGAGAAATTCACCGTGGTGAACAATTGGTGGATGGCCCAGGTGTTCTTCATAGAGCCGGTATTGTCGGGTAAAGGCATATCGGTTTTTTCCACAACGTGTGCCAATTGAAAAACCACGCTTAGAATAAGGCCTGCAGTATAGTGCATAATAAAAAAGCCAATAAGGATCTTCCACCAGGCGATAGAGAGAATGAGCATGGGAATCACAATCCAGATAGCGGCATAAATGAGTTTAGTGATTGCAACTATGCTCCACTGCTTCACCGGGTTCGGCATTTTTCCGTAGGAAAGTTTTCGGGCAAGGTACCTTTTGGTTTGCTTAAAATCTGTGGTAAGGGCCCAGTTAAAAGTGAGCAGTCCGTACAAAAAAATCGAATAGTACTGCTGAAACCTGTGAAAGCTGTGCCACCTGGCATGTTTGCTGAAGCGTATGATCCTGCCGGCATCAAGGTCTTCATCGTGCCCGTGAATATTGGTGTAGGTGTGGTGCAAAACATTGTGCTGCACCTGCCAGTTGTAAACATTTCCGGCTAAAACATAGATGGTGCCGCCCATAAATTTGTTTACCCATTTTTTGGAGGAGTAAGAGCCGTGATTGCCATCGTGCATAATGTTCATGCCTACACCGGCCATGCCAATGCCCATTACTACAGTGAGCAACAACATCCACCACTGCGAAATGTTGAGGGTAAGGATCAGGAAATATGGGGTTAGGAAAATGGAAAACATGATCACGGCTTTAAGGTGAAGTTTCCAGTTTCCGGTCTTGGAAAGGTTGTTTTCTTTAAAATAGCTATTTACCCTGCTGTTGAGGGTTCGGAAGAATTTGGCTGAATCTGTCCGGGAAAAACGTACTGTGGGTGTATTCATTAAAAAATTATGTATGTAATTGACAAAGGTATAAGATTAAAGTTCTCAACGAGTATGCCTCTTCACAATTAATGCTGTAAATTAATTACTTTTGCTGAAAAATAAGAAAAATAAAAAATTTGGAGCTCCTCGAAAAATATTTCCCCAATCTCTCGAAAGATCAGAAGAATAAGTTTTCTAAACTGCAGGAACTGTACCAGGACTGGAACCTCAAGATCAATGTGGTTTCCCGGAAGGACATAGATGAGCTTTACCTGCGGCATGTTCTGCATTCGCTGGGAATTGCCAAAGTACAGGAGTTCTTACCCGGTGCCTCAATCCTCGATGTGGGCACAGGAGGAGGTTTCCCGGGCATTCCGCTGGCAATTTTACATCCCGAAACCAATTTTCATCTTGTAGACAGTATTGGCAAAAAGATCAAAGTGGTCAATGAAGTGGTGGAAGGCCTCGGCTTAAAGAACGTGCACACTACTAACGCCAGGGTAGAAGAAGTGCCGGGGAATTATGACTTTATTGTGAGCCGTGCGGTTGCTGCCATGCCTACTTTTGTGCACTGGACTACCGGAAAGATCGCAAAGCAGAGTAAACACGAACTCAAAAACGGGATTCTCTACTTAAAAGGCGGAGATCTTACCGAAGAACTGGCCGATTACCCCAAAGCCGTGATCTACGAGCTGCCAGATTTTTTTGAGGAAGATTTTTTTGAAACTAAAAAAGTGGTGCACCTGCCCCTGAAGTACAAAAAGTAAGAAGGTGTCAAAAATGTCATTTTTGACACCCACTTATTTTATAGTTCCCGCAATGTTAATCTACAATGAACTTGAGGGGAAGGCTTGTATTTTCCAGGTATACCCGCACAAAATACATCCCTTTAACAGGAACTTCTACCGGTAATTTGATGGTGCTTCCCTGTTCAATTTCCTTCTCGTTGTACACATAAATCTCCTGCCCGGCGGCGTTGTATAAAATGACACTTTTGACAGGTAACAAGTCGTAATTCCTGATGATGAGGGTCTTTGATTCTCCCAGGTAAAGCAGCTCAATGCCAAATAATGAAGGTTGTGGCTGTTGTGGCTCTTCAATAATAATACTGTCATCGCCTCCATGATTACCATCGCCATCACCTCCTTCATCAGGGTCTCCCGGATCTTCTTCGGAAGGCTGGTGGTCTTTGAAAACTATAGCGTACCGGTCATGGATGGTTCCTGCTGTAACTTCAGCAGTAAAATCTGAATCCTGTAAATTGTGATAGGTGTCGGTATATTTATCTTTTACAAAAATGGGGAAATTTGCACCTATATTCTCAAGTTCATCAATCGCAATGGTAACTTTTCCACCTTTCGAAGTTTTTATGCCTAAAGGCAGCAGCCTGTTGTCTTCAAAATCTGGCACTCCCTGAATAATAGTCTCCAGGTTATCAGAAAACCAGTACATGTCTTCCCGGTTATTTTCTATGAGCGGCGCGTCATAACCAAGATCAAAGCCCGAAGTGGCATTTTTATCGGCGGTCACTAAAAGCTGGCGATGATATCCTTGGGGAGAACTGAAGTTTATCCAGATCCTTTTCCTGGATTCGGCATCAGAAGATTCAGGTTTGTTCAGGCCTTTTTTCTCCTGGGAATGGAAAACTGATTTTGATTTATCTATTTCAGAAACAAAAGAACGCTGACTATTTCGGAACAAAATATCTCCGCCATGAATGCTGATCCCGTATTGGGAGGTAATAGATTCATCGAGCGCGGTACTCACGAAAAAGGCCTGGGCTACCGGAATGTACTGTTGAGGCCTTTCCCCGCCTTCATCTCCTGTTGCGTTAATACGCTCATCATTCGCAATGGCCCTAATTCCGCCAGAAAGATTATACACGGCATAACCGCCAATGTAAAGGGGCAGGTAGTGCGAATTTCCCGAAAAATGGGACCAGAAATAGAGGGAGCCGTTAAATACATTGGTGCCGTTCCTTCTGTTGTCAAGATTGTCGAGGATAAATTCATTGGCATCTATAGCCGACGGGTAAGGGTTTCCAATAAGGTAATTCTTGCCGGTAGTGATATTCAGTGAAATGGTGTCGTTATTTGGCATTCCGGTGAAAACATAATTCTGAAGATCAAGAATTTCACTGTACCCGGAAGATCCTTTCATGGAGTATCCTTCTCCCGATTTTAAAAGGCTAGTGCTTTCATTGATCTTCTCCCACTGGCTGTACTCATTTGAATCTCCGAAGAATTTATGCAGCCAGTAAGAACTTATTTTGATGGGGCTGGCCATAGCCTTGTCGGCCCAATGGTACTGATAATTAAAGTCGATAATTTTTGGATTGGCAGGATCTGTACCATCCCTTAGTACCGAAGCGACTTTGAATCCGCTGTTTTGAGAGTTGCCGCTTATGCTCACCGGTGAGCTCCAGTAGTTGTAGTTGTAGCTGCTGGCCGTTCCCTGCTGGTCCTTTTGTACACTGCCATTTCCAACTAGAATACTGCCCTGCGTCTGCACCAGCTGCGATTCCCCATTAAGGTCTATAAAACCACTAAGGTCCAGATATCTGGTTATGGTGAGGCCGTTCCCGGTCCCGGCCTGGATACCGCCGGTTGTGCGCACGGGATTTGTTCCCAGCATATCGAGTTCCCCGCTTTTGACAAGGAATCCAAGGAGGGTGATGTTTTTATTGCCGGAGTTATGTTCATGGGTGAGATAAGCAATGTTCCAGTCGATATCAGTTCCATTAATACCTTTGTCATTAGGCCATGTCCAGTAGTTCTCAGCGTCGGTTCCAATTCCGCTATCCCAGGCTTCACGGGTTTTCCATGCTCCGTTGGCTTCTGAAATATAGGGCAGGGGAGCAGTGTTTTGCTGAAGGCTTTCAATATTCCGAAGATGTCCGTCAAGGCCATTATCGGCTCTGTCTACGGCTATTCCCTGGGCTACTTTTGCGTCTTCGGCAATAAGCCTGTAGTAACTGCTAAGAGATGACCAGGCTAATTCCCCCGGGACGGTCATGGACAGGACCTCTCCCTTTACCACACTGCCACTGGCCTCAATGCGCTGGTTCATCATAAACCTGATCTGCTCTGTAGAAAGGGCGATTTTCCAAACCCGGAGCTCTTCCATCCAGCCTTTAAAATAGTTTTTGGGCAGCTCGGGGTTACCGGCATCATACATGGCCCCTATGAGGAATGGAAAAGAATTACTGGCAGGTTTTGAGCCGGTAGCATTTCCTACTTTAATGCCGTCGACGAATAACTCAACGCTACTGCCTTTAAATACCACTGCCAGGTGATACCAGCGGGTTGTGGATAATTTATAAGAAGTAGAGACCGAATTGCCATTCCATCTAAAAGTAGGAGCGCCGTTGTTGATGACCAGATCATAACCACCTGAAGTTAATGCCGCTGTGTTGCGTTTTGACAGCACGGTCTTCAATCCCTGTACAGATCTTGGCCTGATCCAGACTTCCATAGAAAAATCTGAAGAAAAGTTATTTCTGTCTCCAATATAAACGTAATCATCTATTCCGTCAAAATCGAGAGTACTGCAATCGCCTTTAAAAGTCACTGTCATCTCACTGCTTTCTCCACAGCTGCCATCGGCATGGGCAATAGTCCATCTTAGGGTGTAAATTCCTGCGGGGGCGCTAAAAGCAGAGGTTGGGTTATTGGGTTCGGCCAGTACCCAGCTAGAATTAGGCGCATCAACTACAGTCCAGGTTCCCACTCCTGTTACGGGAGTGTTGGCTTCAAGAACGGTATCGTCAAAGCCACATCCAAAAGATTGATCGGGGCCTGCTTCAGGAAGCGTAAGCTGCTCGGGTTGAGTAATCGTGACCGGTACGATGGTCTGGCAGCCATTGGCATCAATAACGGTTACCGTATAGCTGCCTGCCAGGAGGTCTACAGCAGTAGCTGTATTTTGTTCTGTTGGATCATTCCAGAGATATTTGTAGTAACTATTGCCATTTTCATCAATGAAAGGAGTTCCTCCCTGGGGCAAAGCTGTAGCTTTCCCTTTTTCACCGTAGCAGGCGGGATTTACAGAGGTGAGCTCAATTGTGATGGGGGCAAGCGGCTGGATAATTTCTACAGCCTCCGATTCAAATTTTTTGCCTTCACTATCTTTCACCCATACCGTATAAGTACCTGCTTCAAGGCTATTGAAAACATTAGAGCTTTGAAATGTTCCGTTTGAACCGGTAATGCTGAAGTAATAAGGAGCTTTTCCGCCGGAAGCTTTTGCGGTTACAGTGCCATTTTTGGAACCGTGGCACAGTAGTTCATTTGCAGTAACGGTGACAAATAACGGAGCCTGTACCGTTTCGGGGCTGTTGGTGGAATAGCATTTGGGGTTAGGGCCCTGTCCGCATGTCCATTTGCTATTATTGGAAAAAGTAAGGTATACATTTTCTACCACGAGTATGTCTCCGCAATTCCAATCAACCTCAATGGTTTTAACTTTTTGAGGTATTGCCTGTTTATCGTATAGACACCTGCCCCTGTTCAGGCGGGTTACTTCCCCATTGGGGTGTTCTATAGAAAATATGTATTCCATATACAGCGAATACCGCGTGGGGCCGGAAGGAAGATCAAAGTATATAAATTTTGAAATATCATCATCACAGGTTTCACTGGTAATTTTGTTTCCGTTGGCATCACCAATATAAAACGGACTGATTTCGAAATCATTTGATCCGCAGTCGTCAACAAAACATTCCCCTGCATAATGTATAATGGAAATGGTTTTTGAAACCCCGCTAGCATCAGTAACAGTGAGTTTTATGTCTTTGTTGCCTGTAGCAGAATAAATTACTTTATGAGATCCCGGGCCTGTAGCCGTAGCCGGTGTGGCGTTGGCGCCAAAATTCCAGGAATAGGTGTAAGGGCCCACGCCACCCCTGGCAGAAAGGTCTTCTACTTCAAAGTATGAGGTCCTAATTACGTCAGTATCACTACCACAAACAGAGGTGGGAATAATAGGGGCATGAATAGCATCATATATAGTGACGGTCTTAGAAAGCCTGCAGCCATTGTTATCGGTGGCCGTTACCTCGTATTCTCCTGCAGGCAGGTAATTTGCCGTTTTTGTGGTCTGGAGAATTCCGGTTTCTCCTTTTTTGCGCCACTCATAAGTATAACCCGGTGTTCCCCCTGTAAAGTCAACGGTTGCAGAACCGGTAGCCGTTCCATAGGTGGTGGTGCGCTGTGTAGTAACCTTCGCTACCGATAGCGGCTGGGTGGGCTGGTCGATCTTCAGATTTGAATTCAGCACTATTACACAGTCGGGATATGCTGCATCTCTTATGGCCACGGAATAGGTTCCGGCAATGAGTTCGCTAAAGCCGGAAGATGATTGCCAGTTGGTGCCGTCAATGCTGTATTCATAATTGCCATGTCCTCCTGAAGCATTCAAAATTTGAATAGCACCGCTGTTCCCATTCGTACAGCTTACATCCGTTTTACTCAGCTGTGCGGTTAAAAGATCAGGCTGGGATACAGTCACCGGTACCTGAATGGCACATTCATTGGCATCTTTGACAAAGATGGTGTGATTTCCGGCAGTGAGGTTTTCGAAAACTGGGGTGGAATAGAAATTCTCGTTATCTACCGAGAATTGGTAGGGAGAAATACCCCCCGTAACTGTACCGGCTGTGATCGTCCCATCACTTCCTCCATGGCAGGTAACTGCTGTAGTTGCAGGTTCAGTGGTCATTGTCAACACTTCCGGCTGAGAAACTGTAACCGTTTCCGAAGTTTCACAGCCCTTGCTGTCTCTAACGGTAATGATGTGATCTCCTGCGGAAAGGTTGGAGAAAAGAGTCGACGTTGAAGAATTACCTCCGTTGATGCTGTAGGTGTACCCTGAATTCCCGCCTGCAACAGTGCCTACGCTTACAGTTCCGTCACTGCCCCCGTTACAGGAAACCGGCGTGCTGGTCGAATTTGTGAGGGTCAGTACATCTGGCTGAGAAACAGTAAGAGTTTCCGAAGCTTCACAGCCCTTGCTGTCTTTTACAGTGATCACATGATCTCCTGCGGAAAGATTATTAAAAGTTGTGGCGGTTGAAAAGCTACCTCCATTGATGCTATAGGTGTACCCTGAATTGCCGCCTGCCACAGTACCTACGCTTACAGTTCCGTCACTGCCCCCGTTACAGGAAACCGGCGTGCTGGTGGAATTTGTGAGGCTCAGTACGTCTGGCTGAGAAACAGTAATAGTTTCCGAAGCTTCACAGCCTTTGCTGTCTTTAACGGTAATAATGTGTTCTCCTGCGGAAAGGTTATTGAAAGTAGTGGCTGTAGAAAAACTTCCTCCATTGATGCTGTAGGTGTACCCTGAATTTCCGCCTGTCACAGTTCCTACGCTTACAGTTCCGTCACTGCCCCCGTTACAGGAAACCGGCGTACTGGTGGAATTTGTGAGGCTCAGTACGTCTGGCTGAGAAACAGTAAGAATTTCCGAAGCTTCACAGCCCTTGCTGTCTCTAACGGTAATGGTATGATCTCCTGCGGAAAGATTATTAAAAGTTGTGGAGGTTGAAAAATTACCTCCGTTGATGCTGTAGGTGTACCCTGAATTCCCGCCTGCCACCGTGCCGACACTTAGGCTTCCGTCACTGCCCCCGTTGCAGGAAACCGGCGAACTGGTCGAATTTGTCAGGGTCAGTACGTCCGGCTGAGAAACAGTAAGAGTTTCCGAAGCTTCGCAGCCCTTGCTATCTCTAACGGTAATGGTATGATCTCCTGGGGAAAGGTTGTTAAATGTTGTGGCGGTTGAAAAGCTACCTCCGTTGATGCTATAGGTGTACCCTGAATTCCCGCCTGCCACCGTGCCTACGCTTACAGTTCCGTCACTGCCCCCGTTACAGGAAACCGGCGTGCTGGTGGAATTTGTGAGGCTCAGTACGTCTGGTTGAGAAACAGTAAGAATTTCCGAAGCTTCACAGCCCTTGCTGTCTCTAACGGTAATGGTATGATCTCCTGCGGAAAGGCTGGAGAAAGTTGTGGACGTTGAAAAGCTACTTCCGTTGATCCTGTAGGTGTATCCTGAATTTCCGCCTGCAACCGTGCCTACGCTTACAGTTCCATCACTTCCCCCGTTACAGGAAACCGGTGTACTGGTGGAATTTGTGAGGGTCAGTATGTCCGGCTCGGAAACAGTAATAGTTTCCGAAGCTTCACAGCCCTTACTGTCTCTAACGGTAATGGTATAATCTCCTGAGGAAAGGTTGGAGAAAGTAGTCGACGTTGAAAAATTACCCCCGTTGATGCTGTAGGTGTACCCTGAATTTCCGCCTGTCACCGTGCCTGCGGTTACAGTTCCGTCACTGCCCCCGTTACAGGAAACCGGCGTGCTGGTGGAATTTGTGAGGCTGAGTAAATCGGGTTCAGAAATAACCAGGTTTGAATTAAGGCTTTTTTGACAGCTGGAATCGGCTTTATCGGCAATGACTACCTGATAGCTTCCGGGAAGGAGTCCGCTAAAGTTGCCGGAATCCTGCCAGGAATTTCCATTGTCAATGCTGTAGCGGTAGTTCCCGCTTCCTCCTGACGGATTGGATATGCTTATTGTGCCATTTTTGGCCGCCTTACAGGTAACATTTGTGGAGGACAAGCTTGCAGTAAGACTACATTCCTGAAAAGCAGCAGAAAATATTCCGAAAGGGGAATCCATCCAGCCTGCTGCCTGTGACTGACGCACCTGCGGAAAAATGTAAATTCCTGATGCAGAATTACTCCAAAAGGAAGCCAGTACCGAACTGCTCAGTAGTAAAAAAAGGCCCGAAATTTTTAGAGAATTGTAGATGTTCCCCATATCAAACCGTTAAGAATCAGCAGGTAAAAGTAGGAAAAATTTCCAGATTTTGTTCTTTTATTCCCCTTTTTAAGAGATTAAAGTATTAAAACTTAGATTAAAAACACTTTTTAAGAAGCAGGCCCTTTACTTCAGGAAGAAACATCAGGCATAGAGTTTTAAAAGTCTTTTTTATAAAATCTTTTCAGAAATAAACCTGAAGTTCCCCTTTTTGAGGGGTTTCTGACTTCGGAAATTTCGGTTTTCAGCAAAATATGAGCAATTTTTATTGGCAAATGCCTTAATCTATCTGATCTACGAGGAATTTTAGCACCCGGGTGAAATCTTCAGTATAAACCCGCACGAAATACATGCCTTTGCTGGGAACTGCTACCGGTAATTCGGTGATTTTATCCAGCTCAATATTGTTGTAGGTACGAATTTCCTGGCCAAAGGCATTGAATAAAATGACCTTTTTGAGAGGTAACAGATCGGGGTTCTTAATTACTACCTCTTTAAATTTGGATGAATAGATTAGCTGAAGCCCTTTGCTGGGAGAAGTGGGTTCTTCGGGCACTTCACTTCCATCTCCATCGCCGTCACCCTCACCACTTCCGTCGTCTTCACCGTCACCATCATCTTCACCGTCACCACTTCCGTCATCATCGCCGTCTTCACCGCCCTCGTCCGGATTTTCCGGATCTTCTTTTTTCTCATGGAACACCACCGAATAACGGTCATGGATCTCCCCGGGTTCAATGGTGGCCGTGAAATCTGATGCTTTTAGGTTGTAATAGGTATCGGTCCTATTGTCTCTAATAAAGACCGGGAGCTCATCGGGGATGTTTTCCATCTCGTCTATAGCAATGGTGAACTCTCCTTCCGTAGAAATTTTGAGGCCGAGAGGTAAAACGCGTTCAGTATCGAAATCGGGTACCCCCTGTATCACCAGTTTATCCTGTTCTTCTCCCATGAGCCAGTACATATCTTCCTTATTGTTCTCAATAAGAGGGGCGTCATAGCCCAGGTCAAAGCCCGAAGTGGTTGCGGTATCGCGGGTCACCAGGAGCTGGCGGTGATAGCCGGCCGGAGATTCAAATTTGAGCCAAAGCCTCATTCTGTCTTCAACTGTAGGAGTTTGTTCGGGACCAGGGTTCAGGTTGACAGTTTTCTTCTCCATAAAATGGAATACGACTTTGGTGGAGTCAGATTCAGGCTGAAAAATCCTCTGGCCATTGTTAAATTTTACCTCTCCGCCCGTGATCGTTACATTTGGGTTAAGAGACAGAGCCGGATTTAATACGGTGTTGATGAAAAATCCCTGGCCCACGGCAATGTACTGGCGTGGTTTTTTACCTCCCTGCCGGTTTGGGTTCTGGTTATTAATCCTGGCATCATTAGCTATTGCGCGAATACCACCGGCAAGGTTGTAAATGGCGTAACCTCCAACATATTCGGTAAGAATATGAGTTTTATTGGCAAAATGGGACCAGAAATAAATTGAGCCATTGAATACATTTTGGGAATTTCTTCCTCCCGGAACATTCTTTAGGTTATCCCGAATAAATTCATTTGCGTCAATAGTTGAGGGGTACGGATTTCCGATTAAATAATTTTGATCAAGACCAATAGTTAAAGTGATCGGACCATTATTGGGCATGCCTCTAAACGTATAATTCTGTAGTTCTTTAATGTCTTTACTTCCCCTGGAGCCTTTCATGGTAAATCCTTCTCCTGTGGTAATGTGGGTTTCAGGGCTAATCTGTTTCCATTTGCTGTATTCCCCGGCTTTGCCAAAAAACTTATTGAGCCAGTAAGAGCTAATTCGGATAGGGCTCCCAACAGGGTAATCATGATCGGCGTAATGATATTGGGGGTTAAAGTCTATAGGTCCCGGGGCAGCAGGATTTGAGCCATCAAATAACACCCCCACATATTCACCGCCTGTTTTCGCTCCAATTTTATACCCGGAATTTGGCTCTGCACCCATCATACTTACCGGAGAACCCCAGTAATTGTAGTTATGGCTGCTGGCGGTACCCTGCTGGTCGCGTTCAAGGTAACCAGTGCCTTCTAATTTACTGCCTGCTGTTTGTAGGAGTTGTGATTCTCCATTAAGGTCGAGAACCCCGTCAAGCTTGAGATAATGTGTAACTGTAAGGCTGGTGCCATTTTTATTGTTTTCGCCGTTGAGGTCAAGAGTGCCTGCTTTGTCAAGGAGGGCCAGAAGGGTAATATTGCTGGCAGAAGCAGGATTGTTGATTTTTTTACCGTTAAGGTCTACGATGTTCCAGTTGATAGTTTCCCCATTTATCCCTGTAGTGTTTGGTGCATTCCATACCTTAGGCATAGTAATATTTCTTCCGTTGTATGGATTGGGCAGCTGCCAGGAATTTTTGTCGAACCAGTTTCCGTTACTTGTAAAAAGGATATAAGGAAGGGGAGCAGTGTTTTCCTGCATATCTTCTATGTTCTTAAGGTTCCCGTCTGCTGTATCTCCCAGGGCACCAAGATTAGGAGTGAAGCCATTAGATATGAGGTCTTCACGGGCCAGGAGCTGATAATATCCCAACAGTTTGCTCCATGATAGTACTTCGGGAGCATTTGGAAGCTCAAGGTCATTTTCAAGAACACTTCCGTTAACTTCTGAACCAATCTTCTCCAGCCGCTGGTTCATATAAAACCTGATATGTTCTACGCTAATGCCAGTGTTCCATATACGCAGCTCCTCAATAAAGCCTGAAAAATTATTTTTGCTTCCGGAAGGGGAGGAGGCATAAGTAGCCCCAATAATTGCCGGTGCATTGTTGTCATTAATATCGTTTGATGTAATTCCCGAATTCGATTTCACAAGGATACCATCCACATAGAGCTGTAATTGTCCACCGGTATTGACCCCGGCAATGTGGAACCAGCGATCGGTGGTTAGGGAGTTTACAGAAGTGACACTTTTGTTTCCTATCCTAAAAGAAGGGGCACCGTTACTTAGGAGAAGGTCGTAACCGGAATTGAGATTACCTTCTTCCCGTTTTGAAAGAATGGTCTTTGTTCCTGCTAAATCGTTAGGCTTTACCCAGGCTTCGATAGTAAGTTCGTTGTTGGTAATATTGTAGTGATCTCCCAGATCTACAAAATCATCCTGCCCGTCAAAATTGAGTCGGCTGCAGGCGGGGGGTAATTCAACAATTACCGTATCACTTTTTACGCATTCTTCAACATTTGGAGTTACTACCCAGTTTAATACATATTTTGTGTCTGTCTGCCCCGTAAACCAGGTGTCGGGGGCTAATTCATTCTCAAAAACAGGCAGCTCACCTGTTGATGGCTCAATAATTTCCCATCTTCCGGTACCCAGATTTGGATCTACGGGTGTTGCCTTTAGCTGAACCTTTCTTAAACCACATTCGGCAAGGATGATATCTTCACCCGCATTCACTATAATTTCCAGGGGCTGGTCTATCGTAATATTTTCAGAAAGAAGCGTACATCCATTTGCAGTATTTGCAGTAAAAGTATAGGCTCCGGCTTTGAGATTGGTTACCTGGAAGCTTCCGGTAGTATTGTTTATTTCCGAAGCCACTTCCTCCCCGTTATTGTTCAGTAATGTCAAGGTATAATTAGGTGTATCTCCCGCTATCAGCCCACCACTAACAATTATTGTTGCATTACCATCCTCCCCGTCAAAACAGGTAACATCTGTTACCGAGGTGCTGTCAATTTTTAATGCTGAAGGCTCTAATACTGGCGGGCTGCTAACTTCTACCTGGCAGCCATTGGTATCGATGACAATTACGGTATATCCCGACTCACTGGGAGAAAGATTAATGGCGGTTTGGGATGTTCCCACAGTATTTCCGTTTTGATCTTTCCATTCATATCTAAACGGGCCTGTTCCGGTTCCTTCTGTCACATTTACTGTTGCAGTGCCATCATGAGCACCAAAACAATTTACCGGCGTGACAGAAACTGTTGCCAGGGGAGAGTTGTAAAAAGAAATAGTAACCTCATCGGTACAGGTAGCGTTTGGATCATTAGAGGTTAGAGTAAGTGTCACCCCGTTTTCAGAAGTAAGATCAGCTTCTCCCGGAGTGTATATTGCATCCAGGGCTTTACTATTGGAAAAAGTCCCGGTGCCGTTTGTAGACCAGGTGCCGCCTGCGTTTGAACCTGATATTTGCCCATCCAGCTGAAGGCTTCCCACATTAGAACACACAGTTTGATCTTCGCCGGCATCTATACCCAAAACAGTCACAGTTGCTAAAGCCTCCTGAGGCTCGCACCCGTAAAAATCGGTTACAGTTAACTTATACTGGCCGGTCATATCTGCCGTGACATTTTCAATTATAAGGTTTTTTTCAGATGAAACTACATCTCCATTCGGGTTTGTCCAGGTATATTCAAACGGTTCCCTTCCTCCTTTAAATTCTGGAGTAATTTCCAGTATTTCTCCCTCACATAAAAATGTAGCCGGGATTTGATCAATAGAGAATTTGATTGATTCAAGAGTACCAAAGGATATGTCATCCAAGCCAAAATCATTACCTCCCGTGTCAGTGTTTAAATTTACTATTTCAAGAACGGCAGTTGTTGCATTTCCAGAATTCCAGAAAGGATTACTATAAAATTGTACCCAATTCGAAGTATTTACCTGATAATTACTTGTTGGTTTTGGGGCATTATTCAGATTGGCTACGGTTCCGGTATTCACCCCGTTAACCTTAAACTGTAACCGAGCTGGGCTTGAAGGGTTAAGATTCATACCCCAGGCACTAAAGTAGTAATTTGTATTAGGTTGGATATTGGTTATGGTCTGCCTCCAAATCACTTTTCCAGAGGCGGGGGCTCCGTTTACCAATAGGAATTTTCCGGAGCCAGTAGTATGATCCCGACCAAAGAAGTGCGGATGGTAAGCATATGGAGTAGGATGTGCATCTTGAGCTACTGTATAGGTTCGTTCAGCCCATAAAGCTGCAGTGCCTTGATTTCGATCGGTGTAAGCAGTGGGATAGGGTTTATAGTTGTATTCAGTATAGAAACCTGTATTACCATCTTCAAAGTCACCATTTATAATTAATTCATTAGAAACATCAATAAATCCTGTGCCGGTGCAACCAAATTCATCGGTGACAGTGACAGTATAAGTTCCCGCAATTTCGGCCTCTATCCTCCACGGTTCTCCTGTTACTGGAGTGATCGTTTTTCCCTGTGATTCCCAGTCATAGTCAGTATAATTTTGATCTGTGGTAATCTCAACAAATTTAGAATTGGTACAATAGTTTGCTTCTAATATTGGTTCTGGTGGAGTACGAACAATAACTTCAACAGTATCTGAGCCTGGACAATCAACGCTTTCATACTTGTATATGGCGGTGAATGTGGTTGCACCATTTACCTGAACATTTTTTGGATTTTGTTCGTAGGAAAATATCTCATCCGGCTTGTCTGATCGTATCCATGTTACTGTTGGTTGCTCAGTTCCTTCTCCAGTAATGCTCACATTGCCAATTGCCCAAAATCCTTCTCTTCTAGACCAGCCACTGCCATTATCATATAGAAACTGAATCTTTACATTAGGTTCATCTGTAGGAATCTCTATAAATTGTCCATTATCAGTAAGACCTGGAACCATGCTCATCCTCGAACCAATGTCACTCGTGTAAACTTCTTTTGTTTTCCAGGTATTTCCTCCATCTGTAGAAATTTGGACTTCTCCTGTATCATATTCATTGCGCCGTGAACTTCCACCATCTTTATATGCGTGAGTAAAATTTAAAACAACTTTAGAATAACCCATTGTGTTAAAGCTGGGACTAACCAAAGCAATGTCGTCAAAGTCCCCAGAATGTTCTTCACTGTTTACCACAAAAAATGGTGAATTTTCATTTGAGAAATCAAATTCTGCTTCACAAGTTGACCACCAGCCACAACCATATTCATATTTGCCATTTTCTCCTTTTCTCCATCTGTTTCCAGTGGAGGGATCTTTTGACCATTTATCACGATGTGATTGGTTACTGAAATTCCAGTTTGCAATTATTGGCGGGAGGTTTTCCTCAGTTGCTACTTCTGCATTAGAATATAAGTCCACATAACTCTCACCAGGACAGATTTCAATAATTTTAGAGTTTTTATTTTCTGAAGCACCGTGGAGGACAATAGAAGCGTCAACATCTGGTGCTCTTTTAACCAAAACCCGTACTTCATAAGGAGTTGGGTTATCACACTGGTTGGAACTCAAATAAATTTTATAAATCCCACTTATGTCTTCAGCTGTAGAGTTTAATAATTTTTCTTTTATAGTTCCCGTGCCGCTATTAGCTGAATTCTCGCCTATTGGCTCACGTTCCCATCTGAAAGAGGTATTCGGTGTATCACTTGATGGATGAAATTCAAATATATCACCACCACAAATTGTAAAACTATATTCTAGGGCCTCAGAATCTGTAGAAGGATTGCTCAGCCGGGGTACTGGATTGACCGTTGTTTTTACTGTTTGGGTATTGAGGCATCCTTCAGGTGAAGAAATGTTTACCTCATAAGTGACTTCAACTGGTTGATTTGAAGTGTTTCTCAAGGTTTCACCTATATTACCGGAGCCATTCCCTGTAGAATTACTGGAAATATCAGGGTGTGGTAAACGATTCCAGGTTATTTCAGTATCAGGATCATTTGTTTTGAGTTCATATTCAAATGCAGTATTCGAACAGGCGTCTGGTGCGTTCAGAGATACTATTAATTCCGGTGTTTGATTTACAATAATTTCTTTTTCAATTGAACAGCCAGTAGTTGAGGTAGCAATAATGTTATAGACACCCGGATCTGCTTCTTTTGGATTTTGGACTTGACTTCCGTTTTTAAAATAGGCTAAACTTAAACCTGTTGAGGAGTTAGGGGTAAATTCTAATAGTGTTAGATCTGTAGGTGAACAAAGGGAATCAGCATTAATAAATTCGAAATAAGGTGTAGGATTCACAGTAACAGTCACGCTAATAGGCGTACCAGTACATCCATTGGCTTCAGGCACAATTCGGTACTTTACAAGCTGTGGCTGGGAGCTGCTGTTGGAAAGCGTTTGAACAATCTTGTTACCAGAGCCTGCAGCAGCCCCTGTAATCTCATTGCCTGCTTCAGCAATAGTCCAGGTGAAGGAAGTGCCGCTGCCGCTTAAATTTAAAGAAGTACTCTCCCCCGAGCATATTTGCTGGCTCGCCGGACTCACGGAAACCGTTGGGGTGGGATTCACCGTTACATCATAATTCACCGGTGCTCCCGTGCACCCATTCACTACCGGTGTAATGGTGACAGTGGCCGTTCCCGTCTTAGCAGTAAAAGCAGGAATCTCGGTAACATTTGATCTGTTCGATAGCCCAATGGCCGAACCGCCTGAAATATTAAATTTTGTCCCTGCTACCGTAGAGCCAAGAGGCAGGATATCTGTTGTTTGTCCGTTACAATACGTCTGGTTCTCAGGAAAAACATTTACTTCCGGCCTGGGTTTTACCGTTATGGTAAAAGTTTCCACTTTCCCGGTACAATTATTTGCTGAAGGAGTAAGGCTAATGGTAGCAACCTGGGTCACATGAGTGCCATTAGTGGTGGCGACAAATGCAGCAATATCTCCATTTCCGGCCGGGTTAAGACCAATGTTAGAATTATCATTGGTCCAGGCTACTTCACTTCCTGTTACCGACACGTTTGAAAGATCAATCTTACTAATCGTTTCTCCTTCACATACCACAATATCATTAGGTTTTGTGACAGATGGAGTAGGATTGATCGTTATGGAAAAATTTGTTGCCTCCCCTTCGCAGGCATTCCCGAAAGGAATAACCTCAAATACGGCGGTAACAGATTCATTAGTGTTGTTTTTAGCCGTAAAAGCGGGGATATTTCCGGTTCCACTGGAAGCCAGTCCAATATCAAGACTGCTTCCGGAAGCACTTTTATAAGACCAGGAATAAGATTTGTTTGCTAAAGTGTTACCGGTAAATGTAATTGCAGGAAGAGATTCAGTATTACAAAATTCATTGCCGTCAATTGCCGGCACATCAACAGTGGGTTCAGGTATGTTGACGGTTTGATCTTTAGTGCTGAAATTTCCTTTTTCATCGGTAAAGGTCCATGTAACAAGGTACTGCCCCGGAGCATCAAATACCATTTCAGGCGTTTCTCCCTGAATTTCTCCTGAACAATTATCCTGAGCTACAGGAATAGGAATAGCCTCGCCGCAACTCCAGTCTTCCAGTGTGGTGATATTGGGAGGGGTTGGAGCTTCCTTATCTTCAACAAGAACTTTCATTGATGCTGAAGTGGTGTTGCCTGCAGCATCGGTAAGCGTGTATTTTATCGAGGTGGTTCCAATATTGAAGGTCCTGTTTCCCACCTGATTTGTTCCTGAAGCCTTAGTCGCGCCGGTCATTTCCCAGCTCAAGGTTTCCCCCGAACAGTTGTCGCTAAAACTCACATTTGGAACAGCGATAGATGCAGTACACTGCCCTGTGTCTGTATTCTCAAAAATGTCATTTCCGAGGGTAATTTTTGGAGCTTCATCATCAGTAACCGTAATGTCGACAGACCCAGAAGTTTTTAATCCTGCTGCATCGGTGACGGTGTAACTAATGGTGGTTTTTCCAATGTTGAAGGTTTTGGTACCCACCTGGCCATTTCCATTTCCTGAAGTCACACCGCTCATGGTCCAACTTAATTCTTCCCCCGGACAGTTATCGCTAAAACTCACATTCGGAATGTCGATGGAAGCAGTACACTTTCCTGTATCTGTATTCTCAAAAATGTCATTTCCGAGGGTAATTTTTGGAGCTTCATCATCAGTAACCGTTATATCGACAGATCCAGAAGTTTTTAATCCGGCTGCATCGGTGACGGTGTAGTTAATGGTGGTTTTTCCAATGTTGAAGGTTTTGGTACCCACCTGGCCGTTTCCATTTCCTGAAGTCACACCGCTCATGGTCCAACTTAATTCTTCCCCCGAACAGTTGTCGCTAAAATTCACAGTTGGAACAGCGATGGAAGCGGTACATTTCCCTGCATCTGTAGTGTCAGAAATGTCATTTCCGAGGGTAATTTTTGGTGCTTCAGCGTCTGTAACCGTTATATCGACAGATCCAGAAGTTTTTAATCCGACTGCATCGGTGACGGTGTAATTAATGGTGGTTTTTCCAATGTTGAAGGTTTTGGTGCCCACCTGTCCGTTTCCATTTCCTGAAGTCACACCGCTCATGATCCAACTTAATTCTTCCCCCGAACAGTTGTCGCTAAAATTCACAGTTGGAACAGCGATGGAAGCGGTACATTTCCCTGCATCTGTAGTGTCAGAAATGTCATTTCCGAGGGTAATTTTTGGTGCTTCAGCGTCTGTAACCGTTATATCGACAGATCCAGAAGTTTTTAATCCGACTGCATCGGTGACGGTGTAATTAATGGTGGTTTTTCCAATGTTGAAGGTTTTGGTGCCCACCTGTCCGTTTCCATTTCCTGAAGTCACACCGCTCATGATCCAGCTTAATTCTTCTCCCGAACAGTTATCGCTATAATTTACAGTTGGAACAGCGATAGTGGCAGTACACTTTCCTGTATCTGTATTCTCAAAAATGTCATTTCCGAGGGTAATTTTTGGAGCTTCAGTGTCTGTAACGGTGACAGTCATGGAGTCTTCAGCAGTAGTATTATTATCCCCATGCGCTTTAAAGACAATAGTTGTTGTTCCCTTTTGAAAGTTGTAGGTGCCTAACTGTCCCGTGCCAGATGCCGTTGTGGCTCCAGTCATAGACCATGAAAGGCTGTTTCCGGTATAAGTTACATTTGGGATACCAATGGAAGCTGAACATTTTTCCGAATTGGTATTTTTATCAATGTTTGCCGGCGCGCTAACTGTAGGGTCTTCGGAGGTATTGAAGCTTAATGCAAAAATTCCTTTGGGAGATTCGTACCAGGGAGTGCCAAAGTTTTCAGTTGGTTGAGGGTAAGTATAAGATCTGAGATTTGGGATGGACATGAAGGAGCCGGGGACAGGGGAGCCGACCAGTAAAAATAAGACCAGAATCTTTACAGGAGTAAAAAATTTCTCCATACCAAACCATTAGAAATCAGGTGGTAAAAGTAGGAAAAAAAATCAAGTCTTAAATTTTTACTTTATTTTAATAGATTAAAAGCTTCAAACATAGACCAAGTGTATGTGCTTGGGGTAAAATTAGTAAGTACATATTAAATCAGGGTTTTCAAATTCTACTCCAGAACTACTTTTTTTGTCACAATTCCGCGTTCTGTATGCAGCTTCAAAACATATACTCCCGAACTGAATCGCTCTACCGGTAATTCCTCTTTTGTTGTTAATGGTATATTATAATAAATATGTACCTGTTGTCCTGAAAGGTTGTTCAGGTAAATTCGATCCACCCTGATCAATTCGGGATTTTTGATCACAATTTTCCTGGTGCCATTTACATACAGCACTTCAAAAGGACCATCTTCTACTACAGTCACAGGATCTTCAGGTGCTGTTATTGGGGTATTGTCTTTAAAAACAAGTTTAAAACGCTCTGTAAAAACGCCTTCATCAACATCTGTGATATAAGGTTCCTCTCTAAGATTGTGTACTATTCCTTTGAGGCTGTCTTTCAGGAATATTGCTTTATCATCTGCAATATTATCCAACTCATCTATACTAATCTTTACACTGCCTTTTTCTTTAATCTTGAGTCCTAACTGAAGTTCCCTTTCCCGATCAAAATCCCTCACGCCCTGTATTACAAACTCACTGTTGTTAAAATACCAGTACATGTCTTCAGCATTATTTTCTATGAGCGGGGCATCATATCCCAAATCGAAATTGTCGCTGGCGTTAGGATCGGCGGTGGCTAAAATCTGACGGTGATATCCTTTTGGAGATTTGAACTGCAGCCAAATACGTTCTTGTTCTTCCGTTGATGAAGTTGCCTCCTCTTTTCCGAAGATATCTTTCTTTTCCTGTGAATGAAAAACTGACTTGTTGATGTCGTTTTCAGTTATAAAAAATCTCTGGCTGTTTTTAAAGGTCACCTGTCCTCCATGAATGGTGATATTTGAAGCTTCTGCAATCTTAGGGTCTAAACCGGTATTGACAAAAAATCCCTGGCCTACAGGAATGAATTGTTGAGGAATGCGACCGCCTTTATCTTCCGTAGCATTTATGCGATCATCTATAGCCACAGCAATTACCCCGCCCGAGAGATTATAAGTGGCATAACCGCCAATATATTCTTCGAGGTAATGGGTTTTATTTGCAAAATGGGACCAAAAATAAATGGTGCCGTTAAAGATATTTGAAGCGTTTCGGCCATTGGGCACGTCCCGCATGTTATCGCGTATAAATTCCCTGGTGTCTATAGCTGAGGGATAGGGGTTGCCAAGAAGGTAGTTCTCTCCTGTGCCTGTAGCACTCATGGCCTCCATTAAAATTGTGCCGTTGTTAGGAAGCCCTCTAAAAGTATAGTTTTGGGAACCGAGAATTGCTGCTGCCCCCGAAGTCCCTTTCATACTGTAGCCTTCTCCCACCTGCAAAGTTCCCGTGCTACCAATATGTTCCCATCTGAAATAATTATTTGCCGTGCCGTGGAATTTGTGCAGCCAGTAAGCACTTATTTTGCGCGGACTTGTAAAACCTGCATCGGCGTGATGATATGTATTGCCGAAATTGATATTGACAGGAGTAGGAGTGGTGCCGTCCATCATTACCGCTCCCACAGAATAATCGGCATTAAGGCTACCGGGGCTCACCGGCGAAGACCAGTAATTATAATTATAACTGCTGGCGGTGCCTTGTTGGTCCCGGTCCAGGTAACCCGTTAGCTGCCGGTCTATCCCACTGGTTTGATCTACTACACTTCCATTTGGTTGAATGAGCTGTGACTCTCCATTGAGGTCAATGATGCCGTTAAGTAGAAGGTAGTGGGAGATAAAAAGCCTGTTTCCGCTGCCGCCGCTGGTCCAGCCCGGTGGATTTACGCCTTCCATATCCAGAATATTGGCTTCTGATATTAATCCCAGCAGGGAGATATTCCTGTTGCCCGAAGTTATAGAATGAGAGGTTCTCACGATGTTCCAATCTACAGCCCCTGAATTTGGAAGCTCCCAAACATTTGGGCGTAGCCAGGTTGCCTGATTCTCCCAAACGCCGTCGCTGCCCGAAAAATATGGGAGGGGAGCTGTGTTCTCCTGGTTGGTTTCCATATTGACCAGTCGGCCGGGAGATGGAGTTACAGCCCTGTCGGGAGTGAATCCGTTAGTTGGTTTGTCTTCTTCAAGGTAGGCTACAGGGCTGTTCGCCAGGGGTTCGGGTGCGGCAGAGATCAGCCGATAGTAACCGGCAAGATCGGAATAGTCAAGGCCTCCCGGAACATCCATAGGAATCTGTTCCCCCATTTGTGCTCCGTTTGCAATGAGCCGCTGGTTCATCAGGAAACGGATCTGATCAACACTGAGCGCCTTGTTCCACAATCTCAGTTCTTCTATCCAGCCTGAAAAATGATTTGCAGGTTTTCCATTGATCAATTCGGCACCTATAAGTGTTTGGGAACCTGAACCACTGCCCAGGGATAAATCACTTTTTTCGATACCGTCTATATACAGTTTCCCGTTAGAAACAGCAAGGTGGTACCACCGGGAATTAGGGGTGACATTTGCCGGAGTGGTAACACGAAAATTTGGCCCCGATATTATTGTTCCGCCGGCTAGTTCGGGCCTTATCCAGGCTTCAATACTATTTACGCCTGCATAAGCATCTTCTATAACAATCAAGTCGTTTTCTCCATCAAAATCCAGAGCTGTACAGGGTTTAAAAATTACTTCAAGAGGTTGGGGTGCAGGAGGGCAAATTTGATTTTCTATGATATTTCCGTCAGGATCTTTTTCCCCGGGCAGCAGTTCCCAGCTTACATTAAAGGAGTTGAAATCATGGGCACTAAAAATAATATTCGGGTTGAACATGGGGTCGCTGGTATCGGCAGGTTCAATATTGGCTATTGAAAATTTGCCATTTCCTGAGATATTCCATTTACCTACATAGCCATCAGGAGTAGGATAGCTCTGGCTTTCTCCCGAGATGGCTCCAGTAGCTGTAGCCGTTAACCTAACCTGCATATTTCCGCAGCTGCCATAATCAGCTGTGACAGCGGTGGTCCACTTATCGTATACAAATACCCTTATCTCTTCAGAATGTACAGCAGTTTCACATGATCCATTGGAGTATTCAAGAGTTGTGGTGATATCTGAAACATTCCAGCCTATTTGTTTAGGGAACCAGGTTTCAGTATAATTTGTTCCTATTATTTCGGGTACCTCACCGGTATGATCCTGCCATACCATACCAACATTTGCAGGGCCGTCAGGAATACTAATACCGTCTACAGCCCATACATCGCCCTCTCTAAGGCCCCTGTAATTAAAACGTATTTGTAGATTGCTAAGCCCCATATAATCACCCAGGTCAATTTCGATCTTATTCTCGGGGCGGGAATTTTTGTCGCCACCCCCAAAATCATTGGTATGGCCGCTTTTTGCGGGTCCTGTTTTCACATAGAGCTGCTCCCATGTGTTACCACCGTCTCGTGTGATCTTTACGATAATGGCTGCGGCCTCTGTAAGATTGTATGCCTGGTCAAATCTAAGTATAGCTTCATCCATTGCTGTAATGCTAAACACCGGAGTAATTAACTGAGAGCCGGTAAAAGCACCCGAAACTACTGCAATTCCTTTATTGCCATCATTTCCAATACCGGAGTCATACCGCACCAGTGACAGGTCATTTGGCGAATTGATGTTCGCCGTCCAAAGATCTACGGGATTGGTGCGAAGCCAGTTGTTGGCCCTCCCATTGTCTGCGCTGGAATTAAAATCTCCTTCGCTGCCATTACTATTGATGATGGTCCAGCCATGGTTGGTAATAGACGAATTGTCGAAATTACCGCCTTCTCCTATTTCTGTGCCCGATTCATAACCGCTACCTGCAGTAAGCACTACCGGATCGTCAATACAAATCACCGCCTTGTCGGCAGTTACCGGAGTAGGCTCAATATCCGAAGAAATAACACTTAAAATTGCTGTTTTTGAAGCTACAGGAGAGGTCGCAGTACAGGAGCCACTGCTTATTTGAACCTGGAATACCGTAGTTTCAGTCAATCCAAGGCTTTCAATTGTGGCCCCGGGAAGGGTAGTGCCGGTAAAATTTGTTCCATCAGAATTTAATACGGTCTCACTGCTTCCCGAAAATGTTTTGTATTGCCATGCCATAATCTGACCTTCATAATTTGATAGCACGAGATCGGCAATGAGGCCGGTATTTCTTTCTGAAATTTCACAGGTGCTAAACAGTCTGCCAAAAACCTCAGTGCCTTTTACAAAAGACAGCTCTCCGCCCTCAGGTTGCACGTCTATTCGCAACTCAACGCTAGTGGAAACCTCCGGGCAGGCCCCGCTGGCCATGATGGTGTAGGTAACCGTGTGCACACTTGCAGGATCATTGGGAAGGTTTGCGGTACTTGCGGCAAGGTCTATGACTCCGGCAGAATCTATTACAAGTCCCGCAGAACCGGTGAATGTTCCGCCCGGGTCTCCACTTATTACAGGAGCAGGGGTAGTGCCTGAACTTTGACAAAATGCAAAAGCAGGATAGCTGAAACCTGCATCGGGTAACTTTTGTATAGTTACAGCAAATTCAGCACTAACAGGGTTACAGGCGTCATTAGGGTTATCAACAGTGTTAACCACCACGTATGAGCCCGGCTGGGAAGCAGCAAGATCGATCTCCCCGGTGGCAGGGTTTGCAAAAATGAGTCCGCCGTTATTGTTTTTTTCTGAAAAAGTTCCCGCCACTGCACCTGTTGGAAATTGCACAAGAGGATTAGGATCGTTGGAACAATATTGATTGCTATTGTATGAAAAATCGGGCACTGGCTTATCATCAATAGATATTTCAAAAGTAGATGTAACAGCAGCACAGCCATCTTCCATTGTTCCTGAATAATCTACAGTTCTGGTAACCATATGGGCTCCCGAAGCACTTGCATCTACATCAATTTCTCCTGTAGATGCGTCTTTAAACACCAGGCCCGTAGTGTTGCTGAAAAAGTCAGTATCGGTATACAAAAGCCCGGTTTCATTGATCTTCAGGGAAGGGTTTGCAGCCCTTGTGTCACGGCAAACAGCAGGCTGAGTATAGCTGAAATCGGCTGCCGGAAGATCTCCAATAATCAGCTCGACTGTTTCAGAAACGGCTGTACAAATACCATTTTCTGGGATTTCAAAAGTGACAAAATATCTGCCCGGTGTACTTCCGGAAGGATCTATTTCCCCGGAAGTAAGATTTAAATCGAGCACATTCCCCGTATCTCCGGAATAGGAAAAAAGCCCTTCAGAAATTGTGGCATTTGAGATATTCAGCACGGGTGCCTGTGCGGTGTTGACAGAGACGCAAAACTCTGATTGTGCATACCCGAAGGAGTTGATCACCGGAAGTTCATTTATGGTAATTAGCACCTCATCAAATGCAGAAGTACATCCGCCATTGCCCATGGCCGTAAGGGTAAGGGTGATTTCCCCGGTTTCACCGGTGCCGGGAAGGTAATTGGGGGTCATAGCATTCACATTGTCAAAGGTTCCCGTGCCGGTGGTGCTCCATTCCAGTGACGCATAATTGCTTGCAACGGCATCATTTCCAACAGCGATAGCAGTGTTGGTAGAACAGGCTTCTATAGCGCTGCCGGCATCAACAAATGGGGCAGCGTTCACGGTGACCGAAGCTATTTCTGAAAACCCCTCCTCACAGGCGTATCCATCGGCCCCGGTGATAAGCACATCATACTGCCCGGCATCAGAGGCCTGGGCATTTGGAATTACCAGGCTTGCCAAATTTGCTCCTTCCAGAGCTACGCCATCCTTTCTCCATTGGTAACCTGGCGCCCCGCCCGAAGCTGTTGCTGAAACTGAAAGATTAATTTCTGCTCCCGCACAAACTTCCTGAGGCTGAGGTTGTGTGGTCACCACAATATTTTCATCTACGGTCACCGTAACAGTTTCCGAAGAAACAGCATCACAGTGAGCAGCTCCGCTTACCATGACGTAATAGTTGCCGTGGTCTTCGTTTACCGAGGCTGTTTTAATTTCATAGATCGCTGCGTTAGCCCCGTTAACGGGATTCCCGTCTTTATACCACTGGTAAGTCAAACTGGCCCCTGAGGCCGCTACTTCAAGCTGCGTATTATTTGCGGAACAGACAGCTACAGGAAAAGGTTCGGAAGTAATAACTATTTTTTCATGTATCGTAACCGGCAGGTAAACCTCCCGGGCCGGGCAGCCGCTGGTAGCAGGAATGTTGTAGGTGAGGGTGTAGGTTCCCGCTGTGAGACCTGCCGGGTCAAAAGTGCCATTTTCAGGATCCATTCCCGGGATTCCTGAAAAAGTGCCTCCCGTATAGTTGCCGGTTCCGGTCAATTGAGGCGTTAGTGCAGTCTGGCTGCTATCGTTGCAAAATTCGGTTTGACCTCCTGCAAAAGCAAGACTGGCAGTGGGGGCGGCAGTAATTGTTACCTGCGTGGTTTCTTCACTGGAAGCACAACCCCCGGCTTCAGAAATAGTATAAATGACCGTATAAATGCCCGGATCACTGGCTGCCGGATTTATGGCCCCGGTAACAGGGTCGAGGTTCAGGATATTAGCTGCAGTATTTGCTGAATATGAAAAAGTTCCTTCGGAATAATTTCCGGAAGTATTCCCGAAAATGACATTTTTGACACCCGAGTCTGAAGTACAATAGGATCCCGAATAACTAATATCGGCATTAGGGGTTTCATTAACAACAAGCGCAATATTGTTCGAGGTAAGCTTACTACAGCTGTAGCCTGTGGCTCCTCCTATTTCTACGGAATAATTCCCCGCATCGCCGGGAGTAACTCCTGCCAGGCTATAGGTACTTTGATTTGCTCCCGAAATTGGATTTCCGGAATTGTCAAACCATTGATATACCAGGTTTTCATCATCTGAAGTAGTAGTAACCGAGAAAGTAACAGCACCGCCTTCACATATTTCATTATTAGCCGCATCGGAAACGAGGGCCAGGATTTCCATTTTTTGATCAATGATCAGTTGTACTTCATTAGATTTTACGGTGGAACAGGGGGAGGCACCGCTCACTTCCACGTAATAGTAAGCTTCATCTGCTTCCGTCGAAGACTGAATACTGTAAGTAGCCGAATTTGCACCTGAAATGGCCGTACCGCTTCCACTGCCTTTGAACCATTGATAGGTTAAGCCGTCTCCTGAAGCTTCTACTGAAAGATTAACAGCCTCCCCTTCGCAAATCCTTGTTTCCTGAGGCTGCGAAGTAATGGCAACTGACTCGAAAATGGTTATTTCGGTAGTAAGAGGTGGATATCCGCAGGATAAAGGATCATCAAAAGCATAAGTGATAATATAATTTCCGGGAGGAACGCCATTTGGGGAAAAGGAACCATTTGTGGCATTTACGGCAATGCCCGTAGCCGAAAACAGCCCCCCTTCAAAAATTCCTGCCGTATTTGAAAATTGAGGCGTATAAACCTGGGTATCAGAATTGCAGAAGGAATCCTGGTTATATGTCAGCACAGCATTGGGAATGGGGTTTACTAAGATGGTGGTGCTGCCTGTAATATTCTCGGAACACCCGGCACCATTGGTGTAGGCGATCGACATTAAAGTGTAAGTTGTGGTTTGAAGCAGATTTCCCGTTGTCACCGAAGCCTTGCCCGAGCTGTCGAGATTGGCAGTAAAACTTGAGGCGCCATTGGAGTAGGAAATTGTGGTATTTGGAGTTCCCGAGATTTCCAATGTGGTGCCTGTATTGTAACACACTTCAGAATTTGCAGAAGTGAAGCTGGCACTAGGCTTATCCCGAAAATAGACCTTTACTTCATCATTGTACTCTTCAATTGGAGAGTCACATTCTCCTTTGGGGTCTTCTGTTTTTAAGCGGATGCTAATATATTCTTTTGCAAAATCGGCTGCCACCGGGGTGTAACTAAAAGTGAAATTCTTAACTGGTCCATTGGGAGGATTGGGGAGAGCACCGGAAGCATCGGGGGAGTAAATGTTAACTACCTTAATAGATTTGTTGCTGAAGGAAACATTGGCAGTAAATGAGATGGGAGCGGAGACTTCGCAAACTGTTAGATCTGGGCCTAAATCGGCAACTACGTATTTACCCAGGGTTATCACAAATGGGTCTGAAGCTACACTACTTCCGCAAGTATTATTTGCTTTTACACTAACACTGCCGCTACTTAAAGCAACATTTGCGGAAATATCTACAGTAATGCTTTCAGTGCCTTTGCCATCAACAATATACCAGCCGCCTGGCAGATTCCAGGTATAATCTGTTGCATGATCTGTTTTATCAATAGTAAAAGTAACTCCGTTAATAGGTGGGCAAACATTAAGGCTGGATAGGCTGCTCCTTATGGGGCCAGGTTTTAAAGGAACTGAATTAAAAGATTCTATTGCGAAACTTGGTGAGGCTGAACTTTCCCCACATTCATTTATAGCCAGAACAGTTAGGCCTAATGCTCCGGATGAAGTGATAGGGAGTTCAACTGAAGGTCCCGTGGTGGTAAGGGAAGTACCGTTAGACAGTATCCACTTATAGCCGGTAGCATAATTTACACTGCCTACAGTAAAGGTGTTGGTGCTTCCCATGCAAACCTGTGCGGGGCCTGAAATACCTGCCGGTGCAGGGGGAACGAGATGCTTTACAGAAACCGGAAAGCTGTCGCTCACCTCACCACAAGCCTGTGCTGAGGATGCGGTCACCGATATATTTCCATCCTGCCCAAATGAACCTGCTGTTACGGTTACTGAGTTCTCATTGCTGGAGGTGATAATCCAGCCGGCAGGAACCGTCCAGGAGTAATTATCTGCTTTGGCATCTGCGGGTACAGAAAAGATCAGGCCTGTGGCTCCTTCACAAAAGCTGCTTTCCCCATTAGAATTGCTAATCTTTACAGCACCGGGAGCGCCGTCGTCTACTTCTATGATCATAGATGAGACTGTGCTGCTGCCGCATTCATTTTTCGCCAGGACCTCCAGGGTATGGGGGCCAACTGCTGTGGAATTAAAAAGGAAATTTGTTCCGGTATTTTCATTAATCAGCTTCCCGTCCAGGATCCATTCATAAGTGTCGGCGTATGGCACGGCACTTATTGAATAAGTGGCGTCTATACCAGTGCACACCAGGTTTGCGCCTGTAATAGCTCCGGGCATGGAAGGAACCGGATCATTAACACTCACACTAAGACTGCTGCTGGTACCGGGCGAACATTCGTTGGAGGAATAGACAGAGACAGTACCATTTTCTCCGGATTCGATCCCGCTAACGGCGATTGAATTTGAGGTGCTGGATCCAATCCATCCGGCAGGCAGGCTCCAGGTATAACTGGTTGCTTCTCTGTCGTTTGTTACCGAAAGTGTTATGTTTTCACCGGGGCAAATGATGCCGTCATTATCTTCATCTGTGATCTGAATTTCCGAAGGTGTGGCGGGTATGCCGGGACCCACTGTGACATCCAGCGTAGTCGTAGCACTTTGGCCACATTCGTTTTCGGCCTTAACAGAAATTGTCTGCATCGTAGCACCGGCCTGGCCGGTGGTGAGCGTGATAATATTTGTTGTACTGGCACCTTCCCATCCTGTGGGTAAAGTCCAGATGTAATTACTGGCGGCAGGATCACTTGTGACTGAAAAAGTAACTGAGGTTTCGGGACATATAACCGTGTCGGGTTCTGTGTCAATGGAGATGGCCGAAGGTTGGGAAGGCATTCCTGCTTTGTGCGAAATATTGATAATGTTGCTTTCAAAAGGGTCAACACAGGGAACAGAGGAGGTCATATAGAGTTTTACCTGCCCGCCATCTGGAATGGCAGCAGAGGTGAATGTAGAAGCTGTGCTTAAAATGCTGTTGTTGCTGAGCAGCCTCCATTCATAAGTCGCCCCCGAACCCCCGTGATTAAAAGGGCTTGAAGAGAAAGTGATTTGTTCGCCGGGGCAAATATGGGTTTTATCGGCACTTATGTTAACACTGCCTGTCTTGTTTTCATAAACCGTGATGGTTGCGGAAGAGTTGCTGGTTAGGGTATTTACTCCTGTAGTGCCGCCACAGTAGGTTACTTGCAACCTTATCCTGTTACTGCCAATAGCCGCTGCATAATTTGAAAGGTTGGCAGTCTCTGCGCCAAAACCGGAAATATTGGTCCATGCACCCCCGTTTACCTGTACCTGCCACTGGTATTCATAGGGGATCTGTGGATTGGATGGAGATACCGCGGCACTAAAATTTAAGGGTTCGCCTTCACAAATACTGCTCCCGGTATGGTTGGTAATGGAAAACGTAGGCACAGCGTCTGTACACTCCTGCCCCCAGCTTATAAACGGAGTAAGAATAAGAGCCCAAAAAACAGCAATTTTACCGAGTAGTTTTTTTACCATATTCACAGCACGTTTGGGGACAAGAAAATAGGAGGGGAGCGTTAACGTACTAATTTACTGTGAATTAAGTATATTTTTTAGGGGTTTTTGGCAAGAGTTAGAATTATCGGGTAAATAGTTGATATTTAACTATTATTAGATAATTTTAACTTATTCTGTGTAAGAAAAGTATGTAGAAATTTAGAGGCTGTGCAAGCTGATGCATAGCAGGAATAAAAAAAGCCGCCAAAAAAGGCATTTTTTTGGCGGCTTTTTGATGGCATATTCTTCCTATTCTCCCAGGAATGGATACCTGTAATCTGTAGGGGGAACAAATGTTTCCTTAATGGTTCTTGGCGAAATCCATCGATAAAGGTTCAGGATTGAACCGGCTTTGTCATTAGTTCCACTACCACGCGCACCTCCAAAAGGTTGTTGTCCAACCACGGCACCGGTAGGTTTGTCGTTGATATAGAAGTTTCCGGCAGCATTTTGTAAAGCTTTTGTAGCTTCGGCAGCTGCGTAACGGTCTTGAGAAAGAATAGCTCCGGTAAGGGCATATTCATTGTCATCTACCAACTTCAGGGTGTCATTCCACTTTTCATCTTCGTAGAGATACACAGTCACTACAGGTCCAAACAACTCGGTGCACATTGTGCTGTATTTAGGATCATTAGTAAGAATAACAGTAGGTTCAACAAACCATCCTTTAGATTTGTCGTAATTTCCGCCCACTACGATTTCTGCATCACTGTCATTTTTGGCGGCATCAATGAATTTGGCCAGTTTATCAAATGAAGCTTCGTGAATCACTGCTGTAATGAAGTTGCTCATATCTTCGGGAGATCCCATTTTGAAAGACTTTACATCTTCAACTACATAAGATTTCACTTCTTCCCACATGCTCTTTGGAAGATACACTCTTGAAGCAGCGCTACATTTTTGCCCCTGGAATTCGAATGCCCCACGCGAAATTGCGGTTGCAACCTGCTTTGGTTTTGCACTTGGGTGGGCGATGATGAAATCTTTACCGCCGGTTTCACCTACAATTCGAGGGTAAGATCTGTAGTTATGTATATTTTCTCCTATTTGTTTCCAAAGGTTCTTGAACACCGTGGTGCTTCCGGTAAAATGAAGTCCGGCAAAATCCCTGTTCTCAAGAATAGTGTCAGAGATCATTTTTGGATCTCCCATCACCATGTTGATTACTCCGTCCGGCAGTCCTGCTTCTTTAAAAACTTCCATGATCACCCGGGCCGAATACACCTGCGAGTCACTTGGCTTCCAAACGGCAACATTTCCCATTAAAGCAGGGGCCGAAGGCAGGTTACCGGCAATAGCCGTAAAGTTGAACGGGGTTACCGCATACACAAAACCTTCAAGCGGGCGGTATTCAAGCCGGTTCCAGGCTTCCGAAGAAGACTCTGGCTGCTCTTCGTAAATGCGGGTCATGTACTCCACGTTAAAACGCAGAAAATCTATAAGCTCACAGGCCGAATCAATTTCAGCCTGAAAAATATTTTTTGACTGCCCAATCATGGTAGCAGCATTGATCTTGTAACGGTAAGGCCCGGCAATAAGTTCGGCAGCTTTCAAAAATACGGCAGCCCTTTGTTCCCATTCAAGGTTTGCCCATTTTTCGCGGGCTTCAAGAGCAGATTTTATGGCCTTTTCCACATGCTCTTTTGAAGCTTTATGGTAGTCGCCAAGGTGATGTTGATGGTCGTGCGGCGGATTCATTGGGGCTGTATCTCCCGTCTTGATCTCTTCGCCACCAATATAAAGTGGAACCTCTACCTTGCTGTTGTACAATTCTTTATAAGCCTTTAAAACGGCATCTCTTTCGGGTGTTCCCGGGGCATATGACTTTACGGGTTCATTTACTGCCTGCGGAACCTGGAATACACCTTTTCCCATAGTGTTGTAATAATTTTTTTTGATTTCTAAAATGTGTGGTCGTAAAGGTAAAAAATTTAAAAGAACTTTGCTTCATCCATTTTTTTCTGAAATTTACTCAAGATCAGCAGCTAAAAGGTAAAGAATCTTAATTTTTTCATAATGTGCACGGTGACTATTCTGCCTCTAAAAGGCCAAAATTCGTTCGTTCTTACCTCCAACCGCGATGAAGCCCCGGGCAGGAAAACCCTGCCGCCAAAGCTGTACAATGTTAAAGGCTTAAAAATGGCATTTCCAAAAGATGTTTTGGCCGGCGGCACCTGGCTGGGTTTAAGTGAACAGAAGCGGGTAATTTGTCTGCTGAATGGTGCCTTTAAAAAGCATGAACGAAAACTGCCTTACGGCAAAAGCAGGGGAGTGGTAGTAAAAGATCTTCTGGCTGCTGAAGATTTTACTGAAGCTGTTGAAAAATACGACCTTTCTGAAGTTGAACCTTTCACCATTGTAGCAGCCGACTGGCAAAAAGAGCTCTTTTTTGCTGAATTTGTTTGGGATGGCACTAAAAAACACTATAAAAAGTTACCCCTGAAGCCTCACATCTGGTCATCTAGCCCGCTGTACACTTCAGAAATGAAAGAACTACGGGAAGAATGGTTTTTAAAACTTCAGCAGGAACAGGCACTCACTCCCAAAACGCTCCTGAATTTCCACTTTTCAGCAGGAAAAGGAGACAGTGACAAAGGGGTGATTATAGACCGGGGTTTTGTGAAGACCAAAAGTATCTCCCAAATTGCCATTTTTGAAGGGAAAGGATTTTTTTATTACAAAGACCTGGAGGCGATGGAGGAATCCAGGCTCGATTTAGAGGTTTAGTGGCAGGTTGCACAGCTCCCTGTGACGGTTGCTCGTTACGCGTTGCCGGTTTCGGCTTGCGGTTTTTTGGGTGTCAAAAAAGGTATTTTGAGAAATTTATTTTTTTGAACCTTGAACCTTAAACCTTGAACCCAAAATTAATTCAGTGCAAAAGGGGCACTTAGCTTAAAAGATGGAATGGCAACCCTGAACTTCCTGGAGGAGGTAAAGTTGATCATGCTGTAAAAGCCGCTCATGGCTCCAAAGGGGGAGGTGAGTAAGCATCCGCTTTTGTAGGTGTGGGATTCTCCCGGTTTTAAAACTGGCTTTTTCCCAATAACGCCTTCTCCTTCCACGATTTCAGTGCGGTTGAGGGCATCTTTTATCTTCCAGAACCTGGAGCTTAGTTGCACGGAATCCTTGCTTTGATTTTCTATGGTTACCTGATAGCCAAAGGCAAAGTGGACCCGGTAATTTTTATAAAAGGTCCCTTCAAAATTTGTTTCTATAGAGATTTTTATGCCTCTGGTAATTTGTTGAATCATGCTAGTAGATCGCAAATGAAGCCAGCACCGAAAATATGAATGCTAATAAGGCTAAAGTAAAGAATATAATATTTATTATAATAAACTTTATCAACGTTTTAACTCTTCCCTGCCCGTAGAATTTTCTAAAAGCTTTATAGAGGTAAAAAGCGAAGATGAGCATGGCAGCATCGGTGGCAATTTTACTGCTGAAGAGGGTATTTATTCCCACTGCTATCCCAAACAGCACAAACCAGGTGGTTTGGTTGTGGAAGGTAAAGATGAGATGTTCCATGTAGGTGAAGGGCCTTCGCAAATAAAGCAGCCAGATAAAGAGGGCAAACACCGGCAGGTAAAAGAAAATGATGAACGGCAGCTTGCTGTAAAAATAGTTCCAGAACAGGTTAGCGTCTGAACTGAAAATTTTAAAGTTCACGGTTTTCCTGTAAAACCATTGATTGAAACGGGAATTGGAGTAGTTGAGGCTGTCTAGAGCAACTTCGGAATTTCTCATCCCGGTAGCTTCGTAATGATCTGAAAATACCTGCCATTGCTTTATTCGGGCATTAAAAAAGCTCATGGTGTCCAGGTCTTTTTCCGCAATATATTCATGGGTTGAGACGCTGTCGTTGGAAGGAAGAAAGGCTTCTAAGGGCTGATTTTCTATACCCTGGGCGGTTAAAATGGAATCAACTTCCCTTTGTTCTGCAGCATTGCCATCGAGGTTGAGGTTCACGGGGGATTCAATTTCGTGGGTGACACTCCAAAGCAGGAAAAAAATGATGGATGCGCTAAGGTAGAACCGGTAAGGGTTGGCATAACGCACCCTTTTTCCCTGAATGTAATCTTTAGAAATTTTCCCGGGTTTAAAAAGCAGGGCTCCCAGCGTTCTGTAAAACCGGGAATCATAAGCAAAAATTCCGGCAAAAAATTCGTTGAAAAAATCGTTAAATGACAGCTTTTTGGTGCTGTTAAGCTGGCTGCAATTTGGACAGAACTGGTCGCTTATATCAAGAGGGTGATGGCAGTTTAGGCATTCTGTGCTGCGGTACTTCAGTTTGTGCCGCTCCTTGTAGATCTTTGGTAAATTTTGACCCTCGTTCATGAGAAACTATGCAGATGACTTAATTGCTGATGTTTAATGAGGTAGCTGAGCCCATTCCTATAACCCTGGTAAACCTTCCGCCGGGAGGCAGGTAATAGATCAGCACGGTATAATTGTTCTCTGTGCTAACAAAATTTCCGCTTATAAAACCTTCATCAAGAATGCCATCCTTCCGAAGAAATACATATTTATAATCGTAGTATCCCTGTTTGAAGAGACGTGCCGTTTCATAAGCACCGGTGTTGGGGTTGTATTCGAGCTTTGTACTTTCATCAAGCACAAAATTATTGAATTCGCCGTAAAGGTGTACCTCGCCACCTTCCAGAGGTTGGGGTGCCGCTAGGGCAAAATGGGTCCACACATAACCGGCCTCAATATCGTCTTCAAGCGCTTCAAATTTGTTTACCAGGAACTTTCCGTTAATATCCGGATTGTAAGTATAGGGTTGGAATGCCCTTATGGGATCCTGAAAAAGGTAGTGATGGTACAAATCGTTCAGCTCAATGTATCTTATCTTAACTGTGGCGGCCCTAAGATCTTTACTGTCAAAGCTAAGGTATTCGTTGCCGGCCCAGAAAGAGGTGAGGTCATCGTACTTGTAAATGAGGCTAGTGCCAATGTGGTACTGCGGGCGTATGTTATAAATGGCGGTCTTGAGATTGTTGTTTTGCAAAATAACCGCCCAAACCGATTGTTGTGGGTTGCGAATGATGAACTCGGGAGAGTCTACTTCAAAATTCACCACCTGTTTGGTCTGGATATTTCTTACTTCACCAGCCTTTCTCACTGTCACCTGTACCCTTGTTAGGGGCTCGTAAACAATGAATTTTCGGGAGAACACCAGCTCCTTATTGTCGTTAAATATCTTGATGAGATAGTTGCCGCTAACTTTGAGCGCGCGGGTGTTGTCGTTGGGAATGCGCAACTCGTAATGCGAGTAAAGCTGGAGCGTGTTGAACGAGTTCTCGTAATTGGTGATGCGCACATTGTCAAAACCTTCCAGATATTCATTTTTAAGTAATTCTGAAGGTGTCCAATCGTAGTTAAAATGCTCAATGGTGTAGTAATAATTGGCCTCATCCCCCACGAGATCGTCAAAGGTGAGCAGCAGTGGCTCGCCCAGTTGCACGATGGGAACTCCGCTGTAATCACCGGCGCCCGTGAAGATAACGGTACGTATGTAATTGGGCGGTGCGGTTTCTACGTTTTGTGCAGCAGAAAAAAATCCGAAGAGGAGAAATATAGAGAGGGGTAAAATTGACTTCATGCACCAAAAATAAATTTAAATATACTCAAAAACTGATTAGTATCATTATTTGTTCATTTTAACAAATTCTAAGGGGAATTTATTCGTTTTATATTGGGATTTGTGGGTCGGAAATGAGTAAATTTGCCCGATTTTAAATGAAATTTAACACTTCGTCCTATGTCCAACGACATTAGAATTAAAAGAGGGCTTACGCTTCGCCTTAAGGGTGAGGCCGACAAAACCCTTGTTGACGCACCCCGCTCCAAAACCTATGCTGTAAAACCACCCGATTTTCATTCGGTAATACCAAAGATGGTGGTGAAAGAGGGTGCAAAAGTAAAGGTGGGTGATGAACTTTTCTTTTCTAAATACACCGATCAAATTCGTTTCACTTCTCCTGTTAGTGGTACTGTAAAGGAGATTGTAAGAGGAGAGAAGCGCCGCATTCTTGAGGTGGTCATCGAGGCCGATGCTTCGGATGAATTCCGGGAATTTGGAACACTCGATCCGTTAAATGCTGATGCTGAAGCCGTAAAGAACCGCATCCTCGAAAGTGGGAGCTGGGCTTTTATGAATCAGCGGCCTTACGATATCCCGGCAGACCCGGCAGATACCCCAAAAGCTATCTTTGTTTCGGCAATGAACACTGCGCCGCTTTCTGCAGATGTGGAGTTTATTCTGAAAGATCGCCTAGAGGCTTTCCAGGCAGGGCTTAATGCGCTAACCAGGTTAACTCCCGGGAAGGTGCATGTTTCTGTAGATGGAAAAGGCAGTGGGGCTTTAAAGGGTCTCAAAAATGTTGAAATTCACAATGTTTTTGGTCCGCACCCGGCAGCCAATGTTGGGGTGCAAATCCATAAGATCGACCCAATCAACATGGGCGATCGCGTATGGACTGTCAAGCCTGAAGATGTTGCCAATATTGGGGATCTTTTTCTTACAGGTAAATTTACTCCCGTACGCACAGTAGCTGTTTGTGGAAGTGAGGCAAAAGACAGAAAGTATTTTAAAGCCAGAATTGGGGCTGCTGTAAAAGATTTTACAGGTTTGGTAGATGAGAAGAATGTAAGGGTGATCTCGGGAGATGTTCTTACAGGAGAGCAGGTGAATACCGGGCAGTATATCGGCTTTTTCCCAAATGAGCTCACTTTGATACCTGAGGGTAACAAATACCGCATGTTTGGATGGTTGCCGTTCACTTACAATAACATTCCTTCTAACTCCCGTACTTCCCTAAGCTGGATGTTCCCGAATAAGAAATTCGAAGTGAACACCAACCTGCACGGAGAAGAGAGGGCACTGGTAGTTACGGGTGAGATGGAAGAAGTGATGCCAATGGATATTTTCCCTATGCAGCTGTTAAAAGCCTGTATGGCGGCAGATATTGAAAAAATGGAAAATCTTGGGATCTATGAAGTGGCTCCCGAAGATTTTGCACTTGTAGATTATGTGAACACTTCAAAATTAGAGGCGCAAGAAATAATACGCTTAGGGCTGGATCTCATGATCACCGAAGTTGGATAAACTGTTTACTATGGAATGGATTAGACAAAAATTAGATAAATTTAAGGAGCCCTTTGCTAAGGGTAAAAAACTTGAAAAGTATTCTCCTGCCATTAACGCGCTGGATACTTTTCTCTTTACTCCAAATCACACTACAAGAAAAGGTGCCCATGTTAGGGATGCGGTAGATTTAAAGAGGGTGATGATCACTGTGGTGATCGCCCTGCTGCCTGTACTGCTCTTTAGTATGTGGAACGTGGGTTATCAGTACCTCAAACAAATTCAGCCTGAAGTTGACTTCTGGGATGCATTTGGTCACGGGGCACTTGAAATACTGCCAATGATTGTGGTCTCTTATGCGGTAGGGCTTGGAATTGAGTTTGCTTTTGCCATTTTTAGAGGGCACGAGGTGAACGAAGGTTACCTGGTAACGGGGCTTTTAATTCCGATGATCATGCCTGTAGGTCTTCCGCTTTGGATGCTGGCAATTTCGGTAGTTTTTGCTGTAATTATTGGAAAAGAAGCTTTTGGGGGAACCGGGATGAATATCCTTAACCCCGCCCTTACAGCACGGGCTTTTGCCTTCTTTGCGTATCCTACTTATATGTCGGGTAACCAGGTGTGGGTAATGAACGCTTCCCAGGTAGACGGGGTTTCGGGAGAAACGATTTTAGGAACCCTTGCTGCCGGTCAGCCGGTTGAGTATACCACAATGGATATGTTCTGGGGAATGATCCCTGGTTCAGTTTCTGAGACTTCAGCAGCATTGTGTCTTTTAGGAGCTCTCTTCCTCATATTCACTAAAGTGGGTAGCTGGAGGATCATGCTAAGTGCAGTGTTGGGAGCTTCAGTAATGGGCTTGATCTTTAACGCTCTTCCAGCTATGGGGCTTGAAGGGAATGCTCTTACCAACTTCCCATGGTACAATCACCTGGTAGCCGGAGGGCTGGCTTTCGGGATTGTTTATATGGCAACCGATCCTGTTTCGGCGGCACAAACCTACAAAGGGAAGTGGATCTATGGATTCCTGATCGGTTTCTTGTCGGTGATGATCAGGGTATTCAACCCTGCATATCCTGAAGGAGTGATGCTGGCAATTCTTTTAATGAACGTATTTGCTCCAACTATAGATCACTACGTGATTCAGGGTAACATCAAACGCCGTGTGAAAAGAAAAGCAGCAGGTATTAACAAACAAGTTGAAACTGTAGTATAGTTATGGAAGAGAAAACAGTAAATAAAACGAACACCAATTCGTACACGTTCATTTTTGCCATCGTTATGGTTGTGGTAGTAGGGGTTGTTCTGGCTTTTGCAGCTACTTCGTTGCAGCCAAGGCAGTATGAGAACATGCGTCAGGAAAAGATGCAGAACATCCTGGCTACAGTGGGTGTTGAAACCGACAGGGCCGGAGCCGAAGCTTTATTTGAGCAGTATATTAAAGAACAGCTTGTTCTTAATAATGAAGGCCAGGAAAAAGAAGGAGTGAATGCTTTTGATGTAGATCTTGCCAAAGAGCTTAAAAAGGTTGATACAGAGCAAAACTTCCCGCTATATATAGCCGAGGTTGACGGTGAAACTTATTACATTATTCCGCTAAGAGGAGCGGGGCTTTGGAATGCCATTTTTGGATATATTTCTTTAAAGGATGATGTAAATACCATTAAAGGTGCCGTATTTGATCACCTGGGAGAAACTCCGGGACTTGGTGCCGAGATCACCCAGGAATGGTTTAGAGAGCGCTTTACCGATGAGAAGATCTTTGATGAGAATGGAGAACTTATAGGAGTGTCTGTTGTGAAAGGTAACAGCAGTTCTTCTAAAGATGATAATAAGGTTGATGCAATTTCTGGAGCAACTATTACCGGAGACGGGGTTTCAGATATGATTTCTGAAAGGCTTCAGCATTACCTGCCCTATTTCAAGAGCAAAACAGAGTTAAACGTTGCAAGTAATTTATAGTTATGGCACAGGAGACAAAAAATAAACCTGAGCAAATTGCTGAGGTAGACAATGAAAATAAGAAAGACGCAATGATCCTTTTCCTTTCTGATTCCGAGGAAAAAGAGCATTTTTTATCAAGGGCCAACAGGAAGTTACTTACAGATCCTCTTGATGATGATAACCCTATTACCGTTCAGGTTTTGGGTATTTGTTCGGCTCTTGCGATCACCGTGCAGCTGGAACCTGCAATTGTTATGGCAATTGCGGTTATGGCGGTTATGGCTTTTAGTAACATGATCATTTCGGCACTTAGAAACCTTATTCCAAACAGGATCAGGATTATCGTTCAGCTTGTGGTAGTAGCTTCGCTGGTGGCGCTTGTAGACCAGGTGCTTAGGGCCTATGCCTACGATGTGAGTAAACAGCTGTCGGTATTTATTGGTCTTATTATTACCAACTGTATCGTGATGGGGCGGCTTGAAGCCTTTGCCCTTGGTAACGGGGTGTATAAATCTTTTCTTGATGGAATAGGAAATGCTGCCGGATATGGTTTGATCCTTATCATTGTAGCTTTCTTCCGCGAGCTTCTTGGAGCAGGTAAGCTTTTTGGCTATGAGATCCTTGGGCACAAAGGAGCTACCCTGGCAGAATCTACTGGGTTTTATGCTCTTGGATATGAAAACAACGGTTTAATGCTCCTTTCTCCTATGGCACTTATAGTGGTGGGGATCATCATCTGGGTACAACGCTCAAGAAACCGTAAACTAATAGAAGCCTAATCTATAACCTCAAAAAATTCGACTATGGATTATATAAATTTATTCGTACGAAGCATCTTCATTGAGAACATGATCTTTGCATACTTCCTTGGGATGTGTTCGTACCTCGCAGTTTCCAAGACCGTAAAAACAGGGGTTGGATTAGGTGCAGCGGTAATTTTCGTTTTGACCATGACCGTGCCTATTAACTTTTTACTCGATAAATATCTTCTAAGACCCGGTGCACTTTCCTGGTTGAACGAAGAATATGCAACCATCGACCTGAGTTTCCTTAGTTTCATAATGTTCATCGCCGTTATTGCCGCTATGGTTCAGCTCGTAGAAATGGTGGTTGAGAAGTTTGCTCCCGCGCTTTATGGTGCCCTGGGGATCTTCCTTCCGCTTATCGCGGTAAACTGTGCCATCCTGGGAGGGGCACTGTTCATGCAGCAAAAAGATTTTTCAGGTCTTGGGGAAGCTGTAACTTATGGTTTTGGAAGTGGAATTGGCTGGTTCCTCGCCATTCTGGGTATTGCAGCCATTCGTGAAAAAATCGCTTATTCAAACGTTCCTGCGCCGCTCAAAGGTTTGGGGATCACTTTTATAATCACCGGACTTATGGCTCTTGGATTCATGAGTTTCATGGGAATCAAAATATAGAGAGAAAGCAATGGAAGTAATTATAGCAAGTGTTATTGTATTCTTAGTCCTTATCTTAATCCTGGTTGCTGTTCTATTGGGAGCAAAAGCCAAGTTAATACCATCGGGACCTGTAAAGATCAATATTAACAACGAAAAAGATATTGAAGTAGGATCTGGAGGTACGCTTCTGTCTACTTTGGGTGAAAACAAACTTTTCCTCCCTTCTGCCTGTGGTGGAGGTGGTACCTGTATTCAGTGTAAATGTATTGTTGCTGAAGGTGGCGGAACTATCCTGCCTACTGAAGAACCTCACTTTACACGTAAAGAGATTGCCGATGGATGGCGTCTTGGGTGCCAGGTAAAGGTAAAGCAGGATATGAAGATCACCATTCCCGAAGAAGTATTCGGAATTAAGAAATGGGAGGCTACCGTAGTGAGCAACTACAACGTGGCATCGTTCATTAAGGAATTTGTTGTGGAAATTCCTGAAGATATGGATTACAAGGCTGGAGGATATATCCAGATCGAAATCCCAAAATGCGAGGTCAAGTATGAAGATATGGATATTACCGCGCATCCTGAAGAACACCCAGGAGAACCTGATAAATTTAAACTTGAGTGGGATAAATTCAATCTTTGGCCACTTGTAATGAAGAACCCCGAAGTAGTTGAAAGAGCCTATTCCATGGCTTCTTACCCTGCCGAAGGAAGAAGGATCATGCTTAACGTTCGTGTTGCCACCCCGCCATGGGATCGTGCCAAGAACGACTGGATGACCGTAAACCCTGGTATAGCTTCTTCTTACATCTTCAATCAGAAAAAAGGAGATAAAGTCACTATTTCAGGACCTTATGGAGAATTCTTTATCAACCACAGCGACGCAGAAATGCTTTACGTTGGTGGGGGAGCAGGAATGGCGCCAATGCGTTCGCATTTGTACCACCTTTTCAGAACCCTTAAGACCGGAAGAAAAGTAACTTACTGGTACGGTGGGCGTTCTAAAAGGGAGTTGTTCTATACTGAACATTTTAGGGCTCTTGAAAGAGACTTCCCTAACTTCAAATTCTACATCGCACTTTCTGAACCTCTTGAAGAAGACAACTGGAAAGTAAAAGATGGAATTGAGGGAGAAGGAGACGGTTTTGTAGGATTTATTCACCAGGTGGTTATTGATAACTACCTTAGCCTGCACGATGAACCGGAAGAAATTGAATTCTATTTCTGTGGACCTCCGCTAATGAACAAGGCTGTAGAGAAAATGGCCGAAGATTTTGGAGTGCCACCAGAAAACGTGAGATTTGATGACTTTGGAGGATAATCTGAAGAAGTTAAAATGATAAAAAACAGCTGCCTATTGGTGGCTGTTTTTGATTTGGACACATTATATTAAGCTGAATTAACTAATTTTGAATCATGTCACAATTAACCGATCAGGAACTGCATAACCTTGCAATGAACATTGTGGGTAAAGATCTGGAAGAACAGGGATATGAATTTCTGGGTGTCAATAGTGATTTTAAAAAGGACCCTCAGTTCGTGGCTTTAAGGAATAAAAAGTTGCATTTCGTTGTAGTGCGGGCAATAGAATATCCACACGATCCGCGAGATATTGATATGATCTTTTTGGAAACTGTAAAAGAGCAGGCTTTAAAATTTAATGCCCGCACTTTTTATGCCGGCGTGGGGCTCGCAAATTCCAAAGACTATGAATTGCCCGTTATGAGGTCAGAAGATTATGTAGTTAATTACCCCGGATTAAAAGAAATCTAAAAATGACATTTTTAAGACCTGCTATCAGATTGCTGTTGTTGTGTTCCCTGGTTGTTTCATGTTCACAAGCAGATGAAGAAAGGAATGCGTATGGAGAAGCCCTGGGCACTACCTATTCAATAAGCTATTATTCTGAAGATGAAATACCGCTTGAGAAAGCTCTCGATTCCATTTTTGAACGGGTGAACCAGTCCATGAGCACCTACAGGGAATCTTCAGATATTTCGAGGATAAACAGGGGAGACAGCCTGGTAGAGGTAGACACTCTTTTTCAGAATGTATTTAAACTCTCAAAAGAGGTGTGGCGCCAAAGTAACGGGTACTTTGATCCTACCGTGGGCGACCTTGTGAATCAATATGGATTTGGCCCCGAAAATGGCCCTAAAGAAATAGACTCGGTCACCATAGATTCCCTTATGCAATTTGTGGGTTTTGAAAAGCTGGAATTGAACGACAACCTGCTTATCAAAGATACTCCCAACATATACCTCGATTTTAACGCTATTGCCAAAGGTTACGCCATTGATCTTGTGGGATATTACCTCGATTCAAAGAATGTGGATAACTACCTTATTGAGCTGGGGGGAGAACTTCTTGCTAAAGGAATGAACGTACAAAAAGGGGCGTACTGGACCGTGGGGATTGATGACCCTATGCAGGAAGTAGGGCAAAGGGAACTTACGGCAACCATTGAGCTGAGAAACCGCGCTATGGCGACTTCGGGAAACTACCGAAAACACCGTACAGATCCCGAAACAGGGGCTCATTACGTTCATACTATTAATCCGCTCACCGGCTTTGCCCAAAAAAGTGACCTGCTTAGCGTAACTGTTCTTGCTGAAAATTGTGCGTTGGCCGATGCCTATGCCACTGCTTTTATGGCTATGGGGTTTGACCTCTCAAAAATGGTACTTTCGCAGGAAAATAATTTAGATGCTTTCCTCATTTATTCTACTCTTGGAGGTGAAATGAAGGAATATGCCACCCCGGGTTTTGACGAGCTTATGAAAGATTTATAATTAAGCAATGAATGACTATTGAGTGGTTAGTATCAAAAAGAATAGGCAGGGTATCTTCCTAAGTTGTTCTCCAGGTAATTTCGAACAAATTTTTTTCCTATTCACTTAAAGCCTTAGGAAGGTCTTAAAGTTGGACTATGCAGAATAATTTTCATTCAATTTTTCTGAAATAATTATTCCTGATCCCCCATTAACCAATAACTGCTCACTTCTTTGCCACCGGAATGATCTCTCCCTTCGCCAGACGGTATTTATCTACCAGTTGTGGCTCCATTTGTGAAGTAAGATCTACCTCTTCTACCCTGAAGCCCACTTCTCTTAATTTGTTGAAGTAATCTCTTCCGTAAACCCTTACATGATCGTATTGCCCAAAGATCTTTGCTCGCAGGGCAGGGTCGGTAATTGAGTTGTCTTCAAATGTTTTTTCGCGATTTAGATCCTGCGGTATTTGCAGAATGGCAGTTCCGCCGGGGCTTAAAACCCTGAAAATTTCCTGCATGGCCTTTGTATCATCGGGGATGTGTTCCAGTACGTGATTGCACAAGATGAAATCAAAGCTGTTATCTTCAAAAGGGAGATTGCAAATATCGGCTTTTACGTCGGCCAGGGGAGAATTGAGGTCGGTTGTGGTGTACTTAATGTTTCCTAATTTCCTGAAACGCTTGTAAAATGCCTGTTCAGGAGCAAAATGCAGCACTTTATGCGGGGCGGTAAAGAAGGTGGTGTGCTCTTTCAGGTAAAGCCATAATAGCCGGTGCCGCTCCAGGGAAAGGGTAGAGGGTGAAAGCACATTCTCGCGTTGCTGCCCGTAGCCATAGGGCAAAAACTTTGAAAAACTTCGGCCGTCTATAGGGTCTGTGTATTTTCTTCCGCGAAGGCTAAGTACAAAAAGGGGTTTTACCGCATAACTAAGTCGGATAAGTACAGGCCGGGGAACCCTGTTCAGAAAAAACTTAAAAGCCTTTCCAATCATACCTTGATATCTCCCCAGTTTTCTCCCGATTTAATGCGGTAGAGCTGCATTTCTGAAACTCCGAATTGCTTTGCCAGCACCCTGATGCGGGTCTTTCGGTTGGGGTCGAGCAGTTTCTTCTTGAGCACGGTGGCCTGGGCATAACTTAGCTTAGAATAGCATTTAATGGTGCCCAGCTTTCGCTTCAGCTTATTTTCCTTTACCTGCGGGTTGTTCTGTTGATGCGCAACCCATTCTTTTTTTGTCACCCAGGCAAGGTTGCTAACCTTATTTTCTGTCTTATTGTAGTTCTTGTGGATTACATATTCGTCTCCTTCTTTCTTCGGAAGAAAGAGTTCGGCAACCACCCGGTGAATATAACAGGCTTGTTTTTTGCCATTTTTGAGGGTTGCCACAAAGGTGAGGAAGCCTTGGGACTTGCCACCTTTTAAAAGATCTCCGTCAGGATTTTTAACATAGCTCACCACCCTCCCGTAATTGGAAACAGCGTACTTAAAGCGCTCTTGCCATTTCTCTCTGGAATAGGGGAGCCATTTTTCCTGCCGAAAATTCTTAATCATGGAAATTGATTGTTTGTGCCCTGAATTCTTCTTCTTCGTTGCTTTCTATACCCAAGGCTTCATAAATGTAATGAAAAGTTGAGAGAAGTTCTGGTTTTCCGTCAATTAAAGCTACATCGTGTTCAAAATGTGCACTGGGCTTATTGTCGGCAGTGAGAATGGTCCAGCCGTCACGCAGTTGTTTAATGCGGTGGGTACCGGCGTTGATCATGGGTTCTATGGCCACTACCATGCCTTCAATGAATTTTTTTCCGCGGCCGCGTTTTCCGTAGTTTGGCATTTCGGGATCCTCGTGCATTTTAGACCCCAGCCCATGGCCCACCAATTCTCTTACCACTCCAAAACCGTTCTTTTCGGCATGTTGCTGAATGGCGTAACCTACATCCCCACGCGGTTGCCCAGTTTAAATTCCCTGATCCCTATATAGAGGGATTCTTTGGTCACATCCAGAAGTTTTTGGGTTTCCGGGTCTATTTCCCCCACGCCAAAGGTGTAAGCGTGATCGCCGTAAAAGCCATTTTTGTAAGCCCCGCAGTCAATAGAAATCACATCTCCTTCCTTTAGGGGCTCATTGTTGGGAATGCCGTGCACCACCTGTGCATTGGGGCTCATACATAAAGAATTCGGGAAGTCGTACATTCCAAGAAAACCCGGTTCTGCACCGTGGTCACGAATAAATTCTTCGGCCATTTTATCGAGCTGCAGGGTAGTGACGCCCGGTTTGACTTCAGAAGCCAGCATGCCCAGCGTTTTCGACACGATTAATGCGCTGTGGCGAATAAGTTCGATTTCCTCTCTGGTTCTTGGTATGATCATTATAGTTTTTTAAAAATTCTTAGCAATTTATTTTCTTTCTTCGGAAGCCCGGCTTCAACTTCAGAATTTTCTGAAAGCTGGTGATAGATCTCCCCCCATGGGGGGAGACCATTTATGTTGCGGTCGTCTATAAAGAGATCGGCCAAAATTTTGCGGCTCATGTGCCCTTCTTCAAATTCCTCTTCAGGATAACTCCTGTTCACTGCATAAAACCTGATGCCCTTGCTCTTGCAAAAATCTACGGCTTCCTGCAATTTCACCCCGCTCCTATAGGTCCAGAGTATAATTTGATGTCCTTCCTGCTGCAGTTTTTGTAGCGTTTCAAAAGCAAACAAAATGGGTTTGCCTATTTCAGGATAGCGGTTTTCCACCAATGTTCCATCAAAATCTACAGCTATGGTCAACATTTTGGGCATACGCAAAAATAATAATTTAATGGCTGTGAATACTACTCGTAAGAGTGGCTGTATTCCTGCCCCGAAACTATTTTTGCAATGTCATCTTCCAGTTCTTCCTGTGGGTATTCCACAAACCTCCCTGCTTCTTCGCCATCTTTTAAAAAGATTATCGTGGGTACGTAGGTAACATCATATTCCTCTTCCATTTTGTTGGGAAGGGTTTTGTCTTCCCTTACCGCCATCACCTGCAGCCTGTCTAAATCGTAATCGCTAAGCTCAAGCAGCTTGTAGAATTTTGGCACTTCCCGCTGGCTATCTGCACACCAGGTTCCCATGAACATTATGATGTCATACTCATTGATATTTTCCTTAATAGTGCTGAGTGCTTCCTCTCCCGGTTTATAGGATTGGTACATGGGATCAAACCAGGCAGAGAAAGGGGCTTGCTGTAAATCTTCCCGATTGATTTCTCCAATCAGGTTCCCTGTCTCTTCCTCCTGGGAAATTGGTGCTGTCGTCTCCTGTCCATTTTCGGCATTATTCGAATTTCCGCAATTGGCTGCTGTGATCAACAGCAATAAATAAAGGAATATCTTCATCTTTAAAAAAGTGGTTTTTGTGTCATTAATTCTGGTTGTTCAACGCTCATCAGCTTTAAGATCGTAGGAGCAATGTCTCCTAAAATGCCATCTTTAACTGCCTTTATATCTTTGTCTACAAGTACAAAAGGTACCGGGTTGGTGGTGTGTGCCGTATTTGGGCTGCCATCTTCATTGATCATGAATTCACTGTTCCCGTGGTCGGCAATCACCAGCACCGAATAATCGTTGGCTACTGCAGCATCCACTACTTTTTTGGCACATTCATCAACTGCTTCGCAGGCTTTCACTGCGGCTTCAAATACTCCGGTATGGCCTACCATATCTGGATTGGCAAAGTTAAGGCAAATGAAATCGGCCGACTTCTGGTTGATTTCAGGCACAATAGCATCGGTCAATTCATACGCGCTCATTTCAGGTTGCAGGTCGTAAGTTGCCACCTTGGGAGAATTGATCATAATGCGGCGCTCTTTGTGGAAAGGGTTTTCCCTTCCGCCAGAAAAGAAGAAGGTCACGTGTGGGTATTTTTCTGTTTCCGCAATCCTTATTTGTGATTTTCCGGCACGCTCAAGCACTTCGCCAAGCGTAGCTTTAATATCTTCTTTGCTGAAAACAACATGAACATTTCTAAATGTCTCATCGTAGCGGGTAATGGTCACAAAATACAGGGGTAAGGCTTTCATTTCCTGTTCCGGGAAATCCTGTTGTGTGAGTGCTGCTGTGAGTTGTCTTCCGCGGTCGGTTCTAAAGTTGAAGAAGATTACCACATCTTCTTCGGAAACTGTAGCCACAGGATTACCCTGGGCATCGGTCATGACAATTGGTTTAATGAATTCGTCGGTCACGCCTTCATTATAGCTTTGCTGAATAGCTTCCACAGCGTTTTGACAGGGTTCTCCTTTGCCATTCACTATGAGGGCATAGGCCAGTTTTGTGCGTTCCCAGCGTTTATCGCGGTCCATCGCATAATATCTTCCTATAACCGAAGCCAGTTTGCCGTTGGTTTTATGTAAATGATCTTCCAGCTCCTCGATAAAGCCTTTTCCCGAGTTGGGATCCACATCGCGGCCATCGGTAAAGGCATGCACATACTTTTTGGAAATGCCAAATTCCTCGGCAGCGGTAAGCAGGCCTTTGAGGTGGTTAATGTGTGAATGTACTCCGCCATCGCTCACAAGGCCCATAAAATGAATGGCTTTGTTATGGGTTTTTGCGTAGTTAAAAGCCTGTTCCAAAACCGGCTCTTTCCCAAGCGAATTATTCTGTACCGCCAGGTTGATCTTTGCCAGGTCCTGGTAAACTATTCGTCCGGCACCAAGGTTCATATGGCCAACCTCGCTGTTGCCCATTTGTCCTTCAGGTAAGCCAACGTTCATTCCGTCGGTGCGTAACTTGCTGTGAGGGTATTTATTATAAAGGGAATCAATAAAAGGTGTATTTGCCTTATCAACGGCCGAAGTGTTGGGGTCATTGCTGATCCCCCAGCCGTCCAGGATCATCAATATTACTTTTTTATTCATCGAATTAGGGAATTTTCACAAAGATACGAAATATGCATAGTAAGGAAAGCTTGTAAGGCTGTTATAATTAGCCCGAAAAGTAGAAAAACCCTGAAAAGCTTTTTTTAACACTTATAGGTTTTAATTACACAATATTATTAAGATTTTGCAGTTCTTATAAAAGGAGGAGGTGAATGTTAAAATGCTCATTATTACTGAATTAATTGATCATCTTCCCTTTTTGGTATGACCTTTGAAACATTATAGGTAACTAACTATTTAACAAAAAGATATGATAAACAAAACAACTGTATTTGCTCTTCTTCTTACCATAAGTGCCTCCTTCGCCTTTACCACCAATTCCTTAAATTCCGAAAAAGTTTTTGCTGAAAAAACTTCTGAAAAAGAAGTGGCTACCGTAAAAACCGAATTATCTGCCGAAGAAAAAATTGATCTTCTTTATGAGGAATTCGCCGCTGTTAATGCACAAATGCCTTCAAAAGTTTCTTTTGCCTATGCAATTACCGGGTATAACAAACTTGAAAACGAAGAAAAGATCGAAAACAGATTGTTGAGTATCGTAGATTTCAGCCTTCCTTCAACTGAAAAAAGGCTTTGGATCCTTGATATGGAAAACAATGAGATCCTTTACCACACTTACGTTTCGCACGGCAAGAATACCGGTGGGAATATGGCAACCAAATTTTCTAACACCCCTAATTCCCTGCAAAGTTCCCTCGGATTTTATGTTACCGCGGAAACTTACTACGGAAAAAACGGCCTTTCGCTTTTCATCGATGGGATGGAAGAAGACTTCAACTCAAATGCCCGTGAGCGCTATGTGGTGATTCACGGAGCAGATTACGCCAAAGAAGAAGCTATCAAAAGACTTGGCAGATTAGGCCGCAGCTACGGATGCCCGGCCGTGCCTACCGAAGTTTCCAAAGAGATCATCAATAAGATCAAAGGAGGGTCGGCCCTGTTCATTTACCACACGAATAAGGACTATATCTCTAACTCCACATATTTGAATTCCCGGTCTGTTTAAAAAGCTAGTCAGTTAATTTCGTGTAGATCTGTTCATCGAGATCGTACACGTCATTCAAGATAACAGTTTCATTTCCGGCCCGCCAGGCAGTCCAGTAAAAATGATGGACCTGGATGGGCCGGTTCACTTTTACAGTAGTGGTTTCCCCGGTTGCTATAATCTCCTGAATCTTTTCCTTTTGCCAGTCATCCTGGTTCTCTACCACGTAAGCAGCCAGATCAACAGCATTTTCAACCCTCACGCAACCCGAACTCTCTGCGCGCTGGGTTTGACTAAACAGGCTTTTGGCAGGAGTGTCGTGCAAATAGATAAGGTATTGGTTAGGGTACATGATTTTTACCCGCCCCAGCGGGTTGGCAGGGCCGGCACGTTGCGTTATATTGTAATTTAAGGCCTCATCGCTGCTCCAGTCAATTTTTGAAGGATCTACACGTTCCCCGCTGCGGTTGGTGATGATCATGTTGTTATCACTTAAATAAGAGCGGTTTGCTGCCATTTTTGGAAGTACATCCTGAGATTTGATCGTTGGCGGAACCGTCCAGGTAGGGTTGATCACCAGGTGGTCTATGGTGTCAGAAAAAATTGGAGTGGGGCGTTCTTTGGCTCCGGCAATTATATTGTGTTGCCTCACCGTGTCGCCATCCTTGATTACTGCAAGCTTAAAATTAGGGATATTGATAAGGATGTAATGCTCCCCCAGGTCTCGCGGGTACCAGCGCCACCTTTCGAGGTTTGCCAGTATTTGATGGTAAATTTCTTCGGGGCCTTTGTTCAGCTCATCAATGGTGGCATTACCTATAATCCCGTCGGTTTGTATACTTTTCTTTTGCTGAAATTTTCTCACTGCATCTGTCAAATCTTCAGAATAAGTTTGTCCTATTTCTGAAGTATCTGCTTTAAAGATCTCAAGCTCCTGAAGCCTTTGTGCTATGGCAGGAATTCGGGGATCTGTCTGCCCCGGCTCAATGAGCTCTCCGCGAGAGATCTTATTGATCTTTTTTTCCTGAGATTTCAGCTCCTTATAATCGGCCAGGCTTTTCTTCAGGCCTTCATATACGTGGTGATTGGGCTTCAGGCCTTCGAGAATTGAGCTTACTTCCTTCTGCTCAACAGCATCTTTCAAAAGTTTTTTGAAGTCTTTTTCTTTCCGGCTAATTCCCCAGAACTCGTGCAGCTTCTCCGGATCTAATTTTCCGAAGTATAAATGCCGCGCATAGGTGATAAACGCATCTGAAAGTAGCAGGTCGAGGCGGGCCGCCTGTTGCGAATTAAGATCGGGAATGGAGAGCAGGGAGTCAATCTCCTTTCCGTGATAATCTTTAAAATTAAGGCCTTCTTCATTGGCTTCCTGCAGGCTGTTATAGAGGGAATGGACGCTTTCGCCATCACGCCAAAGAGATTTATAAGCTCTTTCGCTGTATACCTCTTCCAAAAGTCCCCCCTCAAAAATGTCATTTTTGGAAGATATTTCTGTCTTAATGCCATCGGGTGAGGCTTCTGCAATTTTTTCCGAGGCCTTGTCAGACGAAGCCCTGTCTGCCGGGTTGTTTTTGTCGCCGGTACAGGCGCCAAGGCTTAAAAATAATATGGTTAAGGGTAGTAAAAAGCTCTTTTTCATAACTTAGTAGGTGTTTTGTACATCACAACATGCATGCACACGTTTGGGATCATAAAAGCAGGGCCGGTAGTTGTATATCCGTACTTTTTGTAGAAGGCAACGGCAGTTTCCCGGGCGTTGAACCACAATAAAATATCAGGATTTTTGCTCTTTAGGAGTTCTTCCCCTTTAAGCAGCAGTTTTTCACCCAGTTTTTTGTCCTGGTGGGAAGGCAAAACCGCCATTCCTCTAAGCTGGTACTGTATTGGGGTTTCAAAAATGGCATTTTTACGGGCTACAAAAGTGGCAACAGCTACTGGTTGTTCTTCCACAAAATATCCCAGGTGAATGCTGTCTTCTTCGAGATCGCCCTCAAAAAAGCACTCTTTTAAAGGTCGGCCGGGGCGTAGTACTTCCTGGCGGACCTTATAAGTCTCTTCGGCTAATATTTTCCGGATCATTTATCCTTCAGTAGCCTGTACCTCCCGGTACTCCTCATGCCTTTCAAACTGCTTGGCGGCATAGGCGCAAAGCGGATCAATTTTTAAATCCTTTTCTTTGGCGTAGTCTACGCTGTGCTTTACAAGGCTGCTGGCCAGGCCTTCTCCCGTGTATTTGGGATCGGTTTCGGTATGGTCAAGGGTCATTACATTGTTGTCCTGAAGCGTGTAGGTGAGTTCAGCAACTATATCCCCATCATCCTCAATGTAGAACATGCCTTTTCCATCTGTTTCTTTATGCTGAATATCTTTGTTCATATTTATCTTTTTTGAAGTATTTCGTCTACGATTCCGTAGTCAACAGATTCTGATGCATCCATCCAGTAGTCACGGTTGAAGTCTTTATAGATGCGTTCGTAGGACTGGCCGCAATTTTCGGCAAGAATCCTGGCGCTTTGCTCCTTGATCTTTAATATTTCGGCGGCCTGGATTTCGATATTGGAAGCCTGGCCCTGTGCTCCACCGCTTGGCTGGTGTATCATCACCTTGGCGTGCGGCTGAACAAACCTGCGTCCTTTGGCACCCGCCGAAAGTAAAATGGAAGCCATTGAGGCAGCGAGCCCTGTGCAAATTGTCGATACGGGGCTGTTTAGGCTTAGCATGGTGTCGTAGATTGCAAAGCCCGATGTTACATAACCCCCGGGACTGCTTATGTAGAATTGTATTTCATCTTCTCCGGTAGCATCCAGGTACATCATCCTTTCAATGACATGTTTTGCGGTCTTTTCATTAACTGTGCCCCACAAAAATATTTTTCTGTCGTTAAGCAGGGACTGTTCGATGCGGTCCTGAATTTTTCCGGGTTTATCTGTGTCTTTCATTGGAATTTTTAAATGATTGGTAGCTAAAAATATGACTATTTTTGCAGAAAAGAAGGGGATGAACCTTGCATTTAACAAGATTTTAAAGGAAGAAATTCCGCAGATACTGCCTATGATACAGGAGTTAATGGGGCAGCAGTTTTCAGACGAGATCCTTAGCCAGAGGTTTTCTGAAATGTTTGATCAAAATTACGAATGTTTTAAGATAAGCAGTGAAGGGCAAACGCTGGGAGTATTCGGGCTGTGGTTTATGACGCGGCATTATGCAGGCCGCTCGTGTGAACCCGATCATATTTTTATCAGGGAGGAATTCAGGGGCAAAGGTGTGGGAAAAAAACTGTTCGAATTTATCTATAAGTATGCAGCCGAAAAAGGTTGTGAGACTTCAGAATTAAACAGTTACGTGCATAATTTTCGCAGTCACAAATTTTACCTCAATGAAGGTTATGAAATAAGGGGCTATCACTTTTTAAAAAAGCTGTAAATTTTTCTTGAGCAATAAAAAGTTTCGATATATATTTGCAGAGCAATATCAACGCGGGAGTAGCTCAGTTGGTAGAGCGTCAGCCTTCCAAGCTGAATGTCGCCGGTTCGAACCCGGTCTCCCGCTCAAAGCCTCGACGATAGTCGGGGCTTTTTTTTTGCGGGAGATTGGGTGAGAAGCCTGTCCCGAGAGGAGTCGAGGGGAACCCGGTCTCCCTCATCTAAAAGGTTTAATCTAATTCTTCAACAGACTTCCCTTTTTACGAATCCCGAAACTAATAAATCGAATCCATAGAAAAATTCATTTAATTTGGTCCTTTCTAAAGAGATTCATGAAAATTAAGAACCTGGCCAGCCTGGCCTTAGAAGAAGTAATGTCCTGCTTCTTGTTGGCTTTTGAAGGCTATTTTGTAAAGCTTCCCGAAGAACTCCATTACTGGAAAGGGCGCTTTGCTGCCACAAGGGTGAACTGGGAGCTGTCTTTTGGCATGTTTGACGATGAGCGGCTGGTGGGTTTTGTAATTCACGGCATAGACTTCCACCAAGGGCAGTTAACCGCATATAATACCGGTACCGGCGTACTTGCGGGTTATCGCGGCCTTGCGGTAGTAGACAAATTGTACGCACATGCCATTCCTGTCTTAAAAGCAGAAGGAATTGAAAAATGCCTGCTCGAGGTGATCTGCGAAAATGAAAGGGCCATAAAAGTGTATAAGCGCATAGGTTTTCAAACAACACGGAAACTTAGCAGTTTCACCGGATCCCTTCCTGAAATTCCTTCGGAAAAAAGGCTTCAAAAATGCCATTTTTCGGAGGTAATGGGAAGCGGACTTTACAACGAAGGGCTTTATGCCTGGGAAAATTCGGCAAGCACGGTAAAGTTAATGGAAGAGCGGGTTCAAACCTGGTGCCTGGGAGATCGGGCTTCTCCTGAAGCTTACCTGGTCATCGATATTTCAGGGAATATCCTTCAGTTGTTCTCAAAAAGCGAAAATTACCTGGAACTTTTAACTGCTGCAGGCCGGGTTGTAAAAGAAGTTAAGCTGAAAAACCTGAATGCCGCGAGAAAAGAGCTGATAGACACACTTCAGAAATGCCATTTTTCGAACCCCGTGAACCAGTTTGAGATGGAGATGAATATTTCTTCCCGCTGAAGGAACTATTGGGTGCCGCCTGAAAATTTTAGTAACTTCATTTCAGAAAGATCACAAACCTTCATTTTTCAGCAATGAAAAAAGCTTATCCTCCAAATATTTTGCCGCGTGACGGTGAGAGTTATTACTTCGGAAGAATACTAACCCACCTTGAAGCGCAGCGTTTTTTCAATAATTTGCTTGAAGAAGTGGCCTGGCAGCATGATGAAGTAATGATCTTTGGGAAAAAAATTGTCACTGCCCGAAAAACCGCCTGGTATGGAGATATGGAGTTTGAATACACTTATTCAAAAATGACAAAAAAGGCAAAGCTCTGGATTCCGGTGTTGTTAGCCCTGCGGGAAAAAGTGCAGGAAGCAACAGGCCTGGAGTTTAATTCCTGCCTGCTCAATCTCTACCACAGCGGGGAAGAGGGAATGTCATGGCACAGTGATGCAGAAGCGGAACTTGGAAAACAGCCGGCCATTGCCTCTTTGAGCCTGGGCGTGGAGCGCAGGTTTGTGTTTAAGCACAAGACTTCAGCAGAAAAAATAGAACTTCAGCTTGAGCCGGGAAGTTTACTGCTTATGGCGGGGGATACTCAGAAAAACTGGCTGCACAGCCTTCCGAAGTCAAAGAAAATAAAGCATATGCGTATCAACCTCACCTTCAGAAATATTAAAAGATCGAAAACCCGGTGAGGGTAGTGAGCCGTTCGAGCGATGCCATTCCCAGTGCCGAATTTCCTTTTGGGTTGAGCGGCGGGCTCCACACGGCCACCGCAAACCTGTCGGGGTGAACGGCAACTATGCCCCCGCCAACGCCACTTTTTCCGGGTAAACCCACTTCAAAACTAAATTCGCCGGCCTCGTCGTAAAATCCGCAGGTTTGCATGAGCGCATTTACCCTTTTCACCTGGCGGCCGGTGAGAAATTCACGTTCAGATTCTATGGTGGTGCCGTTATTGGCAAATATGATAAAGGCATTGGCCAGTTCTTTGCACGACATGGAAATGGAGCACTGGTGAAAGTAGAAATCGAGCACGTCTTCTACATCGTTCTCAATATTTCCAAAAGATTTAAGGTAGTTCACAATGGCGTAATTGCGGTAACCTTTAGATTGTTCGGAGGCTGCCACCACAGGGTCGAACGCAATTTCCTGATTTCCGGTAATTTCATGAAGAAAGGTGAGCAGTGCAGCCTTGGGGTTGCTAAAAGACGAGACCAGCACATCGGCAACTACAAGTGCCCCGGCATTAATAAACGGATTCCTGGGAATTCCCGAATCGTTTTCGAGCTGCGAGAGGGAATTAAAGGGATCGCCCGAAGGTTCAACGCCCACGCGGTTCCACAACTTATCTCCCATTACTTTCATGGCGAGCGAGAGCGTGAACACTTTTGAGATAGACTGTATTGAAAAGCGTTCTTTGCTGTCGCCAAAGCAGTAGTTGTTGCCATCGAGATCGTAAAGGTGCATGCCGTATTTGCTTGACGGTACTTTGGCAAGTTCGGGGATGTAAGATGCCACTTTGCCCGACCTTGGCTGGTCTATGAACTCCTGGTTGATCTGGTTGAGGATCTTTTGATAATCTACGCTAGTTGAGGTCATTCAGCAGGGTTTCCGGTTCTACTTCAAAAGCTTCCTTCCCGGCTTCAAAAATCCTGGCGGTAAGGTCGCCTTTCAGTTTAATATTTTTTCCTTTTACCTCGAGCCAGCTTCCTTCGCGAAGCCCTACCACGGGTTGCGGATTATGGCTGTGAAATTCCCTGATACGGGTTTCCCGGGTCTCTCCTTTATGGGTTGAAGCAGGATCGGGATCAAGGTAATGCGGGTTGATGTTGAAGGGTACAATGCCCAGGGTATTGAAGGAAGGCGGGTAAACTATAGGCATATCGTTAGTGGTCTTCATGCTTAGGCCGGCAATGTTGGTTCCGGCGCTCGTACCTAAATAGGCCACCCCTTTATTTATGGCCTCTTTAAGCGCAGGAAGCAGGTCGTTCCTGTAAAGTTGCTGGACAAGCAGAAAAGTATTTCCGCCACCGGTAAAGAAGCCGTCAGCTTGTTTCACAGCTTCATGAGGAGAATCAAATTCGTGGATTCCGTGAACCTGGAGTCCGGCTTTTTCAAAGGCTTTTCCGGCTGTTGCAGTATAATCTTCATGGGAGATCCCGCCGGGGCGGGCATAGGGGATAAACAAAATTTTACTGCAGTCCCTAAAATGGCTTTTTATGAGGGGCAGCAAATATTCAAGATATTCCTGGCCGTGCAGGGTAGAAGTACTGGCAAGAACGAGATTTTTCATGCGGGCTTTTTAGTAGTTGATGTAAAATTAAAAAATATGGCACAGGGAGATTCTAAAATTTGGCCAATTCTGTAGGGAAAGTCGAATAAAATCGAGAAGAAAAGGCTGGAGAGAGGCATTTTGAGCAGTAACAGCGATTCTCTCTGCGGAAGAGATATTTAACGAAAGTTTAGTCGCGAATTAAATTTTTATAAAGATTAGATTTTGTTCCTTTAAGAAAACCAGCACTATGAAATCATTATTATCCTGTCTTATTTTCTTTATTTCGTGCACAGTGCTGTCCCAGGACAGAGTGCAAATTAACGGAAGTGTTACGCCGCCTGTTGGGGAGAGCCCAAAAGGTATTACCGTAGTGAACCGAACTGCCAAAAGTGCCACCGTGGTCAATGACAATGGCAATTTCACTATTCGGGTAACAGCCGGGGATACTTTGCAGTTTTCGGCCCTGCAATTTCAGGATTTCTCGGTAGTGGTAGACAAAGGGGTGGTTCAAAACCGGCAGCTCAACGTTTTTCTTTCAGAAGCTGTTACCGAACTACCCGAAGTTGTGGTGAGCCCTTATGACCTTTCGGGAAATGTAGAGGTAGATGTAAAGATCATTCCTGTGACCCCAACCGATCTTCCTACAAAATCGGCCGCAGAAATTAATCCGTATAATCACACTTTTCGACCCGATTCGCTGGTTTCTCCCCCCAATGCAGCCATGCGCAGCGGAATGATTTACAGCGGGATGGACTTTGCCAATATCTTCCGGAACATTTTTACCTCCCGTGATGTGACCACAACCCTGGGCGGTGACGATGATCTTGATGAACAGATTCTAAGGCTGCATGATGATGAATTTTTCAAGGAACAGCTGAATATTTCCGAAGAAAAGATAGAAGAGTTCATATATTTTGCTGCAGATAACGGCCTTACCGACCAAATGCTGCAACCTGAGAACGAGATGATGTTAATTGAGTTCCTTGTGGCGCAAAGCCAGAAATTTAAACAGCGGCAGGCGGGTTCTCCTGCGGAAGATTAAGAGCCAGTAATAAAAATACTTACCGAATTTGACATTTTTGAGACCTGACTTGTAATACCTTTTTTTGAGTTACTGCAATTTTGATGTAATTATGGCAGATTTGTGTCGTTATTAATAATATGAAGCATATTTACATTTTTGTTTTGCTTTTCACAACATTTACGGCTGCTGCTCAATCTATAGGGGAAGTCGAAATTAAGGGGAGCATAAAAGTACCTGCGGAAGCCGACGCCCAGGGTATTAGTATTTATAATAAAAACACCGGGAAAGGTAGTGTTTCCAACAGGAATGGAGATTTTATTATTAGTGCGAGCTTGAAAGATTCTCTTTACATTTCGGCTGTACAATACAGGGATCTCCTGGTGGTAGTTGATGAGCATGTGATGAGCACGGGAATCTTGCAGGTAGAAATCACCGAAGATATCAATGAACTGGCAGAAGTGGTGATTAAGCCCCACAACCTCACCGGAAACCTTGCAGCCGACCTTAAAAATATTCCCGTTCTCGAACTTGACCTGCCCACATGGTCTGCCGCTGAAGTCATGGGTATGGATTATAGCTTTTCACCCGATAGCCAGACAGGTATTGCAAATCCGGGAATGCCGGCAAATATGGAATATGGTTTTCAGCCCATAAAGATCATTGGCGGTCTTGTAGACCTTGTAGCTCCGGCCCCAAAAGACAGGTCTCAGGAAATACTAAGGGCAAGAGCAGGTTATGACCGGCTTGAGCGGGAGTTGCTGAGGCGGTATGACCGTGAATTTTTCCAGGAAGTTCTAAAAATAGACAAAGAAGAAATTCTCGCCTTTATCGCATATCTGCATAAAAAAGGCGTATCACACGCCCTGTTAGAAAAAGAGAACGAACTACAGCTCCTGGACCTAATGGTGCTGCAAAGCACGGAATTTATGAAGAGGTAAGAAGGTTTTTATAAATAATAACTCTAAGCATCAGCGGGATTAATTTTCGCTGATGCTTTTTTTGTACCTGTAATATGCATTTTCTTACTACAGGTAATCTATTGCATTTTTATTTTATTTCTTATTTTCTTTGTTGGGTCTTAAATGTAATTTGCTGTTTTAAAGCTGGGTAACAAAGTAAGCTTCAGGTATAAGTTTTTAAAAGCACCAGATGGCACTTTACAATATGGAGCTGGTTAGTGTTATTATTGGGATGTAGACTCATTTCAGGCGCTCCTTTCTTTTCTTCGGCATGAGAATTTTAGCAAACTTTTATGTAACTTGTTCGGGGAATAAATGCCAAGAGGAGAACTACCCCGTAACATGATCTTTTAGGGTAGACAGTAGCGAATATCAGTTACCATAATGCAAAAGAATATTTTGAATTTTAAAACAGCTTAGCCTGCATCTGCAAGGGCTACAGCTGGAATATGTATTATATTTAATCAACACAGATTTATGAAAAAAGTAGTGACTTTTGGAGAAATAATGTTACGTCTTGCCCCTCAGGAGCACTTGCGGTTTTCGCAGGCAACAAGTTTTGATGTGGTGTATGGCGGAGGTGAGTCTAACGTGGCAGTATCTCTTGCCAATTACGGGGTGCCGGTAGATTTTGTTACCCGCCTTCCTAAAAATGACATTGGTGAGTGCGCTTTGATGGAAATGCGCAAAAGAAATGTAGGTACCGGGAAGATCATTTTTGGAGGAGAACGCCTGGGAATTTATTTTTTAGAGACCGGTGCGGTTAGCCGCGGGAGTAAAGTGGTTTATGACCGTGCCCACTCTGCCATGTCTCAAATTGAAAAGGGAATGGTAGACTGGGATGAGGTGTTTGAGGATGCAGGCTGGTTCCATTGGACGGGTATTACCCCGGCAATTTCACAGGGAGCAGCCGATGCCTGCCTTGAAGCAGTAAAGGCTGCCAGTGCTAAAGGAATAACTATTTCAACCGATCTTAATTATCGTGCGAAGCTATGGAAATATGGGGTTGAACCTGAAAAGATCATGACCGAACTCACATCCTATTGCGATATTATTTTAGGGAACGAAGAAGATGCAGAGAAGCATTTCGGAATTAAACCTGAAGGTTTGGATATTACCACCCAGGGAGAGCACGTAAAGGCTGAAGCTTTTCTTTCTGTTTGTGAGCAAATGATGGAAAAATTCCCCAACGCCAAAAAAGTGATCACTACCTTAAGAGGTTCACTTTCAGCTTCCCACAATACCTGGGCCGGTGTTCTTTATGATGGTAAGACCATGTTCAAATCTCCTGAATATAATATTACTCACATAGTAGACCGTGTTGGAGGAGGAGATTCCTTTATGGCAGGTTTGATCTACGGATTACTGAAATACCCTGAAGATGATCAAAATGCCCTGAATTTTGCCGTAGCAGCATCAGCCTTAAAACATACTATTAAAGGTGACGCTAACCTGGTAACTGTAGATGAAGTGAAAAAACTAATGGGCGGTGACGCCTCCGGCCGTGTTGCCCGATAAAATGTAAATGTTATGGCTCAATACTCAAAAATAGAAGTAGCATCAATCATGAAAGATCAGGGGATGGTTCCTCTATTTTTTCACCAGGATGTTGAAGTGGCTAAAAAAATACTGAAAGCCTGTTACGATGGGGGTGCCCGTCTTATGGAATTCACCAGCCGTGGTGATTTTGCTTTCGAAGTGTTTGGGGAGTTAAGTAAATACGCAATAAAAGAACTTCCGGGAATGGTTATGGGAGTGGGTTCTGTGACCGATGCTGCCGCAGCTTCTCTATACATGCAACTGGGGGCGAACTTTATCGTTACCCCGGTCTTAAGAGAAGATATTGCCATAGTGTGTAACCGCCGAAAGGTGCTATGGTCTCCCGGCTGTGGCTCACTTTCAGAAATAGCTCGTGCCGAGGAACTGGGATGCGAGATCGTGAAACTTTTCCCTGGAGGAACTTATGGCCCCGCTTTCGTAAAAGGAATTAAAGGACCACAACCCTGGACCAGCATTATGCCTACCGGCGGCGTTTCTCCCACCGAAGAAAATTTAAAAGGCTGGTTTGATGCCGGGGTAACCTGTGTAGGGATGGGATCTAAATTAATTTCAAAAGAGGTCATCGCCAATAAAGATTATGCAGGTCTTGAAAAAATGGTAAGCGAGACTCTGGATCTAATCAAAAAGCTAAAAAAATAAGACAATAAAGCAGGGGCTGCCTTGAAATTTGCGATCATAAATAGGAAAGACTTCTCCGGGTACTGGTACTTCAGGATGAAAAACACCTTCAGTTATACTTCGATCTTAAAAAGATGTAAGCCTTAATTTTAAGTCAGCCTCTTTTATAATACACATGCAGGAAAAAGCTTCAGAAACAAAAAAGATCATCACCTTTGGTGAGGTTTTGATGCGCTTATCACCATCAGATAACAGGAAGCTTTTGCAGGCGACCCAAATGGATTTCTTTTTTGGGGGAACAGAGATGAATGTAGGTGCTTCGCTCGCTAATATGGGGGTAGAAGTTCAACACGTGACCAATATCTCAAACGATATAGTAGGTGATGCCGCCCTGGCCACGCTGCGAAAGTATGGGATTGGCGTTTCGGCAGTCAAAAAGGTCAATTTTCCTTTGGGGCTTTATTTTCTGGAAGTAGGTTCTTCTCTGCGTTCAAGTCAGGTTTCTTATAACCGTCTTCACAGTTCTTTTGCAAATATTTCTCCTGAACAGGTAGACTGGCAAAAAGTGCTTTTTGATGCTGAATTTTTGCACTGGAGCGGTATTTCCCCGGGAGTGTCTGAAGGAGCTTACCAAACCTTAAAAGCCGGTCTTGAACTGGCGCAAAAAAGAGGAATAACTGTTACGGTAGATCTGGCTTACAGGAGTAATCTCTGGAATTACGGAAGAAGCAGCCGGGAGGTGCTTGAAGACCTGGTTTCCCTTTCCACGATATTTATAGGAGGCGTGAATGAGATCAATGAACTGCTTGATGCCAATTTTTCTTCAGATAAAGAAGGGTTTATTGCAGGTAGCAGGGCGTTGATGGAGAAATTTCCGAAGATAAAAAAGGTTTTCGACAAAGTGCGTACCAGTGTGAATGCTTCGTGGCAAAAGATCTATGGCCAATGCTGGAATGGTGAAAAATATTTGAAAACCACAGAGCTTGAAATCACCAATGTGATAGACCGTATAGGAACAGGTGACGCTTTTGCGGCAGGAGTTATCTATGGATTAAAGCATTTTAGTGATGAAGAGGCGCTCAATTTTGCCAATGCTGCCTGTGCTTTAAAACATACCCACATGGGAGATGTTAACCTGGTGGGGGTAGAGGAGGTGCTTGAAGTGGCAAAAGGAAAAACTGATGGAAGAATTAAGAGATAAAATTTGATCAACCGGCAGAGAAATCACCAAATTCCGGGAACTAATTAACATCAAAAGAATGAATATCCTTAAACTGAAAAAAATATATCACTCTGGTTTAATTCTTTTCCTGCTTCTAATTTTAGCAGGATGTGATGACCAAAGTGATGTAAGGAAAATAAAACTTGGACACGGCCTTGATACTTCTCATCCTGTTCATAAAGCCATGGTGTATATGTCAGAGCGTTTGTACGAAAAATCGGGGGGCAGTATGACCATAGACATTTATCCAAACCAGCAGCTGGGTTCAGAAAGAGAGTGTCTCGAACTCCTGCAAATAGGAAGCCTTGGAATGACCAAAGTATCTACAGGTGTTCTGGAGAATTTTGTTCCGAGCCTGCAGCTTTTCGGGCTTCCGTTTCTATTCCGCGACCGAGAACATAGATTTGAAGTGCTGGAAGGTGAGATTGGGGAAAGTTTTCTGAATAAAAGTGTAGATAAACGCTTAAAAGGTCTCACTTTTTACGATGCCGGGAGTAGAAGTTTTTATGCCAAGGTGCCGGTAGAACAGCCAGAAGCTCTTAAAGGATTAAAGCTGCGGGTAATGGAAAGCACTACGGCTATCAACATGGTAAAACACCTGGGAGGTTCGCCTACGCCCATTGCCTGGGGAGAGCTTTACACTGCCTTACAGCAGGGGATTGTAGATGGAGCTGAAAATAATTTACCCAGTTTTTACCTTTCCCGCCACTATGAGGTATGCAAATATTTTGTAATGAATGAACATACTGCCCTTCCCGATGAACTGCTGATAAGCACTTTGATTTGGAATGATTTGAGTTCACAGGAACAAAAATGGTTGAAAGAGGCAGCTATGGAATCTTCAGAATACCAAAAAGAGATATGGCGCAAAGCAGAACTGGAAGCTTTAGATGAAATTCAGAAAGCAGGAGTTACGGTGCTGTACCCCGATAAAGAACTCTTTAGGCAGAAAGTACAGCCTATGTACGAAGAGTTTTCAGAAGATCCAGAAATGAAAGAACTAATTAAGGCTATTCAGGAAATCAAATAGTTATGAGAAGTAAAGTAAATAAAATCCTGGGCAGTTTTTTGGTGGTACTTCTTGTGCTCATGGTGCTGTCGGTTTTGTGGCAAATATTTTCAAGGTACCTTATGAATTCCCCCAGTTCATTTACCGAAGAGCTGGCAAGGTACCTCTTTATATGGATTGGGATATTGGGAGCAGCTTATGCATCGGGGCAACAAACACATTTGGCGATAGATATTCTACCTCCAAAACTCAACCCCGAAAATAGAGTAAAGCTTCGCATCTTTATTAATATCCTCATCATTCTCTTTAGTCTGACGGTTCTCGTAATTGGAGGAGGAAACCTGGTTTATGTAAATGACCTCTTAGGGCAGTCTTCGGCAGCACTGGGGGTGCCACTATCCTGGGTTTACAGTGTAGTGCCGCTTAGCGGAGTGCTGGTTATTTACTATAAAATGCACGAGATCTTTAATTCCAAAAAGTATTTAGTATGATGTCTGAAGTATTGATATTGGTACTCTCCTTTATTATCCTTTTATCTATTGGAGTACCTGTTGCCTGGTCAATTGGGATTTCGTGTATACTTACTATCCTGGCGTCTATAGATAGTCTGGCTGCATTTACTACCGTTGCACAGCGTATGGCCACCGGTCTCGATAGTTTTTCACTCTTGGCCATTCCCCTGTTTATACTGGCAGGTCAAATAATGAATCAGGGAGGGATTGCCAACCGGCTCATTGCTTTTGCAAAAGCCCTCATGGGGGCTTTACCGGGAGGTTTGATCTATGTTAATGTAGTTGCCGCCATGTTGTTTGGAGCCATAGCAGGATCGGCAGTGGCCGCGACCTCGGCCATGGGTGGCATCCTAGGGCCTGCCATGGAAAAAGAAGGTTATTCCAAACAATTTGGGGCTGCTGTGAATATTACGGCTTCAACCACCGGACTTGTTATTCCACCTTCCAACGTACTTATTGTATATTCCCTGGCGAGCGGCGGAGTGTCTATTGCATCGTTGTTTTTGGCAGGATATCTCCCAGGAATCCTCATGGGGCTGGCTCTCATGCTTGTAGCCGCAGTTTGGATCAAAAAGAAGAAATACCCGGCAGGGGCACCGGCGAATCTAAAAAATATACTGGTCACTTTCCTTCAGGCCCTGCCAAGCCTGTTATTGCTGGTAGTGGTAATTGGAGGAATAGTTTCAGGAATATTCACAGCGACCGAAGCATCGGGAATTGCAGTGCTGTACTGCCTTATCCTTTCTTTCATCAATAAAGAATTGAAGATAAGTGACCTGCACAGCGTGTTCTTGAGTTCGGTAGGGACAACGGCTATAGTAATGCTGCTCATTGCTACCTCGATGAGCATGAGCTGGGTGATGTCTTATGAGAATATTCCGCAGGCAGTGAGCGATGCGCTGTTAAGCCTGAGTGACAATATTTTTGTGATTCTCCTCATCATAAACCTGCTGTTGTTGTTTGTTGGAACATTTATGGATATGACCCCGGCCGTTTTAATCTTCACGCCCATTTTTCTTCCTGTGGTAACCGAACTTGGGGTTGACCCGGTTCACTTCGGAATTATGATGGTAATGAATTTGTGTGTGGGCCTGTGTAGCCCGCCCGTAGGCTCGGTATTGTTCATTGGGGTAAGTGTGGCAAAAACCAGTATTCAGAAAGTAATAAAACCTCTCCTGCCCTTGTATGTAGCTATGTTTATTGTACTAATGCTGGTGACTTTTATACCTGAAATTAGTTTGTGGTTACCCAGATTATTTGAATAGATTAAATATGAAAAACATATTATGGAGGAGTACCTCTGGAACACATGCTCCGTTAGTTGGAAAATAACCTTCTTTAGATGAATAATTAAATACAATGACACAAATTTTTGAACAAAGCTGGAGGTGGTATGGGCCTCACGACCCGGTAAGCCTTAAAGATATAAAACAGGCAGGTGCCAGGGGTGTGGTCACTGCTTTACATCATATTCCGGTAGGGGAGGTGTGGAGCCTTGAAGAAATTCAGAAGCGAAAAGACCTGTTGGAGGAAAGTAACAGGAAGAATAAGTTTCCACTACATTGGAATGTGGTGGAAAGCCTTCCGGTACATGAGCATATTAAACAGGGAAGGGCCGATAAAGCAAAATACATCGAAAATTATAAGCAGAGCCTGAGAAACCTTGGCAAAAGTGGTATTTTCCGCGTGTGCTATAATTTTATGCCTGTGCTGGATTGGCTGCGTACCAATGTTCAATACCAGTTGGAAGATGGAAGCACGGCATTGCTGCACGACCTCGAAGATCTTGTTGTTTTTGACCTTTTTATTCTGAAAAGGAAAAATGCAGAAGAAGATTATCAACCCGAAATGGTAGAGCGAGCCAGGAAGCGGTTTCCTCAAATGAAGAAGGAAGAAATCGAACGGCTCAGTAAGAGCCTGTTAATGGCATTGCCCGGCGATCAGCAGGGTTTTACACTGGAAAAACTCAGACAGGGACTGGAGAGTTATGACGGAGTTTCAGCAGAACAACTTCGGGACAATCTGGTAGATTTTTTAAAGGAAGTGATCCCCGTAGCAGAAGATGCCGGCGTAAGCATGGCAATTCATCCAGATGATCCGCCATGGCCGGTCTTGGGGCTGCCCCGAATTATGAGCAACATAGAGGATCTTGAATATATATTTAGTCGGGTGCCGCAAATGACCAACGGACTCACCTTTTGCAGCGGAAGTTTTGGAGCTTCAGAAAAAAATGATCTGCCAACCATCATTAAAACCTATTTTAACCGAATTTATTTTGTGCATTTGAGATCGGTGCAGCGCGAGGCCCATTCCAGGTTCTATGAAGCCAACCATCTTGAAGGCAGTGCAGAAATGTACAAGCTTGTTCGCACTTTCTATGAGTGTCAAAAAGGGCAAAAAAGAGCCCCCATCCCCATGAGGCCAGATCATGGGCATCAAATGTTAGACGATCTTGTAAAAACCACTTATCCCGGATATTCGGCTATTGGAAGGTTAAGAGGTTTAGCCGAATTGAGAGGATTGGAAATGGGAATTGTAAAATCTTTTGAAAACGAATAATTGTAGTAAAAATGAATAATTTAAAAGATAAAGTTGCTGTTATTACCGGTGGTAACGGAGTATTGGGGGGAGCGATTGCCCTAGGGCTGGCTGCTGAAGGAGTGAAGGTAGGCATACTGGGGCGTACCCCAGAAACTGCGCAGGCCAGGGTCGACGAGATCGTGAACAACGGCGGTAAAGCCATAGCACTTGTGGCAGATGTTCTTGACAGGGAGAGTTTAAGATCTGCAAAAGAGGAGATTGAAAAGCAATATGGAAATGTAAATATCCTTGTCAATGCTGCCGGAGGCAATCAAAAAGGGGCTACCATAGGCCCCGATCAGAGTTTTTTTGATCTTGATCTCGATGCGCTCGACAAGGTTAGCGGCTTGAATTTTAAGGGAACCGTACTTCCTACCCTGGTATTTGCCAGCGGAATGGTGGAGCAAAAAAGTGGGAGTATTATAAATATTTCCTCACTTTCTGCTCAAAGGGCGCTTACACGAGTGCTGGGTTATTCCGCAGCAAAAGCAAGTGTAGACAATTTCACCAAATGGCTGGCTGTAGAAATGGCCCAAAAATATGGAGACGGAATAAGGGTAAATGCCATCGCCCCCGGATTTTTTATAGGGGAGCAGAATCGAAGTTTATTGTTAAATGAAAATGGCAGTTTAACCGCGCGTGGCGAGACTATTGTAAACCAAACGCCAATGAAGAGATTTGGGAAGCCTGAAGAGTTGCAGGGCGCAGCCAACTGGCTTGCAGGAGAAGGATCTTCTTTTGTGACGGGAACGGTAATACCTGTAGATGGTGGTTTTGGAGCTTTTAGCGGGGTGTAAATTGAGAGACATGTGAGCATAAAGAAAAATATTCTTTTGGGGTGGGCGACAGGTTTGCTAAAAGCAGCCGGGGCACAGCTTAGGGCTGTGTTGAAAATTCGGCGGGCGGGAGTAGCAGCTAGCCTGGTGTAAATAGAACCTGAAACACGAAACCGTGGGGAACTGATTAAAGTAGGTTACCTGCTTCCACCGGATTTTCTTTGGGAAAAGAAATTGCGGCAGCCTTGCGTCATGAGAGGCTTTTACGAAATACAAGACCTGTTATAGTTTAGCGAACAAAATAGCTGCTGAAAAAGGAGGCAGGTTTTTCCACTTTTAGACAGGTATAGAGAAAGAATAGATAATCTTCTTAGAAAATACCTTCAGCCTCTTTTTCTGTCTTGGGAAGAGAAATTTTAATATCTGAATTCCCTTCAGGTCTTTGAAACTTCTAAACAAGCAGAAGAGATTTCAGCATTAAAAAGATCCTTTTTCAGCAAATTTCTTCTGCTGTAAAATGAAATTTTCCGAAGAAGATAATCAGGTGAATTCCAGTTCTCTGGCTCTAAACCTGGGGCTTTTCTTTTTGAACTTGCGTCCGTACCATAGCAGGAAGCCTGTAACCGGAAGGCTGGCGCAGATGAGGCTGGCAAAGAAAGCAATAATCTTTCCGGGCAGGCCGGCAATGGCACCCACGTGAATGTCATAATTCATCCTGAGTACTTTTTCTGAAAAACCTGCGTCTTCATAAACTCCGTAAACGCTGGGGGTTTCAATTTCCTCCAGGGTATTTTGATCGTAAAACCGATAATCGGCACTGTAGTAAACACCATCCTGGTAAGCTACTTCTACATAAATACTCGAAGTATCTGTGTAAGGATAATGTATCTCCAGGTCTAAAGCTTCGGGATATTCCTTTTTAAGATCTTCGATGAGGGATTCTATAGGCGGATTTTCAGTAGCAATAAAAGCACCGGAAGTGTTTTCAGGAATAGTAAAAACCACTTCTTTTTCTCCTCCCATACTTTTGTAGACGCCTTCGGCAAACCACTCAAAGACCATGACGAGACCTGTGAAAACGATAACTACTGCTAAAAAACTCACATAAAATCCCATTACGGAATGCAGGTCGAAGTTCTTTCGTTTCCATTTCGTGGTTTTCTTCCAGTCAAAAGAAAACCGCTGTTTGTTCATTTTCTTATTCTTAGGCCACCATAGAATTATCCCCGTAACCAGCATGAGGAAAAAAATGAAGGTGCTCCAGCCTACTACCTGACTTCCAATTTCATGGGGGAGCCACAGGTACATGTGGCCGTCGAGTATAAAATGGAAAAAGCCTGTCATGTGGTCTTCAACTTTCAGCACCTCGCCTGTATAGGGGTGCAGGAACACAGATTGATAGAATTCGGGTTCCATTTCATAAAAGATCACCTCTACAGGTTCGTTCTCTTCTCCGTAAAGCGTGCCATGTACATATCTGCCAGGTAAAACCTCTTCAGCAAGAGCTTTGGCTTTTAAAGGGGTAAGTACAGCAGTGTTCCTTACTTCAATCTCGGGAAGGTCATTGGTAAGCGCTTTTATCTCTTCCTGAAAAACCCAAAGGCAGCCTGTAATGGCAACAACAAACACCACTGCGCCGGTAAGCAGCCCCAGGTAAAGGTGGATTTGTCTTATCCATTTTTTAAAATTCGATTTACTTTTCTTATCCTTCTTTTTCATGAGAAAATAAAAAAGGTCCCTAATGCCAGTAGCACTTTTGGGGGCCGGTTTAATTATAGTTTTATAAAAGCTTTGTTCTTTCTCTTCTTAACTGTGGCACTTTGCCATACAGCTAAATCTAGGCTGCGAAATATCATTGCATCCAAAAAGGGTGTCTGGCAAAGCAGAAAGCGACAGTGCTGTAAGTTCATTTTACTTTAGATTAAGTCTAAATAAAAGTGGCGGCTAAGTTACTTAGCGCAGCTAACTTCTCCAATTGTTATTTAGACTTTTTTTAAATTGGGAGGAGGAGGGAGGATAGGTTGCTAGTGATGTTCGTGAATATAATCTTAATCAAATTATTTTTGAAGAAGTGTTTTTAATTAAATACCGGAAGGACAACAATCAGAGACCTGCTTAAACTTTAATGAAGTCTATTTTTTTAAAATTATAATTATTGTAGTCCAGTGAAAGAATCAGGATCGCATCGCTGTTAGAACCAGAATTCTATATTTTTACAACAGCAGATTCACAGTGAAATTTAATTCTATTTAATAAGTAAAGTTCACTATTCATTCAAACTAAATGGCTTTATTGTTAGTTATTCATGACCTTAGCTCCTGTTTAATTATTTAATAGGACAACACTATACTACAATAAAAAATTTGTCCCCTGGTTTTCTTTAAGAGAACCAGGGGACAATAATATAGTATTACTTTTAAGGTTAAAATTTAGCTCCTGTTCCGGCTTCTTTAGTCCAACCCGGGTTTTGATAAATTACAGATTCAGATGCTCCTCCGGTCGTCGTAATAAGAAAATGCTCTGTGGCAATTGGGTTTAAGTAATGAGCATACGCCCAAGAATATCCGTCACTTACAAGGTTCCCAGAACCAACGTTTATCCTGTATGGCATCAGGTAATCACTTTCATCACTGCTAGAAACATTAGGAACACCACTTTCCCCAGGTTCTATTAAGATAGAATTTCCATCTTCGTCTTCATACCATTCGCTCATAGGCCCCCAAAGTTTAAAGCCTTTGATAATATGAGGGGCGCTTTTTAGCTGGTCTAATGCTCTCCAACGTTTTAAATCAAAAAGGCGCATTCCTTCAGCCATTAGTTCACTTCGTCTCTCTCTTCTTATGTTGTATAACACGGGATCACTAAGAAGTATACCACCAGAATAAGCGGCAAAATCATTTTCAGCCTCTTTTGAAATATCTGTTGCTGCAATTGTCACTGTAAAATCTGGATTTACTCCAGCTCTTTCTCTAATTGCTTGCCAGTATTCAGTAGCTTTTCCATTCACTGTTCCCTCTTTTAAGTATGAAGCTTCAATATAATTAAGATATGCTTCTGCAGCTCTAAAAACAATACTACCTGTAGAGCCATTATTTCCTTCAGTGTTACTTTGAAGGTAGGAGAAACCTTTTTTAATGGAGTATCCGGTTACATCTTTTGTTTCCTGTAAACCTGTTATTTCAGGTATTCCAATAAGAATTGGACTGCCGCCGGGTTCTGTGGCGTCAATTAATCTGAGCTCACCCGGTGCTTTCATAAAAAGCTGAAGCCTGTGATCGCGGTCCACTTTAACATCTTCAATAAAATCATCTCCTGCGTAACCAGATCCAGGGGCATATATGGGGAGTCCGTTTGTCATTAGAAAGTTATCTACAAAACTTCTGGTGTATCCAGAATTTCCACCATTCTGGTTTATGTAATGGTTTACGTTATGACTTACACCCAAAGTTGGGTCGTAATCTCTCCACAATAAAACCTCTTCATAAGACTCTAGATTATCTGAACCAAACATGGTGAAATATGGATTGCTGGAGGAGTTGTAACCAATATCATCATTAGGAATATTAGGTACTAATGAGATAGCATCTGCAACTGTTGAAGATGCATCCATCGCCTCAGTGAGAAAATAATCAATTTCAGCATCTATACTAATTTCAAAATCATTGACTAAACCTGTTCCGGGCCAATTAGGGCCACCTGGTACAAATGGAGTGCCTTTATGGTAGGTTAACCAGCTGCCTTCATGCAGTGCTACTCGCGATTTTAATAAAAGTGCTGCATATTTTGAAATCCTGTTCTTGCCATTAGGCGGTGTCTCCTGTAAAAGTTCAATTGCAATATCAAGATCGGAAAGGATAAAACGTGCTACTTCATTTCTTGGTCTCCTCTTAGACTCTGCAATTAGTTCTTCTAAATCATCTTTAAGGGTTTTAGTTACAATAGGGAAATCACCTACTGCTTCAACTTTTTGAAAATATTCATAAGCTCTAAGGAAATAAGCTTCTCCTATGTAATGTTCAACATTTTGAGGTGTTCCCTCAATTTCTCCGGCTTCCCATCTTGGAACCACTGTTTCAAGGAAATAATTAAGCTGCCGTATATTTCCAAAATTCCATATACCGCCTGACTGAGGTACCCGCCATTCTCCGGGAGCCCAGATATTACTGTAGCCGGTAGTTGCTTGATTATCGGTATGGTTATCCTGTGCAAAAGTACCAATTCCCCATCCCCCATGTGTGGGGAAGTTGTATCGGGCAATGGTATAAGCGGCAAGATCGGCTTCTCGGTTTAAGTAAGCATCGGGCGTGACGTCAGACAGAGGTTCCCTGTCAAGAAAGTCATCAACTTCACAGCTCATAACAAGCAGGGTGGTAAGGATGACAAATATATATCTAATAAATTTCATAATTGCTTATTTTAAATTTTAGTAAGTGATATTAAGACCAACTGAATATACCTGTGAGTAAGGGTATGTTTTACCGTCATTCCAGCCTCCCAAACCAATAGATTCAGGATCAAACATATCTATCATATCTGTAAAGGTCAACAAATTTTCCCCGGAAACATAGACTCTAAAACGCGCCTTTTCAAAGGCTCCAAAGGAGTATCCAAGCTGAACATTTTTTACTCTTAGGTATGAAGCATCTTGTAAATACCTGGTTTGTGTCTGTTGATTTTTGCCACTTCCGAACATTGGACGGGGAAAGTAAGCATTGGGGTTGACCTCTGCCAGCCCTGCCTGCACCATGGGTGAATTTTCATCTCTAAAGAAGTTCATGTGTTCTTCAAACCCGGCAGATTGCCACATTCCTCCATTAGCTCCCCAAAAATAGGGGCCATTTGGCATATAGTCTCTTTTCCCGAAACCCTGTAAGAATACACGGAAATCAAACCCTTTGTAGTCACCGCTCATGTCAATTCCAAAGGTGTAGCGAGGAGTAGAGTTACCTATTATAGTTAAGTCTCCCGGATTTTCAAGGGTGCCATCTCCTGAATTAATCTCACCATCTCCATTTAGATCGGCATACATAATATCACCGGCTTCCCAGTTACTTCCTAATTGGCTTTGACTGGTGTTTGCCAGATGGTTCTGCATTTCTTCATCTGTTTTGGCAATTCCAATAGTTTTGTATCCCCAAATTTCACCCATTGCCCTACCGTCATACCAGTCTGAAATATTATTTGTAGGGTTCGGATAGCTGAGCACCTTTTGTTTGGAATCAGAAATGGTTCCTCTAATACTGTAATTGAAATCTCCAATATAATCTCTCCAGTTTATTTCAAGTTCAACTCCGGTTGACTCCATATCGGCATTATTAATTCGTGGCACTGCAGTTCCAAGTATGGCAGGTAATTGGGGTGCAGGCCCTACCATATCAAGAGTTTTTCTGTTAAAGTATTCTACACTTAAATTCAATCTGTTTCTCAAAAGTGCCATATCTAAGCCCACGTTCCAGCTGGTCACTCTTTCCCATGTAAGCAGGGAACTTACAAGACCGGGTGCACTTGCTGTATTTGGTTTTTCACCATTGAGTAACCAGCTACCATTAGCCGTACCTACGGGCATAGACTGGTAAAAGGGGTACCAGTTGCTTGTATTCTGGTTACCAAGTTCTCCATAAGAACCTCTTAGTTTTAGCAATTGAATGGTTTTGTCTAAATGCCAGAATCTTTCGTTGGCAATGTTCCAGCCTGCCGATACTGAAGGGAACAGGTTCCAGCGTTTATCATTGATAAAGCGGGAAGAACCATCATAGCGGGCGTTAACCTCCAGTAAATACCTTTCTTTGTAATTGTAATTTAATCTGCCAAAGAATCCTGCTACAGACCAGTGTTGGTATTGGCCTTCTGTTGCCCTACTTTCATCTGTGGCAGTATCAATAGTGGGAAGATCGGGTGTGATTAATCCACTTCTTGAAGCACCTATTGTTCGATACTTTGTCAATTCCGAATTATAGCCGGCCATGACTTTGAAATTGTGAACCTCATTGAAGTCAAAGGTGTAATCAGAGTAAATGTTAGTGCTGAAATAATCTTCTTTGCGATTGTACTCGTAGACTGAACTATAACCAGGAGAATTCCATCCTACAGCAACAGGGTAAGGGTCTCCAGCCACATCATATGCATAAGCCGGAAGAACTTCCGAATGGTTGTTTACATTGGTGATCTTGTAATTACCAATGGCGTATATATTCCATCCCTCAAGAGGTGTAATTGTCAACTGCCCCTGTAAATATAATCTATCAACAAGGTCATTGGTGCGTCCTCCCTGCACCAGTTGCGGAATTTCTCCTGAAGAGTCACCAAAATTCCCATTTGGATCCCTCACGGGTACGGTTGGCCATCTTCGGGCAATATTGTGATAGAATAAGCCTCCCTGCTGTGTAGGTCTTTCATATTCTCTGCGTGAAAACCGGGTGCTGGAGTTGAACCTTACATATTTCGAAATTTCTGTGTTCAACTTACCGCTAAAATCGTAATCTTCCAATCTATCTTCCCCGTAGGCAAGTAGACCTCCTTGATCCAGAAACCTTGCAGAAGTGAAATATGTAGTTTTTTCAGTACCTCCGCTTAGACTCAGGTTATGCTCTTGTGAAAATGAATAATCTTTATATAGTTCCTCAAACCAATCTGTATTGGCATTAGACCCAGTATAATATTGATACCTGTCGCCATTTGCATTGGGTACTGTGCCATAGTCAATATCTCCGTTTTGATATTTAATTATTCTTTCAATTACTTCTTGCGAAAATGGCGGTGCCTGACCCGAATTTTCAGCTGCTTCATTCCAGTACAAAGCAAATGTATGGGAATCCATCATGTTTGGAACGTGCAGCGGAGAGCTAAAACGAAAGTTATTACTGTAGTTAATAGTTGGTATGCCCAACCTGCCATCTTTTGTGGTAACCAGAATCACACCAAAGGCAGCCCTTGAACCATATACAGCGGCAGCAGCTGCATCTTTTAGCACAGTTATAGATTCGATGTTCTGGGGATTTAGAGCATCCAGGTTTGCTTCCATACCATCTACCAGAACGAGTGGAGCAGAGTTAGAACCGGAGCCAATAGTACCCGAGCCACGTATGTTGAAACTAAGTCCGGAATTTAATTCACCCCCCAGTCCGGATGTTTGAAAATTAAGACCTGGAACCACCCCCTGTAGCATTTCACTTACATTGGGAACAGGACGGGACTGAAGAACTTCAGAGTCTACTGTTGTTACCGCTCCCGTAAGGTTAGCCTTCTTTTGAGTACCATAACCCACAACCACTACTTCATCAAGAGTAGCGGCATCAGGCTTGAGGTTTATGGTTAATTTAGAATTTCCTTCAACTGGTACTTCATGTGAAGTGTAACCAACATATGACACTACCAAAGTGGCATCGGCAGGCACCAAAATTTCAAAATTTCCATCGAAATCAGTCATTACACCATTAGAGGTGCCTTTTTCTAGAATGTTTGCCCCAGGAAGCGGTGTTCCTGTTTCTGCGTCTACAACTATTCCACTAACTGGAGTCTCAGCCTGTTGAGAATATACTGTGAGACAGAACACCAAAAGTGGAATTAACACAAGTAATTTTTGTTTCATTTTTTATTTTTTGTGGTTAGTATCCAAGCGAAATCGATGTAGTATTTAAGGAGGAGTAATGCTACTCAATTCTGCAACTTAGATTTAAAAAGTTTATGTGGTATAAAACTAATTAAGATGCTTTTAAGATATTTGCACTTTATTTGCAAATCATTGCACAAAATTTGCTTCTTCTAGTTTTATCTTTTATGTAAATTTTATTGAAGTTTTTTGTGTAGGTAAAAATATACCGAAAGTAGCAGGAGAAGAAACTTTTTAAACCAGGATGATCCTTAAACCACCGGCAATAAAAAAGCCGGGAGAAATTCCCGGCTTTTGTTGAGTAAGAGTAGCGAGAACGAGATTTGAACTCGTGACCTCCGGGTTATGAACTTGATGTTTTATCTATGCAATTTCAACTAAAACCATGCAAAATATTTGATTTACAGTGCTTTATATAATACCTGATCTTAATTAGAAGGTATTAAAATCAAATTATTCTGTACTTATTCTGTACTATTCTGTACTTATTCTGTACTAACTGCCTAAACATTTCACTATCTTTACTAAGTTTTAAATCAGATCATTATGGCTAATGTAAAGATTGTTTTACGGAAGAACATGATAAGAAAGGATGGCACAATTCCCCTTGCATTGAGGATTAGTGAAAATTATAAAACAAATTATCATTGGCTTGGACAATATGTTTTTGAAAAGGACTGGGATAAAACTGCTGGAAAAGTTAAGAGAACTCATCCCAATTATAGAAAATTGAACAATTTTTTGATGAAAAAGTTGACCGAGGTCAATGATATTTATTTTGAGTCGAAAGATCGTATTACTCCCAAACAAGCCAAACAAAAATTAAAAGGTCCTGGAGGCTTAAAATCTTTTTTTGCATTAGCAGCTGAACGTATAAAGGACAAATATGAAAGGGGGACATTCTCTGTAGCCAAATCTGAATTGTCAATCCTCTATAATTTAGAAGAATTTTTAAATCTAAAAAAATCTAAAAACAAATCTACAGTTATCAAAGAGATCAAAGAACGACGTAGAGAGCGTATAAGTAGGGCAAAAAGGGCCGAATATATGTGGATGGATGGAGTGAACTATTTTCAAAAAAGTACAGCTTTACGATTTCAGGAAATTGATGAGGCATTTATAAATAAATATAAAACTTTTTGTCTTTCTTATTTAAACCAAACAACTAGAACTGTTACGAATCAGCTTATTTTTATTAGAACACTTTTTAATCTAGCAATAAAAGAAGGTATTATTGATCAAAAATATTATCCTTTTGCAGGGGAAAAAGAGAAAATTCGAATTGGTTCTGGTAATAAAATCGGTCTAACTATAGAAGAGGTTGAAAAAATAGAAGTTCTAAAATTTGAAGAAGGTGCTTCAATTTGGCATACTCATAATGTATGGTTGTTTGCTTTCTATTTTGCAGGCATACGTATTTCTGATGTGGTTAAACTGAAATGGTCTGATTTTAAAGATAATCGTCTTTATTATGTAATGAATAAGAATGAAAAGGCATTGAGCTTAAAAATTCCTGATAAAGCCGAAAAAATATTAAGCTATTACAGAAAGGACAAGATACTTTATAATGGATATGTATTTCCTTTTCTAAAAAATGTCCATCCTAAAGATGCTGAAGAAATTTATATTAAAACAAAAAATGCTACCAAACTTCTCAATAAATATCTAAAACGAATTGCAGAGGAATGTGGTATAGATAAAAATTTATCCAATCACATTGCAAGACATAGCTTTGGGAATATTGCAGGTGATAAAATTCATCCTTTGATGCTGCAAAAGCTCTATCGACGAGGGTGTAAAATAAACTCTGTCTGAAAAGGATTTTTAAATAATTTTATTCAGACAAACCCATGACAACAGAAGAACAACAAAATTTAGAGAAGAAAGCCCTGGAGCAGTTTATATCGGGCAAGAGTCTCTTCGGAAAAGATGGTGCCTTTGCACCTATGCTTAAGAATTTTATTGAAAAAGCTCTTGAAGCAGAGATGGATTCTCATCTTAATGAGGAAGAACGTTCCGGTGGTAATAAGCGCAACGGCAAAGGAAAAAAGAAGATAAAGAGCGGCTTCGGATCCTTTGAAATTAATACCCCACAAGATCGGCAAAGCAGTTTTGAGCCAGAATTGGTAAAGAAGCGCCAGACTATATTAGCGGATAATCTATCTGAAAAGATCATAGGTCTCTATGGCCTTGGAATGAGCTACCGTGACATATCTTCACACATCAAGGAGATGTACGACACGGACATTTCTCACACGGTCTTAAGTCAGATCACTGACAAGATCATTCCCGATGTAAAAGCATGGCAGAGCCGTCCTCTGGATTCCCTTTACTGCATTGTATGGCTTGATGCGATGCATTACAAAGTGAAGGTAGAAGGAAAAATAGAACATAAGGCTCTCTACAATATTTTAGGAATCAATAAAGAGGGATATAAGGAAGTTCTAGGTATGTACATCTCTGAAAGCGAAGGCGCTAATTTTTGGCTCCAGGTGCTAACCGATCTACAAAACCGGGGACTGGAAGATATTTTAATTGCCTGTACAGATAATCTAAAAGGTTTTACTAATGCTATTCTAAGCGTGTTTCCTAAGACACAGGTACAGCTTTGTATTGTTCATCAAATAAGAAACTCCCTAAAGTACATTGCTTCAAAGAATCAAAAGGAATTTATGCGAGATCTTAAGAAAGTGTATAGGGCCGTGAACAAAGAAATAGCTGAAGATGAACTGCTTAACCTGGAAGAAAAATGGGGTCAGAAGTATCCAGTAGTCATTGATAGCTGGCAACGCAATTGGGAGGAACTCTCACAGTATTTTCAGTACACCGAACCAATCAGAAGGATAATCTATACTACTAATGCCGTTGAAGGTTTCCATCGTCAGGTTCGTAAGGTTACAAAAACCAAAGGAGCCTTCACTAATGACATGTCACTACTGAAGCTGGTCTACTTGGCCACCAAGAACATCGAAAAGAAATGGACAGCTCCTCTTCATAATTGGAGCCTTACGATTCAGCAATTTTATATTAAATTTGGAGACAGGATACCACTGGCTATAAATACCAGTACCTCTGGAATCATCAACAGAAATATTGAAAGATCAGACAGAGTTTAAATTACAGACCCTTAGCGACATAGTAATCTAAAGACTACTCTGAATTATCAGGCCAATTTCATTCATCGAGATGCTGATGAAGCTTTGGATAGTGTGATAAATTTTTGATTAGGTGAGACTTTCCCGTAACGTTTGAAAGTTTAAAAAAGTGATTTTAGACACTATCCCTTAAAGCGTGGAAATTTAAAATAAAAGTGTTTGACTTTAAAATCTAAAACTGAACTCTTTCTTCGTAGATAGTCAAGAACTGATTGAGGACGATTCCCGAGTTTCTAATAGGCGTTGACCATTTTTTAATTGCTTCCTTCGGAGCTAAATATACAGATTTGATTACAGCATCATCGGTTGGTGAGGATAATTGGTTGTTGGTGTACTTTCTGATCTTCCCGTTCAGGTTCTCAAAACGATTGGTGGAATAAATAATTCGTCTGATCTCCAGCGGAACTCATAGAAGACGGTAAGGTCATTCCAGTTGTCTCTCCAGCTTTATTAGCATAAGAGTATGTGGAATTCCATTTGTTGACAAAATCCTCCAGAGCAGCTTCTGCTGCTTGTTGGGGAAGTGCATCATAAATGAGCTTAATGTCTTTGGTAAAGACTTTTTTATATTTCCAAACTACATATCTACAGGTATTTAAAGGATGATTTTACCCGGCAACGATATCACTGCTGATTCGGTCTGTAATTCGGGAGTAGAGACATCAAAACCATTAACCTCAGAGATGTGTTCCTCAAAATCGCTATTGCTCATTCCTTGATATTTTCGATGGCATCAACCATGTTCTGTCCCTTGGGAACAAAGGATCCAACCCGGTCTCAGGAACCTTTACAGTGCCTTCACCAAAAGAACTCCAGATCTAGACTTCTAGTGCTTATCATAATCGAAATGGTCATCCAATTCACACTCAAGCATTTTCTCCAATCCACGTTTTTAAAGTTGATTAAAAAATTCCAAGTTCTTCTCCTGATTTAAACTCTTTTAAAAATTCATCATCGAATAAATCTTTTTTCATTGTGTAAATATTATTGTCTGGAATTTGCAGGCAAGATTTAAAAGACTTGGAGGTTGGCAAACCTACATGTTTTACATTTACACAGTTTATGAGATAGTCCTAATTTTTTATTTATTGGATGTCCGCTAAAGTGAGTACTTTTGTTCATAGTATTTGATTTTGTGGTAAAAACCAAATTACTCTAAAGCGGGAAACCCATCAAGGGAATCCCGCTTTTAAAAATTTAACCGGACACAAATGTTTTTAAATATCCTTCTTCCTCAGATTTAGGAGTTAATTTTTCAATGTATGTATTTGAATATTTTTTGCGGTTAGAATTCTAGTTTTTACGATTTCCTGGTTTTTGTTTCATCTTATCTTTCATTTTTTGCATCATCTCTGGATTTTCCATCATCTTCTGCATCATTTTTTCCATCATCTCGGGGTTTTCCTGCATCATTTTTTGCATACTTTGTGTCATCTGTTCACGCATTTCCGGATTTTTTCGCATCATTCCGTGCATTTTTTCCATTATTTGCTTACGCATTTGCGGATTTTCCTGCATTTTTTCCATCATCTTCTGACGCATTTCCTGCTTATCCATCATTTTTTTCATCATCATTTCCTGCATTTCAGGATTTTCCTCCATCATTTTTTGCATATGCGATTTCATTTTTTCTTTCATTTCGGGATTATTGGCCATCATACCTTTCATTTTTCCCGATTCCATCATTTGCATGTGTTCCTGTATCATGATTTTTTTAGCCTCTTCACTTTGCTGAGCCTGGCCAATAAATTCCTTAAAATTATTCGGATTCGATATAATTTCCTGATAGACCGCATATCGATTTTCATTTACATCCATCGTTTCGGCAGCATTGAAGGTTGATTTACAGCTAAGTAAAGTGCTTGCTACTCCAATAATCATTAAAGTTTTTACTATTGTTCTCATATTCTAGTTTTAAAAATTATTAAATCGGTTATTTAAATTTATAAAAAGTTTATTTTTTCTGGTCCTGTTCAACTCATTAAGGATATTAAGGAGCTTTTATAAAAGTAGTTTATATAATATCTATCCCTTTTCTTATGAAAGGCTTTATTTTATGAGGAAAATTCTCATCATTCCCATATCCTCATGTTCCAGATTATGGCAATGATATACAAAAGACCTTTAAAATCGTTGAAATCCATTATCAAACGAATTTTCATTCCGGGCATTAATAAAACCGTATCCTGCCATCCTTCGTGAATTATACCTTCTTTGATAGAATTCCAAATCGATACGGTTTTCCGGCTTTCAGTATAATTCTGAGTTTTAGTTTTTTGAGTTCGTTTTTCTTTCTCCAAATTCTGGAAAATTTACTCGATAATCGAGATTTAAATACTCCGAAGTTGTTTAATTTAAACGTTATCCACTATTTTTTGTAGTTTATTTCCAATTTCTGTGGCGATCTCTTCTAAATCTTTGTTTCCTACCGCCTGCATAGATGCCGAAGGGTTTACTGCAGCGATCGCAATTTTACCCTTTGCCACTTCCTGAACAATTACATTACAAGGCAACATAGTACCGATCTTATCTTCGGCTTTTAGTGCTTTGTGTGCGTAGGGAGCATTGCAGGCACCCAGGATTTGATATTTTTTAAAATCAACATCCAGTTTCTTCTTTAGGGTAGCTGCTATATCTATTTGGGTGAGCACCCCAAAACCTTCCTTTTCCAATTCATTGGTAACTTTTTTAATTACTTCTTCAAATTCTCCCGACACTGTTTTGGCAAAATAATATTTCATACATTTTTCTTTTTAAATGATTAACTCATGAAAATAAATTTATATAAAGAGACTTTCAGTAACAATTGTTACATAAGATTTTAAGCTTAATCGTCATCTGCGGCTTTTCTTTGAAAAAGTTCAAGTTATTAAAGATGATACCCTCGAAGAACTCGAAGTAGTGGAAATTGGTATTTTACATGATTTTCTAACTCAAAAGAAATTTTATTTAAATGTATAACTTAAATAGTTAGCAATTTAATTAGTTGAAGTATAAACCATAGGAGCTAAGGTTCTTGTGGTTTACTATTTTTTCTCAAATCTCTGTGATAAATTACTACTTTTGTAGTCTGTGCGTACAAAATCTCAAATAAAAGCTTTATTCCTCCTTGGTATCTTTATGCTGATGTCTCTTCATCAGATAATTCCACATGCACACCATGCACATGGGCAGGAGAAGAAGGAGGTTGCGCATCATCATCATTCCGGTGAAGATCATCACCACGAAAAGAAGCAAGAAGATAAGCAGGGGGGATTCTTGTCCTATCTGTTGGCCATTCATTCGCATACGATTGCTTTGAATGAAATTCCGGTTATTAAGGAATATTCCGAGGATGTAAGATTGCAAAAGACAGAAGCCAAAAAGAAAGCCTCAAATAAATACTATTCAGAGAATTGGGTTTTAGCTGATCAAGATTCAGAAAGTTTTGAAATTTATCAGCCTCCCAATGAATATTTCAACCCTTATTTATCCATACTCTCACTTCGGGGACCTCCCGACTTAGTTTGATTAACTAGTCAGGCCACTATTTAAAATAGCAGGCCGATCTTATCATATAGATTAAACTAAAATCAAAAATTATGTTCAGATATATAGTTTCCGCTTTCTGCGGATTCCTTATCTCTACCGGCTCATTTGGCCAGAATACCGGAAGGAATGACATTTTAAAGGAGATAAGCCAGAATAATAGGCAGCTACAGGCATATCAGTCGTTTATTCGCAGTCAGAAGCTTGGAAACAAAACTGAAAATAATCTGCCGGACCCTCAGGCTTCAGCATATTATTTACCATTTGGGGAGCATGAGACAGAAGATTATTATGAATATCAAATATCTCAGCGCTTTGAATTTCCGACGGTCTATGCGGCCCGCAGCAAACGGATTGACAAACAAAAGAAGCTACTCGAACTAGAGTACGACGCCATGCGCCAAGAAGTCCTTCTGCAGGCCAAAAAAGAGCTTTTCGAGCTTCAAATTCTGCAGCAGCGAGAAGAGCTGGAGCAACAGCGCTTGGAACAGGCACAACAGGTGTATAAACAGATCCAGCGATTATTCGATGCGGAACAGATCGGGATCCTGGAGCTGAATAAGGCCAAAGTTGCCTGGCTGCAGCAACAATTTGAATTGGACCAAATAGAGATTGAAATGAAGAACACCTTGATGGAACTTCAGAAACTGAATGGGGGAAATCCGGTTCAGGCAGATGAAATCCTGTTCATTGAAGACGCTGAAGTTGCCGAAATGCAGGTGCTTTGGAACGAAAAACTTTCCGCAGATGCCGAGGTCCAAATGTTGACTGCCCTGGAGGCGGTGGCGGAACAACAGGTGAAACTGCAAAAGAATAAAATTTTGCCAGATCTTACCATTGGATATAATTATCAGGGAGTGAATTCGACCAATTATTCCGGCTTTTTAGGGGGACTTTCCATTCCGCTATGGAATAGTAAGAATAAAGTGAGAGCTGCCAAAGCTCAGTTGGAATACGTGCAGGCTAATGCCGGAGCCGAGACTGCCCAATTCTATACCCGATTTCAGGAAAATTACCGGCAATACCAGTTAATAAAGCAGAAATACGAGGAATACCGGGATACCTTTAAAGACCTGAATTCCGAAGAACTTCTATTTAAAGCCTATGAGCTGGGAGAATTCTCGTTTCTTGATTATTACCGGGAAGTGGAATTTTACCGGCAGGCGCATAACAAAATGCTGGAAATGCAAAAAGAGCTTTTTCAGCTAAAAGCACAACTTTTAAAACATCAATTGTAATTTAAAATTAAACATTATGAAATTCAGGAATTTATTTTTCGCAGCAATATTAGTATTTGGTTTTTCAGCTTGTAGAGATACAGCTAATGAAGATCACGGGCACGAACATGGAGAGGGAGTCGAAGCTCACGCCCATGAGGAAGAAGAGCATGGTCATCCACATGATGAAGATGGGGGGCATATGCAGGAAGAGTTCACAGTAGGCGAGGATTCTCTGGATATGTCTCACGAGGAAGAGGAAAGCCATATGCATGACGATGGTACCGAGCACCACGAACACTAAAATTAAAAATCAGATATGAAATATATTTTTATAGTGTGCATCTCGCTTTTTCTTTATTCCTGCGGAAATAACCCGGAAGAAGACCATGCGCACGATGCCGAAGGAAACCACCTTACAGGTGATGTTCCGGCCATAAGCAAAACCGTGTGGACAGACCAGACGGAGCTTTTCGTGGAATATCCGGCTTTGGTGGAGGGAAAGATCAGCAAGTTCGCTGCCCATTTCACCTCGTTGGGCAAACATAAACCGATTCGTGAAGGATCGGTGACAGTAAGTCTTGTAAGAGGTGATAGCGGTATTCGTAATACTGCGGAAGCACCTTCTTCACCCGGAATTTTTTCTCCCGCTTTACAACCGAAAGAGCCGGGAACTTACAACCTGGTCTTTGACCTTAAAACTCCTGAATATTCAGACAGGATCGTGATCGAAAATGTACGGGTTTACTCTTCGGTGGCGGAAGCTGCAGAAAATATAGAGGCTGCAGAAGAAGCCGGAATAAGCTTTTTGAAGGAGCAGGCCTGGAAAATCGATTTTCAGACAAAACCTGTGACTAAAGGTGAAGTCTATGATATCGTTCATACTTCGGGAGTATGGCAGGCGGCACCGGGAACTTATAAAACCGTTGCAGCCGGCGCTAACGGAATGGTGAATTTTGTTTCCGAAAATTTAACGGAAGGCTCCGAGGTGAACAGAGGTCAGTTGTTGATGACTTTGAGCAGTGAAGGACTTTCTTCCAATAATATTCAGGCGGAGATCGCCCAGGCGAAAGCCAGGTACGACCAGGCGAAAGCCGAATATGAGCGAAAAAAGGAACTTTATCAAGACAGAATAGTTCCCAAAGCGGAATTCGAAAAGGTAGAAAGTGATTTTCGCGTAGCCGAAGCGAATTACCGTGCGCTGGCTTCTAACTATGGAGCCGGCGGAAAGCAGATTCGCGCTCCTTTTGACGGTTTTATCAAATCCATCAATACCTCTAACGGAGATTATGTGGAACAGGGAGCAAATTTGATTACTATAGGTACTGACAAATCTCGACTCCTGAAAACCCAGTTAAGTGCGACTTATAATCCAAGTAAGGAATCCATCGCCAATGTCTGGTACAGGAATGATCAGGGGGATTGGGAAAGTGCATTAAATTCTGATGGATCCATTGTTTCTGTGGGCAAAGAGGTGCAGGATGGAAAGCCAATGATTCCAGTTTATGTCAAAGTAAATGACGTGGTTGAAATGCCCGAAGGCAGTTTTACCGAAGTACAGATCGCCCTGGGAGAGGCTGAAACAGTAGTTGTAGTTCCTGAAGCTGCCTTGCTGGAGGACTATGGCAACTATTCTGTCATTGTACAAACCGGCGGCGAAAGCTTCGAGAGACGGCCGGTAAGGATCGGAAAACGAAATGGGAAGAACGCACAGGTTTTGGGCGGACTGCAAGAGGGGGAAGTCGTTGTAACAACCGGCAATTACCAGGTAAAGATGGCTTCAATGTCAGGTGAAACACCGGGTCACGGTCACGAACATTAATCCTGAAACAAAAATTAGATGTTAAATAAAATATTATCGATTTCACTTCACAACCGCCTTCTTGTGCTTTTGGCAGCGGTAGTGCTTAGTGTTACAGGGTTCTACTTCGCACGCACCATGAACGTGGATGTGTTCCCAGACCTTACAGCACCTACAGTGACCATTCTTACCGAAGCTCACGGTATGGAGAGTGAAGAGGTAGAGAAACTGGTGACTTACCAGCTCGAAACCGCGATGAACGGTTCCCCAAATGTGAGAAGGATCCGTTCTTCTTCAGCTGCGGGAATTTCTATTGTTTGGGTTGAATTTGACTGGGGTACCGACATATACAGAGCAAGACAGATCGTTAGTGAAAGGATTCCCATGGTGCGTGAGAACCTGCCGGGTGGAGTAGGCGCTCCGACCATGGCACCTATTTCTTCTATTATGGGCGAGGTAATGCTTTTGGGAGTGACTTCAGACAGTCTGAGCCCAATGGAACTGAGAACACTTTCAGACTGGCAGATTCGACCACGGATCAAAGCCATTGGAGGGATTGCAAACGTGGTGGTGATAGGCGGGGATTACAAGCAATACCAGGTTTTTGCCGATCCGGCAAAAATGAAGCACTACGACGTTAGCCTTGCCGAACTGACTGAAAAAGTGCAGGAGGCAAATATGAATGCACCGGGTGGTTTTTTGAATCAATACGGGAATCAATATATCATCAAAGGTAGCGGCAGAGCTTACGCCGTGGAAGACCTGGAGCAAGCTGTAGTCAAACAGGTCAACGGGCAGAGCATCAAGATAAAAGATGTTGCTGAAGTGCAGATAGGTGCTGCCGATAAGATCGGGGATGGTTCCCTAAACGCAAAACCGGCAGTTATCCTGACTATTTCCAAGCAGCCCGATGTAAATACGCTGGAACTTACCGAAAGGTTGGATGAGGCCATCGCCGAACTGGAAACAAGTTTGCCGAAAAGTGTCGAGATCAAAAGTCAGATCTTCCGCCAGGCCGATTTTATTGATGCTTCGATTAGCAACCTTAATATGACCCTGCTCGAAGGTGCCTTTTTTGTGGTTATCGTGCTGTTCATTTTTCTTATGAACTGGCGTACCACCTTTATTTCACTGCTGGCCATCCCAATTTCCTTACTGGTGTCCATAATCATTTTAAAATGGCTGGGGTACACTATTAATACGATGAGCCTGGGAGGTATGGCTATTGCCATTGGTGCACTGGTAGATGACGCCATTATTGATGTGGAGAACGTTTATAAACGCCTGCGGGAGAATGTTCGAAAACCGGAAGCGGAAAGACAATCTGTTATTACGGTGGTCAGGGACGCTTCGGTGGAAATAAGAAGTTCGATTATCATTGCTACGCTCATCATCATCGTATCATTCATTCCGTTGTTTTTCCTTGGCGGAATGGAAGGCAGATTGCTGAAGCCACTTGGAATTGCTTTTATCACTTCAGTTTTGACCTCATTGGTGGTTGCAGTTACTGTTACTCCGGTGTTATGTTCTTATCTTTTAAAAGATGAAAAAATGCTGAAGAAGCAGGCTCAGGGAACCAAAGTTGAAAGATGGTTACAGCAGCGTTACGCCGCAACTCTCAACCGAGCACTGAAGATCCCTAAAACGGTGATTGGAGTAACTGTAATCGCTTTTTTACTGAGTATCGCCCTTTTCACACAGCTGGGGAGAAGTTTCCTTCCGGAATTTAATGAAGGTTCCCTGGTGATCAGCGTAGTTGGTCCTCCGGCAATGTCCCTGGAAGAAAGCAACAAGACAGGAAGACAGGTAGAACAGCTGTTACTCGAAATGCCCGAAGTTGATGTGGTGACCCGAAGGACAGGTAGGGCCGAATTGGATGAGCATGCCCAGGGGGTAAATGCCGCCGAGATCGATGTGCCTTTTACACTGGAAGAAAAATCGAAGGAAGAATTCTTTGAAGAGGTAAGGGGAAAACTGAGTATGGTGCCCGGAGTAAATATCACTTTAGGGCAACCCATTGCTCACCGAATCGACCATATGCTTTCTGGAACCCGGGCAAATATTGCGATCAAAATATTCGGACCCGATCTGCAACAGCTTTATGAAATTGGAACAGACGTGGAGCAAAGTATAAGCCCCATCAACGGACTTGCCGATGTAGCGGTTGATCAGCAGATCGAGGTGCCGCAGATCAAGATCACGCCAAAACGCCAGATCCTCTCTGCTTACGGCATGACTGTCGGCGAATTAATGGAACAGGTGGATGTTGCCTTTGCCGGCCACGAGGTAGGGGAGATCTATGAAGGTCAAAAATACTTTGACCTTGTGGTGAGATATGGTGAGGAGTTCAGAAACAGTATTGAGAATATTAAAACTGCTTTAATAGGACTTCCGAACGGCTCACAGGTGCCATTGGAACAGCTTGCCACAGTTTCCTCTGTAAGCAGCCCCAATACCATTAGCAGGGAAGATGTACAGCGTAAGATCGTTGTAGCTGCCAATGTGCAGGGACGGGATCTGCGAAGCGCGGTAGAAAAGATCAGGGAAACCGTAAATTCTTCCGTAGATATTCCGGAAGGTTACAGGGTTGAATACGGCGGACAATTCGAAAGTGAATCCAGAGCCTCACAGATGCTGATGATTTCAGCTGTTTTGGCGATCCTGGTAATTTTCCTGTTGCTGTATTTTGAATTTAAGAATGTCAAACTGGCTTTTATCGTCCTTATCAATCTGCCGCTGGCATTGATCGGGGGAATCCTTATCGTGTACTTTACATCGGGAATTGTGAGCATAGCTTCGACTATCGGTTTCATTAGTCTCTTTGGGATTGCTACTCGAAACGGAATCCTACTGGTGTCCAGATACGAAGACTTACGGCAGGAAGGCTTAAGAGGTTTTGAATTGATCAAATCGGGCGCATTGGACCGGTTAAATCCGATCCTAATGACAGCCTTCACTACAGGTCTGGCACTTATTCCATTAGCTTTAAAAGGAGGGGAACCGGGAAGTGAGATCCAGAGCCCGATGGCTGTGGTGATACTTGGGGGGTTACTCTCGGCAACCATTCTGAACCTGGTCGTAATCCCTTGTGTGTATGATCTTGTTACTAAGAAACTTTAATACTCAAGAGTAATTTTTAAAAATCCCGAAAGTAAAATTTCGGGATTTTTTATTTTTGATAGATTGAGGTTTGGTTCTGAAGTTAATCCTTTCTGTGGAAAACCGGGAAGCGGCTAATTTCATTCACATGTACATTCTTTGAAGTCAAGTCCGCTTTAAATCCTACTTTTAAGGATAATCTATTTCCATAACCCGGTCAGCACATTGCCGCTCTATTTCGCGAAAAGCTGCATTTCGGGCAAAGAGCTTTCCTAAATAGATCTTGGACACCATCCCCAATTTTTCCTTTCCATTTCGCTAATCGTTCTGCTACGTCGAAACGAAATGCTACATTCTCACTACAAAATCGGAAATGGAGTCCGCTTAATCGGATATCCATCCTTGCATTTGGCCCCGCTTCCAATGTTTTGTACTTCACATAAGGACTTTAGACCAACTTCCGCGCCGTCACTGTCCCTTCCTTTTTTTTGTAAGCAAAATACCAACATTTGAAAGTTGAACGGACTGCATAAGCCAGTCGTACCTCCTTTTTATAAGTCCTTATCAATTCCAAATATTGAAAACGTATAAGCAACAAAAAAAGGTAACAGCGACGGCACTACGGGAAGTAAATCTAAAATGAACATTATGAAATCGTACAAAAACATCAAAAAGGAAGCGGGGCCAAAAAAACAAAAAGAGGAAAACGCTCAGGATACAATAAGTAAATCACTTCAAAAAAATATAAACGAAAACTGCCTGAAGGGTTCAGGTAGTCTATTAATTAATCTTTAATTCTTTTATTATGAGTACTATCAAAAATCACGTACAGCTAATTGGAAATGTTGGTCAGGAACCAACCATTACAAACCTTGAGAACGGTAAAAAAGTAGCCCGTTTTTCACTTGCCACAAATGAGTATTACAAAAACGACAAAGGCGAAAAAGTGCAAAATACGGAATGGCATACCGTAGTCGCCTGGGGAAAAACTGCAGAAATCATTGAGAAGTATGCAGGAAAGGGTAAGGAAATTGGAGTGAGCGGAAAATTGAAATCCCGTAGTTACGAGGATAATGACGGCATTAAACGCTATGTTACCGAGGTGGAAGCCAATGAGATCCTCTTGTTAGGCGTAAAGAACGGCCATACTTCAGCCGAGTAAATTAAAAACAAAGAGGGCGTTCCTCTCGAAAGTTGCGCCCTCTTTCATTATTCACCTTCAAATCAGATCATAATGGAAATCAAAGTTAACGAAATAGCGATAAGTTATAGTGGAAGCCTTAAAATAAATCAGCTTCCAAAAATAAATTCCTCTCAAAATGCAGCCGAACTCCTTTATGGACAATGGGACAAAAACAGTATCGAACTGCACGAAACCTTTAAAATAATGTTGCTGAACAATGCCAATAAAGTAAAAGGTATTTATCAGGTATCCACCGGAGGGATTACCGGCACCTTGGTAGACTTAAGGATCGTATTTGCCGTAGTACTCAAAAGCCTTACCACGGCTGTAATCCTTGCTCACAACCATCCGAGCGGAACCTTGAGACCGAGTGAACCGGATAAACGCCTGACCCAAAAAATTAAGAAGGCAGGGGAATTATTTGATATAAAGGTATTGGATCATTTGATCCTGACACCTGATGGAAATTATTTCAGTTTTGCAGATGAAGGAATGCTTTAAATGCAAAGCTTATGATTTATCTTAATTTTTCAGACCTGACCGAAGAAGCCCAAAACCGACTTTTGGAGAATTCCAAAAAGGATGTGAAACGAAAATTAGGGGATGATATGAGCAAGTACCTTAGAGAAAATTATACCTGTTTTGAGATGATGGTAGAGGAAGCCTGTCCTGAGTGAAGTCGAAGGGAAGCACTACAAAATTGTACTTCTATCCTGTGATATTCAACATCTGATTTTCTGAAATTTGCAGTAAAGCACCTCTAAATTTTTGGAGGTGTTTTTCCGTTCAAATAATTTCAAGTGAAGAAAAATCAGTATATTTATCTCGCTGAAATTCAGCGTTTAATTTTACGTAGGGTTATCCATTTTTTGACTTTCGCCGATAACCGTACCCATCAAAAAATACATAACAGGAAATTATTTCCCTGGAACTGGCAATTGGCTTTTGACCAAATTGTACGGAATTTTTGTTCGCCTGTGGCGAACGAAAAGGAGTAGCAAGAGGGTAACACGCAATGCGATGTTAAGCACTCCTTTTCGTTTTCAAAATGCTGATATTCAGCAACTTGAAAAAATATAAAATTTCCAACCTTCTACAATTTGCGACAAATGCCCTATAAACGCCCATTTTTAGGGAAGGATTTGCGACAAATCGGCGGATTATGGACTCATTTATCGGCATTAGGTTCAAAAAGGAAACGGCAAAACGTTTTCAGGAATTTTCACGAACACACTTCAAATCGCACACCGAAGCAATGGCAACAATGCTCGATTTTTTCTTCTACAACGAGATTTCCCCAAAGGAAAAACTAGGGCCTACGGGAAGGACAATCGAAGCTTCCCTAAAGAAACGTATCAATGCAGTAATTGCCATAATGAGGGATATGGAAAAGAGCCAGACCAAACCCACCGTGGCAATGTTGGAATCCCTTTTCCAGACCGAGGAGCCCAAAAAGAAACCCTTGATTTTGGAAAAGAAAATCATTGAAGAGAAGAGTGAAGTACGACCGCCTGCCGGCGAGGCAGGCTTTCGAGAAAAGCTAAACGGGAACAACGATCTGTAAATTTTGGTGCTATGTACATTACCATTACACCTCAGAAATTAGGGAACAATTACTCACAAAGTTCAGCGGATTTTGTGAACTACCTGGAGAAAGAAAACCAAGGTTTGGAACAGGGAATACTGCCTACTGGCAAGAAAGGTATAGAACATTTTTTTAATCAGTATGATGACGAAATATCAGCGGATGAAGTCGTAAAGGAAATTGATGGAAATGGTGCCAAACTTAAAAAGACGGAACCGAAATTCTATTCAATCACGGTCAGCCCTTCCAAATATGAACTAAACCGGTTACAGAACAATAGCGAGGATCTAAAAAGATACACCCGTGAACTGATGAAGGACTATGTGGCATCCTTCAATCGTGAAATCAACGGAAGACCAATTACTATCGATGATATAAAATATTATGCAAAAATAGAACACCAACGAACGTTTAAGGGAACGGATTGGCAGATTAGAGAAAACCAACCCTTTGCTACAAAAATATTGCAGCTCAAAACCGAAATCAGAAACATTAAAGAAGGGCGAGCTGAAGGCATTATGAAACTATTGCAGAATAAAATTGACCGCTTGGAAAAGGAGGCACCCCACCAACAGGACGGGAAGCGAATTGTTCAGGGGATGCCAAAGGCAGGAAATCAAAGCCATATCCATATCATCGTGAGCAGAAAGGACGCATCCAACACCTTCAGCCTTTCACCGGGGAGCAAGCATAAGGCCTCGGAAGTAGAGATGCATGGCAAGAACGTAAAACGGGGTTTTGACCGGGATCTGTTTTTCGACCGGGCAGAAAAGACCTTTGACAGGAGTTTTGGCTATCAAAGAAACTTTGCCGAGACCTACCAGGCTCGAAAGGATTTTATCAAAACCCCTAAAAACTATTTTGCTTCCCTGATGAAACTGCCTATCAATGAAAGAACCATCGCCTTTAAAGTGATAAAGGAAAGTAATGTTCCAATGTTACCAAGTATTCCGGTTACGCAGGCACAACTGGCGATGAAAGTTTTCAATCGCTTAAGACGTGGTGTGGACATCGCTATAAAATCAAGTTCAATAGGTATCTAAAGGGAAAAGTCTAATGCAACTAGCCAATCCACTACACATACTTTTAATGATCGTTTTGACAACTTCAGTATTTTATGGACTGTATCGGTTATCAAAGTATGCCTTTTTAATAAACATCGTGCTGCTCTTTGGAATACTAGCCTATATATATTATCCTCATAATGCGATAAAAGCACTACTTTATTTAGGCTGTCCTTTATTTTTGGTCAACACGATATTTTACGTTTTTCTGCATAAACCTGATTTAATGCAAACCATCTCTGAAAAATATCGGGTAACCTTTAAAACAGATAAAAAAACTTTTAGAATTGAAAACATTAAACGGGGAGCATCTATCATCGGATCTGCTGGAAGTGGAAAGACTGAAAGCGTAGTTTATGGATTTTTAAAACATTTCCAGAAACATAACTTCTGTGGGGTTATTCACGACTACAAAGATTTTGAACTTACCGAAATGGCCTACCCGCTATTTAAAAATTTGGATATTCCCTTTAAAATTATCTCATTTGATAAAATCATCCATAGGGTAAATCCTATTGCACCCCGATATCTCGAAAACGAAGAAAGTGTGAATGAGATTTCCCGGGTACTTATTGAAAATCTTCTGGAACAGCGGGAATCGGGAACTACAGGAACCTCTAAATTTTTTAATGATGCAGCTGAAGGATTGATTGGTGGAATGATCTGGAAACTGAAAACATCCTATCCTAACTTTTGCACTTTACCCCATTTAATCGCTATTTACCAATTTTTGGATACCGATAGTCTGATAAAATTTTTAGAGACCAACACGACATCCAGGGCAATGGCAGATGCGTTTATTAGCGGCAAAGATTCTGAAAGACAGACTGCTGGAGTGAAAAGTACTCTGGCCAATGCTCTGAAACGCATAAGCACTCAAAATATTTTTATGGCCCTGTCTGCAGATGAAGTGCCATTAAATATCAATAATCCGGAAAATCCTGCTGTGATCTCAGTCGTGAACAATCCTAAATTTGAAACCTCCTATTCTCCTGTTATTGCCGCGATTATCCATACGGTTATTAAACAAATGAGTGTGCGCAATTCTAAGCCGTCTTTCTTGTTGATGGAAGAAGCACCAACCATTCGGTTATTAAATATGCATCGCATTCCGGCTACCTTGAGAAGTTACGATATAGCGACCATTTACGTAATGCAGGACAAGATTCAAAACGATATGATGTATGGTGATAAAGCGAGTAAAGCGATTTTAAGTAACCTTTCCTATCAATTTTTCGGGAAGGTGAATGATCCAGACACGGCTAAATATTATGAACGCTTCTTCGAAATAGTGAAAAAAGAAACTACCAGTATCAACCGAGGATACAGCCTTGATTTTGATACCCGTATTACTACCGGGGAACGGGAAATTCCTAAAATAAGGGCAGATGCCTTTTTTCGTTTAAAGCAGGGAGAGTTTATTACCTATGCGGATGGGGAGGATAAAAAGGTCCAGTTCAAACTTCCTAATATTTCAAGACAGCTTCCTGAGAAATATAGAATATTTTCGCAGGCTGAACTAAAGGAGAATTTTGATAGAATTTATTCTGAAGCAAAGTCTATTTTTGGTAAATGAAGACTTGCCCAAAGGTTCCTTCTTCCAAAATTCCCGGACTGGAGCAAAAGAAAAGACATGGAATAGGCCCTAAATTCGGACTTATTTTATTGCCTGATCAACATGGTTATCCACCGGTAGAACGAGATAAGATTTGTGAGGAAATCTTTGAACAAGTGGAAAATTTTAAGAAAAATAGAGCGGTGTAAACGAGTCTTTAAATTGTAGTTTGACTGTGCTTAAATTGACCGATCTCATTCCATTAAATAGGATAAATAATCTATATCGATATAATAAAAAGTGAAAATTGTAAAAAGGAGTAATAACATTATGAGTACAAAGTATAACACACCAATGATAAACCGAAGGTTTAATATTTTATGCTTGATTTTTTTAAAATCTGATTTGAACCCCTCATAAATTACTCCATAAGATTTTTGAATCGTTAGTTCTTCGTCGTTAACGTCTTTACGAAGGCATTTTACATTATAAGCGGTCATTCTTAGGATTAGAAAAGCTATAATCGTATAGAGTAAATATGCCGCAAGTATGAGAATTAGAAATTCAGGTTGATCCTTTACCTTATAACTTGCGAATACGGTCGCCCCAAACGTAAGAGGGAATGATATTACTTGCTTACCAATCGAATCTATATTTCGATCGATAGTTTCAAAATATTTTCCTCTCTCTTCTTTAAATTCTGATTTGATTTTATCAAAAGCAAAATTTGAGACGTAGGTTTCATAATCTCTTTTAGCGAGATTCAGAAGACTATTATGTTCTCTGATAATTTCATTATATCGATTTTCTTCAGGAGTATTATGTACTCCTGCTATTACAATCTCCTTAAAAAATTGTATAAATTCTTTCTTTTCAAATTGTTCTTGGAATCGGCTGAATAAGCCGTTTAGATTCACGTTCTGAAAGAAAGTAACATCAGGCAAGTTGTACCCTACATTAAATACGCCGTGGGTTTTACTTATCAGGGTAAATTGATTATCTGTATCGCTCTTATATGGAGTAAATTCCGGGGTACGTAAGAAGTAGTCTAAAATTTGATGATACTCATGAATATTGTAAATGACAGCATTGCCTTCGTCATAGGTGTCATATTCTTTCTTCAGGATATGATGTCCGCTACTATTTAATATAATTATATTTTGAAGAATGAAGTTCTTTTTTATGCGGTCATATTTTTGAAAAAAATCATTCGTGCCAAAAAAAAAGCTGACATTGGTAATTTTACAAGAAGATAACTTAATTTCAATTGAACCTGCCACCAGCGTGTTCACCTCATAAAAAACATTTTCAATATTTGATTTTGCTTCCTGAAAATCAGACTTAATATTTAGTATCAATCTACTACCATCATATCTAGGTGAACCAGATTTAAGGTTCTTATTATAACATTCTAAAAATGTATCAATATTTTTATTTCCGGTCTTAGTATTGATCATATTGCTCCTGCATAGAGTTAGCCAGTTCTTCGGAATTTATAATCACCTTACCATTTTTGATTTGCACTCCATGTTGCCCAAATTGATCAAAGTCAACATTTATATTAATTCCTGGAACTGATGCCTTTATGGAAATCAACGATTTCCATTTCGGTGCGTCTCTTTTGAATTCAGAATCTATAGTTATCCCGTTAGAATCGGCAAAATCTCGAAGAGAATTTCTGTTTTCTTCGCCATAGAAAGTAGCCCCTAGTTCAAATAAATTAACACGCTTATCTTTTCTATTGTTTACCTGCTCAAATATAGCTTTATTGAATTCTCCGCGACTAAAAAGTTCTTTGCCCTCTTCGTCCACTGGTAAAGGAATTGTTTTAATTAGCTTAATCATGTTTTCAGTATTTACAGAATTCTTAATTAAGCCTGCTGCAAGTACCCAATCTTTAAAATAACCTGACACTTCCCCGTCTTGTTGAGTGGTTATTAAAGCTAAATAATTGCGATCATCTGATTGGGAATTGTAGATACTGAAGTTAAGCCTCACTCCCATCGCTATTTTCTCAATATTTATGTTTTCAGTACTATCTAAAACGTAAGCCCCTTCCTTTTTAATAATGTTTATCCCGGATTTTTTTCTAAGCAGTATTACTGAAAGATATCTGACTTTTTGAATAGTATAATCCGCGAAGAGATAATATCCCCCTACCGCAAAAGGTTCTTTGGCAACCTTTTCTCTCAATATATCTAAAGAATGTGTAAATGAGGAAAAATTATCATCTGATGGATTTTCTATATAATCCTTTAGTGTAAGGGTAAATTTATTTTCTTCATCTTCTTTAAAGGATGCATTTTTTAAGCTTGGACTGATATTTACTGCCTTATGGACTTGTTTAATAAGATTTAAAGCAAATTCATTTTTTTCCAACGGCTGGTCGGAGTAATCAATATCAGCCATCGTTTTTTTAGCTTCTTTTTCTAAATAATGTATGGCAATTTGTCGGATTTCTAATTCCATAAAGTGGAGGGTTTCTATCATTTAGGGCCACTAATGTAATTTAAAATCACAGCACTCGAAAATCGGATAGCAAAATGTTAAATTAAAATGGTTCTTCCTCCCGCGGTTTCTGCTCTGTTACCTTCCACTGCCCATCTTCTTTAACTAACTTGAAAATGCTCGGTTTTTCTTCGAACGAAGTAGAATAGCGCACCCAGGCTACGTCACTATTAATGGTATCCTCAATGACTTCAAAGTTAATTTCGGATTTTTCATCTTCAGCAAATAAATCCTGGAGGCTTGATAAAATGGCATAACTTTCGGTGGTGGTATGTTTTTTCAGGGTAGCATTGTCCTTGTAGTAGAAACTTTCTGCAACAATTTTAGCGGTCTCTGTGTGGGCCATTTTCTTTTCATTACAACCTACCAAAGCTAGAATGACAGAATAAAGGAGGATTCTTTTCATGACGCTTTTTAATTAGGATTATTGATATGTTTATGTGGTACTTTTAATTTAATATTTCTCCCGCCATTTTTTTCATTCAGTTCCAGTACTACCCTACGGTCATCTCCCAAAGAAAATTTTGGTAGCACGTACACCAGTTTTTCTGTTTCACCTTCTTTGACTCTAGTGGGCAGACCATATGTAAATATTGGTTCTTGATAATTGGTCTGAGAAGATTTCTTTTTACCTTTTTGCCTAGTCTCAATTCCCACATTCAGAAAATTTAAATCATAATCCAGGGATGATTTATTTTCTATATGGATAACGAAATACAGTTCTTCTTTATCAAATACAATATTTTCAACAGTTAAGACGATATCCTGATTCCGTTTTTTTAGCCCCCCTATTTTCTGTTTGCGTTCAACCAGAAAGGAGCAAAATTTGTCGTAGTAGTAGGTTTTGTCGCTTTCTTTAGGCTCTTCCTTGTTTACCCGAGATTCACCGATAACCTCAGGTTTTTCATTGCCTATGGTGTCAGATTTTAAAACAAAATAATTCAGCTGATCAAGGTGTTCCTTATATTTTAAAATATAAGAAAAAATAGAGCCGTTTGTGTTGATTACCAGAAGATTACTTTCTTTTCCGGGTTTGGCCTGTAAGAGTCCAAAATGCTGTTCCGCTTCCCGGTTATATGTAAAAACAAAATTGTCAGAACCTGTTATTCCCTGCCTTATAGGTTTCGGAAAGAACAGAGCCACATTCTTTTGGTCATTTGCAAAAATGGTGTCGAGGATTTTTCTTTCTTGTGCCAAACTGGGGTGAAATGCACAAGCGGTGAGGAACAATAGAAATAATACATTTGTTTTCATAAACCTGGTTTTAAAATGAGTTTGTAATCATTGAGTACGGTTACTTTTACGTTCCGGTTGTTGCGCCTAAGTACCTTGGTTATTCCACTAATTTGTGGCACACTTGGAATGTTTATTTCCTGAATAATATCATCCAGGACTTCACTGGTTGCCTCGGCGCGGAAACTGTTTTCCACGTAAATACCTTCGCTGCCATCCTGGAGGTCGAACGCCTTCAGGTTTACCGGATGATGGTCTATATTTTCAACTTCGACCAGTGTCCTGTTCGGCTGAAAACTAATAAAACCATAGACAACAGTATTTTTGGGAATCCATTGATCATTGATCTTTGCAGTGGATGTCAAGCGCATCCGGAGTCTGGAATTGGCTTTTACGACCTGGTTTCCATCCACCACAGCATATACAACCGAAGGGATATCCGCAGCAATAAGCTTACTATCTGAAGTAGGGGAGGAGGCAAAGAACAGTTGATGCTCCAATCCCATCTCTTTGGCCTCGATTTTCTGCTCTTGCTCTGTCTCCTCACTTGCCACTCGAGGAGTGGGGGTATCTAATTTTTGTTCTGGACTGAATTCCTGGTGTATTCTTTCTGAATATTTTATACGTCCGGATTCATAGATACTGTCAACAATCCTTTCCTTTTCCTTTTCGGTTAAATCTGTGTCATAAAAACCCAGGGAATCTATCAGCTTCTCATCGTAGATACTGGGAGCGTTGGTTTCCCGCACTTCCCTCAAATCATTTATGGCATCTAGTTTGGAATCGTATTCCTTCGATTCCTGTTCTAGTTCAGGCACCAAGGTTTGTTTCAAATTTTGGCTTTCACTTTTGTCATCGCCAAGAATCATAAGCGAATAGGAAATTAGAAATATGAATATTACTGCGATTACAGTCCCAAACACTATTTTATTCTTCTTAATTTTCATTATCTAGTTTCTTTAAAGTGTTTTCAAAGTAGTTTGTGATAAGCAACCCGTGTGGGTTGTTTGGGAAATTTCGATCTACAGTGATCAGGTTTCCTGTGGAAACCAGCTCATAAGTGTCAATTACAGATCCGCGGTTGATCTCAAAAATTGTTGTGGTTTTAAAGCTGTACTTTTCTTCTTGTTCCTCCAGTTCAGAGTTAACACTAAGTATCTTTTGAACCAGTGAATATTGAATTAATCTGTTGTAAACACCATCAGCTTTCTTCTGACGGTATAGATTATCGACAGAGCTATTTCCCAGCCAAAGTGCTTTTTCAAGATTTTTCTCATAATTGCTGGCATCGATGTTATAGAAGTAATTGTGAAATAACGCCAAATGTGCCAGTGCTTCCACCTTGAAGTTTTCTTTTTGGGAAACCAGTTTTAACGGGATTACCTCTCCGTTTGTATTAACCGCAAAGGCACTATTTAGTGCTTTTTTATTGATTGAAAATGCTATCCATCCCGAAAAGATGCTCGAAGAGAATGCGCAAATAACTACAGCAATAACTACAAACCTGTTTAACTTTAACACGGAATATATATTTTGATAAGGTGTTTTCATGATGTAAAAAGTCTTAGTGTAAAAGAAGTTGCCCGCCTGTAAAGTTTAAACTTCAGGAAAAAGATAAACCCGATGGATCCCAGTTCAACTACCGGGGCAAAAAAATCACTACCCACGTCAGTACCGAAAAGGTTCGTCCAAAAATTGGTATTAATTTCCGTGTATATGGCATTAATAAAAACGTTTACCAGGAAAAATGCCGGAACGAGCATATAGACTGCGGCATACAACTTGAAGAAGTTATACGCCAGGGAACGAAACTTCTCGAACACGGCCAGGCTAATGACCAGAGGGAAAAAAGCCTGCATTAACCCTAATAAAAAATAACGTTCAGCCAGGAACAATGGATAGATGAACAGGTCCAAAATCCATAGTAGAAGACTTAGAATAAAAGCTATCATTTTAAAGCCATACAAGGGAGTTAATAAAAATTCGTACAACAAAGACATGGCCTTTCTTGCAGCATCCACTATGCTTACATCTTCTTCAATGGGGATGTCCTGCATTTGCAAGGGTAGCAAGGCAGGAGCCGTATCCCGATAGCGATCTTCAATGGCCACTAAAATTTCATCAAAAAATCCTAAAATTTGTGTGGAGAAAATTACCAGTAGCACAACTGCAAAATTCTTTGCAAGTTCCCCCGGGCTTAGTCCCCAAGTATAGCCTTCTTTATCGGCAATGCCTTCATTGTATTTCTTAAGAATGTTCACAAGAAAAAAGAGCACAGCCAGCGTTTTCATTCCCACTATGGTGTACTGTGAAAATTCACTGTTCTGTATGGTCTGGAAAACAGTATCTACATATTCCAGTCCAATTCCTAAAAGAATGATAACACTCATCTCTAAAAATTTGTTTCACGATTGTTGATCTTATCCTGCATCTTTCTGAAAGAAATGATATTCCGATAGCGGTTGGTTTTCATATTGATCTCCATAACCATTTCCCTGGACTGAATTTCCTTTTCCTGAAGCATTTCTGTACGCTCCCCGTCACTCATTTTTAGATAATCACTGGACAAGATTTCATCTATGAAATCCATTGTTTCCAAAGAATTATCTACAATGGCATTAAAAGATTCCGATATCCGTATAACTTCTTCCGGTTTGATATAGGGCGAGTCCAGGATTTCTCTTAGATCGTTTTGCATTACCCCAATAAGACGTTGATTGTTTCGGCCTATTTCATGAACTGCCTTCAGTTGCTTCACCACAGAATTCACCTTTTCAAGATTTTCTTTCTGCTGTTTTAGAAATTCCGCAGTTTTTAAGAGTTGAGCGGTTTGCTTGGCAGATTCAACTAGTGACTTCACCAGGCTGATAAAGTTCGTGTTATCGTACACCGGCATTCCCTGACCGGCGGAACTGGCATTTATGAATAGTATCAAACTTAGGGTTAAAAGTAAATTTTTCATGTTTTTAAATTTTTATAGTTAGCCGATTTTCTGTCGTATATAGCCTAATGGCCTTTTCCATATCATGATGTTCCCGGTAGAGCCTCATTATTTCTTCATTTTCAAATCCATCAGTTAAATAAGCTGCATATACCTCCCTTGGCACTTCCAGACGAAAAACATTGCTTTCCTTTCCAATCTTGATAAACATTTCGGTGTACTTGCGCTCTCCGGAAAGATTGTTCCTGATAGATTTTAACTGGTTAAGGTCATGACTGGAAAGGTTTAACCGCGTGGCCAGCTCCTTATATCCCTTTTCATTGTGCAGGCTGTAAATAACCTGGGTGTTCTCCAGAATGCTTGCCGAGGTGGAATTGTTTGGCAACTGGTTAATAGATTGTAAAATGATACCGATTGCCCCGTTCTGTTTCCGAATTGCTTGATAGTAGAACTCTACACTCTCCAGTACGTTTTCAAATTTTAATTGCTTGGCAAATTCATCAAATAGAATAATTCCTTTCTCCGCAGGGTTTTTCCAAATGGTCCGCTGGATAGCAGATTTGATAAGCTTAAGCATTACCGAAAGAACTTCCTTATTGTCCTTTACTTCATCAAGCTCAAATACAATCAATCGTTTGTCTTCAATTTTATAGGTCTGATCCTCGCTAATTTCAAAAAGAAAGCTGTACAGGCCGTCCCTGACATATTCGGACATCACGTGTAGAAAGTTGACTATGTTGAAATAATCAGGATGGATCTTGAGTTTTGGAAGTAGATCTTTTTGATTGGTTTCTATGAACCTATAAAAACTATCCAGGGAATGTTTTTCGGGAACGTTGGAGTAGTAATAGCGCAATATTTTTTTGATTGAAACAGACTGGGCCTTGGTTACTTTCAAATCGGAACCAAACAGTTCAAACAGGAACATTGACAAATCTTCCAGACGTTCAGGCGTGATATCCTTTGGATTACTGATATAGAACGGATTGATGCCTAGATTTTTTCCACTCTCATATCTCAACACTATATATTTCTCCGGATATAACTTTGCGAACTTTGTATAAGATCCACCAAGATCAATAATTACAAGGCGAACTCCGCTCTCAAAGTACTGCCGCAGAATATTATTGGCCAGAAAAGATTTTCCTTCCCCTGTAGGGGCAAAAATGGCAAAGTTTCGTGCTTTAATCCGCTTCTTTATTTCGTCCCATACATCCTTTAGCACTGGGATGTTGTGTTCACGATCATTGAAGATGATTCCTGTGGGATCAGATTTGTAATTTGTGTTATTGATCAGCAGGCAAAGCGCATGTTTTAAATCGGTCACATATAAATCTGCATTGGAAAAATTGGAAGAAAAACAACAGTAGCTATTTAGGACATAGTTTTTTCGTTCCTCTCCCCTCGGGTAGTACGGCGTAATATCCAGCTCCTTAAATTCAGTCTTTACCTTCGAAGCTATCTGGGCCAGCTCTCCGGTTTCCTTAGCCCAATAGATGACATTGAGATGACCACGGATAATCCTGGAGGTATCATCCGCATTAATTTGATCAAGGATATGCTGAATTTTACCCAGCACCACCTTGTTCTGAGATCCGAAATTTGAACTCTTATTGAGTTCTTCAATTTTGTTCTCAAGAAGCTTCCGCCATTTTTGTTTGTCATCGAGGTAGAGAATCTGGTTCACCATATGATTTTCATTAAGGGTCAAGCCGAGGCCGTCAATAAAACCCTGGTGGAATACAAAATCATCCGAAGTAAACCTTTCGTTGACCTTACTGCTCTGAACAGTTTCGCCAAAACAGCGTTCGCTGTTGATAGCAAGGGCATCAAAAAAATTATCACCAACCTGAATATTGGATTTATTCAGTAGTATATCTGTATCAAAACCTTCCTGAAAGCCATTAAAGAAGCTATTGGTCAAAGCCTGAATTTCCACTTCACCAAGGGGAACAAAAGACATTTTTCGGCTATTATTGATAAAGGAAACGGAATCGCTGACAGAGCTGATAAAACTATTGAGATTATCATCCAATTCCTGCCACGTCCCTTTAGAGACCTTTCGAAATGGATTGACATACTTCCGGTTATTTAATGCTTTGTTTTTGGTGAGAATGAAAAACAGATAGCAGCGATGTTCCATATATTCCCTGCCTTTGAAATGTTCGTGTGTTGCCTTTTCTAAAAAAGTAGTATTCGGCAACTGATCGGCAGCATATGATTTTTTTAAGTAAATATCCTGTTTGTGTACAACACTACCTGTGGGCAGGGATTTTAGAGCCTGAAACCATACTCCATGGATGTCTTCTAAATCCTTTTCAGATAAAGAGTAGATTTCAGGTAACATCCCCTCATAACAAAGAACCACGTTACCATTATTGGCAAAAATGATATTGTCCTGAATATTGATTATGGACGTAAATTCCGAAAGATTAATCTTGCTCATAATTTAAATTTGAATTTCTTCTGTTGCTGATGATTTTTGGATATTTTACCGACACCTGAAAGAGCTGCGATGTTCTGGTTATTCTAATTAGTACTGCATAAAGGATACAATTGAAGATTAAAGCACCAATGATGATCCAAAGGCTGAAAGAGAAAATGATGACCAGTAATGAAGCTACTACACAAATCATCATTAAAGCAAATGAGGAGATGGGCAGCCCAAAAATGACAGCCCCTTTCCTAATGTTCCTATAGACTTCAAATTGTTTCATTAGACCACGATTGAAATCAAATAGGTGAAGATGCCTACTACTGCTCCTGCTATAAGGACAAAGACGAGCACCCGGGTAATTCCTTTTTTGAGGTCTGCATTTTCTCCAAAGAAGTGGCCTGCATTAAACAGGAAGCCGACAAGAAAGATCACCCCAAGAAGGATGGGGAAAATGATCCGGATAGTATCGGCAATGTCATTAACCGAATTTTCGATTCCCCCGATTTGTGCAAAAAGCGGGAAAGAAACCAGGGACAAAATAAATGTGGGATAGATTGATTTTTTCATAACGAGAAGTTTAGAATTTTGTGTTGTTTTTGTCATAGAAAAAATACATATATTTAAATATAAAGTACTGTAAATCAATTAAATAAATAAAAAATAATATTTGATTCTCAAGAGGTTAGTTTGATATTATTTGATATCAAATTGAATCGAAATCACCAGGAGAATTTGTAACACTCTGTAAATTTTAAATGCTCATGAGGCTGAAAAACGTCATTTTTCTGGTTTTGCTCCTGAAAATGTGTGTCATTTTTGGGCAGGAAAAAGAACATCAAAAAAGAATTATTGTCGATGTTGGCCATGGAGGAAAAGATCCTGGTGCCATCGGAATAAATGGAATCCAGGAAAAAGATGTTGTCCTGGCCATAGGAAAAGAAATGATCAGGCTCAATAAATCAATATTTGGAGATGAGTATGATATTTATCTTACAAGATATAATGATAATTTTTTCACCCTTTCCGAAAGAATTAACTTAGCAAAATCATTAAGGGGAGATATATTTATTTCCTTGCATTGCAATTCATTCTATAGGGATTCCAGGGGAATTGAAATTTTTACATTTAATTCTGAAATCAAAAAAGCTGACTATAACACCAGAACTTCAATCGCTCTTGGGGATGAAATTATAAGAGAGTCTACTCTTAATATAAACATTGCAAACAGAGGTATGAAGTTGGCCAAGTTTCAGGTTCTCAGGGAAATGATTAGGTTTTGTCCGGCTATTCTAATTGAAGTGGGTTTTCTAAATAATCCGGTTGAGGCAGTGCATTTTTCGAGATCATCAGGTATTACAGCAATAGCATTGGCTATTTTATCAGGATTAAGTAATCATTCAAAATCGGAATAATGAAAGAAGCATTTTTAAAGGTAATTAGGAGTATTGGAAATGTGGTAAAAGCTTTTGTGTCAGAGATTTTTAAGCATCTATCGAGCATCAAAAAATAGGATATTGTCCGGTGGTATGCTGTGTTAGTCGTTGGTCAAACTTATATACTCTAGATACTTCATTTTTATTTTCTTTTATCCCCTGCATTTTCATCAAAAGCTATAAGATTGAATAACTCGCGCATTCGACTGCGAACGCGGTTTCCGTAACGATCCTCCAGCTCTTCAGCGTTCAGATTGGTCGTAGCATGGGTTTTAATTTTCTGCTTTGTTTGTAGAAAAAGTTCATGGCGCGATAAAAGAATTTCCCCCATTACATTACAATCTTTTCCGTAGAACCTTCCGGGAGGTTCCACCCCTAAATCATCAAAACAGTAGAATTTTGTATTTCCGTAATCTTCAATCGTCTTGTACCCAAGATGGTTGAAACTAAAAGTTACATTACGGCTTGGAATCATTTCGTATGGCCGTCGCAGAGGAACCAGGTGGCGAAGTAGTTTCATTAAGCTGGTTTTTCCACATCCTACTGGACCAGACAATAAAAGACCTTTCTTGATATCGATTTCAAATTTATCGCAGTTCACTTTATCCTTGATAAAGTACGAGCACAGCTTTAGCAAAATATCCCTGTCTTCCTTGTAGATTTTGAAATTCTCGCCAAACAGTAGCTTTCCTTTCGCATTTAGGTAAATCAGGATTTTAGGAAAATCGTAAAGCACCGATTTTCCATCAAACTTGCCAAGCGAATACTCTATGCCGCCTTCCATAATTTTAGAGGGGTTGTCCATAATCCTTGGTTTTAGTGGTTCGCAGGTTGTCCCGATTTTGGGATGCTCCCTTTTTATTTGTTTTGTTTTCTACAGCAAATAGTTTGGTTCGATCCATCCAGGTCACGGCTAAAGCCTGCCAATCACGAATTGCTTTTCCATCCCTTGTTTTCCAATCGTTAGCTTCATAATGTTCAAAGAATTTTTTTCCTTCACCGGCAGAATAACCTTTTTCTTTAAAAAAATATAAAATAGCCTGCCTGTCCTTTGGCTGTTTATTAATGTTTACATTTTTAGTACTGTTTATATTAGATACTAATGCTTGTCCACTCATGGGACGGTGCGGGTTCGCTGCTTGGCCACCATTGGGACAGTGGCGGTACACTACTGGTTCATTTTTGGGATGATACTGTTCCGCGAGCTGTTCCAATATAGGATCGTGATCTTCCGTGAACGATTTGTCTGATGTCTCAAAATTGAACATCTTGATTTTACTGCCTTTGTATGGATTGTTGGATGGGAAATAGGTAAGGTAGTTCCAAGAATCAAGATCTACCATGCACCTATGATATGTAGATTTTGAGCCGATCTTGGCCACACGCATCAGTTCCCTTCGGTTAATGAAAAACTCACTTGCAAATCGGCTGCTGTTCCACTCCTGGAATAAGGCCATATACAAGCTAATATGGGTCGGATTCAAACGGTCATCAAAAAAGAACTTTTCAAAAGCCGCATTCAGTTGCTTAATGTAATTCATGACAATTAATCAAAATTGTGATGCACCCGATTGGCGGTCATTACATTTTGGATTTCCTCGGCATCATAGTAAATAATTCCTCCAACTTTGGTATAGGGTAGGGTGCCGTTAATTCTTAAATTCTGAAGAGTTCCCGGACTTACCTGGAGCAGATCCATCACATCTGAAGATTTTAGATATTTCTTCAAAGTTCCTGATGATTGTTTGCTGATGAGATCTCTAATCTCCTCGAGCAACTCCATTTTGAATTCCCGAAGATCGTCTGTAGTTATAATACTTGTGGGCATAATAGAACGGTTTTTAAAGAAAGGGACTATCAATTGATTAATGTTTTTAGTTGATAGTCCCTATCAAGGTTTGACTTTCGTTCTACAAAGTTGGGAGGATTTACTGGATATTATTCCCCAGTACGACCGTAGTACGGTCAAAATTTAACATCTTGAAATTTGACCTGATCTGGACAGATTTCAAGTCTGTTCGGTTGTTTTTGTATTGTCAAATAGCATGAAAATACATTACGATTTGGTAAGAACAAGATTTCGGTATGTCAACCGTAGTACGGTTTTTTTTAACAATACTTGAAAGGCTGAAAAAATACTATAAATTCTATCCGAATAAAGGAGATGTGGCTATGAAATTCATCTGTTCATTTCTCTCCCACTAAGGCGTCTATCTGGTTAAAACCAGAAGATTGGGTAGAAAAGGTGAGAACTTTTTCTAAACTTTCGGTAAAATTATCTTTAGAGTTCTGGTTGACTTGTTTTGATGCCAATGAAGGGCCCCATTACCTGAACAAATTAGATTACAACGATTTATACACTAGAGCAAAAACAAGACTTGAAAATATTTCGGAAATCACACATGATTTGAAGAAGGAGGAATATCCTTAAAGGGTTAATAGAGTAACATTAAGTCGAAATTTTATTAATTCACAATTTCATTTATCAGGTCAATCCGCTCTAGCAACTTATTCACCAGTTCCTCTTTGGTGACAAAATACTTCTTGTATTTGCCTGTTGTTTTCCCATTTGTAATGGAAACTGTAACTCTCCAATTGCCATCATTCAGTTTGCTGGCCAATTCCGGTAGTTCCTTGGAGGGAATAAACAGAATATCATCATCCATCTCCATTCTTTCCTGGTTAAAAGATAAGCCAACTATAAAGTAGGAGTGATGCGGTTTAAAGGTAGTCCCGTTGATAGTTAAGATTAAGGTATTTCGTTTGTGAACATTAAACCTGGTTTTAACCTGGAGATAAATAGGATTATAAATCTTTTCCTTTAGAACTATAAGATCTATTCCCCGATCATCAATTACAGGTTTATAGACATTAAGTAGGCCCTGACTGTACAACAGGATGATTTCTTTTACCCTGTCTTCTCCTATATTTCCTTTTGACTGGGAGGAGAGGCCAGAAACATCAATAAAAGTTTCTTCTTCCTTTTCTTCGGAATCTTCTATTTTTTCCTGTTGCTGAAGGCTTATAGTGATTAAATCTTCTGAAATATCTACCGAAACCATATTCCCGGTCTTGAGCTTATGCTTTTTGAAAAAAGGGGTTAAACCAAAAATGCGGTTGTGGTCGGCGTTGTAAGTTTTGATGCTGGAGGTTTTCTCCCCCGGAAGCAGTAGCCTTACTTCGGTATTTTCATTGGGCAGTAATTCCCGTGCTTTTGCAGGTACATAGAGAAAACCCAATTTCTTTTCCACCTCTATGAGTTTACGTTGATAAGTGATGGATTTGTTCATGTTTCTTTTTACTCTTTTATTGATTGTATTTATGCCTACAACCTTATGAGTCGCAAAAATAAGTCTATCGTACGGGTCTGAAATTAGTTTAATTTTAATTGTAGTTTATACGCAATGGAATTACATATTTCAAAAAGGTCTTCAGGTATTCCATGGGTGCTGGAGCAATCGGGACATGGCTTATCTGCAGCTTTATATTTCTCCATAGATAAGAAATTTCCTCTAATCTTAGCGTCATAGTGAAATTTTAAACTAGATATAAGTTGAGACTTTACTTCCCTATTTTCTATGATTTTATCAGTGAAAATTTCCTGGTTCAGTGATTCTGAAATACTCAGAAACATTAAAAGTAATTGCCTCAATTCTTCGAATTTGGGCTCCAAAAGGTAAGCAGATCTCCATTCGTTTCCGTAAAATATAGATTTTCTTATCTTGAGTAATTGAGATATTGCCTGGGGGCCAGAATATAATTTAAAATCGGGTTTCGTCCCGGAGTCGCTGTTATTATTTGTATAACTGAAAGTTCTTATTTCTTCGGATAAAGAACTTATTCTTTCTTTGTAACGCAGTGTAAGTTTTTCAAGTTTTTCATTTTCCTGTTGAATCTTGAATCGTTTTTGAATTTCTCTGTTTGCTTTTACTTGTGCCTTTAAGGTCAAATACAATAACACAGAACCAATGAAACTTATAAAGATTGCCGTTGTGTCAGAAATTCTGTCCCCTATATATCCTTTGTCACTGAAGGATATGAAGCCGAGATCCTGGATAAATAAAAGGGGGGAAAGAAATTAATACTATACCAATGACAATGAGGAGCCAAATTTGTTTTTTTTAGATTTCCATGTGCTCAATCCTTAGTTTACCAACTGCCCCACCTTGCTCACCACCCGGTATTCCACTTCATCGAGTTGTTCAAAGTGTGCTTTGCCGCATTTTATTTTTAGTTGTTCGTCAACCTTGAGTTTTGTCAGGTCTACCTCCCCGGAACCGGTATCCTTGGTTTCAGCGACAAAATAAATCTTCGAATCATCTTCAAATACTACCGCCCAGTCAGGATTGTAGGTACCAATAGGAGTGGAGACCTTGAACCAAAAAGGTAATTTGAAGTAGAATTTTATCTGTGGACTACTTTCACAATCCTGAGCAAACTTGCTTTCGGTGCCAGAATCCAGAGGCATTAAATCTTCATAAATTGTTTTTGTGCGATCGCTTACCTTGAAGGTGAATTCGTTTACAAATATTTCCAGTTCCTGTGCCTCGAATAGCTTCATTTCATATTCCAGGCCGCCTATCTCCTCATACTTGATTCCTTCTATCATCAAATTGAAGAGGCTCCTGTTAATGGCATTGGACGATAAATCCAAAAACAGTTGGGGATTCACTAGTACATCCTTTATACGTCCCGATTCGCTAAGAATTTCATATACCGTAGATCGTGTGAGTTCCGTCTTGCTTTGAATATAGCCCAGGACATCGGGAATTTGCCAGCCGTAGTTTTCATATGATTCCACTTTATCCCCGGCGTACGTGGTTTCAATTCCTTTTTCGTCCATGCCAATGGAAACCTTGGTCGATCTTATGGACGGGGCTTTGACTGGAGGGAGTTCTTTGACCGCTTTTGCTGCGGCATTGATCAATTCCGATGTCTTATAATCAACCCGATATTTCGTCCTTTGTTTGATCTTCTCCCAAATTTCAAGGAATTTAGGATCGGCTTCAAAACCTTTGCGGTATTTCACAGCTTCCCGGTCTTTTCGGTTTTTGATCTTTCCTTTAAATTGTACCCCACATTCTTCCTCTATCTCCTTCTGTAGAGCCTTTGCAAAATCATCGTAGGCTTCGTTGGCTATAACAGTCAACCGATTGATGTTCTGGTCGTAAATCCTATTGCCGTCCCGGTCAACAGCCAGTCTTAGTCCGCGGCCTATTTCCTGGCGTTTCTTTATGTCAGATTTTGTTTCGTTCAAGGTACAGATCTGGAAGACATTTGGGTTGTCCCAACCTTCACGCAAGGCCGAATGGGAGAAAATAAACCGCAGTGGGGTTTGGAGGTCCAATAACTTCTCCTTGTCTTTCATGATAAGGCTGTAGGTGTCATCATCAGCCTTGGTCATGCCCGAGGTGTCTTTTAGTATTCCTTTTTTATCTGTGGAAAAATATCCGTTATGCACCTTGTCCACAGGAAAATTGTCTAAATTCTTGAAAGCAGGTTTTGAAACGTATTCCTGATAAATTTCTTCAAACCACCGGGCGAATTTCCCGGGGAGGACAACCCCTGTTTCACTGTATTCCCTGTAGTTGGCCACTTTGTCTATAAAGAAGAGGGAGAGGACCTTGATTCCTTTTGGTTGAAGGCGTTTTTCCTTTTTGAGGTGTTCCTCTATTGTTTTCCTTATCTGGAATTTCATTACTTCGTCACCGAGTCCACCCTGGCTATTTCCCTGGTAGAGGAGGTTCCCATTGGATATTGAAATGCATTTGTTCGCCGCATCTATTTCCTCAATGATATAACCGTTGGAATAAACTTCCCTTTGATTGGAAAGCCGGTAAAGATCATCGCCAACTTTTACAGAAACCTTTTTCTTTTTCACCCCTCCTTTGTCATTCACATTAATGGAAATTTTTGCCAGGACTTTGGTCTTGGTCGCAGTGATAGATTCTACAGCAACAAAAGCATCGTTATATGCATTTTCTTCCATAATGGAATCTACCTCAATCTGCTTTACAAGACCCAGGTCATAAGCTTTAACTGGATTGAGGCTGTAAATGAGATTATACCTATTCCTGTGCGTGGCCGAAAAACGGAGCGTACAGAGGGGCTTTAAATTTTCTAATGCAGCAGCCCTTTTTTCTGTCTCCATGTTCTGGGGTTCATCCACAATTACAATAGGATTGGTGGACTGGATAAACTCCACAGGTTTCTGGCCGCTTAATTTGTCATTGGGACGGTTAATGATATTTTCATCCTTGGCAAAGGAGTCGATGTTGATTACCAGGATTTCAATGGTGTTTCCGGTAGCGAACCTTCTAAGGACAGATACCTTTGAGCTATCGTACACCTGGAAATTCACCGGGATATTATCGTACAGGTTTTGAAAATGGTCGTGGGTAATTTGCAGGTTTTTCAATACACCCTCCCTAATGGCGACCGAAGGGACTACGATAACATATTTTTTGAAGCCGTACTTCTCGTACAGTTCGTAAACACTCCTTAGGTAGACATAGGTTTTTCCCGTACCGGTTTCCATTTCTACAGAAAAGTTCATTCCATCCAATTCCTTCGAAGGTAGAATATCATTTTTTTTCTGGATTTCCTGAAGGTTTTGCAGTACCTGTTCTTCAGAAAGGGCGAGTTTATTGCTTACCCCATTGATGAAATTAAGGCTGGATTCCTCCTGAAGCCCAAACTCCCTTATGGAATCTTCTGTGGGTTGACCTTCAAAAATTCCTGTTATCGCATTAAAGGCTTCTTTTTGATATTCGAGATCTGCTTCAAATTTAAACTTCATGCCTTATATAAGATTTTACCATAATCATCGATATGTTCTTTAAGTGCAGGTTCTTTAATTGACCTGTAGTTTAAACAATCTATTTCGTAAAGAAGCTCCAGGTCCTCCAGCGCATTTAAGATTTTGAGATGTTCTTCATGAGATAAATAACGAGAAATAATAACGAGATCGATATCAGAGCCTGGACGATAGTTACCCATAGCTCGAGAACCAAATATTTTTACCATTTCGATTTCCGGAAAACTCCTAAACACATCGTTGAGTAGATTAAGAGTCTCAGAAGAAAGTCCGTAATTATTTAAAGTATTGTTGCTCAAGGGTAATATATAGTTTTTGCATAAGTGGAAAGAAAATCTCTATAATATCGCGGGTAATTTCGTCGGCAGTTTCTTCGTTGTAAGTATGTGAGGTGAGATTTCTGGATTTGAGCATTTTTCTCCAGCCATCGTGATCTTCAATAATTCCACGGGATAAAGCCTTTTTAAGGATACCACTGTTGCCCGAAATTTCCTCGGGAGCTTCTCCTGTGAATTTCATATAATCCTTCATGGTGAGAAGAAATAGTTCAAAAGTATATTCAAAGCGCTGAATAAGGCCTTCCCTTTCCAGATCTAACTGTTCAAGTTCTCCCATAAGGAATTGTTCATTTTTAGTGTCCAGATTTTCCCTTAGATCAACTCTTTTTTCCTGGTACAGTTCAAAGTCAAATAGATCCAAACCACGTTTTAGTTTCTGAAAAGCCTTTTCGAGATTATTGAATCGCTGCTTCCATCTTACCTGCTCCATATTTAAATAGTTTTAAATTCAATTCCCGCATCTTTCATTTGCAGGGCAGTATTAGTTTTTAGCTGGTCATTGCCCTTGAATAATTTATCCAGCGCAATCACTTTTTGAGGGCTTTCTTCTAGTATGGACGTGAAAATGTCCTGGTTTACTTCTTCTAATACAAAAATAAGTTCTCCCTGGTTTATGGAGGTGAAGCCTTTTTTGTCTTGGATGCTGCTGTTTAGATCCTTCCCACTTTTAAGAAGAAGCTCATAAACCATATTTTGCGTAGTGGCTTTTTTGTTCACCGGGTCCACAAAGAGTTTCATTTGTTCTTCCAGGGCGGCCGCATCTTTGTTTTTAATTTGCTGCCATTGTTTAAAGTTACTATCGGCAAGTTTGAAAACTTTAAAACCTAGGTCGGGCAGGGAAGAAGAGCTCTCTTCTTCAAAGCCTAACTCTCCTTTTTTCTTTTCTTGTTCAGCTTTTATTTCTTCTTCAATTTTCTTGCCCGCCCGACGAATTCGTTCTTTGGCAATATCAGCTATGGTTTTAAAACCTGCTTTATAAGCTTCGCTTTTTTCATCACATTGTTCGGGGAGTTGAACCGATATAGATTTTCTATTGCCACCATCTTTTGCATTAACATTTGACACAGCGTGATTTAAAGTTCCCGAACCAGAAAAAAAATCTAGAACAATTCCATCTTTCGTTCCCATTTGAATTAAACGTTCTACTAGCTTAACTGATTTAGGTGTTTCAAATACCGCAATCCCATCGAATAAATCTTTTATTTTATTTTTTGCAGATTCCGTTGTTCCAACGTCATTAGCGAATAATATAGTTTCTGGTGTTAATCCTCTTTCTTTTGCTGTTAAATATGTTTTTACTCTTGGAACCCCATTGCCATCTTTTCCAAACCAAATCCTATTATCTTCTATTGCTTCATTCATAACATCACTGGTATATAACCAACATCTTCCACTTTGAAGTTTGTGGACTTTTCCGTTTGGTGCAATTAAATCATAAAATTGTGCCTTAGTTCCGTGTCCAGCTTGTGCAGTTGCGGGGTCAGATTTCCATAAGCCTCTGGTGTCATTATCAGGGTTTTTATAATTTGACAAGGCTTTTTTGTTCATTGGAAGTTGATTAATAGCTCGAACCCCTTCTATTTGTAATTTCGAATAGCAAAGAATATAATCATGCCTATTGGAAACAACTTTTCTATTTTCTCGGTTTGTTCTTTTCTCCCATATAAAAGAAGCAACGAAATTTTCTTCTCCAAAAATCTCATTCAATAGAAGACGGAGATTATGCACTTCGTTGTCATCTATAGAAACGAAGATCAACCCATTTTCCTTTAAAAGGTTTTTCGCCAGGAAAAGCCGCGGGAACATCATGTTAAGCCAGTTACTGTGATATTGGCCATTCTCCTTGCTGTTTTTAGCATAATTACCCTCCCGAGTCAAGTAGCCCTCCTCATCTATGTCACCAACCCGTTTTTGGTACTCTTGTCTCGTTTCTGAGAACTTATCCGGATAGATAAAGGAGTCGTTCCCGGTGTTATAAGGTGGGTCAATGTAAATCATCTTCACCTTTCCGAAATAGCTTTTTTGAAGGATTTTTAGAACCTCCAGGTTTTCCCCTTCAATGAAGATGTTTTCAGTTTGATCAAAGTTGACAGATTCGTTCTTAGCAGGAATTAAGGTTTTAGTCGTAGGGCTTTGGATAGCTTTAAAAGCGTCGCTCTTCCCGGCCCAGTTGAGCACATAACGTTCATTGCTGAAGTTGATATCTTCTCCCAGCGTTGCTTTTAATTTTTCCCAATCTATTTTTCCTTCGCTGAAGACTTCGGGTAAGATTTTTTTTAATTGTTCAAGTTTTTCTTTTTGAGGGGCTAAGCTGGTGCCGTTCATAGAATTCTGGTAAATTATTTAAGTAGGACAATTTAGGAAAAACTTTGAAAGGGTTAAATTTTTATGAAGATGTTGTTGGGCGGGAAAGACTCCAACTTATCCTTCCTTAACCCATGGGGATTTTTTCCCGATTTAAAAGCGATTGCCTCATTCCCTGTATTACTCCATCAGGATCAGCGTCAGGAAATTGCTTTAAATAGTCATCGATTTTGTTAATAGTAAAATCGGGGGAATGTCTTTGACTAAAATGGATAAACAGCCAAAAATCGAAATCTCTTCTTTCAGGGAGGGTTTCCGAATATGTTATTTTTAATAATTTCTCATGAATATATCCAATTAAAGAGAGTACTTTATAAACCTTATAATTAAAAGTTCCTCTTACAATTCCCTCTCTCATAAAATCTATAGCTAAACTAATCTCCTTCAAACCGAAACTCTCAGTCAACAATTTAGATAGCTTTTCCTGCATATTATTTTGGAATAAAAATTCCTTGTTCTTGTTGGTCCACAGTACTTCATCGCTTGGAATGTAATTGCTGATTACTCCTAAAATGTTCCTGTGAATATCTGATTCTCTAATTTTACCAAAATTGGAAATCATGTAATACCAGGCTGAGGACTTATTTCTATGATTAGAGTAAAGAGATTTAAAACCATCGTAACAGATATTAGGTTTATCTATCTGAGCGAAATTATCCAAGCTTCTTCCATAGTTTTCCATACTTTTATAATACTGAATATATTGCGTGAAATGATTTTTAAAGGAGGTGAAGAGGGAAAAATTGTTTGCCTTAGGGACTCTGATGGAATGAGTTTTTTGCTTGAGTATTAGAGGGTTTTCCTTCAAATATTTGGAAATATTTACCCAGTAAGCTTCCTGCTTAAGTTCATCATAAACAATACCTGCTACCGGATTCGTGTGGTTTGCCCAGTAAGCTAAATGGTTATGATCTGTCGGAATTTTATAACCTGATTTATCTCTGTACGATTTACCCGATTTTATTTGAGCGAAAACACAAAAGCTCGTGGCTACTTCGTTAGTTATGAATTCTATATAGCAGTCATTGCCTTGATCATTTTTTAATTCTACTTCCTGGTAAATACAATTATGCTTACGAACTAAATTTTGTATGTAGATTGTACCTTCATCTTCAATTAATTTATTTCTTCTGGTTGTCATCGGCTATAAATTCAAAAAATTTTTTCTACTGATATATTTTTGATCTTGCAATTAGAGCTATTTAATACTGTTTGGATCTAAAGGAAATCTTAGCGGTAGTTAAGCCTTGCGGCCTCTTGCAGATGTTGAATTTAAAACTATCTTTGGTCAAAAGTAATCATCATTTTATGATTAATAAGAAATAAATCAATCAATCAATATGGAAGTCGCCTTTCCTTTTGAAAATATACCAGTAAGTGAAGATTGGGTTTTTAAAAATGTTCGATCTACGGAACAATGGACCCATGGTTATCATAGGTATCCTGCAAAATTTTTACCGAATCTGGTAAAGAAAATAATAGAAGAACACACGACCCCAGGCGACATCATAGCCGATTTGTTTGCCGGCTGTGGGACAACACTTGTAGAATCGAAGGTTCACGGTTTGACATCAGTAGGCGTTGATATAAATCCTGTAGCACAATTAATAGCCAGAGTAAAGACTCACCCGATTGAGCCTCTTCTTCTAAAAAGGTCCTTTGAATTCTTACTAGACAGAATCCCTACTTTTGAGGAGCGCAACTATTATAATTCAGCCAAACATGAGCGAATAGATTACTGGTTTTTTCCTGAAGCGAAGTATAAAATAGCTTTCCTCTATGAATCAGTATTAGAATTAGACGGTACCGAAAATATACGTGATTTTTTTCTTGTTGCACTGTCGAATATTCTCAAAAATTGCTCTAAATGGTTACAGTCCAGCACAAAACCTCAGGTTGATCCTGACAAGATTCCTGTAGAAGTATTTACTGCTTTTAAACGACAGGTGAGGTCAATGTCAAAAAAAAATCAGGAATTTCTAAATGAATTGGAGCGGAGTGGTTTCTCCCAAACTAAATCCAATATTTTTCTGGAAGATGCCAGGAATACATCTATTGCATCTGGTTCTATAAGCGCGGTAATTACTTCACCGCCTTATGTTACCTCTTATGAATATGCCGATCTTCACCAGTTGACAGGCTATTGGTTTGATTATGTTTCTGACCTACTCAAATTTAGAGAAAAATTTATAGGGACTTTTTATTCCTACGGTAATGACCTAACGTGCAAATCGCACCTAGGTCAAAGAACAATTAAGAAACTTGAGCAAAAGCATTTAAGAACTGCTAAAGAAGTTGCGAATTATTTTAAGGATATGGCAGATGTTTCCGATGAGATGTATAGAATTCTGAAAGAAGGAGGAAAGGCATTTGTTGTCCTTGGAAATACGACATTTAAGGATGTCAAAATACAATCAGCAGAAATCTTTGCTGAGCTACTGGAATTGAGTGGGTTTAAAATTGAGAGAGTCATTAAAAGATCTATTCCGTTTAAACTTATTCCAACTATCAGAGATAAAAGCACTGGTAGGTTCACTACCCTTAAAAACAATAACAGTAAAAAGATATATCCTGAGGAATATATAATAATTGCAAAAAAATAACAATGGCAGTAAAATCAGGAAAAGTTCCTTTTCAGCCATACGCCCGTTTAATTAGTATTTTGGGAGACCAATTGATTAGTGATAAATGGGTAGGTGTGATTGAACTTGTAAAAAATTCCTATGATGCAGATGCAGAAAAGGTACAGTTACGATTTGAAAATTTTAGTTTAAATGCAAATCCCATTTCTGGAGTCATTGAAATAGAAGATGATGGTATAGGTATGGATCTCGACACGATTTTAAATGTCTGGATGAAACCCGCGACCCCAAATAAATTGAATAGGAAAAAATCGTCAGAAGATTCTATACGTCGAACCGATAAAGGACGTATGATGCAGGGGGATAAAGGTGTAGGAAGATTTGCTGTTTATAAATTAGGAGACTTTGTTGAAGTTTTTACCAAAAAGAAGGATAAACAAGAGATTAAATTAACTTTAGATTTTTCCTCTTATGCTGATGACAACTTTTTAGAGAGTGGTCATCGAGATAAGTTCTTAGATCAAATTTTGAATGAATGGCAAGAAAATCCTGTTCCATTAAAAATAAAAAATTCCAAAAACCAAGGCACTCTAATAAGAATATCCGCATTAAGAAATGATTGGCACAAGAAGGACCTAAAAAAATTGTCTAATGCTTTTTTTAGGATGATGCCACCCTCTTTACCTAATTTAAACATCGTCAAAGATTTTGAAGTTGATATTTTTTGGGAGAAGGAAAAATATGAGACGGAATTAATGTCCTTTGATGAAATGTCCGAAATGGCACCTTTCTATTTCGAGGGTAGTATAAATTCTCAGGGGGTATTAGAAGCAACTTATAAGCATAACACCAAAAGCAAAAACATTAAATTCGACTTATTCAGCAGTAATGACGATCAGATAAAGTATGACATAAAAAAGCTCAAGCTCTTCAAGGAAACGTTTTTTAATAAAGAGGGGCAAATATTGAAAAGGTCCAATATCGGTGATTTTATGTTTTTCTTTTATGGTTTTGATTTACAAAATCCGTCAGAGGGTTTAAAAAAGTCGGAAAAGGATTTTCTGAAAGAAACTTCTGTTTATTTATACCGGGATAATATAAGAGTTTACCCTTATGGTGAAATAGGGGATGATTGGTTACAGTTAAGTAAATATCGGGCAGAAGATAGAGCTGGAAATTATTTCAGTTATAATGATTTAATAGGATTTGTCTTTATCAGTCAAGATGAAAATCCCATTCTACGAGATTCGGCTGATCGGGAGGGCCTAATGAATATTAACGGCTCTAAAGATGAATTTGTAGCTCTACTACAAGCTTCCTTAAAAGTAATGAAAGATGAAGTTGAAATCGATAAGGTAAAAAAGAAGTTAGAGAAGGAGACAACGAGAAAGTTAATTGATGAAAAGTATGATGACGCCTATAAAAATTTACAGAACTACATAACAAAAATAGACGATAAGAAACTTCTGGACAGATCACAAAAATTTTTTGAGATTACAAATTTATATGTAACGAAAGTAAGAGAAGAGATAGAATTAACGCAAGACTTAGCTGGGACAGGTATGGTGGTTGAAAAGGCGACTCATGACACGATGGCTTTATTAAAACGGTTACAAGAAAATACTTCCGACTTTATACGACGATTTGATAAAAAAGAAATTGAAGTAGAAGAATTGAAGAGTTTTTTTATAGAACTAAAGGAGAACATAGAATTTTTATATCAAGAGCTACAGGTATTGCAACCCTTATTTAGAAGAGCAAGAAAGGTTACGAAAAATGTAAGTGTAAGAAATACTATTCAAAGAATATCAAAATATTTTGGAAGAGAATTAAAAAATAATGTTGATTTTTCTATTCTCACAGGGGAGGAGGATTTTCTAGTTAAAACCAATACAGGTTTAATCCTTCAGGTAATGCTCAATTTAATGGATAATTCTCTTTACTGGTTAGATCAGCAGAATGATAATAGGAAAATCCATATCTCTATAGATGAGGAGTCTAGAACCATTATTTTTGCTGATTCAGGTATTGGAATAGAACCTGAAAATAAGGACATTATTTTTAAAGAATTTTTTTCTACTAAATCTGATGGTAGAGGGTTAGGTTTATACATTATTAAGGAGCTTTTGGACAGGATAGATGCAGATATAAAACTCATTGTTAACCAAGAAGAAAAAGTTTTAAATGGTGCTAACTTTTTATTATCCTTTAAAAAAGAATAAATGACAGGAGTAGTTCTGTATGCTGATGATCATATTTTTGTTGCTGATCGTGCTGAGAGTGCATTATATGAAGAATTAAGGAAGGACACACCAGTCCTTGGAATTGAAAGGATAGATTTTATTGAACAGTCTACGAAAGCAATAGGGTCCTTTCGGGCTATAATTTTGGATTGGCAGTTTTCCAGTGATGATGAATTTGAAGATGTAGGTGAAGAGTTAGGAATTAAGTCGCCAATTTCTCAGGGTTCTATTAAGGAAAACGAAACCTTTACCTTTCTTATTAATAATGACTTTTATTCTCTGATCTATATATTTTCTCAAAAGGATGTTGAAGGAAGTGAAACGGGCAGGAAATTAAAAGAACGTTTTGGAAATAGGATAAGATTCAAAATAAAAGATGAAGATTTTTCTCGACAGAACATTTCCAATGTAAAAACTGCTATTTTGGCAGATATAACAGAATGGGAAGAGAAAAATCGAAATCTTTCAGCTCCTATTAGGTGGAGTGAGGCTATCAATTTGTCAATTCAGAAAGTATTTAAAGAATTATCCGAGGCAACAGATAATTGGCTGAAACATATATACGCTTCAGCTGATGCGGATGGAGTAGATCCTGAATTATTTGTGATTGAATTAATGCAGTTGTTATTATCGGAAAATCTGGTTCAAGATGAAAATTTGATTGAAGCTATTTGTGTGGAAGGCAAATCACCAGAAGATTTGGATTCTTTAAAAGATTTGGGGAGTTATCAAAAGTCTATCTCAAAGTTGTTCAGTATTCTAACATATTCAAAATTAAAAGAAGCTGCACCTATTATGACAGGAGATATTTGCGTACTTGATGAACATAGCTTAGGGATAATTGTAACACCGGAATGCGACATTAAATACGTTCAAAGTAATGAAGCTTATGAATTTGAATTACTTACCTTCAGAAAAGATTCTTTTCCTCCAATACTATTGAAAAATAGCAGTTATAAAAAGGGGCAAGATGATTTCGATTCCTTTAAAGATAATCGAAAAGATGGGATTCGTAAATTATTTAATCAGGAAATTCCTCGACTTCATTTCCTGTCTTCGTTACCTCTAAATGAAGATTTTAATCTTACTGTTGTTTTAGATTTTCGTTTAGCGTCTAAACGAGTTAAAAGTTCTGAGGTAAAGAAAATGGAGCGACCGTTAAAAATAAATTCTCCGTTTATTCAGCAAATTAGACAAAGGTATATAGCATATATAGGTAGGGTAGGAGTACCTGCGTTATCAAATCATTCACGGGATTGGAACTTAAGATAAAGGGACTATCTCAAAAAATGTGTAAGTAGAAAATATGGGGGTTTGCGAACGCCCATATTTTTTTAACCTTGCCTGCAAATTCCAGGCACTAATATTTACACAGTAATGAAAAAAGAAGATCTATTCGATGATGAGTTTTTAAAACAGTTTAAATCAGGAGAAGAACTTAGTAGTTTTCTCAAGCAACTTCAAAAACGTGGATTGGAGAAAATGCTTGAAGGTGAACTGGATGGCCATTTGGATTATGATAAGCACCAGAAGTCTGGATCTGGAAATACCAGGAATGGCTATACTAAAAAGAAGGTTCGGAGTTCTTTTGGTGAAGACACTGTAAAGGTTCCCCGGGACCGGGATGGATCCTTTAATCCTATGATCGTTCCCAAGCGGCAGAACATGATTGATGGCATCGAAAATGTCATTGTATCGCTGTATGCCAAGGGAATGAGCAATAGTGATATTGAAGAACAAATCTCTGAGGTGTATGGCTTTGATGTCTCTACTTCTACTATCTCCCGAATTACAGACCGAATCAGCAATGATATCGTTGCCTGGCAAAATCGTCCTTTAGAGCCCGTTTATTTGATTGTCTGGATGGACGGAATCGTCTTTAAAGTACGAGAGAACTCCAAAGTAGTCAACAAGACGATTTATATAGCTGTAGGTCTCAAAAGAGATGGTAAAAAGGAAGTTCTTGGTCTTTGGCTTGGAAAGAATGAATCTGCAGCCTTCTGGATGAGCGTATTGACAGATATGAAAGCTCGGGGAGTTGAGGACATTTTAATCACTGCTACCGATAACCTCAATGGATTTACCGATACCATCAAAAATGTTTTTCCACAGTCTAAAACCCAAATTTGTGTAGTGCACCAGATCAGAAATGCCTGTAGATATGTAGTTTGGAAAGATAAAAAAGCCTTTACCAAAGACATGAAGCTCATTTATGATGCACCTACTAAACAAGCCGCAGAAGCTGCTCTAGAGGATTTTGCTAACAAATGGAACTCCAAATATTCTTATGCAATAAAAAGCTGGAGAGACAACTGGGAAGACCTTACCGTCTTTTATGAATTCCCGCTGGAGATCAGACGAATTATTTATACCACCAATCTTATTGAGAATCTGAACGGGAAGATCAGAAAGTACACTAAAAACAAATTATCCTTCCCAACCGATGATGCTGTAATGAAATCTGTATATTTGGCTCTGAGGGAAGCAACCAAAAAATGGTCAGTGCCTATTAGAAACTGGGGAATCGTCCTCAATCAGTTCTTGACTATATACGAAGAAAGGGTTCAACTTTAGATAAAAAGTCAAACCCCTTTATTTAAACTTACACACTTTACGGGATAGTGTCAAGATAAAGTTGCTAAGGGCATACCCCTCTTACAAATTTCTCCACAAGTTCCTTGATTTGTTAATAATCTGATCCCAATCTCGATTGTTTTTTAAATTGCTGGGGCGGTTGTCCAGATATTTGACAACCTCACTGTTGAGGGATTAGTAAACGTTATAGATGTAGGCGCCGATCAAGAAATTAAGTCGATCTTTATTCAAGTGTTCTTCCTCGGATAATATATAATCAAACCAATATCCTCTGATTGTTTCAGTATCGCTCAACTTCATCAGGATGGAATCTGTATCTTTAATTTTTAGAAGGTTTTCTTCAATGAACTTCTCTATAAGCTCCTTTTTGCTGCGGAGTTTGACGTCCCCGGCAACAGGTCCAGATTTTTGCCTTTTAGGCTCTATTTAAATTTTTTGTGGAGATAGAATATGATTTTGCGTGCAACGAAGTGACTGGAAAGCAGAGTTTCATAGAAGGTGATCTGCTGGAGAGATATTCTAGAGAATGTTTTCCTGGAGGAAATTAAATAATATCTTATTTACCCTTTTCTATCCTTTTGAAGAATTCAGATAGGGAAAGATTACGCGCTTCGCATATTTTTTCAAGTGTTCTGATTGAAATTTTGTATTCCCCCGTTAAAATCCGGCGGACAGTTTTTTCATCAATATTATGACTAAGGGCAAAGTCCCTGTTTGAGCTGGCACAAGAAATCCATTGAGAAATTTGTCGGTTTATTTTTGAATAGATATCCTGCATTCAAACAAATCAAAAGATTTAACAGAAAAAAAGCGCGGACGTTTGTCCGCAATAAAAATTTTATTTTTATATTGGTCCCAGAATAATAATTTTGCGAATCTTCTTTAAATAGTATAGAAGCATTTCGCTTTGAATCTCGAACAGAAAACTGGTAATTTTTAGCAACGAGATGATAAGCAAGATGCTCACGACCCGGGCGTGGGCTCTCTTATTCGTTGCACGGTATACCAGTACCTCTGTTCGTTAAGTTGAGTATCCACGCCTTTTTGTTTCCCCTCATTGGGGTGGCCCCTCGATACTCTTCTTTCAAAGCCATAGCTTCTTCTTTAGAGGTTTCTCAATACATAAGAACTTTTTGTTTTGCTCTGTTTCTATTAGCCTCTACTTCATATTGAAGAGCAAAGCGTTGTAGGGTGTCTAGTTTAGCCATTAGTACCCGTGGGATAACCATTACACAAATCCTATAATTTGTAATGGTGATGGGTGGGTGGGTGACATTTTGCCCTCAATTGAGGGATGAGCTTTTTGAAAATTTAAACATATGCCAATGAAACAGTAGTGAAAACATCATGCAAATGTGCCAGCCCCCCGGCAGGTTTGCATTACCTACACCTGTTCCAGGAATGGGTTAAAATAAAATAGGCCTCCCAGTCACTTTTGCCGAGGGAGCTGGAAGGCCTGCATTAAATAAAACGAAGTTTCATTTAACCATTACAAAATTATGAAAAATAATTACAGCCGGTTAGTAGTAATCGCGCTTATCACCATTATCGTCTTCCTGTATGCCTTGACAATTAAAGGATATGCTGCGGGACTCCCTGCTGCTTTGCAGGAAACGGTCACCGGAGTGGTGACAGACGAAGAAGGAATGCCCTTGCCGGGAGTCACAGTGACCGTAAAAGGCAGCAACAGGGGTACAGCCACAAACATAGACGGGGAATATAAAATAGCAGTAAATCCACAGGGAGTACTGGTATTTTCATTTATGGGTTTTAAAGCCATTCAAGTACCGGTGGAGGGTCAGCGAGAAATCAACGTGCGGCTGGTAGAAGATATCACTGCTCTTGATGAAGTGCAGATCAACGCCGGTTACTACAATACCACCAGGAGAGAAAGCACGGGAAACATCTCCCGTGTCACCGCAGAGGAGATCGAAATGCAGCCTGTGGTAAGTCCGTTGCAGGCTTTGCAGGGGAGAATGGCAGGGGTGGAGGTGGTAACACAAAGTGGTGTGCCGGGGAATGCACCGACCATCAGAATTAGAGGACAGAACAGTTTACGTAATTCATTTGATGATAATGGTAACCTGCCTTTATACATAATTGATGGTGTACCGATAAATTCCAGTGCAATTGAAGGAGGCAGCAGCATGATCAGTTCTGGAATAGATCCCCTAAGCACACTAAACCTGTGGAATATAAAAAGTATAGAAGTTTTAAAGGATGCTGATGCGACGGCAATTTATGGCTCCCGCGGGGCCAACGGTGTAATTCTTATCACCACAAAAGATGGAACATTTTCCCAGGAAGAGATCCAGATTGAAGCACAAGTTTATAGTGGTATAAGTAAAGTTTCCAATAAGATGGAGCTGCTCAATACAAAACAGTACTTAGAAATAAGAAGAGCGGCTTTTGAAAATGATGGTGTAGAACCATTAGCAACCAATGCAGAAGATCTTGTTTTATGGGACCAGGAACGATTTACGAACTGGCAGGACAGGTTCTTTGGTGGAACTTCAAATATTACGGACCTCAATTTAGCAGCTTCTGGAGGGACAGCATCTACTTTTTTTAGAATAGGAGGTTCCTACCATTTAGAAGGTAGTGTTTTTCCTGGTGATTGGAGTTACCAGAAAGCCACGGGTTCATTGAGCTTTAGACATAAAGGCTTTAACGACAGGTTTGCAATAAATTTTTCTTCAAACTATGGGATTGATAATAACAACTTGTTTCACGGCCATAATTTTGTTCAAGACGCTCTATTTCTGCCACCAAATGCTCCGGCAATCTATAATGAGGATGGAAGCCTCAACTGGGAAGATAATACCTGGGACAATCCCTTTGCCTTATTGGCCAATGAGAGTACAGCAAAGGTTAGAAATCTTATTACAAACCTGGGTATCTCATACAGGATAGGAGGAGGGCTTGTACTAAAGGCAAGTGCTGGTTATACTAGCTTATTGAGCAACCAGCTGAGAAAAGTTACCAAAAATTCATTCAATCCAGATATCCGACAGTTCCAGGATCATTCTTCAAGCCATTATACTACCGAAAGACAGTCTCTTATTGTAGAGCCCCAAATGGTTTACAATACAAAATTAGGGAGTGGTAACCTTGAAGGACTTTTAGGCGTAACATTCCAACAGAGCGAAAGTAGGAACAATGCTATGGTAGGAACAGGATTTCCTTCTGAATCATTAATAGGGAACCTTGGAGCAGCTGAAGAGGTTAGTGTTTTAAATAGTAAGAATATCGAATATAGATACACCGCGATTTTCGCAAGATTGGGATATGATTGGAAAGAAAAATATTTTATTAATCTAACGGGGAGAAGGGACGGTTCGTCTCGTTTTGGACCAGATAGAAGATTTGCTAATTTTGGAGCTATAGGTGGTGCCTGGATATTTACAGAAGAATCTTTACTCAATAATGATCGTGATTTTTTAAGCTTTGGAAAGATTAGAGGAAGTTATGGAAAAACTGGGAGCGATCAGATCCCCGACTATGGATATCTAGATGCTTATGAAGCTACACCAGGACCTGGAGGATTATATCCAACTCAACTTACAAATCCTGATTATTCCTGGGAGGAAAATAAGAAACTGGAGGCAGCAATTGAACTGGGATTTTTTCAGGACAGGCTGAACCTGGGAGTAAGCTGGTACCGTAATAGATCCTCTAATCAGCTAGTCGGTTATCCACTTCCATCTACAACAGGTTTTTCATCTATCCAAGCGAACCTGGGTGCCACAGTTCAAAATACCGGTTGGGAGTTTGAGCTTTCAACCCTTAATCTTCAAACCACGAACTTTACATGGCAGACTTTTTTCAACCTAACATTTCCTGAAAATAAGTTGATCAAATTTCCCGGAATAGAGGAAACATCTTATGCAAACATTTACAGGGTTGGGTATCCTCTTAATATTTCCCTGCTTTACAGATACAACGGCATTGACCCCGAATCAGGTTTATATTCTATAGAAGATGTAAATAAAGATGGAAGGTTAGACTATGAAGATCGTGTTGTGATAAAAAACCTGGGCCGGAAATTCTACGGAGGCCTGGCTAATAATCTCACCTTCAAAAATTTTTCTCTCAATTTTCTATGGGAGTTTGTAAAGCAGGAGGCACCTGAGCCATATTTTCCCAATCCAGGTTCCTTGGGAAATCAACCTGTTGACGTTTATGGCGTAAGCATGGGGACGGGTAACACTGCTGAGATTCAAAAATTCTCACAGTCGTTTGAAGCTTTTCTCGCTCATTCTGATGCCTTGGATACCAACCATTTTTACGTAGACGCATCATTTTTAAGGCTCAAGAACCTATCTGTTCAATACAACCTTCCTAAGAAATTTAGAAATCAAGTTGGGCTCAATGCTGCAACGTTTTTTATTAATGGCCATAACCTTTTTACTGTAACTGATTATAAGGGATTGGATCCATCATCTCCTGGGGCAGTGGCGATTCCCTCCCTTCGAACTATTACAGGAGGCTTACAACTGAACTTTTAAAACTATAAAGATGAAAAAACACCAACATATAAATTATTTCATGATCATTTCGCTTTGCTTTTTACTTGGAGCCTGTGAGGATTATGTTGAAGTAGGAGTACCGGATGACAGGATTGTAAAGGAAACTGTTTTTGAAAATGATGAAACTGCAATTCGTGCGTTGAGAGGGATTTATAATGAATTGTTCAACGCTTCTTTCTCAGGAGGTTGGCGCTCTTCAGTTACTATACTGGCCGGACTGTCGGCAGACCTTTTGCAGCCAATTAATTCTGAGAGTACTACTTACGGTGAAATTCAGAAGAATGAAATCTCACCGAACCATCCATCTAACTATGAACTATGGTCCAGCGCTTATAATATTATTTATATGACCAATTCTGTCTTGGAAGGGTTGGGCATATCAGAAAATGTAAGTGGGGATTTAAAAATGCGTCTTGAAGGAGAAGCACGCTTCGTTCGTGCCTTCACCTACTTTTATTTGATAAATATCTATGGTGAAGTTCCACTTATTTTAGATACGGATTACCGCAAGAACTCTCTAGTCTCGAGAAATGGAGTTGATGAGCTTTATGCTCAGGTGGTGAACGATTTAGACAGGGCAATTGAACTTCTGGATTCTGGTTACGAAAACTCAGATAGGACAAACGTGAATATTTTCGTGGCCGTTGCACTTCGTGCAAGAGTAGCTCTTTATCAGGAGAACTGGGATTTAGCAGAAATCTTGAGCAGTGAGATAATTGAAGAAACCGCTGCCTACGAAATCCTCCAGGATTTGGATCAGGTATTTTTAGCGAACAGCAAAGAAGCAATTTGGCAGTTATCACCAATAGGCAGGGGGAACATACTAACTTCAACTGGTGAAGGCCAGGTTTTCATTGGTACATCACGGTCACCTTTACAATTAGCTACAGGATTTGTCGAAGACTTTGAACCTGAAGATAAGCGACTGTTAAACTGGATTGGCCACTATAACAGTAGTAACCGGAATTTCTATTTCCCTTTTAAATATAAGGACAGGTCCAGTCTAAACGATATTACTGAATACTCTATGGTGCTTCGGCTGGCAGAGCAATATTTAATTAGAGCAGAAGCTAGGGCAAGAAAGGGAAATCTTAATGAGGCTATTTCTGATATTAATAATATTAGGACCCGCGTTGGTATAGAACCAATACAAGTAAGCCAACAGGTAATTAATAAAGAAGAAATTTTCGAACTGATTATGGAAGAAAGAAAGAAAGAATTATTTGCCGAATGGGGGCACCGTTGGTTCGATCTAAAACGAACCGGAAGAACCGATGAAATTTTGGCGGAGAAAACTTCCTTTTGGGAACCCACCGATGTCTTTTATCCTATACCAGAACAAGAACGAATGAAGAACCCAAATTTAGACCAAAATGAAGGTTATTAAATCCCTTAAGATCATGAAAATTAAAACTCATTTCTTTTTTCTATTACTGTTGATTGGTTATGGGGCTAAAGGTCAAGACAACAATATCATTCAGGAGAAAATAAAGCGATTGGACACGGCGGTACGATACGGTAAATTAGACAATGGGTTCACCTACTATCTTCGTCGACACCACATTCCCAAAAAAACTGTTGAATTTCATTTGGTGGTAAAGGGTGGATTTTTTCATGAAAATGATGACCAGCTGGAATATTCCCATCTCATAGAACATATGGGTACAATCAGAACAAGAAATTTTCAAAATTTAGATGAACATCTCTGGGAGATGGGAGGATATAATCATGCGGGCACCCGCAATAGTCACACATTTTATTGGGCTAGGTTACCATCTGGGGATAAAGAAATCGAAACAGGTTTAAGAGTATTACGAGATTGGGCACAGAATCTGGAGTTCCCCCAGACGGTGGTTGATGCTGAGCGTGGTGCCGTACTGGGGGAAATGCGTACAGCTGATGTTTATGGTGCGTGGTTGAATAATACCATCGAGGAAAAGGTGTTAAAGAACACAGGTCAAGCCTTATATGATCAGCAAAAACATAAAAAAAATGTTGAACTGTTCAATCGGAAAGCTTTCATAGAATTTTATGAGGATTGGTATAGGCCTGATCTGGAAGCTGCAATTATAGTAGGTGATATTAATATTGACAGCATGGAAAAAGAAGTAAAGCGATTATTCTCAGACTTGAAAATGCCTAAGAAACCTAAAAATGGGGAGAAATTATTAGATGCTCAACGAGTTGAACTAAGTGGAGAAAATACTTTTGAATTAATCCACGATACTGTCAACTCTAATTTTCGGATGCAAATTATTTCTAAGCACTTAAACTCGAATAGCTTCGGCCTTAAAACCAGGAAGGATTTTGAAATATGGATAATGCAACAGCTATATAAAGAAATTGTTGAGAGTAGGAGTACGCTGTTAGAACAACAATTCAACCCACCTTTTTCGGAATTTAGACTTAGTTTTGGTTTGGGAGGTTTTGGAAGAAATAAGGAAATAAATGGAACACGAATGACAGTGGAATTCGGAACTGAGAATCAGCAACAAATTAAAAAGAAATTCGTCGAGGCAGTAGTTGCATGGAAACAAATTCACACTCACATTAGTATTTCTGAACTTCAAAAAGCCAAGGAACAGGTCCAAAACAGGATTGTTGGCCAAGCAGTTTCCTCACACGACCTGGCTGAAGCATACCGTCGCCACTTTGTAAAAGGAGAAGCAGTTCTAGCCCCGGAGGTGAAGGAGAATCTGATTAAAGATGTCCTAGACGAAATAGATCTTCAAGAAATCCAGAATGTCATACTTGATTACGGAGATCTCAATAAGAATACTGATTTTCTAATTTTCAGTGGTGAAAGGCAAAGTGTTCCAAAATTTAAGGTTTTCCGACAGTGGTTAAAGGAAACAAAAACTATGGAAGTGAAGGCTATAGAACCTTTAGAAGGTCTTGAATCTTTGGAAGATGTAATTCAGTTTCCATTAAAGGAGAATAAGCCGATTAAAAGTATTTCAAATAATCTTATAGGTTTATCAACGGTGGAGCTCCAGAACGGAATACGAGTTTTATTAAAGTCTTCCAATCCAGCTTCTCAACGCCAGAAAGGTCTTGTGACCATAGATGCTTTTCGCCCTAATGAAATTCCAACCTCCAATAGAAAAGAATATTTGGCTGCCAGTATTGTTCCGAAATACATGGGATATGCAGGTGCCGGGCCTTTCACAAAATTTGAAATTGATAGATTCTTTCAAGAAAAGGAAATGAGGCTAATGTTCTTTTCTGATGCCAATTACCAGCGGATTCATGGTAGAAGTAAAGTTGCGGATATTGATGAACTTCTAAACCTTCTGTTTCTTTACGTTGATCAGCCTAGAAAAAGCCTGGAAGGCTTTACCGCTTTAAAAGTTGATCATGACCAGCACCTGAAAAGTTATGTACCCAATAGTCGTTTTGATTTTTTTCTAAAGGATAACATAGAATCTGTGTGGTATCCAAAGGTTCCTGTGCTAGGAACTTCTGATTTAGAAAACATAAAATTAGATGATGTTTTTGCAGCCTATATAAGATGGTTTTCAGACTTATCGGGTTACACCTTTATTATCACGGGGGATTTCAACACTGAAGAAATATTACCGCTACTAAGTGAGAAATTATCTCTCTTTCCGGTAGGTAGTAAAAAAGCAGTTAATAGTGATACTCATAAATTTCCTTTAAAAAGAATAAACAAAACGATTAAGTCAAAGAATATTGATCAGGCCTTTGTACGACTTTATTTCCCGACTCCTGCTGGTAGGGATGTAAAGACTCAAATCGAACTTCGACTCCTTACAAAAGCTCTATATGAAAGAGTTTGGAATCGCTTACGACAGGGCAGTTATTCGCCGATAACTGGTGGAGACTGGATGGATATTAAGAATGGTGTTTTTTCCTTCAGTATGAAGTTCGATAGCGAATTGGGTAATGAGGAAAACATGATCCAAAATGCCATTGAAGAATTTCGAAAACTGCGTGAATTTGGGGTGGACCAGTCATGGTTAGACGCTGCCATCTCTGATGAAGCTGCCGCTTTTGGCAACGGACTAAGTAAGTTTGGAATTTTTAATTTTTGGCGGGATTATCTAAAGGAAAAATTGGTGAGCCACGAAGATCTAGAACAGGAAGTCCTTCAATACACCACCATAATGAAGCACTTTATAACTTTAGAGGATATAAATACTGCCGCCAAGAAATATTTAAGTGAAGAAAATTTGCAACAATTTATTTTTATTCCGGAATCTTATGATGAGGCAAAAGGTGAGATAGATTAAAACAATAAGATCCTACATACTTTTGGTGAGGTAAAATTATATTTTTCATTTGGTGTTAGTGTGCTCCTTATTTAGATCATAATAGTCAAATTTCAAAAAGACTATACACGGGGTGTAATATTCAGTGTTTTATTCTTGAGAAATCTGATTCGGAATTAAATCCGAATCTGATGAGGTAAAATTTGTTCAATCTGTAATACCTACCGATATTCAGAAATTGGCGAAAAAACACTTTCTAGATTCCAAAAGGTTTGAACTTGTAATGGGGAGGAATTGTGGAGTATACAAATTTTAAAGAACATCGAGGTTATTTAACCTCGATGTTCTAATTTCACATCAACTTAATCAAGAACCTTAATAGGTTTTGGACTAGGCGATTTCAGGGGACTTCCGCCTGGTGCATCATGAACCACATATATTTTACTGGGATCACTTGAATAATACATCCTACAGGTATTTGAACCGGTTTCACAACCCACATCAACCTGTTCCCAGCCTTGATCGGTTTGAATAAATCCGATTGCTGATGAAGCATTTGATTCTACAGATGCAAACGAAATTCCAATGGCAAACATCATTGCGATCATTGGTAATAAAAATTTAGTTTTCATGATTTCTAATATTTAAAGATTGCCTACTCTGTATATCAGGTTTTCGGCTTTCCCTGCTTTTGTTGCAACAAAAATTTTTATGTTTTTACTTCAACCGCATTGGTTGAAGATTTTCTATAAACTGTCTTCAGGTCGTAAGAGAGAGAAATACCCAAAAGGGCCAATAAGGAACATCCAGTGTTGAAAATTAAATGTTCATTCCAGGAGAACGCTTTTATCACACCGCCACAGGAACAGGGGACAGATTCTGCAAAATTTAAAACACCAATTATATATACGTTGAAGATGATCATTAGCGCTAAAGAGAAGTAGAAGGCGATTATTCTAAATCTGGGAATAACCAACAGAAAGGATATGATGAGTAGAACTCCCGGTAGAATAATCGCAACAGGAAGAGAGATCGAACTTATGAAGGGTGACTCCTCAAGTTGCGAGTGGAACGATTTAAATATTAAAAGCTTACTGGTAGCCGCATAAGTAAATAAAATAATAAAGAACAAAGAAATAGCATATACTATGCGCTTTTTCCATTGCTTAATGTTCATCTCCAATTTTTCCATGATACTTTTCGTTACATGATAAAATTCGGAAGGATTATCTAACAGTCTGGTATAGAATTTTGTTGGCGGCGTATTTATTCCACTTTCTGATTTCTAAGCTCACTTGGATTGTAGCCGTATTTCGTTTTGAATATTTTTGAGAAATGAGGAAAACTTTTAAAACCGCAAATTTCTGCAACTCGACTGAGGGGAATATCTGTGTTTGAAATAAAGCTATGAGCCCTTTGAAGCCTTTGGTCTTTTTGAAAACGAAATACTGAAGTGTTATAGAGTTGCCTGAAGCCTATCTTTAGTTTAAATTCATTCGTGCCGTGTTCAAGAGCGAGTTCTTTTAGAGAGGGTAGGGGTTTTTCAGGATTATTGAGTACATAATCATATATTTTCTGGATTTTTTTCTTATCCGCTTCCCGGTAAAGTGAATACTGCTGCTTTTTGTTACTCTTTAAACTCTTGGTTTTAAGATTTTGTAGTGCCAGTTGAACATTTTCCTCCTTTTCTTTGGATTGGATAATTGTCTGGAGTGCAGTTACCAGAAATAACTTTCGATCATCTTTCCTTAATACAAGAGACGAAATGGAGCAAAGAGCAGGCACCGTTAATGAATTACTAGAGGAGAAAAAGAGTCGAAGCGTTTGGTAATAAGGTGACTCATTGAGTTTTTTGATTTCTTCAATTTCTTTTTTCCATTGTTGGGCAGAGTCGATGGTTAAAAATTTTTCAAAGGGAGCTCCACTCAGTTTTGAGAATGGGAGCCCCAGGAGCTGCTGGGCTGAGGAGTTAAAGTTACGAACGCAGAACTGATCATCCAGAATAAATGTCATTTGAGCTATCTGCTTGTAAGTTTCGTGGGGATTGATAAGCGCAAAATGATGAAAACTCTCTCGTATCTCTTCCGCCATCATATTTAGAAGCACTATTATTGTTTCCAGTTGGTCATTGTGGCGGGAGCGTTCAATCCGGTAAGAAAAATTTCCACTAGCCACCTCAAGAATCATTTGACAGATCTTGGAAATCTTTTCTTTATCTGTTTTGGTGTACATCTACCAGATGAATTTAGCGATAGGTTTTTAGGAATTTGAGTGCGTCGTATTTTTCAGTAAAAATGTTAGTGGGGGTTATGGGCTTACTGGTGCGAACGTAGAAATCAATGATGGCTTGAGAGATGGGGGGATTTACCAGGAAAGCAACTGCTGAAGTAAGAATTGATCCTTCCCTTGCTAAATAGTCTCTTGCTGATTTGTCTGTATCTTTGATTCCACGGGTATCACAGAAAACAGGATAATATTTATCTTCCTGGCATTTTAATCGATCAGCCACCACCTTTTCTGCAGCGAAAAGATCTATAACAACTTCCGGATGGTAGATAAAGTGGAGTATACCATCATCAACCCAAAAGGTTGCATAGTCGTTCGAGAGCGATTTGTTCATTATTAATCTAGTTTAGCCAACATTGAAGTTAAGGAAAAAATAATGTCACTTGATTGACATTCAACATTTTTACCTAACCTGATGAATAAATTTAATAGAGATAATTAGAAAGTAGTTGTAAATGAGGGAGTTTGATTTATTCTAAGAGTATTAAAATAATTCGGCACCGCAAGATTAAATTTATTTTGCCTATAAAGTATAAGTGCTTGCCTATAAAGGATTCTGTTAATAGCTAAAAACTGAATTAGGTACTTTGCTCAATTCAAATTACTTAGTTTCATCTAAATAATTTTAAACAGCTCCAAAATGGCAAAGATCAAACAGAATAATTTTCTAGACACGGTTGATGAAGTTTTTACCAGTGCAAAGAAAGCTGGCGTGCTACACCTTCATTCAGATGGTAATGTATTTTCCGGTAGGACCATCCAGATCAGCGGCAAACAGCATTATCATTTTGGAACAACTGGATACCTGGGATTAGAACAGGACCCTCGGTTAAAAGAGGCAGCTATTGACGCTATCAGAAGGTATGGTACGCAGTTTCCTCTATCCAAAAGCTATATTTCTCATCCCCTTTACGCGACCCTTGAGGAAAAGGTTGGCCAGATGTATGGACAACCAGTGATTATTACTAAAAATAGTACACTTGGACATTTAGCTGTAATACCAACTGCAGTCCGAGATGAAGATGGGGTGATCCTGGATCATCAGGTACATTGGAGTGTGCAGAATGCTACACAACTTCTAAAGACCAGGGGCGTACCTGTAGAAATGATCAGACATAACAATCTGGATATGCTTGAAGACAAGATAAAGGCACTAATTGGAAAATGCAGTAAGATTTGGTATATGGCTGATGGGGTTTATTCTATGTACGGAGATTTTGCACCGATTGAACAACTGATGCAATTGGCAAACAAATATCCTCAGTTACACTTTTATTTTGATGATGTGCATGGGATGAGCTGGAATGGAGAAAATGGTACAGGATATGTTTCAAGCATCTTAAATGAGCTGCCCAAAAATGTGTTACTGGTGGGAACGCTTAGTAAAACCTTTGGTGCCAGTGGGGCAGTTGCCGTTTGTTCAGACAAAAGATTACATAATAAGATAAAGACCTTTGGCGGTCCTCTTACATTTTCTGCGCAACTAGAACCTGCATCTGTGGGAGCTGCCATTGCTTCTGCTGATATCCATCTGTCTACTGAAATTTACTCTCTTCAGGCCGAGCTGCAGGCAAGAATTAATTATTTTAATCATCTTCTGGACCAAACGGAATTACCGCTTATAGATAGGAATAATTCTCCTGTTTTTTACATCGGGACAGGAATGCCCATCTCAGGATATAATTTTGTCCAACGTTTACTCAAGGAAGGTTTTTATGTAAACCTGGGAATTTATCCTGCTGTGCCCGTAAAAAACACCGGGGTAAGAATTACCATTTCTCGTCACAATAAGGCCAGTGATATAAAAGGCCTGGTTGAAGCGATGGAATATCATTATACTGCAGCATTGGAAGAGACGGGTGCTTCACTTCTTAAAGTAAGAAAGGCTTTTAAAATGCCTACAGAAAAAGTAAAGGAAGAAGAAAAGCAGTTAGTACCCCATGACTTCAAAATTCTTATAGAAGATTCAATAGAAAAAATTGAAAAGGAGGAGTGGAACAGGATGTTTAAAGGAAAAGGGATTCTCGACTGGGATGGACAACTCTTTTTGGAGAATGTTTTTAGGGGTAACAGTAAAAAAGAACACAACTGGGATTTTAAGTATTTAATAATCAAAGATGAGAATGATGAGCCAATTCTGGCCAGCAGCTTAAGCCATGCACTTTGGAAAGACGATTTGTTGGCACCTGCTTCTACTTCTCTCAAAGTTGAAGAACAGAGAAAAACTATGGGAGCTTATTTTCTGACATCTCAGGTTCTAAGTACCGGTTCCATTTTTACTGAAGGCGATCACATTTATATTAACGAATCACATCCGAATCTTTTAAAAGTTTGGAAGGTTTTTATTGACATCCTGGAAAACGTAGATCACGAGAACTACAATAGTTCTATGATAGTACTTCGGGATTTCCCATCGGATACTCCCTACAATGGAATTTTTCATGATCACGGCTTTGTAAAGGTGAATATGCCCGAATCCAGTGTATATAAAAATTTCAATTGGGACACACCTGAAGATTTCCAGTCCACACTTTCACGACGATCCAGAAGACACTTTGGAAAAGACATAGCTGCTTTTGAGGATAAGTTTGAATTGACGGTTTGTCAAAATGTTCAGCAGGATATACTTCCAAAGTTGCAGGTGCTTTATGAAAACGTGAGGCAGAATAATCCGGGGCTAAACACCTTTTCTTTTCCCGAGAAGCTTTTCCGTAGCATGAATGAGGATCCAAATTGGGAGTTCCTCTTATTATATCTAAAGAAGGAGTGGACTGAAAATAATTCTGTGGAACTCGTAGGGGTGATGTTTTGCTATAAAAATTTGGAAATGACTTATGTTCCAGAGTTCATTGGAATGGATTATCAATACGCCCGAGAATTTAATGTTTATAGGCAACTACTTTATCGCACAATTACAAGAGCGAAAAATTTAGGTTATAAAAAGATCGATTTTGGTTTAACCGCTGCCTTTGAGAAACGCAAATTGGGGGCAGAAATAATACCAAAGGTTTGTTATGTTCAGGCGAAGGATAACTTCTCATTAGAACTTCTAGAAACGATGCAGAATAGTAGATAACTAAATTGGCATACGTGAGCTCCCCCCTTCCAGTTTTTCAATCCATCAAATTAATATGAAGAGATTTCATGGAGTAGTGGAATCATTTGAACAGAAAATAGCTGTCATTTTAGATTCTCCAGAACAGCAAATCAGGGTGACAAATAAGGGTATCGACCTCTGCAATAGGGTTCTTACCGAATTAAAAGATCTTATTGAAAAGGAGGATTTAGAATCGGTAGAAGAAGAGATCCACTTTTTCAAAGAAGTTAAGCCTTCTGTTATGAGCTATTTAATTTATTTCACAGAAGTTCGTTCCTGTGAAATAAGGAAACCAAAAGCAGGGGTTAATTTCCAGGTCAGGTTTTTTGAGAAAGAAATAAAAAAGGTTAATAAATTTTTTTACAGGAATATTGATTTTTCTCATTACATGGAATTGGGTCACAATTATTTGGATCACCAGTTATTCACCCGCAACTACCAGAACAATTTCCCTTTTACTCCACTGGTTAACTACTACCAGTTTCCCGAATTCTCAACCTCTCATGACATGTTGTGGTCTAAAATTAAAGCCATGCATCGATTTCTGCATTATATAAGAAAATGTCTGGGAGAACTGCGTCCGGGTCGAAGTTTCATTTCTCAGGAAAGAAAGCATCCGGTTTTATTTTGGACTTCTTCGAAAACAGCTTTGACTGAGTTGATTTACGCCTTGTACTCAGATGGCGCATTAAATCATGGTGCTGCAGATCTTAATACGATTACTACCTCCTTTGAAGATTTTTTTAATGTTAAGCTGGATAACGTCTACAAGACCTACTCAGAAATAAAAGCTAGGAAAGGAAGCAAAACAAAATTCTTAGAGGAACTGATGCTTAATCTTCAACAGAAAATGAGTAAAGAAGATGGCCTTTAAATGGAAATCTTAATTTCAAAAATAGCCTCAGTTGAATGAAATCAATTTATTGTTGGAAACTGATGAGAACCATAAATCTTTCAAAAATCATCCATTTTTTGTTTAAACATCTTATAATTCAGTCGGCTGCGGATAGAGGAAACCAGCATTGGATCTGTGGTATCCTCAGGAAAGGCGGTCAAGGTAATGCAAGCGAACATATCTATAGAACAAACAGTTAATAGGAACTATTGGTTCACAGGTTCAGTCATTACTTTGCCCACTGTTAAAAAATATTCAGTACCCCAAAAAGCACAACACCTACATAAACGAGCAGAACACCTCCAAGTGTAGCAACCTGCCATCGCTTAAAACCATGTCCGCTTTTCTTGCTGCCCATATGAATAAAAGCGGCATAAAGAATACCTACCAGGCCTACGAAGCTCAAGACCGTCACGAATAAGGGGAAGTTACCCACTGGCAGACCAACTAATGCCAGAGGGAAAAACGCTACTGTAAGCGTAACGGCATGATCTCCTATGACGCTGGTGACACCGGAAGTTATTTGACCACTTTTAGCTACACTCCAGGTAGCAAAAACTTCGGGCAATGCAGCCATTGGAGCTGTAATAAATAAACCACCCACTATTTGGGATAATCCAAAGGAGGAAACCAGGTTTTCTGTAGCACGAACTGTGAAAAAGGCGCCTAAACCTAGAGCAACCAGACCTGCTACCGCCAACCAGATCTCCTTTTTCTTCCATTCCACTTTTTCGCTTTCTTTTTTTCCTCTAAGGAGGGCCTGAGCAAGAAAAGCGATATACATTCCCAACATTATCCAACCATCCATTGGCTGTAACCCTCGCCAGGCAGAAGGAACGGTTAAAATAGCTACTACTGCTACAATTACCAAGTACGGTAAAGCCTGGACTGTTACGGCCGTGGGATCTACTTTTAGCAGGTGCTCCTTCTTGTGCTCCTGGTGTCCTCCATCTTTGTTCTTATTTTTTAGATGCCTGGTCGCAATGTAAGCTGTTATGACCATTAAAGGAATAGCAATAACATTAGATCCAAACATGGTCCCCAGACCAATATCTCCAACTCCGGTTACTGCACTTGTAATATTGATGCCTATCTCTGGACTGGCAGCAGCCAAGCCAATCAAGGCGCCACCCGCAGCTACCGAAAAACCCCATTGTTTTCGTAGCTTCTTTAAAGGTTTTGCTAAATGTTCAGCGCCCCAATGAGCTGCCCAAACAGCAGCAAGTAATACTAATGCCCATAACCAGATACTCATAAGATATTCTCTTTTGGCTTCTCAGTGAAATAATAAAACATCTGAAAAATGCTGATTTGCGTTAAAAAAGAGTGTGCTACTCTAATTTATCTATTTACATCCAGATCGATCCAAAAATAATGTTATATCTAATCTCCTTCAGGAGATACAGACGGCGCTTCAGAATTTTATTCTCTGCAGTCTCACTGCATTCAAAATGGCTAAGAATGCCACTCCTACGTCAGCAAAAACTGCTTCCCATAAAGATGCTACCCCAAATGCGCCAAAAATTAGCACCAGTGCCTTTACTCCAAAGGCGAGGCCAATATTCTGCCATACGATCTGTCGGGTCTTTTTGCCGATCTTGATGGCCGTGGCGATTTTGACAGGCTGATCTGTTTGTATCACCACATCTGCGGTCTCTATTGCAGCGTCAGAGCCTAAGGCTCCCATGGCCATTCCTACATCGGCTAAGGTAATTACCGGAGCATCATTTATACCGTCTCCTACGAATGCTACCTTTTTCCCCTGTTTCTTTAGTTCCTCGACCTTAGCCACCTTGTCCTGAGGCAGTAATCCACCGTAAGCTTTGTCGATCTTCAACTGCCCCGCTACTTTTTGAACTATAGAATCCTTATCACCCGAGAGCATAACAATTGTGTCAATTCCTAAATCCCCAAGTTGCTTTATAGCTACAACCGCATCTTCCTTAATTTGATCGGCAATGGTTATGTAACCTTCATATTTACCATCTATTGCTACCACAACAATCGTTTCCACTGTTTCCTCTATTTCCGGTGCATAGGAGATGTTGAACTTCTGCAACAATTTCGCATTACCAACGAAAAGCTCTTTTCCGTCTACCGTTCCTTTTAATCCGTGTCCGGCTATTTCTTCAACGTCCTGCACTTTCAGCTGTTTATAAGCGTCGCCCGAGTGTTCTACAACTGCCGAAGCTATAGGATGAGTGGATTTATTCTCAAGTGCCGCTGTTAGCGCCAAAAACCGGTCCTTTTCCAGACATCGGACCTTTACCTCCTGCACTTTAAAAACTCCCTCTGTGAGGGTTCCGGTTTTGTCCATCACCACTGTATCTACCTTTGTAATGAGGTCGAGAAAATTGGAACCTTTAAAAAGAAGACCGTTTCTTGAAGCGGCACCTATACCACCAAAATATCCAAGCGGAATAGAGATTACCAACGCACAGGGACAGGAGATCACCAAAAATACCAGGGCCCGGTACAGCCATTCCTCAAAAACATAGGTGTCGACAAAGAAATAGGGGAGGAGCGCCAGACCTATGGCAAGGAAGACCACTATAGGGGTATAAATTTTCGCGAAGCGGGTGATGAAGTTTTGGGTTTTTGCTTTCCTCCCACTTGCTTCTTCAACGAGTTTGAGAATTTTTGATAAAGCACTGTCTTCATAACCGGAAGTTACTTTTAGCTCAACCAGCTTATCCAGGTTTATCATCCCGGCAAGCACTGTCTCCCCTTTTTTCTTGGTATCAGGTTTTGATTCTCCAGTAAGGGCGGCAGTATTAAAGGAGGAGCTTTCGCTAAGCATTTCTCCATCCAGCGCAACTTTCTCCCCTGGCTTGATCTGGATGATTTCCCCAATGTTCACATTCTTCGGATTAACAATTGAAACCTGACCATTACTAAGAACACTTACCTCTTCAGGACGATTATCAATGAGGGCTTTTATAGAGCGACGGGAACGGGCAACGGCTGCCTCCTGAAAATGTTCTCCAATTACATAAAACAACATTACCGCCACTCCTTCTGCATATTCTCCAATATAAAAAGCCCCGAGAGTGGCAATGGTCATGAGGAAAAATTCATTGAAGATATTTCCTTTTGCGATGTTGGTTACGGCATGTTTTACCACTTTGCTGCCAACTAAAATGTATGCAACGCCAAAAACAGTTAAACGCAAATAGCCACTAAACCAGTCCACTTCGAAAAAGTCTAGGGCAATTCCCAGCAGTAAAAGCACCAGGCTTACAACGGTAGGAATAAAGGAAGATCTTTCTTCCTCATCTTTACCTGCTCCCTTATGCTGAGGTGGACAACAGCTATCTTCCCCTTTTTCAGGTTTTGGTCCGGGTTCTTCAGCCGTTCTGGGAGAAGTAATTTTTGGATCTTGTAATTCTGTGTCTTTATAATCCTTGTCTTTCGCCATAACTTTTTATTAAAGGTTATTAGAGAGAATAAGCCAATACAATAAAACCGGTATTTTCCTATCTAATAATGTCTTTATTAATTACAGGAACGAAATTAATCTATATAGTCCTGCAACGGAAGTGCATTGTTTCCTGATGGCTGTGGTTTAGAATCGCAAAGTTTGAAAAAGATTATTCCTTATTGCATTTATCACAGGTTCCTTTGACTACCAAACTGGCGTTAGTTGCTGTAAAGCCCGGCGGTAGATTGATATGCGGAATCTTAGTTTCAGTTAAGCATTGGGTTTCTTTACAGGTTTCACAGTGAAAATGGAGATGAAGATCGCTATCGAGCTCACAATTACAGCCCGCCTCACAAAGAGCATACTTGGCTACTCCACTCCCGTCTTCAATCAGGTGGACGATTCCACTATCCTCAAAAGTTTTAATGGTACGATATATAGTTGTTCTTTCACTTTTTTCAAAAGCCGTCTCGATGTCAGCCAAAGTTACAGCCATTTGCTTTTGAGCTAAAAATTTAAAAATGAGCATCCGCATTGCTGTAGGCCTCACCTGCTTTTCCTCTAAAAAATTTTCTATTGCTTTCATAATTAATGCGCGTGACCGCCTTCTCCTTTTTGCATTTCAGCCATAAGATAGTAGGCATTGTTATAAGCAAATCTCGTCTCTTCCGGCAGGTCTTTTAATAGCTTTACTTCAACCCATTCACCTCCATTTGTACCGGTAATAACCTCTACAGGTCTAAAGCTCCATGCATCTCCTTCCTCTTCTGCCGTAAAAGCATAAAATTTACCCCCTTCTCTAACTATGGCAGATTCGGGTAGTGCTGTTGTTCGTTGATTATCAACCGCAATTCGCCCTCTAACGTACATTCCCGGCACAAGATTTTCGGGCCTGTCGATAATTTCCGCATGTACATGAACGGCTTTAGGGTCCTGTTCAAAATTCTTGCTTACAGAAATGATTTCCGCAGTTAGTTCAGTTCCCGGTAATGATTCGATCGTGAAATATACTTTTTGTCCTTTTTCTACTTTGGCAACATCTTTCTCAAAGACCATGAGATCTACGTGAACATCTTTCGTATTAATGATATGGAACATTTCAGACTGCGCCTGTACAAATTGACCTGTTTTGATATTGACCGATTGTACAGCGCCATCTATAGGGCTTCTTACCGGGATCCTTTGCTGAATATTTCCATTTCGAATAGTTTCAGGATTAATATTTAGTTGTTGCAGTTGAGCTTTAAGTCCTGCAACCTGTCCTTCCAGGCTTTGCAGTTCTGCCTCTGCACGCTGAAAAATTTGCCCTGAACCCACTCCGGCTTCGTACAATTTTTTTTGTCTTTGGAACTCTTTTTCCTGATAATTCAGACTGTTTAAGGCATTCATATATTGCGTTTGTACTTCGATGATCTCCGGGTGTTCAATGTAGGCCAATACATCTCCACGCTGAACTTCATCTCCTTCGATCACTATTATTGACGATACGTTACCTCCAATAACAGGAGTAACTGTAGCTTCACTTTGAGGAGGTACTTCCAACTCTCCATTTGCCTGTACATAGCCGCTCATTAACCTGGTAGTAAGGCTGTCAATTTTCATGTCAAGTACATCGAACTGCTGCTGTGAAAGCATAGCTTCCTTGACGGCTTCTGTTTTAGCAGGTTCACCGGCTTCTTCTTTCTGATTCTCCTCTTTTTCAGCATTTTCCCCGCAAGACAATAGTAGGAGAAAAGGAAGTATATATAGTGTTTGAAATTTCATCTTTTTAGTTTTTTCCTGTTAGGTAAAATTGTAATTCTGCAAGGGCTATCTGGTAATTCTCAAAAGCTTCGAGCGCTTTAATTTCTGACTCCATTGCATTGTCTAAATTTTGGATAAAGGCCACATATTCAATGGCACCTTCGTTAAAGGCGAGTAATGATCCCTCCCGTTGTTCTTCCAGTAACGGCAAAACTTCATCCTTGTAAAAAAGCCAGGAAGATTTCCATCGTTTATAGTTGCTCAAGGCAATTTCAAAATCTGTTCTTACCTGGTCTTTCTGAAAGTCGGCAGCTCTTTGTGCAATTTTCTTTTCTATTTTTGCCGCTTTAGCTTCACCGTGGGCAGCTCCGGAAAGAATTGGAATAGATATTCCGGCCTGATAATTATAAAAACCGGTTGCTCCATTCACTTTTTGAAGTCCGTACTGAACACTGAAGTCAGGAAGAAAATTAGCCTTTTCTGCAGCATAAGCAGCTTCTGCCACCGCAACCTTCTTTTCAGAAACTTCTAAAAGAGGGTGATCTTCGGGTAATTCTTCAGTGAGGAAAATTTCATCCTCAGGGATATCTTTAAAATCTTCCGGGACATCATAGACTTGCCCATTTCCCAGCCAAAGATTCAGTTTTTGGACGGCTGTTAGGTAGTCCATCTCGGCCTGTTGCAGATCAATCGAAATTTGGTTGATCTTATTTTTGGCTGTGAGCATTTCTAATCTGGAAATGGCCTCTACCTCATACCGTAGACCGACTGCCTGATTTAATTTTTGGTACAGGGAATCCAGTTTCTGAAATAACAAATACTGTTGTTTTGCTGAAAAGGCCCGGCTCCAGCCTATTTTTACCTCCTGTGCCACCTGAAGTTGAGACAGATCATAGGCTTCTTCGGCAAGGGCAATCTTTTTATTGTAAAGTTTACTTTTAAAAGGAATCCCCAATAAATCCACCCCTTTCTGTTGAACGCCTATTGTGGTGTATATTCCCCCGGCATCTCCAAGCTCTTCTCCACCCATGAATACTTCGGTTTCCCCGAGATCCCAGGCAGACTTCTTCATTGCATGCTCCTGGTCAATTCTCAACTTTTCATTTTTCAGAAGTGGGTAATTCTGAAGAGCCAGGGCAACGGCTTCCTCCTGACTTACCTGCGGAGACAATTCAGTTGTTTGAGCATTTAAACCCACGGGTAAAAGGAATAGAACAAGGATAAGCGCAAAAGATCCACCTGTTGCGGGTTTAAATTTCATCCTGCCCGACCTTGATTCGACCCATTTATACAGAATAGGCAGAATGAACAATGTGAGGAGGGTAGAAGTGATTAAGCCCCCTATAACTACGGTTGCCAGCGGCCGTTGCACTTCTGCTCCGGCCGAGCTGGAAATAGCCATAGGCAGGAACCCAAGCACATCGGTAAGAGCCGTAAGCAAAATAGGCCGGATTCTACTTCTTGTTCCAAGACTGATCCTTTCATTTAGACTTTTCACACCTTCTTCTTTTAATTCATTGAAGCTGCTTATAAGTACAAGACCATTTAAGACAGCCACTCCAAATAAAACAATGAAACCAACCCCGGCTGAAATGCTAAAGGGCATGTCTCGCAGCCATAAAGAAAATATTCCTCCAATAGCTGCAAGTGGAATGGCTATGTAGATCATGGTGGTTTGCTTAAAGGATTTGAGAGCAAAATAGATCAGGATAAAAATGAGGAGCAGGGCAATGGGAACAACGATTTGCAGTCTCTTACTTGCCCGTTCAAAATTTTCAAAGGCTCCGCCATAGCGAATGTAGTACCCGGGCGGTAGTTCAAACTCAGCATCCAGTTTGGTCTGAATATCTTCCACCACAGACTTTACATCACGATTCCTGATGTTTACTCCCACATAGGTGCGACGGTTGGTATTATCTCTACTGATCTGCATCGGGCCGGGTTGATAACTTATTTCAGCCACTTCTTTCAGCGGGATCTGGCTACCTGAAGGCAGGGTTACAAACAAATTCCTGATATTTTCAATACTTGTTCTTTCCTCTTCCTGTAATCGCACTACCAGGTCCAACCGCCTTTCCCCTTCAAAAATAACTCCCGCATCTCCGCCGGCAAAAGCCGACTGGATAAGGGAATTCAGCTCCTTGATCTGTAAACCATATTGGGCAGTTTTATTCCTGTTATAGTTGACCGTGATTTGTGGTAATCCGGCTGTGGCCTCGACTTTCATATCGGCAACCCCTTCTACAGTAGAAATAATGTTGCCCATCTCCTGCGCCTTGCTTGCTAGAACCTCCAGATCTTCACCATAAAGTTTGACTGCAACATCTTCTCGAACACCTGTAAGAAGTTCGTTGAACCGCATTTCTACTGGCTGGGTAAATTCATAGCTAACGCCGGGAATAATGCCGATTGTTTCTTTGATCTTGGTAATAAGCTCATCCTTTGAATCGGCAGAGATCCACTCATCTTTATCTTTTAGAATAATAAAGCTGTCTCCAATATCCATAGGCATAGGATCTGTTGGGACATCAGAAACTCCAAAACGAGTGACGATCTGTTCTATTTCCGGATACTCGTCCAGAAGAAGCTGTTCTATTCTTGTGGAGGTTGCAATTCCCTCGTCAAGCGAACTTCCCGGCTTCAGGATAATATGAAAAGCTATGTCCCCTTCGTCGAGCTGCGGAATAAATTCCCCTCCCATTTTGGTGAACATAAAGGCAGCTAAAGCAAATAATGCTATAGCGGTGCCCAGCACAATTTTTCCTCTTTTTAGGGATCTGTCTAACAGAGGCTCATATTTGTCCTGAACCCAACCAACAAATTTGTCTCCATAGGATTTCTTTCGCTTTTTACTTTCCTTCAAAAAGAGAGCAGAGATCATTGGAACGTATGTCAAACACAGGATCATTGCACCCAGCATGGCGAAGATGAAGGTAAGTGCCATTGGTTTGAACATCTTTCCTTCAACCCCTTCCAGGGCGAGGATTGGCAGAAATACGATAAGGATTATAAGCTGCCCAAAAAAGGCAGAATTCATCATCTTTTTTGCAGAAGAGGAGGCGATGGAATTTCTTTCAGATTTATTTAATTCGCCTCTTTTCTTCATGCGCTGATGGATGGTAAAAACGGTACTTTCCACAATGATCACGGCTCCGTCTACTATAATTCCGAAGTCTATAGCCCCGAGGCTCATGAGGTTTGCCCAGACGTCAAAAAGGTTCATCAGAATGAAAGCAAACAGGAGGGAGAGCGGAATTGTGGAGGCAACTATTAAACCTCCCCGCCAATTTCCAAGAAGCAGAACCAAGACAAAAATTACAATTAGCCCCCCTTCGAGCAGGTTTTTTGTAACTGTGGAAGTAGTGTCACTAGTAAGTTCACTTCTATCCAAAAATGGTTTTATAGAAACACCTTCCGGAAGGGATTTCTGAATCTGCGTGATCCTGTCTTTTACATTGTCAATTACCTCATTGGAATTGGCTCCTTTCAGCATCATGACCATTCCACCAACGGCTTCTCCCTGTCCATTTTTTGTCAGCGCTCCATAACGTACGGCACTTCCTATACGAACATCGGCAACATCTGAAACTGTTATAGGTACTCCGCCGGAAGTAGTGACGACAATCTTTTCCAGATCCTCCACACTTCGGGCAAGTCCCTCGCCCCGAATGAAGTTTGCCTGATGGTTCTTTTCAATATAAGCCCCACCGGTATTTTGATTATTGTTTTCAAGGGCGGCAAAAACATCAGAAATGGAAAGTCCAATAGCTTTTAGCTCATCGGGATGTACAGCAACTTCATACTGCTTTATCATTCCGCCAACACCGTTCACTTCCACAACTCCCGGCACCATTGCCATTTGTCGGCGTACGATCCAATCCTGAATTGTTCTCAACTCAGTAGGGGAGAAGTCATCCTCGAATTCCTCTTCTATTTCGAGAGTGTATTGATATATTTCCCCCAGCCCTGTGGAAATAGGTCCCATGGAAGGTTGTCCGAATCCTTCGGGAATTTCATCTTTTACGGCATTCAGTTTTTCACCTACCAACTGCCTGGGGAGATATGTACCCATGTCGTCTTCAAAGACAATAGTTACTACAGAAAGTCCGAACCTGGATATTGAGCGAATCTCTGTTACACCCGGGAGATTACTCATGGCAATTTCTACGGGGTAGGTGACGAACTGCTCGATGTCTTCAGTTCCTAAATTGGGTGCCTGGGTGATCACCTGCACCTGGTTATTTGTGATGTCTGGTTGGGCATCTACCGGAACCTGAAAAACGCTCCAGATCCCTGCACCAATTAACACCACTGTAAGTAGACCAATAATAAATTTATTATTGATCGAAAAATCAATGATCTTATTAATCATACATGATAATTTAATTCAGTTTGTGATAAAATTCTCTGGCCGAAGCCATTGACAACAGGATATAGCTATCCTAAAACTGAATTAAACACAGGGAGGCTGGAAGTGAGAAAAGGCAATTTCTTTGCCTGGGCTCTCGCCAAATAAAGGTGTCAAAAAAGGCATTTTTGGCTCAAATAATTCGAAGCTACTTGTTTCGAATCTCACGACATGCACATGGCAGCAGTGACACTGGCAAAAAGGAGGACAGTCATCTGAAGTTCCATGCTGATCCCCTTGCTGATCCTGATCTACTTCCAAACTAACAGAGATGGTATCCAGATTTTCAGATACGGCTGTGTCATCACAGGGAATAAAGTTTAGCCCCAGGAAATAAATAGATAATATGACTACTAAAAATTTCACATTGCAAAGGTATTAAAATATGAATGCACAGGAAGTGCAATTAATAGGAGGAGGAGCTAATAAAAACCTACTTAACCTATGTTTCAAAACAGTGGCAGGCGTGTACATATTATTCTGTGCTTAAAATGGTGATTACGGGATGGAGAAGTTTTATTTTGAAATAGAATGGAAAACAACGGGGTATAGATGCCAGCCATCCAAGAAGAACTTTCTATTTCAATGGGAAATTAATTATAAATCCAATCCTGTTTTTTTATCCCACATTATCAGCGACGAAGTGATTCAGGTATTTTCTTCATTTTTTTCCTCCAGATAACTGATTAGTTGAATTAAAATGATGCCATTTGTAAAATAAAAAATAGTCCTACACCCTCGGATGTCAAAAATAATTAGCCGAACAAAATATTTCATGTATTTAAGTACTTGCTTAAATAATTTTTTACCTTTGTTTTATGGAAGAAAATAGTTGCATACGGAAAGAGGCCGATTTGAACCAAATCAAACGGTGTAAAGAACAAATATCAGAAGTTGAAGAGGCAGTAGGTGCCTTAACCAATAAGCTCTCATTGGTAAGTAACAGCGTAAGATTAAAGATTCTTTATGTCCTTCAGGTAGAAGAAAGGTTATGTGTTTGTGATTTAAGTGATATCCTGAACATGACGATACCAGCAGTGTCACAGCACTTGCGAAAGCTGAAGGATAGAGATTTTGTAAAATCAGAAAAGGAAGGTCAGACCATCTTTTATTCACTGCGGGATGACCATCGACAACTTCTTGCTCCCTTTTTTAATTTATTGGACCACCAACCTGAAGCTATATGAAAGCAAAACACAATCTACTTGGAGTGGGAATTTTAACCGGGATCGCCAGTTCTCTTTGTTGCATAACTCCCTTACTTGCTTTCGTAGCTGGAACGGGAGGTATTGCAGGAGCATTTGGTTGGCTGGAGCCTCTCAGGTGGCCTCTTGTAGTAGTTTCATTGGTTGCTTTAGGATTCGCCTGGTATTTGAACCTAAAGGCTACACAAGATGATGACTGTGGTTGTGACACGAAAACCGAACCTTCTTTCTTCCAATCCAGAACATTTTTGGGTGGAGTAACTGTTTTTGTTGCTCTGAGTCTGGCATTCCCTTACTATGCAGAAGCTTTTTATCCTTCCAATGAAAAGGAGGTTGTGTTCGTGCAGGAGAAAAACATTCAGACCACGGAATTTTTAGTGAGCGGTATGCCCTGCGCTGGATGTGAGGGTCATGTAACATCCGAAGTTAACAAGCTAAACGGTATTGTCTCCTGCAAAGTATCTTACGAAGAAGGTAATACCATAGTTGAATATGATAGTACCCGCACGAACGTTGAAGAAGTAAGGACGGCAATTGAACGGACAGGATATAAAGTCACAAAAGTAGAAAGACCATGAAGAAATATGATGTTATAGTAATAGGTTCAGGTATGTCGGGTATGACTGTTGCGAATAAGTGTGCTTCCAAAGGATTAAAAGTAGCTGTGACAGATGAGCTACCCTATGGTGGAACTTGTGCTCTTCGTGGTTGTGACCCGAAAAAAATAATCATTGGTGCTACCGAAGTGAGAGACTTCGCTCAACGTCTGGCAGGAAAGGGTATTAATACGGTTCCTGAAGTAGAATGGAAGGACATTATGGTCTTTAAACAGGAATTTGTAGATGCAATGCCTGAAAAAATTGAAAAAGGATATAAACACAATGATATCGACACCTATCATGGTGCCGCTCGCTTCATCGGCAGTGATGCAGTCGAAATTGCATCGGAAGTTTTAAAGGGAAGCAAGATTGTTATTGCAACTGGAGCACGTCCACGCCAGTTGAAATTTGACGGTGGTCACCTTGCATTGACAAGTACAGATTTTTTAAATCTTCAGGAACTTCCTAACTCATTAATCTTTATAGGTGGTGGATACATTGCCTTTGAGTTTGCACATATAGCTAAGCGATGTGGAGCAGAAGTTACCATCATACATCGGGGACCTCAGCCTTTGGAGAATTTTGATAAGGATATAGTTCACCATTTGTCGGAGGCCACCAGAAAACTTGGAGTAAGATTGATGCTCGAAACAAACGTCACGGGAATCAAGCAAGATGCAAAAGGTTATACGGTAATTGGTGAAACAAATGGTTCCGAAACAGAGTTTACAGCTGAAGCTGTTTTCAACAGTGCGGGAAGAGTACCCCATATTGATGACTTGAACTTGAAGAAGGCTTCTGTAAATTATAACAAGAAAGGAATTGAGGTCAATAAGTACTTACAAAGTACCTCCAATCCATCCATATATGCTGCTGGTGACGCTGCCGATACTGATGGGCTTCCATTAACCCCGGTAGCTGTTTATGAAGGTAATATCATTGCTTCCAACATATTAAAGGGTAAAAATAAGAAACCGGAATATCCACCTATGCCGTCAGTTGTCTTTACCCTACCACCTATGGCTTCGGTAGGTCTGACTGAAGTGGAAGCGGAGAAAGCTGGGTTAAATATCAAAGTGAACAGTAAGGCAGTTCCAGGGTGGTTCAATGCTAAACGTCTTAACGTTCAGGAATATGCTTATAAAACCATAATAGACACTGATAAAAGTACTTTGGTGGGAGCTCATCTCATTGGTCCGGGGGTAGAAGAAACGATTAACTTTTTCTCACTTGCGATGTACAAAGAGGTGCCAGTACGAGACTTAAAGAAAATGATTTATGCCTATCCGACAATGGGCTCGGATATCACATCAATGTTATAAACATACCTATGGAAACTATTTTAAAATCTGTTTTGACGTGTTCTAATTGCGGCCACTCCAAGCAAGAAGAAATGCCAACAGATGCCTGCCAGTTTTTTTATCAATGTGAGCAATGTAAAGAGGTTTTAAGGCCCAAAGAGGGTGATTGTTGTGTGTTCTGTTCATTTGGAAGTATTCCCTGTCCTCCTATTCAGGAGAATAAAAGTTGCTGTTAAATTCCCTTTTATAATTTGATTTCCACCCGGGGATATGTTTTTAAAATTAATAGTCTCCGGTAAAAAATCAAGATCGTTCCGCCAAAGGCAAAACGGCAAGAGAGAGGAAGTAAGACTAGGTTTTAATTATCTGATAAACAGATGGTTATAGTGTAAATATTTTTTACAACAGGCTAATTATCAGCAGAATTTATAATGCTTTAAAAGCAAGCTGTATAATTGAAAATACTCTTCAATGCCTCATTCATCAGGGATTTTAGCTGTTACCCAAAAAAACCCGGCTACAGAGCATTAATATAGTTCTTAAGAGGGAGAAGAATTGTCGTAGTCTTGACGGTATATTGAGGTTCGCCGAGATGCCGCTCAAAAGAGTTTTATATAATGAAATTAAGAAAGCTTATTTCGCTTAGCCAATTAGTACAACATTTTTCCATAATAGTATAACACTAGCTGCTATTTTATATTTAATTTCGCTTTTTAAGCGAAAAAATTAGGAGATCATTCTATTATGGGAATGTTTTCTCCATTGACGATGAAAAGTACATTGCGTAATATTGTCTCTATTTTGATGGCACTTGTGGTGTTGTTGTCTACTTTATCTTTTACTGTAGAAAAACATTTCTGTGGAGGTCTTTTAATGGATCTGGCTGTCTTTTCTGAAGCTAAAAGTTGCGTAATGGGAATTCATGATCATTACAATATGGCCACTTCCATGAAGAAGGATCATTGTTGTAGTAATGAAAAAATTTTAGTTGAAGGTCAGGACGAGTTGAAAAATTCGTTTTTATCGCTGGATTTTAAACAACAGGTGTTTTTAGGTGCTTTTGCGAATTCCTATGTGTCTCTATTTAATTATATACCTCGGCAGGTGCCGGCTTACACATTTTATTCTCCTCCTTTGCTGATCCATAGTATTTATCTTCGGGATCAGGTGTTTCTTATTTGATTTAATATTTTTGTCAATACCAGTTACTTACTACTGGTAAGGTATATCTGTTTTAGGAGTGAATTAAAATATTCATTGAGATTATACTTTATTTGAAATAGCCACTACAAATGACTTCATGTTCAAATATTAATTAAATTAATAGGAAATGGAAAAACATCTTTTTGCAGTATTATTAATAGTTGTATCAATAAATCTTACTAATGCCCAACAAACCCCCTCATTAGAAGGGAATGTGGATAATTTACCTGTACGGGAGTACCATTTAACCCTAGATGAAGAAATGGTCCATATTGCAGGAGAGGAAAGCATGGGCATGACGATTAACGGCAGCATTCCCGGTCCAACTTTAAACTTTAAAGAGGGGGAATATGCCGTTATATACGTTAAGAATGAAATGGAAGAGGAAACTTCAATTCATTGGCACGGCCTCCTGCTACCCAATTTTTACGACGGAGTGCCTTACCTCACTACACCACCCATAGAGCCCGGTAAGATACAGAAGTATGAATTTCCCCTCATTCAGGCTGGGACTTACTGGTATCACTCTCACACCATGCTGCAGGAACAAAGTGGCGTATACGGTTCAATTGTCATAGAACCACAAATACCATCGGCCGCTTATAATTATGATCACGACGAAGTACTGGTTCTATCGGATTGGACTTTTGAGAAACCGCGGAATGTCCTGCGGAACCTAAAGCGCGGCAACGAATGGTACAGCATTAAAAAAGGAACTGCGACTCCCTTGAACCGTGTAATTGCCAGGGGCGCTTTGGGTGCCCAGCTGGATTTCTGGCGTCAGCGCATGGAAGGTGCAGATATCGCGGACATATATTATCCTGCTTTTTTGACTAACGGGGATACAGTACAACATTACACCAAATATGAAGCCGGGGATAAGGTAAGGCTACGCATTATAAATGCAGCCGCATCAACGCAATTTTGGCTTACCTTCGGAGGCACTCCGCCTCTTTTAGTTTCGGCCGATGGCCTGGATGTGGTTCCGGTGAACAAGGAAAAACTTTTTATTTCCATCGCAGAAACCTATGACCTAATCATTACTATTCCTGAAGACAGACAGATTGAAGTGCGGGCCGTGGCCCAAGATGGGTCAGGGGCTACACATGCCTATTTCGGAAGTGGAGAGGTACTATCGGCAGAGGTACTTCCAAGGCCGGATAAAATAGGTATGATGATGCAGATGGCAGAAATGGAAATGAGAATGGGAGCTCCCGCCATGAAATTCAATCCAGGTAAAGTAGAGCCTTACGAGCTTATGAAAGAATGGGGAATGGACATGGAACCTGATGAAAAAATGGAAGAGGATATAGATATGGATCACGATGTACATGCACCTAAGACTGACAGCCTTCAGGCAGAGCGTTCTTCTTCAGAGAATACCAAAACTTCAGAAAAAGGACAGCAGAAGGGGGGAGCTGATATGTCAAAAATGGGAATGTTTGCAGATTATAATTATGATTTTCTACAGGCTCCTGTTCCTACTACCATTGATGAGACAAAATCTGAAAGAGAGATTTTGCTGAACCTTACCGGTAATATGTGGCGCTACATCTGGAGTATGAATGGAGTACCTCTGGCCGAAGCCGAAATGATTAAAATTGAAAAAGGTGAAAAAGTGCGAATAATATTCAACAACCTCACCATGATGCACCATCCCATGCATTTTCACGGCCATTTCTTCCGTGTTCTTAATAAGCATGGAGCCTATTCTCCGCTCAAGCACACAGTAAATGTAGCACCTATGCAAAAGACCATCATTGAATTTGAGGCCAATGAGGACAGTGATTGGTTTTTACACTGCCATGTGCTGTATCACATGGTTGGTGGCATGGCCAGGGCAGTAACCTACCAGACCGAGCGCAATCCACTAATGAAAGAACATCCCAGAGAAATTCTCTTTCAGGAAGGGAATCACTTTTTTACCTGGGGCTTAGCAGATGTAGCCTCTCACATGACCGAAGTGAATGTGGTTTCCAGCAATATAAGGAACCAGTTCAATTTAATTGCAGAATATGGCTGGAACGAAAATTTAGAAGCTGAGGTTTCTTATGAATATTACCTGAACGATTGGTTTCGGGTATTTGGTGGGGTGAACGTGGAAAATGAAATGAAAGGTAACCTGGATGAACTGAGCACTACTGCCGTTGCCGGAGTACGCTATTTTACGCCATATATGTTCAACCTGGATGTACGGTTGGACCATAAGCTAAGACCGCAAATAAGTTTAAGCCGGGAAATTATGTTATTTCCAAGGTTCGTCATATTCGGGGAATATGAATTCCAGGCCGATTTTGGCTGGGTAAATGAATTGCCCCAAGGCACTGACTTTGAAAAAGAACAAGTGTACAATGTGGGTGCCGAATACTTCCTTTCCAGGAATTTTTCTGTAATGGGAAGTTATGACAACCGGTTTGGTGCGGGGGGTGGACTTAGCATAAGATTTTAGTGAAGTATCAATATCAATTAATATCAGTTTAAACAATTCAAAAATGAAAAATCTAAAAGTTAACTTAGGAATTGCAATGCTAGTAATTGTGAGCTTAACAGCAGTATCCTGTAAAAACAACAATGAAGAAGGAAACGTTGACCGTTCAGGAATGGACCATGAAAATATGAGCGAAGGTTCAGAAATGATGGAAGGTGGGGAACAAACTTCCGAAAATATGTCTGGCAGTGAAAACCAGGATTCACAGACGGGAATTATCGTTAATGATTATATGGAACTAAAAAATGCCCTGGTAGCCGATAATTCCGAAGGGGCTGCGCAAGCCGGTGAAAGCCTCGTAGCAGCTTTTGAAAACTTTAATATGAGCGGTTATGAAGCTGCCGAACGGCAGGAACTGACCGAAATTATTGAAAGTGCCAAGGAACACGCCGATCATATTTCCTATAGCGATATGGCACACCAAAGGGAACATTTTGAACTAATGAGCATTGATATGGTTGATATGCTGGCTATTACCGGTTCCCCCGAAAGGCTTTATCAGCAGTTTTGCCCTATGTACAACAACAAGAAAGGCGCGATTTGGCTAAGCACCAGTGAGGAAATAAGGAACCCTTACTTTGGACAAAATATGCTTAGCTGTGGAGAAGTCCAGAAGGAAATTTAAGGAATGAAGTTCCTAAAGATCATCGGTCTGATTTTATTGGTTGCCTTTGTGGGGATACAGTTTATCCCCACAAACCGCAATCATAGTGATTATATTCCTAAATCAGATTTTACGGAGATTTACGAGGTGCCCGAAAACATCAATACCATCCTGCAAACCTCTTGTTATGACTGCCATAGCAATAATACCAATTATCCATGGTATAATAAGATCCAGCCGTTTACCTGGTATTTGAACGACCATATTGAAAAAGGCAAGGCAGATTTGAATTTTAGTGAATTTGGGGAATATTCCTCCCGGCGGCAAAGAAGTAAGTTGCGCTCTATAAGCAGCCAGGTGAAAGATGGGGAAATGCCTTTGCAATCATATACCCTGGTGCATTGGGATGCGAAACTTTCTGACAAGGAGAAGGAAGAATTCACAGTTTGGATGGATTCTTTGGCCATGGAAGTAAGGTAAAAGAAAATAATCCCCCGGCCCTGTGCCTGGAAATTGTCTGTTTAATTAGTTAACACTTCAGGTGCAGGGTCTTTATAAAAAGTTTTCAGCAACAAATAAAAATTATAATTATTGGTCAAAAGAAAAACAGGGGTAAAATTGAGGAAAGCCCATCGTTATCTGGGACTTTTCATAGGGATCGAATTTAAGTACTTTAAAATGGGAGAAATCAAAATGAACACCTTTCACAAAAATACAGTTCTAACTGCTATACTGGTTTCAGTATTATCGCTGTCTTGTGGCACTTCCGAAAAAAAATCAGAAGGTGAGAAAATTATAGAGAAAAGTATTGAGGCCTCCGGTGGAGAAAACTATGTAAATGCTGAAATCGATTTCACTTTTAGGAACAGGAGATATAAGAGTAAACGCAATGGGGACATCTTCCGGTTGGAGCGTATGGTAAAGGATTCCGCCGGTAACACCACACATGATGTTCTAAGCAATGAGGGTCTGAAACGTTTTGTAAACAGCAAAGCTGCTACTGTTCCAGATTCGATGGTCACCCGGATAAGTGATGGGGTAAATTCTGTTCATTATTTTGTCCAGGTGCCTTTTGTGCTCAATTCGCCTGCGGCCAACAAAGAACTGTTGGGGGAAGATGAGGTGGAAGGGGAGACCTATTACGAAGTTAAAGTTACCTTTCGTGAGGAAGGTGGAGGGACAGATTTTGAGGATGAGTTCTTATACTGGATCCACAAGGAAAATTTCACGGTAGATTATTTAGCTTATAGGTTTTTTACCAATGACGGGGGAATAAGGTTCAGGAAAGCGTTGAATCCCAGGGTGGTAGAAGGAATCAGGTTCGTAGATTACCAAAACTATAAAGCCAAAGAGTTTTCCACACCGTTACGTGATTTGGACTCCCTATATGAAGCAGGAAAACTGGAATTTTTCTCTGATATCCAAACTGAAAATATTAGCGTAAGCATTAATAAAAACAATTAATTAAACACAACATTTTCCATGAAAACCACAAAATATATTATTTACGTGCTGCTTGTATTATTTTCCACAAGTGGGATGCAGGCGCAACATGAAAACCACCAGGCCGAAAAGGTGACAACACAAAACAAAGAGGTGTTAAGTCCGCATACCAGTACCATGGCCATAATTGATGGGGCTCATATTCATATAGATTATTCTTCACCACGCGTGCGTGACAGGATAATTTTTGGCGGACTGGTAGGCTACAACACAGTTTGGCAGGCCGGAGCTCATAAAGCGACCTGGATAGAAACCAATAAGGATTTGGTAATTGGTGATGAAATATTGCCTGCCGGGAAGTATGCTTTTTTTACAGTTCCCGGTAAAGAAAATTGGAAAGTCATGTTCAATTCCCGTTGGGATCAGCATGGAAAGGATGAATATGATGAAAAAGAAAATGTAGTTGTTTTGGAAGTTCATTCTGAGACGCTGGAGAATGTCCAGGAGGCACTGACTTATGAAGTTCAAAAAATAGAAAATGATGAAGGAGTAATTTCTCTCACTTGGGAAAGAAAGAAAATTAGTATTCCTTTTCAAGTCAGTGCAGATGAACAAAGGATGAATGACTAAGTATAAAACCTAAAGAACTAACCAACCATCAACCATGAAAAAGGAAATTTTAATTGACAGGAATTCTATGAATATTGAAAATCATAGAGTTATTCAGATTAAAAATGTAGTTTGCCAGCGATGCAAAAGGAGCGTAAGAGAAATACTGACTACATTAAAAATTCCTTTCAAAAGAGTGTCTTTGGGAGAGGCAGAGTTGGAAAGGAGTCTCTCAGATTTTGAGTTCACATTGTTTCAGGAAGAGTTACGTAAAGTGGGATTTGAGCTCATTTTCGAAAAAAATGAACGCCTGGTGAACCAGATAAAATCAATAATCATTGCGCGGGTTTACAAGGAGGAAGATTTTGGGAAACAGAAGATTTCAGATCTGTTGACCAGCCGTCTACACTACGACTATAGCCATCTTACCCATATTTTTACAAAACTTGAAGGGAAAAATATTCAGAAGTTTTATAGTGAAGTAAAGATAGAAAGAATAAAGGAGTTATTGGAGTATAACGAGCTAACTGTTTTAGAGATTGCTCATGAAACGGGGTACAGCAGTGCTACCTACCTATCAACCCACTTTAAAAAAGCTACTGGTGTAACTCCTTCGGATTATAAAAATAAAGAAGAAAAACGTAAAACAGATCTCAATAGGTTCTGAGATAGTAAGGAATTGATCTTTTGTGAAAAGAAACATTACAATAAGTTTTTTGTTGAAAGCCATGGGAAAATAGAAGGTTTGGCCGCCTATATTGTCTCAATTTTTAGATACTGGTAATTTAGGTAAAGTAAATATTCTCTTTTCTAAACGTCATATGATTCTTCTATATTTTATAATCTTTTCATGACCATTTTTCGTAGTCTTTACTGTTAAATAATTACAAACCCTTAATAGTGAATGTTTTTTCTGTTATATTAAAAGTGCTTTTGAACCTTTTGAGCTATCTTTATTCTGGATAAGGAAAATGCGTCCTATGTTTAGAATTCTGAGAGAAAAGGGAAAATATGACTTTGATCATATTTGAAAAAAGAGCAATTAATTATTTTTGTTATTGAATTATTAAAATGCTCCAAATATAATTTCAACCTTATTTCAGTGGTAATTAGCTAATGAATAGAGGAAATTAGAAGAGTGTTATGAAAGCCTTCCTATTAAAAATATCATCTTTGGTCCTGGCATTTTTAATGTTCCTATCGACAATGTCCTTTACTGTGAATAAACACTTTTGCGGTGATTTTCTTGTGGACCAATCAGTCTTTTTTGAAGCTGATACCTGCGGAATGGAACATGATTCCGGAGTAGCTGATGAGAAAGGTTGTTCTGACGATTCTATAGCTATTGATGGTCAGAAAGATTTGAAGATATCCTTTTATGATCTCAACTTTGATCAGCAAGTATTTCTTGTAAGTTTTGCTTATTCATTTAACGGGCTTTTTGAAGAACTGCCTGCGAAAGATATTCCTTTTGTCAAGTATATACCTCCCTTAATCGTTCAGGAAATCCACATATTGAACGAGACCTTCTTAATTTGATTCTGAATTAATATTTAGGCTCTGGTGCTTTACCGCCGGAGCAGAGTTTTTTTGATGTTGCAAACGTGCAGCTTCAAAAGAGTATTAATTCAGAATTAAAACCAAATGCTTAATAAAACTATAAAGTTCTTTTTAGAGAACAAATTGGTGACCGCTTTACTTACGGTTGCCTTAATGGCCTGGGGAGTAGCTACAGCACCGTTTAACTGGGACTTAGACTGGATGCCAAGGGATCCCGTGCCAGTGGATGCCATACCAGACATTGGTGAAAACCAACAAATCGTCTATACCGAATGGATGGGGAAATCTCCTCAGGACATCGAGGACCAAATAACCTATCCCCTTACTACTTCACTCTTGGGAGTGCCAGGCGTAAAAACTATTCGAAGTAGTTCCCTTTTTGGTCTTTCAAGCATCTATATAATTTTTGAAGAGGATGTGGAATTTTACTGGAGCCGCTCGAGAATTCTTGAGAAGTTAAATTCTCTGCCCGCCGGAACACTCCCAGCAGACGTCCAGCCCGCCCTGGGTCCTGATGCTACAGCATTGGGACAGGTGTTTTGGTACACTCTGGAGGGAAGAGACCCAAAAACCGGTGAGCCAACCGGGGGGTGGGATCCTCAGGAGCTTCGTACTATTCAGGATTTTTATGTCAAGTACTCTTTATCTGCTGCCGAAGGTGTATCTGAAGTAGCTTCAATAGGAGGATTTGTCAAGGAGTATCAGGTGGAAATTGATCCTACCGCGATGAAAAGCTACGGCGTAAATGTCAAACAAATAATGGAGGCTGTGCGTGAAAGTAACCTGGATGTAGGAGCACGCACCATTGAGTTTAACCGGGCAGAATATCTGGTTCGTGGATTGGGCTATATAGAAAGCCTGGAGGATCTCGAAGAAGCTGTTGTTGCTGTCAATGAGAATACTCCTATTCGCCTCAAAGATGTGGCCAGGATACAGATGGGGCCAGCTACCAGGCGCGGCGGGCTGGACAAAGGGGGCGCGGAGGCAACAGGAGCGGTGGTTGTCGCAAGATATGGCTCGAACCCTCTCGCAGTTATTGATAATGTAAAAAAGGAAATAGAGAATATTGCTCCCGGATTGCCAAGTAAGACGCTGGCAGACGGAACTGTCTCCAAAGTTACAATCGTGCCTTTTTACGATCGCTCCGGATTAATTTATGAGACTTTAGGAACTCTGGAGGAAGCACTTATCCTGGAGATCTTGATTAGCATTATAGTGGTCATAGTACTCGTTCTAAATTTAAGGGCAGCTATTATGATTTCAGGTCTACTTCCTATTGGGGTACTCATGACATTTATAGTCATGCAGTATGCAGGAGTAGATGCCAATATCGTGGCCCTTTCCGGGATTGCCATTGCTATTGGAGTCATGCTTGACGTTGGAGTGATCTTCACAGAGAACATACTGCGACATCTTGAATTACCTGATAATAAAGGTCGTCCTATATTGCCCGTCATCTACGAAGGAACGGTTGAAATTGCCTCAGCCGTGTTAACTGCACTGGCAACAACGGTCATTAGTTTTATTCCCGTTTTTGCTATGACAGGACAGGAAGGAAAGTTATTTGGACCACTTGCCTTCACAAAAACCTTTGCCCTTATTGCTGCGATGTTTGTGGGACTCGTTGTGATCCCCGCCTTGGCGCATGGACTCTTTTCCATGAACTTTGGGAAAAAGAGAACCCGGAGAATTTGGAATTTTGCCCTTATTGCTTTAGGAGTTTTACTGTTGTTTAAGGTAGCCTGGGTAGGAATCATGTTTATAGCTCTGGGACTGAACAATCTTCTCGAGCCGCGATGGCCCGAGAAAAAGCGAAAATACCCAACCTATATCAACATTGGAATTGTACTAGTTGGGGTCCTGTATTTCTTAAACAGAGAGTGGTTGCCACTTGGTGCAGATCAATCTGAATTTACAAATTTAATTTTTGTAGGAGGGATTATATTGATAGTGCTGGGATTATTAATGGCGATGGTAAAATATTACCAACCCATCCTAAGATGGGCTTTGGAAAATAAATGGAAATTTCTATCGCTGCCAATTATGATAATTCTCTTTGGGCTTTTTTCCTGGCAGGGTTTTGATAAGATATTCAGTCCTGTTGCTACAGGTTTCGATAAACTTGGATATAACGTAAGGCAAACTGAGGTTTGGCTGGGAATAAGTGAGACCTTCCCGGGTGCGGGGGAAGAATTTATGCCCCCATTAGAAGAAGGATCTTTCTTATTGATGCCCACAACTATGCCTCACTCCGGTGTAGAGGAAAATGTTGAAACCATTCGGATTCTTGACAGGAGAGTAACTGCAATTCCCGAGGTCGATATGACGGTGGGAAAATGGGGTCGGGCTTCGACAGCATTGGATCCTGCGCCAATTTCAATGTTCGAGAATGTTATAAATTATAAATCTGAATATGTACTGGATCAGAATGGACGTCGTAAACGATTTGAAGTGAACGATGAGGATCAATACGTTTTAAAGAACGGGGAAGTTTTTGATCCTGAAACCATGGAAAGAGAGGATTTGGATGTTTCTCAATTGATAGGTGATCCCGGGGGTGAATACTTCCGACAATGGCGTGACCATATTAAATCACCTGACGATATTTGGGATGAGATAGTAGGAACCACCAGCTTGCCGGGAGTGACTTCTGCACCTAAACTGCAACCAATTGCAACTCGGTTAATCATGCTATCTACCGGAATGAGGGCCCCCATGGGGATGAAAATTTTTGGACCAGATCTCGAGACTATTGAAGAAGTTGGGTTACAAATGGAGAATATTCTTCGGGAGGTACCTGGAGTAAAAGCCCCATCTGTTTTTGCCGACAGAGTTGTGGGAAAACCATACATGGAGCTGGAAATCGACAGGCGCGCCATTGCACGATACGGACTTTCAATAGGTGATGTTCAGCGAATCATAAGTGCTGCTGTTGGTGGGATGTCAATGACTACCACAGTGGAAGGTCGTGAAAGATATGGCGTTAGACTTAGGTATGCAAGGGAATTCAGGGATAACCCAGAAGACGTTAGAGAAATACTCGTGCCTACTCCCACGGGAGTACAAATCCCCTTGGGAGATTTAGTAGAAGTACAATATGTACAGGGCCCTCAGGTCATAAAGAGTGAGGATACCTTCCTGCTCTCTTATGTGATTTTTGATAAAGAGGCTGATGTTGCAGAGGTAGATGTAGTAGAAAATGCACAAGCTCTGATCAATGAGAAAATTGAATCAGGAGAATTTGTAGTACCTCCCGGAGTGAGCTACAAGTTTGCAGGGAACTACGAAAATCAATTAAGGGCTGCAAAAACTTTGTCTATTGTTATTCCTATCAGCTTGTTAGCTATTTTTCTGCTGCTTTACTTCCAGTTTGGCAATTTTCAGACCACATTAATGGCCTTTTCAGGTGTCTTCGTGGCATTGTCGGGAGGGTTTATCCTGCTCTGGTTGTATAACCAGACGTGGTTCCTGGATTTCAATCTTCTTGGAGAAAATATGCGGGAGGTTTTTCAAATAGGGCCTATAAACTTAAGTGTTGCTGTCTGGGTAGGTTTTATTGCCCTTTTTGGGGTGGCAACAGACGACGGTGTACTTATGGGAACCTATCTAAAGCAGGTTTTTGCTGAAGAAAAGACGACGGACAAAAATTCCATTCGAAGAGCTGTTGTAATGGCAGGGAGCAAAAGAGTAAGACCCGCTGTAATGACCACTGCAACTACTCTCATCGCTTTAATGCCAATTTTAACATCCACAGGGAAGGGGTCTGATATTATGATCCCTATGGCCATCCCGACATTTGGAGGAATGTTGTTCCAGACAATAACTATGTTCGTAGTTCCCGTCCTATATAGTATGTGGCAAGAGAAGAAATGGTCAAATCCTAAATTACAGGAGCAACAAATAAATGAATTAGACAAGTAATGAAAAAAAATATCATAAATATAGGCGCTTTAATCATGTTTTTTCTCGCTTTGTGGACGACTAACTCCCACGCCCAGAAAGAAGAAATAAGAATCGGGTATTTAGATAAATACCTGGTACTGGCTGCTGAAAACAATCCGCAGATAAGATCCCTTTACAAGGAATATCTCGCTGCGCTTGAAAAAGTAGTCCAGGAAGGAACATTACCAGATCCACAGATAAGTTTTGGCTATTTCATCCAACCAGTAGAAACCCGTGTTGGAGCTCAACAGGCTACAGCTTCCTTTAGCCAAATGTTCCCCTGGTTTGGGACCCTTGATGCCCAGGAGCGGGTCGCGGCTGAAAGAGCGCAGGCACGGCTACAGCTTTTTGAAGATGCGAAACTGGAACTTTTTAGGGATGTGAAAATTACCTATACAGAGTTGTATTACCTTGAAATGGCGATACAAGTAACAGAAGAGAACCTGGCGCTGCTTAGTTCCTTTAAGAGCATCGCTGAGGTGCAGTTCGAAAGCGGGAAAACGGGTTTTTCTTCTGTTCTACAAGTTGAACTGGAAGAGGAAGAGTTGGAAAGCAGACTAGCATATTTAAAGGACAGCAGGATTCCCCTGCTTACAGAGTTCGAGGAGTTACTAAATGAAGAACTACAAGAGCCTCTTGGGTTCCCTGACAGTCTTTGGGAGGAACAGCTTCTAAATGAAAAGAGTATACTTCTGGAAATGATCTTAGCTGAGAACCCTCGCCTGGAACAACTCGAACATCAGGCGAGGAGTTTCGAAGAGCAGCTCACTGTAGCCAAAAAAATGGGTTTACCATCTTTTACTCTTGGGGGGACCTATACCAATATTGCTTCAAGAACAGATTTAGACCCGGCTATGGCACTGCCAGACAATGGTCAGGACGCATTTATTTTTCCACAAGTAGGAATACGGGTGCCGCTTTACAGAAATAAGTATAAAGCTATGCGCCAGGAAGCTATTCTGCAGCAAGAGGCAGTGCAGTTGAAAAAGGAAAACCTGGAGAATGAATTGGAGACAAAGCTTGAGCAGTTGTATCGCGATTACGTGGACGCAGTACGAAACGTTGAACTCTACAATCGGTTGACAACAATTGCCAAACAATCACTGGAGCTTTACCAGACAGAACTATCTACAGGTAGAAACAATGTTTTGGAAATAATTCGAATGGAACGCCAACTTTTAAACTACGGTTTGGAACTGGCAAGGGCCAAAACAGAACGAAATAACAATGTGTATAGAATAAACTACTTAATAGGAGAAGGTTATGAATAAAATAAATAAAAAAATGATATACGTTGGGCTGGGCTTTTTAGCAGCAGGCCTACTCTTGGGGTGGCTTTTTTTTGGTGGAACATCAGAAAGTTCAGCCACCACCGAAAATCAGCTGGAGGAAGCACATGCTCATGAGGAAGGAGAATCAGAAATCTGGACTTGTTCAATGCATCCACAGATTAGACAGGAGGAACCGGGAAATTGTCCTATATGCGGTATGGAATTAATACCCGTGAAAGCGTCTGCAGCTGTCAATGACTCTGAGATACAAATGAGTGAAGCCGCAGCCAGAATTGCCGATATTCAAACCGTGACTGTAAAGGCAGGGTCACCTACTAAAGAGATATATCTTACGGGGAGGGTGACCGCAGATGAGCGCAATGTTTCGGCTGTGACTGCACGTTTTCCGGGACGTATTGAGAAGTTATTTGTGAACTTCACGGGACAAGAAGTAAGAAGAGGAGAAAGGTTAGCCTCTATCTATTCCCCGGAGTTAGTACAGGCACAAAAGGAACTCCTGGAGGCTGTACGGTTTAAAGAGACTAATCCTTCTTTTTTAGAAGCTGCGGTAAGGAAATTAAAACAGTGGGATTTAACAGATACGCAAATCCAGAATATTAAGGAGAATGGAAAGGTGCAATATAATTTTGATATTTATTCTACACAGTCTGGAACCGTTACCAGTAGAAATGTAAGTGAAGGAGATTATGTGGGCGAAGGTCAGCCGCTTTTTGATATCGCTAATTTAAATAAAGTATGGGTCCTTTATGATGCCTATGAAAGCGATCTTGCATGGATCAAAGAAGGAGATAAAGTTACTTTTTCTGTACCCTCGATGCCTGGACAATCCTTTTCCAGTACTGTTACTTTTATTGATCCTGTTATTAACCCCCAAACGAGGGTAGCTTTGGTGCGAACTGAAGTAGATAATCCTAAAGGAAAACTCAAACCGGATATGTTTGCTCAGGGAGTAATTAACAGTGAGTTGGATAATTTAGAAAACGCTCTCGTTATACCAAAATCTTCCATCCTGTGGACCGGTAAAAGAGCCATTGTCTACTTAAGGAGTCCCGAGTTTGAAGAGCCCACCTTCGAGTTTAGGGAAGTAGTTCTAGGACCCGAGGCAGGGGACTTGTATGTGGTCACTAAAGGCTTGGAAGCAGGTGATGAAGTTGTGGCCAATGGCGTATTTAAGGTAGATGCTGCCGCGCAACTGCAAGGGAAACGGAGCATGATGAGCCCGGAAGGTGGTCCTGCCATGACAGGACACAATCATGGTGGAATGGAAATGGAAGAGGGTAACGACATGCCGGAGCAAACAAAAACTTCAAAATTTGTTCAGGAAGATGTGATGGACATGAGCAAAGATGTCCCCAAAGCTTTCAAAAACCAACTTAATGAAGTAATCGAAGCCTATCTGGAACTTAAAGAAGGGCTGGTAAGGGCTAATATAGATGAGACACAGGAATCGAGTACTGAGCTATTGGCTGCTCTTGATAAACTTGATGGCAATTCCCTTTCTGGTCATGCCAAGAATTTCTGGGAAGAAAAAAAGGCTTTCTTATTCAAACACACGAGGTTGTGTAAGGAGGCTACTACAATAGAAGGGAAACGTGAAAACTTTATTTTCCTTTCACAGCCACTAATAAAGATTGTCGAGGCTTTTGGAGCTAACCAGAAGTTGTATGTGAACTTTTGCCCTATGGCCAATAACAACAAAGGTGCCTACTGGCTAAGTAACAGCGAAGAAATTAGGAACCCGTTTTTTGGAGAAGCTATGCTTACCTGCGGTGAAGTGAAATCCGTAATAAACTAAGAATTAAGTAATAAATGAAAATCAAATATGAATATCTAAAATTAAAAACTATGAAAACTTTAAAAGTAAAAACTGCAGTAGTACTGCTATTAGCCGTTAGTCTGGGTTATAGCCAGGAGAAGAAAATGATGCACCACGATCACGAAAATATGGAGTCGGGTGAGATGAAAATGATGGACAGTAAAATCCCAAAATTTAATAACGAAAAAATAACTACAGCTTATGAAGACTATTTAACCCTTAAAGCCGCAATACTCAAGTCTGATCAAGAACTGGCAAAGAAGGAAGCAGAGCAACTTCTCAACTCTATTGCAAAGTTAGAAGGGACCGATGGATTACAGAAAGTCGCAACAAAGTTGGCTGCTAATCGTAATCTGGAATCGCAAAAGGCTGCATTTTCGGATTTTTCCAGTGAATTTGCTGATTTTCTAAAGGGCAAAGTTGCGGAAAACCAATTGTATTTTGCGCGCTGTCCAATGGCTAATAATAACTCAGGAGGTTTTTGGCTAAGCCACGAAGAGGCAATTCAAAATCCATTTTTTGGAGGAAAAATGCTGAAGTGTGGTAGTATACAAGAAACAATAAAATAAAAAAGACCTGCGTAAGTGGACCGGTGGTTTCCCCTACTCCCCCCTCATGACTTATCCGGTCCATAAAGCAGGCACAACAAATATGAAAGCTAAAATAAAATTTTTCGCAATTGCGGTAATAGGTATAGGGTTTCTTTCCGGTTGTAATACGGGAGAGAAAGAAAAAGTGCAAATAACGCAAACAGAGGTTAATTCAGTAGCAGAAAGTGCTGTGAAAGCAGAGCATAATTATAGAATTGGAGATCAGGTACCCAATGACCTGGTATGTATGGTCAACGATGCTTACATGGCCAAAGCTCAAATTCCAATAGGTGTAAATGGTAAGATCTACTATGGCTGTTGTAATATGTGCGTTGAAACCCTTAACGAAAAAAAAACCGCCCGTATGGCTGTTGATCCTATAACCGGCGAGGCAGTTGACAAATCTGAAGCTTTTATCGTCTTGCTAAACAAAAATGGCACAGTAGCCTATTACAAATCGGAAGCTACGTACAAAAGAGCTTTGGAAGCAGGAAAAGTTAAAAGTTAGATAAGAGATTAAGCCCTGCATATATGGGCCGGTAAATTAACCGTACCCCTCCCCCACATTATTTACCGGCCCATTGGCAGGCACGATGCGTGAATTACCGGAGTTTTATTATAGTTCAATTCCGGTGGAATATTTAAAACTAGAAACTGTCTAGAATCATAAGTACCGTAAAAATCTTTCATGAGATCTTACAGGGAACAAAGGAGAAAATCAAGTAAGAAAACGAAAAAGAAAGAGCGGCATCGTTCCAAGGCCAAAAAGAGTGATAAATTTCTGGCAATATGTGCTTTTGTAATACTCTTTCTTCTAGCTCTGTCCATGGCATTTTTGAGAGACTGGTACTTGTAGTGGTTGAATAAAAAAATTAAAAAAAAATCAAAAAAATGAAATCGATTTTTGCGAGCACCCTCAGAAAAAGAAATTTTCTAATCATACTCTTGATTTGGATTACCGCCCTGCTCACCTTCACCTCTTGTAGCAGCAGCCGTATAGATTTAGCTCAAGGTCAACACGTGGATCCTGTATGTGGGATAGTCGTTAGCGAGCAAAGTGCTATAAACTACAATTATATGGAAAACACGTATTATTTTGATTCCGAACAATGCCTGACAGTATTCAGAAAAAATCCGGAAAAGTTCCAGAACACTCAACAGAAAAGAAGGTCTACAAACGGTATGCACATGGGCTGGGCACCCATAAGCGGGATTGTAATGGTGCTGGGAATGACTGCAGCTATGATTGTCGGAATAAGTCATTAACATACAAAGGTTACACAGTAAATATTTTAAAGACATAATTGGAATTTCAACTTTAGAAAGAATATAAACATGACCTAAAATGGTAGTAGTAACCAGATGGTCATTTTGTAAAATAGAAGTTGACAGCTAAGAAAAAATAAAAAGATGTGTCCTACATTTTCATGAAGATCATCAAAAAAATAGTAGCCATGCAAAACTCGAAACTGGAATATCACGGTTTAAGAAAAGAAGAAGAGGGACTCCGGGAAGCCCTTTGTACCCTTGGCAATGGCTATTTCGCCACCAGGGGAGCAGCAGAAGAATCAGAAGCTGATGGCACTCATTACCCGGGCACCTACCTGGCAGGTGGTTACAACAGGCTTAAATCACAAATAGCAGGAAAGACCATTGAAAATGAAGATCTGGTTAATTGGCCTAACTGGCTGCACCTTAGCTTCAGGCTGGAAGGAGATAAGAATTGGTTTCAGTTAGAAAAATTACAGGTCTTGAATTATGTTCAGGAACTTGATATCTCTGCAGGTATCCTGAGAAGGGAGATGCACTTCATCGATGAACAACAGCGGGAAACAAGGATTATCAGTACAAGACTGGTAAGTATGGATAATCCTCACCTTGCCGCCATAAAATGGGATTTTGTGCCGGTAAACTGGTCCGGAATGGTAGAAGTACGCTCTACCCTTGACGGATCAACAAAAAATGAGGGCGTAAAACGATATAAACCTTTAAAGAATCAGCATCTAAAAATAATTAAAAAAGGAGAAGCAGAAAATGCCATTTACATTCTGGTTCAAACGAATCAATCCCTCCTCTATATGGCTCAGGCAGCTAAATGCGTTATTTTTTCTAAAACTCAAAAGCTGGATGTAATACGAAAGTTTTTTCGGGGAAAAGAGGTAATTGGTGAAATATTCACTTTTCACGTGACTCTGGGAGAACAAGTTTCTATAGAAAAAACGGTGTCCCTTTTTACCTCCAAAGACGATGCAATAAGTGAACCGCTCAACGATGCTTTGAAGCAAGTAAATGGTCAGGCAGATTTTTCTGTTGTAAAAAGAAGACATTCTGAAGCCTGGAAAAGATTGTGGAACAAGTTTGATATTTTCGTCAATGCATCGGGAAACTCTCAGCTCCTCCTCAGATTACATATTTTTCATTTGCTTCAAACGGCTTCTAAACTTACCATTGGTCGGGATGTTGGATTACCGGCGCGAGGTTGGCATGGAGAGGCTTATCGTGGCCATATTTTCTGGGATGAGTTATTCATATTCCCAATTCTTAATTACCGCCTACCTGACCTTACCCGTTCCCTGCTCCTCTATCGATATAAACGCTTAGAAGAAGCTAAAAAACTCGCTAAAAGGGAAGGTTATGATGGAGCTATGTTCCCCTGGCAAAGCGGAAGCAATGGACGGGAAGAAAGCCAGGTGGTTCATTTAAACCCGAAATCTGGACAATGGGTTCCAGACAATACATACCTCCAGCGTCATGTTAATCTCTCTATAGCTTATAATATCTGGCAATATTATGAAGTGACGGCAGATAAAAACTTCATGAAATTTTACGGTGCTGAGATGTTAATTGAAATCGCTCGTCTCTTTGCTGAACTGGCCAGCTGGTGCGATTTAAAAAAGCGCTACGAAATAAAAGGAGTAGTAGGCCCCGACGAATTTCATACCGCCTATCCTGGAAATGATAGCCCAGGAATAAATAACAATGCCTACACCAATGTCATGGCTTCCTGGCTTTTTTCCCATACCCTTAAAGCATTTGATTTAATTGGAATTACCCGTCGGGAAGTCTTAAAACAAGAGCTGCAGTTGGATGACAGGGAGTTGGAAAAGTGGAAAGAAATGGGAAGCAAATTATTTATTCCATTTATTGAAAAAGGGATCATCGCCCAGTTTGAAGGCTATGAACGGTTGGAGGATTTCGACTGGGAAGTCTATCGAAAAAGGTACAGCGATATTCACCGGCTTGACCGAATATTAGATGCCGAGGGTGACTCTGTTAATCGCTACAAGGCTTCAAAGCAGGCAGATGTGCTTATGCTCTTTTATCTTTTTTCTTCTGAACAATTAGTACAGCTATTTAAAGGTTTAGGGTATGATTTCAATACATCCAACATTCCTGATAATATTAACTATTATGCTACCCGAACCTCAGATGGTTCTACTCTTAGCCGAATAGTTCGCTCCTGGGTTGTGGCCAGATCCGATCGTAAATGTGCTTGGCATTGTTTCAGAGAGGCACTTGTTAGTGATTTTGAAGATGTGCAGGGCGGCACCACACCCGAGGGTATACATCTGGGCGCTATGGCAGGTACCATAGATATTGTACAAAGGTGTTTTACAGGTTTGGAGATCCGAAATGATGTGCTTTGGCTAAATCCCCAATTACCCAAAGAGATAAATTCCCTCAGTATGAAGATCAATTATAGAGGTGTATGGTTACAGTTAAACTTTTCGGCCAATAGTTGTCGAATAGAGCCTCTGGATGAAGTTGAATCCGACATAAAAATTCAATTTAAGAAACAATCTTTTACAATTTCCAATAAATCAACTAAAGTGATTCAATATCAACAAAACTAAAGATAAATAGATGAGAAAATAACCTATACAGTCAACAAAGAGTATTGAATGTTGGGCAGAATTGAGCAATATCATGTTTTTAAAACATCTTTTTTGTTAACTTATAATATACTCTATGAAGTAATTGTTTAATCATTAAAATAAATTAAAATGAAAAATCACTGGTTATGGATGATCATCGGATGTGTTTTACCTCTTTTGCTCATCTTTTTGGCCCCATCAATTGGATTGGGTGGTGATGTCTGGCTTTTCACATTTATCATCATAATGTTTGCCATACATCTAATGATGCCTATGCGGCATGGAGATCATACTCACGGGTTAACCGATGAGAATTTAAAGAAAAAAAGCAAAGATCAAGTAACAAACCAACATCAAAAAAAATAAAGACATGCACAATTATGATGGATTTTTTGGAATGCACCTCATCTGGTGGTTCATCTGGATAGTTTTTCTTATCTGGGTTTTCATGATACCAACACAATGGGGAAAAAAAACAAGAAGAGAAGAACCACTGGACATCCTAAGAAAGCGATTTGCACGTGGCGAAATTTCGAAGGAACAGTTCGAAGAACAAAAGAAGCTATTAGAATCGGATAAATAATTTTAAAATCTGAAAATATGTATCGATTAAACATAAAAAAATTTGGTTTGGCACTCGGTCTTACCGGAGCTCTCCTTTATGTGGGGTGTGTACTGGTGATGGCCACAGTGGGGCGGGAAGGAACAGTAAAGTTCTTTAACAGTCTTTTACACGGACTGGACACAAGTAGTATAATAAGAATGGATGTGCCTGTACTGGAGGTGTTCTTTGGAATTATCCAGGTTTTCATCTTAAGCTGGCTAATCGGTGCTTGTGTAGCGGCATTTTATAATGCTCAAGTAAAAGGTTAAAGGATACTGCTGCATTTAATGCTTTTGTAATTAAGGATCTACTTGAAATACACTTTTAATCGAGATAAGCCACTCGCCTGGTACATCCAAAGCATAATCAGGTTACTTTAAACACGAAAGTAATGTGAAACAAAGGAATAAGATCAAATTAAAAAATTGGAAGTCATGAAAAAAATAGCAGTAGTAGGTTATGGAGTCATCGGCAAAAGAGTTGCCGATGCCATTGACAAACAACATGATATGGAGTTAACCGGCATTTGTGATATCATAAGTGACTGGCGCATAGAAAATGCGGTAAGAAAAAACTACAATATTTACAGCGCGACACAAGAAGCAGAAAAGGAAATGAAAAACGCCGGATTCTCCGTTAAAGGCGGAATGACAGAGCTTTTAGATCAGGTGGACCTGGTTGTGGATTGCACCCCTAAAAAAGTTGCCGCAAAAAACGTAGAACGATACAAAAGTCAAGGTAAAAAATTTATTGTACAAGGAGGTGAAAAGCATGAAACTGCGGGCCATTCCTTCAGTGCCGAAAACAATTACCAAACCGCTCTAAACATAGATGCTACGCGGGTGGTTTCGTGCAACACCACCTCCATTTTAAGAACTCTTACGGCTCTAAAAAGGGCAAATCTGTTACAAAGTGCCCGCGGTACTCTTTTACGAAGAGCAACAGATCCCTGGGAAAGCCATATGGGGGGAATCATGAATACAATGGTTCCTGAAAAAGATATTCCCAGTCATCAGGGTCCCGATGCTCAAAGTGTAGATCCCGAACTGGATGTTATTACTGCTGCAGTAAAAGTACCTGAAACCCTGAGCCATATGCACTACTGGAATGTGCGACTGACAAAAAAGGCCTCAAAAGATGAAGTTTTAAATGCTTTTAAAACGTCGACAAGAATTAAGATGATTCGGTACGAGCAGGGTTTGGTTTCAAACAATACTATAAAAGAAATGTTCCTGGATATGGGAAGACCCTGGGGGACATGTACGAAGTTGCACTTTGGGAGGATATGTTGAAAGTACAGGGAGACGAACTCTTCTATGCCTATGTGGTAGACAACCAGGCTATTGTAATCCCCGAAACTATTGATGCGATAAGAGCACTCACAGGTATCATAGAAGATGGGCACGTATCCATACTTAAAACCAACCGCACGTTAGGAATATGATTTATCAATAACAATAAATAAGAGGTTATGAAAGAAATAAAAGCATTCATACGGCCAAATAAAATTAAGGAGGTGATTTCTTCCTTGAGGAGAGAGGGCCATTGCTGTTTAACAGTCTTTGAGGGAGAAGGAACCGGCGATTACACAGATCCTGGAGAAGATTGGCCTTCCCTCAAACTACCATTCCTCCACAGCAAGATCTATAAACTGGAAATCGTCTGTGAGGACAGTAAAGTGGCGGCTATTTGTGACATCGTTCGTCAAAATGGCAAAACAGGAAAAAGTGGTGATGGTCTCATATATGTTTCTGATGTCCAGGATATATTTAAGATAAAAAATACCAAAAACGATAATGTGAAATAACTAATAATTTTAAATTATGAACAATATACTTGTACCTACCAATTTTTCTGAAAATTGTCAAAAAGCAGAGGAGCTGGGGCTCAAAATGGCTAAATTTTACAATTCGGAAATCCATTTCTTCCATTACGTAAAAACCCCGGTTGACTGGGTTCGACTGGACAAACAGAAGGAAGATCTATACCCCGAAACAAAATTAAAGATTGGCAGCGCGAAGGCAGATTTGAGAGAATTAGAAAAAAAAGCAGAGGGCCTTGGACTTAAATGCAGAACCTTTTTGGAATATAATGGTGAAATAAGCAACATCCTAAGCCACTGCGGTCATTTTGAACATGATTTTATAGTTACCGGTAGTAGTGGCACAAAAGGAGGAATTCGTGAATTACTGGGAAGCAATGTAGAAGAAATAGTGAGAAAAGCCGAGGTGCCTGTCATCGTAGTTAAAGATAAGGATGTTTCTTTTCCTTTTAAAGACATTTTGTTTGTCTCAGATTTTAAAGAAGATGTGACAGAAGAATTTCAACACGTAAAATCACTTGCTGAAAAATGTGATGCACGTATCCATTTATTAAAGGTGAATACTACAACAGATTATAATAGTATTGAAAAGAGTCTGCAACCTATAAAAGATTTCCTTGAAAATTTCCCAGGGCTCACAACTTACTCAATGAATGTCTATAACGAATCGGGTGTAGAGGAAGGAATAAATGATTTTTTGATCTACAAAAATGTGGATCTTATTGCCATGTGTACGCACGGGCGCACGGGATTTTTAAGTCTCTTCTCCAGTAGCACCGTTGAAAAGGTAACCAACCATTCTGAATTGCCCGTTATGACAATTAAAATGTGACTATGAAAAGATCAGTCCTGGTTAAAAAGTCTTCGGGTGAGTATGAGGATTTCCAAATTGAAAAACTCATCAATTCCCTTAGGCGGGCGGGAGCAAATGAGGTTATTGTTAAGGATATAGCTCATAAGGTGTATGAACAGCTTGAAGAAGGGATGACCACTAAAAGGATCTATGAGGCAGCGTTTAAAATGCTTAAGGCAAAATCGAGAGTAAGTGCCTTTAAATACAAGCTTAAAAAGGCATTGATGGAATTAGGCCCTTCTGGCTTCCCATTTGAAAAGTTGGTAGGCAAATTATTGGCACACGAAGGATTTGAAACAAAGGTTGGTGTGATTGTACAAGGCAATTGCGTTCAGCATGAAGTGGATGTGATAGCGCAAAAAGGTGAAAAACATTATATGATTGAATGTAAATACCATAGTGATCAAGGCAGGTTTTGCAATGTAAAAATTCCTTTGTACATCCATTCCCGTTTTTTAGATGTGGAAAAACAGTGGAGACGTAAAAAGGGTCACCAGAACAAAATCCACAAAGGAGGTTTATATACCAATACACGTTTTACATCTGATGCCATAAACTATGGCAATTGTGTTGGCCTGCTAATGACCAGTTGGGATTATCCAAAGGAGAGTGGACTCAAAGATAGAATTGACCAGGCGGGATTGCACCCCTTAACAGCCTTAACAAGTTTAACGAAAGCTGAGAAAACAAAATTATTGGATGAAGGCATTGTTCTCTGTAAAGAACTCCACGAAAGTCCGAACTTGTTGGATAAAGTAGGGATTCCCAACTCCCGACACAAAAGAATTCTGGAAGATTCACTTGAACTATGCAAAATCTAATCCTAGAACAACCGATGAAAACTAATCAAATAAACATTCACTTTTTGGGGGCAGCAGGTACAGTAACCGGCTCAAAATATTTAGTGGATACAGGAGATAAAAAGATACTCATAGACTGCGGACTTTTTCAAGGGCTAAAGGAATTACGCCTTAAAAACTGGGAGTACCCACCTGTTAATGTTGCAAATATTGATGCTGTTTTGCTCACCCACGGCCATATGGACCATACAGGTTATCTGCCGAGGTTGGTGAAACAAGGCTTCAATGGTTCCATCTATGGTACGAATCCTACTTTGGACATTGCAAAAATCATATTGAACGATAGTGCAAAAATTCAGGAACAGGAAGCAGAACGTGCCAATAAAGAAGGCTATTCCAAACACAGTCTCGCAGAACCGCTTTACGATTTAAAGGATGTAGAAAAAACCATTCCGCATTTTAAGGGCATTCCACAAGCACAATGGATTCCGTTATTTGATGGTATCAGGGCTCGGTTCCAGTACAGCGGGCATATTCTGGGTGCAACTTATATTGAGTTGGATATTTATGGAAAACGCTTTGTCTTCTCTGGAGACATTGGTAGAACCAATGATTTATTGCTCTATCCACCCCTTAAACCAAAAAAAGCGGATATACTTTTCGTTGAATCCACTTACGGAGGAAGGTTTCATCCTGATGAAGTAGAAGCGCTTCCAAAAATCGAAAAATTAATCAACGATACCATCAATAGAGGTGGCAGCTTATTTATTCCCAGTTTTTCGGTAGAGCGTGCCCAACTAATGATGCTTATCTTTTGGAAATTACTCAAGGAGAACAAAATCCCTAAAGTTCAAATGATTATGGATAGCCCAATGGGTGCCAACGTATTGGAACTGTTTCATAGAACTCGGGATTGGCACAGATTGGAAGACAACGAATGTGACGAAATGTGTTCACATTTTACACTTGTTAGCAGTTATCGCGAAACAATGGAATTAAGAACTGATAACAGACCAAAAATTGTAATTGCAGGGAGTGGAATGCTCACAGGCGGAAGAATGCTCAACTATCTTGAAACACAGGCACAAAATCCAAATAACACCTTGCTTTTTGTAGGCTATCAAGCTGAAGGCACACGTGGTAGAAAGCTGTTGGAAGGTGAGAAAGAACTAAAAGTCTATGGAATATGGGTGCCTTTCAATATGCAGGTCGCTGAAATTGAAGGTCTCTCGGCACACGCAGACCACGCAGAACTTATAGAATGGATGGGCGACATTAAAAATAAGCCCGAACGTATATTCATTGTCCACGGTGAAAAAGAAAGTGCAGAAGCATTACAAAAAGGTATCAAGGAAACCTATGGATGGAATACAGAAATTCCGCAATTATACACCATCGAAGAAATAGAATAAATCCCAGCAATCAATAAAATAATGGACCCACACTCAAACATACTAAAATATAAACATCTCGGGATTTACACCCAAAACGAATATGTAGTGTATATGCGTGAGGATTGCCACGTCTGTAGTTCTGAAGGGTTTGTAGCACTAACAAGGATCAGGATATCAAATGCAACCACCTCAATCGTCGCAAGCTTGAACGTTTTGAGTTCCGGCCTTCTTTTACCAAATGAAATAGGCCTTTCGGATGCTGCAGCAAAAAAACTGAATGTTTCCCAAAATGAAATGCTGTATGTTTCCCATTTGGAGCCTATTGAATCGTTAAGCCACGTAAGAGCTAAAATCTATAATCAAAAACTGGATTTTAAAGCCTATAACAACATCATCAACGATATCGTAGAAGGCAATTATTCTAACATTCACCTATCGGCATTTATTACAGCCTGTGCGGGCGACCGAATGGATATTGATGAGATATGCGACCTTACTAAAGCAATGATAGCTTCAGGAAGACAGTTGGACTGGAGTAAAGATATTGTGGTCGATAAACATTGTATTGGTGGTTTACCAGGCAATAGAACAACCCCATTGGTAGTAGCTATTGTTGCCGCTTATGGACTTACAATGCCTAAAACTTCGTCACGTGCCATCACTTCACCAGCTGGTACAGCAGATACGATGGAAGTATTGACCAATGTAACGCTCTCTTCCGAAGAAATAAAAGCTGTAGTCGAAAAAGAAGGAGGATGTTTTGTCTGGGGAGGTACAGCGCAATTAAGTCCTGCCGACGATGTGCTCATTAAAGTTGAAAAAGCTTTGGATATCGATAGTGAAGGTCAGCTCATCGCTTCTGTACTTTCTAAAAAAGCGGCGGCAGGTTCTACTCACGTTGTCATTGATATTCCAATTGGTGAAACCGCCAAGGTTCGCAGTACTGAAATGGCTCTAAAATTAAAAAATCATATGGAAACCGTTGGCACTGCTGTTGGGTTGAAGGCAAAAGCTGTGGTTACTGATGGAACGCAGCCTGTTGGAAGGGGTATCGGTCCCACTTTAGAAGCTATTGATATATTAAAAGTTTTGAAAAATGAAGCTGATGCACCTAAAGACCTAACAGAAAGAGCATTGCTTTTAGCCGCTGAACTATTTGAGCTTTCTGGAAAAGAAGAAAAAGGAAAGGGACTGGAAACAGCACGTCAAATTCTCAAATCTGGAAAAGCTTATGAAAAATTTGTGGCCATTTGCAAAGCACAAGGACGCTTTTCAAAACCTGTTTTAGCACCTCATAAGATGGAAATTACAGCCGAAAGATCCGGAATTTTAAAAAGAATTGATAACAGAAAAATAGCGAAGCTCGCAAAGCTTTCAGGAGCACCTCAATCTATTTCGGCAGGAATTCTATTAAATATCCATTTGGGAGAACAAATAGAAAAGAATCAATTGCTATATACTTTATATGCTGAATCCAAAGGCGAACTTAACTATGCATTGGAATATAAAAATAACCATAACGACATCATAACCATAATTTAAACGTGCTATGAAAACAATATTATTTAGCCTTCCCGGAAATGAAAAACTTACAGAGCTTTTAGCAAAAAAAATGGATGCTGAAATAGGGAAAGCCAACGTGCGTAAATTCCCTGACGGGGAGTCATACACGCGTATATTATCTGATGTTAAAGATAAATGTGTGGTACTGGTATGCACCTTGCACGAACCGGACGAGAAACTGCTGCCTCTATATTTTTTAAGCCACACAGCCAAATCCTTGGGAGCAATGTGCACCTGCTTGGTAGCACCCTATTTGGCGTATATGCGTCAGGACAAAGTATTTAATGAAGGTGAAGGAGTGAATTCCGGTTTTTTTGGAAAATTGATTTCAGGTTTTGCCGATAGCATTATCACAGTTGACCCTCATTTGCATAGAATTAGTTCTTTGGGAGAAGTGTATCAAATTCCAAATAAAGTAATTCACGCTGCTGATGCCATTTCAGAATGGATCAAGAAATACATGAAAAACCCGGTACTTATCGGGCCCGATTTGGAAAGTGAACAATGGGTTTCCGAAGTCGCTAAAAATGCTGGCGCACCTTTTACGGTATTACAGAAAGTACGTCACGGCGACCGTGACGTGGAAGTCTCTGTTCCTGATATGGATAAGTACAAGAATGCCACACCCATTTTGGTAGATGATATTATTTCCACCGCGCGAACAATGATTGAAACCGTACAACATCTGAAAAAAGCAGGAATGAAACCCCCTATCTGCGTAGGCATTCACGCCGTTTTTTCAGGAAATGCCTATCAAGATTTATTGGATTCCGGAGTAGAAAAGATAGTTACCTGCAATACCATTCCGCATCCATCCAATGGCATAGATTTAAGCAATATTATTGCAAAAGAGGTAAAGAAATTAATGCACCATATATGAGAAAACAAGGATTTATAGTACTATTTATCTTATTCAGCATCACAATGACTGGACAAACGGAAATGCTTATAGGGCAGATTTCAGGCAGAGTGGTCATTCGTGAGAATTTTGATGAAAAAGGTGCTTTTCTCAATAAACAAATATTTGAAGCGGGTGAAACAATAAAGAAAAATGGATATTATGAAATTGAGGTAGTTACAGAATTGTTGGATAAAGACAAAAAATTGACCGATAAATACACCACGACCTATCTCTGTAAGCCTGATGAAGCCAGTATTATAATAATGGCTTTGCCGTTTTCCAACCCAAAATCAAGGCAGACCAAGGTTAATACCACCTCTGAAAAATTTAAAAGGCTTTACGATTTGGACAACCTTGAAAATATAGAATTGGAAATGACTTTTGATTCGGGACTGCTCGATTTTTTTGGTTCCAAAAGTATTATAAAGATATATGACCGAAAGTTCAATGACAACAAAAAAACTATTAATTCAAAGATCAATATTAAGACCTATGCGTGGGGGATTCGCATTAAGCAACTAAATTATACTGTTAACGAGAAATTAAATGGACAAGGTCTATTGAACTTTCAAGAATTTATCGAAGAAGACAACAGTTATTTTACAATGACTTATAAATAAAAGAAAATGAATAATTATGACACCCTTTCAGAAGCTGTGAATGGCCTCCAGGCCAGAGGTTACAAATATGATTTTAATTTAAAGCCTCACTGTCTTGAGTGCCCCTCTTTAAAGCTGGAGATACACCCACAGGATTTTTTGGTCAATGAAGTATATAGATTTGAAGGAATGAGCAGTACAGATGACAACAGTATATTATTTGCTATCTCTTCCCGTTATGGGGTCAGGGGGATTTTGGTAGATGCATACGGTATCTATTCAGAAAATATTTCGGAAACAATGCGAACCAAACTAAGACAAATTAACCAGTAAATTCAGGAATTATGGAACATCACGACGAACACAAGGAGGAGTCAAAGAATTCAGCGAAGCGGGAAGCAAGAAAAGAAGAAGCTAACTTAAAGGATGACCTTGCTGAAAAAACAAAACATGGGCACAATAAGGCGATGGACCGGGACATGATGGATCATGACAGGGGGAAACATGACGATGATGAACCCGCTCATGGCCATGCAGGTCATGATCACCATAAAATGATGATTGAAGATTTTAAGAAGCGTTTTTGGGTAACTCTTGTTTTAACTATCCCAATCCTCTTTCTGTCGCCAATGATCCAGGATTTCTTTGGGTACAAATATCTTCTACCAGGAAATAAGTACATCCTTTTTGCCCTCTCGACTGTTGTTTACTTCTATGGAGGCTGGCCATTTTTGAAAGGCTTTTGGTCTGAAGTGAAAAAAGCTGCCCCAGGGATGATGACCCTCATTTCTATGGCAATTACAGTGGCTTATCTCTACAGTTCTGCCACGGTCTTTGGTCTCGAGGGTGTTGACTTTTTCTGGGAACTCGCTACGCTTATTGCTATTATGCTGGTAGGGCATTGGATTGAAATGAAATCTGTTTTGGGTGCTTCCAAAGCTTTACAGCTTTTGGTGAGTATGATGCCTGCGGAAGCGCATCGGGTAAACGGAGATCAGATTGAAGATGTAAAGCTGGATACGCTAAAAAAAGGAGATATAATTCTTGTTAAACCTGGTGAAAAAGTGCCTGCAGATGCTATAATCGTGGAGGGTGAAAGCTACCTGAATGAGTCGATGCTTACCGGGGAATCAAAACCGGTAAAGAAAAGTACAGATCAAAAAATAATTGGTGGATCTATTAACGGCAATGGATCCTTAAAGGCTAAAGTCGAACATACCGGGAAGGATAGCTATCTCAATAAGGTGATCACTATGGTGGAGGAAGCGCAAAAATCCAAATCCAAAATGCAAAACCTTTCCGACAGGGCCGCAAAATGGTTGACCTACATAGCATTGGGTATTGGTTTTGGCACTCTTGCGGTTTGGTTGATCTTAGGCTTTCCTTTTGTGTACGCACTTGAGAGAATGGTGACGGTTATGGTCATTGCCTGCCCCCATGCGCTAGGACTGGCAATTCCACTTGTAGTCGCAATTTCTACAGCAGTATCTGCCCAAAATGGATTGTTAATTCGTAACCGAACGGCTTTTGAAGAATCCCGAAAAATTACCGCCTTACTTTTTGATAAAACCGGAACCCTTACTAAAGGGGACTTCGGCGTCACCCGTATCGAATCTGTGAATGATAAATTCTCCAAGGAAGAGATTCTAAGGCTTTCCAGCGCGTTAGAACAGAGTTCTGAACACCCTATTGCTGTTGGGATCATCAAAAAAGTAAAAGATGATAAAGTCCCTATTCCAAAACCAGAAAACTTTAATGCCATTACCGGCAAAGGAGTCGAGGCCACTGTAGAGGGAAAAGAGGTGAAAGTAGTAAGTCCTGGATACTTGCGGGATGAAAATATCAACATCCCCGAAGATGCCTATAGCGATGCAGCCGAAACTGTGGTTTTTGTATTGATCAACGGTGAATTAGCCGGGTATATCGCGCTTGCCGATGAGATTAGACCCGAGTCTGCAGACGCCATCAGGATATTTAAAGAGAACAATATTAAAGTTTTTATGGCAACAGGGGATAATGAGAGGACCGCTAAAGCAGTTAGTGACAAACTCGGTCTGGATGGATATTATGCAGAAGTCTTACCCCATCAAAAAGTGGAAATAGTTAAAGAATTGGAAAGTAAGGGAGAATTTGTGGCCATGACCGGTGACGGGGTTAATGATGCGCCGGCTTTGGCTCAGGCGAACGTTGGTATTGCAGTAGGTTCGGGAACAGATGTGGCTGCAGAAACTGCCGATATCATCCTGGTCAACAGTAATCCTCAGGATATTGCCAATCTAATCCTTTTTGGAAAAGCTACTTATGATAAGATGATTCAGAACCTGGTATGGGCAACGGGTTATAACGTTGTAGCCATTCCATTAGCTGCCGGAGTACTTTATTCCACAGGTTTTGTGTTAGGACCTGCCGTTGGGGCCGTGTTTATGAGTTTGAGTACAGTTATTGTTGCAATTAATGCGCAGTTACTGAAGAAAAAGATTGGAAAATAAGTGAAAAAATCTTGGTAAATATCATTTAATTTTCACGAAAAATTCTTCAATAGAGACACTACAAAGGCTAAAATATGTCTTTCTCCCTGATTAGAATTTTAAAAGGAAATTAAGGATTCTATTTTTACTTTGAAAAATAAAATGTTTAGTTTTAAATGAAATGTGTTGAAATAATTAAACCCGTTTAAAATTGAGATATGACGAGACACAGAATAATGATACAGAAGTGGAAATATGATGAGGTTGGTCAGGATATAAAAAGAAGTACCTCAAGAGATCCTAATGAGATTTCTGCACCACTTGAACATTTGGAAGAGCTTAAGAACAGCGACTACAAAATTGATGATCATTTTTCCAGGATTTATGGAAGGCAGATAGTTGATGCTACTGGAACAAGAGTGGGAAAGCTGAAGGATTTTTTGTTCGACAAAACCCAGAAAAGAATAAGATACCTCGTTGTGGGATTAGAGATAAATGTAAAAGAGGATAAGGATGTTTTAATTCCCATAGGAAGAGCAGAACTAAATCAAGAGAAACAAAAAATTGTTGTTCAGGAACAAGTAAGTGCTGAGAAACTAAAAACATTGCCCACCTATAAAAACTTAAAAAGTCTCGCTATTGAAGATGAAAAGAAGACTCTGCTAATTTTTTCCGCAAAACAAAAGGAGGAAATCAGTTATACGCAAGGGAATTTTTACAACCAGGAGGATTTCAATGAAAGGACTTTTTTCGGTTCTGATGAAGAATGAGGAAATGCAGGTCTACTTATAGTCAAAGGAATTCAGCTTATTAAATGAAAGCCCGGAATTTCCTTTTTTTGAAGTTATATTGAAGGTTGATTGATTTTTTTTAAAGAATTATATGTCTGAATATAAAAAGAACAGCCTTTCCCTTACCGGTGCGGTGGCAATGGGAACAGGTGTAATGATTGGTGCAGGGATTTTTGCGCTCCTTGGGCAGGTGGCCGAACTCTCCGGGGAATACTTTGCATATGCTTTTATCCTGGGAGGAATTATTTCCGGTTTTAGTGCCTACTCTTATATTAAAATGTCCAATGCTTATCCTTCAGCAGGAGGGATAGCTATGTACCTGCAAAAAGCGTATGGCAAAGGAACTATTACAGCTGCCGCATCTTTGCTCATGGCCTTTTCTATGATTATTAATGAAAGCCTGGTCGCCAGGACATTTGGGAGTTACACCTTGCAGCTATTTGATGCTGGGGAAAGAAGCTTCTGGGTTCCAGCCTTAGGGGTAGGATTGCTTATAACAGCCTTTGTTGTAAATATTCTTGGAAATAAAGCAATTGGAAAAATCTCCCTTTATATGGCAGCTTTAAAAATTGGAGGTTTAATTATTTTTGCAGCTGGAGCCCTTTGGGCTTCCGGGGTGGATCTGGATGCGGCTGTTCCTTCTGAAGAACGCAAAAACAGCATTGTTGATTATGTTGCTGCACTTGCCTTATCTATTTTGGCATATAAAGGTTTTACTACTATAACCAATAGCGGGAGTGAAATTGAAAAGCCTCACAAAAATGTTAGTAGGGCCATAGTAATTTCTTTATCAACTTGTGTGGTAATCTATTTTTTAGTAGCTCTGGCTGTAGGATCGAATCTTTCTATTACTCAAATAATAGAAGCAAAAGATTACTCGCTTGCGGAAGCTGCTCGGCCCCTGTTCGGGGATTTTGGATTAATCTTTACCGTTGGAATTGCTATTATAGCAACGGTTTCCGGGGTGATCGCCAGTATTTTTGCAGTTTCCCGGATGACAGGAATGCTCACAGATATGCATTTAATCCCCCATAGCCATCTTGGAATGTCTGGAACTATCCAAAGGCATATGCTGATATATATAGTAGTAATTGCAATTATCTTGACCATATTCTTTGACCTAAGCCGAATTGCTTCTTTGGGTGCTATTTTCTACCTGGTCATGGATATAATCGTTCATGTGGGGGTTTTGAGATATCTGAGAAAGGAAGTAAAAGCAAAATCAGCTATTTTGATTACAGCAATTATTCTTGATGTTGTTGTTCTTCTTGCCTTCTTGATTGTAAAATCTCAAACTGACATATTTATAATTTATGTCGCGGTTCCTTCTATTATTCTAATTTTTATTGCTGAATTTTTCTTTCTGAAAAACAGGTTTGACGAAGGGGAAGCTGATATGCATTCCCATGAGTAAATACAAATTCTACTTTTACAGAATAGTAGCGTAAATTATTTTAACTAAAAACGTAATTAAATGACCCATAAATATAAAATATCAGGAATGACCTGCAACGGCTGCCGAAGTACGGTGGAGAAAGCTTTGCAGGGAGTTGAAGGAGTATCTAATGTTGAAGTAAACCTTCAGAATGAACAGGCAGTTATTGAGATGAAGCAGCATGTGCCCGTGGCAAAGCTACAGCAGGCACTGGAAGAAACGAAAGGAAGCTATTCTATTGCTCTACCACTTGAGGATGAAGGTAGTTCTCAAACAATATGACGCATACCTATGCTGTTCACGGGATGACCTGCAACGGCTGCCGTAGCCGTGTCGAAAAAACCTTAAATGAAGTAGAAGGAGTCACAAAGGCTTCGGTAGACCTAGAAAAGGAAGAGACGATGATAGAGATGGATAAACATATTCCACTTAAAACCTTTCAGAAAAAGCTGGAGGAAGATGGAGGAACTTATTCTATCACTGTGCCGGGAGAGAAACCCAAAAAACCGTCTAAAGAAAATACATAAAAAGCGACGGGAGGATCTGGAACCTTTTATTATCCAATGTACTGCGAGGAGGAAAAAACCTACAACAAACCCGGGGATTGCACGGTGTGTAGGGTGAATCTTGTGGAAGTACCGTTTTCGCAAAAGATGCCTCAGTGATTTACCTCCCTCATGCATCCTAAAACAGTAGAGGATGAAATGGGTTCCTGCCCAATTTGCGGGATGGATCTTGTGCCTATGGAAGGAGGTGTGGATGGAGATGATAAGACTTAAGAAACTGCTGAAGAAGTTCTTGACTGCTACTGTCTTCACCGTTCCTAATTTAATAGCAGCGATGTCTGAGGAAATGTTTTCAGATAATCCACTGTTAGAGCTAATGGATTGAAAGTACCGGAAATGGGTTCATTTAGGGCTATCTGTTCCTGTTGTTTTTTATGCCACCTGGATGTTTTTTGAACGAGCTTATTGAAAACAAGACCCTGGGTATTCCAGTTGCAGCAGGATTGCCGTAGTCATTTTTAGTAATACTTCTTTCACCTATAATTGCTGCCTTGGCTATTGCAGCCCTGTTGCGGTAATAGCAAATGCTTGGCGTCTTAGAGCTGCAAAGGTTTAGCATATAATGAAAATCTATGGTTCCTTGACAAAGACATTACAATCTAAATTACCATTATCCTGGGATAGTGAATGTATTTTCTAAAATAATAGAACAGGGCGAAATCCATAATAACTAATTTGTTCAAAATTGATACAAATTACGTTATGGATTTCAAAAGAGAGAGAGATGCGAATAAGCGGCTATGGTGTCTGATTTTCGCTTCAATAGTAATTGTAGAGTTGGGATGGTGGATAGCAGAAGAAGTTTTCTGTGAGCCTGTAATAGAGGTTGATTCTAAAGGAGAGAAAGAAATTTCACCTAATGATTCTTTTTTTTGTAGGATTTCAGGATGAATTTCAGGGTCTATTTATATTGGCTTCTCAAAAATTATAACATAGATAAAAACAAATAAATAATAAAATGTCAGAAACATTGCTAATCCTTGGATTCATTATACTATTAATAGCTATACATGATTTCTTTTACACTACTCTTTCCGCCAGTGGGGCGGGTTTTATTTCTGAAAATGTGGCAATTTTATCAGATAGGATACTACAGTTCTGTGTGGGGATTTTTGGGAGAAAGCTTTATAACTATCACGGGCTATTCATAAATCTCATGATCCTCGCAGTATGGCTTTCTATGATTTGGTTTGGACTTTTCCTGGTTTATTCTTCCAACCCCGAGGATATTACTAACAGTAGCGGCAGAGTAGCAAATTTCTGGGAACGGCTCTATTTTACTGGATATATACTTTCTACTCTGGGGATGGGAAATTTTAAACCTATATCGCCTTTTTTTGAACTGGTTACGAGCTGCTTTTCCTTCTTTGGATTCATTTTTTTCACCAGCTCGATGACTTATTTTCTTTCAGTTTCATCTGCTGTGGTAAAGAAAAGAACCCTGGCGAAAAGCATCCATAATTTGGGTAATAGCCCCCAGGCCATAGCAAATAAGTTACTTAGACTAGATTCCCCCTATAGTTACCTACAGATCCTTGACCTTCAGGAGAAGGTAGACGAACATTCCGTAAGTCATCAGGCTTATCCTGTTGTTCATTACTACAGTCGGTCCCAAGTGAAAGACTCGTTCAGTATTAATATCACAAGATTAGATGAGGCTTTATCAATTCTTCTTAAATCTAACAAGGGAGAAAATTTTCGGGAGGAATTGAAAATTTTGCGTTCTTCTCTGTCAGATTTTCTTCGAAATCTAGATAAAAATTTCTCCCGCAGCTTGCCTAAAGCTGAAGTTTCCCCAGGCAATGAAGATTTACCGCGCAGTTTGACTCAAAGAAACTCACAAGAGTTGGTTGAGCGTAGGCGTATTTTGGGGAGCTTGCTTAGAAGCGAGGGCCTTAGCTGGCACCAGGTCGTGGAACAGGATCAAGAAAGCTAAAAAATATGTCATAATTAACAATTATATCCTCTATTCTGAATAAAAAACTTAAAAATAAAATGTCTCTCCTAGCGGAATCGATTTTTACTATAGATAGCCATGGATAAAATTACATTCAAATATTCTTCTTTTTTTTAAAATAAAATGATAGAAATACTATTGAAGAACTAATACTTTACTCTCTTTAAAGTTAATAAGAGGATAAGTTTAAATCATAGTTAAATAGAGCGGTTAAATGTCGATTTAGTATTTATAGACTTAACAGTCATATGTCAGTCTTTAACAGCCTGTTAACCACTGCTGTATATGGTTTTGTGTACCTTGCTAACAGATTGATAACAAGGAATTCCACTAAAAATAGACCATTATGAAAATCAAATCCTTTTTCTCTTTAATCTGCTTATTAACTATATCCTTCGCAACTTTTTCGCAGGAATCGGTAGGACTGGAGGTTGTAGCAGATAATCTAGTTTCCCCTGTGGCATTTGTTGAATCTCCTGATGAATCTGGAAGGTATTTCATCGTTGACCAGGTAGGGGTGATCCGAATTCATACTCCCCAAAAAGGACTTTTGGAAGAACCATTCTTAAATCTGAAAAATAAGATAGTTGAACTAAAAGATGCCCATGAAGAACGAGGTTTGTTAGGACTTGCTTTTCACCCCAATTATAGTGAAAACGGCAGGTTCTTCGTCTATTATAGTGCACCCCTGAGTGGGGATGGTCCCGAGAACTGGGATCATACCAGCCACATTTCAGAATTCAGGGTCTCTCCGGATAACCCCGATATGGCTGACAAAGCTTCAGAAAAGATCATTCTGAAGGTCGATCAGCCACAGGATAATCACAATGCTGGGACTTTGGCCTTTGGGCCAGACAATTACCTCTACATTGCCCTTGGCGATGGTGGTGGGGCAAATGATATCGACATGGGACATGTACCTGATTGGTATGGGGAAAATGCCGGTGGTAATGGGCAGGATGTAGAGCAAAACCTGCTGGGCAGTATCCTGAGAATTGACGTAAATGGAGATGCTCCTTATAATATTCCTGATGACAATCCTTTTGTAGATAAGGAGGGAATGGACGAGATCTACGCCTACGGGCTCAGAAATCCGTACAGGTTCTCGTTTGACATGAAAGGAACCAATGATCTCATTGCGGGAGATGCAGGACAGGTACTTTGGGAAGAAGTAAGTGTGATCACAAAAGGTGGCAATTATGGATGGAACGTGATGGAAGGAACACACTGCTTCAATGCCTATAATAACGATAAAGAGAAGGAGAAATGTCCCGAAAAAGATAAGATGGGCAACCCTTTAATAAGTCCTGTGATTGAATTTAAACAAGGCGGGACCGACCATGGAGGCAAAGGCCTGGTCGTCATAGGAGGTTATGTTTACAGGGGTGAAGACCTTAGAAATATGGACGGAAAGTACATTTTTGGCACCTGGACGCAGCATCATGGAAAACCTGCGGGAGCCGTGTTCGTTTCAACTCCAAAAGAGACCGGCATGTGGGATTTTCAAGAGCTGAAAATTGCTCAGACCAACTCTACTTCAATCGGCCATTATTTATTGTCTTTCGGTCAGAACAAGGAAGGAGAAATGTTTATTCTTACAACCGATGAAGAAGGCCCTATAGGTACTACCGGCAAGGTTTTTAAAATGGTTGCTCCTTAAATAAAGTTAGCTTTATGTGATGAGCTAGTTCATTCTGAAAGTACCGCGGATCTAATCTCGTCAAAGACAGCCACAGGTTTTAAGGTTGCTTCTTTTCCCTTAGAAGAAGAAATGAAGATCGGCCAATCCCCGGTTGATTCAGGACGGCGGCCGTGGGAACCTTTTACCAGCTCAGGCTTTAACGGAACTACATCCATGAGTGTCCGGAAGCCCATCTTTTTCCGTAGTAATTTCAGACCTATTTTCAGCTTGGGGAATTTTATGTCAGGATCGATAAAAAGCTCGGCAGGGTCATATCCCGGCTTCCGGTGAATGTCGACTGTTCGGGCGTAGTCAGGAGCTTTTTTGTCATCCAGCCAGTAATAGTAACAAAACCAGGAATCCTTGTCGGCAATAGCAATAATATCTCCGGCACGTTCATGATCCAGGTGATACTCCTTTTTCTCTTCTCCTGTAATTAACTTTTCAATTCCGGGTAGCTCCCCTAGCAGTTTTCCTATTTCAGAAATCCTGCTTTTGTCCCTGATGTAAATGTGGGCGAGCTGGTGATCACAAACAGCAAAAGCTTCACTGGCGCCAGCATCAAAAACATCATAACCCAGTTCCTCCCTGACAGCGATACAGTTTTTTTCCCTTAGCAGTTTGTTGATATAAACAGGACGTTCTACTTCAGTTATTCCATATTCAGAAAGTAAAATTACTTCAGCACCTTTAGATTCATAGTAGTTGATAAGGTCCTGACAAATTTCGTCCACCTGTTTCAGGTCTTTGTCAATATTGGGATGATGTGAATCCAGGCGCTGAAAATTATAATCCAGGTGTGGAATATAAATGAGAGTCAAAGTGGGATCATTTTGTGCATCGACCATCTTCGAGGCACGGGCGATCCATTTTGAAGCCTCAATTGAGGTGGCAGGGCCCCAGAATTTGAACAGAGGGAATTGTCCTAATTCCTTCTGGAGATCTTCTCTTAAATGGGAGGGGAAGGTATAGATATCCGGAATTTTCCTGCCGTCTGCAGGATACATGGGGCGAGGGGTGATCGAGTAGTCCACAGAAGAATACATATTATACCACCAGAAAAAATTTGCACAGGTGAAATCCGAATCTTTTTTCTTCAGCGTTTCCCAAATCTTTTCGCTTTGTACAAGCTGGTTGGGTTGCCTCCAGAATTTCACTTCATTTTCCTCTTTAAAAAACCAGCCATTTCCTACAATCCCTGTCTCTTCAGGATATTTCCCTGTAAGGTAAGTAGCCTGGGCGCTACACGTAACAGCGGGAAGTACCGGATCTATAGCTCTTACGTGTTTTTTTCCTGCCCACCCTTTTAAGAAAGGTGTTTTGTCTCCCACTAAATTCTTTGAAAGTCCAACTACATTAATAACGACTGTTTTTTTCATTTTTTTACAGGTTGCTTAGCACCCAACGATATTCATGGGCAATAGATTCGGTTAAAGAGCTTTGATTCTTTTCGGGCAATACATCCCAGGTGTAGGTCTCTATCTCAAGATGAGAAGTGATCTCCTTCAGGTTTGGTAGGGAGAAAACCCTTTCTATTTGTTGCCGGGTAGAGCAGATCCCATCATATTCCGCAGCAAAAATGGGAACGTGGAAATGAATTCGCCATTCGGTGGAATGGGTCACGGGCAAACTTTCTAAGGCAGCCGGGAGATCTTTATAACGTTCAAAAGAACCGTCGGGTAGTAAACCCACTACCTGATGTAAATAAACAGAATCTGCAAAAGCTGTCAAACGGTCCTGAATTTTTTTCCGCTCAGGTTGCTCCAGGGGAATAGCGATCTTCAAGGCTGAACTTATTTGGATTTTTCCAATCTTTATTCCTGCTTTCTCAAAATTTGCCATGACTTCAGATGGTTCCTCATAAAGAAGGGCAGAATGGCAAACATCATAGCAGATCCTAAGATGATCCAAAATGATGGCATGTGCTTTTTCCGCCGGGACCCTGAGCTTTTTTTGTAGAAGCATCCCAACATCCTGTACTAAATATTCAAAGAATGCTACCGCCTCGGCTGAACTTTCTACCATTCCATCCGGTTCGGGTTCTATATCCAGATGAATCTCTGTACCTGTACTTTCCTTCAGCTGAAAAAGCAGCTCCACAACAGCAGCGAAATTTTCAGTGATCTTCTGTTCAGTCTCCTTATTATTTTTAATATTTTTCTGAGTAAACCTGTAAGATACGGGAGATGTTGAAATGCTGCCTGAACTAATTTCCGCAGGTAAAAGCCTGGCCAAAATATGGATAAGGTCCCTGGTATATTTTATTCTTTCCTTAGTGCTCCAGTCGGGGTCATGTACCTTTTCCTTAACATGCGTGGCGTGAAAAGCGCCGTAAGGGAAGCCATTCATGGTGAATACGTACAGATCATTTTCCTTAAGCCATTTTTGAAATTCTCCCAGCCCGTTATTTTCCAGGAGACCGGCTGCAGCTTTTGCCGACAATCTCAGGCCGATGCCAAAGGGTGTCTCGGGTGATAATCTTTCCTTTAAAGGCAGGACATGCTTCTTTAGCTGTGAGAACGTGGTTGCCCAGTCTTCCGCGGGATGCACATTGGTACAGTAGGTAAGATGGTAGTTTTTGTATTTCAAGATGCCCCAATTTTTTGATCTTCCTTCTCAAGAAAAAGGATGGATTCTTTCATTTTCTCCTGATCTATTTGATGTACCTCTTTCCCCACGCCGATTTCTTCAAGAAGCATAATAGTGAGGTCCCCGCCTAAATGTTCCCGAAATTCCTGAAGGCCTTCGAGCACCTCAAATTCTTTTCCTTCGGATCGAAGTAATTCCGGCGTATATAATCTGAAACCCAGATTCCAAAGTAATTGAAGCACCTCGTCACAAGTAGATTTTTTTATCAAGCCGGTCTTCCATGAATAGACACAATCCAGAGCGATTCCTATAGCAACAGCTTCCCCGTGTCTTAAGGAGTAATTGGTGAACTGTTCCAGTTTATGAGCTGCCCAGTGGCCAAAATCAAGAGGCCGGGAGGAGCCTGTTTCAAATGCATCTCCCGAAGAGATATGTTTTAAATGAAGCTCTGCACATCTGTAAATGAGGTACTGCATACTTTCATTATCCCGGTTGACCAGTCTTTCGGTGTCATTCTTAATCCAGTCAAAAAAATTCCTGTCTTTAATAAGAGCCACTTTCACGGCTTCAGAAATGCCGCCTCGCCAGTCTCTTTCTTCTAAAGTTCGTAAAAACTGCTGATCATTGATGACAGCGAAGGGAGGGGTGAAGGTTCCCAGGAAATTCTTTTTGTTGTACCAGTTTATTCCATTTTTGACGCCCACGCCCGAATCATTCTGGGATAAAACAGTGGTGGGAACTCTTATCAGCCTTACTCCGCGATGCGCAATGCCTGCTGCAAATCCTGCGGCATCGAGCACGGCGCCTCCTCCAATAGCTACTACGAACGAATGCCTGGAAATGCCATATTTATTAATTTGATCCAGAACAGAAGTAACGTGATCTAAATTGTTCTTGCTCTCTTCGCCACCCGGTAGAATGATGGGATCGGGAAGGTCCTCGAGTTGTAAAATATCTTCGCAGTAAGTCCTGATTTTTTCCTGAAGGCCCGGTGTTTTTTCAAGTAAACCACTGTCAACCACAAATAAGAGCTTTAACTTTTTTTCTGTCTTTCGACTGAATACCTGCTTAAAAGTGGGATTTGCAGGGGCAAAAAGATCTTCGGTAAAATACACGTCATAGGCTACAGGTAGAGTGAAGCTTTGCCGGATGTTTGTTTTTTGAGCACTTATTTTGGTATTCATAACAAGGTTTTAAGTGACCGGGAACAATTTTCCGGTCAGGAAAGAAAAGGGTAAAAGAGTCAACACCACAAGCCCAAAAAAAAGACCTGCTGAGGAAGCCGCAATGGCTGCGTTCATAACAATCAGGGAGATAATCCCCACTTTTACAGCCAGGCGTATTTTTTTAGCTGAAGGTTCTTTAATAGCCCGAACAAGGGGAGGCAGGATAAGAGCTGCAAACAGTATTACAAACAGAACAGTGGAAAAGAAGTCGCTGGCTTCTGATTCATATCCCAAATATGCAATAGCTGTAATGACCAAAAGATAAAAAAAAGCTGCCACATATAAGGGTTTCCGGGTAGAACCTGTAACCTCACCTTTGCTAATGGAGGTTATGGCTGCAATGTAAATTACCGGAATGAATAGCAGGTACCAGTTTTCCGCGGTGATAGCAGGAAGTATTGACATTCCCAGGAGGAGATTTAAACCCCTGCAAAGCCCCATATTTATGGGGCCTATCCAATCAATATGTTTCCCTTTGGCGTCATAAGCGGTGGCTAAAACTGCAATAGCCACTGCCAAAAACCCTGAAACTACATTAACCACAAAAGAAGCTGCTATTCCTATCAGAAAAAGCACCACTCCCAGGGTCAAAGCCTCGCTTTTGGTTACCTGTCCACTTGGAATAGGCCGTTCCGGTCGTTCCTGTTGATCTATTTCGGCATCAAAATAATCGTTCAGGACTACCCCGCCACCATACAAGCCTGCTGTCGCCAACAATAACAGGTAGAGATCTGCACTATAAAACACGATTAAACCTCCGGCAACGATTGATGATCCCGCAAGTATATCTGCAAAAGCGGTTATGATATTTGCAGGCCTCATTAGCTTCAGGTATGGCAACATTTATTCTACTTTATTAGGATGTCCTCTTCGTTAGATTGAGAAGTCGGAATTTGTTCCCCACGTAGAACCGAATTCCCCGAGAATTTAGCATTGAGATCAATTTCTTTTTCTGTTTCCCAGTCCTCTTCTTTCATTTGTCCGCTGCGTCCAAATGCAACCAGTGCATTGCCGTAGGTTACCTTTTCAATATCCTTTTGATCAATACCTCTTCTTTGCATTAGGGCAGCTGTTTTTGGGACTGCGAGAGGATCACTAATCCCCCAGTCGGCGGCACTGTTTATGAATATATTCTTTGAACCGTATTGCTTCACAACCTCCACCATACGTTCATTTCCCATTTTGGTGTTGGGATATATAGTAAACCCTGCCCAAAAACCTCTGTCCAGAACTTCTTTGACTGTCTCTTCGTTGTTGTGGTCTATTACTACCCATTCCGGGTCAAGTCCATGCTCCAGGCATATATCCATGCTTAAAGAAGTACCTTTTTTCTTGTCCCTGTGCGGTGTATGGATCTGCACCGGTAGTTCCAGCTCTTTTGCCAGGTCCAGCTGTTTTCTGAAGTATTTTTCTTCTGCTTTTGTTTGTTCGTCAAATCCTATTTCCCCTATTCCCACAACACCTTCCTTGAGAGCAAACCGGGGCAGCAGATCCATCACTTGTTCTGCCAGTTCTTCATTATTGGCTTCCTTTGAATTAAGGCCGATGGTGCAATAGTGTTTGATCCCGAACTGACTCGCCCTGAACCTTTCCCAGCCTATAAGGCTACTGTAATAGTCTTTAAATGTGCCAACATTTGTTCGTAACTGGCCAAGCCAAAAAGAAGGTTCAATTATAGCTACAATTCCTGCCTCGCGCATACGGCTGTAGTCATCTGTAGTTCGGGATGTCATGTGAATGTGTGGATCTATAAATTTCATATGTCAATATTTAGGTGTGTATTTGAGTTTCCCATTTTTCAAGTAATTCTTCCCACTTTCGGGAATCCGGAGTTGAAGAATTTTTATGTTGCTCATAAGCAAGAACAACAGCTTCTTCATTTATGGGATCCATTTGTTTTGCCCTTGTTTTAAATTCCCGAAAGCGATTTTCAGTTAAGGCAGGAGTAATTAATCGCCAGACGAGTGGATTAAACTCCCTGCCGGCAGACCATCTTTCTGAGACCAAATCCAGCAGTAACTCAGCAAGTACCGGATTGGCACGTTCGGGGATGCCGACAATTTTCCAAAAAGGCCTCTCCATAAAAGCGGCTTTAAGTACCAGCCGATTATAAGCTTCTTCTGAAAAATGTTCATAAGGATAAGGATTTTCCAATGTAATGGTGTCAAAGACAGAGGTAGCATTAGAACGGGTACCGCTGTAAGCTATTTGGAGAAATCTTTCAGGATTAGGAAACAATGGTAGAGCTGAATAAATAGTGATTTGTTCATTTAGATCTGCAGTTTCCAACAATTTTTCAACTGTACCTGAAAATTCTTCCGGCTTCTCTGACGCAAAAGAAAGCAGAAGCAGAATTCTTGCCGCCTGCTCTGAATCAAGATTCTCCGGATGCCAATTCTTTTTCAGCGTTTGCGCCTTAAAGGTTTCTTCAGGCCCAATATTCAGATCTTTTCGGGTAATTTTTCGAGGAACCTTAGAAAAAGCTAATACCAGATCCCTCTCATTTCCTTGAGATCTGAACTTTTTTTCTTCCTCCTCAAGCCATTTTACTTCTTCTGAAGAACAAACCTCAGCGATCCAATCTAGCAGTAGTTTTTGTGGCTGTTTCATTGTGATTAAATTTTTGGTTGCAGTTCGATGTGCCAATGCCTTTTTAATATAAGAAATCTAATCTTCATCCTCTGTTGTATTTATCTTAATTTCAGCTATAGGAAGAGGTAGAGCCTTTTCTCTGTTTTCGAAAGATCAGGTTTAATAAAAGGGCAAAACTGAGAATAAGAAGCCCGAAAAATTCCCGGGTGGCTTCAATCCATGGTTTTTCATCTGACATTGATCCGGTGATATTTTCTGCAGAATGCAAGCTGAACCAGGTGTAGACGCCGTTATGAATAAAAAACAAATACACAGCGTAAGAAACGAAAACGGCCAGGCCTGCATAATGTAAAATCCTACTATCCTTCCGGAAAATCGCCAGGGTACAGATCAGTGCACCGTAGCCATATATTGACATCCATAAAAGTGGATCCGGGTCGTTGTGTTGTATAGCGGCAGAAACAAGAAAAATTACTGCAAAAAATCCATTGGCTATTTTCACGAAAAGTTGGTTTTGAACATTAGTCAGCTTCGCCCCACAAGGTGCTGGAGGTTCTCATTTAAAGTTATAAACGTGATTTAAGAAGATTAGCCGATTTAGCAAGAATTTAGTTATTCATATAGATCTATGGTCTCTTTCTCGACCGTACCTTCAAAATCTGGAACCGGACGTTCCTTTTTTTCTTCCTCTGTTTCTACTATGCCGTTTTCTCTTATGTCATTTATTAGCCATTGCATTTCCATGATCTCCCTACGCTGCGCCTTAATGATTTTATCTGCAAGCTCTCTTACCCTAACATCTTCTATTTGAGAACGTTCGCTGGTTAAAATTGCGATTGAATGGTGAGGTATCATGCCTTCCATGTAATCTGTATCTGAAACAGTTACCTGGCTTCGTACCAGCCATATCGAACCACCTATTAGTATAACTCCGAAAGCAAGAGTGAGCATATTAGCTTTTTTGTTTTTGTACATGTTGAGCATATACAATAACATAATAATGATCATTGCCCCTCCCATGATCATTGTCATAAACAATCTGGTTTCACTATACCAAAAATGATCTATAATTTGGTAAGAATGTGCATACATCAGAAAGAACATGGCAATCATTGAAGTTGCTATCATTAAAAAAAACTTTATGTAAGGCTTTTTGTTGTTTTGATTATTTTCCATTTTTAGATTATTTGGTTAGAAGTTATTTCTGATTTAAGCTTAATTTGATTGAGTATTAAACGCTTTTACAAATTAAATAGCTTGAAAATTTAATTACATAAAAATTGTGTTAAATGTAATTTTTGTCTTTGGGAGTGATTTTTTAGAATGACTTCTTTACCATTAACTTTAAAGAACTGTAGCCTTTTAGTTTGCCAGGAGTTTTTTTTAATTATCTGATTTTACCTGAGCGTGATTAATTCCTGCCACAATCATTACGCCCCCTATAATGTTTCCGATAAGGGCAGGTAGTGTATAGTTGCCGAGGACGGACCACCATCCTACCTTGTTCATAAAAGCCAGAGTAAAAGTTTCCACAGAGCCTGCTATTACATGACTAAAATGTCCGATTCCAATAATATATGACAAAATTACTATTACCCAAAAACCTGTAGTTTTCTCGTATGGTATAAGCCAAACAATCAATGCGATGAGCCATCCGGCAAATATACCCCGTAGCAAGGTCGTTTCAAACCCAGGGTCCATTGCAGTACTTCCAATTTCTGCAAAGGCCTTTTGTACGTGCGGGTCAAAAACCTCTGTACGGGCAGCCACGTAAGCTACAATAGCAGCTCCTACTAAATTAGCAACAAGAACAATTCCCCATAGGCGTAGGACGTTTAAAAGCGTCCTATAGCTTTTTTTTTCCAGAAGAGGTAATATTGGTGTTAGCGTATTTTCTGTGAACAACTGCTGCCTTCCCATAATCACAATAACAAAGCCTACGCTATAGCCGAGGTTAGAAACCAGGAAGCTCCAATCGGCATCAGGTAAATATGCCTTTAACAAGCCTTCTGAAATCATAGAAAATCCCATAGATAATCCGGCTGCAAGTCCTGACCAGAATAATGCCGAGGATGAACGGGAAAGTTCTGAGATTGCTTCTTTAAAAATAGCATCATGTATGACTTTGGCGGAAGGAGGTTTACGCTCCTCTGCTTCCCTGTACTCTGTCAGATTAGGCTTTTTTTCTTTCATATAGATTAACTGTTTCGGGTTAAGCAAACGAGACCTTTGTGGTCGTCATTTCTTGGTCATTTTGTTCCCGCTCCACTCGAAGGCGTACACCTTTGTCTTTGTCGGTTTGTTTTAAGAGGGCAACAATGCGAGGGGTAGCTTTGGGATCAAGCAGTTTTAGCTCGTTATTCTCCCCTATCAATCCATAACCGCTTTCTACGCAATGGTCCATCAAAGCGCAGGCGGTAGAATGCTCACTTGCTTGATTAGTATATTGCGAGGGTGAAATACGCCGAAGACAAATAATATCCACTACGTACCCGTCCAATACTTCTTTTTCATTCTTTCTCATATCTATCAATTAATTTTTATCGTTTTTCTTTAGTAGCGAGCATTTACTTTTACTTCAACTACTTTATTATTACTAGTACTGTTTTTCTGCCTTCATAGTTTGGGCAAGGTTCCCGGTACCATATTCACTGTACCAGGTAAGGACCCCATCTGAAATGAATAACAGGTAAACAGCATAACCTGTATAGAAAATCATGGCCACCCAATACAAGGCAGCAAAGCTTATTTTAAAAAACGGAAAAGCGCATAATATTGCACCAGATAAATGGATGAAAAACCATAACAGAGGGTCCGGATCATTTAACTGCAGGTTGGCAGAGAACAAAAACAAAAGAAAAAATGCAGTGTTGGTAATTTCACTTCTCAGAATTTAGTCTTTGTTCCTGTTTATACGCAAGTAGCGCAGGTATTCTGCGATATTTTCTACCTGTTCATCTGAGAGTTGTTTTTCATTAAATGCGGGCATAACACCAATTCCGTTTCTTATCTGAAATTTAATAAGAGCCTTTGGCAAAGGTTTATTTATAATAGCCAGCCCCACACCCGACATTGCTCCAGGATGACAGGAGGCACAGTAATTGTTGAATAGTATCCTCCCATTTTGAAGCTGCTCTGTTGGCAGCGTGACCACTTCAGCATAAGGTTTTGTCTTTGGGGCAGAGCAGCTAATAATGGCAATGCCTGATAGAAGCGCTATAGCTATAAACCTGTAATTTCTTCCTTTTAATCTTGTCTTGTAATTTTCCATACCACACCAGAATTGTTAACAGGGTTAGCACCTTCCTTGCTCGTTGCAAGGATTCCAAAATCTGTCACATACAATGCAGTACCATCGGGACTGAACTGCACTGACACCGGTCTTTCCAAACCTCCTTTTTCCAACCAGGAGGCAGGTCCATTCTTTTTCGCTTTATTAGTGGCGAAATCCTCAACTATTCCCGATGCTACATCTACACGTACAACCCGATATCCTACGGGCGACAACACCTTTCCTACTCCGGGTGCCATATCGCCAAACTGGGCTATAAAAGCCTGGCCTTCAAAGCCAAAGTCTTCATTTGTGGAAAAACTTATTCCGTTGGAGGAGGAGTGAACCCCCAAACTTGCCACGGGCTGTGGCGGCGTACCGGGATCATTCACCAGTATTTTTTTTGGGTCTTCTTCTCCAGGCACCTCCAGGTGGGTTATGGACATACTTCCATTGTAGTCTGGCCATCCATACCAGGCATCCTGCTCTAGTTTAAAAAGCAAATCTCCTGTTCCCCAAACGGGCCGGCTGCCCCGAACATCATAAGAGTTATTGGTAACGTAGATCTGTCCATCTGGGGCTAATGCGAGGCCGTAAGGATTTCTGAACCCCCAGGCTACCACCTCAAGATCGCCACCATTGATTGGCACCCGCATTACAGCACCCGTACAAGGAATTGCTCCCTTTATCACCTGATTTCGTTGGGCTTTTTGATTATAAGGAAGGAAGGGGCCTGTAATTGCTTTATCATCGGAATTTTCGCTCAGGACATTTTTTGTCTCACTGTTTATTACGTTTATAGTAATATCCTTACACGGAATGTCGTGAAAATCTGGAAAGCGGTGGAGCCAGCCAAAAGAGGCATTATCATTACCCACTATTCCGGAATTGGTTGCTGTGCCTTGTCCAAAATACAGATACCCATCTTTTATGACCGGGCCATTTGTATGGTGGTCCCCAAGACTTGGTAAGCCCTCTACCAATACCTGTGAAGTACCTTTTTTACTAACTTTGAGTATTTTTCCTCCCTCGACCTGCCCTCCTTCAGCTATATAAAAGTAACCCTTGCTATAGGTAATACCATTCCAGGGTCCATTTTTTTGACCCATGTATAGAGTAGTTGTGGAACCGTTAGGCTGTATTTTGAGCAATTTTGGAGCTAAAAAAACTTCTCCATAGGAGTAACCTGCTTCTATAACATAAGTATTTCCTTCCTCATCAAAGGTAACGGCGGTGGGAAAAGTTAATCCTTCTGTGACGACTTCTATTTTATACCCATCAGGTAAAAGCACATCAGTGGGCTCTATATTTCGCTTTTCGGGAACATCATTTAGCTGGCCGCCGCCTTTGGAAGGCATTATACGATAGCAACTTTGGAATCCCACCAGAATAGCGAAGAAAATTATAATTCTAAATTTTTCCTTCATCTTTTTAATTTTTACTGTAGTGGGGGCAGTTTCTTAAATTTGTTGTAGAGGGGATCATGTTAAACTATAAAATGACTGCCGGCCGGCTTATAACTATGATCATCATAATCTAAAAAAATATCTTTTTCCAGGCCTGCAGCCACTGAAGTATAAAATTGTATTGCTTTTTAGGCAGCTTCTGCCCACCACCACCATATCAGTACAATGACTATTATCGTTCCTATGATCCAGTACCACATATTCTTTCTTTTCCGTTCTCTCTCTGTTTCCATAGTTTAGAAAGTTTAATTGATTAAAATTTCAATGAATAAGAATTCCCGTACTTTTTAGGCGGCTTCTGCCCACCACCAGATCAGTGCAATGACTATTATTGTTCCTATGATCCAGTACCACATGTTCTTTCTTTTTTGTTCTCTTTCTGTTTCCATGACTCTGTGATTTTATTTTATTAATTTAAAATTTTCCTGCTTCAGTTATCTTTGTGTAGATAGGATTACTTTCTACTTTTTTCTTCTGATACTCTTCTATTTTCCCGAAGAGTAGAATGGATGCCCAAAAGACCACCAAACAGACCTCCAATCCCGCTTCCTACTACAAAGCCGAAAAAAGCTCCCGGTCCTCGATTTCCTGCCGACATTTGCCCTAAACCTACCACAGACCATGCACCATCGGCCACCATCCAGGCAATGAATCCAAGTAAAATACCACCTATAATAGCGCCTGTAATCGCCATGGAGAGCATCGATGGATGATAAAAGAGCTGTCCATGTGGATCTCTGTTTGTCCTCTCCACCATTAGATCAGGTTCTGGTTTTTTCATTTTCTGCTTCTCGTTTTGTTTTTCCATTTTAATCTTTTTTTTCCTGTAATGTTGGCGCCTCCGTTAAATAAGCCGAAGTATCGGCCGGAATGTCAAAAGGTGATAACAATCGATCCAAATTTTGCTGGGTCGCCAGGCTCACAGAGGTGGTATCCCCAATGATCCAGGCGAAGTTTAAGATGGTTTCCTGGGGGCCTGTTTTAAATGGTTTAACCATTTTTAGGTAATCTGCAGTGGCCTTAGGAACACTATCTGGTTTGACCAGTAAAATAGGGCCGTGTTTTCCCATATGGCCCAAAACTGCTGCCGGGATCATTGATAACATATCGTCCGGATTTCCAATTATATAGTTGTGGCCTGCCTGTGCAATTCCCCAGCCAAAAGATCTGGGTTCCCAGTCCCACCACCATCCCCAGTTTCTGCCAAAATCTTTATATCCAGCGTTAACTGTGTTAGTAGCGAAAACGTTTGGTCCATCAATTCTTCGGACCAGCCCATACTGTCCTAGTTCCTGTGCAACTTTATTTGAGATTACATCTGGCCCACCGGTGAGGTACATATATGAGCCATGATCTCCATATCTCCTTTTGAGAATATCCCGGGTCGCCTGGGGAATGGAATCCTGATAAACCCAGGCGAATCCTTTGCCCATATGGGCATTCCACCCCATAGGACCTATACCGTGTTTTACGCCATCGGGATGATCTACTGCCGAGATGATGACTTCATCGGGATGATCTGCTTTCATAGCCGCTTGCCACATATCCAGCACTGAGGCTAACTTTACCGGATCTTCTTCGTAAAATGTTCGAACACGATATCCCAACACCTCTCGAATTTTGTTTACCTGGTCCTTCGGAACATTTACTGCATAAACATCAGTGCGTTTATCCTGTAGCACCCCATCTGGTCGAAGCCTTTTCATTTCCCGAAGGGTTTGTTCCGAAATCTTGTTGTCTCTTGTCAGGTAAAGTAAAGGTGCGTTTACCGGCATATGTGTGATGCGATTCATAGCAGTAAAAGCAATCTTCTCATCCTGTGGAACAAGAATGATAGCGCCAACTGCGTTGTCCTCCCTTGTGGCGGGATAAACTGTCTGGGTTAAGAGGATTGCCTGTTCTTCAGGGTTTCTTCCAGGCAGCCTCACAGTATAAGCTGTAGCCAAAGCCTCCTGTTGAAGGGGATGACTTCCTCCTCCTGGCCCTCCTTCAGTTTTGCCACAAGCGGTAAGAAGTAAACCTAATGCTATAGTATAAAAATATCTAATCATACGTTTCCGGGTTTTAAATGTTTACGGATGAAAATCCAGTTTAAAGGCCAGGCGACCAAAAAACCTATAAAAGAGGCCAGCCACATACTCGCAAACCATAAAATATCGTCTTCCTTTGGCATCATAGGTATTTTGTCCATAAGCATATACCAGGAAACCGACATCATTCCAAGGCTTACTGCCAGCATACTTAGTGCTGTGGTGATAAATGCCATTTTAGAAATCTTTTTATCAGACATTCCCGGCATCATTGATTTTTTCATAGGGTATTGGACCATTGCCCAGGCAATGAGCACTGCCAAAATATACATGGCAATCATCATAACAGGCATACCCGCCCCCAGCCAAAAGAAAGGCCCTTCCATTCCTTCCCCAAAGAAAATGGGAAATCCGAACCAGACTAAAATGAAACCAACCACTATCATTAAAGGAGCACCATATCCAAAGCCCATAATAGTAGCGGTAGCACTTTGCTGGTTATGGGAGCGTATCCATCTCCAGTCACCATCATCAACTTCTTTTGCAGGCCTTCTATAGGAATTTATATACAGCACAGGTCCCAGTACCGGCAGCAAAAGCGAAGCCAGCGTCCAGCCGATTTTTATGGGCATCTTTACCATAGGCAGGAAATAAAGGGAATGGATCCACACGAACAGGGCAGAAGCAATTCCCCAAATCAGGAAAATGGACATTAAGGCTTCCATATCACCCAAAGCAATTGGTCCCATACTGGCGTACTCTGCTTTTTCCAAAGCAAAATCGAGGCGCGCCTGGGCTGCATAGCTTATCCTGTTACTCACGACCCAGAAATGCCTGAAAGGACCTTCTGAAGGAGTTACAAACCAGTCTGCGCGTTGAGCAAATGCATATCGATCTAATTCCCCTGAAATTCCACCATCCTCTTCTGCATACAATAAGGTGGCGTTATTACTTTTGGCGTAGGGTAGGGCAGCTAAACCTAAAAGCACATCGTCTGGTGTAGTAAGCACATAATGAAAATATCCATTGTCTCGATCCACTTCACGACCCCATCCAAATTCGGTCTGTTCGTCCCTGTATTCAGCAAGTTTCAAGGCCAGTTGCTGGGGTGACTTTGCGGAAATTCTTTCTACATCCTTAAAGTCACTCAAAATTTCGTCAGGAATCATCTGTTCTGTTCCCAGTACATAGGCTTGCATTGCAGTGGTGACATTTTCCCTACCTGTAAGTTCCCCGTTGTTATAAAAAATCACCGGAGAACCATAAAAGTAGGCGTAGTAGAGTCCAGGTAAAGACCAGGCTAAAGCTTTTTTGTCACCTCCGGACAAAATGATAACGTGCCTGGCTTCAGGATTGACTTTCAGGGAATTCAGAAAAAATTCTTGCCAGTTTTCTTCTGAAGGAGCCATATTTGTAGTTTGTGCTTCTTCATACGGAATGGCAGTCTTTAAATAAGAATGTAGATCCGCAGGTCCTGCATTCACCAGTCGGGTAACGTTTTTTGTATGAGATATAAGGCGGCCTTCTTCAGCAGTTGATCCAGCCCAAGGGGCTACTTCAAGGTCTTCTTTTAAAAGGTTTACAAGACCAAAACCAAGAACAAAGAATACAATAAAAGCCACTATTGGATACGTCCACTTCATAATTTTTATTTAAGGTAATACATAAGTAATTAACCAGAAAAGACCAAAAAATCCAGTGAGACCATAAACAATGGCCAATGCTTTCCTGGTGTTGATGTCCTTTTTTGCAAACATCGTTAGTGCGGGAATAAGTGCAATTACGAAAATCACCATCAAATTATAATGTTTTTCCATACTGTCAGTTGTAAAAGCATTAATGATTAAAGCTAATAGACCTAATGCTACCAGAACAACGTGGCTTAACCAGATCATTTTAGGCACCGACATATTCATGCTTAAGTGGGTAAAGGCCATAAAACCTAAAACCGCTCCTGCAAAAAGTAAAACTGTAGCTGTAATTTCCATTCCCGGTATTTTTATTGTTTGCTAATTTTCCAGATTACACCTGTAAAAGGATGGGCGTTCATTCCCGTATCGTCAAATTCGACTACTCCAAAATCCACGATATACAAATTTCCCTGAGAGTCCCACTCTAACTGAATAGGACGCTCCAAACCACCCCCCTGGTCAGCCGAGGCTGGAAGTCCGGATTTGTTGTAAATGAAATCTGTAGCTTTTCCTGAATTCAAATTTACCTGCTGTACCTTAAAACCCGGCCAATTATACTTTACACCTTCGGGAGCTTCAGATTCTGGCGGCACACCAGGCGGGCGGTGGGGATGATACTTCTCTCCTTTAAAAACCGGTACAATAGCTCCAAATTCAGCGACCAAAATTTCATTTTCGGGTACATCCATTGTTCCATGACCGAATACCATACCCTGAGTTGCTGCATGAGACGACAATTTTGCAAGAGGTTGTATAGGTCTGTTTTTACCTTTTAAAAGTTTGCGGTGAGTTTCAGGAGTAAGGACAAAATTCCGTTCTTCTTTTTTGACCCCAAAACGTTCTTCTGTAATTGGGAGCCCACTATAGAAATCAGGCCAACCATACCATTCCCCTTCTATCACTTCGTAAATAGGTTCCCAGTCAAACATTAATCCGCGTGGGGGCATTGGATTTGCACTGTTCATTGTAGTTATAAGTCTTCCGTCGGGACTAAAGCGATAGCCAAAGCTACTTCGGAATCCCCAGGCAATCCTTTTAATATTGGAGCCGTCTAAATCGCTTACATAAAAGGCTCCGTTTGCAATCTTTTCCCCAGGAATTACCTGCCCCGCGGTAGTGGTCTCCCCTAAAGCGGCATAGGCCCCTGTTTTTACAGAGTCTGCTTCTGTCATAGTAATTTTTGAAGTTGGAACCCAAAAATTTTGTCCGGTAAGCGTAATATCTTCACCTGGGATTTCTCTGGCATCAGGTTTGTTAAATTGGTCTATGACCATTACAAAATGTTCTTCAATTACCCCGCTGTTCCCCTGAGTGGAAAGGAACCAGTACATTTTTTCATCCTTAAAAATTGGTTTTGCATTTAGAAATTCACCCCAGGAAGGAAGCCCATTGATGATGGTTTCAAACTCTTTCGTTTCAAGATTGTAAACAGAATACCGGCTGCGGTGGGAGATATAGAGGTTGCCTTTGTAATAAGTTACTCCTGTTACAGGAGGAATTAGCCCTTCTTCCATATCCTCGGAAGATGCTGATTCCATTATTTCAGTCATTGGAACCACTTTATCGTAAAGTACTTCTACCTGCCCATTGGGGAATACTTTTAGAATACGTGCCTCCGGTGCTCGCGGAGGTTTAGTGCCGTAGGTATGGCCTCCTGCTTCAGCAATATAATAATTTCCTTCCTCGTCAAAGGTGACATCTACAGGGTAAGAGAGGCCGATATTGACAGCTTCTATAGTGAAGCCATCAGGGACAACAATGTCTGCTACCTCAATTACTCGCTGCGAAGGTTGGTTTACAACCTCTTCAGGAATGGCATTGTCTTCGTCTCCCCGGGTTTTTTCAGCATCTTTACACGAGATAACCGTAAAAAAAATAAAGAAATAGTAGAAGTATAAATTTTTCATTTCAAAGGAAATTTCTGATTGATATTTGATTCTAGTGAAGCTCCTGCTTCTTAATGCACAGGTCTTTTGGTGAGTTATTTCTATTTAGTTATGTTTATTGTTTATAATTTGATCAGTTTCCAGACCAAAAAAAAGTCCTTATAGAGAGTTCCCATCTTATTTTTCGTTCGAGTTACCAGATAACACACAATTTTATGTAATACAGTTTTATATTACTCTTGTATTTACATTTCATTGGCAGCTGTTGGGGCGTGCTGAATACAACAAAGGGCAGAGTTATCGGATTTATTCCAAATTAAAATTACAATAACATACAGTTAGGGAGACTTAAAATTTATGTGTAAAACGTTAGTTTTTATGGGTTTAATAATTTTTTAGTAAAAATTATTATCATTTGTTAAATAATTCTCATGTCAAAGTGTAAATCTTGAAGAGGTAAATTAACCGATAAAGCGGAGGTGATTCAGATTTATTTTTGAAAGGAGAGTGAAATTAAAATACTTAAAAATGGTTAAATCAAAATTTTTGAACCCTTAATAAGTAAGATATTTAATTTAAAGGCAACGATGAGGAAATAGTAAAGGTTTAAATCATTTCTAGTATCACATGTGCATCTTAAGCCGGTTATGCTAAAGTTTTAATGTAGCTCCTGTTAAAATATAAGAAGTATTATGTTAATTTATGACGTAATTATCCATTCAATACTGTGGCCCCTGGTAGAAATCCCAAGATCCTATGGAATTAGCCGCTAGTTGAAAGGTGATGCGTTACTCAGGTTGAGGTTTAAAGCTACTTGACATGCTGTAGACTGCTTCTGTGGACAGTTTCAGGACAATCCTAACTGATACCGAATCCTGAAAATGGTAATAGAAGGGTTAAATTGCTGTTCGAAACGGACACGATGCCACCACCCAATCCAAACATTACTGTTTTCACTACAATACTGTTGTAAAATTCTGGCAAAATTTTCCTGGTCCGAGTCAAAAGATTCCCTGAATCGATAGCGTATTCCAATGCTGACATTCGAATCTTCTCCGGTAGAATATTTGACCCATCAGTTTACTTATAAATGTTCAGTTACGTCTTCAGAAAAATTATTGGCATCAATTTCATCGATAAGAATTCCCTATTTGCCAGGCCTAATGAATAAGACCATTTTGTTTCAGTGGAGAAATTCACCGTAAAAGTTGGCTCCAACATTAGTGCCTCTGTCTTCTGAGAAAAGGTTTTGGGAGTGGTTAATAAGGAAAGAGCAATGAAAATCACATTTGCAGAAAAGAATTTCCTCATTGCAGCGAATTCGGAACATCCTAAAATAAAATTGTTGCTGTTTTTAATATCAAACATAACTTTGAAATTTTTGAGGTTGTCGGGGGCGGGAAAAAATCTTTGATTAAAATTAATAGGTAGAAAAGGAAGGCTGCTTTTTTGCAGCCTTTCAATAGTCTCATTTTACAAGTATTAAGCTGTGAAATTCCGGAGATTATTAGCACATTCTCTACAAGCCTGTGCACAGTCCCTACAGTGCTTTAAATCAAATTTTTCACACTCTTCCGGACATTTTCACACATTTCAAGACAATAGTCCACCAATTTTTGGATATCCTTGTATTCTGTAACAAGAATGTCGTTCGATGCCCTGCATACTGCTGCAAAAGCTTTGTCCAGTCTTATGCATTCAATCATATCCTTTAGGTTTTCTTCATTTAAACAAGCGTCGGCACACCAGTTGCAGTGATTTACCTTTTACTAGCTCTTCATTTCTCATAGTTAAATTTTTAAGTTGATTTCGAAATTACAGCTTAACGACGTAATAAACCTTTTGACTTTAAAAGCAAAGCATTAGTTATTATGGTTTTATAGCATTTTTAGCATAGTTTAACTTTCTGTTTAATTCACAACCTGTTAAGCAATTTCGTATGAATGTTTAGGGGAAAAGATCTTTAGGTACTTGAGAGTAGCTTTAAAGAATTTCCGATTTATGACTTATTGGAAAATTGCCTTTAACTGATGTAGTTCTCACATTTCCAATGTTCATAGAATTCTGAGTAACCCAATTTCAGAACTGCTTGTCTATAAAGTGGTGGCAAACCACAGTTTTTCCCTGAATCTTATGAAAACTTTAAAACATACAATTTTTCAAAAAAATTGAATTCTATAGATGCCGTTTTTTCCTTGAAAAATTAAAATCTGCCTACAAAAGAGATCAATAAAGAACAATTTAAATGTGAATCTTGAAAATTTTAATATTCTGTACTTATTCTGTACTAGAGCAAAATAAAAAAGGCTCCCGATTTCTCGAAAGCCTTGTGTTTACTGGTAGCGAGAACGAGATTTGAACTCGTGACCTCCGGGTTATGAATCCGACGCTCTAACCAACTGAGCTACCTCGCCATTTCTAAACGATAGTGCCTCTTTAGGCGCTGCTATCTTTTAGCGGGTGCAAATATAAAAACAATTTGTCTTGTCACAAATTATCTTTTAGGAATTATTTAAATTGATTTCTTTTTATGTTTCTAATTAATATTTATATTGCCCGAAACTAACAAAACCGCAGCATGGACGATAAAATAAAGTTTGAAATGGAGTTTCCAATCCAGGCTTCCCCTTCTTTACTCTACAATTATATTGCAACCCCGTCAGGTTTAAGTGAATGGTATGCAGACAATGTGAACTCACGCGGAGAGTTATTTACTTTTATCTGGAATGGCAGCGAAGAAAAAGCAAAACTGGTGAGCAAAAAATCTGGAGAAAGAGTGAAATTTCGCTGGTTGGCCGATGAAGATACTCAGTATTTCTTTGAATTACGTATCCAGGTAGATGAGATCACCAAAGATGTTTCTATCATGATAACCGATTTTGCTGAAGAAGATGAATTGGAGGAAGGGAAAATGTTGTGGGAAAACATGATTTCAGACCTTAAACAAGTATTGGGTTCAGTTTAAAAATCCTTTATTTAATACTACCTTTGCCCGTTTTAAAACGGGTTTTTTTATGGTTAATATTAACGGACAGTTGTTTGAAGAAAAAGAGGCCTCTCTTTCAATTGATAACCGCGGATTTGCTTACGGAGATGCGGTTTTTGAAACAATTAGGGTTATTAATGGCAGGATCATTTTCTGGGAAGATCACTATTTTAGGTTAATGGCTTCCATGCGCATTATGCGGATGGAAATTCCTCTCACTTTTTCTCCAGAATTTCTTGAAGCTGAAGTCTTACAAATTGTTCGTGAAAATGACCTTTTTGACACCCAGGCACGCGTAAAACTCACTGTCTCACGCAAGGCAGGGGGCTTTTATACTCCTCATACCAACGAGGTAGATTATCTTGTTACTGCTGAAGCACTTCCTGATGCTTTCTACCTTTTAAATGAAGAATTTTACGAGGTTGAACTTTTTAAAGATCACTATGTTTCTAAAGGTTTGCTCTCCACGCTCAAAACAAATAACCGGGCGGTAAATGTACTGGCAGGTATTTACGCTGTAGAAAACGAATACCACAATTGTTTGCTGCTGAATGAACAAAAGAATGTTGTTGAGGCTCTTAATGGCAACATCTTTTTGGTGGTGGGCAATGTAATTAAAACTCCTCCTCTAAGCGAGGGTTGTTTAAAAGGGATCACCCGCGGAAAGATCTTTGAAATATTAAAAAAGCTACCCGATTATAAGCTTGAAGAGGCCTCAGTTTCCCCTTTCGAGTTGCAAAAGGCAGATGAGATGTTCATCACAAATGTTATTGCGGGAATACAGCCTGTTACAAAATACCGGAAAAAAGAGTATGCCAATGAAGTGGCTAAAATGCTACTTGGTCGCCTAAATACGCTGGCAAGGTTGAGCTAGTTGTAAGAAGGGTTTTCGGGGGCATTAGACCAGATCATATAATTTCCGCCTAACTGCATCATTTTATCTTTCCAGAAGGTTCTGGGTTTTCGGTTTAGAATGTCTTTATGGTCGTTATTTTCAGTCACGATCCATGAGTTTGCATTGAGTTCCTGCTTTAACTGGTCAAATTCCCAGCCTGAATATCCAAGGAAGAATTTGATCTCATTTTCACTAATAAGGTTCTCGTTAATAAGTCCTTTCACGGCTTCAAAATTTCCGCCCCAGTATATACCGCTGGCTATCTCCACGCTATCGGGGATAAGATCGGGAACCTTGTGAATAAAGTAAAGATTGTCCTGCTCTACAGGCCCGCCGTTGTACACTTTAAAATTTCCGGTAATATCGGGCAGAAGGTCTTTAAGTGTAAAGTCGAGTTGTTTGTTCAGAATAAAACCTACAGATCCATTCTCGGTATGATCTGCAATGAGCACCACAGATCTATTGAAGGAGAGATCTCCTGTAATGGCAGGCTCGGCAATAAGAAGTAATCCTTTGGCAGGTTTTAGTGTAGTCATTTTTCAATAGTTTCTGCAATCTTTCATCTAAATCTAAAAAAATATTGTACAGCTTCAAATGAGAATGGAAAATATTTAACAAAAAAACTCTCCCGAATGGGAGAGTTTAATATTTTCTTAGCTTTTGTGAATTTTAGTTCACAGCCTTTTGAAGATCTGCACCGGCTTTGAATTTTACAACATTCTTGGCACCAATCTTAATAGTTTTTCCGGTTTGTGGGTTTCTTCCTTCTCTTGCAGCTCTTTTAGAAACTGACCAGGATCCAAATCCTACTAATGAAACGCGATCTCCCTTCTTAAGAGATTTCTCAACATTCTCAAGGAAAGATTCCAGGGCTTTTTTTGCAGCTGCTTTAGAAATCCCGGCATTTTCAGCCATTGCATCGATTAAATCTGTTTTGTTCATAATTTGAGTTTTTAATAGTTGTTGGTTGAACTTTTAATAATTTGCTCTACAAATTTATATGGAAAACTTTCCCATGCAAGTAATATCAAGGGAAAAGCCGAATATTGTTAATAACTTAGGCAAATTGTTGATAACCTTAGTTGATTTTTTCGGAAATACGCTAATATCAGCATTTATAAGGCCTCACAGAACTTTGGCGTTCAGATAAAACTCATAACCGTTCAAAAGATCTTTTACCGGCATCTTTTTCTTTCCCGGAAGCTGAACTTCCGTAAGGATCAAAAATCCTTCTTTTACTGCCACTTTTATAGTCTTTCCCTCCTGTACAATTTTCCCGGTAGCATGTTCGTGCCCTGTCTTTTCCATTTCACCGGCGTAGATCTTCATAATTTCTTCTTTATTGCCGTTGCTCAACATGGTCCAGGCGGTAGGATAGGGGCTAAGGCCGCGAATGAGATTGTATGTGCCCTCTAAAGTTGCTTCCCAGTTGATCCTGGTATTTTCCCTGTCAAGTTTGTATGCGGTCTTTAATTCGCCATTTTCGGTTTGAGCAGTTGTTTTTAGCTCACCTTCTTTAATGGCCTCCAAGGTCTTTACAATGAGTTTAGCACCGGCAGCCATTAATTTGTCGTGCAGTTCACCGGCATTTTCTGCCGCACCTATCGGCAACTTTTCTTGCATGATCATTTCTCCGGTGTCAATTTTTTCATCTATAAAAAAGGTGGAGACGCCGGTCTCTGTTTCCCCGTTTATTATGGCCCAGTTAATAGGTGCTGCCCCGCGGTATTGTGGGAGTAATGACGCATGTAGGTTAAAAGTGCCAAATTCCGGCATTTTCCACACCACTGCGGGTAACATCCTGAAGGCTACCACTACCTGTAGATTTGCTTTGAGCTCTTTTAATTCGGTTAAAAAATCTTCAGACTTCAAATTGACCGGCTGCAGTACTTTCAGGTTTTGCTGATTGGAATATTGTTTTACGGCCGACTCCTGGAGTTTTCTTCCTCTGCCGGCAGGCCTGTCGGGGGCGGTAACCACGCCAACAACATTATATCCGGCTTCCACTATGGTCTTGAGTGAAAACACAGCAAATTCGGGCGTACCCATAAAGACAATTCTCAAATCTCTCATAAATGTTTTAGTTTGTATTTGTTAGAAGGAGTAAGAGTTAGGGCTCCTTTTTCAACCAGTACCTGCAAGACCTTGATGATGTGATCTTCCGGAAAATCGAGTTTTGCTACCATCTCCCGCGAAGAATACTCCTGCTCTTCCAGCAGGCCAATAATGGCAAAATAGATCTTTTTCATGCCTTCGCGGTTTAGGGGCTTTTTTGAGGGGCGGCAAACAGAACAAATTCCGCAGGGCTGGGTATCTTTTTCCCCAAAATACTGCAACAGTTGTTCACTTTTACACAGCCTGTCATTCTCAACATAGGCCAGCACCTGCTCAATCTTCTCCTTCTTGGTACGTTCCTGTAGTTTAATATAAGGTATTAGCGGGTTGATGCTGATGTCATCTTCGCGGGGGATCAAAAACATGATCTTTGTATCGTGTTGATCGTGTTCAAAATCAACCATATCTTCTTTTTGCAGCTGTTGCAGCAGCTTTACCGCTTCCTGTACTGTGGTTCCCGCTTTTCCTGCTATTACCTGAATATTAATTTCTACCATACTGTCAAAAGCCCCGCCGTAGGTGCGTAAAATGGCTTTTACCACCGGGTCAAACTGCGGATTTGCTTCCAAGTACCAGTTGATCTGTTTTCCTGAAACCAAAAACCTAATTCGCGTTTTCTTCTGAAATTGCTCGGTAAGGCTGAGTATGCTCATCCTGTCGAGCAGCAGCATGGTGTTGTAGGCAAGCAGTGTGTTCAATTCGTACTTTTGGCAAAACTGGTAAAAATTGAAATAGTGCTCTGTGCCTTCACCTTCGCCATAAGCAATCCTGAAGTAGGAATTCAGTTTTTTATAGACCAGCTTTACCATTTCAACGCCCGGAAGCGTGGCCAAAAACTGATTTTTAAGCAGGGGAATGTCACTCTTGTTGGTTAGAACAACTGCTTTGGCAGGTTTCCCATCCCTTCCGGCCCTTCCGGCTTCCTGAAAATAGCTTTCCAGGCTCTCGGGCAGGTTCAAATGAACTACGGTACGCACATTGGCTTTATCTATGCCCATTCCAAAGGCACTGGTTGCTACCATCACCCGTTTTTCTTCCTTCAGCCATTGTTGGAGGCGCAAAGATTTTTCTGGCTTTGGGAGTCCGCCGTGGAAAGAGGTCGCAGAAATGCCCTTTTTGAGCAGGAACTGTTCAAGTTCTATGGTGGCCTTTCGGGAGCGCACATAAATAATTCCGGCTTCGTCGTGCTCCCGGAGCAATTGCTCCATGTAATAATTCTTGTCTTCGGCTTCTTTTACAAGATAGGCCAGATTTTCTCTTCGGAAGGATTTCTGAAGCAGTTTTACATCCTTTAGTTCCAGTTGCTGCGCAATATCCTTTACAACCGGAAGGGTTGCTGTGGCCGTTAACCCCACCACGTTTGCTTGTGGTTTTAAATGCCGCAACAAAGAAATATTGCGGTAAGCTGGCCTAAAATCGTGACCCCACTGGGAAATACAATGAGCCTCGTCTACGGCAATTAGGCTTACCTGCATTTGTTTGATGCGTTCCTGCACCAGTTCCTGCTGTAGCCTTTCGGGGGAGAGGTAGAGGAACTTGTAATTTCCGAAGATGCAATTATCGAGCATGGTATCAACTTCCATAAAGGGAATCCCGCCGGTGAGGGCCATGGCTTTGATGTTTTTTGCCTGCAGGGCCTTCACCTGGTCTTCCATGAGGGCCACCAGGGGCGAGACCACTATGCAAATTCCGGGTTGGATGAGGGCGGGCACCTGGAAACAAAGCGATTTGCCGCCGCCGGTGGGCAGCAGGGCGATGACATCCTGTTTCCGAAGTAAGTGTTCAATAATGTCTTTTTGCAGCGGTCTAAAGCTGTCAAAGCCCCAGTATTGCTTTAATATGTCTTCGGGGCTACTCAAGATGGTTTAAAATAAAGACCGTGCGTTCGGCAATGGTGCCTTCGGGGACTTCTATAGCTTCATAGCCGTGGTGGGCATAGCTGCGGGCCAGCTCATCATGTATCTCTACAGCCTGCTCGTAGGTCTCATAGCGTTCGTTGTCTTCGGTGTAGATCTGCTTCCACGGGGGCAGAATAAACACCCTGTCGTACACATACTCTTTGCACACGCGATTAAATACGGGGGGATATTCATTTCCGAAGTAATTCATGTAAGCTACCACATCGGGCACGCCCCGGTCTAAAAAGACCATCCCCGATTTCATTTCATGAGCTTCTTTGAACTGTTTGATTCTGCCTTCAAGCAGGAGTTCGCTAAAGAGCAGGGGGTCTTTGAGGAACAGCTGGTCAATTCCCTTTTTCTGGGCCTCCCGTATGATCTCCCGGGAAACCTCATGAAAACAAAAATGCCCGTGTTGCTCAAGGGCTTCAATGACCGATGTCTTTCCTGTACCGGGGCCGCCGGTTATTACAATCTTTCTGGTATTCACCCGGCAAATTTCGCGATTTGCATCCAATTTAAAAAATAGATTCTAAAATGTATCTTTGCAGGAATCATGAAGTAAGATCGTTATGAGCGAAGCCAAAGACCCTGAAGAATTCTATCGCAAGTTAAAGTCGCAATTACTCGACACTGCAACCTGGCCGTCTGTTTATTTGTACAAATTCATTGTTCCCTCTAAACCTGAGAAAATAAAGGGGATTGAAGAGATTTTTAACAATATGGGAGCGGTGATCAATACCAGGAAATCCAAAAAAGGCAGTTATACAAGCGTTTCTGTAAATGTAAAAATGCAGGACCCCGACTCGGTAATCGCCAAATATAAAGAAGTAGGGCAAAAAATTGAAGGAGTGATCTCTCTGTAAATAATTGCAGGATAATTTAGTAGAGCTACTTTTTTCCTGAATAATTTTTTTAATTTGCAGTCGATAAACTTCTGCAGTATATTATCACCTAATATTATTCATTTTGACAAACGAATTAGAATATAACTCCGAAAGGAGTAAACTCATCATTCCTGAGTATGGAAGGCATATTCAAAAGATGGTTGAACACGCCGTAGAGATCGCAGATGACGAAGAGCGGAACAAAGTGGCTAAAGCCATCATTTCAGTTATGGGGAACCTCAATCCTCACCTTCGGGATGTGCCCGATTTTCAGCATAAACTCTGGGACCAGTTATTTATTATAAGTGATTTCAAGCTCGATGTTGAAAGTCCTTTTCCAAAGCCTTCCAAAGAAATGCTGGAAGAAAGGCCACAGCGTATGGCTTACCCGCAAAACTTTCCGAAGTATCGTTTCTACGGAAATAACATCAAAAGAATGATCGATGAGGCAAATAAATTTGAAGACGGGCCCGAAAAGGAAGGACTGGTCTTCACCATTGCCAATCACATGAAGAAATCTTACCTAAGCTGGAACAAAGATTCTGTTGATGATAAAGTGATCTTTGAACACCTTCGGGAATTGAGCGGTGGCAAGATCAACCTCAAAAATACCGATGAAGATCTAAGCGAAGCTTCCGATTTATTAAGGAGCAACAAGAAGTTTACTAAAAAGCCGGCGAAGAAGGCGCACAATAGAACGCGCAGCCGTAAACGACACTAATAACTACGATTTTTTTATGGGATCTTTTCAAATTGAAGGAGGGCATGCTTTAAAAGGGGAAATTCAACCCCAGGGAGCAAAGAACGAAGCCCTGCAAATTCTTTGCGCCGTACTGCTCACTCCCGATAAAGTTACAATTCACAACATTCCCGATATCTTGGATGTCAATAAACTTATTCACCTGCTAAAACAACTTGGTGTGAAGGTGGAAAAGATTGGCAAAGGTTCTTATACTTTCCAGGCCAACGACCTTAATCACGATTATCTTAAAAGCGAGAAATTTAAGGAAGAAGGCAGTGGCCTGCGAGGTTCGATCATGATTGTGGGGCCAATGCTGGCAAGGTTTGGCCACGGGTATATTCCCCGTCCCGGCGGTGACAAGATTGGCCGAAGAAGGCTCGATACCCACTTTGAAGGTTTTATAAACCTGGGAGCCGATTTTCGGTATAATAAAGAAGAGCGTTTCTACGGGGTAGAAGCGCCAAATGGCCTCAAAGGAACTTACATGTTGCTTGAAGAAGCCTCGGTAACCGGAACCGCAAATATTGTGATGGCAGCCGTGCTTGCCAAAGGAAAAACCACCATTTATAATGCGGCTTGTGAACCTTACCTGCAGCAACTTTGCAACATGCTCAATAGCATGGGCGCAAAAATATCTGGAGTTGGTTCCAACCTTTTGGAGGTTGAAGGCGTGGAATCGTTGAACGGCTGCACCCACACAATTTTACCCGATATGATCGAAATTGGTTCCTGGATTGGCCTTGCCGCCATGACCAAAAGTGAGATCACCATCAAGAATGTAGGTTGGGAACATTTGGGGCTAATCCCCGCCACTTTCAGGAAACTCGGGATACAGCTGGAGCGAAAAGGAGATGATATCTTTATTCCGGCGCATAAAGATGGATATGAGGTGCAAAGTTTCATTGATGGCTCCATCATGAGCATAAGCGATGCGCCATGGCCAGGCTTTACGCCCGATCTTTTGAGTATCATGCTGGTGGTGGCCACCCAGGCAAAAGGCGATGTGCTTATTCACCAAAAGATGTTTGAGAGCCGACTTTTCTTTGTCGATAAATTGATAGACATGGGGGCAAAGATCATTCTTTGCGATCCGCACAGGGCTACGGTAATTGGGCATGATTTTAAATCCCAGCTCAAAGCTACTACCATGGTTTCTCCCGACATAAGGGCCGGAATCTCCCTTTTGATCGCAGCGCTTTCAGCTAAAGGAACTTCCATAATCCACAACATCGAGCAAATTGATCGAGGTTATGAGAATATTGATGAGCGCTTAAGGGCTATTGGCGCTAAGATCAAGCGAGTGGCTTAGTCTCGAAGAGACTAGAGTTAAGAAACAAGAGTCAAGACTTATATGCAATAAAAAAGGCTGCCGGAAAAATCATTTCCCGGCAGCCTTTTTTAATTTTCACTATACAATATACACTATACACTATACAATATACAATATACAATATACAATTATTAGTGGCTTTGCATCTCGGCTTTTCGTTTCTGAAGTTGTTTTTCTAAATCTTTTACGGTTTCGGCTGCCGCGGCTTCAAAGCTGTCGGCATTAGAAGAGGCGTGAATTTTTGGCCCCGGAAGGCTTAATTCTATAGCGCAGGTTTTTCCGTTGCCGTTGGTAGATTTTTCTTCTCTAAACATCACATCTGCAGAGATGATCCAGTCAAATTTATTTTCAAGTTTATCAAGTTTTCTCTGAACAAGTTGTTCTGCCGAAATTTTTGTGTCTGCGTGTACAAATTGAATGTTTGTCTTCATATTCTTCTTTTTTACTTAAAATATACTTCTTCAAGATAGCAAAATTGCTTCGGAAAGTGGGTAGTTTATAAAAAATATAACGTTCCAAAAATGGCATTTTTCCCGGCTATTCCTACTGCGGAAGCTTTGATGCAACTTCTGTAAAATTCACTTCATTATTTTCCTGAAGCTCATATTCAAAAATTGATTTTCCCTGTACGTGGCCATCGTCATAAACTGCCAGTACCCAATCTTCGGAAATGACCTGCACCTGCCTGAATTCCATAGTTCCGCCAAGAACTGCATCAAGCGGAATAAGCTCCTTTTGCTGTTTCAGGGCTTCAATGATGTGGCTTTCGGGGTCTTCAATGTCCTTAAACTCCCTTCCGAAGTAAACCTGAAGGGGTTTATTGTCGTGGTCACTTTCCTGAAGGTTTTGCAGCGAGTCTACCAGCTGCCTTTGCCCGCTAATTTCGCGGGAAAGTGAATCGATCTCCTGATTCCTGGCCTCTATTTCGCCGTTCCTGTTATTGCAGCTGCTCAAAGCTCCAAAAAAGAGGAGCCAGAGTGCCATTTTTGGGAGGTAAGAGCTATAAGTCATAGATGTTGTTGTATGAATTGCCGGGGGTGACAAAGAACTCGCCGGTCACATACCTAAAATGCCGTTCTATGCCCGCGATTTTCTTGAGATCTTCTTCATCTAACTTTACGTTGATACTCTCAAGATTGGATATAATGTGTTTTTCTGTGGTAGATTTTGGGATTACCGCAGTGCCGCGTGTCACCGCCCATTTGATAAGTACCTGCGCAGGGGAAACATTGTGTTTGCCGGCAATTTCTACTATGGCGGGCTCTTCTAAAAGCGAAGGTTCGTTCTCGGCTTTCATTTGTTCACTGCGATCTCCACTGCCCAGGGGTGAATAAGCGGTGTTGTGGATATTGTTTTCGCGGCAAAACTGTAAAAGCTCTGGCTGAGGGAGAAAAGGATGAAGTTCCACCTGGTTCATTTCTGGCACTTCGGTAGTTTGAGACATGAGGTCTTCGAGTTTTTTACTGCTGAAGTTTGATACCCCAATGTGTTTAACCAGCCCCTGTTTCTTTGCTTCTATCATGGCATTCCAGGTTTCGATGATGGGCACTTCTTCAAGCGAGAGATATTCGTCGTCACCTGAAGGAAAACCCACGCCGTGCTTAAAAGCCACCGGCCAGTGAATAAGGTAGAGGTCGAGGTAATCGAGCTGTAGATCGTCTAAAGTTTTTTTAAGCGCAGGAATTACATGCTCTTTTTTATGAGAATCGTTCCACAGCTTGGAGGTCACCCATACATCTTCCCTTTTTATTTTTCCCCGGGCAAAGACTTCTTTGAAAGCGCTGCCAATTTCGGCTTCATTGCCATAAGTTGCTGCACAGTCAATATGGCGGTAGCCGTTATTAAGTGCGATTTTAACTGCTTCTCCTACTTTTCCTTTATTTGATTTCCATGTTCCCAGGCCAATAGCCGGCATGGTATCTCCGTTTTTAAACTTAAGTGTTTCCATAATTGTTATTTTATCTGCTTAAATTAATCAGGAAAAGGCTGCTGCCAAAGGAATTTCTATGGTTTAGCAAATTTTTAGTGTTCAAAAAGTTTAGAGGTACGGCGTTTGAAATACGACTTTTTAAAAAATTAAGAATTCCTGATTAGAATAAAATTTTTAAATCCTGGATCTTGAATTTTGAATCGTGCTAACGTCTCGGGTGAAACTCCTCCATTACTTTGCGCAGGTGGGAACGGTCCATATGAACGTAAATCTCGGTAGTGGTGATGCTCTCGTGCCCCAGCATTTGCTGAATGGCCCGTAAATCGGCCCCGTTTTCAAGTAAATGCGTTGCAAAGGAATGCCTGAAGGTGTGCGGGCTAATCTTTTTTTGTAATCCGATCATGCTCGCCAGTCTTGTTATAATTGTAAAGATCATGGCGCGAGTGAGCTGCTTACCACGGCGATTCAGAAATAGTGTGTCTTCGTGGCCTTTTTGGATATCCTGGTGCGCCCGTATATGCTTTATGTAAAGTTTAATGTATTTGCAGGTGGTTTCAGCTATGGGTACAAAGCGCGATTTGCTTCCCTTTCCGGTTACCTTAATAAAGCCTTCATCAAAGAACAGATCGCTAAGCTGAAGATTTGTCAATTCAGAAACCCGGAGTCCGCAGCCGTACAGGGTTTCCAAAATGGCACGGTTCCTTTCTCCTTCAGGTTTACTAAGGTCTATGGCCGCAATAAGAGTATCGATCTCTTCCGTAGAAAGGGTAGCTGGCAATTTACGTCCTGTTTTTGGAGATTCAATTAATTCGAGAGGATTGGTTTTGCGGTAATCTTCAAAGACAAGATAACTAAAGAAGCTGCGAAGGCCCGAAATGATTCTTGCCTGCGAGCGGGCATTCATTTTTTTGGCAAGCTCGTATATGAACTGTTGTACTTCACCTTCAGAAATAGAAACAGGCGATGTTTTGATCTCATTTGCCACCACCCAGTTTGAAAGTTTTTCTACATCGAGCGCGTAATTCTCTATGGTATTCGCGGCCAGGCCTCGCTCAATTTTGAGGTAGTGGCGGTAGTCTTTCAAGGCATTTTCCCAGTTCACAGGCTAAAAATTGGTGCTAAAAGTACGGATTTACGAGTACTTTAATATAAAGTGAGTTTTTCTTAACACTATGCCTCCTACATTTGTCCCTGAACTTTTAAAAATGAAAATTATGAAAAAGTCAATTTTGTTTATCGCAGCAATGGTATTTAGTACAACATTTGTTGCTGCACAGGAATTCGTTTACTTTGGAGCAAAAGGAGGGGTGAACTTCTCTACCTTTTCAGGAGACGGATGGTCAGATTTTGAGGATGAAAGTGCAAGAACCGCATATCATTTAGGTTTAGTGGCCGAAATCCCGTTATCAGATCGTTTTTCTCTCCAGCCTGAGGTGCTTTACTCAGCACAGGGGTACGACATTGTAGAAGTTGAAGATGGCGATGACCTGGAGCATAAACTAGATTATGTTAGCGTTCCTGTTATGGCTAAGTTCTATGTGGTAAGAGGGCTAAGCCTTGAAGCAGGACCGCAATTCAGTTTTCTTGCAGACCATGAAGTAGGGTTTGGAGATAACGATATGGATGTGTCTGATGACAACATCAACAAATTTGATTTAAGTCTGGGGCTAGGAGCTTCTTACAAATTCAACAACTTTTTCCTTTATGGAAGGTATAATGCGGGTATGACCGATATTTATGATATTGAGGGTGTTGAAGCCAAGAACTCTGTAGTACAGGCCGGGATTGGATTCTTGTTTTAAGAAAGACCTGAAAGCTATAAAAAGGCTGTCTTCAATGAGGCAGCCTTTTTTTATGCTTTTAGGTGTAGTAGCATGTAAGTTTATCCTTTCAAAGTAATTTCAGTTACTCGACAAGCGTAAGGTGTAAATGACTAATTTAGTGTAATATAACCTTTAAAAACTTGAAATTATGAAGAAATTTTTATGTTCTCTTATTTTTATGGCCGTAAGTTTTACTTCCACTTATGCGCAGGGCGATATCAGGTTAGGAGTGAATGCAGGAATTCCGGTAGGGGATATTTCGGATGCATCAGATTTTAATATAGGGGCAGATGTGGCCTACCTCATGGGTTTTGAGACTTTTCAGCTGGGGCCAATGCTGGGCTACACCCACTTTTTTGTAGATGAGTTTGACGACCTTTCTTTTCTGCCACTTGCTGCAACTGCCAGGTTTGGCCTTGCCAACGTCGAATTGGGAGCCGATCTTGGCTATGCCCTTGGTTTGACCGACGGGGTTGACGGCGGCTTCTATTACAAACCCAAAATTGGGTTCAACCTATTCGGGGTGGGGCTTATCGCTTCTTACACCGGCATAAGCATGGATGGCGGCACAGCAGGTTCCATTAACCTTGGGGCTGAATTCCGACTTTAAAAAGGATCAGGGGTAAAAAATGACATTTTTGAGCCTGTTAAAAGCGGAAGCTGTGTTTCCGTTTTTTTATTTTCTACATTTACCTTATGAAAATAATGATCATTAACGGGCCCAACCTAAACTTACTTGGCAGCCGTGAACCCGATACCTACGGAAGCCAGACTTTTAACAGCTACTTTCAAAGCCTGAAAGAAAAATTTCCGAAGGTGGAATTAGCGTATTTCCAGTCAAACATTGAAGGGGAGATCATAGACCGGCTACATGCGGCCGATAAGGAATTTGATGGCATTGTGCTCAACGCAGCCGCCTACACCCATACTTCAGTGGGGATTGGCGACGCTGTAAAAGCAATTTCCACCCCGGTGGTAGAAGTGCATATTTCCAATACTTCGGCCAGGGAAGAATTTCGGCATAAATCTTTTATAGCCCCCAATGCCAAAGGCGTCATCCTCGGATTTGGATTACAGAGTTATGAACTGGCTGTCTTGAGTTTTACTGAAGCATGAAAAAGGCCTTTTTGAACTGGAGTTCTGGAAAAGACGCGGCATTTGCACTTTATCTCATGCAGCAGCAGAAAGAATATTCCGTAGAAAAGTTGCTTACCACAGTTAATTCTGAAGTTGACAGGATTTCCATGCACGGGCTTCGAAGTGATTTATTGCTGAAGCAGGCCGAAAGTATTGGTATTCCGTTAGAGATCATTCCTCTGGCCGGTAATGTCTCCATGAAAACCTATAACAAAGTTATGGAAGAGGAAATGCTGAAGCTGAAAAAATCAGGTTTTGATTACAGTATTTTTGGGGATATTCTTCTGGAAGATTTAAAACATTACCGCGAACAGGAGCTTCAAAAAGTGGAAATTGAAGGGCTTTTTCCGCTGTGGAAAAAAGATACTTCAGCCCTCATGAAACAAATCCTCGCTGCCGGCTTTAAGGCTGTAACGGTGAGTGTGAATGCAAAGGTCCTGGATAAATCTTTCTGCGGAAGGCTTGTAGATGAAGAATTTCTAGTCGATTTACCTTTGGGCGTAGATCCTGCCGGCGAGAACGGGGAATTTCACACCTTCGTTTTTGACGGCCCCATATTTTCAAAACCAGTAAGCTTCCAAAAAGGGGAAATTGTAGAGAAGTTTTTTACTTCCGCAGGAGATGAAGACGATGATTGCTTTAAAAAAGAGAAGGAAGCCTGGGACACCAGGTTTTATTATTGCGACCTGATTTCGATTTAAAGATTTGAAAATTTGCCAATTTTTCAATTTGAAGATTTGAAAGTTAGGAATTAGAATTTGGTGCTTGGTACTTAATATTCGGTGCTTGGAATTTGAGATTTCTCACTACTAATATCTTATAAAATCTAAAATCTCCCATCTAATTAACACAAATTTATCCTCGTCTTTTGTGAGATGTTCATGCTAACAATTAAATTAGGGCATGGAAAGGAATTTTGTGAAAAAAGGTTTTGTGTTTAAAAGGTTTGAGGCCGAGAATATCCCTCCTTTTGACAAGCTTTTTGAGATCTTTAAAGAACTTATTACCCACACTTCCGGAGATTTTGATGAGGCTATAGAATGGCTAAGGCAGCTGGATGTTGAATACCAACTCACCGATGAAAATTACACTATAGATGATTTTATAGAAGACCTGAAGAAAAAAGGTTACATCCGTGAAGAAATTGAGGGAGGCGGAGGAATGGCCATAACAGCCAAGACCGAAAGGGCCATAAGGCAGCAGGCGCTCAATCAAATCTTCGGGAAGCTGCGCAAAAGTCGGTCGGGTAACCACAGCACAAAGCAACTGGGGTTGGGCGACGAGCATACGGGAGAATTCCGGAATTATAATTTTGGAGATTCGCTCGATAAAATCTCCATGACCGAATCTTTGCGAAATGCCCAGATACAGCATGGCGCCGATGATTTTAGAATGACCGAAGATGATCTTGTGGTCGAAGAAACCCATCACAAGAGCCAGATGAGTACCGTGCTTATGATAGACATCAGCCACAGTATGATACTTTATGGTGAAGACAGGATCACCCCTGCAAAGAAAGTCGCCATGGCCCTGGCCGAGCTCATCACTACCAGGTATCCCAAAGACACCCTCGATATACTCGTTTTTGGGAATGACGCCTGGCGCATTTCTATTGGAGACCTGCCCTACCTGCAGGTGGGCCCATATCATACCAATACAGTGGCCGGGCTTGAACTTGCAATGGATTTGCTTAGGCGCAAGCGTAACACCAACAAACAGATCTTTATGATCACCGATGGGAAGCCTAGCTGTTTGAGAGAGCGGGATGGGAGTTATTACCAGAACAGTGTGGGGCTGGACCCATACATAGTGGAGAAATGTTATAATGCAGCCAGCCAGGCGCGTAAACTTCACATTCCCATAACCACATTTATGATTGCGCAAGATCCTTACCTGGAACGTTTTGTAAGGGAGTTTACACAGGCCAACCAGGGCAAGGCATTCTTCACCGGTCTTAAAGGTCTTGGCGAAATGATTTTTGAAGATTACGAGACCAACCGCAAGAAAAGAATTAAAGGTTAAAATATTAAAGGCCCGAAAATGGCCTTTTTCAAACAAATTTTTCAGGACATGGATATACAGAAGCTCAGCACGTTTGGAGCATTAAAGGACTATGGTTATCAAAGCAAAAGCATAAAAGAGGAACTCAGGCAAAATCTGCTGAAAAAGATTAAGAACAACGAGCCGGCTTTTGAAGGGATTCATGGGTATGAAAACACGGTAATTCCTGAGGTAGAGCGGGCAATCCTCTCAAAGCATAACATCAACTTTCTGGGCTTGAGGGGGCAGGCTAAAACGCGCCTCGCCAGGATGATGGTAAATCTCTTAGACGAATATATTCCTGTAGTTGAAGGCTCTGAGATCAATGATGATCCTTTTCGGCCTATTTCGCGCCATGCCCGGGAACTACTCGAGGAGCAGGGCGATGAGATCCCTATTTCGTGGGTTCACAGGAATGAAAGGTTCTTTGAAAAACTTGCCACGCCCGATGTGACCGTAGCCGATATTATTGGGGATGTAGACCCCATCAAAGCCGCCAACCTGAAACTGAATTATGCCGATGACCGCGTGATTCACTACGGAATGATCCCCCGTGCCAACCGAAGTATTTTCGTCATTAACGAGCTGCCCGACCTGCAGGCGCGTATACAGGTAGCCTTATTCAATATTCTTCAGGAAGGGGATATACAAATCCGCGGATTTAAGCTGAGGTTGCCTTTAGACATGCAGTTTATATTCACTGCGAACCCCGAAGATTACACCAATCGCGGAAGCATAGTAACGCCTCTTAAAGACAGGATTGGCTCCCAGATACTCACTCACTACCCCGTAGACGTGAAAACTGCCAAAAAGATCACGCAGCAGGAAGCCAGGCTTGAGCAGGGGCAGCTGGAAATGGTTCAGGTTCCCGAACTTGCCAACGACCTCCTGGAGCAAATAAGTTTTGAGGCACGAGACCATGAATATGTAGATTCCCGAAGCGGGATAAGTGCACGGCTGAGTATTACCGCATTTGAAAACCTTGTGAGCACAGCCGAACGCAGGGCTGTCAAAAATGGCGAAAATAAGACGCTTCTCAGGCTGGGAGATTTTCTTGGGGTCATTCCGTCAATAACCGGTAAAATTGAGCTGGTCTATGAAGGAGAGCAGGAGGGAAGTGCCATGGTAGCGCAGGAACTTATAGGAGAAGCCGTAAAATCACTTTTCCCAACCATGTTCCCAAAGATCGAAAAGCTGCAGAAGCCCGATGCCAAAGATCCATACTCCGAAATTGTGGACTGGTTCTTCTCCGAAAGTGGCTTTGAGCTGCTTGATGAAACTTCGGATGCCGAATACAAAAAAGCCCTTGATTCCATCCCGGCACTTGAAGACCTCGTGAACAAATACCAGCCGAACGTACCCGAAGAAGACAAATATTTTCTGAAAGAGTTTGTGCTATGGGGGCTGGTGGAATACAAAAAGCTGAATAAATTCCGGTTTTCGCAGGGGATGCAGTTCAAGGATATGTATGGAAGCTACATTGAAGGACTTCGGAAAGATTAAGGAGTAATAATTTAATATTTTAGATTGAATATTTTATATTGAAATTACAAGCACTAAGCACCAAGACCAAGCACCAAGCACCAAATTCCAGGCACCAAATTCCAAATGCCAACAAACAAAAAACCTCCGGAAATTTTTCCGGAGGTTTTTTTATTCTGTGGAACTAAATAACCCGCCCCACATTATATATTATACATTATTCAATATTCAATATACAATATACAATATACAATATACTTTCTTAAAGGTGTATCACTTCCCCGTAAGCATCGGCTACGGCTTCCATCACTGCTTCGCTCATGGTTGGGTGAGGGTGAATGGCTTTTAGCACTTCGTGCCCTGTAGTTTCCAGTTTACGTCCAAGAACAGCTTCAGCGATCATATCGGTAACGCCTGCCCCAATCATGTGGCAGCCTAACCATTCGCCATATTTGGCATCAAAGATCACTTTTACGAATCCGTCAGGAGTGCCGGCAGCTTTGGCTTTTCCGGAAGCAGAGAATGGGAATTTCCCAACCTTCAGCTCGTAACCGGCCTCTTTAGCCTGCTTTTCGGTCATACCTACTGAAGCAATTTCGGGCGTGGCATAAGTACATCCGGGAATATTTCCGTAGTCAATAGGCTCTACATGCATTCCCTTGATCTTCTCAACACAGGTGATCCCTTCCGCAGAAGCCACGTGAGCTAGTGCAGGGCCTGCTACCACGTCTCCAATAGCGTAGATTCCTTTTACATTGGTCTCGTAGAAATCGTTCACAAGGATCTTATCCCTGTCGGTTTTGATGCCTAGTTCTTCAAGCCCTATGTTTTCAAGGTTAGATTTGATACCCACGGCTGAAAGTACAACTTCGGCCTCAAGGGTTTCCATACCTTTTTTGGTCTTTACCTGTGCTTTTACAAGGTCTCCCGAAGTATCTACACTCTCTACAGAAGAGCTGGTCATCACCTTAATTCCTGCTTTTTTGAAGCTGCGCTCAAATTGTTTTGAGATTTCTTCATCTTCAAGCGGCACCAGGTTAGGAAGGAACTCTACAATGGTCACTTCGGTACCCATGGTCTTGTAAAAATGAGCGAACTCAACGCCAATAGCTCCTGAACCAACTACGATCATAGATTTTGGCTGCTTTTCAAGGCTCATTGCCTGGCGGTAACCAATTACTTTCTTACCATCTTGCGGAAGGTTTGGCAGTTCTCTTGAACGCGCTCCTGTTGCGATGATAATATGATCTGCGGAATACTCTGTCTTCTTATCGTTTTTATCGGTAACCTCGATCTTTTTGCCCGACTTTAGTTTACCGAAACCGTCAATAACATCGATTTTGTTTTTCTTCATCAGGAATTGAACTCCTTTGCTCATCCCTTCGGCCACATTTCGGCTGCGTTTAATAACGGCACCAAAATCCTTTTCGGCTTTTTCAACTTTTAATCCGTAATCTTCAGCATGGTTAAGGTATTCAAAAACCTGGGCACTTTTAAGAAGCGCTTTGGTAGGGATACATCCCCAGTTGAGGCAAACGCCCCCAAGATTTTCTTTTTCTATAACAGCCGTCTTGAATCCTAACTGTGATGCGCGAATGGCAGTCACGTAGCCTCCGGGACCACTTCCTAAAACTATAACGTCGTATTTACTCATATTCGGAATTTTATGTAACTGAATTTAAGACAGCGAATTTACGGAAATTAACCTTAAACCGAAAGTATATGGTTTCGGGAAATCCTTCCAAAAATGCCCTTTTTGAGACCCGGCCAAAAAAAATCCTTCTTCCCCTGAAGGAAAAAGGATTTTTTATTTACAAACCGATTTATTTGTTATTTAATATCCAGCGCCTGCATCACTGCATCGTGGTTGGATATATCAATGCTCATTTCATCTATAAAATCTGATGGCACCACCACAAACTTGAAATACTGGTTTTGAAGGTAATCTTCACTTAAAGTTTCCAGGTCAAAATTTCCGGTAATCAGGATTTCCACATCCTCGGCTGAGTGGTTAAAGGAGTACTGGATAATTCTCCCGTCTTCAAGAAAATATGATTTTGGCAGTAAACTCCATGTTTCCACGTCCCCAATAACTTCAAGCCGGTAGGCTAAAATGGCATCAGATTCATATATTTCTATATCCCCGGGAATCTCAAAGTAGTGGTTGTACAGGTTGAAGTCGGCATCAAAAGTAAAATTTCTGGCAGTAAGGTCTCCAAAAGTCTGTCCCAGGATATTTACTCCAGGTTCCCCAGGAGGGCCTTGCGGGCCAATTTCTCCGTCATCGGAACAGGAGGTAAGGCTAAAACTGACTAGTGCGAATAGAAGGAATATTTTTTTCATGATTATTAGGATTTAGGTTTAGATTTAGATTCAAATTCTATACTGGCCGAATTCACGCAGTAGCGCTGGCCGGTTACGGTAGGGCCGTCGTCAAAAACGTGCCCCAGGTGGCTGCCGCAGTTAGCACATAGGATCTCTGTTCTAATCATGCCAAAGCTCCTGTCCTGCACATATTCTATTGCGCCATCTAGAGCTTCATCAAAACTGGGCCAGCCACAGTTGCTCTCAAATTTCTGGCCGCTCTCAAAGAGTTTTGCGTCACAGGCAGCACAGCGGTAAGCGCCTTCCTGGAAATGCATGTTGTACTTTCCGGAATGTGGGGCTTCTGTGCCTTTTTCGCGCAGCACCCTGTATTGTTCTTCTGAAAGTTGCTTTCGCCATTCGGCTTCTGAGCGTTCTATGGGATATTTCTTGATCATTGCTTTTTTGTTTGTTTAAATATAAAAATTAGGGAGGGGTGGCTCTCTTAAACAATTGGTAAACTTTGTTAGGGTTATTTCTTCGGAATAAAATCCATGGCGACCCCATTGATACAATGTCTTTTTCCGGTGGTATTTCTGGGGCCGTCATTAAACACATGGCCCAGATGTCCGCCGCAATTGGCGCACACCACTTCCAAAGCACTAAAGCCCCCGTCCTGTCGGGCCTGTAATCTACATTCTTTTCATCTGCTGGTCGGTCAAAGCTGGGCCAGCCGGTCCCGCTTTCAAATTTATGGCGGGTTTGGTACAATTCGTTCCCACAGGCGGCACAAACAAAGGTTCCCGGTTGTTCGATACGGTTGAGGGGGCTTGAAAATGCCCTTTCGGTTCCCTTTTTCCGAAGCACCTGAAATTCTGCTGCAGTTAGTTCCGATTTCCACTGGGCTTCAGTCTTGGAAACAGGATAGGTTTTTTGGTTATTGGCCTCTTGCGCATTTGAGTTACAGCCCAGGCTAAGAACTAAAATTATGATAGAGATGGTAAGCTTCATAGGTTATTTACCAATGAAGATACAAGAACTATACCGAAAGAAAATCAAGGATTTTCTTAATAACTTCTGAATTGCCTAAAATTCGGCGGTGGCCAAGCCCTTTTGTGACCATAAGTTCACTGTTTTCAAGCTTGTCATGAATATCATAAGCCGAACTGATGTTCACATCCACATCATCTTCATCGTGAATAACCAGGGTTGGAATTTTGACTCCTTCCGCAGAAACTGCACCCGAGAGCTTATCCATATCCTCATCAAACTTCCTGTCAAAATAGCTTTTCATTTTGTCTGCTACTTTGTTATTCATCTTCATGTTACGCGCAAATTCACGGGTGATGTGGGTAATGCTGTTCGCTGTACCTATAATGACCAGTTTTTTTACGGGCAGGCCGTTAGAAACTGCTTTTAGTGACGCCATGCCACCCAGGGAGTGCCCTATGGCCGCTTCAAAAGGGCCGTATTTTTTTTCGATGACTTCTATGGCTTCTATGAAGTGGGGCATCATGCTCATTTTTCCGGCTGCTTTCCCGTGTGCAGGGGCATCAAAACTCACTACAGCAAAGCCTGCTTTGATAAGGGCTTCGGCCATTACAGCGAGTTGGGTGCCGCGGCCGCTCCAGCCGTGGGTGAGCAAAATTTTACGGGAAGAATCGCCGTATTGGTACACCACAATTTCCTTCTGAAAATGGGGCAGCACCAATTTTTCCTGCTTACTTTCCCTGTCCATTTTCTTTTCCCGGTCAGGAAGTTTGTACCTGAAAGGCGTGAGAAAAAGTTTGGCTGCAAACCTGCTGGCCAGAAAAGGGGAAATGGAGGTAAGTATTTTTCCTGTGGTTAAAATATAAGAGGGCACCAGCAGCCTCTGCACAGGGGTTTGATCTTTTTTTTGTTGTGTCATAAAAGGAGAAAGGGTGCAAGTTACGAAATATGGATCTTTACCGGGCAAGCCGTGGGCGCGCCTTTTCAAGATTGGCAGGTATTTTGTTAAACCTAATTTAAAGCTTCAAGTGGGGCCGGTTTGATTTATTAACTTTAACAAAATTATCAATTATGAAACTGAGACAAATAACTATAGTGGCTGGTTTTTTAATCCTGTTGGCAGGATGTAAAACGAACCCTTTTACCGGTGAGAGAAACTTGAATTTCGTCTCCAATTCCCAGATCTTCCCTGCTTCTTTTCAGCAGTATGATGAAGTTCTGGCTCAGAGTGAGGTGGTTAGAAATACCCCCGAAGCAAGAATGGTTGAAAATGTGGGAAGAAAAATTGCCGTTGCTGCAGAAAGATACCTGAACGCCAACGGTTACCAGGGGTATCTTGATGGTTACGAATGGGAATATTCATTGATAAAGGATGACCAGGTGAACGCCTGGGCAATGCCCGGCGGCAAGATCGCCTTTTACACCGGCATCATGCCCCTTGCCAAAAATGAAACAGGGGTTGCTGCCATTATGGCTCACGAGGTAGCCCACGCAGTGGCAAACCATGGGGCACAGCGTATGAGTGCAGCCCAATTACAACAGGTTGGGGGCGCAGTTGTGGGAGCCGCAGTTGGGGGTAAAAGCGAAAGTACCCAGCAAATTATAGCCCAGGCCTATGGTCTAGGTACCAACCTTGGTGGAATGCTGCCTTTTAGCCGAAGCCATGAAACCGAAGCCGACAGGATTGGGTTGACCCTCATGGCCATTGCAGGTTACGACCCGGCCGAGGCTGCCAACCTTTGGAGGAGAATGTCTCAGGAAAGTGGAGGGCAGGCTCCGCCTGAGTTCCTCAGTACGCACCCCAACCCTCAAACCCGAATCAACAATATTGAAAAATGGGCTCCTGAAGCCAAAGCCGAAGCCCGTAAATTCGGGGTGACTTCCTTTAAATAGAGGTATTAAAAATTCAGTATTTTAGGAGCTGCCAAAATTTGGCAGCTCTTTTAATTTTTTCCTGTATGAAATCACTCCCCAAGGGAAGTAAAAAATTACTCAACGCCTGGGCGTTTTACGATTGGGCAAATTCAGTTTACAGCCTTGTCATAGCTTCAACTATTTTCCCCATTTTTTATGCGGCCCTAACCATTGTTAAAGATGAAGAAGGAAAAGTGGTGCATGATACAGTGCAGCTGCTGGGGTTTGACTTTAACAACGACTCGCTTATTAGTTACGTGACCGCAATGGCATTTATGCTGGTGGCAGTGATAAGCCCTTTTCTTTCGGGTATCGCCGATTATGTGGGGAATAAAAAGAACTTTTTGAAATTCTTCTGCTATCTTGGCTCCCTTTCCTGCATAGGGCTTTTCTGGTTTAACCTGGAAAACCTCATTTTTGGTCTGGTGTGCTATTTCCTGGCGCTGGTAGGATTTTGGGCCAGCCTTGTTTTCTATAACTCTTACCTGCCCGATATTGCCTTTCCAAACCAGCAGGATAAGGTAAGTGCAAAGGGATTTTCACTGGGCTACATTGGGAGTGTGATCCTGCTTGTCATCTGTCTTCTTTTAGTGCTTAACTACGAATGGTTCGGGTTTGAAAGTGAGGCTATGCCCACCAGGCTTTCATTTGTTCTTACCGGGATCTGGTGGATTGGCTTTAGCCAAATTACTTACTATTACCTTCCAAAAGGCAATAAAAAGGAAAAACTCACGCGAGATGTGCTTTTTAACGGGTACAAAGAAATCAGGATGATTTGGAGGTCTTTTGAGAATAATTTGCAGCTGAAAAGGTATTTAACAGCCTTCTTTATTTACAGCATGGCGGTGCAAACCGTGATGTTGATCGCCACCTATTTTGGGATCGAAGAAGTGAACTGGACGGGGCAGGACGCAACAACCGGATTAATTGTGAGTATTCTTTTAATCCAGCTGGTTGCCGTGGCAGGAGCCACCATTACCTCCCGGCTATCTTCAAAAATGGGGAATATAGAGACGCTTATCCTGGTGAATGTGCTGTGGATAGGCATTTGCATCTATGCCTTTTTTGTGAAAACGCCATTGCAATTCTACATCGCTGCGGGTCTGGTAGGGCTGGTAATGGGCGGCATTCAAACCCTTTCGCGCTCCACCTACTCAAAAATGCTTCCTAAAGACACCCTTGACACCACCAGTTACTTCAGTTTTTATGATGTTTCAGAAAAAATTGGCATTGTGATAGGGATGTTGCTCTACGGAATGGTTGCCCAGGTTTTTGGCAGCATTCGGTATTCCATTTTGTTTATAACAGCTTTCTTTCTGGTAGGGGTATTTTTATTGCTGAAGGTTCCCCGTACCGGAAAACTGGCAAAAAAAGAAGCGGCTTAAAAACCCCTTTTTTGACACCCTGCTGGGATGAGGTCTTTAAGCCGCGAGCTTACTTCTGAAGTTTTAATTTTTGCTGATAGATCCAGAACCCATCGTCCTGAAATCCTCTTTTTTTGGATTTCCCCTGTACTCGATATCTCCCGAACCCGGGGTGCTTGCTTTTAGAGATTCTGATGCATAAACCTGAATGTCTCCCGAGCCGGTCACCATGGCCGAAACATGCTGGCACTTAAAATCAAAGGCGCTGATATCTCCCGAGCCTGTCACTTTGCAGTCAAAATCTTCGGCCTTGCCGGTAAGGTCAATATCTCCAGATCCTGTGATATCTGCCGAAGCACTTTTGGCTTGCAGGGGCAGGCTAACATTTCCAGATCCGGTGATGTTGATCGAAAATTTTTGGGAGCTCACCATGTCGTTGGAACGTATATCCCCCGATCCCGTAAGGCTCACATTTTCGATATCTGCAAATGGAACTGTTATGGTAATTCCCTTATTTCCGGAAGGGTTCAAAGAATAGCCTTTTTCGACTGAAATTTTAAGCCTTCCGCCGTTAACTTCGGTTTCAATGTGCTGCTGCAGGTTTTCTTCGGCCTCGATCTTTAAGCTTCCTTCCCTGCCTTTCACCAGGATCACATCCATGGATCCGGTGAGGGATACCGCGTCATAATCTGGTACATTTCGGGTTTGGGTAACCATATTGCCGTTGCCATTTACTTTTTTTGTGCCCTGCCACCATTGGGCGTTGCTAGCGGTGACACAAAAAAGAGCTGCAAAAAGAGTGAGTAAGGTTTTCATTTTAAATGGTTTTAATTGATTGATGTTATGTAAATATTAGTCCAGGAAGGAGACGCTGCCATAGCTGGAATCTACATAGATTCTTCCTCCGGTATTTTCGCTGCGGTAGTACCCCTGGTAATAGTTGTCGCTGCCGCTTTGGTTGCGCCTGTTCACATTAAAGTTACTGTTATCTACTCCATTAACGCCTCCATATGAAGTTTTTATCTCAAAACGGAAAGGCGCTTCTGTGTCATATCCCAGCTTCACCCCGGTATAATCGCTGTTGACCCTGATTTCCCTAAAGCTGGGCATGATCTTTTGAATTACCAGCGACCCATAGTCCAGGTTGAGGTCAAGGCTGCCGTAGACAAGCCCTATTTTAATCCCCAGGTAATCGCCTTCACCTTTTACATTCTTTAGTTTTTCAACTTTTAGGGAACCGTAGTCGTTGTTGAAAGAGAGCTGTTCTACTTTCAGGATGTTAGAATCGGTATAATCTGCGCTCAGGTCAAGGGTTCCTGCCTCATCAACAGTGAATTCAGAATAATCGGCGTTGATCCTGGCACGTTTTACATAGCCAATGCTGCTGTTTCGGGTGTAGTCAAAATCCAGCTCATTGTTGTTACCGTGGAGTTCGCCTATCATGATTTTTCCGTAGTCACAGGAGATTTGAGCGTCACCTTTAAGCTTGTCGAGGTTAATGCTTCCGTAGTCATTAGAAAGGTCTACGCTGTTGGTCACAGGGGCTTTCACCCTGTAGTTGATCTCTATGTTCACATTGCTGCTGCTCCATCCAAAAAGGCTTCCCCAAAAAGAATTGTTGTTGTTTTTTTCGAGAATGGTTTTTGCGGTCACCTGCCCGGCAGTCTGGTTAAAAGCCACATCGATTTCCCGTAGGCGCTGTTCCACCTTTTCTTCGTCATTGCCGTTGGTGCGAACCAAGACTTCAATTTCTACGCGGTTTTGATCCCAGGTCACAATATCAATGTTGCCGTAGCTGTTGGAGATCTTCAGCATATCACTGGCCGAGACCTTAAATTCTTTCTTCACGCGTTTTTGCTTGGTGTACTTTCCTCTAAAGTCTCCTTCGGCGCATGCCACAGCCGGGACAAGGAAGAAGACGATCAAAGCCTTATATAATAGTGTTTTCATGATTGGTGTTTTTTAGGGTGTTTATATCATTTACTTTCTCAAGTACCATTTTTAACAGGTCAATTCTTTTTTGAAAATTGGTGATCATGGCGAAGATCACCCTCTGGTCCTGGCCGCTTTTCCCCAGGTCTTTTTTCAGGTTCTGGTAATCTTTTTCCAGGATATCGAGCTGGGCAAGGGCGTCATTGATCACAGCTTCGGTCTCGGGGGTTTTTTGTTCCTGCAGGGCAGCGAGTTCTGTTCTTATTACTGAAGAATAGAACTCCTGGGTTTGTTTCATCTCGGGAGAGACATTTGCCAGTTCCTGTGTATGGGAGAAAGGATTGGCAAATACCCCCTGAAAGAGAAGTACTGCTGCCAGGAAGCTTGCAGCCACTGCCATTACAGGTAGCCACATCGTGATAAGCCCGTTGTGCCTGGGTTTCTTTTTTTGAGGCCGTTGCCGTAATTTTTCCCTAAAGCGGTCTTCATGCTGGGGGGTAGGTTCGTCAATATCGAAATCGAGCCCGTCAAAAAGGTCTTTTAAGTCTCTATCATTTTTCATAGCTCAGTAATTTGGTGCGAAGGCTTTCTTTAGCCCGTGAAATTGTTGTTCTGCAATTGGCGTAGGTAATATTTAAAATTTCACATATTTCCTCGTAATCATAACCTTCAATCAAATGGAGGGTTAGTGCTACCCGGTAGTTTTCTTTTAATGATTCCATCGTTTTTAAGATCATCTTTACTTTAGGATTTTGTTCTTCTTCTTCGGAATCAATTCCGCTGGAGTCATCGGCAGCATGCTTAAACTGGTCGTTGTATTCTACTTCGCTATAGCGTGTGTTCTTGTTGTACACGCCTATGCTGTGGTTTACAACTATCCTTTTCAGCCATGCGCCAAATGTTGAGGTCCCTTCAAAAGTGTCAAGTTTGTCAAAGGCTTTTAAGAAGCATTCCTGCATGATATCTTCAGCTTCCGCAGAATCCTTTACAATGCGCAGCGCCACGTTGTACATGGCTTTGCTGTACTTTTTGTACACTTTCATTTGGGCCCGCTCGTCTCCCCGGCGGCATTTATCCAAAAGCTCATCAATATGTGTGGTGGTTAGTGTCAAAATCTTAAAGCTTTATAATAAAGATGAGATAGTTTTCAAATTGTTACAGTTTTGCAGAATTTTCTTTTAATTGATTTTCTGTACGTTGGCATAAGAATTGAAATAATGTGTCTAAAATGTGCTTTAAATGCCTGTTATACAGTACGAGTAAAGGTAATAAAGTAACTAAATAGATTGTGATATAATAACTGCAGTGACAGTTTGACTTAAAAACAGATATGGGCAGAACAAAATTTAAAAATCTTGACAGTCTGTCATTACAGGGGATAGATGAAGATGCAGAGTTGATCCCCCTAATGACTCCTGAAGATGAAGAAGAAATAAACAAAGAAGACCTTCCTGAAGTATTACCTATTTTACCCCTTAGAAACACAGTGCTTTTCCCGGGGGTGGTAATACCTATTACGGCAGGCCGCGATACCTCGATTAAACTTATCAATGAAGCCAACAATGACACAAAAGTGATTGGGGTGGTTTCCCAAAAAGATGAAAAGGTAGAGAACCCTACTGCGCAAGACATTAACAAAATTGGGGTGGTAGCAAGGATCCTGAGGGTGCTTAAAATGCCCGATGGAAATACTACCGTGATCATTCAGGGGAAAAAGCGTTTTGAAGTAGATGAAGTGATTGCCGATAAGCCATTTTTGAAGGCCAGGATCATTGAAGTGCCCGAGGCACGTCCTGCCGAGGAAAATGAAGAGTTTAAAGCCATTATTGATTCTATCAAAGAACTGGCCCTGCAAATTATTAAGAACAGTCCCAACATTCCTTCGGAAGCTTCTTTTGCGATTCAGAATATTGAGAGTCCTTCGTTCCTTATCAATTTTGTTTCCTCAAACATGAACCTTTCTGTAGAGGAAAAGCAGAAGCTGCTTGAGACCAATGATCTTAAAGAGCGTGCACTCGCTACCCTTAAGTTCATGAATATGGAGTACCACAAGCTGGAGCTTAGAAATGACATTCAGAACAAGGTGCAAAGTGATATGAGCCAGCAGCAGCGGGAGTATTTTCTTCACCAGCAAATGAAGACCATCCAGGAGGAACTTGGCGGGGTTTCTCATGAAGGGGAAGTAGAAGAGATGCGTGCCCGGGCGAAGAAGAAGAAATGGCCCGAGAATATAAGCGAGCACTTTAACAAGGAGCTGGCAAAAATGCAGCGGATGAATCCGCAGGTGGCCGAATATTCCATTCAGCGGAACTATCTCGACCTGTTTTTGGATTTGCCGTGGAATGACTTCAGTAAAGACAAATTCGATTTAAAGCGTGCGCAGCGCATCCTTGACCGCGATCATTATGGTCTTGAAGATGTAAAGGAAAGGATCATTGAGTATCTCGCGGTTCTCAAGTTGAGGAACGATATGAAATCTCCTATTTTATGTCTGTACGGTCCTCCGGGAGTTGGTAAGACCAGCCTTGGGCGTTCTGTGGCCGAAGCTTTGGGCAGAGAATATGTGCGGGTGTCGCTCGGCGGACTTAGAGATGAAGCCGAAATACGGGGGCACAGAAAAACTTACATAGGCGCTATGCCCGGAAGGATCATTCAATCCCTCAAAAAAGCCGGAACCAGCAATCCTGTTTTTGTGCTTGACGAGATTGACAAATTGAGCATTGGCCATAGCGGCGACCCCTCTTCAGCCTTGCTGGAGGTGTTGGATCCGGAGCAGAACAGTGAATTTCACGACAATTTCCTCGAGATGCCGTTTGACCTTTCCAAGGTGATGTTCATTGCCACTGCAAATAACCTGGGAACCATTCAGCCGGCCCTGCGCGACAGGATGGAGATCATTAACGTGACCGGGTACACCATTGAAGAGAAAGTGGAGATTGCGAAACAGCATTTACTTCCGAAGCAATTAAAAGAACACGGCCTCACCAAAGAGAACCTGAAGATTGGCAAAAAACAGCTGGAGAAGATCGTTGAAGGCTATACCAGGGAATCGGGCGTGCGTAGCCTCGAAAAGCAAATTGCCAAAATGGTGCGGTATGCCGCCAAGAACATGGCGATGGAAGAGGAGTACAACATTAAGATCAAAGATTCGGATATTCTTGATGTTTTGGGCAGTCCCAAGCTCGAGCGCAACAAATACGAAGACAATGAAACTGCCGGGGTGGTTACAGGATTGGCCTGGACGCAGGTGGGAGGAGATATCCTGTTCATTGAATCTATTCTTTCTAAAGGAAAAGGTTCTCTCAATATTACCGGGAACCTCGGGAAAGTAATGAAAGAATCGGCTACCATTGCTCTTGAGTACATAAAAGGTAACGCCGAAGCTTTAGGAATAGATCCTGAAGTGATGGATAAATATAATGTTCACATTCACGTGCCCGAAGGCGCTACGCCAAAAGACGGCCCAAGTGCCGGTATCACCATGCTTACCTCGCTGGTTTCGCTGTACACCCAGCGAAAAGTGAAGAAAAGCATAGCCATGACGGGAGAGATTACCCTGCGTGGTAAAGTGCTTCCGGTTGGCGGGATCAAAGAGAAGATCCTGGCTGCAAAACGGGCTCATATCAAGGAGATCATTCTTTGTGAAGAGAACCGCCGGGATGTTGAAGATATTAAGGAAGAATACCTCAAAGGTCTTACCTTTCATTATGTGAAAGAAATGTCTCAGGTAATTGACCTGGCAATTCTCGATGAGAAAGTTAAGAACCCTAAGCAACTCTAGGGAATGTTTGTTACAGGCCCCGCTACTGGCGGGGCTTTTTTGTTTCAGAACGATTTCCTTTTAAACCTGTAAGAAATACCTATTTTTGCAGAGGTGCCAAAAATGGCATTTTTGAGGGCCTTTATTTCTGGCTCTTTAAGCTGAAGAACAACATTTATGACGAGAAAGATCACCATTGCAATAGACGGCTTTTCATCAACAGGTAAAAGTACCGTGGCAAAGCAGCTGGCCAAAAAACTGGGTTATGTGTATGTAGATACAGGCGCGATGTACAGGGCAGTTACCCTTTACGCGCTGCGGAAAAAATTCATTTCTGAAACTCATTTTGATGTTGCCGCACTCATAGCCGATCTTCCTCTTATCAAGCTGAAGTTCATCTTTAACCCTGAAGTGGGTTTCGGGGAAATGTACCTGAATGGCGAAAATGTTGAAAAACCGATAAGGCAAATGGAGGTTTCCCAGTATGTGAGCAAAATAGCTGCAGTACCTCAGGTGCGTGAAATGCTTGTAGCCCAGCAACAGGAAATGGGCAGGGAAAAAGGCATTGTGATGGACGGGCGCGACATAGGGACTGTGGTCTTTCCCAAGGCCGAGCTTAAGATCTTTATGACTGCCAGTGCAAAAGAACGTGCCCAACGCCGGTTTTTAGAACTTCAGGAAAGAGGAGAAAATGTCACTTTTGAAGAGGTGCTTGAAAATGTGGAGGAAAGAGACCTTTTAGACACCACCAGAAAAGATTCCCCTCTTGTAAAGGCTGAAGACGCAAAAGAAATAGATAATTCCCACCTCACCCTGGCAGGACAGTTCGAAAAGATCCTGGAGTTGTACGATGAGGCAATTAATAATTAGCAATGATCAATTATCATAACCTTCAAATTACAAGCACCAAATTCCAATGGCTTAATTTGAAGATGAATCCCTTTGGCAGGTTTTATTTCTACCAAACAAAGGTTTCCAAAATGACATTTTAAGAAGGTAATTTAAGGATTTAAAACATCTGCGTTTATCTGCAAAATCAGCGGGAAATAAATGATGTCTAAGCATCTAAGGTTTCTCAGCAATTAAGATTAAGTTATATCTCTCGCCAGCTATTATTGACTGGCATTTTCAATTCTCATCTCTCCTATCTAAAATCTCATATCTACATTGTTAATTGACAAAAATAATTGTATTTTTGCACTCCTTTTAGCAATAGGTCGGGAGACTAAAAGGATTGAAAATCAATATTATAAACACTTCTGTGTTCTTTTATTGCGAACATCTTCCGGAAGAATACAGGATACAAATTAATTATCAGCAATGGCTGAAGAAAACAAAAACCAAGAAGTTCAGGGTTCTGAAAACGCTGAAATTCAACCGGTAGCAGGAATGGGGGCTAAGTCTCAACCTGATGCGGCTGTTCAGCAACAAGATCCTGAGCAATTCTTAAAGGAATTCAACTGGCACAACTACGAAGAGGGAATTGATCCTATCGACGATCAAAAGCTGGAAGAATTTGAAAAGCTTGTAGCAGAAAATTTCGTTGACACTTTACATGATGAAGTAGTTACCGGAAAAGTGATCAACATTACAGATCGTGATGCGATCATCGACATCAATGCAAAAAGTGAAGGTGTAATCTCTCTTAATGAGTTCCGTTACAACCCAGATCTTAAAGTTGGGGATGAAGTAGAGGTATTGATCGATGTGCGTGAAGATGCTACAGGGCAGTTGATCCTTTCTCACCGTAAGGCTCGTGTTATTATGGCATGGGATCGTGTGAACAAAGCACATGACGAGGGTCTTATCGTGAACGGTTACGTGAAATGCCGCACTAAAGGTGGTATGATCGTAGACGTATTTGGTATTGAAGCTTTCCTTCCGGGTTCACAAATCGATGTGAAGCCAATCAGGGATTACGATGCATACGTTGGAAAAACAATGGAATTCAAGGTGGTGAAGATCAACCACGAATTCAAGAACGTTGTTGTTTCTCACAAAGCGCTTATCGAAGCCGATATCGAAGAGCAGAAAAAAGAAATTATCGGGCAGCTTGAAAAAGGTCAGGTACTTGAAGGTACTGTTAAGAACATCACTTCTTACGGTGTATTCGTTGACCTTGGAGGTGTTGACGGACTTATCCACATCACCGATCTTAGCTGGTCTAGAATCAACCATCCAAACGAGATCGTTGAGCTTGATCAAAAACTGAACGTTGTTATCCTTGACTTTGATGAGGCTAAAACAAGAATTCAGCTTGGTCTTAAGCAGCTTAGCAAACACCCATGGGAAGCTCTTGACGAGAACCTAAAAGTTGGTGACAAAGTAAAAGGTAAAGTAGTTGTGATCGCAGATTACGGTGCATTTATCGAAGTTGCTGAAGGTGTTGAAGGTCTTATCCACGTTTCTGAAATGTCATGGAGTACTCACCTGCGCTCAGCTCAGGACTTCGTGAACGTTGGAGATGAGGTTGAAGCTCAAATCCTTACTTTAGATCGTGAAGACAGAAAAATGTCTCTTGGTATCAAGCAATTGACTCCAGATCCATGGACTGATATCACTTCTAAGTACCCTGTAGGTTCAAGACACACTGGTATTGTTCGTAACTTCACAAACTTCGGAGTTTTCGTAGAACTTGAAGAAGGAATTGACGGACTTATCTATATCTCAGATCTTTCATGGACTAAGAAGATCAAGCACCCAAGTGAATTTACTAACGTAGGAGATAAACTTGAGGTAGTTGTTCTTGAACTTGATGTTGAAGGACGCAAACTAAGCCTTGGTCATAAGCAAACTGAGTCTAACCCTTGGGATAAGTACGAATCTGAGTTCGCTGTAGGAACTACTCACACAGCTGCAATTACAGAGATCGTTGACAAAGGTGCGACTATAGACTTTAATGAAGATATCACTGCATTCGTTCCGCAACGTCACCTTGAAAAAGAAGACGGAAGCAAACTTAAGCAGGGAGAAACTGCAGAATTCCAGATCATTGAATTCAACAAAGAATTCAAGAGAGTGGTAGCATCTCACACTGCTATCCACAAGGAAGAAGAGCAGCAAATTGTAAAGCAGGCCCAAAAGAAAGCCGCTGCACAACAAGCTCAGAGCAACACCACTATTGGTGATGTGAACGCAGAACTTCAGGCGTTGAAAGATAAAATGGAAGGAAAGAACTAATTTCCTAAAATTTTTAAATATTTAAAACCTCTCCGGGAGACCGGGGAGGTTTTTTTATGGGTGAAACTTAAATGAATAATGTGTAACATAATGATAATCAGAAAAATACCTATAAAGTGGTATTGTGTTGACAGGATTTTTCCGGTACTTTTCAAATTCACTTTAAAACAGGTATTATGAAAAATTCATTACACAAATTTGTTTTCATGTTCATGAGTTTCAGCTTTTTTATGGCTTGTGATTCTGATGATGGAACCAGGGAACCACAACTTCCCGAAGTTGTTACCCTAAGCGGAGAATCTGAAGCGGTCATCACCCATACTTCTGTGCAAATTTCAGGAACCCTTATGGGCGATGCCAGTGACATTCAATCTTACGGAGTGGTTTGGAGTACAAATCCAAATCCAACTTTAGATGACAATGTGGCCCTGCCTGAAGGCCAAACGACCCCTGTCTCCATGAAGAAAAGTAATAACCGGCAATCTGAAGATCCATTTGTGGTAAAGATTGAAGACCTTAATCCGGGGATCAATTATTACTTCAGAACCTTTGCAACTAATGAGGCGGGTACGGCTTACGGGGAGCAGTTGAGCCTTGAAACCCACAATCTGGCAGGCTCTAAATGGGAATTAACTTATCATCATGAAGAAGATGTTTCCTGGGTTGCTCATGTGGAATTTTATGAAGATGGTACGGCTTTTTATACCGAACCCGCGGTACCCGGAGTATACGATCTATGGGGAGAGTGGAGTATGGAAGACAACCTGCTCACCTACGATATGATTCCCGATAACGAAGGAGAAAACTATATCCTCACCGGTGAACTTCAGGAGAATGAGATGAGTGGAACTTACACCTTTAATACCACTGAGGGAATGACCAACAGGCCATGGACAGGTTTTCTTCTGGAAGAATAGAAAATGTTTAGCTAAGGCTGAAGAACGAGAAGTTCTGGAGTCATATCTGTAACTTTTAAGTGCATTTCGGTACCTGGTTTTTAACTGAAATTATTCTTCTCTTATTTCTGATTTACATAAATATCAGCTTGTAAATATGCATGAGAAGCCTTATCTTCAATGAAAACCAACCCATCATGTCCAAAACCATTCTATTAAAAAACCGTCCGGCAGGCAAACCCGCAACTTCAGATTTTGAAACTATTGAAGAGAACGACCCAAAGCCGGAAGAAGGAGAGATCCTGCTCAGGGCGCTTTACATTTCAGTAGATCCATATCTCCGCGGAAGAATGAGGAATGAAGAATCTTATATACCTCCTTTTCAGGTTAATGAAGCCTTAGAATCGATGGTTGTTGCCGAAGTTGTGGAGAGTAAGAATAAGAACTTTCAAACCGGAGAGTATGTCTCCGGAATGCTAAAATGGAAGGAGTTGCAGCTGTCTACGGGAACCGGCCTCAACAGGGTCGATCCCGATCTTGCCCCGTTATCGGCATTTTTGGGAGTGCTGGGATTAACAGGGCTCACCGCTTATCTCGCCCTCGATAAAATCGGGCGGCTTAAGCCTGGAGAGACCCTCGTGGTTTCGGGTGCGGCAGGAGCGGTGGGGAGCATAGCCGGACAAATTGGCAAGATCAAAGGCTGTATGGTGGTGGGAATTGCCGGCAGTGATGAAAAAGTAAAACATCTGGAAGAGAAATTTGGCCTTGACAAAGGATTGAACTACAATAAAGAAGAGAACATGGCCGATGCCATTAGAAGGATTTGTACCGATGGGGTTGATGTCTACTTTGACAATGTTGGGGGCGAGATTCTTGATGCCGTGCTGCAAACCATCAACAAAGATGCCCGAATCATTAATTGTGGCGCAATATCTACTTATAATGAAACGGAAGTACCTGTTGGACCCAGGCCCGAAGGAATTCTTATCAAAAAGACCGCCCTTATGCAGGGTTTCCTGGTTCGCGATCACGCAAAGGACTTCGGAAAAGCGCTGCGGCAGTTAAGTGAATGGCTGAAGGATGGAAACCTTGAATACGATGAAACCGTGGTAGAAGGCTTTGATAAACTTCCTGAAGCTTTTATTGGCCTCTTTGAAGGTCGCAATGTAGGGAAGATGCTCGTTAAAGTTTAAGGTTCAAAATTTGGGGTTTAAGGGAGCAAAATATATTCAGCATTAAAAATTACGGGCAGCTAACCCACAACAGCGTTATCCAAAACCCGCATGCAACCGTATAAGCAGCTTAACCCAAATACTCTTTCCCCTGCATAATTTGCTCCAGCACCCTTTTGTGTATGTCTAGATCCTGTTGGTTATAGAGTACAAAAATGACATTTTTGAGAGTTTTTAGGGTAGAGATTTTTTCAATGATTTTGGTAAAAGCCACTTTTGCGGCTGCTTCTGCCGGATATCCAAAAATACCTGTTGAAATCGCCGGAAAAGCAATAGAAGAGATCTGTTTTTCTTCAGCCAGATCGAGGGCCTTTGAATAGCAATTTCCCAAGAGTTTATCTTCAGGTTTATCCTGTCCATACACAGGCCCCAGGCAGTGAATCACATATAAGTTGGGGAGATTATGGGCTCCTGTAATTACCGCTTCTCCCGGTTTAATTGGAGCCATGGCCCTGGCTTCCTGGGCAAGTTCCGGCCCTGCAGCGCGATGTATGGCGCCGGCTACCCCGCCGCCGGTTTCTAGCTGGGCATTGGCTGCATTGACCACTGCAGCACAGTCTGCCTGTTTTGAAATATCCCCCTGGCGCAGTTCAATGCTTACTCCCGAAATTATTTTTTTCATACTACTCTAAAATAGCAAATTTTTGCCCCTCTTCAAACGCTTCCTGATTTTAATCATTTTCTCCCATTCCAGGGTTTTCTATCTTACTTTCAGTAAAAATTTGGTGTTATGAAAGATAAAGTAGTAATTATTACCGGCGCAGCCTCTGGTATAGGGGAGGCTACAGCCCTCCTTTTTGGACGCGAAGGCGCCAAAGTGGTAGTTTCGGATATCAATGCTGAAGCAGGGGAGGAAGTAGTGAAGCGCATTAAGAAATCGGGAGGTACAGCCAGCTTTTTTAAAGCCGATGTAGCTTCAGCAGCCGAAAATAAGGCTCTGGTAGATTTTGCAGTAAAGACTTACGGTAGGCTAGACGTTGCAGTGAACAATGCCGGGATTGGTGGCGAGGCAAATAAAATTGCCGATATGAGCCTTGAAGGCTGGCACCGGGTGATAGACGTGAACCTGCACAGTATCTTCTACGGAATGAAGTACCAGATTGCAGCCATGCTCAGGAATGGGCAGGGCAGCATCATTAACATTTCTTCTATTTTGGGAAGTGTTGGCTTTGAAGGATCGGCCGGGTATGTGGCTGCAAAACATGCCGCTGTGGGAATGACACGTAATGCGGCTATAGAATATTCCTCTCAAAATATTCGAATCAACGCGGTGGGGCCTGCTTTTATAGACACGCCTTTGTTAGACCAGCTGGATGACGAGGTGAAAAACCACCTTATCTCTCTGCACCCAATAGGCAGGTTGGGCCGAAGTGAAGAAGTAGCAGAATTAGTGTTGTGGCTGGGCAGTGATAAAGCTTCATTCGCAACCGGGGCATACTATCCAATAGATGGCGGTTACCTGGCGAGATAAAATTACGAACTTAGAAGGGCGATATACGATTGGCTGAAATTATATAGAATAGAAGGGGCTTCGCATACCAAAACCTGCGATCTAAATGCCAGAGGTTTCTGAGGTTGTCATTCCTACGCAGTAAGAATCTCATTGTAGATGTACTCATTAAAAATAAAAAGAGCTTTTTTCATTTGAAAAAAGCTCTTTTGTTATCAAAGTTTTTAAATATTATTTTTCAGTCCATTGATCGTGGTTCACCAAAAATTAACGTCTTCTCCTTTGCCTGCCGTTCCGGTTTCTTTGTGGGGAAGGGGCTGGTGGGGCAGCATTGAGGTCCATGGGATAAGGGTGTTCTTCAACCACCGGGATCTTAATGGAGGCAAGTTTCTCAATATCCTTCAGTTCTTTTCGCTCATCGGCGGCACAAAAAGAAATTGCAATTCCCTCGTTCCCCGCGCGGCCGGTACGCCCAATTCTGTGCACGTAAGTCTCGGGCACGTTGGGCAGGTCAAAGTTAAAGACGTGGCCCAGCTCATCGATGTCAATTCCGCGGGCGGCAATATCGGTGGCTACAAGCACATTCAGGTTTCCGTTCTTGAAATTCTTCAAAGCCTTTTGCCTGGCGTTCTGACTCTTATTCCCGTGAATGGCGGCCGAACTTATTTTGGCTTTATCAAGAAACCTCGCCACTTTATCGGCACCGTGTTTGGTGCGGGTAAAGACAAGGGCGGTTTTAATTCCATTGGTTTCCAAAAGGTGCAGTAGCAATTTTCTTTTGTCGGGTTTGTTGGTAAAGTAAACCCACTGGTCAATTTTATCTACTGTAGATGACGGCGGAGTAACTTCTACCTTTACCGGATTCTTCAGCATCATTTTTGCCAGGCTCTGGATCTCCTCGGGCATGGTAGCCGAAAAGAAAAGGGTCTGCCTTCTTTCGGGCAGGCTTTTTATGACCTTTTTTACATCGTGTATAAAGCCCATATCCAGCATCCGGTCGGCTTCATCGAGTACGAATATTTCCAGCGATTTGAGATTGATAAAGCCCTGGTTCATAAGGTCGAGTAAGCGGCCGGGCGTGGCAACAAGAATGTCAACGCCGCGTTTCAGCTTGTCTACCTGGGCATGCTGGCTTACCCCGCCAAAAATCACCGAATGTTTAAGCCTGGTGTATTTCCCGTAGGCAGCAAGGCTTTCATCTATTTGTATGGCGAGTTCGCGGGTAGGCGTGAGGATCAAAGCCCGCACTGCCTTGCCCGAAAATTTTTTTTCATTTAATAGTTGCAGGATAGGAAGGCCAAAAGCGGCTGTTTTTCCTGTCCCGGTTTGCGCTACCCCCAAAAGGTCTTTTCCTGAAAGGACTACGGGAATGGCCTGTTTTTGAATTGGGGTGGGCCTGGTATAACCTTGGGTGTCGAGCGCCTTTAAAAGGGCCTCATCTAAATCTAATTTTTTAAAAGACATTAAATTGTTTTATGTGAAATGCTGGAAAAGACGTTGCATTTTCTTGAAACAGCTGCTGTTTTTTGTGTTCTGTACCGGCTTACAACCTGCCGTGTATCTCGTAAAGAAGGTGGCAAAGATAAGCTTTTTATATGCCGGTTTTACATGGAACGGGAATTGGGCTGCCAACTGGAAATTTAGAAGCTGCTAATCGATCTTTATTTTATATTTTTCCAGTAAACCGCCAATATTTTCCGAAGAAAACCTGGCACCTTTAACAGTATTGTTTTCAGGGTCTATGCTGAAGTTCCTGGAGGTGCTAAAATCAGCTTTTTCCAGCTTCGTGTTATAAAATATGGCACCGCTAAAGTCGCAATTCCCGAAGTAAGCTGAAGTGAAATCGGCTTCAGAAAAATCTACCTGAACCAGTTTACAGGTGTCAAATGTAGTATTCTTCAGTTTAAGCCTGCTAAAGGAAGAGTAGCTTAAAAGGCAATTTTTGAAAGAAAATGAGAGCAAAAAAGGATCAAGCTCGTTAAAGTTGATGCCCATAAGTTTGCAATCTATAAATTCTGTATCCCTAATGCAGGTTCCCTTGGCTACTGAATTGCTGAGGTCGCAGGCTTCAAAAATACATTCCGAAAATGTCATTTTTGACAGGTTGGCTCCCGAAAGATTGATGCCCCTAAAACTGCAGAGCTCGTATTCTCCTGCGGGCAGGTCTCCGTTGCGAAGATTTTCTGCGGAAAAATCTTCGTCCCTAAAATAAGCTTCGGTCATGAATGTTAGCAGCCCTTTCCTTTTCCGCCTTTGCAATTGGTAGATTCGGCAACTAAATAAGCTATACTGCCGCCAAGGTCGATTTTTAAGGTAGTGGAGCCAAAATCTGAAGCCAGGCGTTTTTTGCCATTGAGCACCAGCTCGTTAAAACCACTTATGGTGAAAGTTTTAGTATTTCGGTCGTACACTATTTTTTCGGCTTTTTCAATTTCCACAATAGAAGTTGTGAAGTGCACATTGCCGGTAAGCTCTACAATTTGTTTATTCTCGCGCGTTACACTTTGATCACCGGAGAAAGTGATACCCTTACTTTCAAAAGTAACAGGGCTCTCCTGCGCCATCACTCCCGTTCCCAGTAACGCGAAAAATAGAAGAACAAGAAATTTCATAGTCAGCATTTTTTGATGTTCACAAGGTATTAATTTATTGACAAATATTTTAGTTTATTTTAAGGTTTTTTCGGAAGTTTTTCGCTGCTTATATAGCTGAAAACAAGCTTCAAAAATGACATTTTTCAGGGTTTATAGATTTTATAAACCCGTAGGAATTGATCAAAAAATTGACGAAATTAGTAAAAGCTTTGTGCAGGGGAGATTTCTTCTGAAGATGTAACGCTAGTTTGAAAGCTTACTTCTTCCGAAGCTTTGGAGAAGGTGCTATGAAAAACATCAGGAAAAATATTTGGAACTTTCTGTTAATGCTACCGCTACTCGCCGTAGGGTGTTCCTGTGAGCGCTCTAATCTCGCCGTGCAATCCCAAAACCTGGAGAAAACTCCTGTTTCCGAAATTTCTGCGGAAACACAAGAGCCTCAGCAATTGCCATTGTTCGTGACCTACCAGCTTGACAGCCTTGAAAATGCCGCCGAAATTGATAGTTTCAAGCACAGGTTCAGCGAAAGGGAACAGGAATTTATTTTTGGCATCAACCGCGTTGACCCTTACCGGCTTAAGCCCGGAGACCTTCTGGTGATCCCCGATACGCTCACCACTAATTTTCTCGATTATTCCCCTTTTCCCAAAAGGCTCGAAATGCTCGATTCCATACCCAAGACCGTGCTTATTTCTAGACGTATCCAGGCATTTGCTTTGTACGAGAACGGCAGGCTCTTTAAATGGGGGCCGGTGAGTTCAGGGAAAAGATCAACCCCAACCCCCGCCGGACTTTTCTACGGAAATTATAAGGCGCGCAGTAAAATTAGCACGGTCAACGATTCGTGGCTGATGCCTTATTATTTCAATTTTATGAATTTTGAAGGGGTAGGCGTGCACCAGTACTCCATGCCCGGCTATCCTGCCAGCCATGCCTGCGTGAGACTGCGAAGAGATGACGCCATCACAATTTATAACTGGGCCAGCCAGTGGAAGCTCGATGCTACGGGGCAGTTAATTGAGCGCAATGGAACTCCTTTCATGGTGTTTGGAGATTATGATTTTGAAAGTGCTGTGCCATGGCTGCAACTGGCCGATAATCCAAATTCCAACTATCTCAACGCAGGCGAACTGGAAACCCTGGGCAACTATGTTGCGGAATACAAGAAAGATCCGAAGAACTTTGATCTTCCCAAACCCGGGCTCGAGGAACTCGCCATAACGCCACCCGAAGGCCTGGAGACTATCCGCTAATATTTATAAAATAAGAAAGGTTGCCAAAAACGAATTTTTGACAACCTGTTCTCCTCAAACAATTATTTTTAAAAGCTGTATTTTTCTTTGTAGGCCAATATTGCCTTTTGTAGCTCGATAGGCTCTTCTATAAACGGCACATGCCCGCCCTTATTTTCCCACAAAAGCAGATTTGAAAAATTGAGGCCGCGGTAATGTTCTGGGCCCACCATAAAATCTGTGCTGCCATAGAAATAAAGTACCGGCATGTTCATATCTGCGCTCAGGGCTTTAAAATTCTGCCAGTAATCCTGGCTGTTCATGGCGTACTGGCTAAGATCGTAGTTAAAGTTCTCAATTTCTGCCGAGATTTGATCAAGTTTCGGGAAGGTTTCGGGATCCCGGGACCCTATTTTCCAAAACAAGCCTTTTTCCCGAAGTTTTCCTCCGTACTCATTCATTCTTTGGGCCACGGGAACTGTGTCCCCTTCGCAACTATAGGTTTCCCCTACCAACTCAGCGGCTTTTGGCAGCCAGCTCCCGCAAGCCGATTCCGGGAGGTTTAGGGTGCAGTTGATCATGAGCATTCCTTTTTGTGCTTCAGGGTACCGCTTTGCGTAACCCATTTGCAAAACACCTCCAAAAGAATGACCAAGGGTGAGCCAGGCCTCAAAGCCAAGAGCAAGCCTTACTTCTTCAAAATCAAGCGCCATCCTGTCCATGGAATAATCTTTACTGGGGGAGCTTTTTGACCTTCCAACCCCACGCTGGTCGAGGTAAACCACTGTAAAATGTTCTTCCAGAAACTCTCCTGTTAATTTCTCAAACCAATAACTGCCCGATCCCGGCCCGCCATGGATGTAAAGCAGGGGAGTGCCCCTGCCTTCAACCTTTACGTAAAGGTCAACCCCGTCTGAAGTGGTAATGGTCTTTTCACCCGCCAAAACATTCTGGCTCAAGAGAAACACGGCGATAATCAGGAATAATCTATTCATTTTTGAGAGGTTTTACCTGCCTTTAGAAAAGTGAGCAGGTTTTGGTTTATAAAAACCTGCTCTTCATATTTCCTTTTCAGCAATTTCCCCTATAGACTTTTCCGAAGGAAATTTGTTACACTAAGAAGTGCTGTAGCTGAAATTTTTTCTGATTTGCCTCTCAAATGGTTGAAACTGCTCAAAAAAAAGATCCCGAAGAAGAAAAAAATCTTCAAACGGGATCTCCAGTGTAGGGGGACTGTAACCTTATGATACCAAAGATTCTGCCAATTTAATTTCGGGGACCAAAATAACTTCAGCTTTTATAGAATTTGTGATGAGGCAGGCTTTTTCGGCCTTAAAAAGGATCTTTTCAGCTTTCTCTTTATCTTCCGCATTATAAATGCAGAGTACGGGTTCAAGAACAATTTGCGACATTACAAATCTTCCATCCTGCTTGCTCAGCCTGCCTTTAGCAGGGCAGGTAAGGCTTTTGAATTGCAGCCCGAAATTTTCAGCAATTGCCAGGAAAGTGGTCATAAAGCAGCTGTTCACTGCGGCCGTGTACAAATGTTCGGGAGACCAGATGCCGGCAATTCCCTTCGGAAATTCGGGAGGGGTCGCCACTTCAATTTTCTCATTGAGTTCGGGAGAAGAGATTTCCCCTTTGCGATCTGCCTTCCAGTGTAAGTCGACGGTATAGATATGTTCTTCCATGATGAAATTTTTATGGGGTAAAGTTAAGCGGGCTTATTTTCTTTTTTCCTGATTTCGATCAGGTTCTACAGTGCAATTAGGCCCGGTGCAATTGCCGGCAGTACAACCAAAGCCAAAGAAGCCCATGGCGGCTATGTAAATACCAAATGCCAGCCCCCACCAGAGTTCGGCGTTGGCCGCCTGCAGGCTTACAATAATTCCTATAAGCATGTAGGCTGCGCGCAACAGGCTGTTGGTGTTAAGCAATCTTTTTCTCATTTTATTTTATTCTGAAGGTTTCTCCAGCCGCCGCCGTTGTGCACTTCTGTAAATCCTGCCGATTTCAATATATTTACTGCGGAAGCACTTCTCATTCCCGAAGCACAGCAGGTAATAACAGGCTTGTTTTTATCGCCAATTTTCCTGAGGTTCTGGCCAAGGCTGTTTAACGGAATGTTTTTGGAACCTTTGATGTGTCCGCCGTTAAACTCCCCTTTGGTACGCACATCTACAATAACAGCTCCCTCCTTATGTAAGTCGGTAAAATTTGGGCCTGTATTTTTTCCGAAGATATTTTTTAGGAATTTTATCATTTTACGAGGCTTTAGATTGCAGGTAGTTGACTTCGAGCCATGAACCTCCGTTCACGCAATTTATTCCGGCACGGCTGAGATATTGTTCTGCCTGTGCACTTCTCATCCCCGATGCGCAACAAAGAATGATTGGTGCTTCCCATGATTTTAAATTCTCAATTTCATCGGGTAATTCTGTAAGGGGTATATTTTTGGAACCTGCTACATGGCCACCACGAAATTCTGCTCTTGTTCTCACATCGAGTTCGATTCCTTTCCCGGCTTGTATGATCTTTTCCGTTTTCATAAGTGTAATTATTTAAAAACAGGACAAAAGTAATTTCTAAGGTTTGCCGGCACAGTTACTTTTGTTACACAAGGCTGGAGCAAAAAAAATCCGGAGAATTTAGAAGCCCCCCGGATCTTTTTAAATAACTAATTTCAATTTAACTGATGCTGTCAATTACCTTTTTCAGCTTTTCCCGTACCTGCGTGGCAACATCTCCCAAAGTGTCATTTTTAACGGCCTGCATGGAAGCCACAGGATCAACGGCTGAAATTTCAATCGTACCGTCGCCGGTTTCCTGCACTATCACATTGCAGGGTAACATGGTTCCAATCCTGCTTTCGGCTGAAATAGCCTGGTGTGCCATTTGCGGGTTGCAGGCACCAAGTATCCTGTACTTTCTGAAATCTACATCCAGTTTCTTTTTGAAGGTTTCCTTCACATCGATCTCTGTTAAAATACCAAAGCCTTCTTTTTTGAGTTCTTCTGTAACTTTTTGAATGGCTGTGTCAAAATCCTGTTTTAAAGTAGTGGTAAAATAGTAGCTCATGACTGTAGTTTTATCTGATTATCAAGATACTACTAAAAAAGCTTTTTTGGAAGGAATAAACAGTGACATTTGTTACACAAAAAATGAAAAACCTGAAGGGAAAGGCGTGTAGGGGACATCCTAACCCTAAAGGTTTTCGATGTAAAAGTACTGCGGGCTATTCTATTGAAGATGAAACTGCTATAAATTTGTCTTATTTAACAAACGGACAAATTCTAACCTGAACTTATTCCGAAAGAGGTTCCGAAAATGCCATTTTTGACACCTCTTTTTTCTGCGGAATAAAAGTCATGGCCCTTTCGGCTATTGCAGTGATGGAAAGACTGGGGTTCACCCCCGGGTTTGCCGAAATCATAGACCCGTCAATTACGTAGAGGTTTTTGTACCCAAACACTTCATTCCTGGAATTAATTACTCCTTCTGAAGCATTTTTGCCCATCACGGCCCCGCCTAAAATGTGGGCTGTAGTGGGAATTCCGGCAAGGCTTTCCAGCACAAAAGAAGTGGCTTTCCCATTGATGGCCCTGCTGTACCTTTTGGTGAGTTCTTTTGAGGCCGGGATATCTGAAGTAGGTTTTTCTCCCGAACTTATGCCGCTGGACATGCTTCCGAAGAAATTTCTCTTCAGTTTTATCGTGCTGTCAATACTTTGCATAAAAAGCAGTACCGCCGTACTTTTTGACCAGCCATTGATAAAATATGTTTTGAACCAGGCCACGGGGGAACTTATTAGCTGAGACAGGACATTCCACACGCGCTGCGGTGGCGTCTTTCCATGCGCCATGGGCAGGTGCAGCAGCTTCCAGAACCCCGAGCCACGGGAGTAGCGTACCACTTCAAGATGGCTGTTTTCATCGGTGTGCAGCAGGCTCCCTATGGCCACCCCTCTTGAAAGGTCTTTCTTCCTGTCGGCCGTTGAAACGCTGATTAGGGTTTCATTGTTGGTACGAACCTGGTCTCCAATTTTTTCTGATAACTTCGGAAGGCTTTTCTGCTTCAGCTTTAGCAACAGTTTAACCGTACCCAAAACTCCTCCGGAAAAAATCACTCCTTTGCTTCGCAGTTTTCTGGTCTTCCCAAAGTAGGAGGTACTCGATTTGAGTGTCACCTCATAAGCTTCCGAAGAAAGCTTTTTTACATCAGTGACTTCATTTTCCGCCAGGATTTCTGCTCCCAGTTGCTGAGCCAGCCAGAGGTAATTTTTGTCGAGCGTATTTTTCGCATTGTACCTGCAACCGGTCATACAGCCGCCGCAAAAATTACAACCTGTCCTGTCCGGGCCTTTGCCGCCAAAGTAGGGATCCTCTATGGTTTTTCCCTCTTTTCCGAAGAAAACGGCCACGTGAGGGGCTTCAAAATGGCTTTTTCGGCCCATGTCTTCAGCCACTTTTTCGAGGGCTTTGTCGGCATCAAACAACCGCGGATTGGGCACTGCGCCCAGCATTTTTAGCGCAGTCTGGTAATGTGGTTTGAGCTCCTCTTCCCAGTCTTCCAGCTGCCCCCAGGAACCAGAGGTGTAAAATGCCTTTTTTGGCACCGGGAGGGTGTTGGCGTAAACCAGCGAACCGCCACCCACGCCTGTGCCCGAAATTACCGCCACATGCCTGAAAATGCTGAGCTTCATGATACCGAAAAACCTGAGCGCGGGCATCCACAGCCATTTTTTAAGGTTCCAGTTGGTCTTTGGGAAATCTTTGGCCTTGAACCATTTTCCTTTTTCGACTACCAGTACGCGGTATCCTTTTTCAGATAAGCGCAGGGCACTAACAGATCCGCCGAAACCACTGCCAATAATGATATAGTCGTAATCGAATTCCATATTTTAGGAAAGCTCCTCTTTAAATTTAAACTTTTTCAGTTGAAAAACGGGAGACCAGTCTGCTTTTTCTGAAAAGGGCCAGCATACCTAAGACAGGCCCGGCAACCAGGAACAACAGCGGATATGCCGGTGGCAGTACCTCAAACAGGAAGCTGGTCAATTGAATGCTCAAAATACTAAGGGCGAAACCTATGCAATTAACCTGCGTTAATGCGGTACCACGTGCTTCGGAAGGTGCATTTTCTGCGATTAGCGTTGAAAAAAGAGGAGAATCGGCAACCACCAGCATTCCCCAAAACAGCAGGAAGAGCACGAGAATTGTGCTCGAGGGCTGAAGAAATACAAAGGGTGAAAGGAGACAGCAGGTCCCAGAAAGAAACAAGGCAGCTGTGGCAGTGAATTTTGTGCCACGGCTTTGGGAAATGAACCCGCCCGCCACACAAGCCAGTCCGCCCGAGCCAATGATGAGAAAAGAAAGCAACGGAATATTGAAACCTACCGGCGGCTGAAGTATTTCGTAGGCCCCAAGTACCACCGGAACAAAAGCCCAAAACGCATAGAGTTCCCACATGTGCCCGAAATAGCCAAAAGCTGCTGCCCTGAATTTCTGGATTTTAAAAACCTGGAAAATGACCGAAAAGTTCCTGTTTAGCATAGGCTTGCGGTACGGCCCGTCTTTTACGAGCAGTAAAATGAGGAAGCCTCCCAAAACCGCCAGGATTGACGTGGTAAATATTACATTTTTCCAATGTAGGTTTTGTGCGCCGCCCGTTGCATTCAGCAAATGTGGAAATGCCGTTCCCAGAACCAAAGCTCCCACCAGGAAGCCCAGTGACCTGCCCAGCCCATCCTTAAAATAATCGGAAGCGAGCTTCATTCCCACGGGATAAATCCCGGCGAGGGAAAAGCCCGTGAGAAACCTGAATAGCATCAAGCTCGCGCTGCTGTTGTTGTCCCAAAGTATTCCGAGGTTGATGAAAGCGCCAAAAATGGCAGAATAGAAGAACACTTTTGAGGGAGAAAACCTGTCGGCAATTCCCATAAATGCAAAGCCAAGGCAGCCTGTTATAAAACCGAATTGTACTGCCGAGGTGAGGTGACCCAGTGCGGCGGGCTGTAGCTCAAAGCTAAACATAAGCTCATTCATCACCCCGTTGCCTGCAAACCAGAGGGAGGTGCAGCAAAATTGCGCAAATACAACAACGGGTAAAATGAGCCGCGTCTTAGCCATTCAGAAATTAACAGCTAAGAAACAAAAAGTCCGGGAAATGTGTTTAAACCAGAGCTTCTTTGATCTTTTTGATCGGACTTTTTTTCTTTTCCCGGGTATCAACCCCTAAGAATTCATTTACGGGGCAAACCCTGGTGATAGCACTTTCGGCAATCAAAGTTCCGGTAACTATGGCTGCGAGGCCGGCTAGTTTTCCTTTGTTCCCGCCAAGTGCAAAGTACCCTATCCCCATTAGGGCAGGGCCGGCAATACTGCGAATAAGCTGATCTTTTTTACCTACATTTTCTTTCATAGTGCTTTTGTTCTGATTTTTCATTAAGGTACCGCAAAACAGCTGGTTTTCCAATTTTTAAAACCGGAAAATTCAGGAGGAACCAGGGTTGTAAAAACTTTGGAAGAAATCTAAAACTGGATAAAAAAGAAAATACTTAACTGAAAATGGCATTTTCCGAAGTAAATTTTCCAAAAATGCCATTTCGGGAAAAGATTTTAGTTCTCAATGTTGATTTGTTCAGGTTAACCTGATTTTTGTTGTAGCCCCGGTTCTTTAAATTTTACGAGATTTTTGGCCATGCCTTCAAACACAAAGAAGTGGAAAGGCATAACGCTGTACCAGTAGAGCCTGCCTGCGAGTCCGTTAGGCCTGAAGGTGGCGGTTTGATGTAGAAAATGTTCGCCGTTTCTCTCTATGATCTTAAACTCGAGCCAGGCTTCACCGGGAAGTTTCATTTCGGCATAAAGCAGTAAACGCCGGTTCTTTTCATCGGCTGCCAAAACCCTCCAGAAGTCGAGCGTATCACCGGTATTAATGTGATGTTGATCTGTGCGCCCGCGCCTAAGGCCCACGCCGCCCACCATTTTATCCATAAAACCTCTTATTTTCCACAGCCTGCTGCCGTAATACCAGCCCCTCTTGCCGCCAATAGCCCAGATGTTGTTCAAAACACGCTCGTGGCTGCCAGAGATTTTCTTCTCGCGATGATCTACAAAACAGCCATCGGTGGGCACATTGATGTGTTCGAGTAAAGAATTATCGGCATAACTGGAGGCCAGGGAATCTTTCCAGCTTGAGATCACGCTGCTTTGTTCAATTTTTTGAAAAGCCAGGGAAACAGCCTCTTTATAGGGAATGGGGTGTATTCCCAGCATGTTTTCGAGTTCATTGTTCCTGGCAATGACCTCAACTTTCATACTGTCTACAAGGTTCACCGCAAGCTTGTAAGAAGTGGAGGTCACAAAATACAGCCAGTAGGAAGAAAGCCGCGGCGTCATTACGGGCACGGTAATGATCTTGCGCGTAAAACCCCGCACTGCCGCAAACTGCAACAGCATTTCTTTATAAGTGAGTACATCGGGCCCGCCAATATCAAAGGCTTTATTAAAAGTATCTTCCCGCAAAAGTACGCCCTCCAGGTACTCCAGTACGTTTCTGATGGCTATGGGCTGACTTTTAGTAGTGACCCATTTTGGCGTGATCATTACCGGAAGTTTTTCAACCAGATCGCGCATGATCTCGAATGATGCGCTGCCCGAGCCCACAATGATCCCGGCTTTTATCGCCGTGAGCGGAACGCTGCTGTTCGCCAGGATCTCTTCTACATTTTGCCGCGATGAGAGGTGTTTTGAAAGTTCCTTTTCATTGGTGATCCCGGTGAGGTAAATGAGCTGCCTGGCCGAAGTAGGCTCTATAAGCTTCAAGAAATTGCGGGCAGAAGCAGCTTCCATTTCGGCAAAATCCCCAGTGCCCGCACTCATGGAATGAATGAGGTAGTAAGCGGCATCAATATCTTTGACCCCTTCAGAAGGAGGCAGTTCTTTCAGGAAGTCTACCTCCAGTAAAGAAATATTGGGGTGAGTGAATTTTCCGTAGGCAGGAAACCGCTCCCTGTTCCTAACGCAGCAAACAACTTCATGGCCGCGGTCGAGCAGTATGGGGAGGAGGCGCTTGCCAATGTACCCTGTGGCACCGGTAAGGAGGATCTTCATAACTTCAGCTAATTTTCCTGAAGATATGAAAAGAAAAGCAAAGCAATAGAACCCTAGAAGAGCCACAGTTCTTTGAACCAGTTGCTTTCAGAAATAAAAAGCGCAGCCGGTAACCTGCCAAAAATGACATTTTTAGCATTGTTCTACGGGGAAAGAATCAGGGTAGCTTCGCCTGTCTGACAGCAGGCAGGCTGCAAGAACAAAGCGTCAAGGCTTTGTATGGCAAACCCGTTAACAGCGATCTTAAAATCTACTTTATAAATTGAGCTATTCAGAAACTGAAAACTAAGCCGCCACAGCTTTAAATGGGCTGTGTTATTTGTTTGTGGCTTTAGCTCCTGTTTAATTTATTTAATCGGACAACACTGATTTTTAATGCGGAATTTCTTACAGGTTTATTTTTCCTGATCTCTTTCATCCAGGATCAAAAGATCGGCCGATGCGCGGTTGAGGGCGATGGGGATGTTGTTGATCACCGCAGTTCTAATGAGCGTTTGGATGTCGTGCTCGTGGCCGTGAGGCGTTTCGGCATCAATAAAAAAGATGATCATTTGCACCTCCCCCTGCAGGATCTTTGCTGCCAAAAGTATATCGCCGCCGCTGGGGCCGTGGCCAAAACCTGACACCTTGATATCGAGCATTTCGCTCAGTAATTTTGAGGTGTTGGTGGTGCCTATGAGGTTGTACTTTAAAAGCGCGTCGCGATGTATTTTAGCCCAGTTAAGCAGGTCGGTCTTTCGGCTGTTGTGGGCAATGAGTGCAATGGTTTTCATGTTGTTGGTTATTTTTGGTCAATAAAAAATTCAATAGTGTAATTGGCGTATTCCGGTTGGGTGATACCTTCAGAATAAAAAATATTTTCGGGCTGGTTGTACTTTGTGCGGTAGGCGAGATCTATGTCTTTTTGCACCCGGGCATCTGCAGGGAGTTTTTTTGCCTTTAGGTTGATGATCCTGTCGCCGTACTTTAATTGTCCAGTTCCCGTTCGCATGAGTTCAGTGAACCAGCTTTTATCGCTCCTGTTCCAGCTTCGGGAGAAAAAACGGTCTGCTACCTCTACGATCCAGATGTTCAGAAAAGTTTTCCTCGTGCTGCCGGCTTTAATTCCCACCAGGGTATTTTCTCTGGTATAGGCGATGAATTCTGAAGGGAATCCTGTTGGTGTTGACATTTATAGCGCTTGACTCCTGTAAAATTAAAGAATTAAGCTTAAGCAAAGATGAAGTCCTGCTGAAAATATCCAAAAACTTAATGATTACTGCGGAAGCTTTTTTGACACATATTTAAGATTCTAATTAGTATTTTAGAGGCTATGACTGAACTACTTGAACCTGAAAGCCATACTCCAGGAATTCTCCTGATCTATACCGCAATCTTCTTTTTTGCAATCCTGTTCAGGTATTTTGTGGCAGCAGGGGTTTTCTACTATTACTACTACGTAAAGAATTTTAAGAAATACGATGAGCGGCGACTTAGTAAGCGGCTGGCCAACAGGAAACAACTGAAAAACGAGATTGTGTGGAGCATAAAATCTTCGGCGATTTTTGCGCTGGTAGGGGCAGCCACTTACTGGCTGTGGTTAAAAGGCCACACTGCCGTCTACCTGGAGCCGGGTTTGTATGGGTACTGGTACCTGCCGGTAAGTTTACTGGCCATTCTGCTCATTCATGAAACTTATTATTACTGGGTACACCGCTGGATGCACCACCCAAAGATCTTTCGCATAGTACATAAGGTGCATCACGATAGCCGCATCCCCACGCCCTGGACGGCTTTTTCATTTCACCCCTGGGAAAGCCTTATTGAAGCACTTATCCTGCCCCTTATCCTAATCTTTTTGCCCGTGAATGTTTACATTCTTGGGTTTTACCTGCTGGTGATGACGGTGAGCAGCGTGGTGAACCATCTAGACATTGAGATCTACCCGCTGTGGTTCCAAAAAAGCCGTTTTGGGAAGCTGTTTATTGGCGCCACCCATCACCACCACCACCATACAGAATTCATGACCAATTATGGCCTTTACTTTACCTTCTGGGATAAGTTAATGGCAACCGAAAGCCGCAAGATGAAATCCTGATCATTCCAGGCGTTTAAACACCATTTTTTCTGAAAACAGCTTCTTTCGCAGGAGCTGCCGAAATTCTTTATTGGTGGGTGCCAGTAAAAAATAGGCGAACTTGCCATCTTCGGTGGTAATTTCTTTTACCGGTGAAGATTTATGTACGTCAAAAATGAGTTGCTCAGATTCCGAAGTAATATTGGCGCAGTGGGTAACGATCTTGTTTTTGGAGGCCTTTAAAGGAAAGACACTCCAGGTATCCTGGTCGTGAAGGTTCAGAATGTATGTGCGGTTCACCTTTTTAAGCACGGTTTTCGGCGTGTTTAGATCTCCTGTAATACCGGTTTCAATGCCCCTGGCATAGCGAAATGACCCGGGTTCAATAAAGAGGGTATCTTCATTATTCGAGACATAAGTGCCACACATTTTATCGGGGAATTCTGCAAGTGAAGGCGCAGCAAACGGTTGTGGATCTTCAAATTTTACGGCTGTACAGGATGGTAAAAATAAAGCCATGATCGGGAGGAGGATCAGCTTTTTCATTGGGAGGAATTTAAAAAAATAAAACTGTTATAAATTTACTGATTTAACAAACGTTCCTCCCTATAAATCGCAAATATTTCACGCCCTTTTTTTTATCTCAATACCCGGTATTTCCTGCTCTCAAAAAGCTTTGCCGCCCAGCAGGAAAAGCTTTTTGTTCTCATATCACACTCAGGTTCCAGAAATGGCATTTTTGAGGGGTATTTATTCTGAAAGTTAGAATTCTATGGCCGAAACCACCTCCAACCTTACCGGCTGATCTATTTTCTTTTCTATTTCTTCTTTGACTTCCTGGATTCTTTTTGGGGCAATATTATCGGGGCCCACCAGGCGCAGTGAAACCACCATGGGCGACCCAAAGCGGATGCGCACGTCTCTCAACACCACATTCTGAATTGTAGCCCCTTCAAGGGTACGGGTGATATTGGCCTCCTGCATAATGCGGTCAAAAGAAAGGCTAAGGGGCACGGCCACCAGGATCACAATAACGAGCGTATAAACCAGTCCCATTTTTGCCCTTTTAAAGGGGGCAAAGCCCAGGAACAAAAAGGTAAGGCCTCCAAATAGAATAATTCCCGCAAGGTTGGTGGCATACAGTAAGATCGCCCCCGAAAATACCTGCCAGTCCCACCAGCCTATGCCTATTCCGGCAACGGCAAGTGGCGGCACCAAAGCCACAGCGATGGCCACTCCCGCGAGGCTTTTTGCAATGCCTTCATTGGCGTGGGCGTAAGCAGCGGCAATGCCCGATGATACTGCAATCCCCATATCGAGCAGGGTGGGGGAGAGCCTGGCTTCTATTTCGGGCGTGAGCACCCTTAGCGGAATAATAAGGCTTACCCCGGCAGCAAAGGCCAGCGAAACCAGTGTCCCGGCGGTAATGGTAACAAAGCTTTCCTTTAACATGGGAACATCATAGCGCACCATGCCCATGGAAAAAGAAACTATAGGCGCAATTACCGGCGCCAGGATCATCGCACCAATGATCACGGGCGAAGAATTTCCGAAGAGGCCGAAGGTGGCAATGAGGGTAGATAAGATCATCATGACCATAAAAGAGGTGCTTATGGTAGAGCTGTTACGAAGCACCTTGAAGAGGTCCTGAAACTGCTCGGTGCTGGCGCGGGGCAGTACCGGCAGGCTCCTTTTTACAAGTTCCTTTCGGGTTTCGCCGGTGGGCAGGCCTTCAATTTTCAGGCTTTTTTTTCCGTTTTCCTTTTCTGTTTTTCCGCTGAAAATACTCTTCTGCTTAAGGATAAGCCTTTGTTTTTGAACCTCAATCCTGAGTTCTTCAGCCTGTTTTTTCTCGCCGTCAATGGTGTACTCCACAGGTTCTTTCCCGGAGACCTGCAGGTTGGAGGTTTTTATTTTTCCGATGAAAGAGGGCAGCCTGTTCAATGTCGTTTTACTGGGAATAAGGCTTCTAAGGAAGAACCAGAGCAGCACCATAAGGTTTTGGGGCGCCAGTACAAATGCCTGAAAAGCCCCGTCGTCTATTGAGCTTTCTTCCAGCAGTCGTTTAGAAACAAGCGAGCTCGAAGCGTGTTCTACCACAATAATCCCCAGGGCAGAGGTGTGAATGATCTTTTCGCCGTCTGTACTTAACTGGTAGGCATGGTGCGACAGGGAAGAAGCTTTGCGAATATTTTTAATGATGTTTACTACCTCCTGAAAAAAGTTCTTTTTGCCATGCCTTTGGGAAAGCAAAAAGATGTCGCCAATATTGATGGAGCTAAAAACAGGTACTTCGTTACAAAACAAAAGGTCAATTTTATATGGGCGTTCACACTCGGTATATTCGGTGATCACTTCTTCAATATTTTCTGAAACTCCCAGGCCTTTAGAGGTGAATTTATTTTCGGGATGGGGTAAAATGGAAATGGGCCATTTGTTTCTGGCAGCCATGGGAACGACTTCTCTCAATGCTGAATCGGGTAAAAAAAGGAGAAGACAGGAATCCGCTGAAATATCGAATTCTTTATCTAAAGGGAAAGACACCTGTTCATACTCAATGTTCTTCAACATTGGGAGGATGTTTTCCTCTACAGCTGCTTTTTCCTGGGATTCGTATAAGAGGTAGAGCATGAAATTTTTACTGCAAGATAATCTTTAATTTGCCTATTCCTGAAGAAGGAAATTATAAAAAACTCTTTATTTATGGCAGGAGCGCAAATTTTATTTGATCCTGCCCCGTGCAGTTCTCACAAAAAAAATCTTACTTTTGTTACGTTAACTTCTGTTATTATGAGCCAAAAAGTGTTGCTTGCTTCAAAAGAAATGAACATCATTTTACACCGTTTGGCCTGCCAGTTGATTGAAAATCACAATACATTTGAAGACTCGGTGATCATTGGGATTCAGCCCAGGGGAGTTTTTCTGGCAAACCGCATCCATAAGATCCTTCGGGAAGAATACGGTATTTCTACGATAAAAATGGGGCAGCTGGATATCACCTTTTACCGGGATGACTTCCGCAGAAGCGATAAACCTCTTGAAGCGAACAAAACACATATAGATTTTGTAGTAGAAGATAAGCGGGTGATCTTTATTGATGACGTGCTTTATACCGGCAGGAGCATTAGGGCGGCACTCACTGCAGTGCAGTCTTTTGGGAGGCCTCGCGAAATTGAACTTCTCACGCTCATAGACCGCAGGTTTAGCAGGCATTTGCCCATTCAGCCCGACTATAACGGCCGGCAGGTAGATGCCATAAATGAGGAAAAAGTTAAAGTGAACTGGAAAGAGAATGAAGGGGAAGATGCCGTATACCTTATAAGTAAAGTATAAACATGAACGAATTAAGTGTTAAGCATTTACTGGGGATAAAATACCTGAATAAACAAGATATTGACCTCATTTTTCAAACTGCCGATCATTTTAAAGAAGTGATCAACAGGCCCATTAAGAAAGTACCTTCCCTAAGAGACATTACCATTGCCAATTTGTTTTTTGAGAACAGCACCCGAACCCGGCTTTCTTTTGAACTGGCCGAAAAAAGACTGAGTGCCGATGTGGTTAATTTTTCGGCGGCCTCTTCTTCAGTAAAAAAAGGGGAAACTTTAATAGACACGGTGAACAACATTCTGTCTATGAAAGTAGATATGGTAGTAATGCGCCATCCAAACCCCGGGGCCGGGATCTTTCTTTCCAAACATGTTGATGCAAGTATCATTAACGCCGGAGACGGTGCGCATGAGCATCCCACCCAGGCCCTGCTCGACAGTTATTCAATTCGTGAGAAACTGGGCACCGTTGAGGGGAAGAAGGTAGTGATCGTGGGCGATATTCTGCACAGCAGGGTGGCATTGTCAAATATTCTGGCATTGAAGTTACAGGGCGCACAGGTAAAAGTTTGCGGGCCCTACACCTTACTTCCAAAGTATATAAGTTCTCTTGGTGTTGAGGTAGAACCCAACCTTCGCAAGGCATTAGAGTGGTGCGATGTGGCCAATATGCTGCGGGTACAAAATGAAAGGATGGATATAAGTTACTTCCCCAGTACCCGGGAATATGTACAGCTCTTTGGGCTCAACAAAGAACTGCTGGATTCTTTAGGTAAGAAGATCGTGATCATGCACCCCGGCCCTATAAACAGGGGAGTGGAGATCACCAGTGACGTGGCAGATTCCGATCAGGCTATAATTCTCGATCAGGTGCAAAACGGGGTGGCTATAAGAATGGCAGTGATCTATTTACTGGCATCAAAAATCAAACAGGTATGAGAATAATTGAAAAGGAAGCTTATAAGATATTTGAGGACGAAAAAGATGACGTAACCCTATTTGCCGCATTTTTGGAGAGCATTCACCCCAAATTCAAAGATGATAATGTGGTGATAGATATCCTGAAGTACGGGAACCTGAGCCTTGATGAGCTGCTAAGGTTCCTGGAGCTTTCAAACAGACACAGGCAGGGGAAAAAGTCTTTCGTTATTGCAAACGATACGATCAACATAGACCAGGTGCCCGAAGAGCTGCTGGTGGTACCAACCCTTGTTGAAGCCGAAGATATAATACAAATGGAAGAAATTGAAAGAGACCTGGGATTCTAGGTCTTTTTAATTTAAAGACCCCGGGTCATGAAACTAACCGTGCTGGGCTGCTATGCGGCCACTCCAAGAACCTTCACAAAGCCTACTTCGCAGGTGCTGGAGATCAATAATGAGATCTTTCTTATAGATTGTGGGGAAGGGACCCAGGTAGAACTGCGCAGGCACAAGATCAAGTTCGGCAAGATTAAGCACGTCTTTATTTCCCACCTTCACGGCGATCATTTTTACGGGCTGGTAGGCCTTATCTCCACCTTCATGCTATTGAACAGGAAGACCGAACTTCACATTTACGGCCCTAAAGGAATCAAGGAAATTGTGCTGCTGCAGCTTAATTTTTCCAATTCCTGGACAGGTTACCCGCTTTACTTTCACGAACTAAGCGCTACAGAACCCCAGGTGATCCTCAACACCCGAAAGGTTTCTGTAGAGACCATTCCTTTAAAGCACCGTATTTACGCTAACGGATATTTATTCAGGGAAAAACCCAAACCCAGAAAGTTGTTGATGGAAGAGGTTGAGAAGTATGATATTGATGTGGCATATTATAAAGGGATCAAAAAAGGGAAAGATGCGGTTCTTGAAGACGGCAGGGTGATCCCAAACCTTGAGCTTACCGAAGATCCCGAACCTCCCGAAAGTTATGCCTTTTGCAGCGACACCTCCTATAATCCCGGGATGGCATCACAGTTGGAAAATGTCACTGTTTTGTACCACGAGTCTACTTTTCTCGAAGAACACGCTTATCTGGCCGCTCCCACAGGCCATTCTACTGCCCGCGAAGCCGCTGCCATAGCCAGGGCTGCCAGGGTTTCCCAGCTTGTTTTAGGACATTATTCCACCCGCTATGAATCTATAGGCACCTTTAAAAAGGAAGCTGAAGAGGTTTTTGCAAACGTACACCTGGCCGATGACGGTAAAATTCTGAATTTTTCCTAGTAGTATTTCATCGACTTAATATGTCGTTTATCCTTATAGGTTTAGAGCTATTTTTGTAGGTCTACAGCCTTTGGTATGTTAAAATTTACTTAATTTGTGTAGTTCATCGATTAAATCGCTTGTTAATCGGAAATTATTCTTAATTTTCCTATCCCAAATTTATCGATGTCCTTATGAAGAATTTAACCTACTTTGTGTGGTTAATGGCTGTTTGTACGATTTATCTTACTTCTTGTTCGAAAGAAAGTGTAGATGAAGTTGACTCTGCCAACCTTTCAGCCAAACTCGCTCCTGTTAATTATTCCTCTATTGAACTTGATGTGCTCGAACTGGTCAACGCTTATCGCCAGCAACAGGGCTTAAACAGTCTGCTTTACCTTGATGAAGGGTCTATTGAAGCGGCAGGTCACAACCAGCACATGATCAAAGACAATGAGGTGTGCCATCATTTCTTCGGAAGCAGGTACCAGTCGCTCGTGAAATCGGTTAACGCTAAAGCAGTAAGTGAAAATGTGGGATTTGGTTATAGTACTGCCGAAGCTGTAGTGAAGGCGTGGATTAAAAGTGACGGGCATCGCGAAAACCTCGAAGGAGATCACACTCATTTTGGCATCTCTGTAAAAGAAGGAAATGACGGGAAATATTATTTTACCAATATTTTTGTAAGAAAGTAAAATTCCAAAGTTTCATATCATAATTAATTTAAGGTTAGTAAAAGAGCCTGTCTAAAAATTTAGACAGGCTCTTTTGTTTTCTTTCGGGTTTATCAAATTTCCTCTCTCATTTGTATTCTGCCTTTTTCTTTGCAAGCTATACTGAATGAGAAGGTAAAACCTTTATAAAATATCAGTATTGTTCCATTAAATAAAATAAACAGGAGCTAAGGCCAGGAATTTACCAGTAGTTGAGCTCAATTAAAAGTATAGTAGGATGGTTTTTAGCTTTTGAAGCCTGCCTGGTCAGCTTTAAATTTCAGATTCAGGTTAGACATAAAAAAAAGCTGCCTGAAAAGCTCTTTTTTGTCAGCCTTTTAGGATGACATTTTAGAACTTTCAGGACAGCTTTTATAACCGGTTGGTTAGTTTGTTATTCCATTTTCACCACTTTAAAAATGGATCTTCGATTCAACTGGTGTTGAACTTCATTACAATTATTACAGTCTATTTCCGGTTGCTCTTCGCCATATCCTTTATAGGTAACAATCCTTTCAGGATCAATTCCGTTTTCAACCAGATAATCGTAAGTTGACTGGGCCCTTCTTTCGGCGAGGCGACGATTGTACTCAATAGAACCTCTTCTGTCTGTATGGGAACCAATTTCTATCACCAATTCAGGATAATCGTTCTTCATTAAATTAACCAGCTTGTCGAGTTCGGCGGCAGCATCCGGGCGAATATTGTGCTTGTCAAAATCAAAGTAGATCTTATTGATTTCGGCGAGATATTCTACATCATTAACCGGTGACAGTTCGATATCATATACAAGTTCCGTTTGATCATCTGTGTCAAAAGAATTTACAGTGCCCGATTTTTGTACGTATTTGATATGCTTTGCTTCAATTGAATACCTCATATCCCTGCGGATTTGCGTTTCATAATATCCCAGGCTGTCGGTCTCCAAAAAGGCGATCTGCTGCCTGTTTTCATCCATTAATCGCACCGTTGCATTGGCAATAGGTTTTCCATTGATGGAATCGGTCACGGTTCCTTTTAACATTAGCGGAGCAAAAATCTTCAGCCTGTAAATATCGTCACCTCCCTTGCCGCCTGGCCTGTTTGAAGCTACAAATCCTTCAGAAATATCTTCGGAAGAAACCGTAAAAGAAAAATCATCGAGGTTGCTGTTGATAGGTTCTCCTAAATTGTAAATTTTTTCCTGCTTTTCGGGATCTACAACAAACACGTCGAGTAAGCCAAAGCCTTTATGCCCATCTGAAGAAAAATAAAGTCGGCCATCTTCAGCAGCGAAAGGAAAAACTTCATTTCCCGGAGTGTTGATCTTCTCCCCAAGGTTTTCCGGGCTTCCAAAAATGCCATTTTTGACACTTACTTTATAAAGATCCGATCCTCCAAATCCACCCGGGGCTTCCGAAGCAAAATAAAGGGTTTCTCCGTCTTTGGAAAGGGCAGGATGCCCCACCGAATAGTTGTCGTTATTAAACGGAAGCTCTTCAATATTGGTCCAAATGCCGTCTACCAAAGAAGCTTTATAGATCTTGAGGTGATTTACCCCGTCTTCATCCTTCTTTCCATCGCGTTTTAGGTAATTATTGCGGGTGAAGTACATGGTCTTGCCGTCTTTCGAGATCACCAGCGGCCCTTCATGCCGAATGGTATTCACATCTCCGGAAAGCGGCTCCAAAATGCCATTTTTGGAAGGTATGGAGTAAATATCGAGGAAAGGCTCGCCGTTCCAGTCGTAGATCTTCGGGTTTTTAGCGCCTTTTGCCCTGGCCGATGTGAAATAAATCGTCTCATTGCTCTTATAAGCGCCAAAATCACTGAATTCAGAATTAAAATCGGCATTTTCAAGCCTGAAAGTCTCTAATCCGGGATAAGTCGTAATGCTTTCTTCGTTAAGAAGGTCTTCTACAAAATTCTCATTTTTCCCCTCTTCCAGGTACTTTTTAAGCCACTGCCTGGATTCGTCATAACGCCGAACCCCGCGTAAAGCCTGGGCGTATTTGTAATAATATTCGGGAGAGACACCGGCTTGCTCAACGACTTTAGCGTAAAGTGGCGCGGCATTTTCGGGATCCCGTAACTGAAAATAACTATCGGCCAGCTGCCTTTGGTTATGTTCAACATTGTAATCTTTCTCCAACAGGTCTTTGTAAACATCTATGGCTTTGGTGTAGGCGAAATTCTCGTACAACCTGTCCGCCTTTTTTTGCATGCCCGATTGAGCTGACAGGTACAGGGACTGGCAGATCAAAAGGAGTAGTAAACAGTAATTTTTTCTCATCATCCTGGTAGTTTAATTAAAAGAACCTTGGGGATTTATACTTGGTGTTTTGTCTTCGGAATTCATATATCAACAGGATCTCGTGTGTTCCCGAAGTATACGGCTGCAGGTCTGAAATTGAATATTCGTAAGCATACCCTACCCTGAAAGAAGGCAGGATTTGAAAATCTACAAATCCGCCCACGGCATCATCGATCCGGTAATTTGCTCCTAAATACACCTTTTCGTCATAAATGAACGTACTCGAAATATCTACAGAAAGTGGTGCTCCTTTTGTCGCTTTTAATAATGTACTGGGGCGCAGTTTCCAGGTGTTGCTAAGGTCAAACACGTAACCCCCGGTTAGGTAATAATGCACCTGTTCAAGGGCCACATACTCGCTGTGCTCATTATTGTCGTTGTTGATGAGTTTGGGGGCAGAAAGCCCTACATACCAATCCTGGGAAGAGAGGAACAACCCGGCACCAAAATTAGGAGTCCATCGGTTAAAGACATCGTCATTAAAAAATGGATCATCCACATCTTGCAGCAGGTCTTCGTCAAGATTGTAATAGCTCATCCCTGCTTTAAGTCCAAAAGATAAAGTAGTGAGGGTATTTACATTTATCGTGTAAGAGAAATCTCCATACGCATAAGTGTAATTCTCATAACCTGCTTTATCGTTAATGACAGAAAGCCCAAGCCCGATTTGCTCATTCCGAAGCGGGGAGTGAATAGACAGCGTTTGGGTTTGCGGCGCTCCAGCAAGCCCTGACCACTGACTCCTGTGCAGCCCTACTACCGAAACCGCATCGCGGTTACCCGCATAAGCCGGGTTTATCGAAATGGTGTTGTACATATACTGCGTAAACTGTGGCAGCTGCTGCGCATTGGCACACATACCAATAAGTAGAAGAATTATGACGGGGTAGAATTTTTTCATGTTCATCGGTTATTTGGTTCCTAAGTAGATGTATCCCTGTATAGGTTCAAGTCCACTTTGTTTTATCTCAACAATGTAATAGTAAGTACCTGCCGGTAGTTGATCTCCGCTTATAGAACTGCTTGAACTTCCATCCCAGCCATTGGTGTAATTATTAGATTGATACACTTCATTCCCCCAGCGGTTAAAGATTTGAACAGCATAAGTGAAGCCACAGTCAATTCCCTCACCAACCACAAAATTGTCGTTGATTTGATCTCCGTTTGGAGTAACCGTTTTGGAAATGCTGTTTCGCACATCTTCTATTTCACAGGGAAGAACAATACAGTCATCGTTAATATTTACCTGAACAGTAGTGGTTGAAGTACAGCCACCTTCAGTGATCACATAATCAAAAGTGTATAATCCCACCTGAAGTAAGCCCGGATCTATTGCCCCGTTTTGAAGCGCGCCTGTTTGTTGGCTGTCTACCCAGGTTCCGTTCTCGTTGTATTCTCCTTCTAAAAGATCAGAGAGTTCAAAAATGACATCTTCGGTACAAAGGTCTGCAGTAGTGGTTTCGATCTCGGTTGCAGCATTAACATTGATTGTTTGTGTAAACACCGCCTCATTTCCTGCACAGTCAGATGCGAACCAGGTTCTGGTAATTACAGAGCTGCCGTTTTCTCCGTCGGTCGTACTCTCCTCAAATTCTACCGTAACCTCAGGAGAACAATTGTCGGTAAAAGTCAGTTCTGGTGTTGCTGGAATTTCCTCACAGCTAATGTTGATCACTTCCTGAAGTTCGCTCGCCAATGTTGGTGCCGAATTATCTTCTACGGAAATGATCTGCGTATGGGAAATAGCATTTCCGTTATTATCAGTCGCAGTCCAGGTTCTGGTTAAAATATATTCTGAAGTACAGTCTGAAGCGACCATTTCTTCGGAAAATTCCACGTTCACCCCACAGGCATCGGTCGCAGTTAAAGTAGCTGCTGCCGGAACTTCGTTACACTCTACCGTTACGTCTGAAGGTAAAGCTGAAGCCCATGCCGGCGCCTCATTATCAGTTACAGTTACATCAAAGCTACAGGTAGCAGTGTTGCCCGAAGCATCTTCCACCTGGAAAGTCACCGTGGTAGTTCCCACAGGGAAAGTTTCCCCTGAAACCGGACCTGCAATCTGGGTCACAGTCACAGCACCTGAATTGTCAAAACCTTCAGGAGTTGAGAATTCCACCACAGCACCACAGATTCCTGCGTCAACATTAACGTTGATTGGAGCAGGGCATTCAAGGGTTGGATCTTCATCATCAGTAATGGTCACATCAAAGCTACAGCTAGCAGTGTTTCCGGCAGCATCGGTCACTACAAATGTGTTGGTAGTAGATCCCAATGGGAATTCAGAACCTGAAGCCAATCCGGCGGTTTGTTCAACAGTGTAAGAACAATTATCAGAAGCTACAGGCGCATCGTAAGTCACGACGGTAGTAGTGGAGCCTGAAGCTACAGTGTCAAAAATGTCATTTACACAGGTGATTTCAGGAGCGATATTGTCCACTACAGTTACAGTGAAAGTGGTAGTCACTTCATTTCCTGCAGCATCGGTTGCAGTGTAAGTCACGGTAGTTTCTCCCAGCGGGAACTCAGAACCTGAAGCAAGACCTTCGGTTAAAGTTACTTCCACACCTTCGCAATTATCAGTTGCAGTCGGTAGTTCGTATTCTACAATTGCAGAACAAGAATCTACATCTACATTTTCAGTAATGTTTGATACTGAAGTTATTTCAGGATCTTCATTATCAGTTACAGTTACATCAAAACTACAGGTAGCAGTGTTGCCAGAAGCATCTTCTACCTGGAAGGTCACAGTGGTAGTGCCCACTGGGAAAGTTTCTCCTGATACCGGACCTGCAATCTGGGTCACCGTTACGTCACCAGAATTGTCAAAACCTTCAGGAGTTGAGAATTCCACCACCGCGCCGCAGATTCCTGCATCAACATTTACATTGATAGGAGCAGGGCATTCCAGGGTTGGATCCTCATCATCAGTAATAGTCACATCAAAGCTACAGGTCGCGGTGTTTCCGGCAGCATCGGTCACTACAAAAGTGTTGGTGGTAGTTCCCAATGGGAACTCAGAACCTGAAGCTAAACCTGCGGTTTGTTCCACAGTGTAAGAACAGTTATCAGAAGCAACCGGTGCGTCGTAAGTAACAACGGCAGTTGTGGAGCCTGAAGCTACAGTGTCAAAAATGTCATTTACACATACAATTTCCGGAGCGATGTTGTCCACTACAGTTACAGTGAAAGTGGTAGTCACTTCATTTCCTGCAGCATCGGTTGCAGTGTAAGTCACGGTAGTTTCACCAAGTGGGAATTCAGAACCTGAAGCAAAACCTTCGGTCAGTTCCACAGTTACTCCTTCACAATTATCGGTTGCAGTTGGTAGTTCGTATTCCACAGTGGCAGAACAAGAATCTACATCTACATTTTCAGTAATGTTTGATACTGAAGTAATTTCAGGAGCTTCATTATCAGTTACAGTTAAATCAAAACTACAGGTAGCAGTATTTCCTGAAGCATCTTCCACCTGGAAAGTCACTGTAGTAATTCCCACAGGGAAAGTTTCCCCTGAAACCAGACCTGCAATCTGGATCACAGTCACCTCACCTGAGTTGTCAAAACCTTCCGGAGTTGAGAATTCAACCACGGCACCACAAATACCGGCATCAACATTTACATTGATAGGAGCAGGGCACTCAAGGGTCGGATCTTCATCATCAGTAATCACTACATCAAAGCTACAGGTAGCAGTGTTTCCGGCAGCATCGGTTATTACAAAAGTGTTGGTAGTAGTTCCTAATGGAAACTCAGAACCTGAAGCCAATCCGGCGGTTTGTTCCACAGTGAACTCACAGTTATCAGATGCCACCGGTGCGTCGTAAGTCACCACGGCAGTTGTTGAGCCAGAAGCTACAGCCTCAAAAATGTCATTTACACAAACAATTTCCGGAGCGATGTTGTCCACCACAGTCACAGTGAAAGTAGTGGTCACTTCATTTCCTGAAGCGTCGGTCGCAGTGTAGGTCACTGTAGTTTCTCCTAATGGAAATTCAGAACCTGAAGCTAAACCTTCAGTTAAAGTTACTTCCACTCCTTCGCAGTTATCAGTGGCAGTCGGTAGTTCGTATTCCACGGTTGCGGAACAGGAAGCTACATCAACATTTTCAGTAATGTTAGATACTGAAGTGATTTCAGGAGCTTCATTATCAGTTACAGTTACATCAAAGCTGCAGGTTGCAGTGTTGCCTGAAGCATCTTCCACCTGGAAAGTCACCGTGCTAGTTCCCACTGGGAAAACTGAACCAGAAACCGGACCTGCAATCTGGGTCACCGTTACGTCACCTGAGTTGTCAAAACCTTCCGGAGTGGTGAATTCCACCACCGCGCCACAGATTCCTGCATCAACATTTACATTGATAGGAGCAGGACACTCAAGGGTCGGATCTTCATCATCGGTGATCACTACATCAAAACTACAGGTAGCAGTGTTTCCTGCACCGTCGGTCACAACAAAAGTGTTGGTAGTGGTTCCAAGCGGGAACTCACTTCCTGAAGCTAATCCTGCTGTTTGTTCAACTGTAAACTCACAGTTATCGGAAGCAACCGGTGCGTCGTAAGTAATAACGGCAGTTGTGGAGCCTGAAGCTACAGTGTCAAAAATGTCATTTACACAAACAATTTCCGGAGCGATATTATCAACTACAGTCACAGTGAAAGTAGTGCTTACTTCATTTCCTGAAGCGTCAGTCGCAGTGTAGGTCACTGTAGTTTCACCTAGCGGGAATTCAGATCCTGAAGCTAAACCTTCAGTTAAAGTTACTTCCACACCTTCGCAATTATCAGTGGCAGTCGGTAGTTCGTATTCCACAGTTGCAGAACAGGAAGCTACATCTACATTTTCAGTAATGTTTGATACTGAAGTGATCGTTGGATCTTCATTGTCAGTTACAGTTACATCAAAGCTACAGGTAGCCGTGTTGCCCGAAGCGTCTTTCACCTGGAAAGTTACAGTCGTAGTGCCCACAGGGAAAACTTCTCCTGAAACCGGACCTGCAATCTGGGTCACGGTCACAGCACCAGAATTGTCAAAACCTTCAGGAGTTGAGAATTCCACCACAGCACCACAGATGCCAGCATCAACGTTAGCATTGATAGGAGCAGGGCATTCCAGGCTTGGGTCTTCATCATCGGTAATGGTCACATCAAAGCTACAGCTAGCAGTGTTTCCGGCAGTATCGGTCACTACAAAAGTGTTGGTGGTAGTTCCCAATGGGAATTCAGAACCTGAGGCCAAACCTGCTGTTTGTTCAACTGTGTAAGAACAATTATCAGAAGCCACTGGAGCTTCATAAGTCACCACGGCAGTGGTTCCGTTCTCTCCTACGGTGTCAAAAATGTCATTTACACAAACAATTTCAGGAGCGATATTATCAACCACAGTTACAGTGAAAGTAGTGCTTACTTCATTTCCTGAAGCATCGGTTGCAGTATAAGTAACTTCTGTAACTCCAAGAGGGAATTCAGAACCTGAAGCTAATCCTTCAGTTAAAGTAACAGTTACTCCTTCGCAATTATCAGTGGCAGTCGGTAGTTCGTATTCCACAATTGCAGAACAGGAAGCTACATCTACATTTTCAGTAATGTTGGCAATTGAGGTGATCGTTGGATCTTCATTGTCAGTTACAGTTACTTCCAAGCTGCAAGTAGCAGTATTTCCTGAAGCATCCTCGACCTGGAAGGTCACAGTGGTAGTGCCCACAGGGAAAGTTTCTCCTGAAACCGGACCTGCGATCTGGGTCACAATTACGTCACCTGAGTTGTCAAAACCTTCCGGAGTGGTGAATTCCACCACCGCGCCACAGATTCCTGCATCAACATTTACATTGATAGGAGCAGGACACTCAAGGGTCGGATCTTCATCATCGGTGATCACTACATCAAAACTACAGGTAGCAGTGTTTCCTGCACCGTCGGTCACAACAAAAGTGTTGGTAGTGGTTCCAAGCGGGAACTCACTTCCTGAAGCTAATCCTGCTGTTTGTTCAACTGTAAACTCACAGTTATCGGAAGCAACCGGTGCGTCGTAAGTAATAACGGCAGTTGTGGAGCCTGAAGCTACAGTGTCAAAAATGTCATTTACACAAACAATTTCCGGAGCGATATTATCAACTACAGTCACAGTGAAAGTAGTGCTTACTTCATTTCCTGAAGCGTCAGTCGCAGTGTAGGTCACTGTAGTTTCACCTAGCGGGAATTCAGATCCTGAAGCTAAACCTTCAGTTAAAGTTACTTCCACACCTTCGCAATTATCAGTGGCAGTCGGTAGTTCGTATTCCACAGTTGCAGAACAGGAAGCTACATCTACATTTTCAGTAATGTTTGATACTGAAGTGATCGTTGGATCTTCATTGTCAGTTACAGTTACATCAAAGCTACAGGTAGCAGTATTTCCTGAAGCATCTTCCACCTCGAAAGTCACAGTAGTAGTTCCCACAGGGAAAACTTCTCCTGAAACCGGACCTGCAATCTGGGTCACGGTCACAGCACCAGAATTGTCAGAACCTTCAGGAGTTGCAAATTCTACAACCGCACCACAGATGCCAGCATCAACGTTAACATTGATAGGAGCAGGGCATTCAAGTGTCGGATCCTCATCATCGGTGATGGTCACATCAAAGCTACAGCTAGCAGTATTTCCTGCAGCATCGGTCACAACAAAAGTGTTGGTAGTAGTTCCCAGTGGGAATTCAGAACCTGAAGCCAATCCGGCGGTTTGTTCAACTGTGTAAGAACAATTATCAGAAGCAACAGGAGCGTCATAAGTCACCACGGCAGTTGTTGATCCAGAAGCTACAGTGTCAAAAATGTCGTCTGTACAAGTGATTTCCGGAGCGATGTTGTCAACCACAGTTACGGTGAAAGTAGTGCTTACTTCATTTCCTGAAGCGTCGGTCGCAGTGTAAGTGACGGTAGTTTCTCCTAGCGGGAATTCACTTCCTGAAGCTAAACCTTCAGTTAAAGTAACTTCCACACCTTCACAATTATCAGTAGCAGTTGGTAGTTCGTATTCCACAGTTGCAGAACAGGAAGCTACATCTACATTTTCAGTAATGTTTGATACTGAAGTGATTTCAGGAGCTTCGTTATCAGTTACAGTTACCTCAAAACTGCAGGTTGCAGTGTTGCCTGAAGCATCTTCCACCTGGAAGGTCACCGTGGTAGTTCCCACAGGGAAAGTTTCCCCTGAAACCAGACCTGCAATCTGGGTCACAGTCACGTCTCCAGAATTGTCAAAACCTTCCGGGGTTGCAAATTCAACCACAGCGCCACAGATTCCTGCATCAACATTTACATTGATAGGAGCAGGACACTCAAGGGTCGGATCTTCATCATCGGTGATCACTACATCAAAACTACAGCTGGCAGTATTTCCGGCAGCATCGGTCACTACAAAAGTGTTGGTGGTAGTCCCAAGCGGGAATTCAGAACCTGAAGCTAAACCTGCTGTTTGTTCCACAGTGTAAGAGCAATTATCAGAAGCTACAGGAGCATCGTAAGTCACCACGGCAGTTGTTCCACCGGCAACTACAGTCTCAAAAATGTCATTTGTGCAGGTGATTTCCGGAGCGATATTGTCGATTACAGTCACAGTGAAAGTGGTAGTCACTTTATTTCCTGCAGCATCGATTGCAGTGTAAATAACTTCAGTAACTCCAAGAGGGAATTCAGAACCTGAAGCTAAACCTTCGGTCAGTGCTACAGTTACACCCTCACAATTATCGGTTGCAGTCGGTAGTTCGTATCCTACAGTGGCGGAACAGGAAGCTACATCCACATTCTGAGTGATGTTGGCCACTGAAGTAATTTCAGGAGCTTCATTGTCAGTTACAGTTACATCAAAACTACAGGTAGCAGTGTTGCCAGAAGCATCTTCCACCTGGAAAGTCACAGTAGTAATTCCAACAGGGAAAACAGAACCAGAAACCGGACCAGCAATCTGGGTCACAGTCACGTCACCTGAATTGTCAAAACCTTCCGGGGTTGAGAATTCCACAACAGCGCCACAAATTCCTGCATCAACATTTACATTAATAGGAGCAGGGCATTCCAGGGTTGGGTCCTCATCATCGGTGATGGTCACATCAAAGCTACAGGTAGCAGTGTTTCCTGCAGCATCTGTCACAACAAAAGTGTTGGTAGTAGTTCCCAGCGGGAATTCAGCACCAGAAGCTAATCCTTCGGTTTGTTCAACAGTGAATTCACAGTTATCAGAAGCCACCGGTGCGTCGTAAGTAACAACGGCAGTTGTTGAACCTGAAGCTACAGTGTCAAAAATGTCATTTGTACAGGTGATTTCCGGAGCGATTGTGTCCTTAATAATTACTTTTTGAACCACAGTGTTTTTATTCCCGCTATTGTCTGTGAAAGTCCAGGTTATGCTATATGTTCCCTGTTCAGTGTAAGAAACAGGATCTGTTGTGGTTGCAGTAAGTTCCCCGTCGCAATTATCGGTAGTCACGGGAGCTTCAACATCGGCAGCGCATTGAGCAGTAACATCCTGTAGGCTTATGGCTTCAGGCGCAGTCGTGTCTTTGACCTTAATGACCTGTTGTACATCAACGCTTCCACATTCAGAAGTTATTCTGAAGGTCCTTGTAATAACAGCGGGTACACTGCTTTCGAGATTGTCCAAATATTCAACTTTTTGGATATCTTTTTCCGAAGTAATTGTTCCGCCAAGGTTTTCAAAAACATTCTGAGTTATTGCAGTCAGCTGAGTAGAATATCCCGGAATTGTGGAGCTGTCAAATTCAGTCCCACAGCCTTCAATCTCTATATTGGAGGGTGGCGTGGCTTCAGGTTTTCCTGTTATACTTACTGTAATGGTCGCTTTATTTGGGCTGATACAGTTTAAAGATTCCCCTTCGGCCACATAATAAATAAACTCACCGGCTTCAGCAGTTGAAGGAGTGATAGTATTTAAAGGTTCGCCATCTTCCGAAGTATAGTAGAAAAGGCTATAGTTCGATTTACTCGGCGTGGCAGTGAGTGCCGCCGCCTGCTCGTTAATGCAGTAGGAAACATTTTCGACTACGGGAACTGAAGTGATTTCGTCAATTGTAATACTGAATGGAATGTAACAGGTATTTGAACCTTTTAAAATGGCATAATACTGTGTGGTTCCAGCAGTAGCAGGGAAATTTCCTGTAATTTGAGTAGAGCCTGAAGTCACAGGATAACTATCGTAAAACCTGCTGCCCTGGGGAAAATACGACTGAATGTCACTCACCGAAAATCCGCTTTGTGTATCGCAGGTTGAGAAACTCAGTTCATCGGGGGTCGCCTGACAGTTATTCTGGATGAAATTTGATGCATCAATGTCGATAAGCAACGGACTGGTAATGGGTTGCATCTCACAGCTGCCGTTGTTCTGATATCCCTGAATAAGACCTTTATCGGTAAACGTTGCACCCGTAATGGCCCCTTTTCCACTTAAAGTACCTGTAAAAGGAATCTGGAATTGATGCCCGCAGCTGGAGTTTTTCAGAATGGCACAATCTTCAGTAACCTTAAAATTTAGGTTCAGATTTCCAAGAATGTTACTTCTGTCGGCTGGAAGAGAAAGGGTACCAATATCCCATATTATAGAACCATTTGCCCCAAGTGATGGGTCATAGGTTACATTGTTGGGAGACGGAACCTGCCCGTTAAAATGGGTTTCATTACCAACATATTCCAGGTTGAAAGGCACCGGGATGGTAATTTTTGCATTTTCAATTTCTTCGGAACCCCTGTTGTAAAGGTCTATGTTATAAGTAATTTCTTCCCCAGGTACTGCAGTTGTCTGGCCAATAGAGGTAACAGCTTCAAAATCGGGCGTGTAAGCGTCTACAGACATCGCCATGTTGAGGATGATATAAGTATCCTGAGTAGAACCATAACGGAAGGTGGTAGAAGTCTGGTTGTTGCCAATTACCTGGTTATTATGGTTGTCGATATTAAACATGCTAATGTCAACACCGGTATTGTTCAGGCGGTTTGGATTTCTGGCACCGCTGGTTTGTATGGAAGAATTAAAGAAGTTATCGGTAGAATTCAACCCGTGGCTTAGTGCCTGCCATGAATTTCCATTTCGCTTTTTTATGCTGAAGTAATCCCCGCTAATTCCCCTGTCGCCTTCCCCGGCCATCATTCCAAGCTTCATGTTAATATCCCCGGCCTGGGCAGTATTAAAGCCTGATACAGGAATCTCATACTGGCGGGTAGCATTACCCTGCACGTAAGCATAGCCGTTAAAAACAGTAACGTCCCGCAAATTCATTTGCTGGTTCTCATAGATCACGATCATTCCCCAACCGCCATAATAGCCGGTAGAACCACCGTTACCTTCAGAAACAGCCATATCGGCCACCCAGTATTCCCCGGTACCTCCTGCTTTAACAATGTCGGTTACTTCGGCATAAGCGGCATACATGTTATTGTCTCCCGGTACATTATAAGAAATGGCCTGTATGTCTTGATAAGAAGTCCCCGGCCCCCTGAATTTTACTTTACTCTTTTTGTAGTTTGCTACATTATCACCGGTTCTTCCGGTCCAGTACAGTCCTGCAAAAAGTACGTTTGAACATTCGGGACTGGCGCCATTTTCGTTAGAAAATGTAAGAGTGGCACTAGATGAATTGGAAGTATTTTCAACCTCATCGGCATCTACTTCTACCATGTAGTTGTTACTATTCATCCTCTCATTAGAGTAATCCCACAACGTCATGTTGGTATTACCTATCATGGTAAAATCCCCCTTGATGTTGTAGATCTTCCTGTTGGGAGAGTCTTCCGAAGTTGTCTGAATAAAAGGCTGTCTTACCTGGGCACTCATTTGAAGTACTGAACCAAATAAAACAAGGAACAGGGTAAAAAGGTTCCCCGGATTTATTGCAGAAAATTGTTTTGCGTAGTTTTGTTTCATAATGCCAAGTTTTGGTGCCAGCGTCGTCTTATTCGGGAGTTGAGATTATATACAGGACCTTCAGGTTCCCAATGTTGGAGAACATGTTTTCAATCCTTGTTGTACTACATTCAAAAGTGCATTCCACAAAAACATACTCAAGGTTTTCAAAACCCTGCAGCCTGCTTAAGTCAAAAGGTGCATTGAAATCTGCTTCATTCTCTATCTTGAGTTTGAGCAGCTTTACGTTGTTAAATCCGGGATTGGCAGTAGCAAGCCTGTTAAAGTTGCCAGCACTTAATTCCGCTTTCACGGGAGCTTCATCCCCTAAAGTTTTGTAGCCCGAACTCCCAATAAATATGGTAGGGTTAAGGTCGTAGATCAATGCTGAAAGCTCTTCGACCTCATTTTTATTAATCTGGCCTGCATAGGTAGCAGGTGAGCTTACAAGTTCCTCAAAATCTATTGCCTTATTTTGACTGTAGGCACTAAAGGATGCCGAAAGAAAAAGAAGGCTTAGTGCGATAATTTTGCTGAAGGTGATATTCCTGATCATAGTAAGGGTGTATTATAATTGAACCGAAAAATGGGAGCCACGGGTTTGAAAAAATGGAGTGGCGAATACTCCTGAAGGTGCCAAGTGAAGTCTGTAGGTTTTTGAGGTTATAAATAAATTCTGAAAACAGACTTTTTGGGGGTGAAAATCTAATTTCTCGATGTAAATGTATTTTCTAAATTCTGTTAAAAAAAGAATTTGCGAATCTTTTAGATGTAGTGTGAGTTTTTACGGACAAAATACACAACAACAGTAAATTATAAGAGATGTTGAAGGCGAATCTTGCTGAGATTAAGACTGCATTATCTTCAATGTAAATGTGAAATAAGTCAGAAAAGTAATATTAAAAACTTCTTATCATTTTTGTGGTTCAGCCCTTAATTTTATTGAGGGAGAAGCACAATTTATCCATCAATTTCAGCTCAAAAATTCTTACAAAATTTGACATTTTTGAGACTCCGCTTCTGGTGTTGTGAACCCTATATTTTGTAAATTGGCAATATGAAAAATAAACTTCACGATTACCGAAAACTCTATCAGAAACACGAGTTGCTGGAAGAGGAAATTCCCAATGATCCATTTGAGTTATTCCATATCTGGATTAGGGAAATTGAAACCAATAAAGAAGTTGACGAAGTCAATACCATGAACCTTTCTACCGTGGGCCTTGATGGTTTTCCCATGTCACGGGTGGTGCTCCTCAAAGAGTACGATGATGAAGGTTTTGTGTTCTACACCAATTATGAATCTGAAAAAGGCAGGTCTATAGCAAAGAACCCAAAAGTCTGCCTTTCCTTTTTCTGGCCAAGGTCTGAGCGGCAGGTGATGGTAAAAGGGCTGGCGCAAAAGACTTCAGAAGAAGAATCTACAGCTTATTTTCAATCCAGGCCGCGTGGCAGCCAGTTAGGTGCCTGGGCTTCTCGGCAAAGTGCCGTGATCCCTTCACGCGAATACCTTCAGAAGAAACTTGAGCTGCTTGAGCAGGAGTTTGATGGGAAAGATATTCCAAAACCTGTATATTGGGGAGGTTATAAAGTTATACCTTCCGAATTTGAATTCTGGCAGGGCAGGCCAAACCGCTTACATGACCGTATCTATTACAGTAAAGAGGGGGAAGCCTGGAAAATGGATAGATTAGCACCATAAATATGAAGAAACTCATTCTCGTTAGACATGGTAAATCTTCATGGGAAGAAGATTTGCCCGATGCAGAACGCCCTTTAAAAAAGCGCGCTTTTAAAGATGCAGGACTGGTTTTGAACGCTTTTTCGGGCTTTCATGAGAAGCCGATGCAAATGTGGAGCAGCCATGCCACGCGGGCACTTGATACCGCCAGGATCTTTCAGAAAAGACTGGAAGTTGAAGATAAAGATTTTACAATTAAGAAAGAGCTTTATACTTTTGAGGTCAACTCCCTAAGGGAGCTTATCACGTCTTGCGAAGATGATGTGGATACTCTTATGGTTTTTGGCCATAACCCGGCAATCACCGGTGTGGCAAACCAGCTGGGAGACCAGCATTTTGGCAATGTGCCCACTACGGGTTTGTGTTTGATAGAGTTTGAAGCCAATAAATGGCAGGAGATCAAAGACGGGAAGACAGTTTTGTACCTGTTTCCAAAGAATTTAAGGTAAATGGAAGAAAATCAGTACATCAACAGGGAGTTGAGTTGGTTGCAGTTTAATGCAAGGGTTTTGCAGGAAGCTGCAGACAAAACAGTGCCGTTGATTGAGAGGCTGAGGTTTCTTGGGATCTTTTCTAATAATCTCGACGAATTCTTTAAGGTGAGATATGCTACCATTAAGCGTATCGACCTTGCCGGAAAAGGCGGAAAGAACGTTTTGGGAGGCATTAAGGCCAACCAGTTGCTTGAAGAGATCACCGAAATTGTCATTGAGCAGCAAAGCCAGAGCTTAAAGATCCTGGATTCAATTCAGAATAAGCTGAAAGATCACAACATCTTTATTATAAACGAGAAGCAGGTTGCCAAATCTCAACAGGCTTTTTTAAAGAATTTCTTCCTCCAGAAGGTGAGTCCGGCGCTGGTCACCATCATCCTGAATGACCTGGAAGAGCTGCCCCGTTTAAAAGACAGTGCGGCTTACCTGGCCGTAAAGATGATCATGAAAGACCCGGTGTCAAAAAGGCCAAATTCTAATGTGCTTTCAAACCAGGCCCGGGAAAAGAAATACGTGCTTATTGAGATCCCCAGGAGTATAGAGCGCTTTGTGGTGCTGCCAAAGGAAGGGGACAGGCAGTATATTATTTTGCTGGATGATCTTATCCGTTATCATTTGCATTCTATCTTTAACATTTTTGAGTATGAGAGCGTTACCGCCCATATGATCAAAATTACGCGAGATGCAGAACTTGATATTGATAGCGATCTTAGTAAGTCGTTTATCGAGAAAATTTCGGCAAGTGTAAAAGACCGCATTGAAGGGGAGCCGGTGAGGTTTGTTTACGACATGAATATTGACCAGGATACGCTTCAGTACCTTATGAGCAAGATGGGCATTGATGCGACAGACAGTATTATTCCCGGCGGGCGCTACCATAACAGGCGCGATTATATGAACTTTCCCAGCCTGGGAGGGGAAGAGCTTCAGTATAAACCTTACGAGCCGCTGCCAATTCCAGGCTTGATCCTGCAGGGCAGTTTGTTCAAAGAGATTGCCAAAAAAGACTTTTTGCTGCACACGCCTTACCAGTCTTTTTCATATACGGTAAAGTTCCTTCGGGAAGCGGCACTTGATCCTGCTGTAAAATCGATCAAGATCACCATTTACCGCCTGGCCAAAATCTCCCATATCGCCAGTTCATTGATCAACGCAGTTAAAAACGGAAAGAAAGTTACTGTGCAAATTGAACTCAGGGCGAGATTTGATGAAGTGGCCAATATAAATTATGCCGAACAAATGCAGCAGGAAGGCGTTAACCTCATTTTTGGGGTCAAAGGCCTTAAAGTGCACTCAAAAGCCTGTGTTATTGAAAGGCTGGAAAACGAGAAAATAAAACGCTACGGCTTTATAAGTACAGGAAACCTGAATGAATCTACCGCACGTGTATATTCCGATCTCACGCTGTTTACCAGTAATCAGAGTATACTGAAAGAGGTCAACAAGGTATTCGATTTTTTTGAGGTGAATTATAAAGTAAGCCGCTACAAGCACTTACTGGTTTCCCCGCATTACACCCGAAGCAGCCTTGTAAAACTGATCCAGGCCGAAATTGATAATGCTAAAGAAGGTAAACCTGCCGGTATCAGGTTAAAGCTGAACAGCCTTTCAGATTATTCGCTTATTGATAAATTATACGAAGCGAGCAGGGCAGGCGTAAAAATGAAGCTCATTGTACGCGGAATTTGCTGTCTCGTGCCGGGAGTGCAGGCAATGAGCGAGAACATTAAGGTGATAAGTGTGGTAGATAAATACCTGGAGCACCCGCGGATCTACATCTTTGAAAATGGCGGAAATCCGAAGGTGTACATTTCCTCAGCCGACTGGATGACGCGGAATATGGATTACCGGGTAGAAATCAGCTGTCCAATCTATGATAAGAGCATTCAGAAGGAGCTTATAGAGACCTTTGAGATATGCTGGAGCGATAACGTGAAGGCCAGGGTCATTTCCATAAAGCAGGACAATGCATACAGGCGCAATAACAAGCCGCCCCTAAGATCCCAATTTGCACTTTACGACTATTATTTACAAAAACTGGAAACCGAAAAAGAAAAAGTTTGATCAATCAAAGAAAGTTTGCAGCCATAGATATAGGATCCAATGCCGTGAGATTGTTAATCATGACCATCACCGAGCAGGAGGGAAGAGAACCAATTTTTAAAAAGACCTCCCTGGTAAGGGTGCCTATAAGGCTGGGTGCCGATGTTTTTTTGACCAAAAATATTTCTGAAGAGAATATCAGGCGCATGCTAGATACCATGCAGGCTTTTAAACTGCTCATGCGCTCCCATAAAATTGAAAAATTCAAAGCCTGCGCAACTTCGGCCATGCGGGAATCTGAGAACGGGGAGGAAGTGGCTAAGCTTATTCATGAAAAAACCGGAGTAGAGATCAACATCATTGACGGCACCGATGAAGCTGCCATCATTGCTGCGACCGATCTTCACGCGCTCATCCAGACCGACAAAACCTACCTCTATGTTGATGTGGGAGGTGGAAGTACCGAATTCACACTTTATTCAAAAGGAAAGACCGTTGCTTCCCGTTCGTTCAGACTGGGAACTGTGAGGTTGCTTGAAAACATGGTTTCTCAGGAAGTTTGGGATGAGGTAGAAGGGTGGATCAAGAAGATCACCCGTAATTACACGAAGATCGATCTTATAGGTTCTGGCGGAAACATCAACAATATCTTTAAAAGCAGCGGTAAAGCCAATGGGAAGCCTCTTAGTTTCCTCTATTTAAGCTCCTATTACCAGTTGCTGCAATCTTTCACTTACGAAGAACGCATTACCGAACTCAACCTGAACCAGGATAGGGCCGATGTGATTGTGCCGGCTGCAAAGATTTACCTTTCGGCTATGAAATGGACGAGGGCTAGAAGGATCTATGTACCTAAAATAGGACTTTCGGATGGTATTATTAAGTCGCTGTACCAGGAATCCCTGGAGGCTGCTAACCGTGCATAGTCTCTTTCTTGCCGAGATCTTTCATAATCTCGGCCTCGAACTCAAGCAGATTCTGCCATTTTTGGTCCACCTCTTTGCGGTCTCCATATTGCCTGGCAAAGTTGAGGAACATCGTGTAGTGGTTGGCTTCACTCACCATTAGGCTTCTGTAGAATTCTGCCAGTTCTTTATCTTCAAGATTTTCTGAAAGTAATCTAAAGCGTTCACAGCTCCTGGCTTCGATCAAAGCAGCGTAGAGCAGGCGGTGAATGAGGTTGGTAACACGGCTTCCACCTTTTGGAAAAAAGGTCATCAGTTTTACCACATATTCATCTTTGCGGTCACGGCCAAGGGTGAGTCCGCGTTCCAGGATCCTGTCGTGCACCATTTTAAAATGGCCCATTTCCTCCCTGGCCAAAGCCGTCATGGCAGTGACCAGTTCCGAATATTCGGGGTGGGTAACGATCAGCGAAATAGCCGTAGAGGCAGCTTTCTGCTCGCAGTAAGCATGATCTGTAAGGATCTCCTCTATGTTCTTTTCAACAATATTGACCCAACGCGGATCTGTGGGTAATTTTAAACCTAACATTATATATCCAAATCAAAGGTGGAACGTAACTTTTCAATAAGCGGGTTTTTCTCCCTTAACTTCTCAAATTTTTCAATGGGCGTGAACGCAAACTTCTTTTCGGCCTTTTCATTAACCGTCACTTTTAGCTGAATGTGGGTGTTCTGAAGTTTCTCCTTCAAAAAGCCCATCAAATGGTACTGCACCTTCTCCAGCTCAAGTTTCATGGTCTCGTTGGGAAGTTCAACACAAATGTTTTTGCCCATTAAAGCAGGAGTGTCTGTCTGCATGATCGAAGCCAGGATCTTCTCGCCCCTGTCATTCTGCTCTTCGCTGAATTCCTGCCAGGCGGCCTGCATTTGTTCTTCGGTAAATTTGCCATTTTTGACCACCTCCTCTTCAGCTTTAGCCTCCCGTTTTTGGGCTTCCAGTTCTTTTTTCTTCTGAATACTTTTCAGGGAAAGCCCAGATACCTTTGTGGAAAGAGGTTTTTCAGCTATAGCTGTTTTCTCTTCGGAAGTTTTCTCGGCTGTTTCTGCGGAAGGAACACGGGCAGCAGCAGGGTCTAAAATGGCATTTTTTTCTGAAATTTTTTCTCCGGCTGAAGTTTCTGGGGTTGAAGTCTCACTCGTGGTAGCTGAAGTTTCTGGTGCTGGAGTTTGAGACGTGACAGGCTCTTCCTTCTTAAGTTCGGGAGTTACTGGAGCACAATCGGCGGCAGCTCCGGCGGGAGCCGGTTTGGGCAGCTGGGCTTCACTGGGTGCAGCCGAATCACCTTTGGCGTATTCGTTATTGACGATCACTTCCTTCTCTTTGGAAGAAAGCTTAAGTGCCGGCGCCGGGATTGGAGCCCCTGTAAAATGGTTCGGCGGAATTATGTAGCTGCTATCCTTTTTTTTTTCGTCGCTAAAAGTGACCGAAGCCAGCTGCATCAGGCAAAGCTCCACCAAAAGACGCTGGTTCCGGCTACTTTTGTATTGTAGGTCGCATTCGTTGGCCAGTTCTATTCCCTTCAGCAAAAAAGAAGAAGATGCCTCCTGCGATTGTTTGTAGTACAGGGCTTTTGTGTTGTCTCCCACCTCAAGGAGGTTGATGGTCCTGGGGTCTTTGCAAACCAAAAGGTCTCTAAAATGAGACGCCAGCCCCGCAATAAAATGGTGCCCGTCAAAGCCGTGGCTCAAAATCTCATTGAACAATAAAAGGAGCTGCGGAATATCATTTTTGAGGATCAGGTCTGTAGCCGAAATGTAGGTGTCGTAATCGAGAACGTTCAGGTTTTCGGTAACGGCCTGCCGGGTGAGGTTCTTTCCGCTAAAGCTCACCACCCTGTCATAGATAGAAAGAGCGTCCCGCATGGCACCGTCGGCCTTTTGGGCGATGATGTGCAGCGCGTCATCTTCTGCATCCACGCCTTCCTGCTGTGCAATGTAACCCAGGTATTCTTTGGCATCTTTTACCGTGATCCTTTTAAAGTCAAAAATTTGACAGCGGGAAAGGATAGTGGGAATGATCTTGTGCTTTTCGGTAGTTGCCAGGATAAAAATGGCATGTTTGGGCGGCTCTTCAAGTGTCTTCAGGAAGGCGTTAAAAGCGGCCTGAGACAGCATGTGCACCTCATCGATGATGTAAACCTTGTATTTTCCAACCTGCGGCGGGATGCGCACCTGGTCTATTAAATTCCGGATATCGTCTACCGAGTTGTTCGAAGCGGCATCGAGCTCAAAGATGTTAAAAGCAAAATCTTCATTGGGGTCCTGGTTCCCGTCCTGGTTGATCTTTTTTGCAAGGATACGGGCGCAGGTGGTCTTTCCAACCCCCCTGGGGCCTGTAAAAAGGAGGGCCTGTGCCAGGTGGTTGTGTTCAATGGCATTGAGTAGCGTGTTGGTAATAGCCTGCTGGCCCACAACATCTTTAAAGGTTTGAGGGCGGTATTTTCTGGCCGAGACTACAAAGTGTTCCATTGAAATGTTTTAGAAGCACAAATATAAAAATACAAAACCGAAGCCGGGAATTATCGCCGGGTTTTTATCCACAAATCCCTGTTGATTTACTGTAAGGATCCCGCTGTGCCATGCCTCTCAAAAATGGCATTATAAGTGTATATTTGCAGCCAAGCAGACCGCCTTATCGCTTTCCGCTTTCGATAGCTATCGGAAGCGGAAAGAGGAAAGTCCGGACACCGTAGGGCAGCATAGTGGGTAACACCCATCGGTTTCGTCCCGATAGCTATCGGGATTGGGATCAGGACAAGTGCAACAGAAAGGATGTACAGGTAATGCTGTAGTGAAATCAGGTAAACTCTATGCGGTGCAATGCCATGTATACCGGCTGTTAAGGATTGCCCGTCTGTTGCCGGAGGGTAGGCAGCTAAAGACTTTTGGTAACAAAAGCCTCAGATAAATGATAAGGGCTTCATCCCGATAGCTATCGGGATTGAGGGACAGAATCCGGCTTACAGGTCTGCTTTTTTTCTTTCTTCTTCCACCATTTTTACCGCCCATCTTTTGGCGGGCTTTAATTCAGTAAATATCTCATACGGAATTTTAGAAAATTTCTTTTCAAAATGCGCAGTATTGAGATAGGAGGGTTTATTGCAAATGACGCCTATCCCCAAAAAATTGGCTGCTTTAAGGTTGATGTAGATGGTAGGATCTACATTGTAATCATTGATTCTGTGTGACAAATAAATGAAGGGCCTGGTTTGGTAAAAATCCTGGCAGGTTTTTAGAAGCAAATTTACTTCCTTTTTCTCCAGTACTTTTCCTTCCAGAGGTTTAGACAAAACGTATTCTGAGTAGAATTCGAGCACCGTAAATTCCAGTTCCAAAATCTTAAGGGGTAAAGCCATTTTCTAAATTAAGAAAAAAAACTAAAAACCGAATTGCCGTACTTCCTTACTTCCTGGAAATGTTCTGTTTGGGAGAGGTCTATTCTCTTGCTGTGCTCAATAATTAGGGAACCGCCTTCTTCGAGAAGGTTTCTGGAAAAGGTGGTGTTTACAATTTGTTGCAGGGCATCAACATCAAAATCGTAGGGCGGATCGGCAAAAATAATGTTGGCGGTTTCGCCGGTGGCCTTTAAAAACTTAAAGACATCGCTCTTTACAGTTCTAACCGGAAGCTCAAGTTCATCAGACTTTTTGTTGATGAACTTCACGCATTCAAAATGGGCGTCAACCGCAATGATCTCTACTGCGCCCCGCGATCCAAATTCGTATGTGATATTGCCCGTTCCGCTAAAAAGATCGATAACCTTTAAAGCTGAAAAATGGTACTGGTTGTTCAGGATATTGAAAAGCGCTTCCTTGGCAAAATCTGTAGTGGGTCTTACCGGAAGTTTTTTTGGGGCTATGATCTTTTTTCCTTTGTGTATTCCTGAAACTATTCTCATCCTACTGCTTTAAAAAGGGTGTAATGCATATAACCTTTTGGAGGTTCTTCCCTGCCGTTGAAAATGTAGCCAAAAGAGCTTTGAAGGAATTTTATTTCCTTCACATAAGTATATGCAATATCGTAATAATCTGAATGCTCTTTGATCCTGCCCAGGAGTATCAATTCAAAGCTCGAAGGATCAAGGTCGAGCTGTTCTGCACAAAAGAGCAAATAGTAAATAAAATCTTCCCTGCTGTTGCAGTTAAAGCTGTTTGCCAGTATCAACTTTCCCTGCTGGTACACCAGGAGGTCGTAACCGCCGGGAAAGCAGTTGAGGTAAACCCGCGTACCTTCTGTTTGGAAACGGTTCTGGATCTGGAATTCTTCTGCCAGTACACTTATGCTGTGCCTGTACTCAAACTCCCCGTATTTTTCAAAAAAGAAGTTGTTGATATTGGTGTACGGAATGTATACGTTAACGATTGCTGCGGAAGGGATATCGTCTTGCGCCACATAATCGGTCTCCAGGATCTTGGTGTTGTACTTGAGGTATTCCGAAGCATTTTCTTCCTCAAAGAATTCCTGTGGCACCAGGCTGTATAATTCGTTTGAGAACAAAACAATCACCTCGGGTTTCCCACCCTTCAAAAATGGCTCCTGCTCGTATTGTTTTTCTATTTGCTGCAGCACCTGCGCCGGATTGAGTTTCCGGGAAAAGAGGATGTCTTTAAAAAAGACGATCCTTTTTTCTTCTTTAGACAGGGCACAAAAAGAAAGTCCACTCAGGCTAACCTGAATGGACAACTTTATATTTTCGTAGTTTAATTGCCTACTCTGCGTCACCATATTTTAAAGGCCAGTTACCGCTGGTTTTAATTTCTTCCATAGAACCAACACTAATGAACGGACCATTTACATTGTCTACAGAGACAACTTCTTCTTCCTGGTTAATAAGATCTTTGTTTTGATCGTGCAGTATTACTTCTTTAGCAACTTTTGCCTCAAAAACCGGGATCTTATTACCACTCTTATCAAGAGTACCTGCATCAAGCTGAAACTTAGCATCTACTCCTTTGACAGGAACATTCATCATTGTTTTGTAACGGTTAGAACCTTTGAAAAGAGAATCTTTAACAGATTTGTATCCAAGGGTATCAATTACAACAATCTCAACCCTGCGGTCAACCCCGTATGTTTTTCTGTATTCTTCATCCATCACAGTAGTGTCCCTTCTTTGGGTTAGGGTAAACTGTGCAGTGTCAATAAATTTAACCAAATTATCCCAGTCTCCTTCAAATTTTCCGGTTACCGTACGGTGGGCAAGTTCGGCGTCTCTAATATCTTTAAGGTTTTCTATTACTTTGGCATATCTTGCCTCCTTAACCTTATTAAATTGTATAGGCTCATAAATAGAATTAAAAACCAGGTATCCCAGGAATATGATCACAATCCAAAGAACTAACTGAATGACAAGTTTCATGCGGGTGCAGTTTAAGATTTATTTTAGTATCCACGCAAATCTACAATTTTTTTTTATTCACAAAAGATTCTTCCGAAAAAAACCTTGTTATCTTTGGGCTTCGACGGAAAATGACCATGGAAAAAATAAACGCTGCCACATTCTACAAACTCCTATTAAAAGACCTCAAATTTGAAGCTAAAGTAAAACAGGACCTTGCCTTGCAGCAGCTGGCAACTTTTGTGATAGATGGCGGTAAAGAATCTTTATTTCTTCTTAAAGGTTTTGCCGGTACAGGGAAGACCACCATTATAAGTTCTTTAGTAAAAAACCTGTGGCAGGTCAAAAAAAGCGGTATTCTTTTGGCGCCAACCGGCCGGGCAGCCAAAGTAATTGCCAATTATTCGGGCCGCGAGGCTTTTACCATTCACAAGAAGATCTATTTTCCGAAGAAAAAATCGGGCGCCGGGGTAAGTTTCGTGCTGCAGCCCAACAAACACCGCAACAGTATCTTCATTGTAGATGAAGCTTCAATGATCCCCGATGTCAATAACGATGCCCAGATGTTTGAGAATGGGTCTCTTTTAGACGACCTGCTTCAGTATGTGTACTCGGGCCACAACTGTAAGTTGATCTTTATTGGCGATACCGCCCAGTTACCACCGGTAAAGCTGGAGGTGAGCCCGGCTCTTGAGGAGCAAAAACTTCAGAATACCTATTTAAAAGACGTGACGCACATAGAGCTCGATGAGGTGGTGAGGCAGAGTGAAGAAAGTGACATTTTACACAACGCAACCCTTATCAGGGAGGCACTGCGGGAGGAATTCTATGAGAGCTTCAGGTTTGAACTTAGCCACAAGAAAGACGTGGTGAGGCTTATGGATGGGTACGAGATCATGGAGGCCATTGAAGATTCCTACCGCAACCTGGGGCATGAAGATACCACCATTATTGTGCGATCCAACAAGCGGGCAAATTTGTACAACCAGCAAATAAGAAACCGTATTTTGTTTCAGGAAGAAGAGATCTCGGCGGGAGATTATTTAATGGTGGTCAAGAACAACTATTTTTGGGTAAAGCCCAGCAGCGAAGCCGGTTTTATAGCCAATGGTGATATTATAAAAGTGCTGGAGATCTTTGCGATAAAAGAATTATATGGCTTCAGGTTTGCAGAGATCAAGGCGCAAATGGTAGATTATCCCAACATGCAGCCCATAGAAACCGTGGTGCTGCTGGATACCCTTGAAAGTAACCATCCGTCGCTCACTTATGATGAGTCAAATCAACTCTACCAGGAGGTGATGAAAGATTATGAGGAAGAACGCACCAAGTACAAGAAGTTTCTAAAAGTGAAGAACAACAGGTACTTCAATGCTCTGCAAATCAAATTTTCTTATGCCATGACCTGTCATAAATCCCAGGGGGGGCAGTGGAATACCGTTTTTGTAGAGCAGCCCTACCTGCCAAACGGCGTAGATAAAGATTACCTGCGCTGGTTGTACACTGCGGTTACCAGGGCACAGGAGAAGGTCTACCTTATAGGGTTTAAAGATGATTTTTTTGCCGCGGCTAATTAAATTTTAACCCCAAATTTCTTCGGAAGTATAACAGAAAACACAAATTATGTCTACGCAACAACCTCTTCGTATAATAGCCATGATCCCGGCCCGGTATGCTGCCAGCCGGTTTCCGGGAAAACTGATGCAGGACCTGCACGGAAAAACCGTCATTTTACGCACTTATGAAGCCGCAAAGAAAACCGGCCTTTTTGAGGAGGTTTACGTGGTGACCGATAGCGACGTGATCTTTGAAGAAATTAGTTCCAACGGCGGCAACGCCATTATGAGCAAAAAGGAGCACGAATGTGGCAGTGACCGTATCGCCGAAGCCGTAGAAGATATGCCGGTAGATGTGGTGGTGAACGTGCAGGGGGATGAACCCATGATAGACACCAAAAGCCTTAGGCTGCTGCTCGATGTTTTCCGTGGAAAAGATGCCGATCTCATAGACCTGGCCTCTCTAAAAGCCCCTCTGGCCGACAAAAAAGACATTTTAAACCCCAATAATGTCAAGGTGATCACCAATAAGAACGATTTTGCACTGTATTTTTCCCGTTCGCCCATCCCGTACCCCAGAGATGAAAATACCGGCGTTACCTGGTTCAAACACATTGGGATCTATGCCTTCCGGAAACAGGCTTTAATGGATTTTTACCGCCTTCCAATGCTGAAGCTTGAGGCTACCGAGAAAATTGAATGCATCAGGTACCTGGAGTACAGCAAGAACATCAAAATGGTTGAGACTGAAGTAAAAGGAGTGGGCATAGATACTCCCGAAGATCTTGAAGAAGCCAGAAAGATCCTTGGCGAGAGTAAAGAGGCTTAAAAATGCCATTTTTCATAGGTCAACCGTGTTAATGTTAGTTGTTGGTTTTAAGTTAGTTTAAAGTATATTTAGCACTGTCTTTTTTCGTTAACTTGTGACGTATGATCTTTTCAGATGAACTTATTTTAGAACTAATTTCTTGTGATAAAAGAATTACTGATTCTCCTAAAAAATCACCACCTATGCGGGGGAGTGAAAAGAAAAAATTTCTTTTAGAGTCACTTGATGGTCAGTATTCTTTTATAGGGTTTATCTCTAGGAATCAAACTTTTCAAGAGAATTTTTCAATCGGATTAGTTTATAATCCTAAGGATGAAAAAGGAAAAGTTGTTCTTTTAAGGGTCAATGGACCGCATGGATTAAATGAAAATGCACCTCATCATGATGGTCCACATGTTCATTTAGCTACTGCGGAAAGAATAAATTCGGGTTTGAGACCTGAAGGTAAGATCGAAACAGATGTGCCATATCAGACTATTGAAGAGGCTGTACAATATTTTGTGAGGAGAATTAAAATTATAAGAGAAGATGCTTTGAAATATTTTCCTCCTCCAAGTAACCAAATAGATTTTATTTTTGTCGAAGATGATATAAGTTGATGGAAGCTATAATTAAAAATTTAAAAAAAGATTTCAACGGTAAATTTTCTGTTAAAAAGAAAAGACCAGGTATTTATCAATTATATTTACCTATTTATCATGAAGATGGTGATATGGTTGATCTGTTCATTAGGCAAAATGATAATGATAATTTTGAGTTGTGCGATTATGGCTTAACCTTACAGAGATTAGCCTATTCTTATGATATTGATACTGAAAATAAAGAATCAATTCTTTTAAAAATTCTTTCCGAAAATAATCTGTCTGAACATGATGGTAATATCTGCTTGGAAACTAAAACAGAATCTCTGTTTTCAGACATTATGCATATTACTCAGGCTTTTGCGAAAATTGGGAGTATGAGCTATTTCAAAAGAGAAGTTATTGAAAATCTATTTTTTGAGATGTTAGATGATTTTGTTTTTGATAGTTTAAATGATTTTCACCCCAAAAAGGATGTTTTACCAATCCCAGACAGGGAAGATCTAGAAGCAGATTATTCGTTCCACCCTAATGGTAAACCAGTTTATTTATTCGGTGTAAAGGATGTAGCTAAAGCAAGGTTAGCTACTTTGAGTTATCAAGCTTATTTATTAAATGATATAAAATACCATGGTTGGGTAGTAACCGAAAACTTTGAAGCATTGCCAAGAAAAGATAAACTCAGATTGACCAATTCATGTGATAAACAATTTACTTCATTAGACGAGTTTAAAATAAATGCCAGAAAATTTTTAGAGAAGGAAAGATATTAACCGGAAGACAATCTTATACCATTTATCAGCTATCTTTGAATAAACTCACCTTAGATATTTATGAAAAGAATTACTCTTATCCTATTCGTTGGGCTCATCAGCAGCTTTGCTACTGCCCAGATCCAGGTGCCACCGCCAAGCCCTTCGGCTAAGATTGGGCAGCAGGTAGGCCTCACCAATGTGACGGTTGAATATTCCCGCCCGGGAATGCGCGGCAGGACCATCTTTGGCGGTCTTGTACCCTATGGGGAAAGATGGCGCACAGGTGCCAACAACAACACCACAATTTCTTTTGACACCGGAGTAGTGATCGACGGAAAAGAGCTTAAAGAAGGAACTTACGCCATTTACACCATTCCGAAGGAAAATGAGTGGGAAGTATTATTTTACGAAGATACTAATAACTGGGGCTTGCCGCAGCAATGGCAGGACGACAAAGTTGCTCTTCGGGCCACCGCTAAGGTCCAGGAAATGCCAATGACGATGGAGACCTTTAGCATCCTTATTGATGAACTTCAGAATGATTCGGCAGTACTGAACTTTATCTGGGAAAATACTGTTGCAAGCCTGCCATTTGAGGTGCCTACAGATGAACGCGCCATGGCAAGTATTGAACGGGTAATGAACGGCCCTTCTGCCGGAGATTATTTTGCGGCTGCCACCTATTTTCACGATGAAAAGAAAGATCTTAATAAAGCTTATGATTGGATTAAAAAAGCGGTAGAAATTGGTGGTGAAGATGCCTATTGGGTAGTGAGAAGAAAAGCCCTTATTGAAGCCGATCTGGGGAAAAAGAAAGAGGCCATTGCAACCGCTAAAAAATCTTTGGCCGCCGCCGAAAAAGCCGGAAATAAAGATTACGTAAAGCTCAACCAGGATTCCCTTAAAGAATGGGGAGCAATGTAAAGGTTTTAAATTTGTAAATGAGAGGCTGGAAAAGGAAATTAAATTGCCACAAAAGCTGAGAAAATCAGGTGGCAAAAATGCCTTTTTTCAGCCTCTTTTTTTAGTATTCCAGCTTAATTTCTTTCCTGATAGCGTCAAGTAAGGAAATGAGTTCCCGGCTTTTGTCAAAACTCATCACATCGCTCTCAGTTTTGCCTTTTCTCAGCATTTCCTGCACGTGCCGTGCCTCGTATTCATAGCCAAAAGAAGCAACATCAAAAGTCTTTGAAGTTGTTCCTTCGGCCGTTGTGATCACCACTGTTGAAGGATTATGCCATTTGGCTTCAATTTTTATTTTGGCTTTCTCAAGTTCAAATTCGGCCGTGGTTGGAGTGTCTTCAGTGATATTGCTGTGGAGTTCAGCTTTAGCCCCGCTGGCGTAGGAAAAAACAACATCGCAGACTTCATCTACTTCAGTTTTGCCCAATAGTGCTTTGGCTTCTATTTTCTCTGGTAACCCAAGCGTGTGCAGGGCAAGAAAAACCGGATAAATCCCAATGTCGAGTAAGCTGCCGCCGCCCAGGCTTTTTTTGAAGAGTCGGCCGTTTTTATCAAAAGGCGAATAAAACCCAAAATCGGCACTAAGATGTTTCACTTTGCCGTACCTTCCCGAATCCAGCATTTCGCAAAGATATTTTATGTGCGGGAGAAAGGGCGTCCACATGGCTTCCATTAAAAAGACTTTATTTTCTCTGGCGGCCGCAATCATATCTTCCACCTGTTGCCTGTTCATGGCGAAAGGTTTTTCGCATAATACAGCCTTCTTGTGCTGCAGGCAAAGCAGCGTATGCTCGTAGTGAAAGGCGTGCGGGGTGGCTACATAAACCACATCAATTTCTTCATCGCGCAGCATTTCTACATAAGAACCGTAAGCTTTTGTAGCACCGTTCTCCCGGGCAAATTCTTCTGCTCGTTGCAGGTCCCGGCTCGCTACTGCATAAAGTTTTGCATCTTCAACTTCCCTGAGGCTGGTGGTGAATTTCTTTGCAATCCTACCGGGGCCAATGATGCCCCAATTTATATTTCGTGTCATAGTTTTGTTGCTTTTTCTGGCTTCTCCGGAAGGAAAACCTGCAGGAGCACCGCCAAAGAGATTACTAGAAAACATCCGGCCAGGTTGAGCCATAAATAGGGCATAACATCCTGAAAATAAAGTTTTATGATAATGAGCTGGGTAATGACGGCAGCGATAAAAACAGCGGTGCCTTTCACGTATTTTACAAAGAAAGCCAGCAAAAATATTCCGAGTACATTTCCGTAGAAGATAGATCCAATGATGTTTACCAGCTGGATGAGGTTGTCAAAAAGGTTGGCAATACTGGCCACAGAGATGGCAATAAGGCCCCAGCATAGTGTAAAAAATTTTGACATACGCACGTAGTGCCGCTGGGTCTTTTCTCCCACATTTCGCTTATAAAGGTCGATCATGGTGGTAGAGGCCAGGGCATTCAGTTCGGAAGCTGTTGAAGACATTGCTGCGGAAAGGATCACTGCCAGCAGCAGGCCAATCAAACCGCGCGGCAGGTTATTGAGGATGAAGTGGATGAAAACGTAATCTTTGTCGTTGGTTTCCACAAGCCCATCTGCTTCTTTGATCAGTTCAGTCGCTTCCTGCCGCACCTGCAATTCGGCTGCATTAAGTTGTACCAGGTCATTTTTAAAGCTTTCCCTGTTTACTTCTGAAAATTTTCCGGCATTGGCATACTTCAAAGATTTCTGTTGTTTCTGATCCTGAATTTGTTTCAGTTCCTCCTGAAGCTTATGGTATTCCGAAGAAAATTCCGAAGTATTCACCGCATTTGTAGCCGCCGGATTAAAATTTAGCGGCGAATAATGGAACTGGTAAAAAACAAATACCATCACCCCAACCAGTAAAATAAAGAACTGCATGGGGACTTTTAACAGGCCGTTGAAGATGAGCCCCAACTGACTCTGTTGTACAGACCTCCCTGAAAGGTAGCGCTGCACCTGACTTTGATCGGTTCCAAAATAGGAGAGTGCAAGAAAAGTCCCGCCTATGATGCCGCTCCAAAAGGTGTACCTGTTGTCAAAATCAAATGAAAAATCTATGACGTCAAGCTTTCCGCTGGCACCGGCAATTTCAAGGGCTTCGGTGAAACTAATTTCTTCCGGCAGGTATTGAATGATCAGGATCAAAGCTGCGACCATTCCGAAGAAGATCACCGCCATTTGCTGTTTCTGGGTAACATTTACAGCTTTTGTGCCGCCCGAAACCGTGTAGATTGTAACGAGTATCCCAATGATAATATTGAGGGTTGTGAGGTTCCAGCCCAGCACCGCCGAAAGTATGATGGCGGGGGCAAAAATGGTGATCCCGGCTGCCAGCCCCCGCTGTATAAGGAAGAGCAGGGCCGTAAGGGTGCGGGTTTTAAGATCAAATCTCGATTCCAGGTATTCGTAGGCGGTATAGACTTCGAGCCGGTAATAAATGGGGATGAAGACCATACAGATGATGATCATGGCGATGGGCAGGCCAAAATAGAACTGCACAAAGCCCATCCCGTCGTGAAAAGCCTGGCCGGGCGTGGAAAGGAAGGTAATGGCACTGGCCTGGGTAGCCATGACCGAAAGGCCAACCGTCCACCACCTGGCTTCGTTACCTCCGCGAATGTAGTCCTGCACATTTTTACTGCCGCGGGTTTTATAGACTCCATAGATCACGATGAATGCAAGAGTGCCGGCTAAAATGATCCAGTCTATACTTTGCATATCAGGTGAAGATTGTCATTAAAAGGTAGAAGAGAAAAATGTAAGCCGCATTGGCGAGCAGCACCAGTGTGTAAGCCTTTTTCCACTTATATTTTTCGGGGGCAGCCATTAGTTCAGGTTGTTTTGTTTTAATGCTGAAGTTGCCGTTTCATGCCCGGGCAGCGAGACCATATTGGCAAAAAGCCGGAATGCCCCGGGGACTCCTGCCGGGAATTCCCTGAAAAAGCTAAGGCCGGTATAGATAAAATTGCCTTTCCCGTATGGTGAGACTAAAAGACTGCCTTTGGTGGGCGCTTCATCTTTGTCGTTCATCGCAAGGATTGGCGTAAATTCTTTTCCCCATTGATCGGGAAAATAGAGTCCGCGTTCCTGCACCCAGCCCTCAAAATCTTTTGAAGTTATTTTATTCGGAAAATTGAGGACAGGGTGGTTAGGTGCCAAAAATGTCACTTCGGCGGCTTCATTGGTAACCCTGTCGCGCGAAAGCTGCAGTTCAAAAGGTGCCAGGTGTTCGGTGACGAGTCCGCGGCTCGTGTTGTACTGCAGGATGAGATTTCCGCCCTGCCTCACGTATTCAAAAAGCAGCGGTTGTTTATAACGCAGCTCATCCACCGTGTTATAAGCGCGGATGCCCACTACCACAGCGTCAAATTTTGTAAGGCTGTTTTCTGAAATATCCTTTGGGTCAACGAGCTCTACTTTGTAGCCCATTTGCTCCAGGGCCTGAGGTACCACGTCTCCCGCCCCCTGAATATATCCCACCAAATTTCCCCTTTTTTGGATCTCCAGTTTTACCAGGCTGGTTTTATTTGGGAGGACAAGGGTTTGTAACGGGATATGCGGATAATCAAGCTGAACTATTGATTTTGTGTAAGTTTTCCCGTTTACCGTGGCCACAGGCTTGAAAGCGACTTTATCCTGGATCTCTGGAGGGTGCACCTCAAAGCTGAAACTTACTTCTTCTCCCTTTTGCAGGCTGTCAAAAATGTGCTTTTCGGGAGAGATTTTCCAGCCGGGCTTTTCCCCCGGACTTAACTCTCCTGAAATGCCATTAGCCATGGCTTTTACGGTCACCGTAATACTACCCGGCGCCCCATTGGCAAAGACCATCACATTGGTGCCTGTGGTGACCGAAACTTTTGGCACCACTTCAAAAGGCCTGTAAGATTCCCCGGTAACGGGATCATTGAATTTATAGGTAATGTTCCTCTCAAACGGGATTTTTACCCCTGCCACATCAACAGTAAACTGAACCTTCAGCTGCCTGGGGGTTTCAGGAAGGCCAATGAGTTCGTTTTGGGGTACCCTGTACATTCCCAAACTGCCTTCTTCATTGAGCCAGTAAGGGCTGGTGAAGTTGATATTTTCAGGAATAACAAAATCAATCTCCTGAACCGAGGCACGATTATTGGCCAGGGAAAGATTAACGGGAATTTCCTCTTCTTCAGGAAAAAGTTTTACCGAAAGCAGCTCGGCATTGATTTCACTTCGGTTTATGGCTTCCAGCTCCAGGTTCACCTTTTCGCCCGGGGTGGCAAGCGACGAGGCGGCCACCGCTTCCAGGTAAAGGCCCATGGCAGCTGCAATAACGTCTTTTATCTGCTCCGATTTTAGCTTTTTCCAATGCTGGTCTTCAAGGTTTTGAATGAGTTGATAAGCTTTGACCAGTTGGGGCACACTGGCCGCCGGATTTTTAAAATCGAAGTTCTGCTGTACCAGGTTCAGTATCTTTCCTATCTCTTTTCCTCCTTTTACGCGGCTCCAGCTGGTGTTGATGCCGTGAAAAATATCTGGATTATTCTTAGGATGTTCTCCCTTGAGGAGTTCAATATATTCTGAAGCCGTGCCACGGGTACCGGTGCTGCCAAATCCCTGCGACTGGTGCTGGCTGCGGCTAAGGGAAGCGATTTCGGTATTGGAGAGGCCCTTTAGCGGGAAATATACTCCGGTGTCGAAACTTATAAAATGTGATTTATCTGCCGCATCAAATGCTTCCTGAGATTCGTAGAACCAGGGAGAGGTATTGAAAAATAGCTTTTTTGGCTGCCATGTTCCCAGCTCCTGTGCCAGTTGTGGATAAGCTGTAGCCTTCCCGGAAAGATCAAAGGCGCGGCTGCTTAATATTGCGGAAGAGGTGTGATGGCCGTGGGTTTCTCCCGCCGAATTGGCGTCAAAACGGTTGATGATCACATCGGGTTTAAACGTTCTTATGGTGCGCACAACATCTTTGAGCACTTCTTCCTCATTCCAGATATTCAGGGTTTCTTCAGGGGTTTTGCTGTACCCAAAATCATTCGCGCGGGTGAAGAATTGCTCTCCGCCGTCAATTTTTCGGGCTGCAAGCAGTTCTTGGGTGCGTATCACGCCAAGTAATTCCCTTAGCTGCGGACCAATAAGGTTTTGGCCGCCGTCACCGCGGGTAAGTGAGAGGTAAGCCGTTCGCGCATTGAGTTCATTGCTTAAGTAGGAGATGAGACGGGTGTTCTCATCATCGGGGTGGGCCGCAACATACAACACCGATCCCAGGAAATTGAGTTTTTCAATTTCAGAATAAATTTCCGAAGAGTTTAACTTTTCAGGCTCCTGGGCCCTGGCGAGCACAGTGGTAAGAAGAAGGACAAGGCAAAAAAGCTTCCGCATAGGACATTCTTTTTGATAAGCCTTCAAATATAATAAGATTCCTCACTAAACCATGTTAGAGAGCATCTTTCCCTTCATCGGCATGGTATTCTTTTTCAATTAAGGAGACTGCTTTTTGCAGGATGAGGTTGTTGGGGTAGGTGATCAATTCCCCTTCGAGCGTGCGCAAATGCAGATGAAAAGCTTTGATGTCTTCAATTACGGCCTCTACCGGCATGTCTTTATCGTGAATCTTAATGCGGCTACCAATCTTGTATGGGAAAGAGAAGAAGAGGATGATCCCCGCCGTGATATTGCTCAATATTGACCAGATGGCAAACATGGCCACCCCTATTATGGCGAAGAGCGATGAGAAAATAAGCGCGATTTCCTGTGCATTATAGCCCCAGGTAAGAGAGAGCAGGAAAATGGCGATAATAGTGACAAGTATGTTGATGTACTTGAACATGAGCCTGGTGCGGGTAATGTGAATTTCACTGCGGTGCCCCACGCGGTGGGCTGCCTTTTTCATGATAAACTGCAGGATCCAGAGCACCAGGAGGATGGCTGCGGTTGTAATTATCTGATTCCGGTTGAGAACGAAGAAATTTAGCATTCCTGAAAAATGAATTTATGCAAAGATACCTTTTAGGATTAGGATTACAGGCTGTAGCTCAAAATTATTCGGCAATCTCGAGCAGCGTGCGGTACACCAGATGTGTGGGAAGGCCCACTACATTAAAGTAACTTCCTTCTATATGTTCCACGCCAATGAGCCCAATCCACTCCTGGATTCCGTAAGCCCCTGCTTTGTCGAAGGGCCTGAATTTTTCTATGTAATATTTAATTTCTTCTTCTTTGAGCTCACTGAATGTAACTCTGGTAATGGCATGTACAGTACGGGTTTTTTCGGGGGTTTTAAAACATACCGAAGTAATTACTTCATGTGTCTTTCCGCCCAGTGCTTTAATCATCTCCAATGCCTGCGCCGGGTCTACAGGTTTTTCCAGGGCCTTACCTTCATGCCATACTATGGTGTCACTGGTAATTAGAATGTCGTTGGTATTCAACTCTCCTTCAAAGGCTGCAGCTTTAAGTTGGGCCAGGAAGTTGGTGATCTCTACATCTTTTAATGCTGAAGGATATTCTTCTTCCACCGGCTTCAGCCTTATTTCAAAATCAAGGTCAAGTTCCCTGAAGAACTGTTGCCTTCGCGGAGAAGCCGAAGCCAGGATAATATGATGGGCTTTTAATTTTTCCTGTAACATAACTATATCAGAATATATCGATAAAGGCCGATGGAGAAAATCCCCGCAGCCAACACTATTTTAAGCACCAGGCTTAGGTGGTGGAACTCTTTCTTGTTTTTGGCAGCCACGATCTTCACCATAAAGTAGAGAAGGGGAGCGGCAACCGTAAGCAAAACATAGAGCATGGCAGCCCGGCTTTCATAAAGGTAAGCATATAAATAATAAAGCAACCCGGCCAGAGGCAGCAGGGCTAAGATAAAAATGACAAAGTTGGTCCTGCTCCTGCCCAGTAATACGGGCAGTGTGTTGTAACCGGCATTATAATCGCCGGTAATGTCTTCCTGATCTTTTACAACTTCCCGAAGAAAGTTCACCAGAAAAGCAAAGATCGCGTAATCGACAAGGATTGAGAACATCACCTTTTGAGTAGTGAGGTTTGCAGGAGTAATTGCCGGCACCAGGTCAAAAATCCCCACCATTACAATGATCATAGCCACCATGATGCTTACCACCAGATTCCCTACCAGCACGGTATCTTTAATCTGGGTGGCATAGAAGTAAAGAAAGGCTGAAGGAATGATAAAAAGTGCCACAAAGGAAGGCTTTCCCACCAGGTTGCTCAGATAGAAACCTATGCCCACCCCAATAATATTCAGGATGATAAACCAGTTCCAGGCTGCTTTTTCAAGGATTTTGGTGCCAATAAGCACTTTTTGGGGCTTGTTGATCATATCGGTGGCTGTGTCGTGAAGGTCGTTGATGATATTTCCGGCAGCTGCAAGGCATATCATGGAAAGTACGAGCAAAGCAAAGCTCCAGTGGCTTAATACCGTATCAATTCCGAAGGCTTCAAACAAAAAATACTTCACCAGTACCTGCGTAAAGATGATCATTAAAAGGTTAAATGGCCTTACAAGCTTCAAAAATGGCAAAAATGGCATGGCTTTAAACAGATACAAATTTGAGCCCGATGATGGAGGCGATAAGGGTGAAAAGGAAGAACAGGCGCCAAAAATGTACAGGTTCCTTGAATACAAAGATGCCAATCAAGACGGTGCCAAACGCGCCTATTCCCGTCCATACCGCATAGGCGGTTCCAATGGGCAGGGTTTGGGTGGCCTTGTACAGCAAAGACATGCTCAGGCTAAGGCATAGAAAGAAGCCCGCCATCCACCAGAAAGCTGCGCTGCCGGTGGCTTCCCTGGCTTTGCCAAGGCAGGTGGCGAAACCTACTTCAAATAATCCGGCAATGATGAGGAGCAACCAGTTCATTGGTGGTCGTTCCATTTTCCCTGTACTTTTAGAACCTGCTCAATCACGTCGCGCACGCAGCCTTTTCCGCCCTTTTTATGAGAGATATAGCGGGAAGCCTCTTTGATTTCGGGTGCGGCATCTTGCGGGCAACAGGGCAGGCCAACTTTTTTCATGGCATATAAATCAGGCAGGTCGTCTCCCATATAGAGTACTTCCTGGGGTTTTATATCATAAATATCAAAGAATTCTTCCATTTGCTCCACCTTATCGGGGCAACCCAGGTAAATGTCGGTAATTCCAAGGCCTTTGAGTCGGGAGCGGACGCCCTCGTTCTTTCCTCCGGAAATGATACAGATGGTGTAGTCTTTTTCGCGAGCATATTTCATCGCGTAGCCATCTTTGATGTTCATGGTGCGCAGCAGTTCGCCGTTGGTGCTAATCTGGATGGAACCATCGGTGAGCACGCCGTCTACGTCAAAAATAAAAGTGGTGATTTGGGCAAGGAATTCTTTATAGCTTTTTTCCATGGAAGGTTTTAATTGCTGAAGTTAATAGTTCGTATATTTTTTTGTTTTCGCCCTCTTCCAGCAGTTCCAGATGGGCTTGTATGGTAGATTGATCATTCCTGATGGCGGGGCCGGTTTGCACTTTGGCGGGAGAAGCATGTTGTACTTTCCCGGCTGTTTCGGCAATTAGGGGCTTTAAAATGTCAAAAGGCATGTGGTTTTGTTCACAAATTTGTTCGCCCACCGCATAAAGGTGGTTTACAAAATTACAGATGAACACGGCCGAAAGATGCAGTTTTTTTCTTTGTTCCGAAGAGATCTCGTAACTCTTTCCCGAAACTTTTTGCGCAAGTTTTTTTAGTGTTTCCAGGTCTTTTGGATTGGCAGCTTCCAGGCAAAACGGGATCTCGGAATAATTCACCGCGTTGTTTTTTGAGAAAGTCTGAAGCGGATAAAAAACAGCTCTGCGGGGGCAGGCTTTAAGGGCATCAAGAGCAACCGAACCCGAGGTGTGGGCTACGAGTGCTTCTAGATCCTTCAGTTTTTCTGACATTTCAGGAATTACGTCATCCTTTAGTGCCATGAGGTAAATGTCGGCCGCTGCCAGCTGGGATATTTCAGTGGTTACGGCGCATTTATTTCTGAAGAACTCCAGGCTTTTTTCAGAGTGATTATAAACCTGTTTTACACGTATTCCTTCCGAAGCAGAAAAAGCCTTGAAGAGGTGTGTGGCAACATTGCCCGATCCCAAAAGTACCATCTCAATCATACGGCTAAAATACCAAATTTCTTTTACTCCCGGGGCTGCTGCTGCAGCCGTATAAATATGGCATTTTAGCAATTTTTAATCCCTATAAATTCCTTACTTTTGCGGCATTTATTAAAGCAAGTCTTCGATGCAGAAAAAAATAGCTTCTATCATCTTCTCCACCCGCCTTATGGCCTTCCTTTTTATCGTATTTGCCGTGGCACTGGGCCTGGGAACTTTTATAGAAAACTGGTACAGTACAGAAACCGCCAAAGTCTGGATTTACAATGCCCTGTGGTTTGAAGTGATAATGGCGCTGTTTGTGGTAAACTTTGTGGGGAATATTTTCCGTTACCGCCTTCATAAAAAGGAGAAATGGTCTTCCCTGTTACTTCACCTTTCTTTTATTTTTATCCTGGTGGGGGCTTTTGTGACCCGGTACATAAGCTACGAAGGCATGATGCCCATTAGGGAAGGGGCTACCGAAAATACTTTCCTTTCAGAAAAGACATTTTTGACCACCTTTATTGACGGCGAAATTGACGGGCAGCCGCGCCGAAGGGTAGTGGAGAATGAAGTGCTGCTGGCACCCGGAGCTTCCAATGAATTTACTTTTAACACCGATTATAACGGGCAGCCGGTAAAACTGGAGATCATAGATTACATTCACGGCGCCGAAGAAGGCCTGGTAGAAGATCCCGAAGGTGAAAATTACCTCAAGATCGTGGAAGCCGGAGGTGGAAACCGCCACGACCACTACATTAAGGAAGGGGAGGTTAGCAACATCCACAATGTGCTGTTCGCCTTTAACAAACCTACCGAAGGAGCGATTAACATAACCCATGAAGATGGCGAATACACCATCTCTTCTCCTTTTGAAGGCACCTACATGCGAATGGCCGATCAGCTTCAAGGCCAGGTTGCAGCCGATTCTGTACAAACGCTTTTGCTGCGTTCTCTCTACAACATGGCCGGGATGCAGTTTGTCCTGCCCGATCCTGTGATTAAAGGGAGGTATGACGTCATTCCTACCGAAGAAAAGACCGAAGGTCAGCAGGATGCTGCCGTAGTGAGGGTGAGCACCGCAGGAGCATCTGAGACCGTGAAACTACTGGGTGGAAAAGGTATGATCACCGATCCTATAAAACTCAACCTGGGCGGTCTCGAATTTTACGTGAGGTATGGCTCCAAAGAATACGAGCTGCCATTCTCTATAAAACTGAACGATTTTATTGCTGAAAAATATCCGGGAACAGATAAAAGCTATTCTTCCTTTAAAAGTAAGGTGACCGTTATTGATGAAGAACAATCTTTTGATTACGAAATTTTTATGAACCACGTACTCGATTACGAAGGCTACAGGTTCTTCCAGGCCTCTTTTGATCCCGATGAAAAAGGAACCGTTCTTTCGGTAAACCACGATTTTTGGGGCACCTGGATTACTTATATTGGTTACACGCTGCTATACATAGGCCTTATGTGGATTTTATTTGCCAAAGGTTCGAGGTTTGGGGAACTTAAACAAATGCTTGAAAAAGTGAAGAAGAAAAAAGCCAGTATTACCGGTATTTTACTGGTGCTGTTCTCTACAACAGCAGGTTTTGCGCAGGAAGAAGCACATGAACATGAAAATCCGCTTACCATTCCTAAAGCCAGGATAGACTCGATTATTAAGGCCAATGTGGTTACCAAAGAGCATGCGGCAGAGTTTGGAAGGCTCGTAGTGCAGGATGCCGGCGGAAGGATGAAGCCTGTAAACACATATTCTTCTGAATTGCTTCGGAAACTGAGTAAAAGTGATGATTATGAAGGATTGACAGCGGACCAGGTGATGATCTCCCTTACCGAAAATCCTACCATGTGGTACAATGTACCGGTGATAAATGTTAAAAAGGATAATGACAGCATCAGGCATATTGTAGGTGTGCCCGAAGATCAGAAATTTATCGCGCTAACCAGCTTTTTTGACAGGGAAGGAAACTATAAGCTCTCTCCTTACCTGGAGCGCGCCTACATGGCCGCGGTGCCCGATCAATTTGAAAAAGACTTTATAGAAACCGACAGGCGGGTGAACTTGCTTTACAATGCCCTGCAGGGAAAAATCCTTAGGATCTTTCCAATCCCGGGACACGAGAACGACAAGTGGGTTTCGTTCCCAGAAGCTGCCGAGGCCGGGTTTAAAGGAATGGATTCTGTATATACCAGGCAAATCCTTCCAATGTACTTCAGCGCTTTACAAACCGCAAAAAAGACCGGAGATTACACTCAGGCCAACGAACTGCTGAACAGTATAAAAGGCTTTCAGAAAAAATTTGGAGGAGAAGTAATCCCTTCAGAAAAGAAACTGGAAACAGAGATTTTATACAACAAATATGACATTTTCAGGAACCTCTTTTCAATGTACATGATTGCAGGGGTGCTTATGTTGATCTTTGTGATCTTCCAGATCTTTAAAGACAGTAAAGCTATACGCTTATTGATCACGCTGAGTAAAGCAGCCATAGTTATTTTCTTTGTGCTGCATACAGCAGGCCTTATTGCGCGTTGGTACGTCTCGGGCCATGCTCCCTGGAGCGACGCTTACGAGTCTATGATCTATGTGGGCTGGGCAACCATGCTCTTTGGATTGCTCTTTGGAAGAAAAAGCGACCTTACCCTTGCATCTACGGCTTTTGTGACCTCCATGATCCTGATGATCGCACACTGGAACTGGATGGATCCCTCTATTGCCAATTTGCAACCGGTACTCGATTCTTACTGGTTAATGATTCACGTTTCGGTTATTGTAGGTAGTTACGGGCCGTTTACCCTGGGGATGATCCTGGGGGCGGTAGCTTTGGTCCTCATGATCTTTACCACCAAAAACAATAAAAAGAAGATGGACCTTACCATCAAAGAAATAACGATTATTACCGAAATGGCGCTTACCATTGGTTTGGTGATGTTGACCATCGGGAACTTCCTTGGAGGGCAGTGGGCCAATGAAAGCTGGGGGCGTTACTGGGGCTGGGATCCAAAAGAGACCTGGGCTTTGGTAAGTATTATGGTCTACGCGTTTGTGATTCACATGCGCCTGGTGCCGGGAATGAGAAGCCGCTGGTTGTTCAATTTTATGGCAGTAGTTTCATTTGCCAGTATCATGATGACCTATTTTGGGGTAAATTTCTACCTATCCGGCCTACATTCTTATGCCAGCGGAGATAAAGTGATTACACCAAGCTTTGTGTATTATTCTGTAGTGGTAGTGGCCATTTTAGGTGCTGTTTCTTACTGGAGGTTCACCAAATACTACAAAAAAGGAAACCGCAGCAGGCTAACTGCAGATTATATTAAGAAGAAGAGAAAATAATGATTAGTGGGCAGTTTGTAGATTGTTTAGTCCTTTAATAACCATACCGATTATTAAAGGACTAAACTTATAAATATTCAATGCTGTCCCAAAAAAAAAGCACCCTCAAAAATGGACTAGCCCCCAAAAGTTGGACGGTTTATAATTAGATTAAATTTTCTACGTGAGCTCGATATTGTATCGGGCTCATTCCATTTAGGTTTAGTCTTATTCTGTCATAATTGTAGTATTTTATATAATCTTTTATATCCTGCTTTAGTTGATCTACAGTGTTATATTGATTTAGGTAATACAGCTCAGATTTTAGAGTTCCAAAGAAGTTTTCTGCCACGGCATTGTCTAAACAGTTTCCTTTTCTCGACATGCTTTGGGTGATGTTCTTTTTCTGTAGGGTCTTTTGATATTGCTTCATTTGATACTGCCATCCTTGGTCAGAATGAAGAATAAGCCCCTGTTTTTCCTGTTTGCTACACTTATTAATCATATCCATTACCTGTTTAAAATTAGGTCTCTCAGAGATGGTAAAGCTTAGGACTTCTCCATTGAAGAGATCTATAATAGGTGATAAATAAAGCTTTTTGTCTTTGACTTTGAACTCTGTAACATCAGTTGCCCATTTTAGGTTAGGTCTATCGGCTTTAAAATTTTGCTTTAACAAGTTAGCCGCTATTTTCCCTTGGTTTCCTCTGTAGGAAGTATATTTCTTGACCCTTATCAAACTGCTGATCCCTAGCTCCTGCATGAGCTTAAACACAGTCTTGTGATTCACTACATAGCCTTTGTTCTTCAGAGTTAACTGGATTCTCCTGTACCCATAGCGTCCCTTGTGTAGATCATATATAGATCTGATTTCTTTACGAAGAACCTCATACTTATCCTGTTTACTGGCCTTTAAGTGATAGTAAAAGGTACTACGTGCCATCCCGGCATGCTTTAGTAGTTTTTCTAGCGCATGCTCTTGCCTTAATTCCTGGATGATTTGCGTTTTTCTTCTTTCTCTTTTTCTGATTGAACTAAGGCATGAAGCTTTTTTAGATAAGCATTTTCTGCTTTAAGATCAGCTAACTCATCCAAAAGTTGCTCCTCTCGGGTCATAGGTTTTTTAGGCTTTCTAGGCATAGATTTAGGTTTTCCTCGTTTTTCTATTGATAAACCTTCTGGCCCTTTCTCTTCATAAATCTTCAACCATCGCTTAAAGGTTTCCTCGGTTGGAATCTTGAAGAGCACACAAGTTTCTTGGTAAGATAGAGATTTCTCTTTCATCTCCAGAACTACTCTCGCCTTAAATTTTTCTGAATATTTATTTCTAATAGGTCGTAATCCTTTAGCACCGTGAGCCTTATAAAACCTAACCCATTTTTGCACTAATGACTTACGTAGACCATGCTTGTTACCTACTGAATAACACGATAATCCCTTCTTGATAACTTCTAAGACTATAGTCCTTTTAAATTTATAGTCATACTTTACTCTTTTATCCATAAAAAATGCCCCCAATAAGTGTCTAACTTTTTGGGGGCACTCTAAAAATGTCATTTTTGAGGGTGCTTTTTTTTGGTAGAGAATGCTATTCGTCGTAAAGTGACTTTACTTTTTCGAGCTTTTCTTTCCAGATCTTTAGCTGTTCCTTGTGGTTGCGGATGTTTTTGTGAACTTCCTGCACCACGGGATTCTTATCATCTACATTTGAAAAGAACTGTAGGTTGTTCTCCAGCTGCCTAATTTCGGCTTTTGTTTCCTCGATCTTTTTGGTGAGGAAATAATGCTCGTTGTTCAGCTTTCTTGAATCATCAGAATTCTCAAGGGCCTGTACTTTGTTCTCGTACTTGAGCATTTCGCTCTGTTTCTTATCCAGATCCAGCTTGTCAAAAGCCTGGTCAAGGGCTTTGTTGAACTTTCCTTCAATATAGCGTTTGCTGTGCGGCACACGGCCCAGTTTCTTCCACTCCTCAATAAAGTTTTTGATGGTGGGAAGATCCTGTTTGCGATCGCCGGTAAGTTCAATATTCTTTAGCTTATCAAGCAGGTCTTTCTTTTGATCAAAAGCCTCGTTTTCTTCCTTGTTTTCTTCATTTCGGGAAGCGTGCAGTCGGTCAAAGTAGTGGTTACAGGCAGCTTTGAACTTTTTCCAGATCTTATCGCTGTCTTTGCGGGGCACATGGCCAATATTCTTCCAGTCGGTCTGGATCTTTTTCATAAGCGGCGTAGTGACTTTAAAGTCCTCGCTATCTTTATGTTCTTCGGCAATCCTTACCAGTTCCTGTTTTTTCTCAAGGTTGTCGTACTGTTCTTTTTTCTGGTTCTTGTAAAATGCATTTTTGTTGCGGTTAAAGCTGCGCACTGCTTCCTTGAATTTCTTCCAGGTCTCGTCATTGACATGCCGCGGCACCTTTCCAGCATTGAAGAACGCCTCTCTTAAAGCCTCAACTTCAGTAATCTTCTGTTGCCATTGCTTGTGGGAAGTATATTTTTCCGAAGCAATGCTTTTTATCTGATCTATGATTTGCTGCTTTTTCTCAAGGTTCTTCTCAAAATCCTTTTCCAGCTGCGCGAAGTACTCCTGTCTCTTATCGTGGATCTGCTTTGTGGCCTCGCTGAATTTTTGCCAGATATCTTCCCTGTACTCTTTTTCTACGGGGCCAAGGTCTTCTTTCCACATTTTGTGCAGCATTTGCAGCTCCCTAAACGCACGGTTGGTGTCTGGCTCCTGTGTAAGCTCTTCTGCGCGGGTTATGATCTTTAATTTCTGCTCAAGGTTGTGTTTAAAGTCGAGGTCCCTAAACTCGCGGTTGAGGTGCAGAAAATCGTAAAAATTCTCTACGTGGTGGTGATAAGTATTCCACACGGTGTTGTACTTATCCCGCGGAATTGATCCTGCTGTTTTCCAGCGGTCCTGCAGGTCTTTAAAATGCTTGTAAGTGGTATTGATATTCTCTTCAACATCAATAAGGCCCTTCAGTTCTTCAATGATCTCCAGCCTTTTTTCCAAGTTTTTATTGAGGTCCTGCTTGAGCTGCTGGTAGTGTTTGTTCCTTTTTTCCTTATAGTCAAAATACAGCGAATTAAAGCGCTTTTTTAAGGGAGTAGAGTAGTGGAAGTCAATAATATTCCCGCCATCGGCCAGGAATTCTTCTTTTTTCTCTTCAATTTCCTCGTCTTGTTTGGCATTAAACTCGGCCCGTATTTCTTCAACGTGCTCTTTAATTGCCTGTACTTTTTCGTTTTTGAGCAGTTTTTCCAGTTCATCGGCAAGGGCTTCCTTGCTCATGGCGTGGTAATCTTTCTTCTCTATGCCATGACGCTCGGCAGTGGCTTCGTCTTCACTGTCTTCAGCAACGGCATCATCCATTTCGCTTTGGGCATCACGGGCTGCTTTTTGCTGTGGTTGGTCCTCAGTAGGCTCATTATTTTCTTCGGAAGAATCTTGCACTTTTTCATTGGAAGTTCCCGTACCTGAGGTGTCAAAAAAGGGATTTTTGGCTTCCGATTTTTCTTCGGAAGTTTTCTCCCCTGCATTGGCTGAAGGCTCTTCATCTTCATGGTCGCTTTCTAAAGCCGATTCGGGTGAGGTAACAGGTTCAAGTCCCTTTCTATCTTCGGTAGACCTGGCTTCATCTACCATGGCATCTTCAATATCCTTGCTTTCCTTTTCTTCTGAAGCAGCTGGGTTACCCGCAGTTTTATTGGGAGTTGGCGTAGTTTCTTTTTTCTGAGAAGCCGGCTGCTCTTCCCCCTCATCGTCACCTTCCAAAAGCGATTCGGCAGAGGAGCCGGGTTCGGCCTTTCTCCTGTCTTCACTCGCTTTAGACTCGTCTACCATAGCATCTGCAATGGAATCTCGCTCCTCTTTCTCCTCGGAAGCTTTTTCAGCATTTTTCTCTGTCTTTTCGGCTCCGGTCTGGGCCTGGGAATTCAGGGCTTTGTTTTGGTTTTCCTGTTGTTCCTTGTTTGACAGTTTTTCTTTCTCAGACATATCTTTCAATGTTAGGGTTCAATATTCAGTAATAAGTCTGAAAGATAATAACTCCCCACGTACCTAACAAGGGATTGCGGCTATTTCTAAATGGAAAGTTAAAGACCGGCTTTTAGTCCCGGTTCCATATTTCCCAGGCTTTAAGTGCCTGAAGTTCCAGCATTTTCTCACCGTTCAAAACCCTTGCTCCACGGGCTGCTGCCAGCTTCATCAATGCCGTTTGCGGCGGATTGTAAATGAGGTCAAACAGCAGGTGCCTGGAACTGAGGTGATTTACCGGGAGCGGCGGATATTCTTCTACTTTTGGATGTGTTCCCAGCGGCGTGGTGTTTATAATAATAGTGTGTTCCTCAAGTACCTCTTCGGAAAGTTGCCGGTAAGAAATGGCATTTTTGGAAGCTGAGCGGGAGACAAGGCAGGTTGTGATATCCAGCGACTTCAAAGCGTAACTGACGGCTTTGGAAGCACCGCCCGTACCCAGGATAAGTGCCTTTGTATGGTGTGGCTTGAGAAATGGTTTTAAAGCTTCGGCGAAGCCAAAATAATCGGTATTATAACCGGTAAGGCTGCCGTTGCGGTCGATTTTAATGGTATTTACCGCGCCTATTTGTCGGGCTGTTTCATCGAGACTATCCAGAAAAGGGAAAATGGCTTCCTTATAAGGGATGGTTACATTAAGACCTTTTAATTCCGGATTTTTGGCGAGTACTTCAGGAAATTCATTAATATCCTGCAGGTCAAAGTTTTCATAGGTGGCGTTTATGCCTTCACTGCTGAATTTTTCTGAAAAATACTTCCGCGAGAAAGAATAGGAGATATTGCGTCCTACAAGTCCGAATTTACGCATGAGATCTTTTGTTTTTAAGTTCGGCAATAGCCAGCCAGAGTACGAGCAGGGTGCCTGCAACAATGAAGAAAACTGCAAGCCAGGTGCTGGGTTCATCTATTGCCGGCAGGTACCTGTCATAGTTGTCTACAATCTTATTTCCGTTTTGATCCAGCAAAAATACTCCTTCATCATTTCTACGGAATTCTGCTTCTTTCCATGGCCACACCACTCCCAGGGAGCCGGTGATAAAACCAATAATCACTGCAAAAGTGGCATTTTTGAAGTGCTTCAGCAAATAGCCCAGGATGTGGGACAGGGAAACGAGCCCGGCCACAGATCCTGCCGTAAATACGAGCAATACCTGCAGCAGGCGCAACCTTTCGGGATCATCAAGAAAACCAAGGTCAAACCTGAAGAGATTGGACAAAGTGAGGTACAGCGCATTGACGGAATCTACCAGCAGCAGCACATAGTTGCCCAGGAGAATAAGAATGAAAGAACCTGAAAGCCCCGGCAGGGTCATCCCTGAAACGCCAATTATTCCGCAGAAAAAGACAAACCACAGGTTGTCGTTCTGCGCGGCAGGTTCTAAAAAGCTGATACTCACCCCGGCAATGATACCAAGGAGCATAAAGCCAATATTGCGGCGGTTCCACTCTTCGAAATCTTTACTTATGTAGTAAATAGACCCGAGGATCATTCCGAAGAAAGAAGACCACACGTAAAGCTCGTAATGTGTAATAAGATAATCGAGCAGCAGCGAAATGGAAAAATAGCTGATGACCATTCCCAAAACAAGCAGAGAAAGAAAGCGCCCGTTGGTGTAATACCATAGGCTGCGAAACCTTCCGTTTACCAGCAATTTAAGGGAATTGATGTTGATGCGGCGCAGGGAAAAAATAAATTCTTCGTAAAAACCCGCCACAAAAGCTACCATCCCACCCGATACACCGGGCACTTTATTGGCAGCCCCCATGAGGATGCCTTTGATGACCAGGTATATTTTGTCGCTATACGTTCGGGTTTGCTGCATCGTTCTGCACCGGCTTTTTTTCTGCGAGGCCCTCTAAGATAAGAATAAGGGCAAACCCTGCAAGCATGAGCACAAAAGCCTGAAAGGTATGCGGCTCTGACCCAAAATTCCACGGCATTACAGATTCATCGCGAAGGGTAATCACTTTGTCGCCGTACTGCACCGTTTCCAGTTGTAATTTCCAGGGCCAGATCTTGTTGAGGGAACCTGCAATAAACCCGGTTAAGGTTGCGAGGGTGAGCGTGCTGTAATTGCGGAAAAGCCACTTGAGGAGACGTGAAAAAGACAGCAGCCCAAATATGGCTCCTAGAGCAACTATGCCCAGAACCTTAAAGTCGAATTCGTGAGCAGCTTCACTTACGGTCTTGTAGGCACCCAAAAGTACCAGGATAAAAGCACCCGAAATTCCGGGTAAGATCATGGCACAAATGGCAATGGCGCCGGCAAAGAAGAGGTAAAGGTCATTTGCCGCTGCGGTTAAGGGAGGCAGGGAGGTGAGGTAGAAAGCCACCCCTGCGCCTATGATCAAAAAAAGAAAGACATTAAAAGTCCATTTTTCAATTTGTTTGGCCACGTAATAAACACTTGCCAGAACAAGCCCAAAAAAGAAAGACCAGATAAGGATAGGATGATTTTCCAGCAGGTAATTGGTGAGCCGCATTACCGTAAAGATGCTCACCAGGATGCCGCCTAACAGCGCGACAATAAAGTTGCCGTTAAGCTGCTGCCACATGGCTTTAAAACCCTCGTTTTTCCAGGTGTGGAGCAGCCCTACCTTTACGCCGCTAATGGTGTTGATGAGCTCCTCATAAATCCCTGAAATAAAGGCTATGGTGCCACCCGAAACGCCGGGTACAACATCGGCGGCCCCCATGGCCATTCCTTTTGCAGTGAGGATAAGGTAATCTTTAAAGCTTCGTCGCATCGTCTGGTTTTGAAGTGCGCAAAGTTATAAGAATTAATTGCAAGATTTCAGGTGCATCTTTATTTTCTCCTTAACCGATTTCCTGGCGAAAATGGAAGGGAAAAGTTCCTCGATAATGATGTAATATTCGGAGTCCATCTTGAGGGCGTTGTTAAGGTGCGTGTTCCCTTTTTCGGGTTCGTGCAACATAAAATAAAGTCCTGCAAGCCTGTATTCGATCTCGGCAGTTTCAGGATAAAATTCCACGGCCTGTAGCAGGTTCTGCACGGCAGCTTCAAACTCCCCCAAATCTATAAGCACATCGCATCTTTTTACCCAGGTCTCCAGCTCGTAATTTCCCAGTTCAAGGGTACGGCGATAACCTTTTTCGGCTTCTTCGAGCTGGTTGAGCTTGTTGTTGATGCGCGCATAGCGTTTCCAGTACAACACGTTCTCGCTGTCAATGTTAATCGCCTTATTGATATAGTAAAGCGCTTTGCGATAGTTCTCTTTCTTGTAAAAGAAATCTGTGATGGCGATCCAGCCCTTGTCCAGAAGAGGATCTTCGTGAACCGTTTGCCGGTAATTTTTTAATGCCAGCTCATCGAGCCCCAGTTTTTCATAGCACTTTCCAATCCTGAGATAAGCAAAAGAGGTAGGGTCATCAAGGTCCATGGTGATGCTGTAGTTCTCAATGGCTTCATTGAACTTCCCGAGTTTTTCGAGCACCTTTCCTTTTTCAAGGTAAGCCCCAATAAAAGTATCGTCGCTTATAATGGCAAAATCGAAAGCCGAAAGTGCCTTTTTATAGTCCTTAAGGTCAAAGTATTGTTTGCCCAGCTGGTGCCAGCCTACTTCAGAATAGGGGTTGGTGTCGAGAAACTTGTTGAGGTACTCGATAGCTTCCCGCTTCTGTTCCAGAAAATCAAAACAGTACATGACGTTGTACAGGGCCGAATAATCTTCTTTATCGGCTTCAAGGCACTTCATGAAATTGAGCTTGGCATTTTCAAAATCTTCCAGGAACAGGTATTCCATTCCCAGCAGGGAGTAAACATCGGCTTCATCGTAGCTCATTTCAAGGGCAACCTCAAGCATTTGGATGGCTTCCTGGTGCTGGTCTTTTTTAGAAAGTATATTGGCTTTCTGAATATAGACTTCTTCATTGGAAGCCTCCAGGTCGTAGATCTCGTTAAGTATTCCTTCGGCCTGATCTAATTTATCTTCAAAAACCAGGATCTCCACGCGAAGCAACTTCAGGTTGACCGAAGATGGATGTTGTGAAAGCCCAAGCCTTACGGCTTTTTTGGCTAATGTAATTTTTCCGTTCTCTAAATAGTAATGAATAATATTTTCAAACTCATCGGAGTCGAAGAACAATACGTCATTCGTCTTCAGCATCGATTCAAAACGAGTAAGGGAGAAATTGTTTTCTTCGTTATGGCTTAATAGCATAAGCAGTGATTTACTGATTTCTTCAGTATTAAAGTTATAAATGTTCTACAGCGACCGGGTTAAAAACGAATTATGTTGTTAACAAAGTAATTAACACCTAATTGTCCTGCAATAAATCATTTAGTGTGTCAATAATTATGCCGCATCCTTCTTTTATTTCACTCATTGAAACAGTAAGCGGCGGCGTAATTCTTACGGCTTTACCTTCAAATAGTAACCAGAACAAAATCAAGCCTTTACTCTGGGTTCTAAGCACAAGTTCATTTGCAATTTCTTCGGAAGTTAATATAGGAGCGAGCATTAAGCCGCGTCCCCGTACCTCAGAAATAAGCGGGTGCACCAATAATTTCCTGAATAATTGCTCTTTTTGAAGGCTTTGTGCGATCAAATCTTTTTGCGTGAGTTCCTGAAGCGTGGCCAAAGCCGCAGCTGCAATTACTGGATTACCACCAAACGTGGTGATGTGCCCCATTTTTGGATTGGCGCTAAGCGTATCCATAATTTCTGAAGAAGAGGTGAAAGCTCCAATGGGCAGGCCGCCGCCCATGCCTTTTCCCATCACCAGAATATCGGGAACTGTGTTAAAATTCTGAAAGCCAAATAATTTACCGGTGCGCCCGAAGCCCGGCTGGATCTCATCGAGGATGAGTAGCGCCCCCACTTCTTCACACCTGGCTTTTACCTTTTTGAGGTAATCGTTTTGAGGCTGAATAAAGCCTGCACCGCCCTGGATGCTCTCCAGAATAACAGCTGCAGTACTTTCGTCAATCTTTTGCAGGTCTTCTTCCCGGTTGAATTCAATCCAGGAAATTTCGGGGATCAACGGGCGGAAGGGTTTTTGCCGCTCCTCGTAGGTCATAAGGCTCAATGAACCCATGGTATTCCCGTGGTAGGCATTTTTTGCAGCAATTATTCCGGTCCTTCCGGTAAAACGACGGGCAAGTTTTAAAGCCCCCTCAATAGCTTCGGTTCCCGAATTAGTCAGATAGGTTTTTTCCAGCGGTGCCGGGAGTTGTTCTGCCAGCAATTTGCACAAGGCTACAGCGGGGCCCTGGGCGTATTCGCCGTATACCATAACGTGCAGGTATTTTTCTGCCTGCTCTTTTATGGCGTTCACCACACGAGGGTGGCAGTGGCCTAAAGTGCAGGCCGAGACTCCTGCCACAAAATCGAGGTGTTTTTTTCCTTCTGAATCATAGATATAGGAACCTGAAGCATGGGCAACTTCCATGGCCAGGGGAAAAGGCGAAGTTTGCGCCTGATATTTTAAAAAATCCTGTTTCAATTCTTTAGTCTCTTTTAATTTGAATGGCTGCGGCAGGGGAGATACTGTCCTGCTGTTGGGCCTGGCGTGGTTGGCGGCCTGGAGCTGGTTGTATGCTGTCTACAGCGGGTAAACTGTCCAGTTCTTCCTGTCGCAACAAGGGGTCGGGTTGAGCAGCTCTGCTGGCATTGGGAACAGTGTCTACAGGCCTTTCCTGAAGATCTTTTTCCTGCAGGCGGCTCTTCTCGTTTAACAACGGCCCGTCTCGGGTCTCGTTGTTGAAGAAATTCTCTTCTTCTTCGGGCGTGGGGATACCTTCAATGCTCACCGGCTCATAATCGGGATCGTCTATAAAGAGATCTTCTACAGAGTATAAGCGTTCATCCCCGCGCCAGTTAAAACCTTTCAGGGTCCGCTCTTCTTCAGGAAGTTCACTTTCGGGGTAAAGAATGCCATCTACATTATTGAGGTAATCGACCATACTTATTTCCTCATTTTCAAAGAAAACGGAAATAGAACTCGACAGGGTTTTATTGATCCCAATCAATTCCCCGTCATCATTCCGCATATAATAGAGGGTTTCGGTATTCTTTACCAGGTCTACCTGCTGAAGGGAATTGTCTTCAAATTTCCCATACATCTGCAATCCTTTCAACTGATTGAACCCGCCTATGCTGTCACGCTGAATCATAAATGCATTGTCGTAAACTTTGAGCGAGTCAAGTTCTTCTGTTTCCACATTGTTGAGCAAATGAATGGTATCTCCCGTCAACTGGTTATTTTCTGACCACATGACGGGCCTGCCCAGCATCTGGGTTAATCCGGTTCTCTCCCGAACGTGAATGGAGTCACTCTTACCGCTCATATTGCTTTTAAACAGGCGCACCCCGTAAAAACCACGGATGATCCTGTCTTCGGGTTTACCGGTAACCATAAGGGTATCGGCATGAATATAAATGGAATCCTGCTCCTGCACGCTCACCGCCACTGCACGTTTGGTAATAAAAACCGAATCTTTTTCCCTGAAGACTTCAGCATAATGCCCCCGAATAACACTCTCGTTAATCGTGTCGGTCACTTTGATGTTATTTGTGGCCGAAGCAAAATTGGTATTCCGGTTAAAGTACAGGCTATCCCCCTCTAAAATGCGGTTTTCGTAATCAATTCTGGAGTTCTTTACAAAATAACCGGTATCGCCACGGGTGTCGTAGAAGCCGCGTTCGCAGTAAATGGTAGATTCGTCGCTGGTGATGGTGGAGGGGCCATACATGTAGGCGTGGCCGTTATCGGAATAGAAGTCCAGCTGGGTAGACTTCAAAACGTAATCTGGATTGGTGATCACCACTTCAGAAGCGAAAGTGTATTTCTCATCTTTGAGGTAGTAGCGGCCAATCTGGCTTTTTAGCACACTTGCGGTGTCGCGTATGATGCCGCCACTGCGGTAATATGCCTGTTGTTTGGTGCGGTCAAAGAAAAGGGTATCGGTTTGTAAGCTGGTTTGTGGATTGCGCATAAAAACATTTCCGCTGGCAAAGGCAAACTGGGTATCGCCATTATACTCGGCGTATTGGCTGGTCATGGTGATGGTGTCGCCCTGTTCCATGCGCACATTTCCGTAGGCCTTAAAAAAATTCTCTTCGGCGTAATGAATGGCCTGGTCGCACCAAACTTCAATTCCCTGATGAATGAAATGCACCTGCTCGTTCACCTTGCTCAAAATAAAAGCGCCGGGGTAGTTCTCTTCGTCTTTTAGAGTGCGTTCGCTTTCATAACGAATCTTCTTTTCTTCCTGGCCGTAACTGCTGAAGCCAGCAAAAAAAATGATGGAAAAAAGGTATAGGATCTGGGCGTGCTTCACCAATAGAATTTTGCTTCAAAAGTAGTGAATTCTGAAGGAATTAGTTTAAATGCCCCAATCTTTTAAAGATCAAATTATCAGGTGTTTATATAGTAGAGAATCTTCCTACAGCACCTGAATTCCGCTAAGTGTCCGTTCAATGTTGGTCATTTTTAACCTGCTTTTAGGAATGGCGGGGATGTTTGAAAGCTCTATTTTCAGGTCTTGTTCCGGGATATGGTAACTCATCTTCTCAACCAGGTTATTGAGGGCGATCCTTGTAAGCTTAATGGTGATCCATTCGCCTGCGCACCTGTGGTTGTGAACGTGATCTCCTCCTCCCTGCGGAATAAAATTAAAGGCACTGCCATTCCAGGTTGAAAATCTTTCGGCATAAAAAACATTGGGGTTGCTCCATATTTTCTCGTGGTGTTGTGTGGCGTAAAGATCCAGCAATACCCGCCGGCCTTTTGGGAATTTCACCCCTTTCCATTCAAATTCTTTGTTCACCTTAGCAGGAACAAAAGGGAAAAAAGGGTAAAACCTGCGCACTTCCTGAACAAAATACAGGTCGAGTTTACTGGTGTCTTTTCTAAGCCGCTCGCGGTACTGTGGATTTTCGTGCAGTGCAAGTGCAGAAAAGGTGATGTAGCGGGAAATGGCCACAATGGGGCGAAGCAGGTTGAGGATCTCTACAGCCACAATTCTCCTGTCGAGAAGTTTGTTTTGTAGGTTCCTATGAAAGGAGAAGCGCGACAAAATTGAGCTGCCGGAAGCATTTATTTTCTGTTTTCTTTTCTGCCTTACCAGTTTCATGATCCATTTCTCAGAGCTTTTTCGGGCTCTTCGGGCTTTGTAATGACCTGGGCCCACACGGCCTGCCCCATCTATTAATTCTGAAAGCTCATTTTTACGCTGCTCTACTTCGTCTTCTTTAACCGGAACTCCCACCCAGTCGCAGGCTGCGCGAAATAGCACTTCTTCTATCTCGTCAAAAAAGGTAATTTCGGGCTGCTTTTCCCAGGAGCTTATGGCTTTTTGCAGGTGGGCTTCAAAAAATTCTTCGAGCCGTGCCAAAGAATCCGGGTTCATCTCCTGCATAAACATCCTTTTTCTATGCACATGCTCATCACCGTCCAGTCCCTGTACTCCGCCCTTGCCCAGCAGGGTCTTTTTAAAGCGTTTTGGAGTGGCGCCTTCCCGGGAGAAACGACTGTCGTCATAAAAGATCTCTGCCGCTTCTTCCCCTCGCATTACAAGGGCCTTTTTGAGGAACAGCCTAACCTTCAGCAGGTCGGTTTCCTGTTTCTGAAATTGTTCGTGAAAGTAATTGTAGCCTTTATAAAGAATTCCGGGAGTGCTCTCCATAACTTTTTGATTGATTTTTCTCTAAATTAGGTAATGAGCAGTAGGAGAGGGCTTAAAAAGCGTGAAAGTTTGGTTAAAACACAGGTAAAATTACTAAATCCCAAAGTTTAAAATTATGATTAATTCCTTCGGAAGGGGCCTTCAGCCTTTGTCCTTTTTAAAAATATTCTGGTTTATGCTTCGCCAAAGAAGACAGCCAAAAATGCCATTTTCAGAAGGGATTTTTTAAAAGCTGAAGGCAGCGAATCAAAAGTGAATTTCATGGATATATGTTTTTTCCCTCCAATTTGGAATACTAAGGATAAAACCAAAACAATAGCATGAGTTACTTCTAACTAGGGAAAGTAAAAAAATGAACGTTCATTCTTTTTTTTGTATATTTGCACTTCAATTAAGTGATGAAAGCAGTTTCTAAAAGTCAGATAAAGCGCGATGCTTTGCTAAAAGCAACCATTTGCCTGGTAAACAATAACGGTTTCCACGCAGCTCCCATGTCTAAAATTGCCAAAATGGCCAATGTTTCCCCGGCCACCATTTACCTGTATTTTAAGAATAAGCAGGATTTGGCGAATCAGGCATATATTGAGGTGAAAAGTTCTTTCAGCAATTGCGCTTTTAAAGATTATGAACCCAGCATGGGGGTAGAAGAGGGCTTTAAAAAGATATGGATGAACATTGCCACTTTTAAACTAAAGGAGGTTGATCATGCCCTGTTCCTTTCACAGTGCGATAATACGCCCATGATAGATGAAGAGAGCAGGCAGGAAGGCCTTAAGCACCTGCAACCGCTTATTGCCCTGTGGGAGCGCGGCAAAGAAGAAGGCGTTGTGAAACCTTTATCGCCTTTTATTCTATATGCTTTTACCGTTTATCCCATCAGCTTTCTGCTTAACACCGAGTTAAAAGGCTGGTGCAAAGTAGATAAACCGGCGCTTGAAAGAGCATATTCCGCAGCCTGGGACGCTATTAAACTTTAATTTTTCAGAAGCAAGAAACAGGAATTTTTTTCCGTCAAAAAAAGAATGAACATTCATTAATATATAATCAAAACTATGGAATTACTAGATAAACTCAACTGGCGCTATGCCACCAAAGCAATGAACGGCGAGAAAGTGCCACAGGAAAAGATCGATGCTATTTTAGAAGCGGCTTCGTTGGCCCCAACTTCCAGCGGATTGCAGCCTTTCGAGATTTTGGTGATCACCAACCCCGAGTTAAAGGAAAAGATAAAAGCCATCGCCTGGAACCAGTCGGTAGTGACCGATTGTTCACACCTGCTGGTTTTTGCGGCCTGGGATACTTATACCGAAGACCGTATCAATAAGGTATTTGACCTTACAAATGAAGTCCGCGGCTTTAAAAATGAAGGTTATGAGAATTACCGCCAGAAGTTGCTGAGCCATTATCCGCAGAGAGAGGCTGCAGAGAATTTTAATCACGCTGCCCGCCAGGCGTATATTGCTTTTTCACAGGCTATTGCCGCCGCCGCTTTTGAAGGGGTAGACAGCACGCCAATGGAAGGTTTTGACGAGGCCGCGCTTGATGAAATCCTCAACCTGGGTGAAAAAGGATTAAAGAGCTGTGTGATGCTACCTCTTGGCTATCGCGATCCCGAAAACGACTGGCTGGCCGGTCTGGTAAAGGTGCGCAAGCACAAAGAAGATCTGATCACAGTTATTGACTAATCCTGAAAAGCTATTTATGAGAAATTTTGATTTTAAGAACCCAACGAAAATTCTCTTCGGAAAAGGGCAGATAAAAAAACTGCAAGAAGAACTTCCCAAAAATGCCAAAATCCTCATGCTTTATGGCGGCGGAAGCATTAAGAAAAATGGCATTTATGAGCAGGTAAAAGAGGCCCTTAAGGGTTTTGAAGTTATGGAATTTGGCGGTATCCCGGCCAATCCCGAATACGAAGTGCTCATGAAGGCCCTGAAGCTGATAAAGGAAGAGAATATCACGTTCCTGCTGGCTGTGGGAGGAGGATCGGTCATAGACGGTACCAAATTCCTAGCCTCAGCGGCCCTCTATGAAGGAGGAGAGCCATGGGAAATACCGGCGCAAAAGATACGTACCAGCAAAGCCATGCCTTTTGGGACTGTGCTTACCTTGCCTGCCACGGGTTCAGAAATGAATTCTAGCGCTGTGATCACCCGGGAAGAAACTCAGGAGAAACTTGGAATGGGCGGTCCGGGCTTATTTCCTTTGTTCTCTATTCTCGATCCGGAGGTGATAAAGTCAATTCCGTCACGCCAGATAGCCAACGGCATTACTGATGCCTTTACGCACGTGCTCGAGCAGTATATGACCTATCCCAGCGGCGCATATTTGCAGGACAGGTTTGCCGAAAGCATCATGCAGACGCTTATTGAAGTTGGGCCAAAAGTTTTAAATGATCCTTCAGATTATACTGCGGCGTCAAATTTCATGTGGAGCTGTACCATGGCCCTCAACGGACTCATTCAAAAAGGAGTGCCTACAGACTGGGCGGTGCATGCAATGGGGCATGAGCTTACAGCCCTCTTCGGAATTGACCACGCCCGCACCCTGGCAATAATTGCACCGAGCCATTACAGGTTTAACTTTGAAGCTAAAAAAGAGAAACTGGCGCAGTATGCCGAAAGGGTATGGAATATCACAGAGGGTACTTTAGAAGAGAAAGCTGCGGCCGCAATAGACAGGACCGAAGAATTCTTTAACCAGATGGGGATAGCTACCCAATTGTCCAGTTACACCAAAGATTACGAAGGTACTGCCGAGAAGATCAACAAGCGCTTTGTCGAAAGAGGCTGGACAGGCCTGGGAGAACACCAATCCCTCACCCCCGCAAATGTAGAAGAGATCGTAAAAATGGCGTACTAAAAGGAATTGACAGGAAAGAAGTTTAAGATAAGAATACTGTTGCTGCCATAAAGATTCAGTGTTTATCTCTTCGGAAGTAAATTCCTGATGTAATTTCAATTGCCTATCGTAAAGGTGGCAATGTACATTTACAAACATTCATAAGCCTTCTGTGAAAACAGGAGGCTTTTGTGTTACTGGTTGTACGACCTCATCGGGCTCGCAGGTTCGCCTGTTGGTTTCGATATAAATATTAAATCGCTTCAGGATTTAGTTTACAATACTTATTCTTCCGAAGGCTGTATAAATTATTGAAGATATATGTTTAAATCTTATCTCGAAGGGGGATGTACCCATCAGAGAGTAGCCTGTCAGGATTGGAACCGGAAGTTTAATTCCTCCACGATCTTTTCAATTTTTTTGTTTTTGGCTTCTTTATCCAGAACAATTGCCGGGGCCTGCCTCACCTCGCAATCTATAATTCCGCAGCGCTCACAGGTGACGCCCACATCCCGCCACGGGATCGCTTTATCTCCTAAAAAGTTCACTTTTCGCTCCAGTTGTTTATTGATGAGCAGGCCAATACTTATGCTTCGATACTGGTTATTCCTGAAAGGGTCTTTAGTGGCAGAGGAGAGAACCAGGTAAGTAGTTCCATGGCTTGGGTAATGAGAGACCTGCAACCCGAATTCATGATCCTTTCCGCTTTTACTTATTTCTTTTAACCCCTTCAGCGACACCCACCTTCTGCAATAATGCTCATTGGTCTCATTGGCCCGGGGGGAATGGTGATGGGTTAAATGGAGCTCCTTATTTAGGAAGAATTTTTCACTGCCTTCTTTATGAGTGAACCGCAGGAAGAACAAGTTTTTAATATTAAAAGACTTAGGTAAAATATTGGTTAGCCGCTGATAAAAAGATTCCGGGGAAGCGTTAAAACCTTCCAGCATTTGCAGGAAATGAGTTGCATCAAATCTCTCTTTTTCAAAAAAGTTCTCCAGTTGTGAACTCAGGTCCTCTTTCGGAATTATTAAGGCCCCGGCAAAATAAGATGCGTAGAAGTTGTTGAGTACCTGGTCAAACCTCTGGAACTTTATCCACGGAAAAGTGTGCAGCCTGTCGGTTATTTCGAGGTAATTATAGGCTATTTCTTTGGCAAAGATAAAGGTGCGTTGGGCTTCGTCAATTCCGTTTGCCAGCAGCAGCGTTTTGGTTTGAGGTACAAAAACTGATCGCAGATTACCTAAAGCCTCATTTTTACTCAGTTCATTTTCATTAATTACGTAGCCGTACTCTTCTACCAGGATCTCTTCCAAAACTTTTGATCCTAAAAACCTGTTGAGGTCTACCTGGTAAGCTTTTGCAAATTTCAACACCTGCTGTTCCAGGTCCTCGAAATAATTGTTATTGGCTTCCTGGAATGAACGCACGGCAGCCAGGAAAAAGCTCTCCTTGCTAAAGCTGTAATGATGAGCAATTTCAATGATGGTACTTATAAACGCAGTTACCTTTGTAGGGGCGTTGGCGACGATATCAATAAGGTTGCTTTCTTTGATGCCGAAAAGTTCCAGCGGAATTTCCTTCAGGATCTTCGATTGCAGTAATTCTCCAATGGGAGCTAAATTCTTGTCAAGCCTTAGGGAGACCATTTGGTCGTAAGGAACTTCCAGTTTATCTGAGAGTAAGGCTATTTTATCGGGTTTGGGATATTTTTTTCCATTCTCAATTTCGTTGAGATATGATTTAGATAAGCCCGAAAGTTTGGATAAACCAAATAAAGACAAATTCTTCTCGGTCCTTATCTGCTTTAGCTTCAGTCCAAAAATGAGCTTGATATACTCTTCTTCCATAATTCAAAGATAAAGTTTTTCGCGAATATTAATTATTTGCGAATTTTTATCTTTAGCGAACGTTCGCTTGTTTTTTTAAATTCTTTCATGTAATATTGTTGTGCAAAACAATAAAACCATGAAAACCAAAGAATTAAAAGCAGGTAATTTAGAATTTTCAAAAGATGTAAAAAATTATTACCCTGAAATCCTTTCAGACGGGGCTTTGAATTTTCTAACTGCATTACACGAAAAGTTTAATCCAGAAAGACTTTCCTTGCTGGAAAAGCGTGTAGCACGGCAAAAGGTTTTCGATAAAGGTACCTTGCCTCAGTTCCCACCCGAGACCAAATCCATAAGGGAAGAAGACTGGCGGGCAGGCAGTATTCCTGCCGATCTGCAAGACAGGCGGGTGGAGATCACGGGACCTGTAGATAGAAAAATGGTGATCAATGCATTGAATTCGGGAGCCAGAACATTTATGGCAGACCTGGAAGACAGTACCTCGCCTACCTGGCAAAACGTGATTGAAGGCCAGCAAAACCTGATTGATGCCAATAACAGGACCATTTCCCTTTTAGATCCAGAGAGCGGAAAATCTTATAATCTCAATCCTGAAACCGCGGTTTTACTGGTGCGGCCACGAGGTCTGCACCTTGACGAAAAACATATATTGATCAATGGGGAACAAGCTTCAGGCAGCCTCGTGGATTTTGGTCTGTACGTTTATCATAACACTCAAATTTTGCTGAAGAACAATACCGCGCCCTACTTCTACCTTCCGAAGTTAGAGCATTACACCGAAGCCCGCTGGTGGAATAAGGTATTCAACTTTGCACAGGATTATCTGGAAGTGCCAACAGGAACTTTTAAGGCCACCGTGCTCATCGAAACTATTACTGCAAGTTTTCAGCTAGACGAAATCATCTATGAACTCAAAGATCATATCGTGGGCCTAAATTGCGGCCGTTGGGATTACATTTTTTCGTACATCAAGAAATTCAGGAACCACCCGCAATATGTGGTGCCAAACCGCGACCAGGTGAGCATGACCACACCTTTTATGGAAGCTTATTCAAAGCTGGTGATCCAGCGTTGCCATAAACGGGGCATTCATGCCATTGGTGGTATGGCCGCTCAGATTCCTATTAAAAATAATGAGGAAGCCAATGCAGCTGCCATAGAAAAAGTGAGAAAAGATAAAGAGCGCGAAGTGAAAAACGGGCATGACGGCACCTGGGTTGCGCATCCGGCGTTGGTAGAAGTGGCCAGGGCGGAGTTCGATAAACACATGCCGGGGCCAAATCAACTGCACGTGACTCGTGATGATGTGCATATTTCTGAAGAAGACCTGGTAGAGATACCCAGGGGTAGCATTACCGAAGCCGGGATTAGAAAGAACATCAACGTGGGAATTCTTTATACTGAAGCCTGGCTGCGGGGTTATGGTGCGGTGGCACTTTACAACCTAATGGAAGATGCCGCTACTGCCGAAATCTCAAGAACGCAGCTGTGGCAATGGCTAAAGCACGAAGTTGTGCTGGAAGACGGGCGTAAATTCAATACTGAATTGTACAAAACGCTACTACAAAATGAATCTGATAAAATCATGGCAGAAGCAGAAAGCAACGCTGTTGAAGGCAACCGGTATGAGCTGGCTATCAGCCTTTTTGATAAGCTGGTGCTTTCAGAAAGATTTGAAGAGTTCCTCACGCTTCCGGCTTACCAGTACATTTAAAAAAAGCGATCCTGCGATTGCGGCAACAATCTGCAGGATCTAATTATTAATAACAAACTAATAACATCTTACAAAATTATGAAAAATCAACCACAAACAAATTATCGCTCTGCATTGGAGGCTGTACAGAACCTGAAAGAAAAATATGGAGAAACATGGAACTCTGTAAATGCTGAAAGTGCAGCAAGAATGATTCTTCAAAACAGGTTTAGAACAGGTCTGGATATTGCAAAATATACCGCAGCCATCATGAGAAAAGATATGGCAGAGTATGATAAAGATCCATCTCAGTACACCCAGTCTCTGGGCTGCTGGCATGGTTTTGTGGCCCAGCAAAATATGATAGCCGTGAAAAAGCACCACAAAACCACCAGTAAAAAATACCTCTATCTTTCGGGCTGGATGGTGGCTGCCCTGCGGTCAGAATTCGGTCCCCTGCCCGATCAATCCATGCACGAAAAAACTGCCGTGCCGGCGCTTATTGGTGAAATTTACGATTTCTTGCGCCAGGCAGATGCCATTGAGTTAAACGACCTTTTCCGAAGACTTGAAAAAGGCGAGGATGTACAAAATAAAATTGACAATTTTGAAACTCATGTAGTGCCCATTATTGCAGATATTGATGCAGGTTTTGGCAACGAAGAGGCCACTTACCTGTTAGCGAAAAAAATGATCCAGGCTGGGGCTTGTGCCATCCAGATTGAAAATCAGGTCTCAGATGCCAAACAATGTGGGCATCAGGATGGGAAAGTGACTGTGCCGCATGAAGATTTCATCGCTAAGCTAAATGCCATCAGGTATGCTTTCATCGAACTGGGGGTTGAAGACGGAATAATTGTGGCAAGAACAGATTCTGAAGGTGCCGGGCTCACTCAAAAGCTTCCGGTGAGTCAGGAGCCGGGAGATTTGGCCTCAAAGTATTTAGCTTTCATAGAAGCCGAAACTATAGACATCAATGAAGCCAAAGAAGACGATGTGCTGCTGAAAAGGAATGGTAAGCTCATGCGCCCCGTGCGATTGCCCAACGGGCTGTACAAATTCAAAGCCGGAACTAATATAGACCGGGTGGTTCTGGATTGTATTACCAGCCTGCAAAATGGGGCCGATCTTTTATGGATCGAAACGCCCACGCCCAATGTGAAGCAAATAGCTCATATGGTAAACAGGGTGAGAGAAGTGGTGCCCAATGCCAAACTGGTTTACAACAACTCTCCTTCTTTTAACTGGACCCTCAACTTCCGTCACCAGGCCTATGATGAAATGCTTGCTGAAGGTGAAAATATGACGGGGTATGACCGGAATAATCTAATGGATTCAGCTTATGATGGCACCGAATTATGTTTCAGGGCCGACAGGATGATTAAGAAGTTCCAGATCCAGGGAGCAAAAGAAGCAGGGATTTTTCATCACCTCATCACCCTGCCAACCTATCACACTACCGCACTTCATATGAATGACCTCACAAAAGGCTATTTTTCAGAAGAAGGCATGCTGGCTTATGTAACAGGGGTTCAGAGGCAGGAGATCCGCAAGGGGGTTTCCTGCGTGAAGCATCAGCGCATGGCAGGTTCAGATCTGGGAGATGATCACAAGAGTTTCTTTTCCGGGGAAAAAGCCTTGAAAGCTGAAGGAGAGAAAAATACCAGCAACCAGTTTAAGGATCATCAAACTGTTGCCGAACAAGAACCCGTAATGGATAAATAAACCTTCAAAAATACATGCGATATTTAAGGGTATCGCATGTATTTTTACGTACACTTAAAATTCAGTTAACCACAAGAAATATCATGAAAGGCAGAAAATTACTTATGATTCCCGGCCCTATAGAATTTGAACCCGAAGTTCTGCAGGCCCTGGCCATGCCCACGAACAGCCATGTGGCTCCCCACTTTATTGAAAGCTTCGGGAACAGCCTGGAGCTCATGCGAAAAGTGTGGAAAGCGCCCGGTGGCCAGCCTTTTATCGTTGCCGGCAGCGGCACCCTGGCAATGGATATGGCCGCGGCCAATCTCATTGAAGCCGGCGATAAGGTTTTGGTAGTCTCCACCGGATATTTCGGCCGGCGTTTTAAAGATATTTTTGATCGTTACGGCGCAGATACAAAGCTCCTGGAAGCTCCTTTAGGGGAAGTGGTAAGCCTTGAAGCCATTGAAAAGGAGCTTAAAACCGAAAAGTATAAAGCCTTATCTGTCACTCATGTAGATACCTCCACCGGGGTCCTGGTCAATCCTGAACCTATCGCAAACCTGGCCAAAAAATACAAGGTGCTGAGTATTTTAGACGGGGTGTGTTCCGTGGCAGGAGAGGAGGTTCTTCAGGAAGAGTGGGGTCTCGATGTGGTGCTCACAGGTTCTCAAAAGGCCATTGGTGTGCCTCCCGGGCTCGCGCTGCTTATGGCTTCTCAAAAAGCCATGGAGATTTGGAAAAACAGGAAATCGCCCGTGCCTAATTATTATGCCGACTGGAATAACTGGTTGCCCATAATGAAAGCATACCAGGAAAGAAAACCTTCTTACTTCGGAACGCCTGCTGTTAATTTGATTGTTGCTCTTGAAGCAGGTTTAAAAATGATAACTGCTGAAGGGATGGAGAAAAGAATAAATCGGCATCGCGTGTTAGCAAAAGCATTTCGGGCAGCACTTTCTGCCATAAATCTCCAGATATTACCAGAAAGGGAAGAAATTGCCGCCAATACGCTTACGGCCGTGTATTATCCCAAGAATGTTGACGGTGCTGCTTTGCTCTCAAAAATGGGCCAAAATGATGTCATTCTCGCCGGCGGACTCCTTTCCGAAGTAAAAAGCAAATATTTTAGGGTAGGGCATATGGGGGCGGTCTCTGCAAATGATCTTTTAGCTGTTTTAGGGGCTCTGGAGCGCAGTTTACAGGATTTAAAACATCAGTTTGAGCCCGGAAAAGCCTTACAGGCCTTTCAAAAAGGGCATTTACCATCGGCTTGACGTACCAGCCTAGGCTTTTAAACCTGAAATCAGAAATACCTTTCAAAAATGCCATTTTTGGAAGGTATTTCTGGCTTAATACCCATTAGGGATTATAAATGAATGCATCCCCGCGTTGTCGGCTGCTGCGGAAATATGCGCCAACATCGGGAAATTAAAACAACATAAGTTCCAAAAAACCGCATTTTTAACGCCCCTGGAATCAGGAAGTTGTGATTGGGTTCTATTTATTAAAGCTTAATGGCCTGGATGTGAGAATTGTTATTTTAGATTGTATCTTTGCAGCCGCTTTGAAGAACCTCTATTATCCAAAACCTCACAGGTTTTGGAAACCTGTGAGGTTTGACGATGAAAAATTGAAGTATGAGAACAAAGTCATTAAAAAAGAACAGGATCAATGTGGTCACCCTTGGCTGCAGTAAGAACGTCTATGACAGCGAGGTGCTTATGGGCCAGCTGAAGGCGAACAATAAGGATGTGGTGCATGAGCAGGAGGGGAATATCGTGGTGATCAACACCTGTGGCTTTATTGATAATGCAAAAGAACAATCGGTAAACACCATTTTAGAGTATGTTGAGCTGAAGGAGCAGGGGGAAGTGGATAAAGTTTTCGTTACCGGTTGCCTAAGTGAACGCTACAAACCAGATCTTGTTAAGGAGATCCCAAATGTGGATCAATACTTCGGAACTACCGAACTTCCCGAACTCCTGGCCGCTCTTGAAGCCGATTATAAGCACGAACTTATTGGAGAACGTTTAACCACAACTCCTAAAAATTACGCTTACCTCAAGATCGCCGAAGGCTGCGATAGGCCGTGTTCTTTTTGTGCAATTCCGCTTATGCGTGGAAAGCACAAATCTGCTCCTATAGAAAACCTGGTGGCCGAAGCTAAAAAACTTGCCGCTCAGGGAGTAAAGGAACTTATCCTTATTGCGCAGGATCTTACCTACTACGGCCTCGATCTCTATAAAAAGCGGAATTTAGCTGAACTTCTTGAAAACCTGGCAAAGGTGGAAGGCATAGAATGGATCAGGTTACATTATGCTTTTCCAACGGGCTTCCCTATGGATGTGCTCGACCTCATGAAGCGTGAGCCAAAGATCTGTAACTATCTCGATATTCCGTTGCAGCATATTTCTGATGATTTGCTGAAGTCCATGCGCCGCGGAACAACCCATGAAAAAACAACAAATCTGCTGAAGGAATTCAGAAACAGGGTGCCTGAAATGGCCATTAGAACCACGCTTATTGTGGGATATCCCGGCGAGACTGAAGCCCACTTTGAAGAGCTGAAGCAGTGGGTGAAAGACATGCGTTTTGAGCGCCTTGGCTGTTTTACGTATTCACACGAAGAAAATACACATGCTTACAAGCTCGAAGACGATGTGCCGCAGGAGGTGAAGCAGGAACGTGCCAACGAGATTATGGAAATTCAGTCACAGATCTCCTGGGAGCTGAATCAGCAAAAGATTGGTAAGACCTTCAGGGTGATCATAGATAGGAAAGAAGGAGAGAACTACGTGGGAAGAACAGAACACGATTCCCCCGATGTTGATAACGAAGTACTCATTGACGCCAGGAACATCTACCTCAAGACCGGTCACTTCTATGAAGTGAAGATCACCGATGCCGCCGATTTTGACCTTTTTGGAGAACCGGTAAATGCCAATGTCGAGAAACCAAAGCGGAAGGTGCTTTTCAATCAGTAAGCAGTGCGCAGTTTTTAAGTAGGCAGTCAGGAAAAGGTCACGGATGCACGGATGTTTTCTTGAAAAGTCTAACCCTCACAGGTTTCAAAAACCTGTGAGGGTTTTTTTATACGAGAGGTTCTAAACGAAAAATATTATTATTGTATAGAAGTTTAGCTCTTGCCTATGATCAAAATTATAAGAAAGCGGCATTTCTTCAGGCAACATTATAACCTGATCCTGGGTTTACTGTGGCTGAGTATTGGAGTGGCTTATTATTTGGTCAATGGGACTGGGGGTTTTAAAATTTTATCTGTTTTTAACCTGTTAATGGGTGTAGCATACCTGGCAATTCATTTTTATCAGAGAGATCGCAATCAGGAATTTATTGCCTGGAATGAGGAGCAGGTGATCCTGAGCAAATGGCAACTCAAACCGGTAACCTATTCCAGAACCCAGATTAACAGAATCACAATTACTAATAGCTATTTTATTCTCCATACCAATCAGAAGACTCCCGGAGAAACAATGGAACTTAAAGGCTATAGTGAAAAAGATATTGATCTGCTAAAATCCCGGTTTTCGAATCAAAAGATTTCAGCCGGATAAAACCTAACAGGTCTTGGAGACCTGTTAGGTTTGGTGCACCAGCTGGTTACAATATCATTATACAATTTTCAGGCAACACTTATCTCATCTGTCAAATACACCTCCTGAACGCTTCTTAAAATCTCCACTCCGTCTTTTAAAGGTCGCTGAAAGGCTTTTCGCCCCATAATGAGTCCGCTGCCGCCGGCGCGTTTGTTGATGACAGCCGTTTTTACCGCCGCTTTAAAATCGGAGTCGCCCTCAGAACCACCGCCAGAGTTAATTAGTCCGATCTTGCCCATGTAGCAGTTTGCTACCTGCAGGCGGCACAGGTCGATAGGATGATCTGTGGTAAGGCTTTCATACATTTCTTTGGAATGTTTGGCAAAGTTGATGTCCTGAAACCCGAAATTGGTGGTGGGCAGTTTTTGTTTGATGACATCGGCTTTTATAGTAACTCCAATGTGGTTGGCCTGCCCGGTTAGATCGGCGGCGGTGTGGTAATCTTTTTCGTCTTTCTTGAAAGCTGAATTTCGGGTATAGCACCACAAAATGGTCGCCATTCCCAGCTGGTGCGCTTCTTCAAAAGCCGCTGCTACTTCCTGAATTTGCCTTGTGCTTTCTTCACTTCCGAAGTAAATAGTGGCCCCAATGGCCGTCGCGCCCATGTCCCAGGCTTCCTTTACGCTTCCGAAGGGAATCTGGTCGTATTTATTGGGGTAGGTCATCAACTCATTATGATTGATCTTTACCACAAAAGGAATTTTATGTGCGTATTTACGGGCATGTAAGGCCAGGCCGCCAAAAGTGGAAGCAACGCCGTTACATTGGGCTTCTATGGCTAGTTTAATGATGTTTTCGGGATCAAAATAATCCTTGTTCTTGTAAAAAGAGGCTGCTGCGCTATGTTCAATTCCCTGGTCTACCGGAAGGATGTTGAGGTAACCGGTCCCACCAAGCGCACCGTGATTATACAGTTGCGCGAGGCTTTTTAAAACCTGCGGACTACGGTCACTTTCAGCAAAATTTTCCACACTATTTGGGCCGGGGATTGTCAGTCTCTCTTTCGGGATCTTTTTACTGCTGTGCTCCAGTAAATTGGAAGCATCGTCTCCCAGAACTTCGGTGATCTTATCAATGTAACTCATATTTAGAAGGTTTTTTATTGTCTATAGGTCTGAAGTTAAGATTTTTACGGAAGAGGGCTTTGCCGAAGCTTCTTAAAATATGTATAAATTCAGCGGTACTGGTAAAAAATGCCATCGTCAAAAGGCGTCCAGAGACAGGCCCTTAAACTGGCATTTTTGAGACCGTTGTTTATCCAGGTGTTGCAGGTGTAGAAAGCGTTAAGAGATCTCTTTGCCCTGAAGAACGCATCGTTTTGATTGTAATGTAGATTTGCTACCGGAATGACATTTCCGGAAGCGTCGAGTTCAAAACTTTGAGCCACATACCTCACCAGGTCACGGTATTGGGCTTCCGAAATATCTACGGAAATAACAGGCTGCGTAAACCTGGGCGCCGATTCAAATTCAACATGCATGGCCGATGGACTGGGCAGGAAAACAGCCTGCATGGCTGTTGGAAAGCTGAGGTCGCTCCATTCGGGAGTATTTTGATAAAATTCCAGATCTCCCCAGCCAAAAGAAATGTAATTATAATTTGCCCTTTTTGAGAGGGTATATTGGGGAGAGACCAGCTCTTGCCAATGCATGATCTCATTTTTAACCGGAAATATATAATCTGTATGTACGCCGTTGGTGCGAAGGTAGATGGTGATGTTCCCGCCCTGCGGCTGATCTTTGTTCACCGGTATTGCCGAACCTGTTACCGCCGACACAAAATAAAGGAGCATGAGGATTAAGAAGGCAAGCAGGCCTTTGGCAAAAAATTTTATGATCCTCTCCAGGATCTTCATGTTTTTCTTTGCAGCAGCTCCTGCAGGGCTTTTTTGAAGATCTCGATCTCTTCAAGCGTATTATAAGGCGCGAACCCAATGCGTATCCAGCCTCCGGTTTCCATTACCGGAAAAACTTCAGCCATGGTAGCGGCGTAAAAATGCCCGTCGCCAATGTAGAGGTTGAATTTTTCGGCAAAGAATTTTGTGGCTTCGCGGGAGTGGATTCCGTCTATCCTGAAAGCGAAAGTCGGTGTTTTTTTTATTTCCGAAGAAGCGCGGTAGAGTTTAACTTCAGGAATAGATTCCAAAAATTGCTCCAGGGAATGCATCAGCTCCTGTTCATGAGTTTCTATGGCTTCCATTCCTGCTTTTAATCGTTGTCTACGGGTATCGCCGGTTCCTAAACCTTCAATAAAATCTATAGCACCGCAAAGGCCGGCGATGGCTTCATGATTTTGAGTTCCGGTTTCCAGTTTATACGGAATTTCATTGGGAGCAGGTTGTAACTTCGGAATTTTTAGGGCCTCAAAAATGGCTTTTTTGATGCCCACTATTCCCAGGTGGGGCCCGAAGAATTTATAGGCCGAACAGAAGAGGATGTCGCAGCCTAAATCCTGCTTGTCTACCAGAAAATGCGGTACTGCATGCACGGCATCGGCAATGGTGATGGCATTTACCTTATTTGCCGCTTCAAAGATTTTCTTTGCATTGGTAACGGTACCTGTGAGGTTGGAGGAAAGCCCAATAGCAACAAGTTTTGTTTTTTGAGTGATGAGGGAGTCAGGATGGGAAAGGTCGAGGATGAGCTTCTGCTTGTCTACAGGTATAAATTTCACTGTTGCGCCGGTTTCTTTGGCCAAATGTAGCCATGGGTCAACATTGGCCCGGTGATCGAGCTGGGTGACCACAATCTCATCAGCTTCCTTCAGTAATGGTTTAAGACTGTGGGAGACCTGGAATGCAAGGCTGGTCATGTTCTGGCCAAAAGCGACTTCTTCAGCAGGACAATTCAGGAGATCGCCAACCGCTTCTTTTGCTTCAGCTAAAAGCGCATCGGTTTTAATGCTGGTAGAAAAGGTGCCGTGAAGGTTGGCCATTCCTGTTTCAATGTACTCCAGCATCCGGTCTATGCAGCCCTGTACCATCTGGGTGCCGCCGGGACCGTCAAAATATATGGGAAAGACCTGCTCTTTATTCTTAAAATTAAGAGCCGGAAATTTCGCTCTTATATCTTCAATAGGAAAATCACTGCTTTGCATTTTTCTTTCTTCTTTTATGATAGTCAATATAAACATAAATAGCATAAAGCACAGCTCCTGCGCCACCTACCCAGTAGAGCCCGTTTTCCAGTTTGTCAATATCGGTTGAAAAATATCCCACAGCGAGGGTTAGGGGGATCATTCCGGAGTAGGTGGCCAGCATGAATTTTTTGTAATTCATCCTGAAAATTCCCGCTATAAAGCTAATGGCATCGGTCGAGAAAAAAGGGGAAACCCGAAAAAGAACTACAGTTCCAAAACTGTAGTTCTCAATCCAGAATTTCATTTTTTCATACTTCTTGTCACTAACAAAGACATTTTTGAACTTTTTACCTATATAATAACCTATTGTCGAGGCAAGCCCAATTCCAATGAGATTGATCAAAACTCCAATCCAAAATCCGTAAGCCAGTACGCCAACAATAATAGGCAGCCAGGAAGGGAAAATGATCAGGAACATTTGCAGTACAATGAACACTACAATAGCCAGGGGTCCCCAAATTCCAAACTGCTTCACGTAATCTTTGATCCTGTCTCTGTCTTCGCTCAATAAAACCTCCCAGGCCTCTTTTACCGATTCCTGAAATGGAGAATGAGTAAAATATAGGATCACCAGGAAAAGAATGATGCTTCCGCTAAGAAAGAAGGACAGGTATTTTTGAAAAAAACTTTTGCTCAAACCAATATTTGAATGGAGCTACAAATTAGAAATTTTTTGGTTAGGCGGTAGGCCCGTTAATAATATTCTAACGGGCAGGATAATTAAAATTAAACATTACTTCATTTTTACTTAACACCAAAGCGGATAAATCCTCGCATTTTTGAACCACAATCATATACTCTTAGTTTTTGTCGATTTAGATGTATGAGGTAAGGTTGCTCTTTTTGGGGCAACCTTTTACTTATTGATAATTTGCCCGTAACATTCACTTAACATTGGTACTGCACCTTTGTCCCCGACAAAAACTAAGAAATAATGAAGATTAGCACGGGCGCAATTTCAGTATTAGCCTTTTTAATTTCATTGCATGTGCAGGGACAGGATTTTACAGAGAATACTTTTGGAAAAGGCCTTGTGAATGTGGTGGCAAAAGACAGCTCTTACAGCGCAAATTTTTCTTTTAGGATGCAATCCCTCTTCACCTCGGGTTGGGATATTGCTGAAAACGGGAATTTTGAAACAGGGGAAACCAACTTTCTTATAAGAAGGTCACGCCTCAAACTTCAGGGTTTCGCCTACACCCCAAAACTTAAGTACAAACTGGAACTGGGTTTGTCTAACCGCGATATTTCGGGCGCTTCAGTTTACAACAATAATACTCCCAGGTATATTCTTGATGCCGTTGTAAAATGGAATTTCCATGAGAACTTTGAGCTCTGGGCAGGACAAACCAAACTGCCGGGGAACAGGGAAAGGCTTATTTCTTCGGGAAGCCTTGAAACTGTAGACCGCTCTCTGGTGAACAGCCGGTTTAATATTGATCGTGACCTCGGGGTACAGTTACACCACGAAACCCATCTTGGCGGCTCATTTCTTATGAGAGAAGCTGTATCTGTTGCCCAGGGAGAAGGAAGGAATGTTACTGCCGGAAACCTTGGCGGCTTTCAATACACTGGGAGGCTGGAATTTCTGCCCTTTGGAGATTTTGCCGATTACACGGGTGCCGATTTTGCCAGGGAAGCAAAACCTAAGCTGGCTGTAGGCGTAGCTTACGACTATAACCACAATGCGGTAAAGACCAGGTCTAACATGGGCTCCTATATGCTTACCGACTACGGATTCTTTGAAACAGATATCAGCACGCTCTTTCTGGATGCCATTTTTAAGTACCGCGGAATTTCGGCCATGGCCGAATATGCTCACCGCAGCGCCGATGATGCCTTCGCAACTAATGCCGATGGCACTTTGACCGGTGACATGGTGAACATTGGAAGCGGATTTAATGTCCAGGCAGGCTACCTTTTTAAGAATGACCTTCAGGTTTTGGGAAGGTACACCAGCATAGATCTCGATGACAGCGTAACCCAACTGGTGGAAGATCAATACACCCTGGGGCTTTCAAAATATATCATAAAACACAAATTAAAAATTCAGACAGACATTAACTACACCGATCTCAACCTCGGTTTAAATGACAATCTTACTTACAGACTACAATTTGAACTTCATTTTTAAAAACAAATTATGAAAAGATTCCTTTTATTAACTGCAATAAGTATTTCGCTGGTTTCCTGCGGAAACAACAAAAAAGAAGGTTCCAAAAATGCCATTTCCATTGATGGTTCCAGTACGGTTTATCCTGTAACCGAAGCTATTGCTGAAGAATACAGGGCCGAAGCACCTGATGTAGACGTCACAATTGGCGTTTCGGGGACCGGTGGGGGTTTTCAGAAATTCGGAAGGGGAGAAGTAGCTATTACCAACGCTTCCCGCCCTATTAAAGCTGATGAAAAGGCAATAGCTGAATCAAACAACATCTCTTACGTAGAGCTTGAAGTAGCCTACGACGGTCTTGCAGTTGTAGTTCACCCCGAAAATGACTGGGTAAGCTGTTTTACCGTAGAACAGCTAAAGAAAATATGGGAGCCTGCGGCCCAGGGAACTATCACAAGGTGGAACCAGATTGACCCTTCCTGGCCAGATGAGGAAATTCACCTTTTTGGGCCCGGTGTAGCCTCGGGTACTTTCGACTATTTTACTGAAGCTATTGTTGGTAAAAGCGGGAGCAGCAGGGGGGATTATACTGCCAGTGAAGATGACAACGTGCTTGTACAGGGAGTTTCAGGCGATAAATACGGATTAGGTTTCTTCGGACTGGCATATTACGAAGAAAATTCAGATAAGCTCAAAATGGTGCCGGTAGACGGGGGTGAAGGTTGTGTAGAGCCTTCAACAGAAAGCGTGAGTAACGGCACCTATGCTCCTCTTTCCCGCCCGCTGTACATCTATGTGAACAGTGCTTCTCTTGAAAATCCTGCGGTGATCGATTTTGTGGAGTTCTATCTTGATGAAGCTCCGCAGTTGCTTCAGGATGTAGGCTATATTCCGCTTACTTCCGAAGAATACAACAGGGAGAAAGAGAAATTTGCAGCTTTCGTTAAAGAAAATTCAGCTGAGTAATAAAGATTTCCGGGGCAAATCCTGCTCCGGAATATTTTCCTTCTTCAATGCGAAAAATAAAAGAAACGCTAATAGAAAAGAGCCTTTTGGGAAGTGCTCTGGTTACTATTGCAGTGACTGTTGGTATCATCCTGGTACTTTCTATAGAAGCCGTAAATTTCTTTAGAGAGGTTTCCATTGTCGATTTCCTCACAGATACACAATGGACGCCACTGTACACCGACAAGCACTTTGGGATACTGCCGTTGTTGTCGGGGACCCTGTTAACCTCTTTCATTGCCATCATATTTGCGGTGCCGGTGGGCTTGTCTATCAGTATTTATATTAGCGAGTACGCGCCGCGAAGCTTCAGGAAGACAATTAAACCTGCTTTGGAATTGCTGGCTGCCGTGCCAACCGTGGTATACGGGTTTTTTGCCCTAACCGTGGTTACGCCTTTCCTGCAGTCGTTTATTCCGGGGCTTTCGGGTTTTAATTCCCTGTCTGCCGGCCTGGTGATGGGGATCATGATCATTCCTTTCATCTCGTCGTTAAGTGAAGATGCTTTGCATGCGGTACCCAATTCTTTGCGGGAAGCCGCTTACGGCATGGGTTCCACCAAGTTGCAAAATGCCTTTCGGGTACTGGTTCCTGCAGCTTCATCGGGGATTATAGTTTCTATCATCCTTGCTATTTCGCGGGCCATTGGGGAAACCATGATCGTGGCCATTGCGGCGGGGCAACAGCCCAGGTTAACTTTAGACCCTACAGTTCCCGTAGAAACCATTACCGCTTACATAGTTCAGGTGAGCCTGGGCGATGTGCAACACGGCTCCTTGGAGTACCGTACCATCTTTGCTGCCGGGATCACTCTTTTCATCTTTACCTTCCTGCTCAACACCGTGAGTTACAGGATTAGGAAAAAATTCAGGGAGAAATATGAATAATATTAAAACAAACAGGTTAAAAGATCAGGCTTTCAAGATTTGGGGGATTGCCTGTACCTTCCTGGGGCTCATTCTTCTCACCATCTTTATAGGTTCAATTCTTATAGATGGACTGCAAAGGATTGATTGGGATTTTATCACGAGCCTTCCGTCGAGAAAAGCAGAAAGAGCCGGAATATATACCGCACTAATGGGAAGTGTATGGATCCTCGTGTTCACCACCATTATTGCCCTGCCCCTGGGAATTGCAGCGGCTATCTACCTGGAAGAATACGCCAAACAAAGCCGGCTTTCTTCTTTGCTGGAAGTCAATATCTCCAATCTTGCGGGAGTACCGTCAATCATCTACGGACTACTTGGCCTGGAGGTCTTTGTGCGCATCATGGAAATGGGTGCCAGTGTTTTGGCAGGAAGTTTTACGCTGGCCCTTTTGATTTTGCCCATTGTAATTGTAGCCACGAGAGAAAGTTTAAAGGCGGTGCCAAAATCTATAAGAGATGCTTCCTTTGCCCTGGGAGCTTCAAAGTGGCAAACAGTTTCCCAACAACTGCTGCCGGCATCTTTTGGAGGCATACTCACGGGAGTGATTTTAGCCCTTTCAAGAGCGGTGGGAGAAACTGCGCCGCTAATTGTTATTGGAGCACTGGCCTATGTGCCGTTTGCGCCCGAATCTCCCATGGATGAATTTTCAGTATTGCCCATACAGATCTTTAACTGGATCTCCCGCCCCAAACACGGCTTTGAGATCAACGCAGCCGCAGCCATAATCGTCCTGCTTTTAATTACATTTATTCTGAATGGAATTGCAGTGTATTTCAGGAACAGGTGGCAGAGTAAATTTAAATAGAATGAAAGAAAATAAAGATACATTAGATAAGTCCCTCAAGAGAAAACATAAACTTCAGGCAAAAGGCGTGAAGGTTTTCTATGATGATTTTATGGCTATCAAAGGGATAGACATGAACATTAGGGCCAACAAGATCACGGCTTTTATCGGGCCTTCGGGCTGTGGAAAATCGACTTTCCTCAGGCTCTTTAACCGAATGAACGACTATGTTGACGGCTTTAGCATGGAGGGGGAGATCCTTATAGACGGAGAGAATATTTACAAGAAAAAAGTAAATGTGGAACAGCTAAGAAAACAGGTGGGAATGGTTTTCCAAAAGCCTAATCCTTTTCCCAAGTCCATCTATGAAAATGTCGCCTATGGATTAAAGATCCAGGGAATTAAAGACAAAGCCTTTCTTCAGAATAAAGTAGAAGAATCCCTAAAGCAGGTAGGTTTATGGAACGAAGTGCAGGATGACCTTAATAAATCGGCTTTGGCCTTGTCGGGCGGGCAGCAGCAGCGTTTGTGCATCGCCCGTACTCTTGCCGTAGAGCCTTCCATTATTTTGATGGATGAGCCTACCTCGGCATTAGACCCCATCTCAACAGCCAAGATCGAAGAGCTTATTTACGAGCTCAAGGAGAAATACACTATTGTAATTGTGACCCACAACATGCAGCAGGCAGGGAGAATCAGCGATTACACCGCATTTTTCTACATGGGCGAACTCATAGAATACGATAAATCCAAAAAGCTATTTACCAATCCCGAAAAACAACAAACCGAGAATTACATTACCGGTAGATTCGGATAAACTAAAGTAATATGATTAGTCTGGACCAACATAGAGAGGCATTGAATCAGGCAGGGCTTGAAATGATGGAGCTTTGCATGAAGCAACTGGAAAATGCCAGAGAGGCATTTTTTAATCACGACAGCGATCTTGCCGAAGAAGTGCTGCATACCGAAAACCGCGTAAATGCGCTCGATCTTAAGATTGACCGCGATTGTGAACGCTTTATTGCCTTGCACAACCCGGTGGCCAGCGACCTGCGTTTTGTGCTGGCTTTAAGGAAGATCAATTTTGACTTGGAGCGGGTGGGGGACCATGCCTACGGAATTTCCAATTATATTGTGAAGATTGATACCCAAATCGAGGCTCGATTGCTCGAGAGAATGCGGGTGGAAGAAATGTTCTCCACCGCATTGTCAATGCTAGACGATATTGCCCTGGCTTATACTGAAGCCGATACCAAAGTGGCCCGAAAAGTATTTAAAAAAGACAAGATCCTCAACGAGATCAATATGAAGTCCTTTGCTATTATTTCTGAAGAAGTCAAAGCAGATCCGCAGGTGATAGATCAGGTGATGTTATTGTTTTCGGTCATCAAAAAGGTAGAAAGAATAGGCGATCTTATCACCAATATTGCTGAAGAGATCATCTTCTTCAGGGAAGCTGAAGTTTTGAAGCACCGCAAGAAAAAAGGCGGAAGGAAGAAGGATTCTTAGGAGTCAAATTCCAAAATTAAAGCACCAGATTCCAATTTCAATTCATGACTTTGTCGCAAAAAATAAAATCGTTTTGCTGAAAGAACCAGGAGCAAGGATTTCAGTTACGCAATAAAAAATGCCCGGGGTTTGCCGGGCATTTTTTATTCAGGAGCTTTCAAAAATGACATTTTCAGGAGCTTTCAAAAATGACATTTTCAGGAGCTTTCAAAAATGACATTTTCAGGAGCTTTCAAAAATGACATTTTCAGGAGCTTTCAAAAATGACATTTTCAGGAGCTTTCAAAAATGACATTTTCAGGAGCTTTCAAAAATGACATTTTCAGGAGCTTTCAAAAATGACATTTTCAAGAGGTTTCAAAAATGACATTTTCAAGAGGTTTCAAAAATGACATTTTCAAGAGGTTTCAAAAATGACATTTTCAAGAGGTTTCAAAAATGACATTTTCAAGAGGTTTCAAAAATGACATTTTCAAGAGGTCTTAAAAATGCTATTTTTCGGCAGAGTTTATAAGCACCGGTTTTCCAAAACCTAACTGCTCCAGCCGGTCCAGTTGGGTAGCTGCATCTCCCACGATGAGGTAATACATTTTATTTGGATCAACATATTTTTCTGCCAGGGCTTTAATCTGCGGAACAGTGATGTTCCTCACTGTCTCTTCCTGCTGTAAAACATAATCTTTTGGCCTGTTATAATCCTTTATTTCCTGAAGCATCTGTAGTTTAGAACCCAGGGTTTCAAACTTTCGGGCATTACTTTTTATCATGAACCCCTGGGTTACCTCCAGGTCATTTTCATTAAAACTTTCGGCATAATTCTCTGCGATCTCTTTTATTAGATCAACTGCTTCAAAGGTGATATTGGTTCTCACACCACTCGAAATTAAAAACGGACCTTTAAATGTGCTGCCATTGAACCCGGACCGGATTCCGTAGGTATAGCCTTTACCTTCCCTTAATTCCTGTGTGAGTTGGGAAGCGAAACTTCCGCCCCCAAAACGGTAGTTCATTACGCTTGCAGGATAGAAATCCTCATTGGTTTCAGCTAAAGCTGGATATCCAATATGCAATACAGATTGTTTTGCGCCGGGAATATCATAAAAGTAAACCTTGGATTCAGCCGGGGCAGTTACTTCAGGAAGCTCCTTAAAAATGACATTTTTGACACCCCAGTCCGCGGTGAGTTCTTTCACGCCGTTTACTGCTTCCTCTTTTCCAATATCTCCCACCACCAGGAAAGAAGCGAGATGTGGAGAAAGATAATTGTTGTAGTAAGCCTTTAGATCCTGAAGCGTTATTCTTTCAACTGTATCCTCATTTCCAATATTGTTGTGAGACAGGATATGATCTTCGCCGTAAACAAGCCTTCTAAATTCATTTGAAGCAATGTTGTTTGGATTAGCTTTCTCCTGCTGAATCCTGCTTATCACCTGCTGTTTGATAAGTGAAAATTCTTCCTCATCCCAACGCGGCTCTAAAAGAATCTCCTTAACAAGCTCCATTGTCTCATCAAAATTCCTGGTGAGGGTGCTACCGCTAATGATCATTTTTTCATCTGTAGCATTCACCCGAATGCTGGCACCCAACAGTTCAATGGCTTCTTCGAGTTCCTGCGGCGTGCGGTTTTTTGTTCCCTTAGTGAGGAGGTCGGCCAGAAGATTGGACACGCCAATCTTTGCAGGGTCTTCAAGTAACATTCCTCCTTTGATCTCGAGCATGAACTGTACAAGAGGTACTTCAGAATTAGTGATACCGTAAATCTCAAGTCCAGACTGCAGATTTTGCTCCCAAATTTCGGGAACCTTTACCTGAGGTGAATCTCCGTATGGAGGTTCTACAGTTCGGTCAAAACTGGACGGCGTTCTTTGGTAGGTCACCTCTTCCTCAAGATCGAACTCCTGCTCGGCACCCATTACTATTTGTTCCTCCTCAACTTCAGCCAGTTCTGAACCTTCTAATGTCAGCTCTATCTGAGCTTTTGGAACAAAACTGGTGGCAACATAAGGTTGATCTTTAATGTATTTCTGATAGACTCTCATCACATCCTGCGGGGTCACTGCGAGAATGTAGTTGATCTCTTTGTTGATCATGCCCGGATCGTTCGCAAAGATCTCATACTGGGCAAGCTGAAAGCCTTTGCCAAGAACGCTGGAAAGACTGCTGTAAAATGCAGTTTCCTGTCCTGCTTTGATACGCTTCAGGTCTTTTTCGGGAATACCTTTAGCTTCAAACCTTTTAAAGGTTTCTTCTACAGCCAGATGCACCTCGTCGAGATCTATGCCCTCGTAAGCTCTCACCTGTAGCATGAATTGACCGGCAAGTTCAGAAGTGTAATTGAACATCTGTACATTTGGAGTTAATTTCTTACCTGCCACCAGTGCTTTGTAGAACGGGGCATTTTTACCTTCAGAAAGATAATTTGCCAGCACTTCGAGGGCATAGGCATCCGGGTGGTAGGAAGCAACAGAAGGCCAGGCCATTGTCAATTCAGGAAGCCGGGCAAAATTGTCTTCATGGTACAGCTTTTTTGTCTGCTGTAAATTAGCGGGCCTTTTCTCAAGGTCCTTAATTTCAGGTCCTCTTTTTATTTCCCCGAAATATTTTTCCACCCACTGTTTTGCCTGTGCTGTGTCAAAATCCCCTGCGATGGTAAGCACCACATTATTGGGTACATACCATTGATTGAAGAACTCCTTAACATCGGCCAGGGTGGCATTTTGAAGATCTTCAAGGGAACCTATCACCTGCCAGTTGTAAGGATGGCCTTTTGGATATAGATTTTTATCGATCACGTACTGGGTGTGCCCGTAAGGCTGATTATCTACTCTCTGCCTTTTTTCGTTCTTTACCACCTGCTTTTCTTTGGCTAGAACAGGTTCTGTAACCGTATTGATAAAATACCCCAGTTTATCGGCTTCTGCCCAAATCATTTTTTCAAGGGCGTCATTTGGAACAGTTTGAAAATAATTGGTGCGGTCGCGGCTGGTGGACCCGTTGGCGCCACTGCCGCCAATGCGGGCACTGAGTTTATCCAGACCGCCTTTTCCAAGATTTTCAGATTCCAGGAAGAGCAGGTGTTCAAAAAGATGGGCAAACCCGGTGCGTCCCTCTTTTTCACGGGCAGAACCCACGTGACTGGTAAGGGCAACCGCCACTACAGGATCTGACCTGTCAACGTAGAAAATGACTTTAAGTCCGTTGTCAAGCGTAAATGTCTCAAAATCGACTTCAAAACGGGATGCTTCGGGCGTTTGCTGTGCCAGCGCGTTTCCTACATACAAGTTCAGCAGGAATGCAAGAAAATAGAACTTTACAGATGATCTCATTAAAACTCAGTAAGAATTAAATTATTAAATAGGTAACATAGGCCACGTAGCCCATAACAAATACTGCGCCTTCCCAGCGTTCGATACTGCGACCTCTTCCGGTAAAAACAAAAATAAAGAGCAGCAAACCTGTCACTATGTTCACCAAAATATCAAAGAAGGTAGCGGGATTGATATCCAGCGGAACTATGGTCCCGGAAATTCCAAGGATCAAAAAGATGTTGAAAATGTTGGAGCCTACCACGTTTCCTATGGCAATATCCACATTCTTTTTCCTCACGGCGATCACAGAAGTTGCAAGTTCGGGCAGGGAAGTTCCTATAGACACTACGGTAAGGCCAATAACCCTTTCAGAAAGGCCAATAACTTCAGCAATACTTACAGCACTGGTAACTATTAACCTGCCGCCAATTACTAATCCGGCAAGACCCAGAATTATAAAGAGAATTGCTTTTCCCACGCTGTAACTTTTGGTTTCAATTTCCTCATCGGCACCCCCGCTTTTGGCCACCATAAGGTTATAAACCAGGAAGATGAGGAAGAACAGGAGCAAAACAATACCTTCACTTCGTGAGATAAGATTTGTGGTTGCACCGTCAAGAACAACATCAGAGGCTATGACAAACACACAAATTGCCGCCAGTAAACTCAGCGGAATTTCAATCCAGGTGGTATTGCTTTTTACCGTAAGCGGATAGATAAGGGCAGAGATTCCAAGGATCCCCAGGACGTTGAAAATATTACTTCCCAACACGTTGCCCAGCACCATATCTGTACTACCGGTGGTGGCAGCAAAGACATTCACTACCAGCTCGGGTGCCGAAGTACCAAATGCAACAATGGTCAAACCAATCACAATGCTGGGTACTCCCCAACGTGCGGCAAGGCTTGAAGCAGCATCCACCAGAAAATTAGCTCCATAAATAAGAGCAACAAAACCTACAAGGAGTAGAAGAATATCTATTAGCATATATTATTTTAATTATTAGCGTAGTTTAAAATTTCACTGTTATCTACAAAGAAAATGGAGTTTACGAAAAGAAGTTTTCCATTTTGCCAGAAAGCACGGAACAATGGATTGTCTACCATATAAATAATACTTCCTTCACCCATTGGTTCTACCCCGAAGCTCAGGGAATTTTTAATTTTTTCCTTTGCCTTACTACCTGCAAAACCGGCCACTATGTTCGGGGAATCCTGAAGGTATCCCACATTTTGTCCTTTACTTAACAGGCTGTAGCTGTCACTCCCAAGTTTAAGACTTAAATAAGTATTATTATACCCAAAGGCCATGGGATGAGTTTTGTCCATTTTGGTTTCAATGATGCTTCCGGTAATAAGATTTTTGATCTGTTCCCTTTCCCTTTGAGCATAAGGAACAAGGTTTGGCTTTGGGAGGCTGTCCTGTTCCTTTTTCTTGTTCAGGTTGAATTCGCTTTTACCGGCAAAAGCGTCAAGGGCACTTTCAATGGCAATTACTTTTCCGCCATTTCTCACCCAGCCCTTAAGTTTTAAAAGCCTGTCTTCATCGAAAAGCTCGGAATAATTTCCTGCCGGAAGCACAAGTATATCGAGTTTGGAAAGATCTGTGTCCCAAAAGTACCCGGTATCAATTGAGGTAACGGGGTAATTGAGTTCCTGCTCAAAGAAATACCAAAGCTCTCCATAGTTAAGCGAGGAAATGCCATCTCCTCGTAAAATGCCAATTCTTGGGGTGTTTATGATTTTTACCTGAGAAGAACCCAGATCGGGCCCCGAGGTGGAAAATCCGGTGTTGGCAACAGTGAGTGATCTTTCGTGTTCGTTTGCAATCCTGGTAAGAAGTTCATCAAAATCCTGTTTGTTTCGGTTGTCGCTTTTTGTGATGATGAGGCTGCCCGGAGCAAATTTTTTCCCCGAAGTTTCCAAAGCTGTTTCAGTGAACCTCACCCTGATTCCGGCCTCAAGCAGCGCCGATAGGAACCTAGCATCTTTCATGCTGCTCCAGCCAGAAATATAGGCAGCAGCCCCGGGCATCGGTACATTTTTCACATCGTTGGCCTTAGCAGCAGTAACCGGAACCGAAGATTCAGTACTTAAAACATCAAGGCCATAGGCATAGGGCAGGCTCCACGCGGTAATGTCGTAAGTTAGGGAATCTGTGAGGCTGGTAGAAGGTTCCATCAGTACACGTACCATTTTTCCTTTTGGTTGGGCTGTACTTACCACCAGTGCGTTTGCACCTAAATTTACTGTTTGTTTTTTCTGTTCAAGAGCGTTAAAACCTCTCACTTTTCCAGGCTGTACGGTGGAGTAGGTAATTTCGTGGCGGTCTAGCAGTTCTTTCAGCAGGTCAAGCTTATCGGGCTGTCCTGAAAGCACGTAACTCACTGCATTCTTTCCGCTGTTATCGTAAAAATTTGAAAATTCAGCATGGAGTCGGTCTGCGTTTTGCGCGGCGATCTCCAGTGTTGAGAGTCCGGTAGTATGGTGATGCTGCACCCTGTCAACGAGGCTGAGGTCGTAGCCCTGCTCAGTTTCTATGGCCAGTCCAACCTGTCCGGCCTGTTCATAGGTCATTCCAATCGCCCCCATGTAAGTGGGGTAAGTGTCGCCATAGCTGGGATAAAGCAGGTCAAACCATTCTTTTGTGAAATACAGCCAGCCTTCTTCATCAAAGTAACGGGCGTGGTTTAGCCCTATTTCTTTTTGAAATTCCCTCTGAAAAGGAGTGATCACATCGTGCAGGGGCTCGGCTGCAGGTGCGAAGTAGTACGGGTTATTTTTTCCCTGTTCGTGGAAATCAACATGAATGTGGGGCATCCATTGGTTATAGAGCTTTAGGCGCTGCCTGGTTTCGGTTTGAGTAGCCCAGGCCCAGTCGCGGTTAAGGTCAAATAAATAGTGGTTGGGCCTGCCGCCAGGCCAGGGCTCATTGTGTTCAACGGCCATGGGAGAGGTGTTGAAGGGAGTGGCTTTTACCTGTTTGTACCAGTTCACATACCGGTCCCGGCCATCGGGATTAACGGCAGGATCCATGATCACTACAAGATCTTCAAGCCAGTTCTGCTTTTGAGTGACCAGTTCGTAAAGGGTTTTCATAGCGGCTTCTGTACTCGAAGCCTCGTTGCCGTGTACATTATAACTAAGCCAGACAATGCCCTTTTTGGAAGGTATGTTAGCATTAGCTTCGGTTAAACCCGCATTCTGCAGATGACTTTGCCTGATTTGCTCCAGGTTTTGCAGGTTTTCTTCCGAAGAAATAACCGCATAGGTGAGCGGGCGGCCTTCATAAGTTTCACCGTATTTATGGTATTGAACCAGCTGGGAGTTTTCGGCCACATGTGCAAAATAATCGACTACTTTTTGGTGCCGCGTAAAGCTGGTGCCCAGCGGGTAGCCCAAAAATTCTTTGGGCGACTGCTGCGTAAAGGCGAATTGAAAACTCAATAAAACTGTTGTGAATAACGCCGTAATTTTGTTCATAGGGAAAAATCTCAAATTTCAAATTAGAGGTAAATATAAAACATTATCGTTCTCAATATTTTTTTATTGATTTTACCGCCAACACTCTTAATTGTATATTTGCGAAAATTCATTTCAATGCAGAAAAATTCTCTTTCGTATCGGGAAACTAACTACTTTACATCACTGGTGACCGATTATCTGGATCAAAAAGAGAATGTTAAGCAGTTTTACGGGCTTTTCCCCGATCTCAATAACTTCGGAAAACAAATCCTTTTAAAGAAAGAGAACTTCAGCAGCCACGGCGGAAGCCAAAAACGTGCCGTGCTTGCCAAAACCCTGAAGCGTCAATATCAAAAGATCAATGCTTCCGAAGCAAGCCTTGCAAATATTGAGCTTCTGGAAAAAGACAGCACTTTTACCGTGACCACCGGGCACCAGCTCAACCTGTTTACGGGGCCGCTTTACTTTCTTTACAAGATAGTTACCGCCATCAATCTTGCGGCCGATCTTAAAAAGGAGTATCCCGAATACAATTTTGTGCCCGTTTACTGGATGGCGACCGAAGATCATGACTTTGAGGAGATCAGTTTTTTTCATCTCCACGGAAAGAAGTTCCAGTGGAATCCGCCAAAATCAAAAAAGACCGGCGGACCTGTGGGAGAAATGCCTACCGATAGACTTGAAGATGTCTTTGAACTATTTTCAGCTGAAATTGGGAGTAGTAAAAATGCACAGCAGCTCAAAGAGTGGTTCAAAAAGGCATATTTGGAGCACGATAACCTTGCCGATGCCACGCGTTACCTGGCCAACGAGCTTTTTAAAGAGCAGGGGCTGGTGATTATTGATGCGCATGAGCCCGAATTGAAGAGGTTGTACATTTCACCTGTCAAAAATGAGCTTTTTGAGCAGGTTTCTTTTAAAACTGTTCAGCAACAATCGGAAGTTTTAGAAAAAGAAGGATATAAAGTACAGGTGAATCCGCGGGAGCTCAACCTGTTTTACATGCAGGAAGGTATGCGGGAGCGCATCATTGAAAAGAACGGCAAATACTTTGTCCATGACCACGAAATTTCCTGGACCCGTGAAGAATTAGAGCAGTTTATTGAAGAACATCCGGAGAAATTCAGTCCCAATGTGCTGCTTCGGCCTTTATATCAGGAGGTAATTTTGCCAAACCTGTGTTACATTGGCGGTGGCGGGGAACTGGCGTACTGGTTTCAGCTAAAACAGCTTTTCGAGCAGGCAGAGGTTGTTTTTCCAATACTTCTGCTTCGAAATTCGGCTTTGCTCCAAACAGAAAAGCAGGATCAAAAAAGGCAAAAACTGAACATCTCTTTACCCGAACTTTTCCTGAAACCGCACGAATTGATCAACAGGAAGGTAAGAAGGATTTCCAATATTGACATTGACTTTTCCCCTCAAAAAGAGCATTTGGTAAAGCAATTTCAGGAAATGTACACCCTGGCCGAACAAACTGACAGATCTTTTCTGAATGCTGTAAAAGCGCAGGAGGTGAAGCAGCTTAAAGGCCTTGACCACCTTGAAAAACGGCTGCTAAAAGCCCAGAAAAGAAAGCTTGAAGATGAGGTTTCAAGAATTGCCAGCCTGCAAAATGAATTGTTTCCCGGCAAAGGACTTCAGGAAAGGCATCACAATTTCTCGGAGTTTTACCTGGAATATGGAGATGCACTTATCCCTGCCTTGCTGGAGACCCTAAAACCACTTGAATTAAAATTTGATATTATTTCGCTATGACGAAAATGCATAAGATAGACATTGACCTGGTTGAAATGACCCTCGATGTTATGAAATATACTGTAGACCGTATTTCAAACGTGACGCCCGAGCTGGGTTCTCCCCAAAAAGAAGAGGAATTGTTTGCTAAGATTGGGGAAACTGTTACGCCAGAAGGTATTGGAGGAGAAGTTGCATTTAAGATGTTTCGCGACATACTGGTGAAGGCCACGGTGCCTATAGACCACCCGCGGCATTTAGCCTTTGTGCCGGCTGCGCCTACCCGTGCGGCTATCATGTTTGACCTTGTGACCTCGGCTTCCAGTATCCACGGGGCTTACTGGATGGAAGGTGCCGGCGGGATCTTTTGTGAAAATCAGGCGATGAAATGGCTGGTATCCCTAACCGGACTTCCAAAAGGCTCTTTTGGGGTATTTACCAGTGGAGGAACGGCTGCCAACCTTTCGGGGCTCGTTACTGCCCGCGAAGCCTGGAGAAAGAAAGATGCAGCCAATATTGGCGTGAGGGCTTTACTGCTCACTTCAAACGGGGCACATTCTTCTATTCAGGCCATGGCAAAAGTCATGGATGCCGACGTGGTGATGATCGATTGTCCAGATGAAAATCTACAGGGGCATGCCCTCCAATCGGCTATTGATGAGCTGGAAGAGAAGGACCGGAAAAGGCTTTTTGCAGTGGCAGCTACCGGCGGGACTACCAATGCCGGAATTATAGATGAGCTGGATTCTATTGCCGATGTTTGTGAGAAAGAAGGGATCTGGTTCCATGTTGATGCTGCTTATGGCGGCGGGGCACTTGCCGCACCTTCTGTACGCCACCTCTTTAACGGAATTGAAAGGGCCGACAGTATTACGATCGATCCTCATAAATGGCTTTTTTCACCCTATGATTGTGGGGCGATCATCTATAAAGACATGAGCCTTGCCGCTGAAGCCCATTCCCAGAAAGGGGCTTACCTGGAGATCTTTAAAGATGGAGGTGCAGACGGGTTTAACCCTTCAGATTATCAGATTCAGCTTACCAGGAGAGTGCGTGGTATGCCTTTGTGGTTTTCCCTTGCCATGCACGGAACAGATAAATATACCACTGCCATTGAAAAAGGGATCGAGCTGGCCAAAATCGCTGCGGAAAAGATTGAACAGGATGATAACCTTGAACTGGTAAGGCCGGCAAGTTTATCGGTAGTTTTGTTCCGAAGAAAAGGCTGGACTCCAGATGAATATCGTGACTGGACCTATAGAAATCACAAGTCAGGTATGGCCTTAGTGACACCTACAAAGTGGAAGGGAGAAACTATTTCGCGTTTTTGTTTCATCAATCCCGAAACCACCGAAGCCGATATTGATGCTATTCTGGAAACGATGAAATAATTCAAAATTTAAGATTCAAAATTCAAAATTCAAGATTTAAGTTCAGGATTCCAGATTAAATTCAAGTGCAAAACAGGCTACTTCGAGCGGAGGTGGGAGGTTGGGAACCGTGATTTAAAAGGCGAGGGATGCTCGGATGTTTTTTTTTCTGCGTGTATCTGCGAGATCTGCGGGAAAAATTGATTTCAAAATTTGAAGATGGGTTGATTTGAAGATGCGGGAATGATTAAATCAAAGCCACGGATGTTTGGATTTCTTTTTATTATTCTGGATTATGCGAGAACTAATGAAAAAGACCAGGGATTCAGATACTTTATATTGAATTTCTCTACGGAAGGCACTATATAGTGACATTTTTGTTAACCGTTGTTGTAAACTGGGCTTTTATTCTTTTTGTGTAATTAGTTAGTTTTAATCCGCTGAAAACTGATCATTCCGTTTTTTTAGAACTCACTTTTGAAAATCTATTTTTTAGAGATAGATTGGGTTTAGTGATTTTCAATTTTAAACACCGCCTTGTCCTTGCCATGCTTTATAGCTGTAGACTGCGTTGTTTCTAACTCCGCAACCTGCAGCTCCGGGATCTGGATTTTGATCGAAAGATGCTCCACATCCGTCAGAGCAAAGGATGAAAAGACCGATATGTCCCCCTATCAAAGCTGCAGATCCGTGGCCTGAAAAAGTAAATCGCAGCAGAGAATCCTTCGACCTGGTGCTTCAATGGCTATGACAGGGAAAATAATCCCACTGCCTTGTCCACGAGAGGAGTTCAATGGATCGTACTGGAGGCACGCAAACACAGCGGTATCCAAAAAGAGATTACCTCTCACAGCCTTCGTCATAGCTATGCAATCCACCTATTGGAAATGGGACTGGATATTATGAGCCTAAAGGATCTTTTAGGTCATGCAGATATCCAAACCACCTTAACCTATCTTCACGTGGCACAATTGGGTAGGAGAAAGCCGTTCAGTCCGCTGGATAGGCTGTACAACAAATGGTGATGTCATCCGCTACTTACGAAGTAGACCAGGTGTTAGAGCGTAACCAGGAGACCTTAGCTGATCATTGTGCCAACAGCTGGCAACTCAGAACTTTGCATGCGGTTCGAAAGTGCCGTACTGCTGCTTTGGGTGGTCACATCGACCGCTGCCTTAATCCTTCCTGCAGGCGTTTACACCTTAGCTACAACAGTTGCCGCAACCGGCATTGTCAAAAGTGCCAGAAAGGAACAATGGATCAGGGCAAGGGAAGAAGAACTTTTTAAAGTGCCTTACTTCCATGTCGTTTTTACCCTTCCCTGCGAGCTTAACCGCTTATGCCAGTATGAGCCAAAACAGATGTACGACCTGCTGTTCAAAACAGCCTGGCAGGTAATCAAGGGTTTTGCATCAAACCCGAAGTTCCTTGGAGCCAATCCCGGGATGATCGCAATCCTGCACACTTGGGGACAAAACCTGTCTCTTCATCCCCATCTGCATTGTATCATACCGGGTGGAGGAATCACAAAGTCAGGTAAATGGAAACCGGCCAGGAACAATGGCAAATATCTGTTTCCGGTGAAAGCTATGAGCAAGGTCTTCAGGGCTCGTTTTGTGGCTGCCCTTCGGAAGGAACTGGAACCCAATCCACAAACTTCTATGAAAACCTGTTCAAGCACTAATGGGTAGTCTACTGCAAGCGCCCTTTCCTGGGACCTCCCCAGGTAGTTGAATATCTTGGTCGCTATACCCATAAAATCGCCATAAGCAACCATCGAATCAAGAACCTCGATAATAAAAAGGTCTCTTTTCTGTCAAAGATTACCGACACGGCGGAAGGAAATCTAACACGTACCTATCAGACGCAGAGTTCATCAGACGATTTGCACTGCACGTGCTTCCCAGAGGCTTTGTTCGGATCCGCCATTACGGAATCTTAAGCTCCTACAACAAACGGTTAATTATTTCTGAACTACAGAAAAGCCTTGGCGAAGCTAACCTACCGAAGAGGCCACCACTCCAACATAGGATATGCCCTACCTGCAAACAGGGACAGCTAGAAATCATTGGGCTCTTTGGAGTGCGAGGCCTACCAAATTCCTGGAAGAACAAGTTGAAAAAAAGAAATAGCTCCCCTGTAAAACGCCTCTCAACTGGTGTAACAGATCTCTATAGCCCAAAACCACAGGAATGCATAAAACCAACAGCAGTTTTACTTCTTTAAAACTACCTATACCAATAAAAACTGTGGAAGAATAAAAGCAAAGGATCAAAAAAAGAAAAGTTTACCACCAAAAGTTCTTAATAGCAAACCCCACAGATCAGATCAATCCCCATAGATAGTCAATCAGCAAACAGCCGGTTCAGTCAACAGGGCGTTCATGTTCGGCCGTACCGGCCATACGAACGCTTAGTTATCAGTTTTATTTTCCGTTTAGTTTATCAAAGTACTTTTGTCAGTAAAATTTATTTAAGTCTCTCTTTATAGGGTCAGTTTGAGAGTTGCTGATGTAATATTCAAAATCCGACTCCGTCTTTTTGTATAAGAGAACCTCCAACACTCAGCTTTTCGTGAATAAAGAAGGGAATTTCTTTTTTCCACTTATTATCAATCAGAATTGGTCTTGTCCGTCCATTATTTACATTTAATAACAGATCAGTTATTCTTCCTGAATATGAGGCTTCGTGATATTCGTGATGCTATTGTATATGAAAAGAAGCTAAAGGCAGGGAACAGGGCGAATAAGGAAAAGCTCATCAATGAAATGAATCCGGAGTGGAAGGATCTGTCTGAAGAATGGGGGTTAAATTGAAAACGTCATTGCGAGCCTGCCTGGCGGTAGGCAGGGCAGCGACGCAATCTGCCGTAGTGGAATCACGATCATGTTAGATGACGCCTTTAACAGATTGCCACGCCGGACTGCGTCTGTCTCGCAATGACGGTTCGCATTGAAACATCATTGCGAGGGAGCTGAATACAGCGACTGACGCAATCTGTCTATAGTATAGGAATTGGCTCTAACTTAAATCTCCCTCCCTCAAAAACTCCCACTGTCTAATATCCCTGGTTACTTTCCTCCCTATCACCTTCCTGAATTTCAAGGCTTCAATCCCATAACCCTTAGGTTTTTTAGCTTCCAGATCCTGAAAAGTGAGGATATGACCGGCGGGGAGATCTTTGTTCACGGCAAGGGATTTTTCGAAGATGTTTTTTAGATCCTTAAAAGTTGTATTGTCTGATTTATCCACCGGGTGTTGTTGTGCCAGAGAAATATTTTTAACTGCGGAAACTAACTGTCCAATTTCCTCTATTTCCAATGAAGAACTTGCATCGGGACCAAACATTTTCCGGTTGAACACAGCATGGAATTCGAGGATCTCAGCTCCCAATGCGGTGGCGGCGATGCAGGTTTCTATTTTAGCAGAATGATCTGAATATCCTACTTTGACCCCATATCTCTCCTTTAACTGCTGAATCACATTGAGTCCGTAATTTTCAGGACGGGTAGGGTAGGAGGTAGTACATTGGAGGATTGAAAAATCAACATCAAGTTTTTTTAAAAAAGCAACAGTCTCATCCAGTTCCGCAAAAGAACTCATTCCGGAAGAAAGGATAAGTGGCTTGTTTGTGGTAGCGATCTTTTGCAGCAGCAGAAAATTATTTACTTCACCCGATCCAATTTTATAGCGTTTCACATTCAGCTCCTCAAGAAGGTCCACTGCTGCATTGCTGAAAGGCGATGCCATGAACTCTAAACCCACCTCCTCGCAATGGGCTTTAAGTTCCTGCCATTGTTCGAGGGAAAATTCCATACGTTTCCAGTAATCAAACCTGGTCTTATCCTGGGTAGAGAACTTTATTCTGAAAGGTTCATACAGGCTGCTCTCGGCTTCGGCAATATGTATCTGGAACTTAACGGCATTGACCCCGGTTTTTGCCAGGGCATCGATATAGGAATGGGCAATCCCCAGACTGCCCTCATGGGCTTGCCCGACCTCCGCTATTAAAAACATAATTTATTTTTTATTGACATCTTTATATTTGATTTAGAAAATTGAGGGGCGGGCCTTTGCTATTTCTGCTATTAGAAACATATTATCTGTTTACGGTTTTCTGTTTACCGTTAGAAAGCTAAAGTAGGAAATTTTGATCGAAAACGTCATTGCGAAGGAGCTGGGAACTGCTGCGACGACTTTTGTTAATGGTAACGTCATTGCGAGCGAAGCGACGCAATCTGCCGCAATTTTCCTTCATCATGATCCGAGTACTTCCCGGCTTCCGAATTGTTGAATGGGCAATCTGTTTCGACCTGGTCACGAAGAGGCCTGGAGGTAACTACTGACAGATTGTTGCGTTTCTCCTCCGGACTCTCTCGCAATGACCGTTCGCAGGGGAGAGTCGCTTTGAACTAGTCCGGCTTTCAATGACCTCTTTGAAGGAACTGCAGTTTCGCCGGAGAGGGTAAACGTAAACAGAAAATTATTTCTATATATTTGAACCCAAACAAAATTAGAATTGAGAAAGCCCCTGAACTTCAAAGATCACAAAAAAATTCCTCTCTTCTACTGGAGTGAAAGGCGATTTATCTTTAGGGAGAAGGAGAACTACGGAGATTTGCTTTCAAAATACCTGGTAGAGAAGATCAGCGGAAAAGAGACACGGTTTGTTCATCCTAAAAAGCAGGCATGGTACAAAACTAAAAAAGCTAACCTTTTGGCAATAGGGAGTATCATACATCACGCATCCAGAGACAGTGTAGTTTGGGGCAGCGGAATTATTGATCATGAACAGGATCTTGAAAAAGCTGATTTTCGAGCCATTCGTGGTCCCAGAACCAGGGAGTATCTTTTAAAATTGGGCTATGAATGCCCTGAAGTATATGGAGACCCGGCCATCCTGCTACCAGATCATTATAATCCGCAGGTGGAAAAGAATTCTAAATTAGGTATAGTACCACATTATCATGATTATCAAACGGCGTTGAAGATCTTTGGAGGCATGGAGGAAGTAAAGGTGATAGATCTGCTCACGATGGATGTGGAGGCAACTACCCAAGAGATCCTGGAGTGTGAACGCATTCTTTCCACTTCCTTACACGGCTTAATTGTTGCTCATGCCTACGGAATTCCGGCAGTTTGGGTGAAAATGTCCAACAAGATCTTCGGAAATGACATCAAATATACCGATTACCTGGAATCAGTTGGTCTGGAAACCTATGAAGCGGAATTTATAGAAAACAGAATTTCAGAAGAAAAGATTTCAGAGATGTTTGAGAAATATCCTACCCTGGTTTCCGAGGAAAAACTTAACGAGCTAAAAACCGGATTACTGGAAGTGATACCATTTTAATGAGTACAGAAAATCAGGACAAAAACAAGCAGCACTATGATCGCCTGTATAATGATGGGCAGGTGAGCAATATTCTGCACTGGATCCACAACCTGGATACCTTCCTCAATTCTGTGACTACTACCGAAATCAGTTGGTTTGCTATTTATAAAGATAATTTCAAGGATAGACTAGCGGGAAAGAAAGTGCTGGAAATGGGCTGTGGAGATTGTACGAATGCAGCAGTGATGGCAGCTCTTGGTGCTGAGGTCTATGCGAATGATATTGCCGATTCCAGCGGAAGAATAATAGACCTGCTAAATGAAAACTACAAATTCAACTATGCAATAAAGTTTATTCCTGGTGATTTTATTGAGAACGCGCTGGAGGGAAATCAGTTTGATTTTGTAATTGGCAAGGCTTTCCTTCATCACCTGGAAATTCCGCTGGAAGAGAAATTTCTCGCAGAAACTGCCAGGCTCTTAAAGTCAGATGGAGAGGCCCGTTTTTTCGAGCCAGCCGTAAATTTACAATTGCTTGATGAAATCCGTTGGCATATACCGGTAGGAAAGCGACCGTCCAAATTTCAGAAAGAGAGATTCAGGGAATGGAAAAGCAATGACCCGCATCCCGATCGTACCTTCAACAGTAAACATTTCGAAACAGTAGGTAAAAGATTTTTTAAGGAGGTGGAAATCCATCCCGTAGGTACACTGGAGCGCTTTAGTAGGTTGTACAAATGGGGAGAAAAGAAAAACAGGTTTAAACAATGGGCATTGAAAGCAGAGCAGAATTTACCTTACAGTTTGAACAGGAGTCTTACAAGGAGCCAATTGATAATTTACAGGAAGCCTCAGCTGTAGTAGTGTAGCTATGATGAAGGGCGCAGTAGCCTCAACGGATTGCCACGTCCTCCTGCGTCGGACTCGCAATGACGGTTCGCATCGGGAAACGTCATTGAGAGGAAAGCGAAGGAGGGTGTAAAATAAACTCTGTCTGAAAAAGAATTTTAAATAATTTTATTCAGACAGACCCATGACAACAGAAGAACAACAAAATTTAGAGAAGAAAGCCCTGGAGCAGTTTATGTCGGGCAAGAGTCTCTTCGGAAAAGATGGTGCCTTTGCACCTATGCTTAAGAGTTTTATCGAAAAAGCTCTTGAAGCAGAGATGGATTCTCATCTTAATGAGGAAGAACGTTCCGCAGGCAATAAACGCAATGGCAAGGGGAAAAAGAAAGTAAAGAGCGGTTTTGGGTCCTTCGAAATTGATACCCCGCAAGATCGCCATAGCAGCTTTGAACCTGACCTGGTTAAGAAACGCCAGACAATCTTAGCAGACAATCTCTCGGAGAAGATCATAGGTCTCTACGGCCTTGGAATGAGCTACCGTGACATATCTTCCCATATAAAGCAGATGTATGACACAGACATTTCTCATACGGTCCTGAGTCAGATTACTGATAGGATTATTCCAGATGTAAAAGCCTGGCAAAGCTGGTCTTTAGATCCACTGTACTGCATTGTATGGCTTGATGCGATGCATTACAAAGTGAAAGTAGATGGGAAGATAGAACACAAAGCCCTCTACAATATTCTTGGCATCAACAAGGAGGGATACAAGGAAGTGCTGGGTATGTATATTTCTGAGAGCGAAGGTGCTAACTTTTGGCTCCAGGTATTGACAGATCTACAAAATCGTGGCCTGGAAGATATATTAATTGCCTGTACCGATAATCTTAAAGGATTCACCAATGCTATCCTTAGCGTTTTTCCTAAGACACAGGTACAGCTTTGTATTGTCCATCAAATAAGAAACTCTCTTAAATACATTGCTTCAAAGGATCAGAAAGAATTTATGCGAGATCTTAAGAAGGTGTATCGGGCAGTAAATAAAGAAGTAGCTGAAGATGAACTGCTCAATTTAGAAGAGAAGTGGGGTCAGAAATATCCAATAGTAATCGAAAGCTGGCAACGCAATTGGAATGAACTCTCGCAGTATTTTCAGTACACGGAGCCAATCAGAAAGATCATCTACACCACCAATGCCGTTGAAGGATTCCACCGCCAGGTTCGTAAGGTTACAAAGACTAAAGGAGCTTTTACCAATGATATGTCCCTTTTAAAGCTGGTCTACCTGGCTACAAGGAACATCGAAAAAAAATGGACAGCTCCTTTACATAATTGGAGTCTTACAATTCAGCAACTTTATATTAAATTTGGTAAAAGAATACCACTGGCTATAAACTCCAGATATCCAGAAGTTGATCCCAAAGATATTGATAGATCGGACAGAGTTTAATTTACAGACCCAAGCGAAGCGCCCGTGGCAATCCGCCGCAGGTAACCCCAATGCTGGTTAGGTTTTCCTTACCACTCCCTCATAAAAAGCAATATTCTCCTCCACCACCGCTTCTGTAGAAAACTTCTCTAAAACCCTTTCCCTGGCAGCTTTGCCTACCTGCTTCGCAAGTCCCGGATTATTTAAAATTTCAAGAACTTTATCAGCATATAAGTTATGATCATTTGGATCTACAGTATAACCCGTTTCCCCGTCGATCATCACCTCTTTTGCCCAACCAATATCTGAAGTTACCAAAGCTTTTTCCATGGCCATGGCTTCAATCCAGGTCATGGGCAGGGCTTCTGCGAAGGAGGGAAGAACCACTACCTGGGCTTTAGCGATCTCCTCCAGAATATTGTCGTAGGGTAAATTTCCCAGCCATTCTACCTTTTTTGCCGCTACCGGACTAAATTGTTCCTCCATTAATTCCCTGGTCGACCACCCGGTTTTGATGTCCCGCACATCCTTCCCTGCCAGTCGAAACTTTGCTGCAGGCATTTGCTCCACGATCCTGTTAAAGATATCGGGCAGTTCCAGCACCCCTTTTTTTCTAATAAGGCTTCCGAAGTAAAGAATCACCTCTTTTTCTTCTTTTTCCTGCTGCGGTAGAAAACGTTTTACATCTATGGAATTGGGAATTGTTTTAATTTTCTTTTTAAGTTGAAAGATCTTCCGGGTTTCTTCTGCTGTAAAGTTGCTTACAGATAATATACGGTCTGCTCCCTGCAGGGCCAGTTTCTCAAACCAGAAATTCTTTTGTTTCTGTTTTCTGTTTTCCAGTTTACAGAAATACGCATCACTGCCGTTCATTCTTATTACCAAAGGGCAACGCAGTTTCATAAAAGCGGTAATTCCAGTCCAGTCCGGTGCTTCTATGGCGTCTATTTTGTCTACCGCAATACGTTTGTTGAGGTAATTCTGAAGGAATTTCCGGTGCAGGTACCAGCCAAGTATTTTGAAGCTTCTATGTTTTATGAAATGAAATCTTATTCCATTTTCGGTAAAGATATCATCCTCCTGCTGGTCAAATATGAAAACAGAAATTTTCACTCCTTTGTCTGCAAGGGCAGTCGCCATATTTTTTATGCTTGTACCGAGTCCTGCGGCAGGACCGGTCCGGGGATGAGGGTATTCGGGAGTTAAAAAAGCTATATGCATTTTTAATTGTTTGTTATGTTGTCATTGCGAGCGCAGCGAAGCAATCCGTCACTCGTTTCCGCCATTCCTGTCATTGAGAGCCTGCCAGTATCGGCAGACAGGTGGAGCGAAGCAATCCGTCACTCGTTTCCGCCATTCCTGTCATTGAGAGCCTGCCAGTATCGGCAGACAGGTGGAGCGAAGCAATCCGTCACTCGTTTCCGCCATTCCTGTCATTTTCATCCATTGCTTCCCTGTGAAGGAAGTCTGTTATCAGGATCTTTGTAAATTCTTGAGCCCCGCTTAAATTTAAATGTCCGCAGTCAGCGAATAAATTTTCTTTCCTGTCAAAAATGTCAATATAATTATAAATTTCTGGTAGCTTATCCTGCAGTTTCATGGCATAGTCCCTGTTTTCAACTTGCTGGCAATAGGGAGCAAAAAAATAGTGAAGCTTTGTTCTTTTTCCCGAAACCATTTTTTCCATATTGGACAGGACCCTGTTGGTATTAGCTATTTTGGCAGGCAGGGAGCCGTAGAGTTGTTTTCCTGTACCCGTTAAAGGATAAAATCCATTTTCATAATTCTTTCCTGAGTCATTGAGGATGGTTTGATTTACAATTTCCCTAAAACCTACAATTTTTTCGTATTTGAGATATGCATAAAATGGAAAATTCAAGATATATGAACCATCGTCTTCAATCTCCAATTCTTCACGGATAGCAGGATGACTTCTAAAAGGTATTAATGTGGCTTTAAAAGCAGGGGTAAGGTCAGCACTCTTCTCGTTATAGGAATAATCTACCTGAAGAAAAACATGGTCTACAACTATCCCTTTTTCAAGTAAAAGCTTAAGCAGGACATATGAATCCTTAAGAGAACTGCCGGCGACCCCCAGATTGATACAGGACTTCCCTGTGATTTTTTCAATAATCTCACAATCAATAGTATTCTCGGTACGGGAAGAGCCTAAAAAAACAAACTCATAATGATCTCCTTCTTCAAGGGATAGCACTTTTTGAAGTTTATTACGTACTATACCTTTTTTAAAAACATGATCATAAACCTGCTCCAGCAAAACAACCCCGATAACAAATACCCCAAGAATCTTTAAAATGTAGAGGATAAAACCTTTCATTAGAACTGAAAATAAATAAATTCCTGATAGTCAGAATACACTCCTAATGTAAGTAACGCGATTATAACAGCAGTTATCTTCAGCCATCTAAATTTTCCTCTAAAAGGATGTTTATAGTTTCGGTGAAACCATTCCACGCCTGTAAAAATAGCCAGAAGGATTAGTAATTCAATACTGAACCTTTCTACGGGAAGATATTCAACATCAAACTTTGGTGAAACAAAAATCCTGTTGATGTACTCAAGTGCAGCAGAAACACTTTCAGATCTAAAGAATATCCAGGTAAAAGTTACGAGAGAAAAAGTTCCCAGTATTTTTGAAAAATCTCTCAAAGAAGGAAAAACCTTATTATCGCCTTCCGTTTGCAAATACTTCCTGTTTGTTTTTGTAATTAAAAGAGGTATAAAAAGAAGGGCATGGATTGCACCCCAAATAATGAAGGTCCAGTTTGCCCCGTGCCAAAAACCGCTTAAAAGGAAAACAATTGCTACATTCCTAATTCGGTACCATTGGCTTCCCCGTGATCCACCCAGAGGGATATAAACATAGTCCCTAAACCAGGTAGAAAGTGAGATGTGCCATCTCCTCCAGAATTCTCCAATATTCCTTGAAAAATATGGATAGTTGAAATTTCTCATTAGGTCAAACCCGAACAGCTTTGCAACACCTATGGCTATATCTGTATAACCCGAAAAATCTGCGTAGATTTGGAAGGAGAAATAAACAGCTCCTAAAATCAGTGTCCCCGAATTATAGCTTTCATAATTGTTAAAAATAGAATCTGCGTAAATAGCACAAGTATCTGCAATCACCATTTTTTTGAAAAGCCCCCATAAAATGAGGTTTATCCCCTGAATTGCCTGCTCCGGATTAAAAGTTTTCTTCCTGCTAAACTGGGGTAAAAGATTTGCTGCCCTTTCTATAGGCCCTGCCACCAACTGGGGAAAGAATGAGACAAAGGCGGCAAAATTGATCAGGTTTTTAGAAGCTTTTATTTTTTCTCTATAGATATCAATGGTATAACTTAAGGTCTGGAAGGTATAGAAGGAAATTCCTATAGGGAGGATAATATTAAGGCTGGGAATATTAAAATTTACTCCCAAACTTTCCCAGGCTTCTATCCAACTTTCCAGGAAAAAATTATAATATTTAAAAAAACCGAGTATCCCGAGATTGAGGAGAAGACTCAGGATTAGAAATTCTTTTCTAACTCCTTCTGTCTTTTTCTTTTCGAGAGCTAAGCCTATGAAAAAATCGGCAAGAGTACTAAAAGCCAGAAGACTGAGGAATCTATAATCCCACCATCCATAAAATATATAGCTGGAAACAAGGATAAGCATGTTCTGTATTCTCCTTGATCCCTGAAGGGACCAATAAAGAATAAAGGCTGCAGGAAGGAAAACAAGGAAAGCAAGAGAATTAAAGAGCAAAGTCCGGGTTCTGTTTAATTATTTCACGACTATGTTCTCAATTTCTTTCCATATCCTTTCAGAAGCTTCATGGGGTGGATGTACATTTATTTTCTGAAACCATTTTTTAGTTTCCTCAAGATCTACCGTAGTTGCCGAAAGTGCATATTTTAACTTTTCAGAAATCTCTTCTTTGGAATTCAACCAGAAAACGGCCTTTTTGGAAGGCATGGATCTAAAGTGCACAAAATTATAAACCTTTTCTACAGACCAGTCGGAGTTGTCCCCTAATTCCAAGTTGTAATTAATAAAAAGACAGGGCTTCTTAAAAACGACATAATCAAAAACCATGGAAGATCCCAGGTTTGTCACCGCTTTAGTGTGGAGAATAGTATTTATTTGTAGTTCAACATCTTTTTGGGTGGGGAGAATGTTGTTCCACCCGCTGCTGTATTCTTTCCACTTTGGATCCAGGGGAACTATTATATCTTCAAATTCTTTTAATACCCAGTCATAGCGATCAGAATGATCTACCGGATTTCTTCTGAAGATGATCCCGAGGTTGTAATTTTTTTGGTTTAACACCTGTACTGCCCCGGCTACATCTTCTAAATATTGGGGGTCATGAGGACTGGTGGTAACATCATCTCCGCTGAAACAAATATATTCTTTATCTTCATCCAATCCGTTTTCTTTGAAGAATTCTGCTCTTGTTCTTCGAAGTGTAGGATCAAAATGAGGTTCAAACTGTGGGCTGCCGGTAATATGGATTTGATCCTTTTTTACAAATGGGTAGTACTTTAGTAATTCCCTCTGCATATGTTCACTCCACACAAAATAATGATCGGGTTCGATGACCATTGTTGCTTTAGGTAAATTGTCCCAGGAAAAGATAAAGGTTCCGGTTTTAATTCTCAGGTCTTTAGCCGCAGTTAAAGGTGCAATGGCCGTGATGGGACGCTGATTGGTGCAAAAAATAAAGTCAGGTTTTTCTTTTTTAAGCACTTCCAGACAATCCCTGTAATAATTTCCTTTTTTTTCTGAGGCCTGCATTCCTTTTCGTAAACGCCGTAGTCCATTTTCGCTGCCGTTGTAAAACTTATAGTGGGAAACCAACATGTCTTTTATCTTCTCCTTAATCCTTCGTGAGGGACTGTGAAATTTATAGGTTTGATAAACCGGATCATTGAATTTTTCAGTGAAAAGGTCGAGTTCTGCCTTTATTTTTGCCCGCTTAAGCAAGTCGGTCTTTGGACGGGGGCTTCCCTGTAGTTTTATCTCCCTGTACCCCATTTTCTCCAGATCAAATGGAGTGGCATTCCAGAATACTACCTCCCACCCCATCTTCTTTCCAAGCCCGGCAAAGGAGGTAAAAGCAAAATTTTTAAGGCCAATCCCATCAGGGAGGAGGATAAAGATCTTTTTTGGCTTCAAGTGTATAGGTTTTAAAGGAGCCACCAATATTACATTTAAATTTAATATTGATTACTACTGTTAGTGGCAGAATTGATTATTCTACGAGTTGTGAAGATAAAAAACTATGTTTGTCCTTAAAATCTATAGGGGTAATGAGAAATATCTTTAGAAGAGTTGCTGAGTTTTTTTTAAAACCTCTTGGATTTCAAATAGTCCGATCCAAAACGCTGGACGAATATAAAAGTGACAGACTTTATGCTGAAGAATGGAAATTTCTCTTGCAGTATCCGTTAGAAAACGCATATAAGTATCTTTCCTGTAAAAAGTTATCCCGGTCTCAAATTAGACAGGATCTTTTTGTCTTATCTGAATTGAATTTTAAGAAAAAAGGTTTTTTTGTTGAATTTGGTGCAAGTGATGGAATATCCTTTAGTAATTCTTTTTTGTTGGAAAAGGAGTTCGGTTGGGAGGGAATACTTGCAGAACCTGCTAAATGCTGGCATGAAGCTCTATTTAAAAATAGATCTTCTCACATAGAAAAGAAATGTGTTTGGTCTTATTCCGGGCAGGAGGTGGAGTTTAATGAAGTGGAGAAACCCTCTTTATCAACCATAGAAGGCTTTGGTGACAACGATTACCATCAACAATCAAGAAAAAAAAGGATTCGGTATAAAGTTGAAACCTTATCCTTAATGGCCTTATTGGAAAAATATGAAGCTCCTGAAATTATTGATTATCTTTCAATAGATACGGAGGGAAGTGAACTCGAAATTTTAGAGCATTTTGATTTTAATAAATATAAGTTCAGGATCATTACTGTGGAACACAACTATTCACCAATGCGGCAAAAAATTTTTAATTTATTAAGTTCAAAAGGATATAAAAGAGTTCATCAGGAATTTTCTTTATTCGATGACTGGTATAAGTTTTCATTTTAACCGTTGTTATGAAAAAGATTTCTATTTACTTAAAACCAAGCTTCCGTAAACCTGCCGTAAAGGTTGAAGGTGACAAAATATAAACAAGTGGCATTAGGAAAAACTAATTCCGGCAATAGCGCTCCAATTCCTTTATTTTATTGGAGTGAAAGGAAGTTTGCTTCCAAGGAAAAGGAGAATTATGGAGATCTGCTTTCCAATTACATTGTGGAGAAAATATCCGGAAGACCTGTAAAGTGGGTTCATCCCAAAAAACAGTCCTGGTACAAATGGGATAAGAGGAATTATCTGGTAATTGGAAGTATTCTTCATCATGCCACTAAAGATAGTATTGTCTGGGGCAGTGGGATCATAGATCAAAAGCATAAAATTGCAAAAGCAGATTTCAGGGCAGTAAGAGGACCAAGAACAAGAGAATATCTCTTAAACCTTGGTTATAAATGTCCTGAGGTCTTTGGGGATCCTGCTCTATTGTTACCCAGGTACCTTTCTCCCCAAAAGAAAAAGAAATGGAGGATAGGCTTTATTCCGCATTACCTGGATTTCAAAGAAGTAAAAGAAGCCTATCGCTATGAGGAAGAAATTACAGTCATTGACATGATGACCCTGGATGTGGAAGCAGTTACTAAACAAATCACAGAGTGCCAGTTAACGATCTCCTCCTCCCTGCATGGTTTAATTATTTCCCATGCGTATAACATTCCTTCTGTGTGGGTAGAATTTTCGGGAAAGCTTTTTGGAAATGGAATCAAATTTATTGATTACTTTGAATCTGTAGCTCTTGAAAATACGACTCCCAAAAAGCTGGAAATCAAAAAGAGTATAGAAGAACTGGAGGTTCTTGGCAAATATGATGCGACCTTACCTACTGGAAATAATATAAAAGAATTACAGCAGGGTTTGTTAAATTCTTTTCCTCTGGAGATCATAAATAAGTTGAATGAGGGTCAGGATTATTGAAAAACTTAAAATGCCCATTTCCACTTTATGAATAAAGAAGACCAAAATCAAAAAAAGAACAGGGAGCATTATGAGAGGTTATATGCTAATTATAACATTCAGAATATCCTGTCCTGGATAAACAATCTCGATGCTTTTCTTGCTTCTGCCACTACAACAGATACCAGCTGGTTTGCCATGTATCAAAGAGATTTTCAAAATAGAATTATAGGGAAAAGGGTGCTTGAAATGGGTTGCGGAGATTGTGTGAATGCTGCGGTAATGGCTGCCCTGGGGGCAGAGGTTTATGCGAATGATATTGCGGCGGCCAGTGGTGAGATCGTTAATAAATTAAATGAAAACTATGATTTTAAATACCCAATAGTCTTCGTGGAAGGGGATTTCCTAAAGAACAACCTGGCTTCAGCCTCATTTGATTTCGTTATTGGCAAGGCATTCTTACATCATCTTACCTTACCTGTGGAAAAATTGTTTTTAAAAGAAACTGCCCGACTCTTAAAACCCGGGGGCGAGGCTCGCTTTTTTGAGCCTGCTGTTAACTCTCTGCTACTGGACGAGCTGCGATGGCATATCCCGGTAAAAGGGCGACCCTCCAAATTCGAGAGAGTGGCTTTTAAGGAATGGAAAGAAAACGACCCGCACCCCGAGCGTAGCTTTAGTTCAAAACATTTTGAAAAAGCAGGAAAGGAATTTTTTAGGGAGGTGGAGACTGTTCCGGTAGGTTCTCTGGAGCGTTTTAGTAGATTGATGCCTATTGGTGAAGAACGGAACCGATTCAGGCAATGGGCGCTAAGAACTGAAAAATATTTGCCATTTAATTTAGGTCGTTGGTCTTCGAGGAGTCAGTTGATACTTTACAAAAGCCCTATTAAATCTAATGACATGAAGTTATAGGGTTTGCCTTAGACTGTTTTGTTCAGCCTGTAGGTAGAATGAATTTTCTTTATTAGATAAGATCTTTTTTATCACACTGGAAGGAGTTAAATTCGTTTTATAATAAAATTGAACAGCTTTTCTCATTTTTAAAATTGTCTCATCATCCAAGTTAAAGGCATATTGAATTTTTTCAACCAGATCTTCAAGATCATCAAAAACTATCGCATTTTCTAAATTTAATAAAGGAGGAGTCATTACTGCAGCATAATTTTTATGAATAATCGGAATCGTACCTGATGATAAGGCTTCTATTAGATTATGACAATGAGGTACTAGGAATCCAGGTAAGGCAAGGAAGAAATTAAAAGAACTTAATGTTGGCCGAAGTAGCGGCATATTAATGTTTGACTTAACAGAATCAATCATGATTACTCGAAAATCTTCCTCACTTTTAATGTATTCTTCTAAATTTTCAACTTTTTCTATTTCCTTATATAAAGAACCTTCTTTTAGGAAATGGCAAATTTCTGTCCGATTTTCCTGTTTGAAAATCTCTTTTTTAAAATTCTGGTAAGGGCCGGAACTTAAATTTCCGCTGAAAAATACCGATCTTTTTCTTTTATGATTCATCTTTACCGGTGTTTTCCAGTAATCTAAATGGTAGAAAAGGGGATGCATGGTCATGGGGATTCGGTAGGAATATTCTTTTCTCTCCTGGTTTAAAAAGTAATAATCCCGGCTAATGTTGCCGTCATTGAGTTCAAAAAAATCCTTATTTGTAGGCATTTCTCCTAATAAAACAAGGCCTTCCTTAAAAATAAGGTTAAAATAATTCCAGGGCTGAGTATTCCTGCGGTAAAAAATCTTATTAAAATGAGCAAGATCACATTCCGGATAGTAAATTGCATATCCCTCTATCGAAAAAAATTTAATAAGAGTATAAAAATATCTATGATAAATGGCAGGGTCAGAAATTTTTAAGATCACAGAGCCGGTACTTTTTTCCTGAAGTTTTTTTTTACTTCTCCTCTGGATTTGTTGGTACATATGGCTGCACCACAGGTGGTTTTTGCTCCGTTTTAAAAAATCTTTCATTTCAAGGTTTGTTCGGGTTGGGGATGCAATCTAATACAGATTTTATTAATCGAAAATAGACAATTTGATAATTGCAAAATTGTGAATTCATCTCAAAGCTAATTTTTTATTTAAGAATCAGTTTAAGGTTGTTATCAATATCCAAAATAAACGTCTATTAGAAGGAGTATAATTTGGGAGTGTTTTCAAAATAATGTTGTTATTTTGAACTCCCAATCTATGCACGAATAATAGCTTAAAATTTGATTATGGAACCTAATGTTAGGGTTTATCAAAAAGGAAATAACCTAAGTCCCGGGAAAGTCTTAAGAGAGAGCCTGCAGGATATTTATAATTCCAGGTTCCTTGCCAGGCAACTGGCAGAGAGAGATATTAAGGCGCAGTACAGGCAATCCTATTTCGGGATTATCTGGTTATTTATTACTCCCTTGGCTACTGCGGCGGTTTGGGTATTTTTGAATATATCGGGAACTATTCGGGTCACAGATACCGGCACTCCTTATCCAGTTTTTGCTTTTTCTGGAACACTACTCTGGTCTATTATTACGGAGGCTATCAACTCCCCTACAGCAAGTACAAAAGCAGCAAAGGGATTGTTGAGTAAGATCAATTTTCCTAAAGAAGCACTTATTATCTCTGGGATCTATAAATTACTTTTCAACTCCTCGGTAAAAATCTTTCTGCTTATTGCTTTTGTGTTCCTGTTTGGGCTGGGTTTTCACTGGAGCTTGTTATTATTGCCTTTAGTGATTTTAAGTGCTGTGCTTTTTGGAGTGACCATGGGCTTGTTTCTAACACCTATAAGTATGTTGTACAATGATGTGGGGAAAATCCTCAGTATGGGGTTTAGCTTTTTAATGTATATTACCCCTGTGGTATATGCCATTCCGGAAACGGGAATTATGAAAACCATTATGCTCGTCAATCCATTTACCCCTCTGATTTTGACAGGACGGAACCTGCTGGTGGGGGCACAACCGGAATATCTTTCATATTACCTCGTGCTAATGGCAGGCTGTATTCCTTTGTTCTTTATTGGGTTAGTGATGTACCGTATTTCTATTCCCATACTTGTGGAACGCAACTAGTGACAAGCTTTGCGAGATCAACGGACCACAGCAATACTGGTGTAGTGGCGTCACTGTAAACCCATAGCCCAAGTCTGCCGACCGGCCGCATACAATCTCCTTTATAATCTTGTGTTAATCTCCCTTTTATTTTCCTATTTTTACTCCCACTCAATCCGCATAAACCGGCAAAATATTCCGTACCAGTGGTAGATAAAGAAATCCGCAACAATTCGTCAGAATTCGTGAAAACGGGGTCAGAGGAAGAAGAAGTCCTCGTTAAGGTAGAGAGCCTCTCTAAGAAGTTCTGCAAAGACCTTAAAACCAGCCTTTGGTATGGGGTCCAGGACCTAGTGGATAATTTTTTTGGAAGTAAGCCAGAAAGGCATCTACGCGATAAGGAGTTCTGGGCTTTAAAAGATATTTCTTTTGAGTTGCGCCGAGGGGAATGCCTTGGGCTCATTGGACATAACGGTGCCGGGAAATCTACTTTGCTAAAGATCCTAAACGGTCTCATAAAACCTGATGCCGGAAAAGTAACTATAAAAGGCAGAGTAGGAGCCTTAATAGAACTCGGCGCCGGATTTAACCCCATTCTTACCGGGAGAGAAAATATCTATAACAATGGGGCAATTCTAGGCTTTACTCGAAAAGAAATTAATGAAAAAGTAGAAGAGATCATCAACTTTGCGGAAATACAGGAATTTATTGATATGCCCGTACAACATTACAGTAGTGGGATGAAAGTGAGGCTCGGTTTTGCAGTTGCTGCTCAAATGGAACCTGATGTGTTATTTATTGATGAGGTTTTAGCTGTGGGTGATGTCAAATTCAGAGCAAAATGTTATGATAGGATTTCCAAATTATTAAATAATTGCGCAATCATCTATGTTAGTCATAGTATGCCATCTGTCAGCCGCATTTCAACCTTTATATTACATTTAAAAAGAGGAAATTCTACAATTTTCAAAAACATTGGAGAAGGTATAAACGACTATTTACATGATTCATCACAAGAACATCGGACTATTAAATTCAACGTTCCCGGTGTCAGTATTGAAAATTTTTTAAATTCTATGTCCGTTACTACTTTAGAAGGAATGAGTTATGAGTTTGATTTGTCAGTTAACAATTTTAAATTTACAAATGGAGGTTTTTACTTTAATATTTTATCCAGTGATCAGCTACCAATCTGTTTCAATCATTTTGCTTTCAATGATGGAATAATGAATGGTAAAAAGAAACTCCAACTGGAAATTGACAGTATTTATTTAACTCCTGGTGAATATTATGTCTCAGTGGTAATATACAATCACAAGGGAAAGGAACAGGTTTTATGGTACCAAAATATGACAAAAATTAAAGTTGAAGGGTTAAATCATTTTAGAGCCCCAATAATTATAGAAGGTAAATGGAGGATAATTTAGATCAAGATTGGTTAATTGTTGGAGGTTCACCTAGATCGGGTACTACTCTTATGGCTCTCCTTCTAAATAGCCACCCGAACATTTTTTTAACTAATGAACATAATTTACCTCAAATTTTAAACATTCTTAAAAAAGCTTTTTTTAAAGAAAATGAATTTTACCGTATAAACTCAAACTTTGAGCGGAATAAAGGTGTCAAGGAAACTTGGACAAATAAGGATATATTAGATCAAACATTACAGAAAAAGAATTCTTTAAATGGTGTTGCTGCATTTTTGTACCAACAAAATGCAAGAGCTTTGGGGAAAGTTAATCCTCTTATTGTAGGCGACAAATTGCCTAGGTACTATTTTGTTGACTTTGAAGAATTCAGCAATGTTGTTGAAAAACCAATAAAAATCATCCACATTAGTAGGCATCCATTGGACGTTATTAACTCTATGCTGATTAGATATCAAAACCGCCTAAAAGGCAAAGATACTTGGACCCTCACTTCTACACTAGAAGAATCATTAAACGAATGGATTCATGGTTGGAATTCTGTTGTAAAAAATGAATCGCAACAAATTTTGCATATAAAATACGAGGATTTATGTTTGTTTGATACTAAAATTATTCTTGAAAAAATTTCAAGCTTTTTACTAATTCCAAATACCTTTAATGCAAATATTATAGAAACCAATCAAAGTAAGCATTTTGAGAGAAAAGCTTTAAATGACGATCATATTATCAAAATTAAGAATCATTTGGGGAGTCTATTAAATGACTGGAATGAAACAAATTTACAGGTCTTGATTGAAAGGTATGGTGAATTTCCGACCATAAATACAATTAAAAAAGAGTCGAAAATATTAAGTAAAATAAATTCACTCAAAAAAAAGATTTTTAGAAAAAAAATCTAAGATCATTATTATAAGAAATGGCTCTTAGGTTCTCATAGCCATTTAAAATATGGTCATCATGGGAGAAAATTTATTATGATAACAATTCATTGCTAAAACATTTACCCTCTTAATAATAAAGTTTTTTCGATTTTAAAACTTAGAACTTGTACTTAATAATGAGAATATTATTCTTCAACGGATTTGTTGTCTTAGTATGAGAAGAATTTAAGAATAGAAAATTGTCTTATCCAATGAATAAAATATTATTTCTTCATAGCCTTCTTACCGAGGAACAAGTTGAATTTATAAATAAAGTTTCAAAAATTCTCCAAGCAAAAAAAACAAGACTTGTATTGTTAGGATGGGATAAAGAGGGGAAATTTAATCTACATCCTGAAAAAATTCAACTGCCTGTTAGTATTACCCAGTTTGATACCATCTATAAAAAATATATAATACGACAGGATTTTGAGCAGTATGCCCTAAATTTAAAGGAACTGGTAGACAGATTCGACTGGTGGTTTCCTAAATCTAGAAATAAAAAAGAACGATCACAAAGAGAATCATTTTTACATTACCATTTGCATTTCTTCCTCAAGCTTATAAATCTTCATGATCCAAGCTTAATTATAGTTTGGAATGGAAATGATCCACGACAATTATTACTTAGCCGATTGTGTGAAAATCTGAATATCAAAACGTTATTTATGGAGAGAGGAACTTTGCCATCTTTATGGTTTTATGATACTAAAGGTGTTTTAGGTAATAGTACAGTTGCTAACTTTAGATTCGATAATGCAGTTTTTGATATTACATATACGAACAGATTGGAGTTATATCAAAATTGGTATTTTCACACATCAGAAACACTTTGGGAACAGCCGGCCAGAAATGAGCAGATTAATATAAAGGATAAATTTGGAATAAAGAGTGGCCAGGAAATAATTCTGTTTGTTGGTCAGGTAGACAATGATATCCAAACCAAATTGTTTAGTCCCTATTTTAAATCTAATAAAGATGCTTTCCAATGGTTTATAAATTATGGAGTAAAGGATGATTACTTTGTTATAGGGAAACATCATCCTAAATCGCAGGTTTCAGTATCACATTACCGGGAGGCTATTGGAATAAATGAAAATATCGTTTGGACAGATGAATTAAAACTGGATGAATGTTTAAAGGTTGCAGATTTTGTGGTCACTGTGAATTCATCGGTAATTTTTGATGCGTTACTATTTGGCAAACCGGTATTATCCTTAGGAACTACAATTTTAGATGGGAAGAACATTTTATACGAATATTCTCCAGCAACATTTGAAAATTTATCCAGGGATTTTTATAGTAAAAATGATTTAACTAAAAAGATTATAAATTTTAAATTCTTTTTAGGCTATTTACTGGAAAACAATTTTATCTATTTTAACGATTCCAATGCCGCCCAAGAGTTCTCGAGAATACTTTTAAGTTTTGAAAAGGATACAACTAAGAAATTAAGCAGTGACAAAAGTCTAAAAGTGCTTGAAACTTATATAGTCAATAAAACCAAGATCGAGAACTCTCATCTTAGGAACCGCTCTGTTACTTCAAAACTAAGCAAGATTTTCAAAAAAATAAGAAAAAGAATAGGTTTAATCGTTGGGAAATAGAAAGAATATATAGGTTGTGTAAATAGTACTTACTTGTTTTAATCAAAGGAGGTCTTTGGATGATAGTTTATGTTTTATACTAATTAAACATATGAACAATAAAATCGTATCAAAATTATGAGGGAACTGCTGATTCTACTGGAAAAAAATAGCAAAGAATTTTAGGAATAGAATTCTTGATTCCACTTTTTTGAGTCAGGATTACATTGGAGTTTCATCAGTTAGAAATTTAGGAGTTAAACCTGCTAAAGGAATTTTTATTTTGCCTTTAGATTCAGATGATATAATCAAAGAAACTTATTTTGAACTGCAGTTGAAGCCTTTCGTGCTAAGTAACTTAAGTATAATACATAATATAACTATTAAATTGAAAGATATAAACGAAGACTAGTGCTTGGCAGAATAAGATTTAACGATGTTATTCAAAGAAAATATTATAACCAATTGTGCATTGTACAAATGCACAGATTGGGCGAGAGTCGATGGGTATGATGAAAATATGATTAGAATCTTTAATCTCAATATTAATAATATCGCAGAAATAAATAACTAATCAAAATAGGTCTGTTGAACAAATTTTAATGAGTACAATAATTTCTATAATAATTCCCTGTTACAATAACGCCAGTTATTTGGACGAAGCACTTGAGTCAGTTATATTACAAACTTTTGTAGAGTGGGAATGTATTATTCTTGATGATGGAAGCACAGATGACACTAGAGAAGTAGTAAAAAAATGGATAAAGAAGGATAAACGGTTCAAATATAAATATCAGAAAAATAGAGGAGTAAGTAATGCTCGAAATTCAGGTATAGAACAATCAAATGGTGAATTTATTCTTCCATTAGATGCCGATGATAAACTAAGTACTAATTATTTAGAAAACTGCTTTAATAAAATGATCTCGGGCAACTGGACGGTCGTGTACGGAAAAGCAATTTTCTTCGGAGATAGATCTGGAGAAATGAAGTTAGTAAAACCGATCTTAAGTAATCTACTGCATTTTAATTGTATTCACTGTTCAGGATTATTTAAAAAAGAAGACTGGAAAAAAATTGGTGGATACGACGAAAAAATGAAATTTGGTTTTGAAGATTGGGAATTCTGGATAAACATTTTAAGAAGGAAGGGGAAAGCTGCTTTAGCAGATAAAAGTTTTCTCTATTACAGGATAAAACCGAACTCGAGAAGTGAAGTAATAAATAACAATTGGCATAAAGAAAATAAAATGATTAGCTACATTTTTCAAAAGCACATAAAATTATATGGATATAAATCAAGTTATGAGCTCTACACAGAAAAATTAAAGCTGGAAAAAAGACTAGAAGCTTCTAGGTTCAATATGTCTTATAAAGATCTGGGAAAAGTACTTTTTCAAAAGTTAGTTAGAACTTTTGTTAACATAATTAAAATATAGAATGGTATCTATTATAATCTGTTCGAAACAAGGTGAAATATCACAGGCATTAGATGAAAATATTCATAGCACGGTGGGATTACCATTTGAATTAATTGTAATTGATAATTCTAATAATTCATATTCTATATTTGAAGCATATAACCAAGGAATAGAAAAGTCAATTTATCCATTTCTTTTGTTCGTACACGAAGATGTGCTTTTCCACACTCCAAAATGGGGTGAAATTTTAATTGGATTTTTTAGAGATAACCCAGGATATGGATTACTTGGAATTGCCGGAGCAGATTTTAAATCCAGAATTCCTTCAGGTTGGTGGGATTGCCCAATCGAAAATAAAATTGTTAATATAATTCAGCATTATCCTAATAATAATCCGGAATTGGAAAATATCGGTTTTGATTCTTCCGGATTGAAAGATGCAGTTGTTGTGGATGGTGTTTTTTTAGCCCTTAGAAAGGATCTTAATATTACGTTCAACGAAAATTTTTCAGGTTTTCATGGCTATGATCAGAATATTAGTTTTGAGGTGATAAAACGGGGATTTCAAATTGGAATTACTGATTCCATTCTTATCGAGCATTTTTCTAATGGGCAGCAAAACCGGGAATGGTTGGAAGCTATGGTGAAAATTCATCGGTCCTACAGGAAATTGTTGCCTTTATATTTAGGTGAGGTGCCGATGGAAAAACAGGAAGAAGTCAATTGCAGAAGATTTCTTGAGAAATGCCTTGAACAAAGAAAGAAAAAGTGGTTTTATTATTACTGGCTCAAATTGGTTTTTTTAAATCCTGTTTCTAAATTCCACTTCAAATTGGCGAAACAACAATTATCATGAAGATAGGGGGGATAGTAGTGACTTATAATGGGATGGAGTGGATAAAAGGATGCCTGACTTCATTATCTCAGTCAGAGTGCGATCTTGAGATCGTTGTTGTAGATAACTCAAGTGAAGATAATACTGTAGCTTTTATTCTTAGCAATTTTCCAGATGTCGTTCTTTTACAATCAAAAACAAATATTGGTTTTGGTCAGGCTAACAATATCGGTCTATCCTACGGTATAAAAAATAAATGGGATTATGCTTTTCTGCTTAATCAGGATGCAGAAGTCTACCCGGAAACAATTGAAGGACTAGTAGAAGTTGCCAAAAAAAATAAAGATTATGGAATTATTTCCCCCGTCCATTTAAATGCCTCAGGACAACAGCTGGATCCTAGTTTTTTGTATTATCTCAACAGGAATAGCAATAACGGAATGACTTCTGATTTGTTATTACAGAAACCCCTTGCGGAAATTTATGATTTTAATATGGTCAATGCAGCCGCGTGGTTATTGCCAGCCAGAACTCTTAGAACCGTAGGTGGGTTCAGCCCAATATTCTTCCTTTACGGCGAAGATGATAATTACTGTCAGCGGGTTTTGTATCATAACCTAAAAATAGGAGTGGTACCATCTGTGTTTATATGTCATGATAGTGGAAATAACAATACAATCCCTCTTGAAAAAGGCAGCGAAAAATACCTGGAGAAATTTCTTAATCAAAAAAAAGTAAGGTTTGGCAATGTAAATACAGAGGAGTACAAAAATTTAGATTCTCTGAAAATGGCTCTTTTAAAAAATGCTGTAAAATCTTTTATTTCGCTAAGATTTAATGATTTTAGAATATACCTGCAAAAAAGAAGAATGATTAGAAATTTGAATTTCAGGAGTTTGATCGAGAACGACAGAAAACCAGGGGCAAATTATCTTGATTTTTAATTGATATCCACTAAAAAATAAACAACTAATTTACGGGCATGGAGGAATTCCCTAAAATCTCGATAGTCATTCCCTGCTATAATGATGCTCCATTTATTGAAAAAGCAGTTATGTCTGCCTTAGATCAGACCTACATTAATAAAGAAGTAATACTTGTTGATGATGGATCTGACATAGAAACAAAAGTTGTGCTGAAGAAATTAAAACCGCGTCTCACGCAGCTTATTTCACAGGACAACAAGGGTCAAAGTTTTGCTCGAAACCGCGGAATCATGGCTTCCACAGGTGAATATATATTTTTAATTGACAGTGATGATTTTGTGGATGCTACTTTTTGTGAAAAGGCAATTCAGGCTTTTCACGACCAGGGAGATGTGAAAATTGTTAGTTGTTATGCAAGAAGATTTTATGATAATGGCGGATTTAATATTTTTAAAACCCGGGGTGGAAGGCTGAAAGACTTCTTACTGGAGAATTATGCTCTCGGTACTTCCATGTTTAGAAAAGATGAGGCAATTAAGGTGGGGCTTTACGATGAAGAAATGGATAAAGGATTTGAAGACTGGGAATTCTTTATCCGATTGCTGGAAAATGGAGGGGAAGCAGTTGTAATACCCGAGCCACTTTATCATTATAGAATAAGGAATGATTCCACTTCTGCGAGAGCAAGAGAAAGAAGAAAGGAATTACTTGAGTATATATACTTTAAGCATAAAAAACTTTACCTACAGCATTTCGATACATTTATCCCATTCCTGCTTGGCCGAATTGAAAAAGAGGAAAAAGAGAAAATAAAGAATACCAGGCGGCTTGAATATAAAATTGGGCAAAGGGTACTGAAGCCTTTGAGAAAAATAAAATCCCTTTTTAGATAGTGGAAAAACCGGACACCCCACAGGTTAGCATCGTAATGGCCACATTTAATCGGGCTCATTTAATAGAAGAGAGCCTGAAATCTGTAATTGATCAATCTTTCAAAAATTGGGAATGCCTGGTAATTGATGATGGTTCTACAGATGGGACGGGGGAATTAATTAAATCCATAGAGCTGATCGATGAAAGGATAAGATACTTTAAAAGACCTGAAAATTATAAAAAAGGCCTCCCCGGCTGTCGCAACTATGGATTGGACATAGCTAAAGGAGATTACGTGATCTATTTCGATGATGATGATATAGCACATCCCGACAATCTAAAGATCTGCGTAGCCGAGCTGGAGGACAATAATGTTTCCTATTGCAGATATTTGAGAGGTGTTTTCAGGGAAGATTTTGACGTGGTGTTCGATCGTGGATTAAACTATTCAAAAAAGATACTGAACATACGGGATTTGGAAGAAATTGTAATGGGCACACTTCCCTTTAATTCCTGTCAGGTAATGTGGCGAAGGGAATGTTTTAATAATAATTACTTTAACGAAGAGTTAATGTACGCCGAGGAATGGGAGTGTTACTTAAGAATTCTTCTTAAAAAAGTCAAAGGAGTTTCTGTGAACAAGGTGCTTTTTTATGGCAGAAAACACCTTAATTCCAATACAGGTGAATTTTATACAAATGATCCTGTGCGAAGAAGGTCTTATAGTAAGGCAGTAAAGCTTGTAATTGAAAACCTAAAGAAGAATGATCTACTTAGTGCAAAATTAAAGCAATACTTCATAAGAATGGGATTCTTCTTTAAAGATTATTCTATTATTCAGTATACCCTGGAAACAGTTGACTCTTCTACCCTTGAAAAATCCAAATACAGGCTGGGTTTTGTGTTATACCCCCTTTTAAAGAGGTATTTTAATTTTGTCCATGATCTAAAGAAAAGAACAAAAAAATGAAGTTTCTGGTAATTGCTCAGGATTTAAAGACTTCCGGAACCAGTGAAGGGATCGTTTCGCGTTCTTTTCTCGGAAAATTAAGGAAGATTTATCCCGAAGCAATTATCAGGGTTGTTTACCTAAGGAACATGGAAAGTGAAAATCAGCTGGATTTATTGCCTGTAAATTCCATTCAGGAAATCCAGGTAAGAAGGTCACCCCCAAAGTTCATCAAAATCCTTAACAGGATCTACTGGAGGGTCTTTAACAGTTCCCTTAATGACCAGTACCTGGTAAGTCAATATCGACACCATATAAAGAGAATTAATTGGACTGAATATGATCATATTTTTATTCGAAGTGCAGGGAATAATTATGAGACTATACTTGCGTGCAGCGGTCTGCCTCTTTTAAAAAATGCTGTAATCAATTTCCATGACCCTTACCCTCAGTTTTTAGATCCCGGTTCAGATCATGCTCCTTCAAAACTGGAGTTCAACAGGCAAAAAAGGATGCGGAAAATAGTGCTACAGGCAAAAACCTGTATCACACCTTCTCAATCCCTGTCTGAAGACCTGGAATTCTTTTATGGCTCCAGGAAAAAGTTTTACACTTTGCCTCATCAGTTCGCCCCTGCTGTATTTGCAAATTCAGCAATAACAAAGAAAAACGGAAATAGGGAAAAAGTGGTGGTCACTTATCAGGGGGCGGTTCAAATGGGCAGGAATCTGGACATACTTTTGGACGCTTATCTGGAATTACTCAACAGAAAAGGAGGCTTTAGGGACACAACGCAATTCCTTTTGAGGATCACCGGACCATATAGTTCAGAATTAAAAGAAAAATATCAACACCATCCGAATTTGATTGTTCTTGAACAAATCCCTTTTTCCAGGTCTGTTCAGGAAATGAAAACTGAAACAGATATTGTCATTATCCTGGAGAATTGTAGAAAGCGCAGTAATATCTTACCGGGGAAGGTTCCTTTTATTGCCTCCCTTAATAAACCTTTTCTCTGTCTTTCTCCGAAAATAAGTGAGTTGCGAAGGCTTATTCATGAACCTGCTTTTGTGGCCACCTGTGACGACCGGGAAGAAATTTTGCAGAAACTGGATCATCTCATTACCTCAGTGTTCCAAAAAAAGGAATTTAAGGAAGATCCTTTTAGAGGGTATTTCAATGAAAAAAACTTCAACAACCGACTAAAGGTAATATTAAAGGTTGGAAACAGCTTTTAAACCTTCTTGTTTTATATGTTTGTAATTGTAGCCAGAATCTACCTCAAATTAATTTCTGTTAATGAACTCCTGCTTGTATTTGGTACTCGACCTGAAGCTATAAAAATGGCTCCGGTTATATTTGAGCTAAGAAAAAAGAATATATCTTTTGCTGTATGTGTGACCGGTCAGCACAGGGAAATGCTTTATGAGGTACTGGATTTTTTTAATATTGATCCAGATTATTCTCTCGAGGTTTTGAGTTCGGAGCAATCTCTGAATGCTTTAAGTGCAAAGCTTCTATTGGCTGTAGATGAGGTACTGCAAAAAGAAGATCCAAGTGTGGTAATGGTGCATGGGGATACTGCAACTTCTTCTATGGCCGCCCTGGCAGCTTATCAAAGAGGAATAAGAGTAGTACATGTGGAGGCAGGATTAAGGACCTATAATAAGAGAGCGCCTTTCCCGGAAGAGATTAACCGGCAGATCACGGCAAGGATTGCCGATCTTCATTTTGCACCCACAGAAAATGCGAAGCTCAATCTTTTACAGGAAGGAATACCGGAATCGACAATTTTTATTACCGGGAATACCATTGTTGAAGCTTTGAAGTACGGCATTGCCAAAAGTAAGACTAGTCATAATGCCGAGATTGAAAGATTATCGAGGTTACTTGATCATGAGAAGAAACTAATTTTGGTCACAGGACACCGGCGCGAAAACTTTGGATTAGGATTGTCCAATCTTTGCGATGCCCTCAGGGAACTTGGGAAAAGTGGCGACCTGGAAATAATTTTTCCCGTTCATTTAAACCCGGCTGTACAGGAGGCAATTTATTCAAGGCTTGAAAAGGAGAAGAACATTCACCTGGTAGGTCCTGTTCAATACAGCACCATGTTATGGTTGATGGAGAGGTGTGCTCTGGTAATTACCGATTCCGGAGGGATTCAGGAGGAGATGCCTTTTTTTCGGAAGCCGCTCATTATTTCCAGGGAAGTCACGGAAAGAATGGAAGGAGTAGAAGCCGGTTTTGCTTTTTTAGCTGGGACGTCTAAAGAGCAAATTTTAAATAAATGCCGCAGCCTGCTTGCAAATCCTCCTGAATTCAGGAGTATGCAAAATCCGTATGGGGATGGTTTGGCTGCAGAAAGAATTGTAGCAGTTTTAGAACAATTACGTGAAGAATAAATCGATCAATATACTTGTTGTTGTAGAATCTCTAGATATAGAAGGCAGTAGTGGTGCAAAAGCAAATCTGGCACTTATTAATAACCTGAGGACGGCAGGATTTGGAATCGAAGTTCTTCACTACACCAGGAAAGAAGTAATTCTGGATGGAATTTCAACTACTGCAATTTATGAGAAACGCAGGAGCCTGTTCTTTATTTTGAGTCGATTGGAAGCTTTTCTTAGGACTCGTTTAAAATTACCGCTTAATCGGGTGGTGGAAAAGCAATCAGGTTTTTCATTTACGCTACTGAATGACCGCAACAGCATAATTTCATATTTAAAAGGAATAAAACCTGAACGATTTGAACTTATAATTACCCTTAGCCAGGGAGGAAGTTTTCGGCCCCATCATGCTCTGTTAAAGTTGCCGGAGTGGCACTGCAAATGGTTGGCCTATATTCACGATCCATATCCTATGCGGCACTTCCCCCCGCCATATACCTGGACAGAACCGGGTTCAGAAAAAAAAGAGTCTTTTGTGCGCCAGATCTCCGAAAAAGCTGCTTTTAGTGCCTTTCCGAGTAAACTACTTTTGGAATGGATGGGACAGTTTCACCCTCAGTTTTTAAACACAGGAGTGATAATTCCTCACCAAATACCTCTTCAGGATAAAAAAAATGTGAAACTACCGGACTGGTTTAATCCTGCAAATTTTAACATCATACATGCAGGAAATTTGTTGTGGGGGCGCGATCCGGTTGGGTTGATAGAAGGATTTCAATGCTTTTTGCAGAATTTTCCTGAAGCAAAGCAAAATGCCCGTTTAATATTTATTGGTGGGAAAAATCATTATTCACAATTGCTGAGGGAGGTCATCCAAAAGCATTCGGAAGTTTACGTTATCGAAGAAAGAATTCCCTATGATTTGGTGGCATCTATACAAAACTTAAGCTCCGTCAATGTAATACTGGAAGCCAAGTCAGATTTGAGTCCTTTTTTGCCGGGGAAATTTCCACATTGTGTGGCTGCTAACCGGCCCATTTTGCTGTTGGGGCCTCCTGTAAGTGAATCTCGAAGGCTGTTGGGAAGCGGATATCCTTTTTGGGAGGAAATAAATAGATCTAATAAAATAGCCCTATTAATCGAACAGCTGTACGATCAATGGAAAAAACGTAGTGTAAGCAAATTAGACCGTCAGGATCTGGAATTTTATTTATCTTATAAAAATTTAAAAGAAGTAATTCTCGGCTTAAAGAAATATGTTCAATAATGAAAATTTTGATGCTTTCTGTCTTATCACATCACTGCTTTAACTGGGCTCTTCAGCTCAAAGATTCCGGACATGAGGTATATTGGATGGATGTATACGACTCAAATACCTACATCCAGAAGATTGATTTTGCGACTCAAATAGTTTCGTGGAAAAATAGAGTCGAAATACCCGGTAAGTATTATCTACGCAAACATCTTCCGGGTCTAAATTACCTGATGGATAAAATTAATAATAGAAAATTTTTAGATGTATTTGAGACAAAACTGCAGGAAATTAAACCAGATGTAGTACAGAGTTTTGAAATGCATTCTGCCTGTATACCCATTTTAAGTGTTATGAAAAAAAATCCAGAGATTACATGGGTATACTCCTCCTGGGGAAATGATCTTTATTTCTTTCAAAGGGATTCGGCCAAAAAGGAAGCAATGCAAAATGTTTTACATCACGTGGATTATATGTTTGCGGATTGTACAAGAGATTTTCATTTAGCTAAAAAATTAGGATTTAAAGGTGATTATTTAGGTACTTATCCTACAGGAGGTGGTTACGATTTAAAAGAACATTCAAGTAATATTTTCGCTCATAAAAGCAAAAGTACAATTCTTATTAAAGGCTATCAACACAGGTTTGGGAGGGCTAAAAAAATTCTAGAAGCTTTATTATTAATAAAGAAAGTCGTTGAGAATAATAAAGTCATTGTCTTTGGAGCAAATGAAGAAATTCAATCCTTTGTAGATTCCGAAATGTCAGACTGGAATAATGTTAGGGTTCTGAGTGCCATAGGACGTGATGAGGTCATGAAGTTAATGGGGGAATCAATTATTTACATTGGAAATAGTATTTCGGATGGAATGCCTAATACCTTACTGGAAGCTATTATAATGGAAGCTTTTCCTATACAGTCAAACCCGGGAGGTGCCACGTCAGAACTCATTCAGCACGGGAAGAATGGATTTTTAATTGAGAATCCCTTAAATGAAAATGAAATTGCCGGCCATATAAAAGTTGCCCTTCAAGACAAAAATATAATAAGAAAGGGAATTGAGTTTAACACAATTTATTTAAAACCCAAGCTGGAACGCGATTATGTGCAAAAACAGGTTTTAGAGAGTTACAGTTTAATTGAACAGCAATTGACTGAGAAATCTGGTTCCCTATGAGAATTTTAATGATCTCCATGTCTTCCAGTCATTTTTTCAGATGGACTGAACAACTTAAAAATTCGGGACATCAGGTGCATTGGATTGATGTCTTTGATTCTAATACTTATGTGGAGAAAATAGACTTTGTTCACCAAACAATTGGCTGGAGGAATAAAATTAAATATCCCGGGAGATATAAATTAAAAGAAAAGCTACCATGGCTGGACAAATTGGTAAACAAATTCAACCAAAGAAAACTGGAAACTGTGGTGGAAAGAAAATTGAATGAGATCCAACCCGATGCAGTTCATAGTTTTGTAATGTATTCAGCCTGTGTGCCAATTTTAAAAGTGATGAGGAAAAATCCGGCCATTAAATGGATCTATTCTGCCTGGGGGAATGATCTTTATTTTTACCAGAACCGGCCACATTACTTATCGAACATAAAGGAAGTACTTCCTGTGCTGGATTTTATGTTTGCCGATTGTAAGCGCGATTATTTCATTGCACAAAAACATGGTTTTAAAAAAGAATACTTAGGGACCTTTCCTACGGGAGGTGGATATGATCTTAAAAGATACGAACAATTTGTAAAGCCATGGGATGAAAGAAAGATTATTCTTGTTAAAGGCTACCAACATCAATTTGGGAGGTGTAATGCCGTTCTACAAGCTTTGTTGGCAATTCGGGAAGAAATAAAAGATTTTAAAGTTGTGGTGTTTGCCGCAAACGAAAAAGTAAAGGAATATGTCGCAAGACCGGAATTCAAAAATTTCAAAAATCTTGAAATAAAGGGATTTGTAAACCCCGGGGAAGTTATGAAATTAATGGGAGAGTCTGTACTTTATATAGGAAACAGTATATCTGATGGAACACCCAACACACTTTTGGAAGCTATAATTATGGAGGCCTTTCCTATTCAATCCGATCCTGGTGGGGCAACTTCTGAAACGATAACACATAATTTCAATGGGTTGTTAATCAAAGATCCGGAAGATCCTTCTGCCATAGCATCTACTGTAAAGACCGCGCTCAATAATCCTGCAATGATGGAAAAGGGAATAGAGTATAATAGGATGAATATTAAGCCCCAACTCGAAAGAGAATATTTGAGATCCAGGGTTTTAAAAGCTTATGGCCTGGTGGAAAAAAGTCTTAAGAACTGAATTGAATGATCAAAATTTTCAAAATAAAAAGTTTCGCTTATACTCCTTTCAATAATCAGAAAGACCTGGAGTATTTAAAAAGTAAAGGCTTGATCCTTACAGAATCTCCCGGGGAAGCGGATATTTTAATAAGTCAAAATTTTCGACATCTTAAAAAGTATTTTTGGCAGTACCGCAGGAAGAAAGCATTTTTGGTCTGGACCTTCGAGCCCAGGTTTGACACCTCTTTCCGGTCTTCGAAAAGTATCCTTTTCGGGCTTCATAAATGTTATTTTATGAATGTATATACAGGAGATGTTTTCACTTCTGCACATACATTTCATTCTGACAAAATTAACAGGCAATTAGATCCGTTAAGCCCGGATTTTCAATTTAAACACAGAAAAATTGTGGCTTTAATGTCTTATTTCAAAGGTGAACATGCAACACCTTTGTACAGGAATGGCCGGGATATCGATCTTATAAAGATGCGCTCCAGGATTGCCCTTGAAGGTTATGCCGGGGGAATAATTGATATCTATGGAAAAGGCTGGCCACAAGGTTTGGCAATCGAAGATTCCCGATCTGGTGACTGGCCAACACGGAAAGCTGAAATACTTGAGAACTATTCATTTAATCTGTGTTTTGAAAACACCATTGCTCACAACTATATAACTGAAAAAATTTGGGATAGTATTGAAAACTACTGTTTGCCAATTTATTATGGAGAGGGAACAGGTGTTTATGATGTATTTCCTAAAAATAGTTTTATAGATTATGCTGATTTTAAGCATCCGGAAGAGCTTTTTAATTTTATAAAAAAGATGAAGAGTGATGAATTCAAATTGAGATTAAACAGTTGTATAGACATTTATAATTCAATAAGTAAGCAAGGGGAGAGCTTTTACTGGAGCAGGAGAAAGGAGAGCCTTGATAAGATTATTTCTAATTTTAATAAAATAATATATACTTCGGTTTGATCACAATAATTTATCCTTTTCGAAACCGGGATTTAATAAGAGTTGAAAACTCTTTTCTTTCCCTCAAGGAGCAAACCTGTAATAAGTTTGAGGTAGAATTTGTCGATTATGGATCTAATGAAAAAACGGCCGGAAAAGTCAGGGAACTTTGTGCTAAATTCTCTTTTGTAAATTACTCTTATTGTTATACTCAGTTTCAACCCTGGAATAAAAGTCGAGCCTTAAATTCGGTAATAAAATCATTGGAATCCGAATATTGTTTTGTTGCCGATGTGGATATTATCTTTCATCCTCAATTTATCGAAAAGGCCATTCAGCTTCAGGATGGCTATAGAAGCACATATTTTCAGGTAGGATTTCTTTCTGAAGGAGCTAAAATATTACCAAATCATTTTTCGACAGGCAACTATAGGAAAAGTACCCGGGAAGCAACCGGTTTAAGTATGTTTCCTGTGAAGTTATTACAGGAACTCCGCGGGTTTGATGAATTTTATCATTTTTGGGGTGCGGAGGATACCGATATGCATGTACGCTTAGAAAATGCCGGATATGAGGTGCATTTTTACGACAAAGAGATTTTGCTACTCCATCAATGGCATGTTTCTTACCGCAGTGCAGAGGAGAAGGTATTAACCGAAAACTTGCAAATAAAGGGAATTGTACAGTTAAACCATCAATATCTTCAAAATACAAGAGTCATTAAAAGAATTCATGCCAATCCTAAAACATGGGGTGAAGTGATGAATGCTACTCAATTAAAAAGTTTGATGAACCAACCATTTACATTCAAATTAGATAACGATAAAAAAAAAGTGGATGCGTTGATATATGGTCAATTACCGCAATTACTAAAGGGAAATTTTAAAGTTCAAATTCGAGAGCAATCGATTTCCAGATCTATTAATTTTCATTTAAAGAGAATTGCCGGGAAAAAGGCGCCAGAGTTCTATTCTTTAAAGGAAGTGAACGACCTTGTTTTAAGTCACTTAATTTCCTTTTACCGCGATTGTCCATACATTTTTAAGGTAAATAGAAAAACAGGGACAATAATTTTTGGCATTATTAACAGTTGAAAGACTTGGATAGGATATAAGAACATTTAGAAGAAATAATTAGGATGAGAAGTGGAACAAACCCTCAAAAGGCTAAGGAGAAGATACGTCTGGAAAATAAATTAAGGGTTATAATGGTAGTTTTTATCCCCAATACTGTGGGGTTTTATGCCAATTCCCTGGAGGTTTTTAAACTCTCACTGAGATCTCTTATTGGCAGCAACAGCGATCAATATAAAATAACTGTTGTTAACAATGGCTCGTGTCAAGAGGTGCAGGACTTTTTAGCGTCATTTTCGGGAGAGGAAATCGATACAATAATATATCACAGTAAAAATATTGGTAAAATAGACGCCCTTATTGGTGCTGCAAGGGGAGCAAGGGAGTCTTTAATCACCTTGACAGATGCAGATATCTTGTTTTTGAAAAATTGGTTTCCTGCGACACAGGAAGTATTCCATTCTTTTAAAAAGGCCGGATCTGTTTCACCAATTCCCTTTCGTCACGGGTTTTATTATGGTACGAGTTCCGTATTAAAAGATATTCTTTTGAAAAAACTCAAATTTCAAAAGCTTAAAATCCCTGAAAATTTTGCAGATCATAATAAATATCTGGAAAGTATAAACTGGGGCAATGAAAAAACAGATTCGTTAGACTGGCCGGTAGTTCAAAAAGCAAATGTAAGGGCAATAGTGGGTAGTGGACATCAGGTGCTCACCATAAAAAGAGAAATTTTATTCTCAACCGTTCCTATTTCCCCTTCCCTCACACTTATTGGTGAGGATTCAGAGTTTAAATATATTGACGAACCTATTGACCGGGCCGGGCTGCTTAGATTAGCAACCTTCAGGAATCATGCTTTCCATATGGAAATACACTGGAACCCTGGATGGAGGAAAAATTCAATGCAGCCGGAGCAGAAGAATCCAAAAGTAGTTCCTCAGATATCAAAGAAAAAGTTATTAAAAATCAACTAACTCTGAATTTTAGGATTTATCAGTTTAGGAAGTTTATATCTAAAAGGTTATTCAATTTAGTATATAAAAAATCATGAAGAAGATCCTTATTATTGGTCCAATAGGAGACGTAGGAGGTAGGGAGATTGAAGCAGGTTTTATCCCTTCCGCTCTTTCAGATCATTTTCAAATTTCAGTTTTTTCCACTGCCAATATCACAAAATCTTCACAGGTTTATAGTTATCCCTTTAAAGGAAAGGTGACTTCTCTAAAAGAAGTACTCTATTTAAATTATATTTCCTTACGACCGGCAGCTTTATTGAGTTATTACAGGAATGGTCAAAATGCTCCTGTACATTATTATGTAAATAATCGTTTTAATTCCGGTAAGGGATTGAAAATAAAGGAAAGGGAGCAACTTAGAAAGGTGATTGGAGAAGTAGACTCTGTTTTTATTATAGCTCATCTTTTCTCTCTAAGAATTAAAGAAATAAGTATAGCTTCAGAAGCTAAAAAGAAGATCATATTCAGAACTACCGGGTCTATAGAATTAAGAAAGACATTTCCCGATTATCTGGAGAAGGTTACCCACTTTTTCCACCATTCTCATGACAATGCCCATAAATTACATAACTACATCAAAAACCGGAACTACTCAATAATTGATCAATCTGCACCGAATGAAGAACTTCTGCTTAAAATCCCTCCATTGAAGCGGCAACCTTCTAACTTCGTTGCCATTGGCAGATTTAGTGCAGAAAAAAACTTTCAATTTCTTATCTCTGAATTTAAAAAATTTTGCCATGAATTGGATAAGTTATATTTAATAGGAGATGGAGAATTAAAGACCTGGTTGCTTGAAGAAAAAGGAGGTAACGAAAATATTATTTTTATGGGACAAAGGACCTCTGGAGAGGTCGCTGAATTCTTTAGAAGTGTGGACTGCCTGATCATCCCTTCATTGCATGAAGCAGGTCCATTGGTAGGGATTGAGGCCATGGCAGCAGCAAAAATTATATTGAGCTCACCTGTAGGTGCGATGCCTGAGCGCCTCAAGGATACTTTGAATAATTTCTGGTTTGAACCGGAGGATGGCGGTTCATTGGAAAGAGAGTTTAAAAGAATTAAAAATCTTTCACTAAAGGAAACTGAAGAAATTTCCCTTAGTAATCGGAAGAATTATTTAAAATCCTATTCCCGGGAGAAAATCTCAAATTTATATTGTCATTCCATTGATCGTATCCTTGGTAATTAAAAGATATATTATCTTTTGACTTTTATAATATAATTGAATCTACTTAATTTCAGGTATTATCTTTCCGAAAATGGAACAATAATATACTACATTTGTTCTAAAGCCCCTCAATTTGAAGATCCTCGTTCATAAAAGAGCACAAGTTCCTGTCGAAGTTATTTCTTCTAACGGGGAAGAGACAGTCCTGGAGAGCACCACATGTACTGCTGCTTTATGGGAACTCGCCGGCCGTTTCCCTCATGAACTTATCGGCTGGTGCGAGGAGGCTTATTCGAAGCAATTGGATCTTACAAAATGGAATGATATTTTTCACCATAATTTGATCATGGCATCCTATGCGGTGGACTCTACTTTTTTACCTGAGAGTATAGGTTACGTAGAGCAGCTGCCATTCGCCAATCTTAATCGTGAGGTACTTTATGGCACCTGGAGAATGAGCAGGGATGTAGGAGGGATATATGGAAAGGTATTGCTGCGGTTTAAGCCTTTAATGAACCAGGTCAAAGATTTTGAATACCTCTTAAATTCCGTTGCAAAACTTGGGCAGCAGAATTCTCTTTTCTGCTACAGTGCTCCCGGCCTGGTAAAGGAACCTCCGGCTAAACCTGTAATACATACCGCTTCCCGACAACAACTTTTCAGTTTTGTATATCAGCATTATAACTCTGTATGGTTGCTGATCCTTACCTGGTGCATTTATAAATATGAGAGAAAGTTTCCCGTTACCTTCCTTAAGGGAGTTAAAACAGATAAATATTTTCAGAAAAAAGTGGATCTCACGGAAATTCCTATCTCTTCCTGCAGATTTACAGAGGTTTCAGAGGCAATAGATGTGGTCATTCCCACCATGGGCAGGCGGGAGCATTTGTACAATGTGCTAAAAGATTTTTCAGAACAAACCCTACTTCCACGAAAACTTATCATAGTAGAACAAAATCCTGATTTAAATTCTGTTTCTGATCTTGATTACCTGAAAAAGGAAAAGTGGCCATTTGAGATCCTTCACCATTTCATTCACCGCACAGGGGCATGTAACGCTCGTAACCTGGCTCTGGCTGAGACGGCAGCCGATTGGGTATTCTTTTCTGACGATGACCAGAGATTTGAAAAAGATTTACTGGAAAGTATTTTTAGGGAAATTAAAAAATTCGGAGTTGATGGTTTAACTACCAGTTATCTGCAAGCCGGAGAAAAAAAGAATTTTACGGTACCAAAACAATGGGGTACTTTTGGAGCCGGAAATAGTGTGGTACTTGGAGCATTCGCCCGAAAGGTAAAATTCTCCCCTGCGTTCGAGCATGGGTATGGAGAAGATATGGATTACGGAATGCAGTTGCGCAACCTTGGTTGCGATATCATATATCATCCCGGTCTTACTATTCATCATCTTAAGGCAGAGACCGGAGGCTTTCGGGAAAAAACCAATATGGATTGGGAAATGGAGCATATTAAACCAAAACCTTCCCCCACTCTAATGGCTTATGCGCTAAAATACTATTCAAAAGAGCAGCTAATGGGGTTCAGGACTTCCTTGCTTCTCAAATACTACAATAAACAATCTGTCAAAAATCCTTTTAGGTATAACAGGGAAATGATAGAAAGCTGGAAGAAGAGTAAAAGGTGGGCAAAGAAATTGTTACTGCTGGAAAGAACCTTTAAACAGAGAGCAGTATGAAATTTGGGTTGATCATTTGTACCTATCAGCGATCGGAGGCGATATTAAACTTGCTGCTTTCCGTTAGGGAGCAAACCCATTATCCCGATCAAATTTTGGTTATAGATGGTTCCCTGGATGATCGAACTGAAAATGTATTGCAGCAGCAGGAATTTTCCAGGCTGGAGTATTTTAAAGTGGGTAAAGAGAATAGAGGTTTAACGAGACAGCGGAATTTTGGGATCTCTAAATTAAGTCCGGAAATTGAAATAGTCTTTTTCCTGGATGATGATGTGATCATAAGCTCAAAATATTTTGAGGAGATCCTGGGTACTTATAAAAATTTTCCTGAGGCATTGGGGGTTTCAGGTTATACCATAAACGAAACTGAATGGAAAGCAGTGGAGGAAAATTACGAACCAACTTCCGGGGAATTTATGTTTGATGGATGGGTGCGAAAAGAAGGCAGCAGGTTTTTATTACGCCGCAGATTCGGGCTTCAACCCGATGAACCACCTGGTTATATGCCCGAATTTTCTCATGGTTATTCTGCCGGCTTTCTACCTCCCTCGGGAAAGACTTATGAAGTAGAAATGCTAATGGGAGGTATTGCTTCTTACCGCAAACAGGTTTTTTCAGAATTCCGGTTTTCACCTTTCTTTGAAGGATATGGCTTATATGAAGATGCCGATTTTTCTCTAAGGGTCTCCAGGAAAGGGAAACTTTATGTGAATACAGCAGCAAAACTGGAGCATTATCACGATGAAGCGGGTAGGCCTAACAAATTCAGGTATGGGAAAATGGTTCTTAGAAATGGCTGGTATGTATGGAGGCTAAGGCATGCAAAGCCTTCCTCAAAAGCCATACTGAAGTGGCACGGCACCTCTTTTTTGCTTACTTTGGTGCGCCTTGGGAACGTTTTTAATACCTCGAAAAAAAAAGAAGCTTTGACAGAAAGTCTCGGCAGGATAGCAGGATGGTGGAGTTTATTGCTGGAGCGGCCGGGTACAAAATTTAAAAATTCCGTAGAATAGGCATGGATTTAAAATCACTCTTCAGATCACGGAATTATCAGCATTTCTTTCACAGGATAAAACCCTTTCCTGCTTCAGTAAAAAAAGAACCGCTTGACTACTCAGGTTTTGAGGATCTAAATGACCTAATTGAATATCTTGAGATAAAAAATTATAAAAAGATCGTGGTTGTGGCCAGTGGCCCTTCTGCCTCGAAAATAAACTATGACCAAGAGAACCTCTATTTTGCCTGTAATGATTCTCTAAGACTGGTGCAGGATCTTCCTCATGTGTACATGCTTTACGACATGTTTTACCTTACCAGGTATTTAAAGACCTATGGAGGTGAGAGTGGCTGGAAAGGGAGTATCTTCTGGTATAACTACAACAACCCTCACTCCCACAAGATCTACAGGCTTACCCGTAAATATTTAAATTACTATTCCAGGAAAAAAAGGGAGTTTTTAATTACCAATAAGGCCGGGGAGGATTTACAACCTGTTTATGGCCAGGTGGAATCGCTACTACAGGAAGTTTTTGATTACAGGCACTACAGAGTAAATTCAGGTTTTAATACCCTTGTGTTTGCTGCTTTAATGGCACATCTTGAAAATAAACCCCTGGAAGTATATGGTCTTGACATGGGCATTGGTGGGAATAAATATTTTAATAAAGATTCTCCCCTGGGGCGCAGTGTGAAGTCCCAAAAAAACAGGGAACTTGTGGGAGTGTTCCTTGATAAACTATATAAGAGTAAAGTTGAGACAATGAATTTCTCTAATTTTCAGGGGAATGTTGAGGGTTAAGCTTTAAATCCGGAGAGAAAATGAAGAGAGGAGGGCTGTTTTTCCTGGGGTTCTTAGGAATTTTGCTGGTAATCATTCTAATAATGAACTACAGATATCCTTTTATGGTTGCCCGGGGAGGAAACTGGTCGGTAGGATATCAGGAAGCCTCTCAGATTTCCGGTTTTAATTTTAGGCCCATTAATATAATTACCCACCAGGAGGTGAACAGGCTAACCGAAGAAGAAACAGCCTATATAGCCGATCCTTTTTTTATAAGAGAGCAGGATACATTTTACCTTTATGTAGAGATCAAAGGGATAGACAATGCAAATATTGCTCTTTTCACTTCTAAAGATGGAGTAGATTATAGCTATGCAGGAATTGTTCTGGATGAAACTTTTCACCTTTCTTATCCTCAGGTCTTCCGTCATGAAGAGAATTATTACATGTTGCCTGAAACCAAAGGCTCAAACCAGGTGCTTCTCTATAAAGCTGAAAAATTCCCCTATTCCTGGCAAGTTGAGGATACATTAATTAAAGATAGGGCTTTAAAGGATGCTTCCATTCTTTTAAGTGATGAACTTAACCTCCTGGTGGCAGTAGATGACGATCTAAAGCAGGTAATGTTCAAGGCAGATTCCCTTTTTGGAAAGTGGAATGAAGTAAAGGAATTTGAACCTCGCTGGGGGAATGAAAGCCGGCCGGGTGGAAGATTTGTTTCAATTGATAAAGACTGGTATCTTCCTCTTCAAAACCATGCAGAAGGCTACGGTACCGGAATCTCATTATATAAACTGCTTATTACTTCGGAAGACTATAAATTTGAACTGGTAGATAAATTACTCCTGAAACCTCAGGAAGAAATTAAGTGGTTGGAGAGAGGAATGCACCACCTGGATGTGCAGCAAATGCCTGAAGGGGGTTACTACATGGTTTATGATGGAGACAGGAGTACAAGCGGGGAGAGGGAACTTCAGTGGAAAAGATCTGTAAAATGGAACCTTGTGGATCTATACAATTACTTGCAGTTTTAATTGGAAAAGTTCTTAATTGGAACTAAAGTTATGAAACAGAAAAAGAGGCCAACAGTAAATCAATTACAGCGGGAATTTTATGATTCCAAGAAGAAAAATTTACCCACCCGACTGTGGTCTTACTTGAGGAATGGAGCTCTTAACCGTATCAAGAAGAAGGTAGGTATTGAAGCCGATATTTATAAGCTGCATAAATCCTGGTTTGGAGATCTCTCCGAAAAGAAAGTACTGGACCTGGGCTGTTATGCGGGAAATTCCCTTAGTTTTTACCTGGCTGAAAATTCGAAAAGTTATCTGGCCATAGATCTTAGCCCAAAAGGGATCGGGAACCTGGACAGGCGTCTTAAAAATATTCCTGGCGCCCGGGCCGAAGTAATGGATTTTCTTTCTGAAGCTTTTGAAGAAAAGGATTTTGATCTTATTTATGCTTATGGTGTGTTGCACCATTTTAAAGATGTAGATCAACTTATCCTGAAGCTAAAGGAAAAGCTTAATCAAAACGGAATAATTGTAAGTCATGATCCGCTGGAAACAAGTTTACCTATCAAGACAATCCGAAGGATTTATCGTCCTTTCCAAAGTGACCGGGCCTGGGAATGGCCTTTTACCAGAAAAACTTACTACAGTTTTGCAAAGGAATTTAGGATAGTCGAAAGAAGGGCGGTTCTGGGAAAGACGAAGTGGACGACCTTGCTCAATGTTCTGCCGGTGCCTGAGGTGAAAAAAATAAAGAAGGCCACCAAGTGGCATCATGAAGATTGGGAGCGTTCGGCAAGAGATGATGAATACATGTTCAGCTGTATGCATTTGAGCATGCTGATGCAAAAAAGGATTAGATGAGGTTTTCGATCTTTTCTCATGTGGAACATATTGAGCGGGAGGGGAAATATTATGCTTACGCCCCTTACGTGCGGGAGATGAATATCTGGCTGAAGCATGTGGAAGAGGTGGAAGTTGTTGGGCCAGCCCCCCGGTCCCCGAAGGGGGAGTTCACAGGGAAAGAATTGTATAGGCATAAAAACCTTACTCTTACCAGAATATCCTCATTTCATTTTTTGAACCTGATAGGTGCAGTAAAGGCTATTTTAAAAATTCCATATATACTCTACAAGATATTAGGAGCAATGAAGAGGGCAGATCATCTGCACTTGCGCTGCCCCGGGAATATTGGACTTCTTGCGTGTATTTGCCAGATCTTTTTTCCATCTAAACCAAAATCTGCCAAGTATGCCGGAAATTGGGATCCGGAGGCGAAACAGCCCTGGAGTTACAGGTTCCAAAAATGGCTTTTAAGCAATACATTTTTGACCCGGAATATGCAGGTGCTGGTATATGGGGAATGGCCGGGGCAGTCAAAAAATGTTGTTCCTTTTTTCACAGCTTCGTTTTCTGAGCAGGAAAAAGCTGAGGTGCCAAAAAAGGCATTTTTAGAACTTTTTATTTTTTTGTTTGTAGGCAATCTGGTGGAGGGGAAGCGGCCACTGGAGGCGGTGAAACTAGTTGAGCAATTAATAGTTAATAGCGAATTATCATTGCCGAAAACTTCTGTATGTCTAAAGATTTATGGAAGCGGACCGGAGAGAGAAAAGCTTGAAAAATATGTAAAAGAAAGTCAGCTTGAGGGTATGGTGCAATTTTATGGGAGTAGACCTTTAGAGGAAGTAAAAGAAGCTTATCAAAAAGCCCATTTTGTGATCCTTCCTTCAAAATCGGAAGGCTGGCCCAAAGCCATTGCCGAAGCTATGTTCTTTGGTTGTATTCCCATTGCTACTCCGGTGAGTGGTGTGCCGTGGATGCTAAATTACGGTAGTAGAGGGATATTATTAGATGAGTACAAGAACCAAGAACCTAGAGCCAAGAACCTAGACGGGGAAAAGGAGTGGTCAGTGGTCAGGGGACAGTGGTCAGAAGGGGAACAAAGCCAACAGCCAACAGCTAACAGCCAAGAGCTAAATAGGAGTGGACAGAGTACAGAGGACAGTAAGGATCAAGAGCCAAGAACCAAGAGCCAAGATAAAGGTAGGCAGTGGTCAGTGGTCAGTGGACAGTGGATAGAAGATATTACTGAAATTAAGGAGTTATTGGCTGATCCAGAACGTATGAAAAAGATGTCTGAGGCAGCAAAAAAATGGAGTCAGCAGTATACGTTGGAGAGGTTTGAAGTTGCTATTAGGCAAATCCTAAAGCGAAAGAAATTGTGAAGATCTTAAGGTTTAAGGTTCATTGTTCAGCGTTTAAGGTGTTTTGGAATTTTAATTAATAATTTGGTTAAAGAAGAGAATTTGTAGTTCTCGAGTTTGAAAATTTGATTCTTAACCAAATATTTCAATCCTTTCCAGAATGCACCGAGAACGTTAAACGTTTAAAAAAACTATGGGGAAAATTGAAAAGTTTGAGGATCTCGAGATTTGGCAATTAGGCCGGGAGATATGCCAGGATCTGGAGGTGCTTTTTGAATCTACGCATCTTGGAAAAAGGTTTTCTTTGCTAAACCAAATGGATAGAAGCTCAGGTTCCATAATGGATAATATAGCAGAAGGCTTTGGAAGAGGAGGAAATCTTGAATTTCGAAATTTTCTTGGTTTCTCCCGTGGCTCCTGTTCTGAGTTGAAGTCTCAACTGTATCGGGCAAAGGATAAAAAGCTGATCACAGAAGCAGAGTTTCTGCAATTGGCCAATAAATGTGAAAAGGAAATCGCAAAAATAACGGCTTTTATAAATTTTCTCAACCGATCTAACCTTAAAGGATCTAAATTTAAAAAGGCTTGAAATTATAAAAAGGAAGCGGATGCACCGATGAACTTTCTTCAAGAATGTCAAAGGAAATTGCGAAAATTAAACCTTTAATAAATTTTATAAACAGATCCAGTTTAAAAGGTTCAAAATTTAAAAAGGATTGAAATTAAAAATTGAAAACGAATGCACCCTGAACGTTTAACGCTGAACGTTTGCAGAATGCACCTTGAACGTTAAACGTTGAACAATAATGAAAAGGGAATATCATAATGAGCCAGGAATCAACATGCGTGTCCTACAGTTAATCGACAGCCTGCGCCCCGGCGGCGCCGAACGCATGTCCGTCAATTATGCCAATGCCCTGGCAAAGCGGATTGACGGTTCTTTTCTCTGCTGTACTCGTATGGAAGGTTTACTGAAAAGCCAGCTGGCACCGCAGGTAGGTTACCTTTTCCTGGAGAAACGAAGCCGTTTTGGGTTAAAAGCACTTTTTAAACTGAGAAGTTTTGCAAGGAAGAACAAAATAAACATCATTCAGGCCCACGGCAGCTCCTGGTTTATGGCTGTACTGCTAAAAATTTCTCTTCCAAAAGTGAAACTGGTGTGGCATGACCATTTTGGAGAAAGAGCGGAAAAAAAATTAAAGCCAGGGATATTATCTATTTTTTCGCGATACTTCGACGGAATTATTTGTGTTAACTCCCAACTCAAAGATTGGGCTGAAAAGAATTTGAATTGTAAAAAAGTAAGTTATATCCCCAATTTTCCATCCCGTCTTGTTGAAGGTGGAGCGTTACCAGGGCTTAATGTGACAGAGGGTTTTAAAATAGTGCATTTGGCCAATTTAAAACAGCCCAAAGATCACCTGACCCTTCTCAAGGCCTTTCAAATATTGGTAGAGATCGATTCTTCTGTCAGTCTGCATTTAATAGGAAAGGAGGAAGAAGATCTCTATTCCAAAGAATTAAAAAAATTCCTGAAAGAGAATGGCTTGAATGAGAAAGTTCATTTTTACGGAGAGCAGGGGAAGGTTGCGGATTTTTTGGCCCAGGCCGATGTTGGGGTACTTTCTTCTTCTTCAGAAGGTTTGCCTGTTGCCCTGCTTGAATATGGTCTTGCAGGTTTGCCGGTGGTTTGCACCGCGGTAGGAGAGTGCGAAGCTGTAGTGGGAGGTAATGGCCTGGTGGTCCCGCCTAAAGATGCTGAAGCCTTTTTTAAAGCACTGCAATACTACTTTGAAAATGAAATAGAGAGGAACCGGGATGCGGTTGCCTTTCAAAAAAGGGTTTTTCAAAATTATTCTGAAGAACAGGTAGTAGAACAGCTTTTAGATTTTTTAAAAGAGTTGTATGTTCATCAGGAGAAATAAAAAAGTATTGTTGATTAAAGAAGATATTGTTGAGAAACAGGAGATCACCTAAAGTTATTCAGAAACTCTTACAGGTGGAGTACATAAAGCTGTTGCTGCTTCATATAGGTATAGCTTTTGCAATTTACCTGTATGAGCCTCTTTCCATGCTTTATTTCTTCTCAGTTTTTGCTTACTTCATATTTATCATACTTCAAAAAAAGAATAAGAACAATGAAGCCTTAATGGCAGCCGCGTATATTGCGGGAGTTGAAATTTTTTGGAGGATGACCGGAGGAGCTATTTTCTATGAGACAGGAAAATATGCTGTAATAATTTTTCTGCTTATCGGTATGCTTTTTAAAGGAGCTTCCGCAAAGACAACACCTTTCTGGCTTTACCTGTTGATTCTTGTTCCGGGGATTGTAATTGCTTCCCTTAACCCCGATTATGATGAGGTGTTTCGAAAAGCAGTGGCATTTAATCTCAGTGGACCTGTTTGTCTCGGGGTCTCAGCTGTCTACTGTTATTACAAGAAAATCTCAAGAAAAGATTTTCAGAGGGTCCTGTTAATGTTATTATTACCCATAATAACTAATATGTTCTACCTCTATTTTTATACCCCAAGTTTGCAGGAGATGGTCATTAACATAGGTGCAAATTATGCAGCTACTGGAGGATACGGTCCAAACCAGATTGCCACGATAATGGGAATGGGATGTTTATTATTAGTCATTCGTCTGTTTGACATTAAGGGGAAATTGGTCAACCTTGTTGATCTGGGATTGTTGGGTATGATGAGCTACAGGGCTTTGATCACTTTTTCCAGGGGAGGAATAGTTACTGCAGTGATATGTGCCGTGGCTTTTATTATGCTTTTGTACTACAAACAAGACCGAAGAGAGCAAAGGCAATTACAATTGAAAGTTATTTTTCTGGGAGGAGTTCTTTTTGCTTCCTGGGCATTTTCGGCAGCCGGAAGTTCGGGTTTGATAGTGAATAGATGGACCGGGAAAGACGCAAGGGGTAGAGAGAAGGAAGATTTGACTACCGGAAGAGTAGACCTCTTGTCGACTGAACTTGAAGCTTTTTATCATAATCCGGTAGTCGGAGTTGGGGTGGGAAAAGCTAAATCTTATAGAGAAAAAGAACTGGGAGAAGAAATTGCTACGCACAGTGAAGTGAGCAGGCTCCTTTCTGAACATGGTTTATTAGGTCTTCTGGGAGTTACAATTTTAGTGGTTGTACCTTTACTCTTCTGGCTGAAATTTAAAAATAACTACTTCTTTCTTTGCTTTATGTTGTTCTGGTTTCTCACCGTAAACCACTCTGCCATGAGAATAGCACTCCCCGCATTTGTTTATGGGCTGGCATTATTGTATATAGTTGAAGATAAAAGAACCGATAGAAGGATCATAATTAACGAAAGAAAACCCGGCTTAGTTGGAAGTTCTCACTCCTGAGGTTCTCAGTTCAATTTTGCTTATCTCAGGTTTTGTAAATTTAGAACAATAGCATTGATATCCGTTAGCCATTACTGACCAACCTTAGTCAATCAAGATCTCTAGCAGTTGAATGGCCGCTTCACTAATCTTTGTTCCGGGGCCAAAAACGGCTACGGCACCTGCGTCAAAGAGGAACTGGTAGTCCTGTGACGGGATCACCCCGCCTACAATTACCATAATATCTTCCCTGCCGTGTTTCCTGAGTTCTTCAATCACCTGTGGCACCAGTGTTTTGTGCCCTGCAGCCAGAGAAGAAACTCCCAAAATGTGCACGTCGTTTTCCACGGCTTGTTTTGCAGCTTCTGCCGGGGTTTGGAAAAGTGGCCCAATATCCACGTCAAAACCAACATCGGCATAACCTGTAGATACTACTTTGGCACCACGGTCATGCCCGTCCTGTCCCATTTTTGCCACCATGATCCTGGGGCGTCGGCCTTCCTGTTCAGCAAACTTGTCGGCCATTTCTCTCGCCTTTTTAAAGGAAGCATCGTCTTTGATCTCTTTTGAATACACTCCGCTAAATGATTTTATCTGTGCTTTGTACCTGCCGTAAACTTCTTCCAAAGCATCGCTTATCTCCCCAAGGCTTGCGCGCTTACGGGCGGCATCTACAGCCAGCGCCAGGAGGTTTTCCTGCCCCGATCTTGCTGCTTCGGTGAGTTTTTGAAGCGCCTGTTTTACTGTTTCATTGTTCCTGTCGGCTTTCAGCTGATTAAGCCGCTCAATTTGCTGCCTTCTCACCGACTGGTTATCTACCTCCAGGGTCACGATGGGGTCTTCTTTTTCCCTGCGGTATTTGTTTACCCCTACAATTATATCCTGGCCGCTGTCAATCCTTGCCTGCTTAATGGCTGCGGCTTCTTCTATTCTTAGCTTTGGAATTCCGGCCTCGATGGCTTTGGTCATACCGCCCAGCTCTTCCACTTCCTGGATAAGCTCCCAGGCCTTATGGGCGATCTTGTCTGTGAGTTCTTCCACATAATAACTACCAGCCCATGGGTCTACAGTCCGCGTGATCTGGGTTTCCTGCTGCAGGTGCAGCTGGGTGTTCCTGGCAATCCTGGCAGAGAAATCTGTGGGCAGGGCGATAGCCTCATCAAGGGCATTGGTGTGTAAACTCTGGGTGCCCCCAAAAGCAGCAGCGGCAGCTTCTATAGAAGTACGTGCCACGTTGTTGAAAGGATCCTGCTCGGTCAAACTCCAGCCGCTGGTCTGGCTATGCGTTCTAAGCGCGAGGGATTTTTCGTTTTTCGGGTTGAACTGTTTCACCAGTTTTGCCCACAGCATCCTGGCTGCACGCATTTTGGCGATTTCAGTAAAATGATCTAAACCTATGGCCCAGAAGAAGGACAGGCGCGGTGCAAAACTGTCGATGTTCATCCCGGCTTCGAGGCCTTTTCGGATGTATTCTAGTCCGTCGGCTAAAGTGTAGGCCAGTTCGATCTCACTGGTGGCACCTGCTTCCTGCATGTGGTACCCCGAGATACTAATGCTGTTAAAGCGGGGCATATTTTTGGAGGTGTACTCAAAAATATCAGAAATGATCTTCATCGAAGGAGTGGGAGGATAGATGTAGGTGTTTCGCACCATAAACTCCTTTAAAATGTCATTTTGAATGGTTCCTGAAAGCAGTGCAGGTTTTACGCCCTGTTCCTCGGCAGCCACGATGTAGAACGCGAGTATGGGCAGTACCGCCCCATTCATGGTCATGGAAACCGACATCTGGTCTAGCGGGATCTGGTCAAAGAGCACCTTCATGTCTTCTACCGAGTCTATGGCCACCCCTGCTTTCCCAACGTCTCCCACCACTCTTTCGTGGTCACTGTCGTACCCGCGGTGGGTGGGAAGGTCAAAGGCTACCGAAAGCCCTTTTTGTCCCGCAGCGAGGTTGCGGCGGTAAAAGGCGTTACTTTCCTCGGCGGTTGAGAACCCGGCGTACTGGCGAATGGTCCAGGGCCGCATCACGTACATGGTGCTGTAAGGCCCCCGCAGGTAAGGCGGAATTCCCGCAGCAAAATTGAGATGAGGCAGATCCTTGTACTCGCAGGCATTTTCGGGTCTTTTGGAATCTTTTTTAATATTTTTCAGTTTTAAATGCTGAAGATCCTTTCTGCTCATATCTTATTTTTCGCCGTTAGTACTTGCTTCCTGCTGTAATCTTTCCTGTTCTGTTTTTTCTGATAAACGTTTTTCAATCACCGGCTGCAGCAGCGTCTTTCGCGGTTTTTGCTTCACGAACGGATACAGCTCCAGCTCGTCTTTCATCCTGTCCTGCGCATTAGGATATTTGTTGGTTCCCACCAGTACCAGTTTGCCTTCATCAAAAGCCTGCTGTTCGTTGGCTGCACTTTCAGAAATTTTCTTCTGAATAATTCCCTCTTTTAATTGAGTGACAAAGCCACCGCCTTTCTCAATATTCTTGAAAATATCCAGGGCTTTATCGGCCATTTCGTGCGTAAGGGTTTCAATATAGTAGCTGCCTTCAGCAGGATTGGCCACTTTCTCAAAGTAGCTTTCGTGCTTAAGGATCAGTAACTGGTTACGGGCTATGCGGCTTCCAAAGTGGTTGTTTTTATGGTAAATGGCGTCATAGGCCATATTGCAAACGCTGTTTGAGCCGCCAAGCACTGCACTCATACATTCGGTAGTGGTGCGCAGCAGGTTTACATTGTAATCGTAAAGGGTTTTGTTGCGGCGGGTGGGCTGTGAAAGTATGTCGCAGCCGGTATCAAGACCATATTCGCTGCTAAGGGTTGAAAATAAAAGGCGCAGTGCCCTTATTTTGGCAATCTCAAAAAAGTAATTTGGCCCTACCGAAACAAGGAACTGGAATTTTGCCCTTTTTGACTCCCCAGCTCTTTCATTAATGTGATTCAGATATTCATTGAGGTGAGCCATGGCGTAGGCCAGCTGCTGCGGAATGGTAGCACCGGCATTTTGATAAAGCCCGGTATCGACAGAAATAAAAGATTCAAGGTTATGGCATTTTTGGAGCAGGGTGTCAAGAAGTTGGTAGTCTTCCTGCTGATTTTTGTACCAGTTGCCGCTGCGGGCAAGATTTCCTATAATGTCAAACTGAAGGAAAACCTTTGAACCTGGCCTTACCTGCTCATCCAGCTTTAGGAAAAATTCTTCGGAAGCAACTTCAGGCTTCAGGTATATGGGAACTTCAGGATTTAGGCCTTCAAAAAGCTGTTTTAGCTCGATTTCTTCGGAAGGAAGTATAAACCAGATGCTTTCGGCGCCTTTCCGAAGGGATTCATGGGCTTTTTTATTGGCTTTTTCAGCAGAAGAGACATAGATCTGCTGGGTGACGTTCCATTTTAAAGGACTTCCAGGCTGAATGGGCTCTGGTGATTCTTCGGCATGGTAAAAAGGCTTTACATTGATGCCATCAAGAGATTTCCACACCAAAGCTTCATTGTAATCGGCTCCCTTCAGGTCATACTGTATCTTCTGTTTCCATTGTTTGGCCGATACTTCTTCAAATTCACTGAATAAATTCTCTCTCATTTCCATAAAATTAAAGGGCCTCTAAAATGCCATTTTTGGCACCTAATCTACTGCTTCCTTATACTCAATGATAAAGATCTCTTCATTTTCCCTCTTCATGAAATATTCCTGCCGGGCAAATTTTTCAAGCTCGAGGGAATCGTTAAGATTATCCATTATGGCTTTGTCGCGTGAGATCTCGTTGAGGTAGTATTCCTTGTTCTTTTTCAGGTCGTCGATCTCAAGGTCGAGTTCTCGGTGAATCAACCAGGAATTACTGTCAAGGAAGAGCATCCAGAAGCAAAAAGCCGCCAGCACCAGCGTATATTTGTTGGCAAAGATGCGTACCCATCTATTGTTGCGGATGTCTTTTAGCTTCATAACCCGAAATATACAAAATTACAGTAAACGCTGGCGAATGATTGTTTGTACAATATCAACAGCTACAGTATTGTAGCGATTGGTAGGGATTATGATGTCGGCAAATTCTTTGGTGGGCTCTATGAACTGCTGGTGCATGGGCTTAAGCGTGGTTTGGTACCTGTTCAAAACCTCTTCGAGGTCACGGCCTCTTTCGGCAATATCGCGCTTAAGTCGGCGTATAAGGCGCTCATCACTATCGGCATGTACGTAGATCTTGATGTCAAACATCTCCCTAATGTCGGGGTGGGTGAGGATGAGGATCCCCTCAACGATGATCACCTTGCGCGGCTCTATGGTAATGGTTTCCCCCGTGCGGTTGTGCTGCTTGAAAGAATACACGGGCTGCTGAATGTTTTTGCCTGCTTTAAGATCTTTAAGGTGGGAGACCAGCAAATCAAAATCTATAGATTTTGGATGATCAAAATTGATCTTGGTACGCTGCTCGTAAGTGAGGTGACTGGTGTCCTGGTAGTAGGAATCCTGAGAGATCACATCTACTTCTTCATTTTTGAGCTCTTCTATAATCTGATTTACAACAGTAGTTTTTCCGCTCCCGGTACCTCCGGCAATTCCAATGATCAACATATTTTAATTTTCGGCAAAGGTAATTATTTACCGATTTAATAAATATGGTTTATTTTTTTATAGCGGCTACTTCTTCTTCGGTCACCTCGCTGTTAAGGCTGTTGCCCCAGGAATTGTTGATGTAGTTCATCACATCGGCAATTTCGTGGTCGCTTAAGCCCAAAGCAGGCATGAGGTTGTCGTATTTCTCGCCATTGACCTTAATTGGGCCGCGCAGGCCATATTTAATAGCGTGTATAGATTCTTCCTGCTTTTCTTTAATCCAGTTTGAATTCTGAAGCGGTGGAAAAACACCTTTTATGCCTTCCCCGCCCGAGAGATGGCAGGAAGCACAAAAGTTGTTGTACACCCGGGCGCCGCGCGAAATACTTTCTTTCATTTGCGGAGAGAATTCCACCCGGGCGGTTTCTTCAGTTTTTTCTTCGGAAGAATTCTTGCATCCGCATAAAACTAGCAGCAGGCAGGCCGTTAAGAGTTTCTTCATTACTGTTGCTTCGGAATAATTCTAACAATACCTTTTCCTTCTACCGAAACATACAGGTCACCTTCAGGCGATTGTACAATATCGCGAACCCTGCCAATTTGCTCAAGAATTTTCTCACGGGCGGTCACGGTTTTACCATCAATCGATAAATGCTCCACGTACTGGAACTTTAGGGAACCCACCAACAGGTCTCCCTGAAGTTCTGGATATTTGTTTGAAGTTACATGTACAAAACCACTTGGGGCAATTGAAGGAACCCAGTAATAAAGCGGATCTTCAAAATCTGGCCCCGAAGTTTCATCGGTGAAGGATGTGCCGTCATAGTTAATTCCGTAGCTTACCAGTGGCCAGCCGTAATTAGCAGCTTTTTTTACCACATTAATCTCGTCGCCTCCCTGTGGGCCGTGTTCATGAACCCAAATCTCGCCTGTGCTTTCATTGTAGATCATTCCCTGCGGATTCCTGTGACCGTAAGAATAAATGGCGTCCAAGGCTTCTTCCTGTCCTACAAATGGATTGTCCTGCGGAATGCTGCCGTCAAGGTTGAGCCTGTACACTTTTCCGCCGTCGCGGGTAAGGTCCTGCGGGTTTACGTCGCGATCGCCGCGGTCACCCACGCTAAAGAACAAATGCCCCTGCCCGTCAAAAGAAATCCGGGAGCCAAAATGCTGACCACGGGTAGAATTAGGCGTGGCCTTATAAAGAACTTCTTTACTGGTTAACTGATTGTTCTCCAGTTTTGCACGCATTAAAGCCGTATTGCCACCTTCGCCTTCACCTTCTTCGGAAGCATAGGTAAAATAGATCCAGCCGTCACTTTCATAATTAGGGCCAACGGCTACATCAAGAAATCCGCCCTGGCCGCGGTTGTACACCTGGGGTGCGCCCTGTACCTGTTGTTTTTGGCCATCTTTAAAGTGGATAAGTTCCCCGCTTTTTTCGGTGATAAGGATGCTGCCATCGGGCAGGAAATCCATACCCCATGCAATCTCAAGATCGGGAACTACCACTTCGTATTCATATTCGGCTGTAGTGAGTTCTTCTTCAGGGATGGTCACTGGAGAATTCCCCACAATAGTGTCATTGTCTATCACCTCGCCGGGTTCCTGTGTTTTCCCGTTATTTTCGCCGCAGGCAATAAAACCAAGGGCAAGGCTAAGAATAAAGAGTCTTTTCATCTTAAGGTTTTTATAGATTGGTTGAACCTCCCGTAAAAGGGAACTTCAAAGATAATAAGAAAAACATGAAGATTGGAAATGGGCTTAAGGGCGAAAAAGAGCACGCCCGATATGCCTTTTTTGAGAGGGAAGAAAAGCCCGGAAGGAGCAGTTAAAGAGCAAGGTTTTTATCGTACATATTTTTTCTTTTTACTTATCTTTGGCGTTAGTACCGTTTAACAATATTAATTGTGATAAAATCATTTGCAGACAAGGAAGCTAACAAGATTTGGCATGGCACCCAGTTAAGAAAGCTTCCTGCTAATTTTCAGAACGTGGCTCGAAGAAAATTAAGAATGATAAATAACGCTCAAAACATAAATGACTTGAGAATTCCTCCAGCTAACCACTTAGAAAAACTGAGCGGAAACCTGGAAGGTTTTTATAGCATTAGAATTAACAAGCAATGGAGAATAATATTCAAATGGAAGAATGACAGTGCATTTGAACTTCAAATCATTGATTACCATTAAAAAGAAAGGAATATGATAAAACTAGAAAACATACATCCCGGAGAAATTTTAAAGGAAGAATTTTTAGATCCGATGGAGATATCAGCTTATAGACTTTCCAAGGAAACCTTTATTCCCCAAACCCGAATTAGTGAGATCATTAAAAAGAAAAGAAGAATAACTGCCGATACGGCACTTCGGCTCTCAAAATATTTTGGGACAACTGCAAAGTTTTGGTTAGGCTTACAGGATGATTACGATCTGGAAGAAGAAAAAATCTTAAAGCAGGAAGAGTTGAGTAATATAAAGCCTTTGGAAAATAACCCGGCCTAACTCTGTACGTTTTAAATCGGGGATTTTGAAGTTAGATTTGCAGGAATTTATATCCTTAACAAAGGCTTTAAAGCTTCAACATCACGCAAAAAGCTACTTCCCTTCTCATTTTAGAAGACTGCTGTGAAAACAAAGGAGACATTTAAAACTCCTGAAGTGTCAAAAATGGCATTTTATAAGCTTATTCCATCATAGAAGCAGGTGATGAAAAGCGGATATAGCCTCGGAAATTATATCTATCTTTAGCCCATATTTCGCTTTTGCCATGTTTGAATTTCTACAAAAAAAGGTCAATGATACCATCACGGTAAGTGAAGAGGAATTCGAGTATGCAAAAACCTTGTTTCAGCCTAAAAAACTTCGGAAAAGGCGCTTCATCCTGGAAGATGGAGATGCCTGTATCTACACCATTTTTGTAGAAAAAGGGCTGCTTAGGAGTTTTACCATAGATGAAAAAGGCAACGAACACATTCTGCAGTTTGCCCTTGAAGGCTGGTGGAGCGGAGACCTTTACAGCTTCCTGACAGGCGAAGCTTCAGAATATAATATTGAGGCCCTCGAAGACAGTGAGCTTTTGCTCATCACCAAAGAGTCATGGGACCAATTGCTTGATGAAGTCCCGGCTTTTGAGCGCTATTTCCGGATTCTTATCCAGAACAACCTGATTGCCACCCAACGCCGGCTCATGGGAACTTTTAGTACCACGGCCGAGGAGCGTTACCAGAAAATGCTGAAGCAGTTCCCCGATGTGATTCAGCGGGTGCCACTTCACATGATTGCCTCATACCTTGGGGTGACACGCGAAACGCTAAGCCGTATTCGCAGCCAGATTACTTCGGGTTCATAAAAATACTCCTCAAAAATGTCATTTTTGACTTCTGTCTTTCAAATTCAGTTGTGTACTGGTTTGAAAATGAGTCTTTCCGCAGAAAACCGTGACATAGATCACGTTCATTTATTATCATAGGTCATTGGCCACGGCAAGCATCGCCCGTAAATTTGCCTTGTAAATAATTAATCATTTAAAACAAAAGATATGGCAAGTACAAAATGGAACATCGACCCAACCCACAGTGAAGTAACTTTTAAGGTAAAGCACCTAATGATCTCTACCGTTACAGGGAAGTTCAAAGTTTTTGAAGGTGGTGCCGAAAGTGAGGGCGATGAATTCAAAAAAGTGAACAATGTTGAATTTAAGGCCGATGTAAAATCTATAGACACCAGCAATGAGCAAAGGGATGAACACCTTAGATCTGGCGATTTCTTTGACGTTGAAAAATATCCTTACCTTGTTTTTAAGGCTGAAAGCTTTGATGTGAACAATGATACGGTTGAAGGCGAGCTTACTATAAAAGATGTGACCAAAACCGTTGTTCTTGATGTTGAGTATGGCGGACAGGTGGTAGATCCTTACGGACAAACCAAAGCCGGATTGACCGTTTCGGGAAAAATTAGCCGAAAAGAATTCGGGTTGACCTACCATGCTGTGACCGAAGCAGGAAACGTGGTGCTGGGTGACCAGATAAAAATAAATGTTGAAGTTCAGTTTGTAAAAGAAGCTTAATTTCATTCAAAGTTAAAGCGCGGGCAACACTAAAAAATGAAGAAGATGGTGAAGAAAACAATAGCAGTTATTGGAGATACCGGGAAGTTTTGCCCTGCTCTCACAAAAGCGGCGGTACAGCAGGACTTGCGCCTGCTGTTTATCTCCCACAATGAAGAGGTGGTCTCTAAGGTGAAGGCCCAGCTGGAAGAATTAAAAAAACCTACCGAAGTAGAATTTATTTCGTGCGAGAAGGAAGGTTGCTGGGAAGCCGAGATTATTGCTTTTACCAGGCCCGAAGAGATTGAACCTGTTCTTTTTGAAAGGATCAGGCAGGTTTCGACCCAAAAAACTGTTGTGGTCATTTCTCATCGACCCGTAAAGACTTCGGAACACGAAAAATTTTGTTTTCAGGAACTGCTGCCGCATTCAAGGCTGGTAGAGCTGGAAATAAAAGGTTCAGAATTCCGCGTTTTTGGAAGGAATTTAGAAGCAAATCAATATGTACAGGAGTTCTTTGAAGCTGCCGGTTACCAACAAAAATAATATATATGGAAGTCAAAATCTGGTCAGACGTTAGATGTCCTTTCTGTTATATAGGAAAGAAGAAATTTGAAGCTGCGCTCGAAAAATTTGAGCATAAAGATAAGGTGAAGGTCACCTGGAAGAGCTTTCAGCTTGACCCGGCTCTACAAACAAGAACAGACATCAACACGCTTGATTACTTTGTGGAAACCAAAGGGGTTACCAAAGAGCAGGCCAGGCAAATGTTGAGCGGGGCCACGCAAATGGCAAAGGAAACAGGCCTTGATTTTCATCTTGAAGATTCGGTGCTGGCAAATTCCTTCAAAGCCCATAAACTCATTCAGATGGCGAAATCAAAAGATCTGGGTAACGAAATAGAAGAAGCCCTGTTCAAAGCCCATTTTGAAGCCTCAAAGAACATAGATGATCCTGAAGTTCTGGTGGCGACAGCCGCTTCAATAGGAATGGATGAGGCCGGGGTTAAAGCCATGCTGAATTCTGATGACTTTGAATACGAAGTAAAACAGGATGAGCTGGAAGCGCGGAATATTGGGGTACGCGGAGTGCCATTTTTTGTGTTTGACGACCGTTACGCCATTTCGGGAGCGCAACCTGCCGAAGCTTTTCTGGAAACACTCCAGAAAACCATGAACCCTTAGCAATTAACAATTACAAGAAACTAAAAATCACAAACTCTAATCAAAAACTTTAAACAAATGAAAAAATTACTTTCTCTTTTAACTATTGCTTTTTTAAGTACAGGCGTGTTTGCTCAAACCACCTGGAAGGCCGATAAAGCCCACTCACAGGTTTCCTTCGGAATTACGCACATGACAATTTCGGAAGTTGAAGGCCTTTTCAATGAATTTGATGCTACGATCGAAGCTTCCGAAGAAGATTTCAGCGATGCGAAATACACAGTGGAGATCCAGGTTCCTTCTATAGACACCGGGGTGGAGATGAGGGACAACCACCTTAAAAACGCCGATTTCTTTGATGCTGAAAAGTATCCAAAAATGACATTTGTAAGCACTTCTTCAGAAAAAGTTGGCGAAGGTAAATACAAAGTGACAGGAGACCTTACTTTTCATGGCGTGACCAAGCCTGTAACGCTTGAGGTTTGGCACCGCGGTACCGTAAAAGATCAAAAAGGGAATTTGATTACAGGTTTTGCCATAAGCGGGGACGTAAAAAGATCTGATTTTAACCTGGGACCCGATTTTCCTGAAGCAGTATTGAGCGACAAGGTGGTAATAGACGTTGACGCCGAATTTAAGAAAGCTTAAAAATAGTATTTTTGGGGTCGGGGACCTTCAAAATGTTTCCCCTACAAAACAATTCTGGTTTCCGGCTCCTTTAAATCATAAACGATATGCTGCATACATTTTTCAATAGAAACTATACAAACATCCAGGTAGATGTGGTGCTGTTGTTGCTAAGAATAGGCGTTGGGGCAATGATGCTGGTTCACGGCCTGCCAAAGCTCGAGCTGTTAATGGCAGGAGGAGAGGTGCAATTTCCCGGCGTGATGGGTATGAACCCTACACTTTCACTAATCCTTGCGGTATTTGCCGAATTTTTCTGCTCCATTTTACTAATCCTTGGGCTTACAACAAGGTTTGCCACAATCCCTTTAATGATTACCATGCTGGTGGCAGTGTTTGTGATTCACGCAAATGATCCTTTCGCAAATCAGGAACTGGGGCTGCATTATTTATTGACGTACCTCGCCTTACTTATATTGGGGGCAGGTAAGTTCTCTGTTGATGCTTTCCTGATAAGGAATGTGGAGAAGCAACAGCCGGCCAATTCATTATAATAATGCCTTAAAAAGCTTATTTTTAGAAGGTTTTCCTGGGCAAATTGGTTTTTATCAGGAAACAACAACTGGAGGAGAGCCCCTGAAAATTTATTTACTTCAGTAAATTTTCAAAAAAGAGCAGGAATTGGGCTTCAATGCCAACTACTTTCTTATATTTGCAGCCGCTAAACAAATTCAGGATTCAGGATTTACGCCTGTTGGAATTTGAAAACTGTTTATTGAAATTTATCAGCATAAGCTGATATAGGGCTTAGTTCTTCTCCAGATTTATCTGGAAATTTGCTCAGGATAAACTCCTGACCGGTTATCGTGCCTGCTTTGGCAGATAATTGGAATTGGGAAATTTTAAAATATTGAATTTTGAATTAACTGCTTTAGCTGTTAATTCGGGGTGTAGCGTAGCCCGGTTATCGCGCCTGCTTTGGGAGCAGGAGGTCGCAGGTTCGAATCCTGCCACCCCGACTTTTTTAACAAATAATCTTCTTTAAAGCCCTGTAAACACAGGGCTTTCTTTTTTTGTATTGAGGTGTTCCGATATTTGGAGTCAATCTCAAAAGTTCCGGTTTAGCTGGATATCCAAAGTTATCTCCCTCAAAAAAATCCATACTTTCCAGAATTACCTTCCAAACAAAATCTGGTCTAAAAGATCTACTTGTTGTTTAAACAGAACATTAAGATCTTAAGCCGAAATTTTTACTACTTTTAGTCAAAAGATTTTATTTAATGCTGGTAAAGGTATACGGTAGTGCGGTTTTTGGCGTTGAAGCCACCACCATCACGGTGGAAGTAAACGTTGATACCGGCATTGGATACCACCTGGTAGGACTTCCCGATATTGCCGTAAAAGAAAGCAGTTTCAGGATTGCCGCGGCTCTTAAAAACGTGGGATATTCGCTTCCGGGGAAAAAAATCACCGTAAACATGGCTCCTGCCGATCTTAGGAAAGAGGGCTCTGCTTACGACCTCACCTTTGCCATGGGCATTTTAATGGCTTCAGGGCAAATAAAAGCAACTAACATAGGCGATTATATCATTATGGGGGAACTCTCTCTTGACGGGAGCCTGCAACCCATAAAAGGGGCTTTGCCTATAGCCATCAAGGCCAAGGAAGAGGGTTTTAAAGGTTTTATTCTTCCGAAGCAAAATGTGAAAGAAGCTGCTATTGTTAGTGGCCTGGAAGTGTATGGTATTGAAAATATAGATGAGATCATCCGCTTTTTTGACAAAGGGGAAGCCCTGGACAGAACCGAAATTGATACCAGGAAAGAGTTTTACCAGGAGCTGGAAAACCCGGAGCACGATTTTGCCGATGTTAAAGGGCAGGAATCTATCAAACGCTGTATGGAAATTGCTGCAGCGGGTGGGCATAATATTATTTTAATTGGTCCGCCGGGAGCGGGAAAAACCATGCTGGCAAAGCGGCTGCCGAGTATCCTGCCGCCCATGACCCTGCACGAAGCTTTGGAAACTACAAAGATTCACAGTGTGGTGGGAAGGGTAAAAGAAAATGTAGGGCTTATGGCTCACCGGCCTTTCAGGAGTCCGCACCACACGATAAGCGACGTCGCATTGGTAGGCGGGGGGGCTTATCCGCAACCTGGAGAGATTTCTCTGTCCCATAATGGGGTCCTGTTCCTCGATGAACTTCCGGAGTTCAAAAGAAGTGTTTTAGAGGTGATGAGACAGCCTTTGGAAGACAGGGAAGTGACTATTTCTAGGGCAAAATTCACCGTGACATACCCTTCAAGTTTTATGCTGGTGGCAAGTATGAACCCAAGCCCCAGCGGATACTTTAACGATCCCGGCTCTCCTGCCACATCTTCCCCGGCCGAAATGCAGCGGTATTTAAGCAGGATAAGCGGACCATTACTAGACAGGATCGATATACATATTGAAGTTACACCGGTTCCTTTTGAAAAACTTAGCGATGAAAGGCGTGGGGAGAGCAGCCTGGAAATAAGAAAAAGGGTGATCGCCGCAAGACAAAGGCAAACCGAAAGATTTGCAGATAATGATAAGGTGCATTACAATGCACAAATGAATGTAAAACAGATCAGGGAGCATTGCGCGCTTGATGCAGATTCCATGAACCTGCTAAAAGTGGCTATGGAGCGGCTCAACCTTTCTGCCCGCGCCTATGACCGAATTTTAAAAGTATCCCGTACCATTGCCGATTTAGAGGATTCAGAAAAAATTAAAGGAGCTCACATAAGTGAAGCCATACAATACCGCAGCCTCGACAGGGAAGGCTGGCTTGGATAATTTATAGTATGAAAAAGAGATTTTTAGTGATCGCTGCGTTTGCAGTAATAGCCTGTAAAGGTAATGATGAAACCCAGGTAAATGAAGGTGTTGAAACAGACTCTACTCTTGTAGATGAAGTTGTGGCCATACTCGAACCTTCAAAGGCCGTTACTTTAACTGTAGAGGAGGCCAATAAGCTGGCCAGGCTTCCACTTAACTGTATTGGGGTTGAATATCCTAACAAGCTCAACCAGACCCTCGCCGAAGCCGGCGACATTGGTGAGCCCCGGGAGCTGCACCCCGCATTTTACGGGTGTTTTGACTGGCATTCTGCCGTGCATGCACACTGGTCGCTCGTTAAGCTTCTGAAAAAATTCCCCGAAATGAAGAAAGCCGAAAAGATTCGGGAAGTTTTAAAGAATTCTCTTACCGCCGAAAATATTAAACAGGAAGTGCAATACTTTAGTCGGGAGCAGGAAGGAAGTTTTGAGCGCACCTATGGCTGGGCATGGGTTTTAAAACTGGCCGAAGAGCTGCACACCTGGGACGATCCGTTAGCAGCAGAGCTCCGTGCCAACCTGCAGCCCCTTACCAATCTTATGGTGCAAAAGTTTGAAGAATTTCTTCCAAAGCTAAACTACTCCATCAGGGTTGGGGAACACACCAATACGGCCTTTGCTTTGTCTTTGGCGCACGATTATGCCTCGACTGCAGGAGATGAAGACCTGCAAATGCTGATCGAGAAAAGGGCCAAAGATTACTATTTAAACGACGATAACTGCCCTATTGAATGGGAACCGGGCGGATTCGATTTTCTGTCGCCCTGCCTTGCTGAAGTAGATATCATGCGACGCGTGCTTCCGCGGAAAACTTTTGACCTGTGGATGCAGGATTTCCTTCCGCAGTTGCAAAAAGAAGATTTTAGCATGGAAGTAGCCGAAGTAAGTGACAGGACCGACGGGAAACTGGTGCACCTCGACGGGCTCAATTTTAGCCGGGCCTGGGTCTTCTACGGCCTCGCCAATCAATATCCCGAGCAGTACGGGCATTTGAGGGCCCTGGCCAACGAGCATGTGGCTTACTCTTTTCCAAACCTGGTGGGCGACAGCTATGAAGGCGGCCACTGGCTTGGTAGCTTTGCTCTTTACGCCATACAGGAAAGTAATAAGAAAATGTAAGGGCCGAAATTGTGAATTCTGCTCCCGGACGATCTTTATCCATTGTTCCGGTTGCAAGGCTATTTATAAAGATTTAGAGAGCTATTACAATGAAAAAAGTACACATAAACTGCGATCTTGGAGAAGGAGGGGAGCATGACGAACAGCTCATGCCGCACATATCTGCCTGTAATATTGCCTGCGGCGGCCATGCAGGAACGCTTGAGACTATGCAGCATACGGTTGATCTGGCTATGGAACACGGCGTTGAAATAGGGTCTCATCCGTCGTATCCCGATAAAGAAAACTTCGGAAGGCTTTCTATTCCCATGGAAAAAGAGGAGCTAAAAAGAAGCCTGGTCGCACAAATTATGAGCCTGAAGCAGATTGCCGAAGCTGAAGGGGCCGTACTTACCCATGTGAAACCTCACGGGGCACTTTATAACGACGCTTTTCACAATGCTGAAGTCGCCCAAATTATCGTAGATGCTATCCTGGAATTTGGGAAAGAACTTGTGCTTTACGTGGCTGAAGGTTCTGTAATAAGTGAGTTGGCAAAAGCAAAATTACAGCTGAAATTTGAAGCCTTTGCCGACAGGAATTACAATGTAAACGGCAGCCTTGTGAACCGGCAGGAACCCGGTGCCTTAATCACCAAAAAAGAGGAGGTGCTGCAGCACCTTTTGACCATGGTGTCTAATCGAAAAATCACCACTCAAAAAGGCCAGAAAATTAACACTTTTGCCAGCACGTTTTGCCTGCACGGCGATACTCCCAATTCGGTAGAAATTCTTGAATATCTCCACAGGGAATTACCTGCCAAAAATATCGAAATCTACAAAGCTCGATGAGTGACTTTCCGAAGATAAAGAGAATGGGTGAGGGGGCTGTTTTGGTAGAATTTGAACCAGAAATTTCTCCCGAAATCCTTGAGAAAGTAGTAAAGTTGAAGAAATTCCTTCAGGAAAAATTAATTAAACAAAAGGTTGAGGTAATAAGTGCATATAACTCATTAATAATTAATTACCTGTTATGTATAGAGGATGTTTATAATGAGGTTTGTGCCCTTTTGGAAGAGTTTTCAGGAGCTAATATAGATGAAATTATTGAATCTGAATTATTTCACGTTCCGGTGTGTTATGATGATGTTTTTGGACTTGATCTCGGGGAGATATCCAAAGCGAAAAACCTGTCGGAAAAGGAAATAATCCGCTTGCATTCTTCGGTAGATTACCTGGTGTATTTTACGGGTTTTTTGCCCGGCTTTTTATACCTGGGAGGGCTGCCTAAAAAACTTCATTTTTCCCGTAGATCCCATCCCCGGAAAAAGGTGCGGAAAGGGGCTGTGGGAATTGGTGAAAAACAGACGGGAATTTACCCGCAAACCAGTCCCGGCGGATGGAATATTATTGGCAATTCGCCGGTAAAATTATTTGATCCGGGAGCAGATAAACCATGTAAGATTTCGGCGGGTGACAGGCTGAGGTTTTACCAGGTAGACCTGGAGGAGCATCAAAGAATTTTGGAACTGGTGAAAAGAGGGGAATTCAGTATAAAATCTGAAAAACTATGATGGCGCAGGTGGAAATTATACAGCCGGGATTATACAGCAGCATTCAGGATTTGGGTAGGTACGGCTATCGCGGATTTGGGGTGCCCACATCGGGAGCCATGGACAGGCAGGCGGCAAAACTCGCCAACCTTCTGCTGAAGAATGAACCAGAGGCCGCGCTGCTCGAAATCACGCTGCAGGGGCCAAAAATGGCATTTTTTGGGGCTGCTAAAATTGCCATTACGGGAGCCCGGCTCTCTCCGGAACTCGACGGCGTGGAACTGGAAAACAATCAGGTGGTGAACGTGCTGCCGGGGCAGGTGCTTGGCTTCGGAAAAAGAAAAAGTGGCTATAGGGCTTACCTGGCGATCAAAGGCGGCTTTCAAACCGGGAAAGTGCTTGGCAGCAGAAGCTGGTATGCCGGTGTAACTCCAAACAGCCGACTGGAAAAGGGCATGAAATTGCCTTTTTTGGAGACTGAGCCCGAATCTGTTTCCAGATTTTCTTCGGTTAAAGTTGATGAGCACATCGCTTCGGTAGTAGTTGAGGCATTACCTGGGCCCGAGTTTGAGCTGCTTCAGCCTTCAGAAAAAGAAGCGCTTCAAAAATGGCGTTTTTCAGCAGCAAAAGAGAGCAATCGTATGGGAATTCAGTTTCAGGAAAAACTGGAGAACAAGCTGGAGGCGATTCTTACAGGGCCGGTGCTTCCCGGTACGGTGCAGCTCACGCCTTCGGGTACTTTAATCGCATTGATGAGAGACGGGCAAACTACCGGTGGTTATCCCCGAATTCTTCAGTTAACAGAGACAGGAATAAATACTTTGGTTCAGAAATTGCCGGGTGAAAAGTTCGGGATAAAGCTGCTTGAGTACAGCCAATTCAAAAAATAGAAGGTGCCATTTCCATAAGGTTGTTTAAATCCCCTACACTTTAAACATCCCGAAAATGACACCCTTCTTTACTAGATTAGGTAGTATAAATTTAATCAAACTCGATATAAAACGGGTAATTTTCTCTAATGATTTAATGATTTGAAGTAAGAAAAATCCTGAATGTGTTAGAGCGGACTAATCAATAGGGCCTTAATAAATTTCTCTGCTGCTGAATATTTTTAAAGCAGCGGCGAAAGAAATATCTTTGTAAAAAAAATTGTAAGTGATAGATTCTGCTAAAATTGAATTGCGAAACCTGAGTGTTAAAGACTATAAGGAATTAAAGATCTCGATGATTGAGAGCTACGATGCCATGCCTAATGAGTATTGGAGCGAGAAGGAGATCAAAAACCTGATCAAGAAATTTCCCGACGGGCAATTTTGTATAGTGATCAACGAAAAGATCGCAGGCTGCGCCTTGTCGATCATCGTTGATTATAATAAATTCGACGACAATCATACTTATGAGCAGATCACCGGGGGCGAAAATTTCTCTACCCACACCAAGAGTGGAGATGTGCTTTACGGGATAGATGTGTTCATTCACCCCGAATTTAGGGGGATGCGGCTGGGACGAAGGCTTTATGAGGCCAGAAAGGAACTCTGTGAACACCTAAACCTTAAATCTATCATTTTTGGGGGGCGAATTCCCAATTATGCCGAATATGCCGAAGAATTTACGCCCAAGCAGTATATTGAGAAGGTGAAAGTGAAGGAAATACACGATCCCGTACTTTCTTTCCAGCTCTCTAACGACTTTCACGTGAAAAAAGTGATCAAGGGATATTTGCCGGGAGATCATGAAAGTAAGGAGTTTGCCACGCTCATGGAGTGGAACAATATTTACTACACCAAGCCCGATAAGCTTATCAATACAGCAAAGACAGTGGTGCGCCTGGGCCTTGTGCAGTGGCAAATGCGGTTGTTCAAGGATTTTGAAGCCCTGGTGTCTCAAATTGAATTTTTTGTAGATGCGGTAAGTGACTATCAGAGTGACTTTATCCTGTTCCCCGAGCTCTTTAATGCGCCTTTAATGGCCGAGTACAACCACCTAAATGAAGCCGAAGCTATCCGCTCCCTGGCTTCATATACCGATAAACTGCTGGAGACTTTTGTAGATTTCGCCATTACCTACAATATCAATATCATTACCGGGAGCATGCCGCAAATTATTGGGGAGCACATGTACAACGTGGGCTATTTGTGCCGTCGCGACGGAAGTTACGAGCGCTATGAAAAATTACATATTACTCCGGCCGAAGGTTCTGCCTGGGGGATGAAAGGTGGCAGCCAGTTAAAAACCCTCGACACCGATTGTGGTAAAATTGGGGTGCTTATTTGTTATGATGTTGAATTTCCGGAATTGGGAAGATTACTGGCCGAGCAGGGAATGAACATACTTTTTGTGCCTTTTATGACCGATACCCAAAATGGTTATTCCAGGGTGAGGCTGTGCGCCATGAGCCGGGCCATAGAAAATGAATGTTATGTGGCAATAGCCGGATCTGTAGGGAACCTCCCAAAGGTGAACAATATGGATATTCAGTACGCGCAGAGTGCCGTATTCACGCCATCTGACTTCTCATTTCCGGTAAACGGAATTAAAGCTGAAGCCACTCCCAATACTGAAAGTACGCTGCTTGTAGATGTTGATCTTGACCTGCTCAAGGAGCTGCACACTTTTGGAAGCGTTAGAAACCTGAAAGACCGCCGTAAAGATCTATATTCCCTTAAACTGAAGAAATAGTTAAAGCCTTTTCATCACTTTTTTAATGAGCGGGAGTTTCCCACCATAAGGAGCATAACGTAGCGGGATATCTATCCAGGTTGCCCGTTTGCTAACGCTCTTTTTGTGCGTGAAAGTGTCAAAAGAGAATTTGCCGTGGTAGCCGCCGTAGCCGCTGCTGCCCACCCCGCCAAAAGGCAGGTTCTTATTGGCGATATGCACCACCACATCATTAACAGCACCCCCTCCAAAACGGTATTTTTGAAGGGTTTTTTCTGAAAAATCTTTGTCTTCAGTAAAAACGTAAAGCGCAAGGGGATCGGGATAATGGCTGATGATCTTATGAATTTCTGATTCTTCTGAATAGGACAGGACCGGGAGGATGGGGCCAAAGATCTCATCCTGCATCACATCAGCTTCCAGGGAAGGCTCGTTGAGCAGGGTGGGTGCGATATAATTATCACCGGGAGCAGTTTCCCCGCCTGTGATAATGGTTTGGCCCTCAAGCATTGCCTGCAGCCTTTCAAAATTCTTCTTATTGATGATCCTCGCATAATCTGGCGACTTTTTTATCTCCTCGCCAAAGGCAGCATTAATTTCCTTTTTTACGGCCTCGGTAAATTCTGTTTTCTTTCGTTTATCTATCAGGATGTAATCGGGGGAAATACAGGTTTGTCCGGCATTTATGAATTTTCCCCAAACAATTCTTTTCGCTGCCAGACCAATTTTAGCCGACTCATGAATGATACAGGGATTTTTTCCGCCGAGTTCGAGAGTTGCGGGCGTAAGATTGGGGGCTATGGCTTTGGCCACAATTCTTCCTACCGGAACGCTTCCGGTGAAGAAGACGTAATCCCATTTCTGTTTTAGCAATACTTCCGAAGTTTCAACGCCTCCCAATACTACTGCAGCCTGTTCTTCAGGAAAAACTTCAGCAAATATATCTTTGGTGAGTTGAGAAGTTGCGGGAGCGTATTCACTGGGTTTGATCACAACGGTATTTCCCGCTGCAAGTGCGCCAATGGCCGGAGATACACTTAACTGAAAAGGATAATTCCACGGTGCCAGCACCAGAACTTTTCCGAAGGGCTGTGGGTATATGTAATCTTTTGATGGAAAATTGAGAAAAGTGCTCTTTACCTTTTGAGGTTTTACCCACTTCTTCAGTTTTTTTATAGTGTATTTGAGTTCGCTAAGAATGAGGGCGGTTTCGGTCGCGTAGGTCTCGAATTCGGGCTTTCTGAAATCGGCAAAAAGGGCGGCGGCTATTTCTTTTTCCCTGCTTTCAATCGCCTTCTGGAGGGCCTTTAATTTTGATATTCTTTCAGTAACATCTAGTGTGTTACCGGTCTCAAAAAAGGCATTTTGAGAGCTGAGCAGTGTAGGAATGTCAACTGCTGCTATATTGTTGATTTCTTCAGCCATAATTTTTCATTGTAATTTACAAAAATTATGACTTAAGCTAAAGCCGTTTTATTTTACGAAGCTCATTGGTAACCTGAACCTTGTGGATACCGGTTCTCCAAAGTGCCGGGCGGGCTCCCATCTTGGCATGTTGCTCAATACCTGAACGGCTACCGCATTGTACCAGCGTGGGGCGCCCTCAACTACCTGTACTTCGCTAATTGCTCCTTCCTCATTAATGGTAAAAATGAGGAGCACTTTAACCGTAGTGCCTTTCTTTTGTTTTTCAGGCACCGGCAGGGTACTTTTCAAATAATTTTGCAGGGCTTCATTTCCGCCGGGATAGGAAGCTGAGACCCAATAAGGGAAATGCTCAATTTTCTCACCTTTTTCATTCCATACCATGCCCGATTTAAATTTGTCTTTTTTAAAGAAGTCGTGCCGCTTTTTATTGCCGTTGGGCCACCAGGCGATGAGCTCGCCATGCCGGTCTCCATTTTTGTAATCAATTTCGTACCATGGCTCTCCGGTTTTGTACCAGAATTTATGTCGGCCTTCATTCACCGGTTTCCCATCTTTAACAGCCAGATACTGTTCTGCAGAAAGGCTGCCATCAAGGCGGTAAGTCAATCTCTTAATTATTGCATCCCCTTTATCAGTTTTTTCCTCTATCTTATAAAAAGTAGCCTCGGCAGGACTGGTCACTACTTCATATTTTTCATTCATGTAAATTTTTTCCTGGGCAGAAAGTATTGCGGTAAAAAGCAGGAGGAGGGCGAGAACTGTATTTTTCATTTTTTATGAACCTTTTTCAGTAAAAGGGAGGAAAATTGAGAATATGATTATTCGGGTTAAAATTCCGCGGGAAAATACTGTAAAAATTTAAAAGCCAAAAAAGGAAATCCGTAAAAGCGGATTTCAAAAATGCAGGTTTAATGCTGAAAGCTATATAAAAACTAAGGTTGGAAGTGATATTATTTTTCTAATTTGTTTTGGTTTTTAAAAAATAAACTTACTTTTACAACGTGATTTTAAAGTTTCAAATAATAATAAGGCCCATGCTGCGCCGCCGGATGTAGTCCATCTGTCAGCGCAAACCCTCTTTTTTGTCTTATTTTTTATTTAATTTTTTTATTTTGAATCACATTTTCCCACAGTACATTTCTCATTTACTTTGCAGGCTTTCTCCCGAAATCTCTTTCAGGCGCCGCCGCAGTTTCCGCCGCACGTTTGTGCGTGCTTAATTTTTTATGGAACCCAGGTGAGTCCGGTTCTTTCCCCGAAAACCCTTTCTTGATTTTTTAACCTTTAATTCTTTAGCACATGAAAATTGTCATTGCTAATGCTTCTCATGAAAAGTATGCACAGGTAATTTGTGATACTATTGAAGAATCTGCCAAAATTCGCGGCACAGGTATAGCGCGCCGTACGCCCGAGTATATTCTTACCAAAATGCAGAATGGCAACGCCGTTATTGCCCTTGAAGAGGACAGGTTTGCAGGTTTTTGCTATATCGAAGTTTGGAGCCACGAGAAGTTTGTAGCCAATTCAGGACTTATAGTTCATCCCGATTTCAGGAATCGGGGACTGGCAAAGGATATCAAAAAAGCCATTTTTGAGCTCTCCCGTAAAAAATATCCTCATGCCAAGATCTTTGGGATCACCACAGGCCTTGCGGTTATGAAGATCAATTATGAGCTGGGGTACCAGCCGGTGACCTTTAGTGAACTTACCGATGATGAGAGTTTCTGGAAAGGTTGCCAAACCTGCAAGAATTACGATATTCTTACCCGTACCGAAAAGAAAATGTGCCTTTGTACCGGTATGCTCTACGACCCTGTGAAAAAAGAGAAAGTTAAAGAAAAATCAAGACTGAACGACAAGGCGTTCACCCGATTAAAAAGTATAAAACAAACCCTTTTTTTCAAAAAAGAAAAAGCGGTTGAAAAAATTGAAAATAAATTAAAATGAAAAAAGTAGTAATAGCTTACAGTGGAGGCCTGGATACCTCTTATTGCGCCAAATATTTGTCTAAAGAAGAAAACTTTGAAGTTCATGCAGTGAGCGTGAATACAGGTGGGTTTAGCCAGGAGGAGATTGAGCGCATTGGCAAAACAGCCAGGGCAATTGGCGCGGCTACCTACACCAACCTGGATGCGGTTTCTTCCTTTTACCAAAAGGTGGTGAAATATCTCATTTTTGGGAATGTACTCAAGAATAATACTTACCCACTTTCAGTAAGTGCAGAACGTATCATCCAGGCGATAGAAATTGTAAACCACGCCCGTAAAATAGGAGCGGGTTATATTGCACACGGTAGTACCGGTGCCGGAAATGACCAGGTGAGGTTCGATATGATCTTTCAGATCCTGGCCCCCGAAATTGAGATCATTACACCAATCCGAGATAAAAAATTGACCCGGCAGGAAGAGATCGATTACCTGCAATCTCAGGGCGTAGATATGAACTGGGAAAAAGCAAAATATTCTGTAAATAAAGGTTTGTGGGGAACCAGCGTTGGCGGTGCCGAGACCTTAACTTCTGAAAAACCCCTGCCCGAAGCAGCTTTTCCTTCACAACTTCAGGAAAAAGAGGCTTCGCGTGTGACCCTCACCTTTGAAAAAGGGGAACTTACAGCCGTGAATGGAGAAGAAAATTCTCCCGAGAAAAATATAGAAAAGCTGGAAGCACTGGCTTCAGCATATGCCATTGGCCGTGACATTCACGTAGGAGATACTATCATTGGGATTAAAGGAAGGGTAGGTTTTGAAGCTGCCGCGGCTTTAATTACTATCAAAGCTCACCATCTTTTGGAAAAACATACCCTCAGCAAATGGCAGCTACAACATAAAGATAATGTGGCCGGCTGGTACGGAATGCACCTTCACGAAGGCCAGTACCTTGATCCTGTAATGCGTGATTTTGAAGCTTTCTTGCAGAACTCCCAGCAGCAGGTAAGCGGGGAGGTTTACGTAAGCCTGCACCCGTACAGGTTTGTTCTGGAGGGGATTTCTTCTCCTTTTGATCTTATGAACAGCGGCTTCGGAAAATACGGGGAAGAAAATAATGCCTGGACAGCACAGGATGCTAAAGGATTCATTAAGATCTTAAGCAATTCAGGAAAGATCTATAACCAGGTAAAACAAAAATCATGATCAAAGCAGGAATAATTGGAAGCGCCGGTTACACTGCCGGGGAATTGATCAGGATACTGGTTAACCATCCGCAGGTAGCCATCGATTTTGTTTACAGTACTTCAAGTGCCGGAAAACCTGTACACGCCATACATCAGGATCTGGTTGGGGAAACGGATATCCTTTTCAGCGACAAAATACATCAGGATGTGGATGTGGTTTTCCTTTGCCTGGGGCATGGGAATTCCAAAAAGTTTTTGGAGGATAACAGTTTTTCAAAAAATACGAAGATCATTGATTTGAGTACAGATTTCAGAAATAAAGAAGAAAAGCACTCTTTTGTTTACGGCCTGCCCGAACTGAACCGCAAGAATATTGAAAAAGCCAATTTCATAGCCAATCCCGGCTGTTTTGCCACGGCAATCAACCTGGCACTTTTACCTCTTGCATATGCAGGCTTACTAAAAGAAGATGTGCATGTGAATGCCGTGACCGGGGCTACCGGCGCCGGAACTTCTTTTTCGGCTACCACGCATTTCGCCTGGAGAGACAACAACTTTTCTGCCTATAAAGCTTTTGAGCATCAACATTTGTCTGAGATAGGACAAAGTGTGCAGCAGCTGCAGGAAGGCTTTGACCACAAGATCAATTTTATCCCTAATCGGGGTAACTTCTCCCGCGGAATTCACTGTACAGCCTACACCTTTTTTGAAGGAGTGCTTGAAGATGCGAATGGGATGTACAAACGTTTTTATGCTACCGCCCCTTTTACTCATATTGTAGAAGAAGAGCTGCATTTAAAGCAGGTGGTAAATACCAATAAATGCCTTATAAGGCTGCAAAAATTTGATGACAAAATATTGATCACCAGCGTGATCGATAATTTGCTGAAGGGTGCCAGTGGGCAGGCGGTTCAAAACATGAACCTCATGTTTGGCCTTGAAGAGAGCCTTGGGCTTAAGTTGAAAGCGAATTATTTCTAACTAACACAGATCTCACAGGTTGTTATACCTGTGAGATCCTTAAACCTACCAGATATGAAAATAGCAATTCTTGGAGCGGGAAACCTGGGGCTCTCAATCGCCAAAGGACTCCTGGTGAGCAATGCTTACAACACCCTTTATCTCACTAAAAGAAAAACAGAGGCTATTCAGCAATATTCTGAATATGAGAATGTGGTGGTTACGAAAAGTAACCGGGAAGCTGTTCAAAATTCTGATATTCTCATCCTGGCAGTGCAACCCAAGCAAATTGAAACCGTACTGGAGGAAATTAAAAACGACCTGCACGAGAGGCATGTGATTATTTCGACCATCACGGGAGTGAGTGTAAGCAGGATCGAAGATTTGGTGGGAGATCATATCATAATCCGGGCAATGCCTAACACTGCCATTGCCGTAAAGAAATCAATGACCTGCCTTTGCAGTAATGAAAAAGGGCGAAAACAACTTCAGGTAGCAGAGGCCATTTTCAACAAAATGGGCACCAGCATGGTAATTCCCGAAAACAAAATGCAGGCGGCAACAGTAATATGCGCCAGCGGTATTGCTTTTTGGATGCGATTAATAAGGGCAACCACTCAAAGTGCCGTGCAGTTGGGTTTTGACGCTAAAGAGGCACAGCAACTATCCATGCAAACCTGTCTTGGTGCAGCGAGTTTATTGATAGAATCGGGTAAACATCCCGAAGAAGAAATAGACAAAGTAACCACTCCTATGGGCTGTACCATTGAAGGCCTTAACGAAATGGAGCACCACGGCCTCAGTTCTTCGCTAATACGGGGAATGCAGGCTTCATTCAAAAAAATCAATAATATTTCTAATTAGCCCCATGAATTTATTTGACGTTTATCCATTATATAATATTACTCCTGTAAAGGGAGAAGGCTGCCACGTGTTTGATGCTGAAGGCAAAAAGTATCTCGATTTGTATGGCGGTCATGCCGTAATTTCGATAGGCCATTCCCATCCTTCTTATGTGAAAGCCGTACAGGAGCAGGTTCAAAAACTGGGATTTTATTCCAATTCCATAAAAAATCCGTTACAGGATGAACTTGCCGAAAAGCTTTTACAGGCTTCTGGACTTGAAAATTATAAACTTTTCCTTTGTAATTCGGGTGCCGAGGCTAACGAAAATGCACTAAAACTCGCCTCCTTCCACACAGGGAAAAGCAGGATCATCTATTTCAAAAATGCCTTCCACGGAAGGACTTCCGGTGCTGTGGCAGTGACCGATAATGAAAGTATAAAAGCTCCTTTTAACAAGGCTCATGAAGTTACCTGCCTTTCTTTTGAAGATGTGGTAGGCCTCGAAAATGAGCTTTTAAAAGGGGATGTTGCCGGGGTCATTGTGGAGGTCATTCAGGGCGTTGGTGGTCTCGATGAAGCTTCAACAGAATTTTATCAGGCTACCGCGAAGCTTTGCCGGAAATACAACGCGCTCCTGATAGCCGATGAAGTGCAGTCGGGTTACGGCCGCACGGGCGATTTCTTTGCCTTCCAAAAACATCAAATTTACCCCGATATTATTTCGGTGGCAAAAGGAATGGGCAACGGGTTTCCAATAGGTGGAATCCTTATTTCTTCGGAAATTGAAGCCAGGCACGGCCTGCTGGGAACCACCTTTGGAGGTAATCATTTGGCCTGTGCAGCGGGTATTGCCGTTCTTGACGCGATTAAAAATGAAAACCTGATGCAAAATGCCGCTGAAATCTTTGAATATGTAAAGGAAAAAGCCACTGAAATTCCGCAGGTAAAGAAAATAAAAGGAAGAGGCCTGATGCTGGGACTCGAATTTGACTTTGAAGTAGCCGCTCTTCGGAAAGACCTGTTGTTCAATTACCAGGTCTTTACAGGTGCAGCTTCCAATAAAAAGTTATTGCGAATCCTGCCGCCGCTAAGTATCCAAAAAGGGCATTTTGAGCAGTTCTTTTCGGCCTTAAAATCGGCACTTGAAAAATAAAGAATAAATAAAATCTCACAGATTAAAATGAGACCTCACAGGTTTTTTAAACCCTTGAGGTCTCAATAAACATATTTTTAAAAATGAAGAATTATATCAGCCTGTCAGATATAGAAAATTTTGAACAGACGATAACTGAAGGGCTTCAGCTTAAAAACAACAATACTGCAGCAAACCTGGGTAAAGGAAAGACTTTGGGAATGTTGTTTTTTAACCCCAGCCTTCGCACCCGCCTAAGTACCGAAAAAGCTGCAAAGCTCCTCGGTATGGACGTGATGGTGATGAATGCCGATAAAGACGGTTGGGCGTTGGAATTTGAAGATGGTGCCATAATGAATTCCAATAAAGCAGAACACATCAAAGAAGCAGTTGCCGTTTTATCCCAATATTGTGATATTATTGCGGTTAGGGCATTTCCCGGTCTTGAGGACAGAAAAAAGGATGAAGAAGACCTGGTGATAAAAAGTTTTAAGAAATACGCTACAGTACCCGTGGTTAACCTGGAAAGCGCGACCGGACATCCGCTGCAGGCCCTCACCGATGCCATGACCATTACCGAGCTTCAAAAAACCAAAAGGCCAAAAGTGGTGCTCACCTGGGCACCTCACCCGCGGGCCTTGCCTCAAAGCGTTCCCAATTCGTTTGTCGAGGCCATGCACCGAATGGATGTTGATTTTGTAATTGCCAATCCGCCGGGTTATGACCTGAATCCTGAAGTGAGAAAGGATACGCAGGTATTCCACGATCAGGATGAGGCCCTTAAAGATGCCGATTTTGTTTATGTAAAGAACTGGAGCAGCTATGAAAGCTACGGAAAGATCTTATCTGAAGGCAGTTCCTGGACCTTTTCTGGTAAAAAAATGCTTTTAACGAATGATGCCAAAGTACTGCATTGCCTTCCGGTAAGGCGAAATGTGGTAATTGCTGATGCGGTGTTAGACAGCCCTAATTCCGTAGTAATCCAACAGGCCGGAAACAGGACGTTTGCCGCACAGGTGGTGCTGAAGAAGCTGCTTGAAAATGCAGGGGAAAACTCTTAAAAAGGGCACATTTTAAAGCCGAAATAAATTCAGAAAGTAAATAATCTCAGGCTAAAAAGCCGAAAACATGTCCACATGGGAAAACAAGATCTCAGCATTGTAAAAATAGGAGGGAAGCTCATAGAAAACGAAGAACGCCTGTCTTCATTCCTCCGGGATTTTGCCGCCCTTAAAGGGCCAAAGATCCTGGTGCACGGCGGTGGAAACATGGCCACCGAAATGGCTTCCAAACTTGGTTTCGCCACTCAGATGATTGACGGCCGCAGAATTACCGATGCCAACTCGCTCAAAGTGATCGTAATGACCTACGGCGGACTCATCAACAAGAGCATTGTTGCCAGGCTTCAGGCTCTTGGGGCCAACGCCATTGGCTTGTGCGGGGCAGACGGGAAAAGTATTATTTCTAAAAAACGTGCGGTTAAAGAAATTGATTATGGTTTTGTGGGAGACATCGAAACCGTGAATGTGAGTTTTATCAACAGCCTGCTGGGGCAGGAGTGCATCCCGGTGTTTTCAGCGATTTCAGCTACCCTTGAGGGACAGCTTTTGAATACCAACGGAGATTCTGTTGCTGCGGAAATCTCCAAAGCCATGAGCAGTGTTTATAACACGCGGCTGTATTTTTGCTTTGAAAAAGCGGGTGTTCTAGCCAATCCGCAGGATGAAAACTCGGTTATTGCTGAAATTGATAAAGATAAGTATAAGCAGCTCCTGGAAAATAAAGTTATAAGCGAAGGCATGCTGCCAAAGCTGCACAATTGTTTTGAAGCTCTTGAGCACGGCGTTAACGAGATCTTCCTCGGAAATGCCGATATTTTTAAACCCGACAATTCCTGTACAAAAATCACAAGATGAAAGACATAGCTAATTTACAGAAAGAAGCCCTGGAACTTCTCAAAAAGTTGATTTCCACACAATCTTTTTCAGGAGAAGAAGAAGGTACAGCCGCATTGCTTGAGCAGTGGTTCAAAGATCATGAGATTCCTTTTCAGCGCCACCTGAACAACGTGTGGGCAGTGAATAAGAACTTTGAAGATACAAAACCCACTTTATTGCTTAATTCTCATCATGATACAGTTAAACCGAATTTAGCTTATACAAAAGATCCTTTTAATGCTGAGATTACTGAAGGAAAACTGTTCGGCCTTGGAAGTAACGATGCAGGCGGGTGTTTGGTATCCCTGCTGGCCACTTTCACCTACTTTTACAAAGCTGAAGGCTTGTCTCATAACCTTGTTTTTGCCGGTACTGCCGAAGAGGAGATCAACGGGAAGAATGGCATTGCCTGTGTGTTGCCATTGCTGCCAAAGGTGGATGTCGCCATTGTTGGGGAACCTACTCTAATGAACCTGGCTATTGCCGAAAAAGGGCTGGTGGTTTTTGATGCTATTGTAAAAGGTACTCCTTCACACGCTGCACATCCCAACGATGATAATGCTATCTATAAATCGGCAAAAGCCTTACAGTGGTTTGAAGCCTGTAAATTTGAAAAAGTTTCAGAAGCTTTAGGGGAAGTGAAGCTCACTGTCACCCAGATTAAAGCCGGAAGCCAGCACAATGTAGTGCCGGCACAGGTAGAACTTGTGGTAGATGTGCGGGTGAATGACCGTTACACTAATGCCGAAATTGCAGCTGTTTTGGCAGAACAAGCTCCCGTAGACGAGATAAAACCCCGATCTTTACGACTGAATTCTTCTTCCATTCCCAAAGAGCATCCGCTGGTAAAAGCCGGAACTTCTTTAGGTATGAAAACCTATGGCTCACCCACGCTTAGCGACCAGGCCATGCTCACTTGCCCTTCCTTAAAATTAGGTCCGGGAGATTCCACCAGGTCACATTCGGCCGATGAGTTTATCTTTGTGAACGAAGTAGAAGAGGGTATAGAGAAATATATTAAGTTGCTGGAAAAGGCATTGAAATAAACAATAACAGGCCTAACAGGTCTTGGAGACCTGTTAGGCCTATAAAGGTATAGACATGAAACTTTGGGATAAAGGAATATCAATAGACAAAAAGATCGAAAACTTTACTGTGGGAAACGACAGGGAACTGGATATGTTTCTTGCAAAATACGACCTGCAGGCTTCGGCGGCACATGCAAAGATGCTGGGAAAAGTGGGGCTGATCAGTGAAGCTGAGGTAAAGGAGTTGGTTGAAGGGCTGCGGCAGCTTCAGCAGCAGGTAAAAGATGGGATTTTTGTGATTGAAGAAGATTTTGAAGATGTGCACTCCAAAATAGAATTTGAACTCACCAAAAAGCTGGGAGACACCGGAAAGAAAATCCATACTGCCCGCTCCCGGAATGACCAGGTTTTGGTGGCATTGCAGCTTTATTTCAAAGAAAACCTGCAGGAGATCATCAGTCGGGTGAACCAGCTGATAAACGTACTTCTAAAACTCGCTGAAGAGCATAAAAACAGCCTCCTGCCCGGCTACACCCATTTGCAGGTGGCCATGCCTTCTTCTTTTGGCCTCTGGTTTTCGGCTTATGCAGAAATTTTAGTAGATGACCTGTACCAGCTCAAAGGAGCTCTAAAAGTAGTAGACCAAAACCCATTAGGTTCTGCCGCAGGCTATGGCTCCTCATTTCCCATAGATAGGGAATTCACAACCAAAGAGCTCGGTTTTTCCACCTTGAAATACAACGTGGTTGCAGCCCAGATGAGCCGGGGGAAAAGTGAAAGGGTGGTGACTTCGGCAATAGCTTCGGTGGCCAATACGCTTTCCCGTTTTTCTATGGACATCTGCCTTTATATGAGCCAGAATTTTTCCTTTATCAGCTTTCCGGAGGCGCTTACTACCGGCTCCAGCATAATGCCCCACAAAAAGAACCCCGATGTTTTTGAGCTGGTAAGGGGAAAAAGCAATAAACTTCAGGCGATAGCCGGTGAAATGGTTTTGGTGACCAATAACCTGCCAAGCGGGTACCACAGGGATTTCCAGGTCATCAAGGAGAACAGCATTTTTTCCGTAGAAAGTTTAAAAGAGATCCTCGATGTGTTCACCCATTCCATCTCCCAAATCATTGTTAAGGAGGTAAACCTGCAGGATGAAAAATATAAATACCTGTTTACGGTAGACAGCATTAACGACCTGGTGATGGAAGGAAAATCCTTTAGGGAGGCTTACCAGATCATTGGGGAGCAGGTACAAAAAGGTACTTATGAACCTGTGGGCAATAAAGATCACACCCACAGCGGCAGTAAAGACAATCTTGCCCTTGACGGGATAAGAAAGAAGCAGGATGCTGTGAATTAAGAAAATTGACATCCTTACCTCTCAAAAAGCCGTTTTTTAAACGGCTTTTTTTATGCATTTTTTTCTTCTGAAAAGATCTTTTGGGATTTAGCTGTCGTAAATCAATTACATGTAAGTATATGTTAATCAGTTAGTTGTACTTGTTTTATTGCTTCTGAAAATAATTTCACATCCGTTTCTTGGTGTTTGTGCAAATATTATGGCCCTAATTTTAGAAAAAAATGATCAAAGCCCGGAATGAACAATAAGTACAGCAAAATTTTAACACAAAGTGAATCTCAACCGGCCTCTCAGGCCATGTTACATGCCATAGGCCTTACAAAAGAGGATTTTAAAAAGCCGTTTGTAGGTATAGCAAGCACAGGTTACGAAGGAAACCCCTGTAATATGCACCTCAACGACCTCGCCAGCCTGGTAAAGGAATCCTGCAACCAAAATGAACTCGTAGGCCTCATTTTTAACACCATTGGGGTAAGTGATGGCATTTCTATGGGTACTCCCGGTATGCGCTATTCGCTGCCTTCGCGGGATATTATTGCAGATTCTGTTGAGACGGTTATTCATGCCATGTCTTATGATGCACTTATTACCGTGGTGGGTTGCGATAAGAATATGCCCGGTGCCTTAATGGCCATGTTAAGGATCAACAGGCCTGCGATCCTGGTTTATGGCGGTACTATATCTTCTGGCTGCCACAATGGGAAAAAGCTGGATGTGGTTTCGGTGTTTGAGGCCTGGGGCTCTAAGGTATCGGGCGATATTTCTGATGAAGATTACAACAGCGTCATCGAAAAAGCCTGTCCCGGTGCAGGTGCTTGTGGCGGAATGTACACCGCAAATACCATGGCCTCGGCTATTGAAGCTTTGGGAATGGCACTTCCGTATAATTCTTCCAATCCGGCTGTGGGAGCTGAGAAAAGGGCCGATTGTGAAGCCGCCGGAAAGGCAATTCAGCTGCTTGTAGAGAAGGACATCAAACCTAAAGATATAGTTACCAGAAAGGCTCTTGAAAATGCCGTTCGGCTAATCACCGTGCTCGGCGGGTCTACCAATGCGGTACTCCATTTTTTGGCGATAGCAAAAGCTGCGGAAGTAGCATTCAGCCTTGCAGATTTTGAAAAAATTAGTGACAGCACACCTTTCCTGGCCGATCTAAAACCTAGCGGTCGGTTTGCGATGGAAGATGTGCACCGCGTGGGAGGAATTCCGGCGGTATTAAAATATATGCTGAAAAACGGAATGCTTCACGGCGACTGCCTTACGGTTACCGGTAAAACTTTAGCTGAAAACCTGGCCGATGTTACCGATCTCACGGAAGGGCAGCAGGTGATAAGACCTCTTGAAGAACCCATTAAGAGCTCGGGTCACCTGCGAATCCTCTACGGCAATCTGGCTGAAGGCGGATCGGTGGCAAAGATCACGGGAAAAGAGGGCTTGTTGTTCAAAGGCAAAGCCCGGGTATTCAACAGTGAATATGAGGCCAATAATGGTATTTCTGGAGGGAAAGTTCAAAAGGGTGATGTGGTAGTGATAAGGTACGAAGGCCCCAAAGGAGGTCCGGGAATGCCCGAAATGTTGAAACCCACGGCCGCCATCATGGGAGCTAAACTTGGAAAGGACGTGGCTTTGATCACCGACGGAAGATTTTCGGGAGGTACGCACGGCTTTGTAGTAGGGCACATTACTCCTGAAGCACAGGAAGGCGGGTTGATAGCCCTGGTTGAAGATGGAGATGAGATCACCATTGATGCTGAAGAAAATACTATTTCTGTGGATTTGAGCCCGGTGGAAATCCAGGAACGGAGGAATAAATGGAAAGCTCCGAACCTGAAATTCAGCAAAGGAGTGCTTTACAAATACGCAAGAACAGTTTCTTCAGCCTCAGAAGGTTGTGTTACAGATGAATTTTAATATGGACAATTATGGAAGTTAAAACAGCTGGTTTTAAAGAAGTTTCCGTAGAGGAAACATTGAAAGTTTCGGGAGCAGAGGCAGTGATAAAGTGCCTTTTGGCTGAAGGGGTCGAGGTGATGTATGGATATCCCGGCGGTGCTATCATGCCTGTGTACGATGAAATCTATAAATATAAAGATCAAATTGAGCATGTGCTCACCCGCCACGAACAGGGCGCCGCACATGCAGCCCAGGGATATGCAAGGGTTACCGGGAAAGTAGGGGTTGCCATTGCAACTTCGGGCCCCGGTGCAACCAATCTCATTACGGGGATTGCCGATGCGCACATAGATTCCACCCCCATGGTTTGTATAACCGGGCAGGTTGGTTCTCACCTGCTGGGCAGCGATGCTTTCCAGGAAATAGATATGGTGGGGCTTTCAACGCCTATCACCAAATGGAATTACCAGGTCACCAAAGCTTCTGAGATCCCCCAGGTTCTTGCCAAGGCTTTTTACATTGCCCGCAGTGGCCGGCCGGGGCCTGTACTTATAGACATTACCAAAGATGCCCAGTTTGACAGCCTCGATTTCAGCTATAAGAAATGTACCGGCATAAGGAGTTATAAACCTCTTCCTGAAGTGAACTTATTGCAGGTGGAAAGAGCCGCACAGGCCATTAATAATGCCAAAAAACCCATGATCGTGTTTGGGCAGGGCGTGATCCTGGGTGGTGCAGAGCAACTTTTGAAAGAGGTAATCGAAAAATCTGGCGTGCCTGCAGCCTGGACCATCCTCGGCTTATCGGCCCTCGAAACAGATCATCCTTTGAACGTGGGGATGGTGGGAATGCACGGCAACTATGCACCAAACCTCTTAACCAATGAATGTGATGTACTTATTGCCATAGGAATGCGTTTTGACGACCGGGTTACCGGCGATCTCAACACCTATGCAAAACAGGCTACCGTTATACATTTTGAAATTGATCCTGCCGAAGTGAACAAAAATGTGCAGGCTCAAATCCCGGTGCTGGGAGATGTGAAGCAAACGCTAAAGCTACTGCTCGAATTCCTTCAGCCCAACAGCCATGAACAATGGCATAACAGGTTTAAAGAGCTTTACAGCATCGAATATGAAAAGATCATAAAGAATGACCTTTCAGCAAAGCATGGAAAGATAAAAATGGCTGAGGTACTCGATGAGATCAATACAGTTTCGGGAGGTAATGCCATTATAGTTTCAGATGTGGGGCAGCACCAGATGGTGGCCTGCCGATATGCGAAATTCAATGCTACCAGAAGTAATGTGACTTCGGGCGGACTCGGAACCATGGGCTTTGCATTGCCGGCAGCCATTGGTGCGAAAATGGGAAGTACAGCCCGCGAAGTTGTCGCCATTATTGGAGATGGTGGTTTCCAGATGACCCTTCAGGAACTGGCAACTATTTATCAAATGAACGTTCCGGTGAAGATTGTGGTGCTAAACAACAATTTCCTGGGAATGGTAAGGCAGTGGCAGCAAATGTTCTTTGAGAAGCGCTATGCATCCACCGAAATGGTCAACCCCGATTTTACAGGTATTGCAAAGGCTTATCACCTGCAAACGAACAAGATTTCAGAAAGGAGTCAGCTCAAAGGGGCGGTAGAGGAAATGCTGGCTTCAAAAGAGGCTTATTTCCTCGAAGTATCAGTAGAAAAGGAAGAATGTGTGTTCCCAATGATCACCACGGGCGCATCGGTTTCAGATATACGTTTAGAGTAATGGAAAAGCAAAATTATACAGTATCGGTTTATACAGAAAACAACCTGGGCCTTCTTAGCCGGATAGCAGCTATTTTCTTAAAGAGGCACATCAATATTGAAAGCATTACTGCTTCTCAAAGTGAGGTGCATGAAGTGATGAGGTTCATCATTATCGTAGAGGTTACTGAAGAACAGGTCAAGAAGATCGTTGGCCAGATAGAGAAACAAATAGAGGTCATTAAAGCATTTTATCACAAAGATGAGGAGCTTATTTTCCAGGAGACAGCTCTATATAAGGTGAGGTCTTCGGGTTTTGTTGAAGACTTTGACATACAAAGCTTTATAAAAAAGACCAATGCCCGAATTGTTACTGCTTCTCCGCAGTTCTTTGTCATTGAGAAAACAGGGGAGCGGCACGAGACCGAAGACCTTTATGAAAAACTCAAACCTTACGGGCTCATGCAGTTTGTAAGATCGGGGACCATTGCGGTCTCAAAGAATGAAATGCCAATATCAGAACTACTAGAAAAATTCAATACTTCAAATACAATACAATGAGTAACTATTTTAACAGCCTTTCAAGAGGCGAACAATTAGCTCAACTACAAACCTGCAGGTTTATGTCTAACGAAGAGTTCAATGAAGGGACTGCAGCTTTAATCGGTAAAAAAATAGTGATCGTGGGCTGTGGGGCGCAGGGATTGAACCAGGGCCTAAATATGAGAGATAGCGGGCTCGATATATCCTATGCTTTAAGGGAAGGGGCAATTCAGCAAAAGAGGCAGTCTTACATCAATGCAACAGAAAATGGCTTTGAAGTTGGCACTTTTGAGGAGTTGATCCCACAGGCCAACCTGGTGATCAACCTCACGCCCGATAAGCAGCATTCTTCAGTGATTGGAGCTATCCAGCCTTTGATCAAAAAGGATGCGGTGCTTTCTTATTCCCACGGATTCAATATTGTGGAAGAAGGCATGAAGATACGGGAGGATATCACCGTAATTATGGTTGCGCCCAAATGTCCCGGAAGCGAGGTGCGTGAAGAATACAAACGCGGTTTTGGGGTTCCAACCTTGATTGCCGTTCATCCCGAAAATGATCCGCATGGTATTGGTCTGGAATGGGCCAAAGCCTATGCTTATGCCACCGGCGGCCATCGTGCGGGAGTACTGGAATCATCTTTTGTGGCCGAAGTCAAATCTGATCTCATGGGAGAGCAAACCATTCTTTGTGGCGTACTGCAAACGGGGTCTATTTTGAGCTTTAATAAAATGGTTGCTGAAGGAGTGGAGCCGGGATATGCCGCAAAACTGATTCAGTATGGCTGGGAAACTATTACCGAAGCCCTAAAACACGGCGGAATTACCCAAATGATGGACAGGCTTTCAGATCCTGCAAAAGTAAGGGCTTATGAAATTTCCGAAGAATTGAAGGAAACCCTGCGTCCGTTGTTCAGAAAACACATGGATGATATCATCACCGGAGCTTTTAGTTCAAGAATGATGAAAGACTGGGAGAACGATGACAAGGAGCTTCTGGAATGGAGGGCTGCTACAGAAAATACTGCTTTTGAACAAACTGAAGCTACTTCAGAAAAGATCAGTGAACAGGAGTATTTTGACAAGGGCGTGCTGTTGGTGGCATTTGTAAAATCGGGTGTTGAGCTGGCCTTTGAAACTATGGTAGAAGCCGGGATTATCGAAGAATCGGCTTACTATGAATCTTTGCATGAAGCGCCACTTATTGCCAATACCATTGCAAGAAAGAAGTTGTATGAAATGAACAGGATCATTTCAGATACCGCTGAATACGGTTGTTATCTTTTTGACCACTCCTGTAAACCCTTAATCAAAGACTACATCAATGGCCTGGAACCTGAAGTGATTGGAAGGGAGTACCCTGCTAATGTTCAGGATGAAAGGAAAGTAGCACAAATAAATGAGTCTGTTAGAGAGCATTCTGTTGAAAAGGTTGGCGCAAAACTTAGAAAAGCGATGACCGCAATGAAAAAACTCGAGGTATAATGAATGAATTAACTGCTGAAAAAGAACAATACCTCCTGCAACTGGAGGCGGTAAGAGAGGCTAAAAAAAGGATCTCAAAAGTGACACTTTTGACACCCCTGGTCTCATCATTTACGTACAGCAGGAAATTTAATGCCAATATTTTTCTAAAAAGGGAAGACCTGCAGCAGGTAAGGTCTTACAAAATTCGTGGTGCCTATAACAAGATCTCCAGTTTGGGCGAAGAACAGCTCAAAAAGGGCGTTATTTGCGCCAGTGCGGGCAATCATGCCCAGGGAGTGGCCTTTGCCTGTAATAAACTACAGGCAAAAGGTGTAATTTATATGCCTGTGACCACTCCCAAACAAAAAGTTGAACAAACCCAAATGTTTGGCGGGGAATGGGTAGAAGTGGTCTTAAAAGGTGACACTTTTGACGATTCTTACAAACAGGCAGTGGTTCACGGGCAGGAAAAATCGCTGGTCTTTATTCACCCTTTTGAAGACCCTAAAGTAATTGAAGGCCAGGCAACCATTGGGCTTGAGATCCTGGAACAGGCAGAGGCGCCTATAGATTACATTTTTGCGCCTCTGGGCGGCGGCGGATTGTTAGCGGGCTTATCTTCGGTATTTAAACAGCTTTCGCCGCAAACAAAAGTTATTGGTGTAGAGCCCGAAGGCGCTGCTTCTATGACAGCTGCCCTGCGGGAAGGTAAAGTGGTGGAGCTGCAATCTATTGAGCGCTTTGTTGACGGAGCGGCGGTTCAAAAGGTGGGCTCCATCAATTTTGAACTTTGCCGTGAAAACCTGCACCAAATGCTCAGCGTTCCTGAAGGAAAGGTGTGCCAGACCATTCTTGATCTTTACAACCAGGACGCCATTGTGGCCGAACCTGCCGGCGCAATGGCTCTTTCGGCCCTGGACTTTTTTGCTGAAGAAATTGAAGGCAAGAATGTGGTTTGCATTTTAAGCGGTGGAAATAATGACATCACCAGAACAGCTGAAATTAAGGAAAGAGCCTTGTTGTATTCAGGCCTTAAACATTATTTCATCGTGAGGTTTCCGCAGCGCGCCGGGGCTTTAAAAGAATTTGTGGAAGCAGTTCTGGGACCCGATGATGACATTACCCATTTCGAGTATTCAAAAAAACACCAGCGGGAAAATGGCCCTGCGGTGGTGGGAATTGAATTAAAGGATGCAGCTGATTTTGATCCTTTAGTCAGGCGTATGAAAGATTATAATTTCTACGGGCAGTATCTCAATAACAGCCCCGATCTTTTTCAGTTCCTGGTATAAATAAAAAGAAGCTGTCTAATCAAAGCAGTTAGGTGTTCTATTGATCCGGTTATCAGGTTGTGCCAGCCTCGATACCCGGATCAATTTTTTCTGAAATATTTCAGAAAAACACCTTTAGAGCTTTGTAGACAGCTTCTTCAGGCAATAGACAAAAACCATTCTAAATTATTGTCATTTGACCAATAGTGAGGTTGTTATCGTTGATGTGATGATGTTCAGATTCACTAATCCTTCCTTCGAGGAAATCACCCACTTTTTCTGTGGAGTAATGATTGTTCTTGTTTAAATCCTGCGTGCAGACATTGAGCTTGATGCTCTCTTCTACAGCTTTTCTTATCACCCCGGCTTCCCGGGTGAGGTTGAAATGATCGAGCAAAAGAGCGGCCGATAAAATTGAGGCAATGGGGTTGGCTATTCCTTTGCCTGTAGCCTGCGGAAAAGATCCGTGAATGGGTTCAAAAAGGGCATTTTCAAGACCCACTGAAGCTGAGGCCAACAAGCCGATGCTCCCGCCAATCACGCTGGCTTCATCTGAAATGATATCCCCAAACATATTCTCTGTAAGGATTACATCAAATTGTTTTGGGTTGAGCACCATTTGCATGGCGGCATTGTCTATAAAAAGGAAATCGAGACTTACATCGGGATAATCTTTAGCAAGCTTAGTAACTGTTTTTCTCCACAACCTGGAAGTTTCCAGCACGTTTGCTTTATCTATAAGAGTAAGTTTTTTTCTTCTTTTTTGTGCTGCCTTAAAAGCCAGGTGGGCCAGTCTTTCAATTTCGAATGTGCTGTAGGTGCATAGATCACTTGCCGTTTTGCCGTCTTCGCTGGTACTTTTTTCTCCAAAGTAAATTCCGCCGGTGAGTTCCCTGTAAATCACCATATCGGCCCCTGAAATACGTTCGGGGCGTAATGGGGAGTGCTCCAGTAGATTTTCATACGCTCGCACCGGCCGAATATTTGCGTAAAGCCCCAGTTCTTTTCTCAGCTTCAGCAAGCCCTGTTCCGGCCTCACTTTAGCCGAAGGATCATTGTCATATTTTGGATGGCCAATCGCCCCAAACAGCACTGCATCAGAATCCCTGCATAGTTCTAAAGTAGCAGAGGGGAGTGGCTCCCCGGTGCAGTCTATGGCAACGGCACCAACAATTGCTTCTTCAAATTCAAACTCATGGTCAAAACGTTCAGCAATGGCTTTTAATACTTTTACCGATTGTTTCGTTACCTCAGGCCCAATTCCGTCTCCCGGTAATACTGCTATTTTCAACTTCATACTTGTTGTAATTGTTTATCTTCATAATTCTTTATTGCGTCCAGCCTGCTTAGCAGGAAATCTATGTCGTCATATCCGTTTAACATGCAGGTCTTTTTATAAGCATCTATTTCAAATTTTTCGGTCTCTCCTGAATCTTTTATGCTGATGTGTTGGTTTTCCAGATCGACAATGATCTCTCCTGAAGGATTTAAATGGAGGTAATCAAATAGCTTTTCCAGGAATTCGGCCGACACCTGCACCGGAAGCAGCCCGTTGTTTAGGGCATTGCCTTTGAATATGTCTGCAAAGTAACTGGAAACCACCACCTTGAAACCATAGGCTTTAAGAGCCCATGCGGCATGTTCCCTGCTGGAACCACATCCAAAGTTGTCTCCGGCCACTAGAATAGGGCCCGAGTAAGCCGGATTGTTAAGGCTAAAATTTGGGTTAAGTTTCCCATTTGGATTAAACCTCCAGTCCCGGAATAGGTTTTCACCAAATCCGGCCTTGTCTGTAGCTTTTAAAAACCTTGCAGGAATGATCTGGTCTGTATCAATGTTTTCAGTCTCAAGAGGAGCAGCGGTGGCAGTGAGTTTTACAAATTTTTCCATCTAATTAAGGCTTTTGGTAAAATCAACTAGTTTTCCTGCTACAGCTGTAGCGGCCGCTGTTAAAGGGCTGGCGAGTATGGTTCTCGCTCCCTGGCCCTGGCGGCCTTCAAAGTTCCTGTTGCTGGTAGAAACACAATATTCCCCTGCGGGAATTTTATCGTCATTCATGGCGAGGCAGGCAGAGCAGCCGGGTTGTCGCAATGTAAAACCGGCATTTTCAAAGATCTCCTGTAAGCCCTCGGCCTTGATTTGTTCGGCTACCTGCCGGGAACCCGGAACAATTAAAGCGTTGACGTTGGCAGCTTTTTGTTTGCCTTTAATGTAAGAGGCGGCCACCCTAAAATCTTCTATCCGGGAGTTGGTACAACTTCCAATAAAGATCCAGTTTACGGGCTTGTCCAGAAGAGATTCCCCCTGCACAAATCCCATGTATTCCAAAGCTTTATCGGCGCTTTTGCCTGCGCCCGTGGGGATAGAGCCGGTAAGTTTTATTCCCATACCTGGATTGGTGCCATAGGTCACCATAGGTTCAATATCTTCAGCCTCAAAATGGAATTCCTTATCAAAAACAGCATCTTCATCGGTTTTCAGGGTTTTCCAATATGCTTTACGTTGCTCAAACTCAGCCCCTTTTGGAGCAAATTCTTTTCCTTCAACATAATTGAAAGTAGTATCATCCGGTGCGATAAGTCCACCCCGGGCCCCCATTTCAATACTCATATTACAGACGGTCATACGGCCTTCCATTGACATATTTTCAAACACCTCTCCTGCATATTCACAAAAGTATCCGGTTCCTGAATTGGTTCCCAGCTTACTAATGATGTACAGGATGACATCTTTTGGAAGCACCCCCTTTTTCAATTTCCCATTAACGTTCACCCTCATCTTTTTGGGTTTCTCAACTAACAGGCACTGGCTGGCAAAAACCTGTGCTACCTGGCTGGTTCCAATCCCGAAGGCAATGGTTCCAAAGGCTCCGTGGGTAGAGGTGTGGCTGTCACCACAAACAATGGTCATTCCCGGTTGGGTAATACCTAACTCGGGAGTCATCACATGAACAATGCCGTTATAAGGATGGCCCAGCCCGTAAAGGGGGATATTGTTTTCTTCGCAGTTTTGACTTAATTCTGAAAGCTGCTTTCGCGACAGCAGATCCTTAACCGGTAAATGCTGATTGAGGGTAGGCGTATTATGATCGGCAGTGGCTACAATTTTATCGGGCCTGTAAACCGAAATGCCCCGCTCCTTTAGTTCATTAAAGGCCTGGGGGCTGGTAACTTCATGGATAAGGTGTTTATCAATATACAAGACATCTGGCCCATTGGGAATTGATTCCACAACATGCGAGTCCCAAATCTTATCAAATAACGTCTTCTTCATTAGGCAGAGGCTCGGTTTTTAAAACTTAAATCCATGATCTCATGTAAATCGGTATCCGCGACTTCTTTTTTAACATCGGCATAATTCAGGAAGGTGGCATAGACAATATCTAGCTGCAATTTCGTTAATTCATATCCCATGATTTTTGCTTTGTAGGCAAGTGCAGCCCTTCCGCTTCTTGCAGTGAGAATAATGGCCGATTCTGTGACGCCAACATCTGCAGGGTCGATAATCTCATAAGTTTCCCTGTTTTTAATAACCCCGTCCTGATGGATTCCGGAGCTGTGGGCAAAGGCATTGGCCCCAACAATAGCTTTATTTGGTTGTACAACCATTCCCATTTCCCTCGATACGAGGTTGCTTAATTCAAATAATAATTTGGGGTTCAGGTTCGTATTAAAGTTAAGGTCGGGGTGCTGCCTCAAAATCATGACTACTTCTTCAAGTGCTGTATTACCTGCGCGTTCTCCAATACCGTTAATGGTACACTCTATTTGACGCGCACCATTTCTAATTCCGGCAATGGCATTGGCCGTAGCAAGCCCAAGGTCGTTATGGCAATGACAGGAAATAATAACATTTTCAATGTTCTTTACGTTCTCTTTCAGGTATTTTATCTTTTGTCCGTATTCTTCAGGAAGACAATAGCCTGTGGTATCTGGGATGTTTAGAACAGTGGCGCCGGCTTCTACTGCAGTAGTGCAAACCCTGGCAAGGAATTCATTATCGGTTCTTCCGGCATCTTCAGCATAAAATTCCACATCATCTACAAAATTTTTGGCGTAAGAAACTGCTTCTCGCGCCCTAATAATAATCTCTTCGCGGGTGGAATTAAATTTATACTTGATGTGAGAATCTGACGTTCCAATCCCGGTATGAATCCTTGGCCTTTTAGCATGTTTTAAAGCTTCGGCCGCAACTTCAATATCTTTTTTTACGGCCCGGGTGAGTCCGCAAACGCTGCTGTTCTTTACGAGTTTTGAAATTTCAGATACCGATTTGAAATCTCCGGGGCTCGAAACAGGAAAGCCCGCTTCTATAACATCTACTCCCAGAGCCTCAAGCTTTTCGGCAATCTTCAGTTTTTGCCTGGTTTCAAGTTTACAACCCGGTACTTGCTCCCCATCTCTCAGGGTGGTGTCAAAAATTTGTACCCTTTCTTTACTCATATCAAATAAAATTTATTTTACAATAACTTTGACTAATTTAACCAGCTCATTTCCCTTCATGGGAAATAAATAGCTGTTATTACGACAATTAAAATTAAAGTTGAAGTTTAAACGACTTGATATTCAGTAAGTTGCATCTTATCTTGTTACAATGACCAATGAACTAACCGATAACCTGTTTTCTCTCATAAAATCACTTTCCCCGTCTGAAAAACGACAGTTTAGTTTATATGTCGGCCGAATTGGAGTGAATAGTGACAGTAAATTTCTTAACCTTTTCAAGGTTATGTCCAGACAAAAAAAATATGATGAAGAATATATTCTGAAGAATACGGCGATAAGCAAACAGCAGCTCTCTAACATAAAAGCCCACCTCTATAAGCAGTTGCTCATTAGCCTTAAGTTGAATCCGGTTCATCAAAGTGTGCCAATCAATATTAGGGAACAAATGGACTTTGCTTACATCCTGTACCGAAAAGGCCTATACAAACAAAGCCTTAAAATTCTGGAAAAGGTTAAGGCCACGGCACTGCATTACGAAGAAAAAGTGCTGGCTTACGATATCCTTGAGTGGGAAAAGATCATCGAGTCTCAATACATTACGCGCAGTACACATAACAGGGCAGAAACCCTGGTGCTGGAAACTAAAGAATTGACCGAGCTCAACCTCATTTCGGGCAAGCTTTCCAACCTGTCACTTCAGCTTTATAACATTTTTCTGAAGATGGGTCACGCCCGTACTCAGGAGGAATCTGATACCATTCAGGATTACTTTAAGCAAAATCTGCCCGAATTTGATATTACAAAACTTGGTTTTCGGGAAAAATTGTGGTTATACAAGGCTCATTTGTGGTACAGCTTCATTTCCCAGAATTTCCTTTCCTGTTACAGGTATTCTTCCAAATGGATAGATCTTTTTAAAGAGTACCCTCATCTTATAAGCGTTCATCCCGTTTCCTATTTAAAAGGCAACCATTATTTGTTGGAGTCGTTGTTTTATCTCAATCATACCGTGCTTTTTGAAAAAACGCTCAAGCATCTTGAAGAGACACTCAAAGACCCTAAAATTCCTGATGATGACAATATAGCCACGCTGTCTTTCCTCTATGTTTATTCCAATAAGCTCAATTTAAGGTTTATGAAGGGCGATTTTGACAACGGTGATCCTTTAGTGGAGAAAATAGAGAAGAAGATCAAGAAGTACGGCTCCAGGATAGACGGGCACCACATCATGATTTTCTATTATAAAATTGCTTCCCTCTACTTCGGAAACGGGAATTACTCAAGATGTATAGAATTTCTGAAAAAGATCATTGATAACAAGTCTCTCGAAGTGAGGGAAGATCTCATGTGCTTTTCAAGGATCCTTAACCTGGTGGCTCATTACGAAGCCGGAAAAGATTATCATCTTGAAAGCCTGGTAAAATCGACTTATAAATTCCTTATCAAGATGAACGATATGCATAAGGTACAAAAGGAAATGATAAGGTTTCTGCGGAACCTACCCGAGGTTTCCCCTCTTTACATAAAAGATGAATTCCGGAAGCTGCATACTACGCTCAAGGTTTACGAAGACCATCCTTATGAAAGGAGGGCATTTTTATACCTGGATATACTTTCCTGGCTGGAAAGCCGGATAGAAGACAGGCCTGTTGCCGAAATTATTGCTGAAAAGGCAAAACTCGTGTCCCGCTAACTTCTACAGGCATCCCACAGGGGATCTTGCGGCGGCGGGGCAACGATCTCCAGCCTCTCCTTTTTTACCGGATGTTCAAAAACAAGCTTGCGGGCGTGTAAATGGATGCTGCCGTCTTTATTACTGCGGTCAAAACCGTATTTTAAATCTCCTTTTATAGGGCAGCCTATGAAAGATAACTGGCTCCTAATCTGGTGATGTCGGCCTGTGTGCAAATCTATCTCCAGGAGGAAATAATTGTTCAGGTTCTTCAGCAAGCGGTACTCTAAAATGGCCTTTTTGGAGTCTGGTACTTCTTTGATATGCGAATAAGATTTATTCTGTTTTGGGTTGCGCTTCATGTAGTGCACCAGCCTGTCCTGTTGTTTTGGCGGCGCATTTTTTACAATTGCCCAATATGTTTTCTTTGCTTCTTTTTCCTTGAATAGTTTATTGAGCCGGGGAAGCGCTTTTGAAGTTTTGGAGAACAAAACAATCCCGCTGGTGGGGCGGTCAAGGCGGTGCACCACGCCCAGGTAGACATTTCCTGGTTTGTCGTACTTGATCTTTATATATTCCTTCACCACCTCGCTTAGCGGTACGTCGCCGGTCTTATCGCCCTGCACAATATCTCCCGGGCGTTTGTTCACGATGATCAAATGATTGTCTTCGTAAAGTACCTGCAGGTTTTGCGGAGTGGAGGTCGTTTTATCTTCCAAAAATGGCAAATTTTATGTGGTTTTTGTAGCGTAGCCAGCAAAGGGGTTTTCCTGGACTTCTAAAGAGCCTATAATATTCAAAAGTTGTTGCAGGGAATCTTTCTCAATAATTCCTGTGTTGATGCCTATCTTTTCTTCGGAAGTAAAAAGTTTTACGCTGCCTGGATAAGACTGCACCTTAATAATGTTGTGAAGTTCAATAGTTTTCCTGCGGAGGGAATTTTTGGTTAAGAACCCTTTTTCAATGCTCAGGTACTGATTTTTCTTTTCAAAGAAGAAGGTTCCAACCATTAATATTCCGAGGAAGAGCTGAAAATAAGTAAAATAGGTGGCAGTTCCTTCAAAGATCCTTAGGCCTCCTAAAATGGCAAATAGAGCTCCTAATATAAGATTGGAAAAAAGTCGCCTTTTTGAATACCTGATTTTCATACCGAAATACTTTTACTTCGTACTTCTAACTTCTAAAATCTAACATTTTAATACTGTTCTTCATCTGTTGGGAAACTTCTGCTCTTCACGTCATTCCGGTACTGCTCAAAAGCTTTTGTCATTTCAGAATAAAGGTCCAGGTACCTTCTCAAAAACCGCGGATTAAACTCGTGGGTCATTCCAATCATGTCGTGAACTACCAGTACCTGGCCGTCAACGCCATTTCCGGCACCAATCCCTATTACCGGAATGGTAAGGCTTTCGGCTACTTCTTTCGCCAGTTTGGCAGGTACTTTTTCTAAAACCAATGCAAAACATCCGGCTTTTTCGAGCATCAAAGCATCAGTTTTGAGCTTTTCAGCTTCAGCTTCTTCCTTGGCGCGAACCGTATAAGTCCCGAATTTGTAGATGGACTGCGGGGTCAATCCCAGGTGACCCATTACCGGGATTCCTGCGTTTAGAATACGTTTTACTGAATCTTTGATCTCTTTGCCACCTTCGAGCTTTACTGCGTGTCCGCCGCTCTCTTTCATGATCCTTATCGCTGACCGTAAAGCTTCCTTGGGGTCACTCTGGTAACTTCCGAAGGGTAGGTCTACAACCACAAGGGCACGTTCTACGGCACGCACCACGCTGGCTGCGTGATAGATCATTTGATCGAGGGTGATGGGCAGCGTGGTTTCATGTCCCGCCATCACATTACTGGCCGAATCTCCTACCAAAATCACATCTATCCCTGCACCGTCAACTATTTTTGCCATAGAAAAATCGTATGCAGTAAGCATGGAAATTTTTTCCCCCTGGGCTTTCATTTCAACCAGGGACTTGGTAGTGATCCTTTTATATTGCTTCTTGGCGACTGACATACTTGTAAATTTAAAATTCAGGTAAAAGTACTAAATTACATTCAAAACTGAACACATGAAAAGACTTGTAGCCACTGCTGTTTTTGTGATTTTTGGAACCTTTGCCTTTGCGCAGACAACTTCTGAAGAAGAAAAGGTAAAAGAAGTAGTGGATACCTTTTTTGAAGGTTTTCACGCCAGGGATTCTTTGCTGATGAAATCGGTTTTTTATGAAGATCCTGTGATACAAACCATTGCAAAGGGGAAGAACGGAGATACCCAGTTAGTGAATGAAGAACTTGAAAAGCTGCTGAAAGGAATTGTTTCTATTCCCCTGAAGACTTCTTTCAGGGAAATACTTCAGGATTATGTGATTAAAATTGACGGCGATATGGCAAATGCCTGGACGCCTTATTCCTTTTATATGAATGAAACTTTTAGCCATTGAGGAGTTAATAACTTTCAGCTACTGAAGCAAAATGGTGAATGGAAGATCATTTATTTGATCGATACCAGGAGAAGAGAGGGGTGTGAGGATAGGAAACTCAAATAATATTCAAGCACCAAGCACCAAGCACCAAGCACCAAATTCAAAATCTTAAATTCAAAATCTCAAATCCCAAATTCCAAGTTCCATATTCCAATCACTTCGCGTTCTCTCTGCCTTCGGAAGGAAAAAATAGAGAATTTAAAAACCTCAACTGAGTTTTATGATCTAAATACTCATATCTAATATCTCATATCTAAGTGCCCGGAGGGCGGGGTGGTAAAAATCTCACATCTCAAATCTAATATCTCAAATCTATTTTAGCAGTCGCTCAAACTCACCCTTACTGCCAATCCTCCTTCCGAAGTTTCTTTGTATTTAGAGTTCATGTCTTTTGCAGTTTCCCACATGGTCTCGATCACTTTATCTAGAGGAACTTTTGCGTGAATAGAATCGGCATCCAGGGCCATTTCTGCCGCGTTTATGGCCTTGATGGCACCCATGGAGTTTCTTTCAATACAGGGGATTTGTACGAGTCCGGCAATGGGGTCACAGGTGAGGCCGAGGTGGTGTTCCATGGCAATTTCGGAAGCCATCATGACCTGCTCTGGCGTTCCGCCCATGACTTCCGTCAAAGCTCCGGCGGCCATGGAGGAGGAAACTCCAATTTCTGCCTGGCAACCACCCATAGCTGCAGATATGGTAGCTCCTTTTTTGAATAGACTTCCAATTTCTCCTGCTACGAGAAGGAACTGTTTGATCTTTTCGAAACCGGCGTCGTGGTTTTCTATAGTGAGGTAATACATAAGAACTGCGGGAATAACCCCGGCACTCCCGTTTGTTGGTGCAGTAACAACACGGCCTAAGGAAGCATTCACTTCATTAACTCCCAAAGCAAAACAGCTTACCCATTTTAAAATAGAACGGAATTTCACTTCAGTTTTGCGAATGGCTTCTATCCATTCTTCTTTGGTGTTATAGCTGGAGTTGCCTATCAGCTTTTTGTGAGAATCGGGAGCACGTCGGCGTACGTTGAGTCCGCCGGGCAGGGTGCCTTCCGTATGGCAGCCTAGGTACATGGATTCCAGCATCACGTCCCACACAGCTTTTAGTCCGGCATCGATCTCTTCTTCGCTGCGAAGAGATTTTTCGTTCTCGTAAACTATTTCTGAAATCTTCTTATTTTCCTGCTTGCAATAAGCGGCAAGATCGGTTCCTTTAACGATTGGAAATGGAAATTCCTGAAATTTCTTCAGCTGCTTTCTGGCATTTTTGCGTTCTTCCTTAACTACAAATCCGCCGCCGATAGAGTAGAAGGTGGAGGAGGTTGTTTTTCCGGAGGAAAGTTGGGCGGTGAACTTCATCCCGTTGGGGTGGAAGGGCAGGAATTTCTTGTTAAAAACGATATCGTTTTCGAGCTTAAAATCTATACTGCGCTCGCCATTGAGGTTAAGCCGGTTAAAGGTGCGGATATTATTGATCTCAGGATCAATGTTCTCTACCGGAACGGTTACAGGGTCATAACCCAAAAGCCCTAAAACAGAAGCAAGGTCTGTAGCATGGCCTTTTCCGGTAAGGGAAAGGGAACCATAAAGGTGTACGGTAACTTTTTCTACCAGATCAAATTTCTGGGCTTCTTTTAACTCCCCGATCCATCTTTCGGCAGCCCGCCAGGGGCCAAGGGTATGGGAGCTGGAAGGGCCAACTCCTATTTTAAGCATGTCAAAAACGCTGATACTTTCAATTTTCTGCATTCGAGGGATAAAATTTAGGGGTAAAATTAATTTTTTCTTTTTGAACTGGGTATAAAAAACAACAGGGAAATATTCCATCATATTGGAATATTTCCTAATTTTGAACTATGCAAAGACTTATTTCAGAAAAAATCCGAAAGGGTAAAGACAGGCATAGAGCAGAAGTTTCAAAGCAAACCGGATTTCCCAGTGCAGCCACTCATTATTATGAACCTCCAATAGATTTGAACAATGAATTAGTTTACAATCAGGATTCAACATTCTTTGTTAGGGTTGAAGGCAGTAACTGGTCTAAATTTAATATCTGGGATAAAGATGTTCTTATTATAGACCGGTCTATGGAGCTTAAGCCAGATTGTATGGCGCTTATAGTAAAAGATGGTGAATTTGATATTGTGCAATTTTCAGGTGAATCCACGCAGCCCGAATTTCTGTTGTGGGGTGTGGTTACTTATGTAATACATGCTGTGATATGATTGCGATGGTAGATTGTAATAGTTTTTATGCTTCCTGCGAACAGGTTTTTAGACCCGATCTCTGGGGGAAGCCGGTAGTAGTGTTGAGCAACAATGATGGTTGTGTGATTGCAGCAAATAAAGAGGCTAAATCTCTGGCACATATTCCTATGTTTGAACCTGTCTTTAAAATTAAAGATATTCTGGTAAAGAATAATGTGACTTTCTTTTCTTCTAATTACACTTTATATGGAGAAATGTCACAGCGGGTGATGAATATCTTAAAGACTTTTTCTCCTATGGTTGAGGTTTACAGTATTGATGAAGCTTTTGTGGAATTAACCGGCTTAAATAACATAAACCTTTCTGAATATGGCCAAACAATTAAAGAGCAGATATTTAAGTATACCGGTTTGCCGGTGGGGGTAGGTATTGCTCCTACAAAAGTCCTGGCTAAACTGGCAAATAGGATTGCCAAGAAAGAGGAAATCCACCAACATGTATATGTGATTGATTCTGAAGAGAAAAAGCGAGTAGCTTTAAAAAAAGTGAAGATTAATGATGTGTGGGGAATAGGAAGGCAGCATGCCCAACGACTTCAGGAAAGAAGGGTGTTTACTGCATTTGATTTTGCTTACAATGTGCCTCTTGCCTGGGTGCGTAAAGAGATGACTGTAGTGGGCGAACGTTTATGGCGTGAGTTGAGAGGGGAGTCATGTATAGAGTTTACTACTATTCCTAAATCTAAAAAGGGAATAGGTACAGCGAAGTCTTTTGGAAAACGACTGGAAGACCTTGATATGATCGAAGAAGTATGCGCTTATTACATTAGCGAGGTAAGCGAGGTTATGCGGGCCCAGGGTTCATGCGCTTCATATGTGCAAGTGTTTATACATACCAATTATCACAGTAAAATTGATAAGCGATATTCTGAAAGTTGTACCGTGACTTTGCCTATTCCTACTAATAATACATTTGTTCTAATCAGCGAAGCAAGAAAAGCCCTGCATAAAATATATAAACCGGGTTTTCGCTATAAAAAAGTGGGGGTCAATTTAAGCGGAATTATTCCACAGGAATATGTGCAGGCCAATTTATTTGAACAACCTTCTAAGATTTCTAATCCGGTTCTTATGAAAGTCTTGGATGGGATCAATAACAAATATGGGAAAGCTACAGTCGCTTCAGCTATTACCGGCACCCGAAAACACGAGTGGGAGCTTATTAAAAAACATCGAAGCCCCTATTATACCACACAATGGCAGGAACTTCTTAAAATAAGTAGTAAATCTTAATTTTTGAAAGTCAGATGCCTGTCTTTTTATGTGACATCCTGTCATATAATTTCTGCTGGCATAATGATTGACTTTAAGTGGTTGTTCAAATAAAAATCAGAAATAATAAATAACAACCTATAGAATTATGAGTAAAATAATTGGAATCGACTTAGGTACTACCAACTCCTGTGTTGCCGTGATGGAAGGTAACGAGCCAACGGTGATACCTAATGCCGAAGGAAAAAGAACTACTCCTTCTGTAATCGCATTTGTAGAAGGAGGCGAAATAAAAGTAGGGGATCCTGCAAAGCGTCAGGCTGTAACTAACCCGCAAAAAACCATTTCCTCTATCAAGAGGTTTATGGGAAATAAATATTCTGAAGTTTCTAAAGAAGCCGGAAGGGTTCCTTATAAAGTGGTAAAAGGTGATAACGATACTCCGCGTGTGGAAATCGACGGACGTAAATATACTCCGCAGGAACTTTCTGCCATGGTGCTTCAGAAAATGAAGAAAACTGCCGAGGATTATCTTGGGCAGGATGTAAATGAAGCCGTTATTACCGTACCTGCATACTTTAATGACTCTCAGCGTCAGGCTACAAAAGAGGCCGGTGAGATCGCAGGTCTTAAAGTAAGACGTATCATTAACGAGCCTACTGCAGCTGCACTGGCTTACGGACTTGATAAAAAATCCCAAGATCAGAAGATCGCAGTTTATGACCTTGGTGGTGGTACATTTGATATCTCTATCCTTGAATTAGGGGACGGAGTTTTTGAAGTACTTTCTACTAACGGTGATACCCACCTTGGAGGTGATGATTTTGACGAGGTGATCATCGATTATCTCGCAGATACTTTTCAAAAGCAGGAGGATATCGACCTTAGAAAAGACCCAATGGCACTTCAGCGTTTGAAGGAAGCTGCTGAAAAAGCTAAAATTGAGCTTTCCTCTTCTTCTCAAACTGAAATTAACCTGCCATACGTAACTGCAACCGCTAGCGGACCAAAGCACCTTGTAGAAACTCTTACAAGATCTAAGTTCGAGCAACTTGCCGATAACCTCGTGAAGCGTTCTATGGATCCTGTGCAAAAAGCACTTAGCGATGCAGGGCTTTCAAAAAGTGATATTGACGAGGTAATCCTTGTTGGTGGATCAACCCGTATTCCTAAAATTCAGCAGGAAGTAGAAAATTTCTTCGGAAAAAAACCTTCTAAAGGTGTAAACCCGGATGAAGTTGTGGCGATTGGTGCAGCTATCCAGGGAGGTGTACTTACAGGAGATGTAAAAGATGTACTGCTTCTTGACGTAACTCCGTTGTCTCTTGGTATTGAAACTATGGGGGGTGTGATGACTAAATTGATCGAGTCTAACACGACCATTCCTACCAAAAAATCACAGGTATTCTCTACCGCGGCCGACAATCAGCCTTCTGTTGAGATCCACGTGTTGCAGGGAGAGCGTCCAATGGCAGCCGATAACAAGACTATTGGTAGATTCCACCTTGACGGAATTCCACCGGCACCAAGAGGAACACCTCAAATTGAAGTGACCTTTGACATCGATGCCAACGGTATCATCAAAGTAAGCGCTACAGATAAAGCTACCGGTAAATCTCAGGATATTAGAATCGAGGCCTCTTCAGGTCTTACTGAAGAAGAGATCCAAAAGATGAAGCAGGAAGCTGAAGCTAATGCTGAAACTGATAAAAAAGCCAAAGAAAAAGTAGATAAGCTTAACGAAGCTGATGCTATGATCTTCCAGACTGAAAAGCAGTTGAAAGAATTTGGCGATAAACTTTCTGATGACAAGAAGAAGCCAATCGAAGAGGCTTTGGAAGAATTAAAGAAAGCTTACGAGACTAAAGAAGTAGAAACTATTCAGCCTGCATTAGACAAGATCAATGAGGCATGGAAAGTAGCTTCTGAAGAAATGTACAAAGCACAAGCCGAGCAGGGCGGAGCTGCCGGAGGCCCACAGGGTGGACCCGGAGCCGGAGCCCAGGGCGCAACCGGAGGACAGGCCGGAGGTGACTCTAAGCAGGGTGACGATGTAGAAGACGTTGACTTTGAAGAAGTGAAATAAGCAGAGAACAGGTTTTGTGAAGCAAAGCCTTGTGAATCGCTTATCCCGACGAAAGGAGGGATCTAATCCCTCCTAACCTCCCCTTGAAAAGGGGAGGAATTGGATGAATATTAAAGCGCTGCCAATTGGTAGCGCTTTTTTTTTACTTTGAAAAGTCCCCTCCTGCGGAGGGGTGGCCGAAGGTCGGGGTGGGAGTTTGGACTCGGCACGGATTGCAAATCCGCGCCAACATCTTATTGGAGTCTAATTTTTTATTTACAAGGACCTCTCGACTCCGCTCGAGGTGACATAGCCCTATTTATTATAATTACGTCAAGCTGAACTTGTTTCAGCTTCTCAATGGGTTTCAAGAAAAATATTTCTGTTCTTTTTCCATTGATGAAAAAGAACCAACCCCGACGCTTCGGGGCCAGGCTTACGAAAATTGATCTAAATTTTTCGTTCAATGACTAAATTTTCTGAACTCGCGATTAAAGTTAGTATAACGATAAAAAGTCGTTAGGCTCAAACAGCAGAAAATTAAACGTCCTTTCACTTCAAATTTCACGATCAATTTTCGATAGGCCGTTGAAAACCCGTTGACATTATAATTTAAGGCTGGAACCAGATAAGGAGTTTTTTGAAAAAGTCTTGGCTCTTGGCTCTGGCAGCGCAGCGGTCTTGTCTCTCTAAAACTTATTCTCCCGCCAGTTTAATAATCACCTGTTGATTCACCTCATGCCCGCCATTAAAAGGAACAAACTTCAAATTTTTCGGAAATAATTCCCTGATCCTTTTTTCTTCAGATTCAAGAAATTCTTTGTTGATGAAAGGATCTTCAGTTCCATATACAAAATTCACCTGCCCCTCAAAAAAGGCAAAATCTGAAGGCTTTAATTCCGAAGGAATTCTGCCGGAATTGAGGATGAGATGTGACGGCCGAAGCTTTCTTTTTACCATCCATCGAGTGGCAATGGACACTCCCTGGGAGTAGCCGAAAAGGATTAAATTTTTGGCATTTTTGACACCCTCGGTATTGTAGACTTTATCCAGGTAAGCCAGCACATTTCCCATCTCCTGCTGTGTTTCTTCGCGCGTGGCCCATGAAGCGCCAACATGCTCATATTTACCGTTAAGGTAGTACTTTGAAGGGGCCTGTGGTGCAATAATGTAGTTTTTTTCCTTGTTTAGCTGCCTGAAATACTTCAGGAAATAGCGGCTCAAATAGCCAATTCCGTGAAAAACCACCCAAACGTTTTCAGTTTTTTCGGTAAACTGGTTCAAAGTGCTGTAGGTATTGGTGGTTTGGTAAGAAACCTTTTTTTCGCGGCTCATAAATCTGCAGGTGTTTTGTACTTTTACAAAGAAACCAATCTATTTGCTATGACCAAAGAGGAAATTCTGGAGCTTTCGAAAAAAGTGTCGAAAAATACGCTCATGGAAACCCTTGATATAGAATTTACCGAAGTAGGTGACGATTACCTTATTGCCAGAATGCCAGTCACTTCCAAAGTGCACCAGCCAGACGGGGTGCTTCACGGCGGCGCTACGGTTGCCCTGGCCGAAAGTGTGGGAAGCCTTGCCAGTTATGTCTTTTTGGATACCGATGAATTTGTTGTGCGCGGAATCGAGATCGCTGCCAATCATCTAAAAAGCATTTCTGAAGGTTATGTTTTCGCAAAAGCCCAATACCTTCATAAAGGCCGAACTACCCAACTTTGGGATATTAAAATTACTGACGAGGCTGAAAACCTTATTTCTGTAGTGAAATTGACTACGATCACCCTCCCGAAAAAGAAAAGCAATGCCTGAAGCTGATTTTTTCAATAAGCTGAAACAACACTTTGAGATGCAGCTGCCTTTTGTGGCCTACCGTAAGCCAATTCTCATAGGAAATTTAGGTACGGTTACCGCTTTTTTGCAGCAGGATGACTACTTGAATTATACCGAAGCTTTTTCTGAAAGCGGCTTCGTTTTTGCCCCTTTTGACACTTCAGGGAAAGCAATTCTCTTTCCTGAAAATGCTTCGGAAAAGCACATTTTTGAGCAGGTAGTTTCTGATGAAGCTGCTGTTACGGGAAAGTCTCAAAAAGGGCAAATTTCAGAAGAAAAAAAGTCGGCTCACATTGAGCTGGTAAGAAAAGCAGTTACAGCCCTGCAGGCCGGGGAAATGGACAAGGTAGTACTTTCCCGCAGGGAAGAAGTTGGTTTACAGCAGCAGGGTCCTTTAAAGCTCTTTAATGAACTTCTGAAAACGTACTCCACAGCCTTTGTGTATTGCTGGTTTCATCCAAAAGTGGGTTGCTGGCTGGGTGCCACGCCCGAAACTTTGATGAAGCTGGAGCATAACCAATTTAAGACCATGGCTCTGGCCGGAACCCAAAAATTCCAGGGAAGCATGGAGGTGGAGTGGGGAGAGAAAGAAAAGCAGGAGCAGCAATTTGTCACCGATTCTATTCTGGAAAACCTGAAAGCTTCGGGGATAGAAGCTCTCGAAATATCTGAACCTTATACCGCAAAAGCAGGGAATTTATTGCATTTGCGAACAGATATATATGGAACGCTGGCCAGTACAGCCGTTCCGCGGAACGGCTCAGCCAGATTGGCGAATATAATCTCTGCCCTGCATCCGACCCCCGCCGTAGGCGGCCTGCCGAAGGAAAAAGCCAGGAAATTCATCCTTTCAGAAGAACATTACGACCGGGAATTCTACACCGGATTTTTAGGAGAATTAAACCTTCAGAAAAATATGCAACGCTCCCTAACCAGGAGGAATGTGGAAAATTTGGCTTACCGGACTGTGAAAAAAGAAACCGACCTTTATGTAAACCTGCGCTGCATGAAAATAGAAGCGGGGAAGGCAGTTTTGTTCATTGGCGGCGGTATTACCAAAGATTCTGTTCCCGAAGATGAATGGGAAGAGACAGTGAACAAGGCGGAAACGATGAAGAAAGTATTATTGAAATAGAATTTTTAGACCTACAAGGTTTTGGAAACCTTGCAGGTCTGACAAAAAAAATAAAATGAAATACCCAAAAATACCTGTTGCAAGATCTATAGTAGCACTTTGTGAAGCCAAGGGAATTCACCACGTGGTGATCTCTCCCGGCTCCCGCAATGCGCCGCTTACCACCGGTTTTGCTTATCATCCAAACATCAAGACCTACAGCGTCGTTGACGAACGCTGCGCTGCATTTGTGGCTGTTGGCATGGCCCAGCAACTACAGAAACCTGTGGCTGTGGTTTGTACATCAGGCTCGGCGCTGCTCAATTATTATCCGGCGGTGGCAGAGGCATTTTACAGCGACATTCCGCTGGTGGTGATCTCTGCCGACAGGCCTATTGAGCGCATCGATATTGGCGACGGACAAACCATCAGGCAAAAGAACGTTTTTGAGAACCACATCCTGTATTCGGCTAATTTGCATTCAGAATTGGTGCTTGAAAATGAGGCGAAAGACAAAAAACTTCAGCAGAAGCAATTTGAATCTCAAAAGCACAACGAGCGGGAGATCAACCTGGCATTAAACAAAGCCATTGAAGAGAAAGGGCCTGTACATATCAACGTGCCTTTCTATGAACCGCTTTATGAGACGGTTGAAGATGTGGAGGTGAATCCCATCCAGATCTTACCGGAGATCATTGAAAGAACGTACTCTCAAAATCAGCTGCAGGCTTATGCCGATCTTTGGAACAGGGCAGCGAGAAAAATGGTGATTATAGGCGTGTCTTCACCAAATTTGGTAGAGCAGCAATTTCTAGACAGGCTGGCTAATGATCCTTCGGTCATCGTGTTTACGGAAACCACCTCAAACGTGCAGCAGGAGAAATTTTTCACCCGGATTGATACCATTATTGGTCCCATTGAAAAAGATGAATATAGAGAACAGCTTTTTGACAATTTGCAACCCGAAATCCTGCTCACTTTCGGCGGAATGATCGTGTCAAAAAAGATCAAAGCTTTTCTGCGGAATTATCAGCCGAAACATCACTGGCACGTAGATCCAAAAAAGGCATACAACACCTTCTTTTGCCTGAACAAGCATTTCGAGACTTCAGTAAATTCCTTCTTTAATCAGTTTTTTCCACTCACAGAAATTTCTGAAAGTAATTATGCCGAATACTGGCAGGAGGTGAGAAGCAGGAGAAAAATAAAACACGAAGATTATATGGGCAGGATCCCGTATTCTGACCTGAAGGCCATGCAGCTCATTTGCCCTGAAGTGTCCGAAAATAGCATTGTACAACTGGCTAACAGCTCCACCATTAGGTACGCGCAGCTCTTCAGGTGGAAAGAGAGCCTTAAAATCTACTGTAACCGAGGTACCAGCGGGATTGACGGTAGTATTTCGACTGCGGTGGGCGCTGCGATAGTTTCAGACGAGCCGGTTTTAATGATCACGGGAGATCTCAGCTTTTTCTATGACAGCAATGCTTTATGGAACAAACATATTCCGAAGAATTTCAGAATAATTATCTTAAATAACCGGGGAGGCGGGATTTTCAGGATACTTCCAGGGGACAAAAATTCTGAAACCTTTGACGAATATTTTGAAACGGTGCACGATCTCCATGCCAAACCTATTTGTGATTTGTATGGCTTTGAATACTCCCGGGCCCAAACTTCCGAAGAAATAAAGCAGGGCTTAATTGCCTTTTTTGACACCTCAGACAAGCCGAAGGTCCTGGAAATTTTTACACCCAGAAAAGTGAATGATGAAGTTTTACTGGAGTATTTCAGTTTCGTGCGGTAGCCGTTAAATTTAAGTACCTTTACCAAAATTTTGACTATGCTTGCGATTGGAGAATACCATATCCTGAAAATTGACCGAGACACCGAACCCGGCCTTTTCCTGAAAGACGATGACGGGAACGAGGTGCTGTTGCCGAATAAATACAAACCTGAAACTTTCGAAATTGAAGACAGCCTGGAGGTTTTTGTCTACCTGGATCACGAAGAAAGGCCTGTGGCTACTACCCTTAAGCCTTTTGTGAAGCTGGATGAATTCGGGTTTTTAAAGTGTGTGGAGGTAAGTGAGATTGGAGCTTTTATGGATTGGGGGCTCGAAAAACACCTTTTTGTGCCTTTCAAAGAGCAGGCGGTAAAAATGAGAGAAGGCGAACGTTACCTTATTTTTTGTTATCTGGATGAATTAACAGACAGGCTTGTAGGTTCCAGTAAAGTAGATGCTTTTTTGGATAATTCCGAACTTACGGTAACGGCTTTTGAAGAGGTAGACCTCATTGTCGCGAATCCTACGGAATTGGGCTGGAATGTGATTGTAAACGAGATCCACAAAGGATTGCTTTACAAAGATGAAGTTTTTCAGAAATTGCACGTGGGAGACAGGTTAAAGGGATTTGTGAAGAAGACGAGGCCAGACGGAAAGATTGATATTAGCCTTCAACGCCCCGGATATCGCAGTATTGAACCTAATGCGCAGGAATTGTTAAACCTACTTGAAATTAAAGGTGGCTTTTTAGCTCTAACAGATAAATCTTCTCCAAAAGAGATTGAAAAGGAGGTGCAAATGAGCAAAAAGAGCTTTAAGCGTGCCCTTGGAAACCTTTATAAGCAGCGCAAGGTGGAAATTAAAGACAACGGGATTTACCTCAAGAAAGGAGAATAGGGGTAAGGGGAAATATAGCCTCTTATACCTGAACGGGAGCGGTAAGGACTTTGTATTATGGGCGCCCGCATTTCTTCATAAGCCGGAATTTTCTTTTGCCCGGTATAAATATCATAGTTGGAACTTCTGTCATGAGCCCTTATTTCATTGGTGATCTCAATAAGCGCTTTTTCTCCCTTACTAATTGTAGGCAGGGGAGAGTCCAGTTCGACCAGGCCTTTTTCCTTTTCATAGCGTTCCTTTTCCATCATTGAAACCAAATTCACCTGTCTCTTTTGTTCTTTTTTGTCAAAACTAATCTCCTTTAGCGAAAATTGATTTTCCGGAAAAAGTTGTATAGGTACTGAAAGAGATGGCTGGATTCTAATATACTTTGTAAAAACTTCTTCAGGAGCAGTGAAATTTTCCTGATTTAATTCAGGAAGAGTATTGGGGCCAGGAGAATTTAATTCCTGAGAATAGCCATTTAATCCTAGTAGGAGTACCGCCAGAAGAGTTAGAAGTTTATTCATGTTAACCATTTGATGCCGTAGGATCAAAAATCGTACAAATTTTTTATTCTTCCGAAAGATAAAGCTTTTCTTGCGCCGGGCTTTTATGCTTCAGGGAAAATATAAAAGCCTTATTTTTGAGTAAAATTAGTGTACCATGACCAAACCAGATTATAAGACAGCAAAAGAATACGAAGATATCACCTATCAAAAATGCAATGGCGTAGCCCGAATTGCGTTTAACCGCCCTGAGGTGCGCAATGCCTTCAGGCCAAAAACCACGAGTGAATTATACGATGCTTTTTACGATGCGAATGAAGATACTTCTATAGGAGTTGTATTACTTTCTGCGGAAGGGCCTTCGCCTAAAGACGGCGTTTACAGTTTTTGCAGTGGTGGAGATCAAAAGGCGCGCGGGCATCAGGGTTATGTGGGAGAAGATGGAATGCACCGGCTGAATATACTGGAAGTCCAGAGATTAATAAGATTTATGCCGAAGGCTGTAATTGCAGTGGTACCGGGTTGGGCCGTAGGAGGCGGGCACAGCCTGCATGTGGTGTGTGACCTCACCCTTGCCAGTAAGGAACATGCAATTTTCAAACAAACCGATGCCGATGTTACCAGCTTTGACGGCGGATATGGATCTGCTTACCTGGCGAAGATGGTGGGCCAGAAAAAGGCACGCGAAATCTTCTTTTTAGGAAGAAATTATTCAGCCCAGGAAGCTTATGAAATGGGAATGGTGAATGCGGTGATTCCGCATGAAGAGCTTGAGGATACGGCTTATGAGTGGGCGCAGGAGATCCTGGCCAAATCCCCAACTTCAATAAAGATGCTGAAGTTTGCCATGAACCTTACCGACGACGGAATGGTAGGGCAGCAGGTGTTTGCCGGAGAAGCAACCCGCCTGGCTTATATGACCGATGAGGCCAAAGAAGGCAGAAATGCTTTCCTGGAAAAGAGAAAACCTAATTTTGAGAAAAAATGGATCCCGTAACCTCTTCGGAATTTTCCAATTTTGAGCTGGAAGTAGCTTCCCTTCCGAAGTTTGAGGAGGTGAAGCTGCACCCTGTTTCAAAAAAATACCTGGTAAAACTGCAGGTAGGTACGGCTATTTCCGTTTTGTTCTTTGCGGTGGGGCTGTTCCTGGGCTACACTTTTTTATCACCTCAGCTTCATGTGTACCTTAACTGGGCTGTTATCCTGCTTGTGATTCTCTTTAGCTGGTCAATTTTTAACAATAGTATGTATGTGAAGCGCAGCGGTTATGCCCTTAGGGAACAGGATATTATTTTTCAACGCGGATTTTTATTTGAAAAGACCACTGTAGTCCCCTTTAACAGGATTCAGCATGTTACTGTAGAGCGGTCTTTTCTGGATAAGATGCTGAATATCGCTTCCTTAAAGGTATTTACTGCCGGAGGATCGGGCAGCGATGTGAGCGTTCCGGGAATAAGACCTGAAACAGCTACCTCTCTAAAAGGGGAAATTTCGGGAAGAATCTATAAACATGCCTGATCACAATTTCTCAGAGCCGCAAAGGCAGTCGGGTGTGGGGTTGGTATTGATCTTTGCCACCTCCCTGTATCATATTGCCCGCAACCTGTGGGTGATCATCATTTATTTTGCGTTTAAAGACCTGGATCAGCGAACTGTGTTCATGGCCGGTGGTGCTATTTTGCTGGTATTGCTACTCAGCCTTGGTTACAGTATCCTTTATTTTTTAAATTTCAAATTCCATATTGATGAGAAAAATGAGGAGTTTGTGCTTCAAAAAGGGGTTTTTTCGACCGATGTTATAAACATCCCTTTTGAGAAGATCCAGCAGGTCAACTTCCGAAGGAATATTTTGCAGCGCATTATTGGCGTTTACAGTGTGGTGGTGGAGACCGCCGGGAGCCAGGAGAAGGAAGTGGAGATCAAAGCACTTTCGGGAGAGAAGGCCAATGCTTTAGCTGAAAAGCTGATGGCGCGCGCAGAAGAGGAACGGGCAGAAAAGGTTGAGGACAATCAGGTGGAAGCTGCTGCAGCTATTCCCCCTGCAACAGGCAAACCGCTGCCTCAATGGGAGCACAAAGTGAGCATGTTTACCCTGGTAAAGCTGGGGCTTACCTCAAATTACCTTCGCGGGGTAGGGATCATCATGGCGTTCTATTTTACGCTGCGGGAGCAGTTCATGTTCAATGAAGAGCTTTCTGCGCAGCTACAGGAGCCCGAGGCCTACTTAACACAGGGAGGTTATGCATTCATCATCTTTTTGCTACTGGTGGGAATGCTGTTAACAGTGGGGGAGACGCTTATCAAGTATTTTGGGCTGAATTTGCAAAAGTATAAAGATACCCTGCAGGTTGAAATGGGGCTCAGGAACAACACCAGGGTCAATTTGAGGGCCAGCCGCATCCAGTTGTTACAGGTGCTTACAAATCCTATTCAGAAGAAAATGGATCTGTACCAGGTAAACATTTCCTTGGCCAGCAGTGAAGACGATCTCGATAAGAACCAGGTGAAGATCGTTGGCCTGCCGCCCGGGGTGGTGAAGCAGGTGAAAGATTATTTTTATGAATCGGGTATTGAAGAGAATTTCAGGATCAGCCCGAGCAAATTTTTACTTTTCAGAAAGATTTCCCGCGGATTGATCCCTTTGGCTGTCATTTCGGTTTTTCTGATATTTTATCCGCAGGTCATGTTTCTTTCATGGATCCTGGGAGTAGCTTCAGTTTATGTAGTATTAATGGTGGTTTACAATTATTTTCATTACAAGAAGCTTCAGTTAGGCATTTCCAAAGAATTTTTAATAAGACATTCGGGAGTTTGGGTTCAAAAAGAGGAATATTTAGAGATCTTCAGGTTACAGGCTGTCTCAGTTTCCCAGCCTTTATGGTATAAAAGGAGGGGGCTTTGCAAGCTCACATTTCACTCGGCAGGTGGCGATGTGAACTTTCCCATGGTGAGCAAGGCAAAGGTGCAGCCTGTGCTCAACTACTTGCTCTACAAGATTGAAGTTACTGAAAGAGCCTGGATGTAACTGAAGCCGGTTCATTAAAACACTGCTTTCATCAATATTTTCAGGGGGAAATTTCAGAATAGACCTGATATAAAAGGAAAAGCCACGAGTGCAAACAGTCGTGGCTTTTTTAATTACTGCAGGCTTTCCTCTATTTCAACTGCGGGAAATTATTAGGATCGGCTTCGTTCATGATGTTGTATACCTTCTCAAAAATGTCTTCTACGGAAGGCTTTGAGAAATAATCTCCATCGGTTCCATAAGCCGGGCGATGATCTTTAGCCGTAAGCGTTTGCGGCTTACTGTCAAGATGCCTCCAGGCATCCTGTTCTTCCATGACCTTTTGAAGGATAAAGGCGGAGGCCCCTCCCGGAACATCCTCGTCTATCACCAGCAGGCGGTTGGTTTTGGCAACGCTCTTTACAATATCGTGGTTTAGGTCAAAAGGCAGTAAAGTCTGCACATCAATAACTTCGGCCTCTATCCCAACTTCCTGTAGTTCTTTAGCTGCCTGTTCTACCAGCCTTAAAGTTGAGCCGTAAGAAACGAGGCTAATATCGCTTCCTTCCCTTAAAGTTTCGACTACTCCCAGCGGTGTCTTGAATTCCCCCAGGTTGTTCGGCATTTTTTCCTTTAAGCGGTAGCCGTTAAGAGACTCTATAATAAGTGCAGGTTCATCGCTTTCGAGCAAAGTGTTGTAAAAGCCGGCTGCTTTAGTCATATTGCGGGGCACCAGGACGTGAATCCCACGAATGAGGTTCAGGATCCCGCCCATGGGCGAACCACTGTGCCATATACCTTCCAGGCGATGGCCCCTGGTCCTGATAATTAGCGGAGCTTTCTGTTTTCCACGCGTTCTGTATTGCAGGGTAGCGAGGTCGTCACTCATTATCTGGAGTGCGTAAAGCAGGTAATCAAGGTATTGAATTTCGGCAATTGGTCTTAAGCCACGCATGGCCATTCCTATTCCCTGGCCAAGAATGGTAGCTTCCCTAATTCCGGTGTCGGCGACGCGCAGTTCTCCGTATTTCTCCTGAAGCCCTTCCAGCCCCTGGTTTACATCTCCAATTTCTCCTGTGTCTTCACCAAAAATGAGAGCTTCGGGATATTTATTGAAAATGCGGTCAAAATTCTCTCTTAGAACAAGGCGGGCGTCTACTTCTTTAGAATCTTCATCATAAGTAGGGGGAACAGGTGCTACATTAAGCGCATTATACTCTGAAGCACTCTGCAAATGGCTACTGTATTGCGGCCGCACCTCTTCGGTATATTTATCTATAAACTGGATCAATTCCTGTTTTGCGGGTGAATTTTCTCCCCTCAGGTACCTTAAGGCCTTGCGGGTGGCGACAAGAATATCCCTTTTTAATGTTTCTTTATTCTCCTGAAGTTCTTTCTTTAACTGAAGGATGAAGGTTTTGTTCTGGCTGCTATCAGCTGCTCTTTGCAACACCGGCAGTACATCTTTGACCTTGTCTTTCACGGGTGCCATGTGGGCCTCCCAGGCGGCTTTCTTCCCATCGCGCACCTGCTTCTTAATATCTTTTTCGATATCCTGCAGTTCCTGTTCTGTAGCAATGTTGGTGGCAATCATCCATTCCCGCATTTTTACATTACAGTCGTGCTCACGTTCCCACTTAAGCCTTTCTTCGCTCTTGTAACGCTCGTGAGACCCGGAAGTAGAGTGTCCCTGCGGCTGGGTTAGCTGCTGAACGTGAATTAGCACCGGAGTATGTTCTTCACGGGCAAGGCGGCTTGCATTCTCATAAGTTTCAATAAGGGCCGGATAGTCCCATCCGTTTACCGTAAAGATCTCATAGCCGTTATTATCTCCTTTATCTCTCTGGAAGCCTTTCAAGACTTCAGAAATACTTTGTTTGGTAGTTTGATGCCTCGCATGTACCGAAATTCCGTACTCGTCATCCCACACGTTCATGACCATGGGTACCTGAAGCACGCCTGCAGCATTGATGGTTTCCCAAAAAAGACCTTCGCTGGTACTTGCATTTCCAATAGTTCCCCAGGCAATCTCGTTACCATTTCTGGAAAAATTATCGGTCTCTATTCCTTCAACATTTCTGTAGATCTTTGAAGCCTGTGCAAGCCCTAAAAGCCTTGGCATCTGGCCTGCGGTGGGAGAGATATCTGCACTGGAATTTTTTTGCTGGGTGAGATTTTTCCAGGTGCCATCTTCATTGAGGCTGTGGGTAGCAAAATGCCCTCCCATTTGCCTTCCTGCCGAGTTGGGTTCCTGTTCAATATTTGTGGTGGCGTAAAGCCCTGCAAAAAACTGCTGAATATTGAGGGCTCCAATAGCCATCATAAAGGTTTGATCACGATAGTAGCCCGACCTGAAATCTCCATTTTCAAAAACCTTGGCCCAGGCCAGCTGGGGCACTTCCTTACCATCACCAAAGATTCCAAATTTAGCCTTGCCGGTTAGCACTTCGCGTCTTCCCAGGAGACTGCACTCCCGACTGGTTACAGCTAATTTGTAATCGCTTATCACCTGCGCCCTAAAATCTTCAAAAGAAATTTCACTTTTTGAGGAAGTTTCACTCTGCATAACACGTTTTTAAAATTAGCACAAATGTAACGAAAACAATGATTAATTACAATTCAAAAAAAATCAGCAAAAATTGTTTTTTAACAAAATATACACCTTCTGATTGCGATATTTTTAGGCAAACGTTAAAATATCGAGCTTCAGTAAGAAAATCCTAATCTCTTACAGCCATTTACGTGTAAAAAGTCTTGAGAGGGTCTGGATATCAAGAGTAGCAATAAAACGTATTTTCTGGTCGTAATTTCCATCATTAAATTCCCACCCCTCACTGGAATGTACCGGGAAGAAAAACTCGAAGTAATTTTGCACGAGGCTCAGCCTAATTCCCGAATCGTACAGGAGCTGGGCCGATTTATACTTATTCTTTACCAGCCCCACATCACTATAGGCGTAGATCCATTTCCAGATGGTAGTGCTTCCGTTTAGAGTGGTGATCCATTGATTGGCAAACTGCGGTTCCAGGTTTGATTTAAAGCCTCCTTCGGCCATGATGATTTGCTGGCTGAAAATTCCTGAGGTTTCACTTCTTCCGTAGTAACTATAGTCGAAGAGATAATCTGTAGGCCTGTCTAATGCAAAACTAAAGTAATCACTGTTTGGCATATCATTGTAAAGGAAAGCTCCCCCGAAGAAACGAAGGTTTACCTGCCGGTCATTTTCCAGAAGTTTTCGATATTCTAAGGTGATTGAAGATTTGCTGAACTGCTGGGCCACCTGAAAATCTACAGATCCCGAAAAATGCCTTACCAGCCCCGGATTGCTATAGAGGTAGTTAATATTAAACACACTGTAATCGGGCACCTCAAGATCGGTCAGTTCATTTTCGTCCCTGTACACATTCACGTTGCGAAGAAGAATTCTCTCCTTGGGACTTTGCCTCATGTAAGAATCCCGAAAATGTAAGGACAGGTAAGGATTGAGCCTTTGATACATAAGGTCATAACCATACGAAAACCTGCTTCCTGAAATCCCGTAATTGATCATGTACAGGTTTTCATCAAAGTAGATCTTGTGTGAAAGACCTGCGCTACCTACCAGGGTCTTACTCTTGGAGGCATAAAGCGGGGAGAAATTATATTCAAAATTGCGGTCTAGAATGGTTTTGTTGTAGAGTTTTAATCCAAGTGCTAGCCCGTCATATAAGTTATATTGAAATTGAGGCATGAAAAATATCTGCTGATACCTGGGGTCTTCCACATCTTTGAAGAGTCGGAATTGCAGGGGGCGGTTCATGATGCCGCCCACCGTTCTGTAGTTATTCCTGCGGTTAATCTCTGGGGCTATGCCTTCATGGTTAACTGCTACCTGTTTTACTCTTGCTGCGGGAATACGCACACTGCGTACTCCGGGGGAATGTTCTACCCAGGTCTTATACACCACTTCATTGTCGTTGAGCCCATAAACCTGAACAGGAACATCGGTTTCTGTTCTGTTCTTTAAAGTGATTCGCAAGGAATCCCCTTCTTTATGAAGGCTGCGTATCTTAAAGTCTATTTTATCCCTGGTCCCCACATAGTCAGTAAAGAACCATTTCACGTCTTTGCCGGCATTCTCGGTAAGGATTCGCCTAAAATCCTGATCATCAACCGGGCGTAGTTTATAGGTCTCGAAAAATTCTTTAATGGAATAAGACACGGTATTGTCTTCGAGAAATTTGTTGAGATAGTTGAAACCAACCCCAGCTTTAAAAGGATTGGCTATATTTTTATTGAACTTTATCAACGAATCCTGAGGCGAGCTTAAAGGCTGGTCCATGTGCTTTCGGGCGGCGAAGAGGTACATAAGCGGATACTGGTCGTTAAAGTCAAGCGTAGCGGCATGAAACCAGCGAATCCCTATCACCTCGCTTAAACTTCCAAGTAATTTAAGATCTGGATAATATTGATCAATATATTCCATCATGAGGTATATGTGAATACCGTCAAAGATCCACTTGTCTTCCCGCGGGTTGAGCAGCAGGGAATTTTCGAGATAGTTCTCGGTCAGGTTTTTTAACTGTTTTAGTTCATATCCAAATCCGTCGGGAAAGGGCCGAAGAAATTTTGGCAACTGGTTAAGACCGTAAACCGGATTTGAAGCGTAATCCTGTTGGGTGGCCAGAATAATAGGATGAGGGTAAGAGCCCAAATTGGTTTGAAGGAAACTGACAATGCGGTTCACATAGAATGACTTCATCCCGGGGTTGGCCCCACTAGCTGTAATGTTGGTAAGCACGTGAAGGCTGTCAACCTGTATATCGTCAAAAACAACTTCGGAAGTGAGGTGCAGTTCAGTATCAAATCTTTCCTGCCCCGAAAGGTAAACTGTTTTTTTGTCTTCCTGAGGCACAATTTTTTCCCTCTTTAATGCTGAAACAGCCGAGAGTTTTGACGGGATGGTGAGTTGTATATCTAAATCGAGCTTTGGAAGATAAAGGTCGTTCATGTTCTTATGGCTGTACACCTTCCAGCCTTTATTGTGTACTGCAGGTGCAATAAACCAGTATCTTAGCTGGTAGTTCCCTTTGCTTCCGAAGCCATACCGCGTAAATTCATTATGAGGAATCTTTACGACATAGTTCAGGTTAACAACATATTTTTCGTGGGGAGCCACAGGTTTTTCAGGAACAATTCTAATGATATCGGGATGGTTTTCGGGGCGATCCCAGGCGAGGGCATTAGAGGTGTTTCCGGTAATGGTATTGATGGTAGTCCCGCCCCGCCTGTCGTCGCGGGCAAAATGGAAATTTCGGTCGTAATCTTCAAAGAACCGGCGGGCAAGAGGCGTACGGGTATCCGAGAACGCATTCATCCAGTCGCTCATGTAGATTTCCCGAAGCGTATCATTGCTGGTGTTTCTATACTCCAGTGTTTGCTGAATGTATAAAGACTTTATAGAATCATTGAGCTCGGCTTCAATGATGACATTATGTTGCCCGAAAAGCGTAAATGCAAGAAGGGCAAAAAAGGTAAAAACTGGATATTTCTTATTCAAATTTTTCTTGTGGAAGATAGGGGTTTAACACTAAAAACGACATGGGGTGCAAGATATTATTTCAAACAACAAAATCAATATTTACTTACCTATCATTGAGTTAAAAATAAGACAAAGTTCTGTAATGAGATAACTGGAGAATACAAAAACAGCCTTGTCAAAAAGGCTGTTTTGGGATGAAATTTTAGATGTCTTAGAAATTCGGACTCAAATTGTATTCTTCATAGAACTTATCGAGTATTTCAATGACTTCATCGGCAGTGTCTACTACCTGAATGATGTCAATATCCCCACTGCTAATATTTTGGAAGTTATCCAAGAGCGTAGTCCGCACCCAGTCTATTAAACCTCCCCAAAAGTCTCTTCCCACCAAAATAATGGGGAATTTATCGATCTTGTTGGTCTGTATAAGGGTGATGGCTTCAAATAACTCGTCTAAAGTGCCAAATCCGCCGGGCATTACTACAAAGCCCTGCGAATATTTTACAAACATCACTTTTCTTACAAAGAAGTAATCAAAATTGATGTTTTTGTCATTATCTATATATGGATTGTCGTGTTGTTCAAATGGCAGGTGAATGTTGAGGCCTACAGAAGTTCCGCCGGCCAGATGGGCGCCTTTATTACCTGCTTCCATTACTCCGGGGCCACCCCCGGTGATAATCCCATAGCCATGTTCTACGATTTTTTTGGCTACTTCCTCGGTTAACTTGTAAAATTTGTGATCGGGTTTTGTACGTGCCGATCCAAAAATAGAAACACAGGGGCCAATCTGGCTTAGTTTCTCATATCCGTTTACAAATTCTCCCATGATCTTAAAAATGGCCCAGGAGTCATTTGTTTTTATTTCATTCCAGCTTTTATTTCTTGTCTCTGTTCTCATAAAAAATTCAATTGCGGCTAATTTAGTTCTTTTTGAAGAAAGCGTGCCGTGTAGCTTTTCTTGTTTTTGGCAACTTCTTCGGGCGTACCCTTAGCTACCACTTTTCCTCCGTTTCTTCCTCCTTCGTACCCTATGTCAATGATATGATCGGCCATTTTGATAACATCGAGGTTGTGCTCAATGATAAGTACTGTGTTCCCTTTATTTACCAGCCTGTTGAGCACCTCCATCAATACCCGGATATCTTCAAAATGCAAGCCTGTGGTAGGTTCGTCTAATATATAAAAGGTGTTACCGGTATCCCTTTTGGAGAGCTCGGTAGCCAGCTTGATGCGTTGGGCTTCCCCTCCCGAGAGGGTTGTGCTTTGTTGGCCCAGGGTCACATAGCCAAGCCCCACATCTCTTATTGTCTTTAACTTGCGGTAGATCTTTGGGATATTCTCAAAAAAGACAACGGCTTCATTAATGGTCATTTCGAGCACATCGGCAATAGATTTTCCTTTGTACCTAATCTCCAGGGTTTCCCGGTTAAAACGCTTGCCCTGGCAGGTCTCACATTCCACATAAACATCGGGCAAGAAGTTCATTTCAATAACCCGCAGGCCACCACCTTTGCAGGTTTCACATCGGCCACCCTTTACATTAAAGCTGAAACGGCCTGGTTTATAACCCCTGATAAGTGCTTCAGGCGTTTTCGCAAAAATATTCCTGATTTCAGAAAAAACACCAGTATAAGTTGCAGGGTTAGATCTTGGAGTTCGCCCAATTGGGGTCTGGTTGATGTCTATTACCTTATCACAATGCTCAAGCCCTTTAATACTTTTGTATGGTTTAGGTTTTTTTACCCCGTTAAAATAATGGGCATTCATAATGGGGTAGAGGGTTTCATTGATAAGCGTAGATTTCCCGCTTCCCGAAACACCTGTTACCGCGATCATTTTCCCCAATGGGAAGCTTACCGAAACGTTTTGAAGGTTGTTTCCGGTGGCACCTTTAAGGTCGATTTTTTTACCATTCCCTTTTCTTCTCTCTGTAGGAACTTCAATTTTCATGCTTCCATTGAGATAGTTTGCAGTAATGGTGTTGTGTTTGCGGATTTCTTCGGGAGTACCTTCGCTTATAATTTCGCCGCCATGCCTTCCTGCCTGTGGGCCTATATCAATCACATAATCGGCACGCTCAATCATATCTTTATCGTGTTCAACCACAACAACAGAATTTCCCAGGTCACGCAGCGAGATTAGGGAATTGATCAGTTTTTCATTGTCACGTTGATGCAGCCCTATGCTTGGCTCGTCGAGAATGTAGAGGACGCCAACAAGCTGAGAACCTATTTGAGTGGCCAGCCTTATCCTTTGGGCCTCACCTCCCGAAAGGCTTTTAGAACCGCGGTTAAGGGAAAGGTAGTTTAGCCCCACATCTACCAAAAACTGGAGACGTACACTAATCTCCTTGATAACTTCAGCAGCAATCTTTTGTTGTTTTTCTGAAAGATGGACGTTTATGTCCTTAAACCAGTCGGCAAGATCAATAATGTCTTTTTGAGCAAGTTCGGCGATATTTTGCCCATTGACCCTGAAGTACAAAGATTCCTTTTTGAGGCGCGTTCCTTCACATTCGGGGCAGGTTATTTTATCCATATATTCCTTTGCCCAACGCCGCAGGGAAGAGGATTCATTCTTCTCGTAGGTCTCTTCAATAAATGTTGCCACCCCTTCAAAATCGATCTTGTATTCGCGGGTAATACCAAGGGTTTTAGATTCTTTAGTGAACTTCTCCCTGCCGCCGAACAAGATCATGTTCATGGCATCTTTGGGAATTTTCTCTACGGGGTCTGAAAGGCTGAAGTCAAAACGCTCGGCTATTAACTGGAGCTGACTAAAGATCCAGTTCTTTTTTTGAGGCCCGTGCGGGGCGAGAGCCCCGTTTTTTATACTTTTTGAGGCATCGGGAATGATCTTCTTCTCATTAACCTTATGAAGCGTGCCAATGCCATTACAAAGTGGGCAGGCTCCTTTGGGAGAATTGAAGGAGAAATTGTTGGGTTCAGGATTTGGATAAGAAATTCCGGAAGAGGGGCACATCAGGTTCCGGCTAAAGTACTTGATGTCGCCATTATCCTGGTTCATCACCATCAAAACATCCTCCCCGTGGTACATTGCAGTTTTGATACTGTCAAATAACCTCTTTTTGAGATCTTCTTTCGAGCTAATCTTCAACCGGTCTACAACAATCTCAATATCATGTATCTTGTACCGGTCAAGTTTCATGCCCTTCACAATATCCCGTACTTCGCCATCAACCCTCACCTTTACAAACCCCTGCTTGGCTATTTGTTCAAAGAGCTCCCTGTAATGCCCTTTTCGGGACCTTATTACCGGGGCCAGTACGTTCACTCTTTTTCCTTCAAAATTCTTCAGAATTAAATCGGCAATCTGCTCATCATTGTAGCTCACCATTTTTTCGCCGGTTTGATAGCTATAGGCATCACTGGCCCTGGCGAAAAGCAATCTCAAAAAATCGTAGATTTCAGTAATGGTGCCCACAGTACTTCTGGGGCTTTTGCTGGTGGTCTTCTGCTCAATGGCTATGACGGGAGAAAGACCTTCAATCTTATCTACATCGGGTCTTTCAAGGCCACCAAGGAACTGGCGGGCATAGGCCGAAAAAGTTTCAATGTATCTGCGTTGCCCTTCAGCATAAATAGTGTCAAAAGCCAAAGAAGACTTCCCGGAACCCGAAAGTCCTGTAATAACCACCAGTTTTTCCCTGGGAATTTTGACATCCACATTTTTCAGGTTGTGCACCCTAGCACCAAGTATATCTATATATTCTTCTGTAACTGCCATGTAAGTTTTTTGCAAGGCAGCAAAGGTACTGAAACTGTAGTTATTGAGAAAAGGAGGAAGATGCCCTGATATATTAAGTACAGCCGGTAATGTTAAATATTTTCCTACAAAAATATCTACTCACCTGAGTCTCAAAAATGCCATTTTCTTAATGAAATCTTAATTACGTCTGAAAATTGATCAGAATTTAAAGCTTAAGTGGTTTATAAATAAAAGAAATTCGAATTATGTTAATGCTTAACAGCTACTTTTTTAGGAATAGATAGGATTTTTATGCTAAACCATCATACGGATATCATACCTGAAGCCGGTATAACCTCTGGATGTTCCTTCGGAAGGTTAGAAAATAATTTTAGTGCAGCAACAGTAATAAAGCCGTCTGGCTGAAAATATTTTATAAAAAAGAAGATCTGGAATTGCCTGAACACACTTCATCTATACTACGGTGAACCAGCCTTGAAAGAATATACCGGAACAAAAATTTTCTACTGACATCCTCACCGAAGCATAAATTTATTCCGAATAAATATTTCTTAAAAAGGGTTTTTTGACGTCTAATTTTATGTTAATAAAACCATTTTTTCGATGAAATGCTTAGGTGTAAGTGGCTGTTTGTCAGTTATGTACTACATAAGTTTAGGATTTATTTTGAAGTAGCTTGTATATCTTTACTTGTGAAGATGATCGCATAATTTGCTGCGAAAAGTTGTCATAAAGTTAAAAGTTGGGGGAATGGAAAAGAAAATACTACTACTTATTACAAAAAACGGGGATTTAGCTAAGAATATAGAAAAGGAAGTCAATTTTCATTTTGATACTGTTGAAGTTAATAGTATTCATGCCGGTTATTCTTTGGCGCTTAATACTTTACCCGATGTTATTCTCATAGATTATTCTTCGCTGGGGCTGGAAAGCCTGAAAAATCTTACCAGTTTTAAGTCCACACATTTTCTGAACAAGAGCCTGCTTTTTCTTTTAGGGGACCTTGAAAACAGAAAGGTGCTCGATAAAAATTTTAAAGATGCTGTAGACGGGATTATCTACGATAGAGGATGTTATCGTTCTATAGCAGAGGAAATTGAAGAGCTTATTGGAACCCAGGCTTGCCTTACGCACTATTGGAAAGATTCGTTTATGGGCCTGTTCAACTTATTGGAACACCCTGTTATCCTTCTTCAGGATGAGAAAATTGTGGCGATGAACGACGCCTTCAGGAATGACTTTTTTATTACTGGGAGGCAACAAATAAAACTTACAGACCTGGTTGTGGGACGAAGTAAACTAAAAGTTAGCGAAATCCTCAAAAAGTTTGTGAGGGGAAAGCACATGAAAGCTGTGACTAAAACCTCTCTTATTATGAATGAGAAGATAAGGGAGGCCCGAATAACTTTTTCCAAGCTTGACAAAAATTTGTCGGGGCAGATGATCATGATGATCAATTTCACCGGCAATGACTTTCCGCTTAAAGAGGAAGTAGGAACTAACTCGGTAGAAATAGAAAAGTATTTTGCCGAAAACTGTACTCAGGAAGAACAGCATTTTACCAAAAGGGAAAAGGAAATTATTTCACTGCTGTGTAAAGGATATAAAACGAAAGAAATTTCTGAGGCCTTGTGTATTTCAGCTAAAACAATAGAAAAACACAGGGCTAATATTGTGCGTCGCACTCGCTCAGGGACTATCCTGGAGAGTATAGTGTATGCCCTAAACCATAATATGATCAAAGTTTGAAAAAAAGGAGGGTTTTCCCCCATTGTTAGAGGTTAAGAGAAATCCTACATTTAACAAAAGAATTTCCTAAAGTTCCCCCGCCCGTTTACTCCCCCATTTGCTATTCGCCGGTTGCGAATTTAAAGAAGAATCACAGACCCTATAATAATAATTAACCATTCTAAATTTTATTAATCTAAAACCTTTGATTATGAAACACTTTAAATTGCCAATGGCCTGCTTTGCGCTACTTGCGCTGGTTTTTACTTCCTGTAGTAAAGAAGAAACTGGTGCTACCGAAGGCGGAAAAGACACCGTACAGTTAACTTTTGGAGCCATGCTTGGAGCTTTTAACAGCCAAAACAAACAAGCAACACCGGGAGAATGTAGGGAAAATGCAGTACCTGCTTATGTTATGGTAGGAATTTCCACAGATGAGGAGGGAACCGAGTTCATTGATGGAAGTAATGCAGAAAACCTGATTGAAGTAGGTTTAACCAATAACAACGGGTCCTGGGAGACTACTTATTCTGCAGACCTTGAACTTCCTGAAGATACTTATTACCTACAGCATTTTATTGTCTATGACTCAAATGATCAGGTACTATGGGTGGCTCCAAGAGAAGGAGGAACTTTTGCCGGGGAGGTTAGTGATGCCTTACCACAGGCTATAGAACTAATAGGAGGTACGAAACCTTATATCGCGGTTGAGGTATTGTGTTTTATTCCAAGGCAAGAAGAAGCTTATGGGTACCCATTCTTTGACTTTGACGTGATTGAGGTAGAAAACAGCTACTGTATTTTCGTTAACTACTGTGATGATGAAACCGGTCGTGAGTATCCTGCATATTTCTCTGTAGAAGTATGGTCTGACGAATTTGATGGAACAGAGGTAGTCTTGAGCAATAATATGAATACGGTTTCTATGCAGGGAGGTAACCCGGCTGCTTCTGTATTGTGTCTTGCTTTACCAGATTTAGGAGATGATACTTATTATGCCCGTGTAACAGTATTGAATCACGAACTTCTTTCTTATGTGTCTGACCCGGAATCTGATTATTTCGAATTCACCTTTACTCAGGATGATATTGATGCACAGGAGCTTGCAGTTCCAGCCTATGAGCATGTAAGATTTAACTGTCCTCCACCTTACGGAGAGCCAACCTGTGAACCGGGAACTGTATTGGGAGATACCAACGGTGACTGTATTGTAGACTGTAGAGATACAGGTTCCTGTCAACCTGGTGAATGTGTTGTGCCCGGAGATATAAATGGTGACTGTATTGTAGATTGTAGAGATACAGATTCCTGTGAATCTGATGGATGCGGAGACACTGCTTACATGTTTGGAGATTACATTTTAGCCGATCATTATAAAAGTAATAATTGGGGATGGGGTCTTCTCATTGACGGAACTGGTGTAGATGCAGATGAAGAATTTTACGACGAAGAAAATGAGCGTTGGGTACTACCATTCTGGGCAGGTGCCGGTCAAAATGATACCAGTAAGGCATGGAGAGCAGGAGACGTTATTATTGAACTTGATGATGACGGAGAGCAGATACATATAACTATTGATCTTTATGACGGAGTGACTGTAGGTGATACACACTTCTGGTTTAATGATGATAACACCTGGCCTGATAAACGAGCTCCGGGACAATTTGACCTTCATAAAGGTTCAGATCTTCTAAGTTATAGCTTCCCTGTTGATGGTGTAGGTCCTTATACCATGATCGTACATGCCGGACAGGTATGTCATGAAGATTTCCAGTAAAAGAAATAATTCTCTCCGGGTCATAAAACCCGGGGAGGATTTCTTAATAATTTTTATTAACCATTCTAATTTTTATTAATCAAACACAATTTATTATGAAAAATTTTAAAATTTCAATTGCCTGGCTGGCAATGTTGGCGTTGGTGTTTACTTCCTGTAGTAAGGAAGAAGCAGGTGTTGTTTCCGATGATCCTGAAACGGTACAATTGACCTTTGGAGCCTTGTTAAATTCCTTCAATCAACAAAACAGGCAATCTGAAGCTGAATGTAGAGATGGAGTTGATCCTGCTTATGTTATTTTGGGAGGTACAACATCTGAAGATGCCGAACCGGGGACCTACGAACTCTTTGAGGTGGGGCTTGTGAACAACAATGGCTCATGGGAAACTACCTATTCTGAAGATTTAGAGCTTCCTGCCGGAACTTATTACCTGCAACATTTCGCAGTTTATGATTCCAACGATCAGGTATTATGGGTAGCTCCACGTGAAGGAGGAGCATTTGCCGATGAAGTAGGGGATGCCCTGCCATTACAAGTTAATCTTGTAGCGGGAACCAAACCTTATATTGATGTAGATGTTCTTTGCTACTATGCAAGGGAAGAAGCTGCTTATGGTTATCCTTTCTTTGATTTTGATGTTATTGAAGTTGAGAACAGCTATTGTGTTTTCGTAAATTACTGTGACGACGAAACTGGTCGTGATTATCCTGCATATTTCACAATTGATGTGTATTCAGATGCAACAATGACTCAGGAAGTTTCTATCAGCAATGATACCAACACCATTACAATGGCAGGAGAATGGCCTTCGGCTTCTGTACTGTGTTTTGCATTGCCCGATCTTGGAGATGATACTTATTACGCCAGGGTGACTGTACTAAATCATGATGATCTTGATTACACTGCAGATGATAGCGATTATTACGATTTTGTAATCACTCAGGAGAGTATAGAGGCACTTGAAACTCAAGTTCCCGCTTATCATCACATTAGGTTTGAGTGTGATGATGATCCAAATGGTGGAGGAGAAGACGAGGTGTGTGATATAGATGCAGCCTGTGAATTGGAGACTACAGGTACCCTTGATGAGTTCTGCTACTTCACAATCCTTGAAAACGCTGACGATGACAACTGGGTGAGAATAAATAATGCTCAGGATCTGGAAGACCTGAACCTTTTGGTTGATTTTCCACTAGACGGTCTAATTGAAGTTGTAGATGTAAATGTGGTAATGGACGATGGTGAGTTATCCATAACTCTGGATACACCATATTCAGTACAAGATCGGATTACAGGATATGCCATAGAGGTAAGACCTTCTGTTGAAGGAGGAGCTATGAACCAAACCTGTTGGGAATCTGAATGTGCCAACGTGGTTGGTGAAGATCAGACGGAAGCCATTACAGAATCTTTTGATGGTTTCGATTACTCTTATCCTTTCTACATGAGAGTAGACGCTATCTTCTGTTCCGTTCCACTTGAAAATTAATTTCTTGTAAGATTAACCACCTGTGTTGCACAGGTGGTTAATTTTAAAAATTTACTGTGATGAGACCCATTGTATGCACAGGTGGATCATCATCTACAAACATTTTTTAAACCATCATTTTTATCATCCTGCTTATAAAAAAAAACTACTATGAAAACTACATTATATAAATTTAGTCTGTTACTTCTTTTTCTGGTTACAGCTGCTTCCTGTACTACTGAAGATCCACAACCAGTAAATGAAGATGAACAGAAGGTACAGTTGACATTTAAAACTGTTCTTGCAGAAATAGACCTGCAACAAAAGGATCCGGTTGTATGTAGTGACAACACACCCGGCTACGTGATGATTGGAATTACAGACGCTCTTGGTAATTATATTGGAGAAAATGGGGGAAGCCCTGAAATGAATCTAATTAGGGTAGAATTAAAATATAACACCAGCCTTAGTACATGGGAAACATTATATTCCGATGAACTTGCATTACCTGCTGGAGATTACGACCTGCAACATTTCATTGTTTATGATACCAGTGATAATGTTTTGTGGGTAGCACCAAGATTAGAAGGAACTTTTTCCGAATATGTAGACCAGCCTCTGCCACATGAAATTGAAGTTGTTTCGGGAACCAAACCCTACATTAGTATAGATGTCTTGTGTTTCTATTCCCGCAATGAAGAAGCTTATGGTTATCCGTTCTTTGATTTTGATGTTGTTGAGGTAGAGAATAGCTATTGTGTGTTTGTAAATTATTGTGATGATACCACAGGAAGAGAATATCCTGCTTACTTCTCTATGGAAGTATGGACCGATTCTTATGACGGAACTCCATATCCCTTAAGCAATAATACTAATACCATAACCATGGAAGGGGGTTGGCCATCTGCTTCGGTGTTGTGTATTGCTCTTCCCGATCTTCAAGACAGGACTTTCTACGCCCGTGTAACCGTTTTGAATCATGACGATTTAGATTACACTGCAGACGCTACCGATACATTTGAGTTTGAAATTACGCAGGCCAGTATTGAAGCCCAGGAAATATTTATACCTGCATATCATCATGTAAGAATAAACTGTGATAACAATAACAACCCTGGAGATCCAACTTGTGATACAGATGTGCGTTGTAGGTTAAACCTGAGAAATGAACTCTCCTCTAACTGCGAGTTTACCCTACTTGAAGGGGCTGATACCGAAGGTTGGGTTCAAATTAATAGCGATGCCGATTTGCAATTGTTGGCCGATTTAGGTTTTGAAGATCTTACAGCTTTGGGAACCGCTGATGTTTCCTTGTCAGGTGGTGAAGTGCAAATAATTCTTGATACACCTTTTGATGACAGTGACCGTATTGCTGCTTATGCAATTGAGGTGCGGCCGTCTAGTGGAGGGGCAATGAGTCCCACTTGTTGGGAGAATTATTGTGCCAATATTCAGGGAGAAAATGGTGCTATTGCTAACACTTTCAATGGTTTTACCTATACTTATCCATTCTACGTAAGAATAGAAACCATTAACTGCTTTAGTATAAACCTGCTGGATTGACCTAATATCCACAACAATAAAGGCTGTTTTAAAAGTTGAGCACTACTGGATTATTTCAGAATTCGATATAGCTATCAGTTTGTCGAAGCGGCAAAAGAATTTATAATGGCCTTTTCTCAACATTAGATGGTAGTTTAAGAGGTATTACACTACCTATATGACCAGTTCTGCGAAAGCTGCCCTACATTTTATAAAAAAGCGATAGTCAAAAATATCATTTTTGACTATCGCTTTTTTACTTAAGCTGAAAGTTCTGGAATTTTTACAGCATATATTTTAAAAGAAATAACATTAATATTAACAGGCTGTTTTAGCTACTTATAAATTTTTGATAGTATCAAGCGATACAAGATTTGCTTTAAATCCTTCCAGGCTTTAAGTTCTTTTCAATTTTCTTCATAATCCTTACAAATGTTTTTTTAGCTTTTAGCATTTTCTTCAATTCGGCCTACTGTATTTAGTGTTCCAAGCTATTGAACAGCAGCATGTTAAAATCACTTAAAACCTTCTTAAGGAAATATTAATTTCTAATTTTGTGATAATTTATTTATCTCCATAGGTTTAACTAAAAAAAAGAAATTCACGAAACAGATATGCTTATTCCCTCCCTTCGTCCCGACGTAAGCCATAGTTAAAAAATATCTAAAAAAATTTTTGGCATAGTTATTACAAGTTAAACCGCAATTAAGAATGTTAAGATTCTTTTTTGTTTTTAAAAGCTTTTAATTAACTAAAAATGAACGTCATCAAAAAGTCAGTTAAAACAATTTGTTCTGTAAAACCCAAACATGCAGGACTTAAAAATTATGAATACCTACTTATGAAAAATTTAAAATTCGCTGTGTTACTACCAGCTTTAGCCTCCCTAGTTTCCTGTAGTAAAGATAATCCTGAAGAATTAGAGAACATTGAAAGTTCGAATATTAATGAGACTCAGGAGATCATGACAGAATTTGCCAATCCCAATCCCGGTGCTTCTACAGATGTGTATTATGCAGGTCAAAAATTTGCCGTTGAGCAGTTTAATGGGGATTACATTTATGAAGGAGATATACTTTTGCCCCCTTCATTAGTAAGCCATCAGGAAGTTAAAGTGGTTTTTGAGGAAGGTGAAGTTGTTCCCGAAACCAAAAGTGTTGGGCGTACTTCAGGCAGATGGCCCAACAATACTGTTTACTATGCTATAGACAGTAATTTAGACAATAAATACCGCGTCTACGACGCAATAAAGCACTGGGAATCTCAAACTAATATTGATTTTGTAGAGAGAACATCCCAGTCTAACTATATTTATTTTGTAACCGGTTCTGGTTGTTCCTCTTACGTGGGGATGATAGGTGGAAGACAAAATATAACCTTGTCTACTGCTTGCTCTACCGGGAATACCATCCACGAGATTGGCCATGCTGTTGGCCTTTGGCACGAGCAGAGCCGTGTAGACAGGAATAGTTATATCACCGTGCATTATGATAACATTCAAAGCGGAAGGGAATATAATTTCCAGACTTATGCTGAGCAGGGAATGGATGGTGATGAGTTTACCAGTGCTCTTGATTTTGGATCTATCATGATGTATGGTCCATACTCATTTTCCAGTAATGGAAAGCCTACCATAACTACCAAAAGTGGTTCTACTTATAATGTGCAAAGATCTGCTCTGTCTTCAGGCGATAAGACCGGAATAAACAATATGTATCCTTATAGTTCTACTTCAGGTAAAGAGACTACAACCGGCACTACAGAAGAAACTTATATTAATGGGGAATACTATACGGTTTACGGCGTATATCTTCTTAGAAAGAATGACACCTGGTTTTACTATTCAAGAATTTACGGGTGGAAAGAAGTATTTTCCAGAGGAGGATACTGGTACTATAAAGCATAAATTATAATGCATATATTTATAAACCCGGCTGTAAGGCCGGGTTTTTTTATGGCAGTACCCCGAACTTAGATTACCATTTTAAAAATAAGCCTTTAAGAGCACTGTAGAATTTGTCTACAATGTATTTTAAAAGATGTGGAAAATTTCCACTTCCTTAAAAGTTTTTAACCTTAACTGCAGCCGTGAAAAAATTAAACTGAAAATATACCATAAAGTAGGGTTAACCCCCATTTCAGTGATAATCAAATAATTATATATTTACACCATTAGTTGCCATTCCCCCAGGTAATTTTTCCTCCCATTAATTTAAAAAATTGAATTTTGAGATCCAGATGATCTGGATTTTTAAAGTGAAACCTGGAAAAAAATATTCTCTCCTTCCCCTTAGTCCAAGAGTATACTTTTTCCAGCGCAAAGTTGCTCCCTCAAAAAGTCATAAGTAGTAAGCAATTATTTATTAACCATAAACCAATATTTATTATGAAAAATCTTAAACTTTCAATTGCCTGGGTAGCAATTTTTGCATTGATTTTTACATCCTGTAGTAAAGATGAAGCTGGAGTTGTATCAGATGAGCCTGAAACAGTACAATTAACTTTTGGAGCATTACTGAATTCTTTTAATCAGCAAAACAGGCAGTCTGAAGCTGAGTGTAGAGATGGAGTTGATCCTGCTTATGTTATTTTGGGAGGTACAACATCTGAAGATGCCGAACCGGGGACCTACGAACTCTTTGAAGTGGATCTTGTGAACAACAATGGCTCATGGGAAACTACCTATTCTGAAGATTTAGAGCTTCCTGCCGGAACTTATTACCTGCAACATTTCGCAGTATATGATTCCAACGATCAGGTATTATGGGTAGCTCCACGTGAGGGAGGAGCATTTGCCGATGAAGTAGGGGATGCCCTGCCATTACAAGTTAATCTTGTAGCGGGGACCAAACCTTATATTGATGTAGATGTTCTTTGCTACTATGCAAGGGAAGAAGCTGCGTATGGCTATCCTTTCTTTGATTTTGATGTAGTTGAGGTGGAAAACAGCTATTGTGTGTTCATTAATTATTGTGATGATGAAACCGGAAGGGAATATCCGGCTTACTTCAATATTGATGTGTATACTGATGAAGCGATGACTCAGGAAATTGAGTTAAACAATGACACTAATACCATTACTATGGAAGGGGAATGGCCTTCAGCTTCTGTGCTGTGTTTTGCATTGCCCGATCTTGGAGATGAGACTTACTACGCCAGAGTTACTGTTTTAGATCATGAAGACCTTGATTATACTGCAGGTGCAGAAGATTATTATGATTTTGAAATTACACAGGCGAGTATCACCGCATTGGCAGCACAAGAGCCAGCTTACCACCACATAAGAATAGGATGTGATTCAACTCCTGTTATTAATGCCGATACGAATATCTACATCTATTTCGATTCTTCCGGATCAATGGACAATACTTTGTATCCGCTGCAGGAAATGAGAAATACCCTTCTTAGAGCTGCTCTAATTGGGTTGTACAACAATGATGATGCACTTTTCGATGAAAAAGTACAGGTAATAGCTGATCCTAGTGAGCGAACCATGCATTTTCTCAACCTGAGGGGGGAATCTCCCAGCGGAAATTCAATTGCTTTAATTTTCCAGGATGAAGCAGTTTACAGCTATACAGATTATGTAAGCTCATGGGATCAAAATACAACACGTACAGCGACTTACGATGCAGATATTACCGCATTAAGAGGCAGATTGGCAACCTGGCCCTCCAATTCCTATAACGGTATTATATTTCAGGTAGCAACACCAAATTCACCTGATGCAGAGAATTTTGCGAAATTCGTTTCCTATGTTGAAAATGGAGACGGAAATTACGCAGGAGCCTACGGCCTTTCTGATAAATCCGAAATTGGCTATGTTTATGATGTAAACCCCGGAGATTCTCCGGCATACTATGAAGGTCTAATTGTTTCAGCACTTCAAAGCCTGGGTTACAGTCTTTAGAGTTACTGATTTTTAAACCAGATTAAGCAGAGGCTGCCTGTAAAGGCGGCCTCTTCTTTTTTTGGTCCAGACTTAATCGCTTCTATAATATCCTGAGAGGATCTAAAAACGACCTTTTTGTAACTCTATCTTTCTAAAAGAATTCAGCCAGTCACGCGTTTATTAAAGCCTGCTCAAAAATGCCATTTTTGAGGTGCTACAGAGAAGAAACCTGCTGATGGGAGTATTCCTGAAGTTGTGGGAAAAATGCTGTAAACTCTTCCGAAAATTCTTCGTAATATTCCTTCAATTCATTCACGGCGCGATCCATTCGCACAATGTTTTTTGTCCTTAGGTTCATTTGATAGAGAATTCGGGCAATTCCTTCAATGCTCGCATAGCTTAAAAGCCAGTTTTCAGAAACCATGTAAGGCAGGAAGTTTTGAATGGGGGCGGGTAATACCTCAAATCTCTGCTTGAGGAGCTTATAGAAATCTGCCACAAAATTTTCAAGCGGAACTTCACTGTAATCTTCCCAGCGGGAAGCGAGGAAGTGATCGTAAAAAATATCTACAATAACCCCGCTGTAGTGACTGTAATTTTTATGCAATTTAGCGGTGCTTTTCCTCACTATGGGGTGAGAATCGGTGTAGGAGTCAATCGCCCGGTGAAGAAGGACCCCTTTTTGAACTTCGGAAGGAAACTCCAGGTACTTTTTTCCTTTTATGGAATCGGCGATAAAATTTCCCAGGCAAATATCGTCATTATCTCCCGAGAGGTATATATGGGCAAGAAAGTTCATTTGTGCTAAGGTACTTAATCTGGATGTTTAAATTTTGTTAAGGTTTGGGAAGGCTTCAGAAGGAGAGTATCTTTGTACAGCTTTTTTAGAATTTCCGCAGAAAAAGAGGTTCCAAAAATGCCATTTTTGACAACACTTTTGAAAATTAACGTATGACATTAATAAAATCTATTTCAGGAATTAGGGGTACCATTGGGGGGAAACCTTCAGAAAACCTTACCCCAATTGATGCTGTGAAATTTGCCGCTGCATATGGCAGCTGGCTTAAACAGCGCCATGAAGATAAAAAGATCAATGTGGTAGTGGGCCGCGATGCAAGGATTTCGGGGCATATGATCCAGCAACTTGTAATGAACACACTTACCGGGCTGGGAATTAATGTGATTGATCTTGATCTTTCTACCACCCCCACGGTAGAAGTTGCAGTTCCTATGGAGAAAGCCGAAGGCGGAATTATCCTTACCGCCAGTCACAACCCAAAACAATGGAATGCTTTAAAACTGCTAAATGAAAAAGGCGAATTTTTAAGTGGAGATGACGGTGCAGAGATCCTTGAAATTGCTGAAAAAGCCGATTTTTCTTTTGCAGCTGTCGATGACCTTGGAAAAGTGACAAAAGTAGATCATTACATAGATACTCATATTGAAGAAGTGGTGATGCTGCCATTGGTTGATGCCAGGAAAATTGCTGAAGCAGGCTTTACAGTTGCCGTTGACGGGGTGAATTCTACGGGGGGCATTGCCATTCCCAAACTTTTGAAGAGGTTGGGTGTAGAAGTGGTGGAGCTCTACTGCGAACCCACAGGTGATTTTCCGCACAACCCTGAACCTTTGAAAGAACACCTTTCTGAAATCTGCGAACTTGTTAAAAGCAGAAAGGCAGACCTGGGAATTGTGGTAGATCCTGATGTTGACAGGCTTGCATTTATCACCGAAGAAGGCGAAATGTTTGGAGAAGAATACACTCTGGTGGCCTGTGCAGATTATGTGCTGGGTAAAACCCCCGGAAATACTGTGAGTAACCTTTCTTCTTCGCGTGCCCTGCGCGATGTGACCCAAAAACATGGGGCTACTTATGCAGCAAGTGCCGTGGGGGAAGTAAACGTGGTTGAGCTGATGAAGCAGAACAATGCCGTGATTGGCGGTGAGGGTAATGGCGGAATCATTTATCCCGAATTGCACTACGGAAGGGATAGCCTGGTAGGAGTGGGGCTTTTTCTAAGCTTTTTGGCCGAAAAGAAAATGAAGGTTTCTGAACTCCGGAAGACCTATCCTGCTTATTTTATGAGTAAAAATAAAATCGAACTCACCCCTCAGCTTGATGTAGATAATATTTTGAAGCTGGTGGCGAAAAAATATTCGGGAGAACAGGTGAGCACTGTAGATGGTGTTAAAATAGATTTTGCTGAACATTGGGTGCACCTGAGAAAATCGAATACAGAGCCCATCATCAGGATTTATACTGAAGCTAAAAGTCAGCAGCAGGCAGATGAAGTGGCCGAAGCAATGATTGCTGAAATAAAGAAGATCGCTAATCTTTAATCACCACGGCATCATGGGGGATGGGGGCATTGCGGTGTTTCCACCTTTTATGGGTCCAGAGGTAATAACGGGGTTCCCGTCTTATTTGTTCTTCCAGGTGGTTGAAGTAGGTACGGGTAATAAAATACTCGGGTTCCTGGACCGGGGTGTATGAAATGGTTTTAAAGGAGGCTACGTAGTAGCCTCTTTTAATTTTTTCCACATGAAGGTAGACCACGGCCATATCCAGGGAGCGCGATAATTTTTCAAGTCCCATAAAAGCCGGGGCGTTAATCCCCATGAAATTGACCCATGCCCTGGCACGCCCCAGTTTGGGAGATTGATCGGCAATCATGCCATATATTCCGCGTATTCCATTTTGTTCATTGTCGGTAATGGTCTTGGTCGCCTTACTCGAAGGAATTAGCACAGTGCTGTAGCGACCCCTAATGTCTTTGATAAGCTGGTCAAAATAGCGATTCTTTATTTTTTTGTACACTCCGAAACTCTTATGCTCAAGGCCGTAGAGTTCAAGAGCCGTCATCCACTCATAGCTGGCGTAATGTCCGCAGGCCAGGAGTATGCTTTTATCCATTTTATTTATTTTCTCAATCTCTTCAGGATTAGTAAAAGAAAACCGCTTTTTCAGCTCTTCGTCTGTAATAGATAGGCTTTTTATCATTTCCAAAAACATGTCAACCATGTGGTGGAAAAACTGTTTCCTGATCTTTTTAATTTCAGCTTCAGATTTTTCGGGAAATACCAGCCGTAGATTTTCACTTACAGTTTTTCTTCTGTATCTGGCGATGTAGTACACAATAAAAAATACAACATCAGAAAAGAGGTAGAAGAGCCTGAAAGGGAGGATGGAAATAAGCCATAAAAACGGGTAGGCCAGCCAGAAAACTAAACACTGCATGCAAAAGTCATTTAGGCAAATATATGGTATATTTGGAACTAAATTTTTGCATTAATGGGAGATTTCGACCTGGTTACACTCGTAGTCATAGCAGTAAACATAATTTTTTCTTATAAAGGTTTTAACGACCAGTCTTTTTTTGAAAAGTACAAGTTCAACTCGGCAGCCGTAAAACGGGGGGAGAAGATAAGGGTGCTTACTTCGGGCTTTCTGCATGTAGATACTGCCCATCTTTTTTTGAATATGCTCACCCTTTTCTTTTTTGCCGATGTTGTGATTGGCTCTCTGGGAAGTGTCAGCTTCTTATTGATCTATCTTGCAAGTCTTTTACTTGGCAACCTGTTGTCTTACTATTTTCATAAAGACGAATATCAATACAACGCGGTAGGGGCCAGTGGGGCTGTTTCGGGGATCATTTATGCTGCCATTCTCCTGTACCCGGATATGAGCCTTTACATGTTTTTTATCCCAATTCCCATTCCGGCCTATGTTTTTGGGATTGGATACATGCTTTACTCAATCTACGGAATGAAAAACCGGATTGGAAACATTGGGCATGACGCACACTTTGGTGGAGCTGTGGGAGGTTATATTTTAACCTTATTACTGGTGCCGCAACTGTTCGTGACCAGCCTGTTTATGGTGATCTTGCTTGCAATTCCCATTGTTCTGTTATTTTTCCTACAAAAATCGGGGAAATTCTGACATTGGCACTGAATTTGAAAACCCGTTCTAAAACCGTGAAAATTATGAAAAAGTTTCTCCTTTTAATTGCCATTTTTGGCTACTCTGTAGGCTTCGCACAAGACCAGCCTTTTCCATCCATTTCCGTATTAGGTACCGGAACCGTAAATGTTGTACCCGATAAGGTCCTTATCAAATCGAGGATTGAACATACCGGGAAAACGGCTGCTGAAGTGAAGCGTAAAAATGATAAAGTTGTAGATCAGGTCATTAAATATCTGAAATCCCAGGGGGTGGTGTCAAAACATATTCAAACTGAATACATCAGGCTCAACAAGGAGGTCAACTACAACACGCAAGATACCATGTACTCTGCAAACCAGGCAATTTCTATTGAATTGACCAACCTGAAGGCTTATGAAAAGATCATGTCGGGTTTATTAGATTCAGGACTTAACAGGATTGACGGCATTGAATTCATGACCTCCAAAAAAGACCAGTTACAGTCTGAAGCCCGAAAAAAGGCAGTTTTGGATGCCAAAATGAAAGCTGAAGAATACGCATCTGCTTTAGGGCAAAAGGCCGGAAAAGCAATTCATATCAATGAAATGCAAACAGACAACTATCAGCCGGTCTACAGGATGATGGAAATGAAAGCAGATACTTCTGGGCAGCAAAGCATTGCCCCGGGTGAAATGGAAGTGACCGTTAAGGTAAACGTTGATTTTCAGCTAAATTAATTTAAAAAAATCAATAAAAAAAGGGAACCATTTTTTGGTTCCCTCTTTTTATAATTATTTGTCAGGTACTAATTTGCTGAAGAACCATTCAGAACTTCTTCCACCTTTGCTCCCAGGGCTTCACCTCTTAGATTTTTGGCAATGATGTTTCCCTTTTCATCGAGTAAAAATGCTGCAGGAATAGCACGGATACCATAATCAACCGCAACAGGATCCTGCCAGAACATCAGGTTTGAAACGTGATTCCATTCCCCCAGGTTATCATCTTCAATAGCCTGTATCCATTTGTCTTTTTGGCCGGGGCGGTCAAGGGAAACCTGGATTATGTTAAATCCCTGGTCGTGATATTTCTTGTAGACCTCCACAATGTTGGGGTTCTCAACTCTACAGGGCTTACACCATGAAGCCCAAAAATCTACAAGGGTCACTTTTCCAAGCGCTTCACTAAGAGCGAGCTCATTTCCTTCGGGGGTGGGCGCACTAAACTCGGGTGCTTTGCTGCCTACCGCAGTCTTGCTCATCTTGTCAAGCCTTGTTTTTACTATTTTGGCCAGCGGAAGTTCCTTTACTTCGGGGCTTAACTGCTCATAAAATGCTTTTAATTCGGCTGAGGAATACGCAGAAGTATTCAGCATATCCTGAAGTATCATTACAGAAACAATAGAATTGGGATTCGATTCAACCAGACTTGATTTTGTCTTTTTGTCCTCTTCAAATAATTGTTCCTGGAATGCCTGAAGGTTTTGCAGTGAAGCTGAATCCTTTTTCATCATGGCCTCGCGAAGGTCATTTCGGTTTTTTCCCATTTTCTGGCTTACATCTTTCACACTTGCAAGATATTCAGAGAGCACTTCATTATCTTTTCCCCCGGTTATTTCTGAAGAATAAATACTATCTGGGTAAACCGTGAATTCAACAGGGCTATTGTTTGCTATGTAGACCACATTGCCACGAGTACCTTCGAGGCTAAGGAAGCTAATGGTAGGCTGGTCTTTTTCGGGTAAATCAAGTTCAAACTTTTCCTCTTTAATTTCTACGGTGTCTATATGCACTACCTGGGTGTTGCTGTCGTTCAATTCAGAAACAATAAGCTTTTGCCCGTCTTGAGCATTTTGAACTGTTCCGCTAATTCGGTATCCTTCGTTATCACCTGCACAAGCAGCCATGAAGATTACAAAACCGCCTAATAAAAATTTACGCATAATTTGTTACATTTTGGACAAAAATAAGGAAGAAAGGGGAGAGAAACGGGACAAATAGATAAATTAATGTTAATATGAGCCCGTGCCTCAAGGCAGGATGCAAAATCGGTTAATTTTAAAACATGAAGAATCAGAAGGAGTTTCCACTGGAAATAAAGATCAGTTTCCATAAGATCATAGAAGAATACCGCCACCAGCTAAAAAATGAGTCGAGTAGCATTTCCAAAAATTACCTGGAGAATATGCTCGAATATATATCGACTTTTCCGGCACTGGAAGAAGGTATTGTAAATTCTGAAGATCTCAATCGCTACAAAGATCCTATCCGCATTTTATTAAAAGACCTTTTTCCTGAAATCCTGTCTGAAACCCAGATCAAGGCCATTTCGGTACCTTTTCATAACCTGGTTTTCAATTCTACGCAGAAGTTTCGGAAAATACTGGCAGGGGCAGGAGAAGACTTCAGGCTTAATATGAGGAACCTCAATGAAGACCTTGACTACATCTATGCCTGTATCCTGATTTTAAACTGGTATTATGGGTACGATATTGATTTTTCCAGGCCATTTTATTACGATATACCCGACAAAAATGGCATTTTAAGGCACTATAGAATTGAGCTGGATTCGCATTTTATGGAGCTGGAGCCGGGAAAAAATGCAAAGGAAATCAACAAAGAAGATGTTGATGAATTGATCCAGAATATTGAAAATGTAAAGCTCTGGAAAGAAAAATTCCCACTCAACAGCTGGATTTTTAAAGGATTTACAATCATTACCCTTACCGATGTTACCGTAGACGATGCAATTTCAGATCTCAAAACCACCTTATTGCAGCGGAATACTTCGGGCAAGGAAGAGATGGAAAAGTTTGAAGAGATCTTTAAATCTATTTACAAAATCCCTAACCTTAGGGTAGGATTTACCATGTACAATGAGCAGGACTCCACTTTTGAGCGAATGATAGGAAATCGTTCCCCCAGTTTTTTGCTTCAGAAGAAAAAAATACTCAACTGCAAGAAGGTGCTTGGGGAGGAGGCGTACAGGAGCCTGGTGGAAGAGCAGCATTACTACAGCATTCCCAATATTAGCAGGTATGCCGATAAGGCTTCAGAAAATGTGCTTATAAAATCTTTTGTCGATGCAGGTGTCAAAAGTGCCATAATTGCACCTATTGCCAAGAACAACATTTTGCTTGGGCTCATGGAGCTGGTTTCTTTTGAAAAGAATGAGCTCAACAGCATCAATGCCACAAAACTGGAAGATATCCTGCCGTATATAGTAACAGCAGTAGAGCGCAGCAAATCTGAATTCGAGAACCGGGTAAAGGCCGTTATACAAAGTGAATGTACCTCTATTCACCCCAGTGTGTTATGGGTTTTTGAGAAGGAGGCGCGCAAATTCATAAAAGACCTGGACGAGGATGGCCTTGCTTCCTTTAAAGATATCACTTTTGAGGATGTATATCCTTTATACGGGGAGATAGATATAGTGGCTTCTTCGGAAGCTCGAAATGAAGCTATTCAGAAAGATCTGCTAGATCAACTTGAACTCATAGAGAACATTGTATGTGAAGCTGAAGAAATTGAAAAGCTTGATATCTATGAACAGGTAAAGTTCCGCATAAAAGAATTTAAAGACGATTTGGCCGGAAGCCTTAGTACCTCCAGTGAACAAAAGGTATTCAATTTACTTCAGAGGGAAATCAACCCCGTGATGGCCCATATTGAAAAGCAGGGGGCTCATTTAGAAGAGCAGGTAAAAATATACCGCAAGAACATCAATTCTGAAACAGGTATAATTTATAATCACCGAAAGAATTATGATGAAGCGGTTCAGCAAATCAACCGTACCATGTCGCGATATATTGACCGGCGACAGGTAGATGCCCAGGAGATCTACCCGCATTACTTCGAGAGGTACAAGACAGATGGTGTTGAACACAACATTTATATAGGGGCATCACTCTCCAATAAAAAAAATAAACCTTTTGACCAGGTCTATCTTTTTAATCTGCGTTTGTGGCAGTTAACGACCATGTGTGAAATGGAAAACCGTTTTTACCAGATCCAGGAACGAATGCCGCTAAAGCTGGAAGCTGCCTCGCTCATCCTTGTTTACAACACCACCCTGTCTATAAGGTACAGGATGGATGAAAAACAATTTGATGTAGACGGCACCTATAACGCAAGATATGAAATCATCAAAAAACGTATTGACAAGGCAAACGTAAAAGGAACTGAGGAGAGGGTGACCCAAAAGGGCAAAATTGCTATCGTTTATTCCAACAGGAAGGATGAAAGGGAGTATATGCGTTACATTAAATATCTACAATCAAAAAAATACCTTGGTGACAAGGTAGAGAAACTGGAACTTGAAGATGTTCAGGGGGTGATTGGGCTTAAAGCCATAAGAGTCGAGGTGCTGTACCATTTGGAAAATGAACAACACGAAGAACAGATTTTTACTTATGACGACCTTGAAAAAGTGCTAGGCAAAGTAGTAAGTGGCGATAAAACTGAGGACCGAAAGAATGATGCCTACCATAAAAATGGTGTAGGTAATTCTCAATAAATAATACTTCCGGTTTAGTACCACTCCCAGCATGTAAAGGTCTTTCATGAGAGATTCGTACACATCACTTTGATTTTCGAGAATCTCATGCATGGCCCATTCAAACTGCTCGTAAGGCATGCGGTGAAAATTTCCGAAGAACAGCACGTTTACTTCACCGTTTTTGATTTGCTCCCGAGTAAATTCACCAGAGGTAACGTTTGGGCGTGTAGACATAATGGCCCCAATGATGGATGCCACGCTAAAGATCATCAATATAAAAATTGGTATCATAACCGCGGGGCTGGCAGTTGTTGGGGTTCCAAGATCTGGGATGAAGTTGGCAATGGCCAGTGAAATGATTATGGCATTAACCGAAAGCAGGATGTTTGCCTTAGCATCGGCTATATCACTTAACTTTAGGTGATTGCGCATGGTAACCCTAAAGAGGGTTTGAATCCCCCTGTCGGGACTTTTATCCTTATATTTTACTTTCAGGCGCGCCTTGGCTTCTTCTTTGGCTAATTTCTTTTTTGCTTTTCTTTCTTTATTGAGCAGGTTATACAGGTTTTTATCCTTTTGCTCCTTCCAGTTTTCCCGGGCGTAGGGTGTATAATATTCGTGCCGCTCTGTAAAAAGTTCAATGTTCTTTTCAATCCATTCCTGGTGTGTAAAGTTCTTTATCTTTTGAAGTTTAAGTTCCTGGCGAAGAAATTCGCTGGTCTCTTCAAAATAATCTTTGGCTAAATGAGAGGTGTCGGCATCCTTGATGATCTTTTCAGAAAGGTCTTTAGGTTCGGCATGCATGCGTGTAGCAAGAATGAGCCTGGAGACAGCATCGATAAGCTGCTGGCCGGCATGCTGCTCCTGCAGCCAGGTCTCGGCTATTTTTACACTTTCTTCTTCGTGGCCGGCATATTTACGGGTATAACCCGTGTCATGTAACCACGCAGCCAGAAGTAAGGGCTCCTCCTGTTTAACATCAATTTGAGATTTTTCAATTAATTCTTTAGTACTTTTAACTACCCTCTGAGTGTGTTTAAAGTTATGATAAATGAATGTATTAGGTAGTTTTTTACTGAATAGATCCTGTACGAAATTTTCAGCTTTACCGGTAAGAGTTGTCATTCAATTGTGGTTAGGTTTTCACCAAATTACAAAAAAATCCCCCCAATAATTTTGTATGAGAAAAAATAACATATTTCTAACACTGGCACTGTTTATTGTAATCACAGGCTGTGCACCACACCTTAATCAGCTTTATTTTGCCAAGGATGAACCTTCAGAAGATTTTGGTTATCCCACAGAAAAAGAAATTGAAAAATCATTTTATCTACTGGGAGACGGAGGATATTCTCCTCCGGGAGGCTCTTCCGAAGCCCTTCTTGCGTTCAAGACTTATATAGACTCAGTAAAACAGGTGGGTAATTACACTATTTTCCTTGGTGATAATGTATACCCTGCAGGTCTTGTTTCTGAAGACCACCCCGAGAGGGAACTTATGGAATACCGCCTGGATGCCCAGATAGATGCAGTAGAGAATTACGACGGAAACCTGTTCTTCGTCCCGGGAAACCACGACTGGTATGCCCAGGGATTAACAGGGTTGGAACGCCAGGCAGATTACCTTCGGGAAAAACTCGAAAGAGACGACGTCTTTCTTCCTGAAGCCGGTTGCGGATTGACTTCTATTGAGGTCACAGATAGTATTCAGCTTTTGGTGGCCGACTCTCAGTGGTTTCTCGAAGACTGGGATGAGCACCCCAAAATTAACGACGACTGTGATGAAATAAAGACCAGAGAAGCCTTTTTCCAGGAAATTGACAGCGAGTTAAAAAAGAACCAGACCAAGACTGTGGTCTTTGCAATTCACCATCCATTATATACCAACGGATTGCACGGCGGAAACTTCAGCCTTACAGACCACCTTTATCCTACCCAGCGCAAACTACCGCTGCCTATTCTTGGTACTTTGGCCAACTTCATTAGAACAACAGGAGGTGTAACCAGTACCGATCTTCAGAATGAACGCTATAAGGGAATGAGAAAACGCATAGAAACTATTGCTTCCCGCTGGGGGAATGTCGTATTTGTTTCGGGGCACGATCATTCGGTACAGTACATTGAACACGATGAGATTAAGCAGATAGTCTCCGGGTCGGCATCCAAGGCTTCTTATGTGGGGCTGGGGAGCGACGGCTTATTTGCTTATTCGGGCCAGGGGTTTGCCACGCTTGACATTTTTAAAGATGGCTCTTCCTGGGTAAGTATGTACGGCAGTGAAAATAAAAAACCAAAATTGCTGTATCAAAAAGAAGTCATTGCTGCGCCACAGCCATTTAATACCGATACCCTTTCAACGTCTTTCCCGCAAAGGGTACGCGCCTCAGTCTATGAGCCTGCCGATACCTTGGTGTCTACCACCTACGAAAGCATTTGGGGAGACAGGTACAGAGATCTGTATGGAACACCGGTAGAAGTTCCCGTGGCCATTCTCGATACTTTGTACGGTGGGCTCACCGTAGAGCGGGCCGGGGGAGGGCACCAAACTCGCTCTCTCCGGTTAAAAGATTCGCAGGGGAGGGATTATAACCTTAGGGCGCTCGAGAAGAGTGCCGTGCAGTTCATTCAAACCGTGGCCTACAAAGACACGCCTGTAGAAACCAAATTTGAGAATACCCTTGCCGAAGATGTTATTAGGGATTTTTATACTTCGGCACATCCTTATGCCTTTCTGGCAATTCCGAAACTGTCTGAAGCTGCCGGGATTTTCCATACAAATCCGCAGGTATTTTATGTTCCGAAGCAAAAAGCTTTGGGAGATTTCAACAGTGAATATGGAGATGAACTTTACATGATCGTGGAGCGGCCCGAAGAAGGCTGGGTTGGATATGAATCTTTTGGCAGTCCAAACCATGATATTGAAAGTACATCAGGTGTATTTGAGCGACTTCGCCGTGATGAAAAATACAGTCTTGACGAGGCAGCTTATATAAGGGCAAGGATTTTTGACATGCTGGTGGGCGATTGGGACAGGCATGAAGACCAATGGAGATGGGCCGAAATTGAGGATGAAGCAGGAAACCACCTTTTTAAGCCCATTCCCCGAGACAGAGATCAGGTATTTTCCAATTTTGATGGCGCTTTCTTTAACACCTTAAGAGGCTTAACCGGATTTGCCAATCAATTTGCGGTTTATGATGAGGATATCAGCAACATCGAGTGGTTTAACTCGGCTGCCGTGGGGCTGGACAGGAGCCTCATTCAAAATTCTTCAAAAGAAGAATGGTTGCGGCAGGCCAGGTACCTGCAGGAGCAAATCACAGATGAAGTTATTGAAGAGGCCTTTGCAGAACTTCCGGAAGAAACCCGGGGAGAAGCAACTCAGCGAATTATAAGAAATCTGAAGGCTCGAAGAAATAATATAGTTGACATTGCTGAAAGGTACTATAACTACTTTGCCAAATTTGCCATGATCACTGCTACCGATAAAGATGATCATATTGAAATTGAACGTCTTCCCGAAGGCAAGACCCGAGTGAGCGTTTACAGAATAAAGGATGGTGAAAAGGCCGATGTGGTGAGCAATAGGGAGTACGATCCTGCTGTGACCGGCGAATTATGGGTGTACGGCCTCGATGATGACGATATTTTTGAAGTCTTTGGGGAAGCTCCCGCTAAAATTCTGGTGAGGATCATTGGGGGGCAGAACAATGACATCTACAGGATCAAAAATGGCAAAAAAGTGAAGGTTTATGATCATGAATCCCTGCCCAACACCGTTGAGGTCAACGACGGTGCAGATATTACTTTCACAGATAACTACGAGGTGAATGTTTTTGATAAAGATCGCAAGATCTATACCTCAAGTTCCATACTTCCGGCAGTGGGTTATAATCCCGATGACGGCTTCCAGGTGGGCGTGAGCACCTCCTTTACCAAATATGGTTTCCGAAGAAACCCTTTTACCGCTCAGCACAGGTTTAGGGCCGGGTATTATTTTGCTACTGAAAGTTTTGATTTGAGGTACCGCGGCGAATTCGCCAATATTTTTGGAGACTATAACTTTCTTCTGAAAGCCCATTTTACAAATCCCAGTTACACCCGAAATTTCTTCGGAATGGGTAATGAGACCAAAAATTATGAAGAAGAACTGGGTAAAGATTTTAACCGGGTGCGCATTAGCAGGATAGGCGGGGATGCCGGAATTGTCAAAAACACCCCTTTTGGTCGTTTCTACCAGTTAACCGCATCTTTTGAAGGCGTACAAATTGAGGAGACCAGTGGGCGTTTTCTTTCAGGGGAATACATGAAGGAAACCAACTTTTTTGACCGCCAGTATTTTGCCGGCTTAGAAGGGCTTTTTAGGTATGAAAGCTATGATGATGTGCTCAACCCAACCAACGGGATGAAATTTGAATTTGTTGGCGGCGGAAAGATTAATACCGGCGAAACCGATAACCTCTACGGTTTTGTTCGTCCATATCTCGAGTTCTACAAGGCGGTAACGCGAAATGACAAGTGGGTGATCAATTCCCGGGTGAATGCCGAAGTGCTTTGGGAAGACGATTTCGAGTTCTACCAGGCTGCGACTCTTGGGGGTGCCGAAAGCCTTAGAGGTTTCAGGGAAGAACGTTTCTCTGGAGAAAGTGCTTTTGTTTGGGGCAATGATCTACGGTACAGTTTTGATGAGTTCAAAACTTCGTTCGTGCCGTTCCAGATTGGTGTATTTGCCGGTTATGACGTGGGTAGGGTCTGGCTTGACGGCGAAGACAGTAACCTGTGGCATGACAGCTATGGCGGCGGATTATGGATAACCGGGGCCGAGGCTGTTTCGGCGAAACTCAACCTTTTTTCAGGCGGTGAGAAACTCCGCTTCAGTTTTAGTTTGGGAGTGAGTTTTTAACCTAATTTCTTCGGAAAATATTTCAAAGCTGTCTTAAAAGTTGTTCAGAATTCCCTCTGAAGTCGTGCGATAACTTCTGTTAAACCGGAAGTGAATAATTAAATCGCGCTTCTTCAAAAGGATTCAAAAACGGCTTTTAAGGCAGTTTTTTTGATGTTCTAAAAATGCCGTTTTCAAATGCCCTTTCAGAAGAATGAAAAGACCCTGATTTAACCTTTTCTGAAAGGAAATAAGATGATTGCCCTCTCAAAAACTGCTTTTCAGCTTTAAAAATATCTTCAAATGAGAATTTTCCGGCAGGAAATGATAAAATTCCTGCCTGCTGAGTTCAAAACCTGGATAAAACGGTTTAAAGAGAGGGATTTCAGTGTCTTTTAGAGCAAGTTTCAGTAAAAATGATGGCTTTTTTAAAGAAGGTGAAAAATGCTCCGGTTTTTTGCCATTTTTGAGAAGTCAGCAGGAAACGATCTTCAGCAGAAATAAAATTATTCAGTACTGGTAGAGGGATATGGATAAGGGCTTTTAAGTGGGGTTATAGTTCCCCTTCTGCAGACGGCTTTTGTATATTGAGTTTGTTGTTGAATTCAAGCGTGCGAATTGGGAAAGGAATATTGACGTCATGCTCGTCGTAAGTCTTTTTAATGGCCATGATGGCAGTGCTTCGGGCAAAAAGTATGTCCCTGTTGTTGGTGGCATCGCTCCAGAACCTCACCACAAAGTTGATGGAACTATCTCCAAACTCGTTATACATGAATTCTACTTCTTCGCCCTTTTTTTGACGAAAAAGTTCTGAAATGGTGTTAACGGTGATGGTTTTTACGAGTTCAAGATCAGAATTGTAGGCTACTCCGCAGCTTACTGTGATCCTTGAGCGCGATGTGCGGGAAAAGTTTTTGAAAGGGGCATCAATTACCTGGGAGTTTGGAATTACCACGTAATTATTATCGGCTTCCCTGATGACGATACTTCTCAGGTTGATTTCCACGACCCTTCCGGCATAGCCGTTGTTTTCGATCCAGTCCCCAATTTGTAATTCGGGAAGGAAACTCAGCAGGATCCCCGAAAAGGTGTTGTTTAGGGTGCCCTGCAGGGCGAGACCCACAGCAAGCCCCACCACCCCGGCACCGGCCAGTACAGATGTGAGTACGGTGTTGAGGTTGAGCAGGCCAAGAGCCACAAAGAACCCTATGGCAATGACTACTACCTTGAGGATCTTGATGGTGATTTCACGAATGGAGGCCTGCCTTACTTTAAACCTGAGGAGCTTATCGAGCAGTTTTCCCAGGTATTTGGCAGCTAAAACAAAAAGGATGAAGACCAGAACGGCCAAAATGAAATTAGGCAAACCCAGGATTATGGAATCCAGCCATTCGCCTAATTTCGTCCAAATTCCTTCTACGGAATTTTGTATGTCAAATTCTTCTTGCGACATTAAGTGTTATACCGGCTTATGTTGTTCGGCTGTTTTCATTTTCCAGGCATCCAACATCCAGCTGGTTTTTTCCAGTTCCCTGATGTAAGCACCTATAAGGTCAATGGTGCCTTCATCTCCTCCTTTTTCGGCCACTTCAACTACCTTGCGCATTTGCTTCAGGATAGTACCGTGGTCTTTAAGAAGATTTTCGATCATCTGTAAATCTGAAAGATCTGATTTTGATTCTTCGAGGTTAGAAATTTTAAGGTATTCGCTTAAATTGCTTGTAGGCTGGTACCTCAAGGTGAGGATACGCTCGGCAATCTCATCAATTTTAATTTTAGCATCGTCATACAGCTCTTCAAATTTCTCGTGAAGATCAAAGAAATTCTTTCCTATTACATTCCAGTGATAGTTGCGAAGTTTTTGATAGTATAGATGATAATCGGCTAAAAGAACATTAAGTTCCTGAACTGTATTTGACGTTTCTTTGGCGTCTAAACCTAAGTAGCTCATAGTTTTTATTTATGGTTTTGTTATTTAGTATACAAATATACAATAATTATGCGGTAAATCGAAGCCTATTCTGAAGTTGGCCGGTTGCTCTTGAGGTCCAGTTTTTTAAGTAGTTCCTCAGAGATTTGGCCTGAAGAATAATTGTACCCGTCAAGCAGAACACCTTTTCTTCCCGAAGAAGTGGTAATAGCATAAAGAGTAGCTTCATCACCGGGATTGGAAGGGCCTTCAAACCGGTAGACTTCATCTACAACAAAGTCTTGGGAAAGAAATTTTTCTCTTTCTTCAGTAGATTTGAGTTCTTCATCTAGAAGGTTGAAATCTTCTTCATAGCCTTCTTCTGTGCGAAGCATGTTTAAGGTTTGAGAAAGTGTTCCTTTTTGTTTCATTACTGGTTTTATTTTGGTTCAGGATTAAATTACGCTGCAAATTTGGGGTATGCAAGTAAGCACGCGGGATTAGTATTAATTTAACGCAGCTACTTCCTGGGGTCTTTCCCGCCGAAATTAAATAACCCGAAAGGCAGTACCAGCAAGAAAAAGAAATACCATCCCGTAATAAGGCCAAAAATGGTGATGAAGGCTGCTATGATATAGAACCAATAACTTTTAAAAAACTGCATATTAAAATGACTTTGTAATAAATTATAAAAAAGTTCAGAAGTTTCAAACAAAAAATATTGAATTTACTCGGGCTTTATTAAATTTGTAGCTAACCCCTATATATTTTTTTGATGAAAACAAGAATTACCCTCAAGGAGTTGGCCAAGTTGCTGAACGTTTCAGTCTCGACAGTTTCAAAGGCTTTAAATGACAGCCCAGAAATTAGTCCGAAAACTATTGAGAGGGTAAAGGAGCTTGCGGCTTTGCATAAATACCGGCCCAACCCTACGGCTGTAAATTTAAAGAGCAGTAAAAGCGGAACTATTGGAGTCCTGATACCAAATATAGCAAATTCTTTTTTCGCAAAGGTGTTGTCGGGTATGGAAGCTAGGGCACAACGTGAGGGATTGCAGGTAATTACTTATATTTCGAATGAATCTCATGAGCGGGAAAAGCAGATTTCCGAAATGCTCACTGCAGGTTTTGTTGATGGGGTTTTAATCGCCATAGCCGAAGAAACCCAGCGGAAGAAAGATTTTGAACACATTAGAAGCATTATTCAGTATGATATTCCTGTTGTGCTTTACGATCGTATAGATTTTGATATGCCGGTTGATAAGGTGGGGATAGATGACAGGAAAGTGTTTTATGATGCCACACGAGACCTTCAGAATAAAGGATTGAAAAGAATTGGGATTGCCACTTCCATTCATCATATGGGGGTAGGAAAAGCCCGGATAGAAGGCTATAAGGAAGCGCTGAGGGAAGATGATACCTTTTACCTGGCAAATTCGGCTAAACTGGAAAGCCTGAGGGAAAAAACCCTGAAGATGCTTTTAGAGGATAAGGTTGAAGCCGTTTTGTGCAGCGATTTTGACAGCACCATGCTTACTTACAGGTTAGCCTATGAAAATGGTCTCAGAATCCCTGAAGATGTTAAGATTATTGGCTTTATCAGGGGAGGACTTGCAAAATATCTTACGCCCTCGGTTAGTTTTGTGGACCAATCTCCAGACAAAATCGGTGAAAAAGCTATGGATGTTCTTATTAGCAGGATAAATAGAAAAAATACCGGGCCAAAAGAAAAGATCATTATAGATACAGAAGTTGTTCATTATGAATCTACACAATTTGTAAAAAAAGGAGCTTCTTTAAGAGGAAATTAGTAATTAGCTTCTTCGAAAATTTTACCTTTGGCGGGTAAAATTTAAACCAATCCAAATTTCAATTAATGAACAGCAAACAATTTGAATTGCTCAGTTCTTCAAAAGTATTAGTTACAGGTGGGGCAGGATTCATTGGCTCCAATTTATGTGAAGCCCTTTTAGACCTTAAGGCTGAGGTGGTTTGTCTTGATAATTTCGCCACAGGAAAAAAGGAAAACCTTGCAGCGTTTCAAAATCATGAAAACTTCACTTTGATCGAAGGGGATATTAGAAACCTGGAAGACTGTAAAAAAGCTGTCGCAGGGGTAGATTTTGTTTTGCATGAAGCGGCATTAGGATCTGTTCCAAGATCTATAAATGATCCAATTACTAGTAATGAGGTAAATATATCAGGTTTTTTAAACATGCTTGTGGCTTCTCGGGATGCCGGGGTGAAACGTTTTGTTTATGCGGCCAGTTCTTCTACTTATGGTGATTCGGAAGCCCTTCCGAAGATAGAAGATAAAATAGGGAAACCCTTGTCACCTTATGCCATTACCAAATATGTAAATGAACTTTACGCCGATATTTTCCATTCTACCTATGGTATTGATACCATAGGGTTAAGGTATTTTAATGTCTTTGGGAGGAAACAGGACCCACATGGTGCTTATGCGGCGGTGATCCCGAAGTTTGTAATTCAATTTATGAACCATGAGAGTCCGGTCATCAATGGCGATGGCACATATTCAAGGGATTTCACGTACATAGATAACGTTATCCAGATGAACCTGCTTGCTTTGACTACAAGTAACAAGGAGGCGCTAAATCAGGTTTATAACACTGCAGTAGGCGACAGGACCAACCTGAAGGAATTAGCCCAGTTGCTTAAACAATATCTTGCGGAATATGATCCGGAGATCTCTGAGGTGGAAGTAAAGCATGGCCCAAACCGGGCGGGGGATATTCCGCACTCTTTAGCTTCTACAGATAAAGCCAAAACTTTGTTGGGTTACGATCCAAAATATAAAATAGAAGCAGGATTAAAAGAAGCGGTGGAGTGGTATTATAAAAATTTGTAATTAAAAAAATGGATAAGAACAGAATAGCAGTTGTAGGTCTTGGTTACGTTGGTTTGCCTTTAGCAAGATTGTTCGCATCAAAATATCCTGTAGTAGGATTTGATATTAATAAACGCCGTGTTGAGGAGCTGAGACAGGGTAAAGACACTACTTTAGAAGTTGAGAATGAGATTTTGCAGGAGGTACTTGTGGAGTCGCCTTCCAGTGAAAAAGGTCTTTATTGTACTGCCGAACTGGAAGATATCAGGAACAGTAGCTATTACATTATTACTGTTCCTACTCCGGTAGATAAAAATAACCGCCCAGATCTTACACCTTTGTACAAGAGCAGCGAATCTGTTGGGAAAGTATTAAAAAAAGGTGATGTTGTAATTTATGAATCCACCGTATTTCCTGGAGCTACTGAAGATGAATGTGTGCCGGTACTTGAGCGCGTTAGTGGATTAAAATATAATGAAGATTTTTTTGTAGGATATTCCCCTGAAAGGATAAATCCGGGAGATAAAGAACACACAGTTGAAAAAATTCTTAAAGTCACTGCAGGTTCAACTCCTGAAATAGGAAAAAAAGTGGATGAGTTATATGCCTCTGTCATCACAGCCGGAACTCATCTTGCACCTACCATTAAAGTAGCCGAAGCCGCCAAGGTCATTGAGAATTCTCAGCGTGATATAAACATTGCTTTCGTAAATGAACTGGCAAAGATCTTCAACATGATGAATATTGATACCCAGGCGGTTCTGGAAGCCGCAGGAACAAAATGGAATTTCCTGCCTTTTAGACCAGGGCTTGTCGGCGGACATTGTATTGGTGTCGATCCGTATTACCTGGCTCAAAAAGCGCAGGAGATAGGTTATCATCCAGAGATCATCCTTGCCGGTAGGCGTATGAACGATTCCATGGGGCAATATGTGGCTTCTGAGGTGGTCAAGCTAATGCTTCAGAATGATCAGAAAGTTAAGGGTGCAAATATTCTGGTGATGGGTATAACCTTCAAAGAAAATTGCCCTGACGTTCGGAATACAAAAGTTGTTGATGTTATTAAAAACTTAAAGGAATACGGAACGAATGTGACTATCTATGATCCATTAGCCGACTCTGAGGAAGTACAACATGAATACGGCCTTACAACTAAAAGGGAACTACCTAATCAGAAATTTGAAGCCGTTGTGCTTACGGTTGCTCACAAAGAATTCCTTGACCTCAACCTCGATCAGTTCAAAAATGGTCAGACGGTGATCTATGATGTAAAAGGTGTATTGGGAGATAGGTGTGATAAGAAGCTTTAGCTGTGTTATTCGGGAAACTGGAAATAAGAATCGAGAATCGGGAAACGGGAATCGGAGATGAAAAACGGGAAACATCTTCTAAATGGATCAAATTTTACGAAATGATGATTTAACGATTTTTGAATTAACGAAGAGTAAATGACAACTAATTTTGAGGATCTGGAGTGTTGGCAGAGGTGCAATGAATTAAAACTTTTTGTCAAAGAAAATATTCTCCGGAAATTGCCGGCATCTGAAAAGTTTCAGCTTTACAGTCAGATCCTCAGAGCTTCCCGTTCTACGACAGCTAACATAGCTGAAGGTTGGGGAAGAAATTATTATAAAGAGAATATAAAGTTTTTACTAAATACCCGTGGTTCCGTTGCTGAAATATTGGATCATTCCCTTGAAGCAAGATCATGGGGTTACATCAATGAGGAGACTCTGGGTGAAATCCGAATTAAAACAACCAGGTGTATTCAAATTATAAATGGGTACATCAGATATTTAAGAAAAGAAAACGAAAAGTAAAATTGGAAAGCTAAAATCTGTTTAACGATTCCCGATTTAACGATTTAACGAATTACCAAATTATGACAATAAAAAACATTTGCTGCATTGGTGCCGGTTACGTTGGTGGCCCCACGATGGCAGTAATAGCACAGAAATGTCCGGGTGTTAAAGTAACCGTTGTTGATATCAATGAAAAGAGAATAAAACAATGGAATGATCCCGATGTAGAGAAGATTCCTATTTATGAGCCGGGGCTTTCTGCAATAGTAAAAGAAACCAGAGACAGAAACCTTTTCTTCTCTACGAATGTAGATAAAGCTATCGATGAAGCCGATATGATCTTTATTTCGGTCAACACTCCTACCAAAACCTACGGAATTGGAAAAGGTATGGCTGCGGATTTGAAGTACATAGAACTCTGTGCCAGACAAATTGCTGCAGTAGCCAAAAATGATAAAATTGTCATCGAAAAATCAACTTTGCCGGTAAGAACAGCTGCTGCTTTAAAGAATATTTTGGATAACACTGGGAATGGGGTTAAGTATCAAATTCTTTCCAATCCCGAGTTTTTAGCTGAAGGCACAGCAGTGGAAGACTTGAAAAATCCCGATCGTGTTTTGATTGGTGGCGATATTGAAAGTGAAGAAGGCAGGGAGGCTATGGAAGCCCTGGTGAATATTTACGCTTCATGGGTGCCTAAAGAAAAGATTCTTACTACCAATGTCTGGTCATCAGAGTTGTCTAAACTTACTGCAAATGCCTTTCTTGCACAGCGGGTTTCTTCTATTAATGCAATTTCAGAACTGTGTGAAAAGACCGGTGCTGATGTCAATGAAGTTGCCAAAGCGGTGGGAATGGACAGTAGGGTAGGGCCTAAATTTCTTAAAGCTTCTGTAGGTTTTGGAGGTTCATGTTTTCAGAAAGATATTCTAAACCTGGTGTATATTGCCCGAACCTATAATCTTAAGGAGGTTGCAGATTATTGGGAGCAGGTGATCATTATGAATGACTATCAAAAAAGGCGTTTTGCGGCTAATATGGTCCAAACCATGTATAATACCGTGTCGGGGAAGAAGATCGCTATATTAGGCTGGGCATTCAAAAAGGATACAAATGATACCCGGGAATCTGCAGCCATTTATGTAGCAGATTATCTCCTGAATGAACAGGCTGAAATTGTGGTATATGATCCAAAAGTGACAGAAGAACAGATCTACTCAGATCTTGATTACCTCGGAAGTCGTAGTGGAGATGCCAACCGGCAGGCAGTCACCGTGGTTAATTCGCCTATGGAAGCCTGTAAAGATGCTCATGCTATTGCAGTACTTACCGAATGGGATGAATTCAAGCAACTTGATTGGAAAAAGATCTATGACCAGATGCTAAAACCTGCATTTTTGTTTGATGGAAGAAGGCTGTTGGAACCCAATACCAAAAAGGAGATCGGGTTTGAATTCTATGCCATTGGAAATTGAATTGCCACTGAAACAGGATTAAAAAGCCCATTAAAGAGATAGAGATATCTTTTTTAGTGATTGTCTTTCTCTGTTTCTACAGGTTTGGGTATATTTGGCTCCTCTATGAAAGATTATTTAAAAACAGCTATAGAGGCTTCTATTGCGGCCGGCAGGGAGATCATGAAAATTTATGAGGAAAAGGATCTTCAGGTTGAACTCAAAGAAGACGATTCCCCTTTGACCATTGCCGACCGGAAAGCGAACGATATTATTAATGAGTTCCTGATCCCTACAGGGGTGCCTGTAATAAGTGAAGAGAATACCCAGCTTTCTTTTGAAGAAAGAAAAAATTGGAAAAGATGCTGGATAGTAGATCCTTTAGACGGGACCAAGGAGTTTGTAAAAAGGAACGGGGAATTTACTGTTAATATAGCCCTTGTGTTGGAAGGGAACCCTGTTTTGGGTGTCATTTATGCTCCTGCTTTAAAGTCGCTTTATTTTGCTGATGTGTCTGAATCTAAAGCTTTTCAGGTGGTAGTAGAAAGTGAAGATGTTCACGTAGATGAGATTTTCCAAAATGCGAGGCAAATTTTTCCCGAACAGGCAGGATCCCAGATCAAGGTAGTTGGTAGCCGGTCACATATGAATCAGGCAACCCTAGATTTTATAGAGAAACTTAAAACAGGTGGGAAAGAAGTGGATGTAATATCCAGGGGAAGCTCTTTAAAGTTTTGTTTACTTGCCGAGGGTGCAGCCCATGTTTATCCGAGGTTTGGCCCCACCATGGAGTGGGATACCGCTGCCGGGCAGGCTATTTGTGAGGCTGTTGGTTTTGCCTGTAAATGGGCAGATTCAGGTGAGCGTATTACTTACAACAGGGAAAATCTTAAAAACGACCATTTTTCTGTTGTTTATGAAAGATAAGTCTTATAAAAGGCATTTAGCCAAGACCATTACCTGGAGAATTGTTGGTACACTTGATACTTTTTTCCTGGCCTGGATCATTTCAGGCGATCCTTTTGCAGGGTTAAAAATTGGTTTGGCTGAAGTAGTAACCAAAATGATTCTTTACTATTTTCATGAAAGATTGTGGTTTAAAGGAGAATTTTTGGCGTCTTCGGGAAGGTGGAGTAGTAGAAAAAGGCATGTAGCGAAAACAATTTCCTGGCGAATTGTAGGTACGGTAGATACTATGCTTCTTGCCTGGATCATTACCGGGAATCCGCTTACCGGATTAAAAATTGGACTTGCTGAAGTGGTTACCAAGATGCTGCTGTACTATTTTCATGAAAGAGCCTGGTATAGAATTGACTTTGGGATTGCCGATAAACGAAAATCTAAAGATCCTGATGTAAATATTTTGGCTTCAAATGACTAGGGAGCTCTATAAGGTATGACAAAGAATATTATACAACATAATTACAGCATTTCTAAAGAAGACAGGAATAAAAAGAACCAACATCAATCGTTGGTTGTTTGGTTTACTGGGCTTTCAGGTTCAGGTAAATCAACTATGGCAAACAGGCTTGAAAAACGCCTTTTTAGAGAGGGTATATCCACTTATTCTCTCGACGGGGATAACATCCGAAGCGGACTTAATAAGGGTCTCGGTTTCAGTAGGGAAGATCGCCATGAAAATAACAGGAGGATTGCAGAAGTGGCCAAACTTTTTGTGGATGCGGGAATTGTGACTGTAGCAGCTTTTATTTCACCTTTAGAAGAGGATAGGGAGCAGGCTAAAGATATAATAGGAAAAGAAAATTTTGTGGAGGTGTTTGTGAATACGCCGCTGGAAGTTTGCGAAGAAAGAGATGTAAAAGGTTTTTATGAAAAGGCCCGGAAGGGAGAAATAAAGAATTTTACCGGGATTAGTTCCCCTTATGAACCCCCTGAAAATCCGGATTTCGAAATTAAAACTGTGGAGGAATCTGCAGAAGAAGCTATTGAAAGGCTTTACCAGTTTCTGCAACAAAAATTAAAATTGTAATGAGCAAATACTACTTAAATTATCTCGATGAGCTGGAATCTGAAGCTATTTATATCCTGCGGGAGGTTTGGGCACAGTTCGAAAACCCGGTAATACTATTTTCCGGCGGAAAGGATTCCATTCTGGTGACACACCTTGCCAAAAAAGCCTTTTTTCCGGCCAAAATTCCTTTCGCGCTGCTTCATGTGGATACCGGCCATAATTTTCCTGAAACCATTCAGTTTAGAGATGATCTCGTAAAGAAACTAGGGGTGAAATTATTGGTGGGCTCGGTTCAGGATTCTATAGATAAAGGACGGGTAGCAGAGGAAAAAGGAAAAAATGCAACCAGGAATGCCCTTCAGATTACTACATTGCTCGACGCTATTGAAGAGCACAAAATAGACTGTGCTATAGGTGGTGGGAGAAGGGATGAAGAAAAAGCGAGGGCAAAAGAGCGATTTTTTTCCCACCGTAATGATTTTGGAGAATGGGATCCAAAGAACCAGCGCCCGGAACTGTGGAACCTTTTAAATGGAAAACATTTTGAAGGGGAGCATTTTAGAGCTTTTCCCATCAGTAACTGGACCGAAATGGATGTGTGGAATTATATAAAAAGAGAAAATATTGAAATCCCGTCGCTTTACATTGCACATGAGCGGGAAGTAGTATGGAGAAATAATTCATGGATACCTGTTTCTGAATTTTTAAAATTGGGTCCAGATGAAAAATCGGAAGTTAAAAAAATCCGCTTTAGAACTCTGGGCGATATTACTATCACAGGAGGAATAGAATCTGAAGCCGATACGTTGGAAAAGATCGTTCAGGAAGTTTCAGCAATGCGTAAAACCGAAAGAGGAGATCGTTCTGATGATAAACGGAGTGAGACGGCGATGGAAGACAGGAAGAAGCAAGGCTATTTCTAATGCGAATTTGGCACGAATTAATACAAATTATCGCGAATTAGATGGAGGAGAAAATCTTATATAAAGAAGAAAGCTATAAGATAATCGGAGCTTGTATGAAAGTTCATAGAACCCTGGGAAATGGATTCTTGGAAGCTGTATATGAAGAAGCCTTAGCTAAAGAATTTGAGAAAGAAAATATTCCATTCAATCGACAGGTGAAGTTGAATATATTCTACGAAGAACAACAACTAAAAAAGTTTTATAAAGCTGATTTCATCTGCTACGATAAAATAGTTTTAGAAATAAAAACAGTCAAATTCGTTCCAGTTGCCTTTCAGGCGCAGCTTAAAAATTACTTAACTGCAACAAAAAAAGAACTGGGGATTCTCATCAATTTTGGTGAATCTTCACTGACATATAAAAGAATAGTAAACACAAAACCTTCGCATTAATTCGTTTAGAAATTTGCGAAAATTCGCATCATAATGGAAATAAATAATAACCAATTACTGAGATTCACCACCGCCGGCTCTGTAGACGACGGCAAATCAACTTTAATAGGCCGCCTTTTATACGACTCAAAATCAATCTTTGAAGATCAACTTGAATCGGTGAGCGCTACCAGTGCAAAGAAAGGGCACAAGGGGGTAGATCTCGCGCTGTTTACCGATGGGTTAAGAGACGAAAGGGAGCAGGGAATTACTATAGATGTTGCTTACAGGTATTTTACGACTCCCAAGAGGAAATTTATAATTGCAGACACCCCGGGACATATTCAGTATACCAGGAATATGGTTACAGGGGCGTCTACAGCCAACGCAGCAGTGGTATTAATTGATGCTCGCCATGGGGTGATTGAACAGACCAAGAGACATTCTTTTATTGCTTCTTTACTGAATATTCCACATCTTATTGTGTGTATTAATAAAATGGATCTTGTTGATTTTAGCGAGCAAAGGTTCAATGAAATTATCTCGCAATTCGAAGAGTTTTCTTCAAAGCTGCTCATGAAGGATGTTCGGTTCATTCCTATTAGTGCTTTGGAAGGAGATAATGTGGTTAATCAGTCAGAAAAAATGTTGTGGTATCAGGGAGGAACCCTGCTTAACATTCTGGAAACGCTTCACATTAGTAGTGACGTTAATAAAATTGATGCTCGTTTTGCTGTGCAGACCGTTTTGAGGCCTCAAAATGAAGAGTATAGGGATTATAGAGGTTATGCAGGAAGAGTGGCGAGTGGAATTTACCGTGTTGGAGATGAAGTGGCAGTTTTGCCATCTGGTTTTACTTCCAAAATAAAATCTATCAATACGGGTGAGGTTGAGGTACAGGAGGCTTTTGCCCCTATGTCGGTTGCAATGACCTTAGAAGATGATATAGATGTAGGTAGAGGTGATATGATTGTGAGGGTGAATAATCAACCAGAGTTGACTCAGGAATTTGATATCATGCTATGCTGGCTTCATGATGAAGCAGCCAGGCCAAGGGCAAAATACAGCCTTATGCATACAAGTAATGAGCAAAGGGCAATGATTAAGGAGGTTATTTACAAGGTAGACATCAATACTTACGATAGAATAGCTGATGATAAAAATCTTTCCCGAAATGATATAGCCAGGGTCAAATTGAGATGTACCAGGCCAATTATGTCAGATTCCTATAGAGAGAACAGAAATACCGGAAGTATTATTCTTATTGATGAATCAACCAATGAAACTGTGGCGGCGGGGATGATTGTCTAAACGAAATCCTTGTAATCAGACAAAACCCGTGTAATCTTTTATTAAAGTTTCAGTAACCTTTTTAGGGAAGATAGTCTTCCCGGTTTCTCCGAATGAAATTTTTTAATCAATTCATTTTCATAGTTTCGGGTGGTTCCAAAGCGGGGTCTCAAAAATGCCATTTTTGGATCTTGATCGAAAATAGAGCGTAAGAATTTTTCAAGAGTATCCTCCCTTAGATGGATAGGGATAATATTTTCCTGAAACGGAGGTTCGTTTAATATTTCGGCGGCAAGCTGGTTGTTTTCATCTATTTCCTTCACCTTTTCCATTACTTTTTCAAGGTTGCCGTATTCATGGCAGTTAATAAGAGATTTAGGATTAAAATCTTTGATTACTTCAGGATTTCCCCAGTAAATTGGGATTGTATTAGTGATATAAGCGTGCATCAGTTTTTCTGTAGTATAACCGGGAGAAGAGGAGTTCTCAAAAGCTATGGAAAATTTACATTTAGATTGAAATTCCAGTTTTGAATACATCCAGTCCTCGGTAAATCTTCCCCCAATATCCATGGAAGCATTATTGAGATGCCTGCCCGGAGAGAGAACTTTCCGGTAGCTGTTTAATAGATGAAAAAAATCATCTCTCACAGGGTCTGCCTGTGAATTGGAATAAATAAAGTTGCAGAAATATTCTTTTTTTTCAACGTCTTCTGTTGTAAAGGACCTGGGCTTCAGGAGCTCTTTAAACTGGTCGGGAATTAGAGCAAAATTCGGATACCTTAAATAACGTTCTCCAAATTCCAGGTGGCTAAATCCAATTGCGTAGTCACAAAGGTTAAAATCCGGGATTAAATTCTCTCCCGTGTAGAAGATTTTAACAGAATCTTCAAATTTTAAAAACTCCCGTCCATAGCAGGAATAAATGAGGTAGTCTGGTTTTTCTGGATCAAGAATAATTTTGTATTGGCGGCTTAAAAGATCGTGCAAATAATTATTAGATGGATCAAAACCTTGATAGAAATCAGTAAACCAAACTTTTTTTGACATTGAGTTTACCTCTACCTTTTTATTATTTACTACCATAGTAACCAGCTTTTGTAATCAATACCTGTACATTTCTCCTCTCCCATTCGCATACCCAGGTAATTACCGGGACCAGAACTAAACGTGCCAATAAAATGTTCAGAAGCAGCGCATAGGTCAATACTGGCTAAAAGCTTCAACAGTTTTAGATATTTTTCCTTTTTGCTGAGTTTAAGAAATTCGTTGTGTACATATCCTTCTTCTGAAGGATGACATAAAGTAAAGAAATTCCAGGCAGGATATTTTATTTTAAGTTCCCGGAGGAGGCGGTAATCATCGGTTAAAACGAAAATATTTTCAGAAATTCCTAATTTTTCTGCCTCTCCCATGTAAGATTCAGTATTAAAGATTTTACTTTCCTTTGTTTTATCTCCGGCCCTAATATGAATACTTAAATACCTTTCAGGTAAAGAAACTGAAGCTTTGAATTTATTAATATAGGTTTTAGCAGGTTCATTATAATTCCAAATCATTTGAATTATGGTCTGAGCTGCACGTGGAAGAGTTTCGTTAATTATTTCCAGTTCTGGGATATTAAAGGTTTCCAATTCGAATTTCCTACTGCGAAACTTGTCCCAGATATCCTGGGTTAAATAGCGGTTGCCTGAAATAATTCTTAAAAGAGCAGGAGGAAAAGCTTTGGCTCTTTCCATCTGGTAGGCTCTTCTGTTATACCTGCTGTGCAGATAGAATTCAGTTTCCTCACAAAAAGGTGAGAAGAAATCCTGCCAACCTTTGTTATAAGCTAAATTTCCCCTCTTCGAATATAACCTGAAATCAATCTTGTTCTGTAAACAGTAAAGAATGGCAAAAACCATATTATTAAATTCAGAAAAGAATCCGGCATTGGCTCCAAAATGGAATGTGAGTTTCTCTTCAAATGAATTGTTCAACTCCTTATACCTGCGTAATTTTTCAGTGTGATTTAATTTTTCCAATTGCTGATGGTAGGTTGTACCCCAAAATTAGGATTAATATGGTATATTTTCCTTTTAAAATCCACTTTTGTCTTTTTTCAGGGAATAAGTTTTACTTTCGCTTTATCTTTTAAAGACAACCAACTAATTCAATGGCATTAAAAAAGGTCGTTACTTCGGGACTGGTATGGACTTTTACGCAGCAATTCGGAAACCAGATCATTGGGTTTGTTGTCTCACTAATCCTGGCCCGACTCTTACTTCCTGAAGAATTTGGTTTAATTGCCATGATCGCTGTTTTTGTTGCTGTAGGAAATGGTCTTATGGATAGTGGGTTGAGTCTCTCCATCATTCGTGATACCGAAGCGGGGGACAAAGATTTTTCTACTGTTTTCATTTTCAATGTGGTTGCAGGCGCTATAATTTACCTTGGAATATTTATCGCAGCTCCGTTTATCGCACAATTTTATGATCAGGAAATACTTACCAATATTATCCGGGTGTATTGTTTAACTTTTATTTTCTCTGCCGCTACTTCCGTTCATATAGCCTTATTCACTAGAAACATGAATTTTAAGGTTCAAACCCTTACTGCTATTCCTGCGGCAGTAATAAGTGGTGCTCTAGGTATTGTCCTGGCTATTCAAGGCTACGGAGTTTGGAGCCTTGTCTATAGCAGTCTGTTGAATTCCATAGTTAATTTTGTGCTTATCTGGAAATATTCAGACTGGTACCCTTCCCTAAGTTTTGATAAAATTCTTTTTTTAAAACACTGGAAATATGGTTATAAGCTTGGATTGGCCAATTTACTCAATAGAATTTTTAATAATTTATATTTAGTAGTAATAGGAAAATATTTTTCACCGGCGTTGTTGGGTTTTTATAGTCGTGCAGAAAGTACTAAACAACTACCCCTAAGTAATATTGAGAGAGCTCTCAATAAAGTTAGTTTTCCAATGTTTGTGGGAATCAAAGATGATCCGGACCGATTAAAAAATGTCTTTAGAAGGCTTTTAAAAATGGTGCTTTTCGTGGTTTGTCCAGTGCTTATGATCAGTGCTGCAATAGCAGAGCCATTATTTGTTTTCCTCTTTACCGAAAAGTGGTTGCCGGCAGTACCTTATTTTCAAATATTATGTTTGGGTGGTTTACTGTTGCCATTGCACAGCTATAACTTAACCCTGCTGAATATTTATGGAAGAAGTGATCTATTCCTGAAGCTGGAGATCATAAAAAAAGTTTTAATTGTCGGGTCAATTCTATTGATTATTCCTTTTGGGATCTATGGTCTTTTATGGGGGCAGGTGGTTTTCTCCATTGTGGCATATTTTGTCAATGCTTATTACACTCAAAAATTCATCTCCTACCCTCTTAAAGAGCAATTATCTGATGTCTTTCCTATTTATCTTATTACCATGTTGAGTGCCTTGATAGTAGGGTTGGGAGATAGTCTTTTATTCTTTTCGTATTCAGATTTTATTCGACTTATTGCAGGAGGAGTTATAGGCCTGGGAACTTATTTTCTCGTCTCTGTTCTTGGGAGCTTTGAACAATTGTCCCAATTGAAGGAATTGATTAAAGAGAGACTAAGTAAATAATTGATTAAAAATTTTTGTTACATCTTTGATGAAAATAGTCGTGTTCCTCACTTCGACGGAGAGGATATAAAGGAAAATGGAATGATCAACGTTACTAAAACTTTTCTCCCCCCACTGGAGGAGTATCAAAAATACCTGGAGCAGATCTGGGATTCCAAACAAATTGCAAACGGAGGAAAACTGTGGTATGAGTTACAGTCAAAGCTGAAAGAGTATCTCGATTCTCCTGATCTTATTTTGACTGCCAATGGAACATTACCCTTGCAAATTGCCTTAAAAGTTCTTGCGGGAAACGGTGAAGTTATTACAACCCCTTTCAGTTATGTCGCAACTACCGCCGCCATAGTATGGGAAAACTGCAAGCCCGTTTTTGTAGATATTCATCCTGATTTTCTTACTATTGACGAAACTAAGATCGAAGCTGCAATCACCGAAAGAACCACTGCCATTCTCGCCACCCATGTCTTCGGAAATCCCTGTAACGTGGAGGAGATTGATAGAATTGCAAAGAAGCACGGGCTTAAGGTCATCTATGATGCTGCTCATTGTTTTGGGGTCAAATATAAAGACCAGTCTATTTTCAATTTTGGAGATGTAAGCACCTGTAGCTTTCATGCTACCAAGATCTTCCATACGGGAGAAGGAGGTGCTATGTTTTGTAAAGATCCGCAACTATTTAAGAAATTATTTTACAGCCACAATTTTGGACACAAAAGCCCAACTGAATTTTATGGACTGGGAATAAATGCTAAAATGAATGAGTTGCAGGCGGCGATGGGTTTGGCGGTTTTACCTTTTTTTGCAAAACTTTTGGGAAAAAGAAGAAATGTAGTGGAGTTATATGAAAAGAGACTTAATTTTTCTAGAATGAGAAAAATTTCTATACGTGACAAGACCTTCTGGAACTTCTCATATTATCCCATAATTTTAAACAGTGAAAAAGATCTTCAAAAGATACAAAGAGCATTAAACGATCAGAACATCTTTCCTCGTAGATATTTTTGTCCTTCTCTCAATACCCTCAGTTATGCACATACCAGCAATATGCCATTTTCAGAAAGTGTTGCAAAATCAGTTTTATGTTTACCATTAGCTCATGATATGGATAATAAGAATATAGGTGTTATAGTAGAAAATATTAATAATATCCTATTGTCAAACTAATACAAGGTTCTTAGAATGGGAAAATTGAAGGAGGTATAGAAAAATGTTACTCGTATAATTCATAAAAGGTTTCTTATTATGTCGTCTTATGTCTCTTTTAAATGGCCGATGAGGAATTTTGGTTTTTTTTAATATTTATCAAACAGGAGGCTCGAAGTGAAACCCTATATTTGCAGCATCAAGGGTATTTCTTGAGATTTGTATTAATAGTATCGAGTCCTAATTTACTTCTTTCAAAGATGTGAAGTGACTTGAGCTTGTGATGGTAAGGTAATTTGCTGTTCGACAGTAACAATATAATTTTTTTAGATAATTTGGTAAAAAGAATCATAAAGCAAAACTTCGAAAGTTTTGCCTACTTCTACTCCTATTTACGATATAGAATATTTATTCTAGTTGTACTGAGTATTTTTGTGGGAATTTTGGATGGCTTTGGTCTAATGATGTTCTTGCCATTGTTGCAGTTGGTTGATGGTTCTTCCTCTGTAGATTCAGAATCCCTTGGCAATTTGCAATTTCTGGTAACCTTCATGGAAAATAATGGGATATCTTTGACATTGCTTACGGTGCTATCAACGATGGCATTTTTCTTTTTAGCCAAGGGTGTAATACAATATTTATCCGGAATATATAAAGTTAATGTTCAGGAGTGGTTTATTCGTAATCTGCGGATTCGCAATATTGTGGGCCTGAACAATATTGGTTATAAATATTTTGTTGTGTCGGACGTGGGGCGCATTCAGAACACCTTAACTGGGGAGATTGACCGTGTGGCCGGAGCTTACTTCAACTATACCCGTGCATTTGAATCCTTTATCCTTGTTGTTGTTTATATGGCTTTTGCTTTCTATGGTGATGCGCAATTTGCTATGATTGTGAGCATTGGAGGTATTTTAACCAATTATCTCTACAAGAGTCTTTATAAAAGGACAAAGGAGTATTCGCGGGGGCTTACTCGGGAGAATAATCAGTTCCAAAGTTTGATAATTCAAAATGTAGGTAATTATAAATACTTGAAAGCTACGGGTTCTCTGGAGAAATATGCTGAGAAGTTGAAGCTGGCAGTTCTAAAAATTCGCAATAGCCAGAGAAAAATTGGCCAACTGGACGCTATGCTTACAGCTGGAAGAGAGCCACTCTTGGTTATTATTGTAGTAATTGCTATATATATTCAGACTTACTTTTTGGGTGCGGAGTTGGCTCCTATTCTGATGAGCCTCTTTTTTTTCTACCGTGCATTAAATTCTCTTATCCAGATGCAATTAAGGTGGAACAAATTTCTTGGAGTCTCAGGGTCTTTGGAAAATATGCTTCGGTTTGAGACAGAAATGCGTGAGAACAAAGAAATTTCGGGGAAAGAGCCTGTAAAAGAAGTCGTTGATAAAATTAGATTGGAGGGGGTTTGGTTTTACTACGGAGATACACCTGTGTTGAAGAATGTAACTTTACAAATTAATAAACATGAAACTATAGCTTTTGTAGGAGAAAGTGGAAGCGGAAAAACCACCTTGGTAAATATAGTTGCAGGTTTGCTGCCGGCTAGCAGGGGGGGTATACTGTTAATTGCGTGGGAAGTGATAGGCTAGATATGATGAGTCTCCAGGAGAGAATTGGTTATATTACCCAGGATCCAGTTATTTTTGGGGATACGTTGTTTAACAATGTTACATTTTGGGCAGAGGATAATGAAAAGAACAGACAGAAGTTCTGGAAAGCCATAGAACAGGCAGCTATTCTGGACTTTGTGCATGAACTTCCTGCCAAAGAGGAGACTATTCTCGGGAACAATGGTGTGAATTTAAGTGGAGGGCAAAGACAGAGAATTTCAATAGCCAGGGAACTTTTTAAGCAGGTTGAAATTCTTATTTTGGATGAGGCAACTTCCGCATTAGATTCAGAAACTGAGAGAGCTATTCAGACCAATATAGAGAAGTTGAAAGGTAGTTATACAATGTTAATTGTAGCTCATCGTATTGCTACAATAAAAAATGCAGATAAAATAGTAGTAATGAAAAACGGAGAAATAGCAGACATAGGAGAATTTAAAGATTTGGTCGCGCACTCCAGTTATTTCGGAAAATTAGTGGCGCTGCAGGAAATTTAATAGTAATAATTTAATTAGGTAGTCCAAAAATGAACGTTCTAGATTTAATCGGTAGGAGAGAAAATTTGTTTAACGAGGACATTCTTGTGCATGAAAAGAAGTTATCTCAGGAAGTCTCCTGTTCTTCCTTCCTGGTTTTAGGTGGTGCTGGATCGATAGGACAGGCAGTTACAAAAGAGATTTTTAAAAGGAAACCTGCTAAACTTCACGTAGTAGATTTAAGTGAAAATAATTTGGTGGAGCTGGTAAGGGACATTAGAAGTTCTTTAGGATATATTGATGGAGAATTTAAAACTTTCGCATTGGATATCGGTTCTCTGGAATATGATGCTCTTATAAGAGCAGATGGGAAGTATGACTATGTTCTTAATTTGTCAGCATTAAAACACGTACGAAGTGAAAAAGATCCATTTACCTTAATGCGAATGATCGATGTAAACATCTTCAACACAGATAAAACTGTTAAACAGGCTATAAAGAACGGTACAAAAAAATATTTCTGTGTCTCAACTGATAAAGCGGCTAATCCCGTCAATATGATGGGAGGCTCCAAGAGAATAATGGAAATGTTTTTAATGAGAAGAAGCCGGGAAATTTGTTTTTCAACTGCCCGTTTTGCTAACGTAGCTTTTTCAGATGGCTCTTTATTACATGGGTTTAACCAAAGAATTCAAAAGAAACAGCCTATTGTAGCTCCCAATGATGTGAAAAGGTATTTTGTAACTCCACAAGAAAGCGGTGAGTTATGTCTTATGTCATGCATATTTGGAGAAAACCGAGATATTTTTTTTCCAAAATTAAGTGAAAAACTTCATTTAATATCTTTCGCTGATGTAGCTATAAAATATCTTGAGCAATTAGGTTATGAGGCTTATGTATGCCAAACAGAAGACGAGGCCCGGGAATTGGTGAAGACAATGCCCCAACAAGGAAAATGGCCTTGTTTGTTTACCACTAGTGATACTACTGGAGAAAAGGATTTTGAAGAATTTTATACAGAAAAGGAAGAGCTGGACATGGAGCGTTTCCAAAATCTCGGTGTGATTAGAAGTAAATTATCTATTCGTGAAAATAAATTGCAGCATTTCGAAACAGAGATTAAAAAAATAAAAAATTCCGTAGCCTGGGAAAAGAAAACAATTGTAGATCTTTTCATTGAATTGATTCCCAACTTTGGGCATAAAGAAACGGGGAGATACTTAGATTCTAAGATGTAATGAATTATATTAGAGAAACTATATCATTTATTAGGAATACCTTTGATTCCAGGGACTTTATTCCTCTTCACGAACCTTGTTTTGCCGGAAACGAAAAAAAGTATTTATTGAATACGATAGATTCCACTTTTGTCTCTTCGGTTGGGGCCTACGTTGATGAGTTTGAAGAAAAGATGCAGTACATTACCCAAACAAAAAAAGCTGTGGCCGTGGTAAATGGTACTGCAGGCTTACAAGTGGCCTTGCAGTTGGTTGGTGTAGAAAGAGGAGATGAGGTGCTCACGCAGGCACTTACTTTTGTCGCAACGATTAATGCCATTGCATACAATGGCGCAATCCCACTGTTTCTGGATGTAGATTCTGACACTATGGGGTTATCACCTAAGGCAATTAAAAATTTTTTGAACGAATTTGGCGAAATAAGAGAGAGTGGTTGTTTTAATAAAAAAACTGGAAATAGAATATCTGCATGTTTGCCAATGCACACATTTGGTTTTCCTGTACGTATAGAAGAAATATTAGAAATTTGTAAATATTGGCACATTCCTGTGGTCGAAGACGCAGCTGAATCTCTCGGCAGTGAGTACCGGACGAGACCAACAGGAGGTTTTGGAACAGTGGGAGTCTTTTCTTTCAATGGTAATAAAATTGCCACCAGCGGCGGTGGAGGTGCAATAGTTACAAACGATCAAAACCTGGGTGAAAAGGCAAAGCATTTAACTACTACTGCTAAGAAGCCACATGTTTATGAGTATATACATGAAGAGATAGCTTATAATTTTAGGATGCCAAACATAAATGCCGCTCTGGCTTGTGGTCAGTTAGAGAAGCTAGATTTTTTTCTTGAGAGAAAAAGAAGTCTAGCCAAATTATACGCTGAATTTTTTAGTGGTAAAGGAGTTCATTTTCGTCAGGAACTAAATGATACTAGGGCTAATTATTGGTTAATGTGTGTGGAGCTTGAAGATGAAAAAGAAAAAAACTTTTTCTTGAAGGAGACCAACGAATCTGGTATTATGACTCGTCCAATTTGGCGACTTATGTATAAACTTCCAATGTATAAAGAGTGCTTTAGAGACAGTCAGACAAATGCTGAATATTTGGAAAGTCGAATAGTAAACATACCTAGTAGTGTTAGATAAAGAAGTGGTTTTAGTGGGATATTCCGGGCACGGCTATGTAGTAGCTGAGGCGGCTTTGCTTAACCGATTTCCAGTAAAATTTTATACAGACTTAGAACCAGTCAAGCTAGATCCTTTTCATCTTAAATACGCTGGCTATGAGGGTAACCCTTCTGATGAGTGGTCTAATAAAGATTATTTTATACTTGGTATAGGGGACAATCAAATAAGACAACGTACAGCAGAGATCTTGAATTCAAATGGTAAAAATATCCTCAATGTTTTACATCCGTCTGTTTCTTTATCTCAGAAAATAATAATGGGTTCGGGCAATTTTTTTGCCCGAAATGTGTCAATTCCACTGTTGGTCTCGATTGGTAGCTATTGTATTTTTAATACAGGTTGTATCATCGAGCATGAATGTAAAATTGGAGATACGGTACACGTGGGACCCGGAGCAGTACTAGCTGGAAATGTACATGTGGGCGAGGGGTCTTTTATTGGTGCTAATGCAGTAGTAAAGCAGGGAGTTAAAATTGGTAAAAATGTCATCGTAGGAGCTGGAAGTGTCGTATTAAAGGACATTGCAAACAATACAACTGTAGTAGGAAATCCTGGTAGAAAAATATGAATAAAAAAAAGGAAATTATTATTGTTGGAACTGGAGGACATGCCAAGGTGATTGTTGATATGATCCACGAAAACCAGGAGTACAAAATAATAGGATTCACAACCATAAATTCTGATAGCCAAGAGTTTTGTGGTTATCCTGTTTTAGGTGATGATTCTGTTTTGAGCGAATATTATGATAAAGGACTACGATATGCAGCAATAGGGGTTGGAGCATTTAAAGATAATACTTTAAGAAGAACTGTCTTTGAAAAAGTGACTAAAATGGGTTTTAAGGTACCACCACTAATTGATGCTTCTTGTATAATATCAAAATCGGCAGTAGTAAAGGAAGGAGCTTTCCTGGCACGAGGAGTTATTTTAAACAATGATGTAAAGATTGGGAAGAATACAGTAGTATATACTGCATCTAGTATAGATCATGAAACGTTAATTGGTGACCACGTTTTGATCTCTGCAGGAGTGACAATAGGGGCTTATACCAATATTGAGGAGGGTGTATTATGTGCACTTGGATCAAAAGTTGTTTCTGGGGTGCGAATAGGAAAAGATATTTTAGTGGGAGCAGGAGCAGTTGTCGTCAATAATATTGAAAAAAAAGGAACCTATTTAGGGTGTCCGGCAAAAAAAGTTAGATGAGATGCAAAAAGTTTTAATAATAGCAGAAGCGGGTGTTAACCATAACGGCAATATAGAGGAGGCAAAAAAATTGATAGATGCTGCAGCTTTGGCAGGCGCCGATTTTGTTAAATTCCAAACTTTTAAGACAGAAAACGTCGTCTCCAGATCAGCAAAAAGGGCAAAGTATCAGGATTTAAATACTGGTAATGATGATACCCAATTCCAGATGATCAAAAAGCTTGAATTATCTGAAGAAGATCATAAGGTGCTTAAAAGTTATTGCAAAGATAGGAAGATAGGGTTTCTTTCTACCGGATTTGATCTTGAGAGCCTCGAATTCTTGAATAGTATAAATATTCCTTTATTTAAAATACCATCAGGGGAAATTACTAACCTGCCTTATCTACGAAAAATAAGCAGTTTCAAAAAACCTGTTGTCATGTCTACCGGAATGGCAGATATGCAGGAGATAAAGAATGCCCTGGAGGTACTAATTCATGGGGGGATGGAAAGAAGTAAAATTACGGTGGTTCATTGCAATACAGAATATCCTACTCCAATGAAAGATGTAAATTTAATGGCTATGTTGCACATTAGAGATGAATTTGGAGTGCAAATTGGTTATTCTGATCACACCCTGGGTATTGAAGTGCCAATAGCAGCAGTTGCCTTGGGTGCAACTGTTATTGAGAAGCACTTCACATTAGATAGAAATCTTCCCGGCCCTGATCACCGTGCGTCACTTGAGCCGGATGAGCTGAAGGTGATGGTACAGTCAATTAGAAATATAGAAGTAGCGATTTCAGGGTCAGGTAGGAAGGAGCCCTCTGCGTCAGAAAAGGAAAATAAAGCAGTTGTAAGAAAAAGCTTAATTGCTACAGCCAGTATCAAAAAAGGAGAAAAGTTTACTAAAGAAAATCTGGGGGTGAAGAGGCCTGGGATTGGTATTAGTCCAATGAAATGGGACAAAATTGTTGGTTCAAGAGCTGAAAAGGATTACAAAGAAGACGAATTAATATGAGGAAGGTTTGTGTAGTTACCGGAACACGGGCTGAATATGGGATTATGCAAACTCTGATAAAGATAATATCGGAAGATAAGGATCTAGATTTGCAGTTAGTGGTGACAGGAATGCACCTTTCACCTGAATTCGGACTGACTTATAAAGAAATCGAAAAAGATGGATTTAAGATAAGTAAGAAAGTTGAGATGTTACTGTCTTCAGATTCAGAAGTTGGGATTTTAAAGTCTATGGGATTGGCCCAGATTGGCTTTGCCGAAGCTTTTGTAGAACTTCGTCCTGATATTGTTTTGGTTTTAGGTGACCGTTATGAAATTTTTTCGGCAGTTTCGGCGGCAATGGTTTCTAAAATACCCGTAGCCCATTTACATGGAGGTGAAGCAACAGAGGGACTTATCGATGAGCCGATAAGACATTCTGTCACAAAAATGTCTCACTTACATTTCACAGCAACAGAAACGTACAGAAAAAGAGTGATACAAATGGGAGAGAATCCAGAAAGGGTTTTTAATGTTGGTACACCTCTTATCGATAATATCCTGAAACTTGACCTTTTGAACCGCAAAAATTTCGAAGAAGCTATAAATTTTAAATTGAATGAAAAAAATCTAATGATAACGTTTCATCCTGTTACTCTGGAAGATAATACGGCAGAGAAGCAGTTTAGAGAATTGCTTGAGGCAATTACCGGTATGGGTGATACAAATTTTATCTTTACCAAACCCAACTCTGATACTAATGGAAGAATTATCATTCAGCAGATTGATGATTTCGTTTCTAAAAATCCTCACCGGGCATGTGCTTTTACATCCCTTGGTCAGAAAAGATATCTTTCAGCTTTAAGCCACGTAGATGTGGTGCTGGGAAATTCCTCCAGCGGACTTACGGAAGCACCGAGCTTTAAAGCAGCAACAGTGGATATAGGAGATCGGCAGAAGGGAAGAATAAAAGCGACAAGCGTTATTTCCTGTGAGCCCACTAAAGAATCTATAGGAGAAGCTCTTAAAAAGGCTTTTTCCAAAGATTTTCAAAGCATCTTGAAAGATGTGAAAAATCCCTACGGAGAAGGAGGGGCTTCTAAAAGAATTGTAGACGTGCTGAAAAACTTTGATTATACCAATATTCTGAAAAAGAAGTTTTATGATATCAAATTCTAGAAAATTGAAAATTTTCTTTATCGGAACCGTTTCCTTTTCGCAAAAAGCTCTAGAGAAGTTAATTTTTCTCAGAGCTGAAATTGTAGGTGTTGCAACCAAATCAAGATCAGCATTTAATGCAGATCATAAGGATTTGGCACCGCTGTGTGAGATAAACAATATTCCCTGGAAATATGTGAAGGATATTAATGCCACTCACATTTTGAGCTGGATAAAAAGTCTTGAACCAGATGTAATCTTTTGCTTCGGTTGGTCCAGTTTAATCAAAAAGGAACTTCTTGAATTAACGCCACTTGGGGTCGTGGGTTTCCATCCTGCAGCACTTCCATTTAATAGAGGTAGGCATCCACTTATCTGGAGTCTTGTCCTTGGTCTGGAGAAAGGAGCTTCAACTTTCTTTTTTATGGAAGAAGGTGCAGACGACGGAGATATATTATCTCAAAAATTATTTAAGATAAAATATAACGATGATGCTGCCAGTCTTTATAGCAAAATAGAAAAAAATGCGATGGATCAAATACCTTTATTTCTTAAGCAGTTGGAAGATGGCAGTTATTCAAGAATTCCTCAAGATCATACGAAAGGTAATGTTTGGAGAAAGAGAGGTTTAAAGGACGGTGAAATAGATTTTCGAATGACCACAAATGCCATATATAATCTTGTAAGAGGACTTACAAGGCCCTATGTTGGAGCACATGTGATTTATAAAGGAAAAGAGATTAAAATATGGGCAGTCAAAGAGGAACAGTTCCCTCTGAGTAATATTGAACCAGGAAAAGTATTAGAAGTTAAAGATTTTAAAATTCTTGTAAAAGCATGGGATGGAGCCGTACAAATTTTAGATCATAATTTTGTTGAGCTTCCCAAAGAAGGAGAATATCTATGAAAAGAATTATTATTATTTCAGCTCATCCTGATGATGAAGTGCTGGGGGCTGGAGGTTCTATTTTAAAGCATATAGAAAACGGGGATGAGGTTTATTGGTTAATAACTACAAATGTATCCGAAGCCCAGGGATTTTCGAAAGAACGTGTAGATTCCAGGCAGGAAGAAATAAAAAAGGTAGAGAAGATGTTGGGGATAAAAACTACTTATATGCTTAACTATCCTACTATGACTCTCTCCTCAAGTAGTTTAATAGAAATGGTGCCTAAAATTTCAGATGTTTTTACTCAGGTACAGCCCGAGGTAATTTATTGTTTAAACCGTTCCGATGCACATTCCGATCATCGCATTACCTTTGATGCAGTGATGGCGTGTACTAAATCATTTAGATATCCATTTGTAAAGCAGGTCTTATTGTATGAATGTATTTCTGAGACAGAATTTGCTGCAGCATTGCACGAAAAAGCATTTATACCAAATTATTTTGTGGATATTTCTGATTATTTTAAACGAAAAATTGAAGTGATGCGAATTTATGAGTCAGAGCTCGGTCAGCATCCTTTTCCCAGATCAGAAAGAAACATGGAAGCTTTGGCAGTGTATAGAGGTGCAAGCTGTGGTGTAACATACGCTGAAGCTTTTCAATTAATAAAATATATTGATAAATAACAAAGGTGGTTATGTGTTTTGAAGAAATAACTATTCACAGAGATCAGACGATTCTTGACGCTTTAAGGAAGTTGAATAACGTTCGATCTAAAATTAACGTAAGTCGTCTTATTCTTTTTGTGGCTGATGATAACGAAGTAATTTTGGGCTCACTCACAGATGGTGATGTGAGGAGGTCTTTAATTCAGCACGGGAATTTATCAAAGCGACTAGAAGAGATTTGTAATAGGAATTTCATATTCAAGTTTGAACATTCAGGATTTTTGGATCTTAGAGAATACAGGAAAAAAGATTTGAAGATTCTACCCATTCTTGATCGAAATATGAGACTTAAACGGATTATAGATCTTGAGAAAACCCAGTCTGTTCTGCCTTTAGAGTGTATGATAATGGCAGGAGGGAGAGGAAAAAGATTAAGTCCACTTACTGACGATATTCCAAAACCTATGCTGCCTCTGGGTGAAAAACCTATCATTGAACATAACATAGACAGGCTAATTTCTTATGGAATTAGGAAAATCTACATATCTGTGAAATATCTTGGAGAACAGATCCAAGATTATTTTGGAGATGGAAGCAGTAAGGGAATAAGCATTGAATATGTTTGGGAAGATAAACCTTTAGGGACAGCTGGGGCTTTAGCACTTGTAGAAAATTTTGAAACTGATCATATTTTGTTAATGAATAGTGATCTATTTACAAATGTTGATTTTGAGGACCTGTATGTTGATCTCATTAATCAGGAAGCCGATATGGCAGTAGCATCAACGGAATATAAAGTGGATGTGCCTTATGCAGTTTTTGAAACGGAAGGAAAAGAAGTGATGGAATTTAAAGAAAAGCCTTCCTACGTTTATTATTCTAATGCTGGAATTTATATTCTTAAAAAGGAACTGATTTCAAAAATCCCTCAAAATAAATATTATGATATTACGGAACTTATGGAAGAGTTAATCAAAGAAGGGGGGAAATTAATACATAACCCAATTTTAGGTTTTTGGATTGATATTGGTAAACCGGTGGACTATAAACAGGCTCAGGAATTAGTTAAACATTCAAGTTTGAATAAGTAACAGTATAATTGTCATGAATACTCTTATTACGGTCTGTGCCAGAGGTGGCTCTAAGGGAATACCTGGTAAAAACATCAAGATTCTAAACAAAAAACCTCTAATCTATTATAGTTTAAAGTTGGCAGATATATACGCTTCAGAGAACCCAGGGGTTCAGATCTATCTTTCAACGGATTCTGATGAAATAAAACAGACCGTTAGAGCATGTAATTTGAAAACTGTTAGTACTGAATATGACAGGCCCGCGGAACTTGCTACAGATAATTCTGGAAAGATAGGAGTGCTAAATGATGTAAGATTGTATGCAGAAAGAGAAAATAAAATTATCTATGATTATATTCTGGATCTTGATGTAACCTCACCCTTAAGAACAATCCAGGATATTCAAACTGCTTTTGGTCTTTTAAGAAGTAACAAGGAGGCTATCAACATTTTTTCAGTAAATGAAGCAAATAGAAATCCATATTTTAACATGGTAGAAAAAAGGCCTAACAGTGAATTCATACAGCTTGTAAAGGAGGGGGAATTTGTAACCCGCCAATCGGCACCAAAAGTTTATGATATGAATGCTTCCTTTTATATCTATAGGAGAAGTTTTTTTGAAAATCATATGACATCCCCTATTACTCCGAAAACTTTAATATATCAAATGCCTCACATATGTTTTGATTTGGATCATCCGCTAGACTACGATTTCATGTCTTTTTTAATGGAGAAAGATAAACTTGATTTTAATTTTCTACAATGAAAGTTTTAATTATAGGTTTGGGTTCTATTGCACAAAAACACATCTTTTCCTTGAAAGAATTAGGGCTAGTTGACATTTATGCTTTAAGGTCTTCCAAAGATCCAACTAGCCATCCAGGTGTTAAAAATGTCTTTTCTATAAAAGAATTGTACAATATTGAATTTGATTTTATTATAATTTCCAACCCTACTTCAAAGCATTCAGAAACAATTCAAGAAGTACTAAAATTTCGTAAACCTCTGTTTATTGAAAAGCCGTTATTCAGCGAAATAAGTGAGGCTAATAAAAAACTTCTTGACAACATAATAGAAGTTAAAGTGCCTACTTATATCGCATGCAATTTAAGGTTTAGAGATTGTTTGAAGGAAATGAAAAAAATAGTAAGGACCAGGAGGGTTAATGAGGTTAACTCCTATAGTGGTTCCTACTTACCAGATTGGAGACCTAATACTAATTACAGAAAAATATATAGTGCTAATAGAAATTTAGGAGGAGGAGTTCATCTAGATTTAATACATGAACTTGATTACTTATGTTGGATCTTTGGAGTTCCCGAAAAAAGTAGTGTAATTTTCAAAAGTAATTCCTCACTTCAAATTGATGCAGTAGATTATGCCAGTTATAATCTGGAATATGAGAATTTTTGCGCCAATGTGACGCTAAATTACTATAGGCGTGATACGAAAAGAACTTTTGAAGTTTTAACTTCAGAAGAAACGTTTTTGGCAGATATCATTTCTAACAAAATTTATCGTAATGATCAAGAAATTTTTTCTTCCGAACAGCCATTAATTAACACTTACGTTGAACAGATGGAATATTTCTTAAACAACATTCTTACGGGGACTAACCCTAACTTTAATTCTGCAGAGCAAGCATTTAAAATATTAAAATTGAGTTTATGAAGGTTAAAAACAAAGTAGTTCTTGTTACTGGATCCAATGGATTAATAGGAAAGCAGGTCGTGACCTATTTAAAAGAAGCAGGTGCAAGAGTTATTGGTTTGGATATTACAAAAAAAGGAAATTCAGATTCTACATTTATCTCCTGTGATGTTAGTAAAAAAGAAGAAATAGACGATGCGATAGATGATGTGGAACGTCAATATGGTAGAATAGACGGTCTTGTCAATCTTGCTTATCCCAGAACTTCAGATTGGGGAACAAAATTTGAAGATGTGTCACTAAAATCCTGGCAGGAAAATGTAGATTACCAGATGAACAGTGTCTTTTATATCTGTCAGAGAGTGCTCAAAATAATGAAGAAACAAAAATCAGGTTCTATTGTAAATATAGGTTCTATTTACGGTGTGGTAGGGAATGATTTTTCCCTGTATGAAGGATATAACGGAAGCTCTCCCGCTGCTTATACAGCTATAAAGGGAGGAATCATTAATCTTACTCGGTTTTTAGCCTCCTACTATGGAAGATATAATGTTAGAATTAACTGTGTTTCTCCGGGAGGGGTTTTAGATAAGGATAATCAGCACCCCTCGTTCATAGAAAGGTATTCTGAAAAATCACCACTTAAAAGATTAGCGAATCCGGAAGAAATTGCACCACCAATTGTTTTTCTTTTGTCAGATGAAGCTTCTTTTATTACTGGACATAATATGATGGTAGATGGAGGCTGGACAGCTATTTAAACAAACTAAGTTGATTTTATTCTGTACAACACCCCGATAACCTGAGACTTCATGACTATTATTTTTTGCTTCACTAGAATTTTCAGAAATTCTCATCGCAAAATTTTTCAATTTGATAAATTAATTGAGGAGGGGCATGATGTAAAGCTTTTAGATCTCACTCATATTTATGGTGGTAATCCTACTTGTAATGATGACTACATGCTCAACTTAAGAACAAGATGCCTTCATAATGATGACTTAATTTCTTTCAAAGAAAATTTGGACTCTGAGCCGGCGATCTATGTTTGCAATGACACTTACCTCATGTTTGCTCGAGGTTCTTTCGAGATTCTAGTGCGGAAACAGGATAAGCTTCTGGCATTCCAGATTAAACCATCTCCATTTCAATTTACACCAGATAATCTAGTAAAAAAGATTTTGAGAAAGCTTTTTAAAACTTTTAAGAAGTTGCCCTTCTATTTTAAATCAATTTATTTGAGTAATCGTTCTTATTATGCGCCCGATTACTACATGTGCACTACAGAGTATGATTTACCTTTAAAGGCTTTTTTCACCGTAAAACATGAAAATATTTTCATTGTTCATTCAGATGATGCTAATTATATAGTACAAGATAAGACAGATGTAAGTAAAAATGAACGTATTGGGGTTTTCCTGGATCAGATCTTACCAATCGCTTTTAAAGATATGGCTCCTAAAAATTTTGATCATTATTATGATAGACTCACACTAACTCTAGAAGAGTTAAAAACTTATTTTGAACTTGATAAAATTATTATTGCCGAACATCCAGAAAGTGTAACGGCAGAGGAGGAGCTACGGGATAAATTTGAAGGATGGGAACGTACAGGAGGAAAAACTCAACAACTGGTGAAAAATGCCACTTATGTTTTTGCTCATTACAGTACATCAATAGGGATGGCAGCATATTATAAAAAACCTATAATTTTACTTTTAGATAAAGATCTGGAAGATGTGGAGTGGATCTATGTAGCGGTAAATACGTATAAGGATTTACTGAATTTACCCGTAATAGACATGGTCGATAGAAACTTATCTCAATTAGACAAGTACGAAGTCAATGAAACTCTTTATAATAATTATGTAAAGAAATTTGTAAAGGACAATGACGAGGTTAAGGAAAATTCCTATCACTATGCCATCAAGCGTATTATAAAAGATATGCAAAAAAGAAAAAAGATCTAAAATTTAACGTTTGCCACAATCACTATTTCTCTTATCTACAGTCCCTCAAGCTTTTTTTCTTGGTTATTCGCCTCACCTTGTAAAAAATGCAACCCTAATAATAACAGTGAGGACGCAAACCGAAGCTGAAAAAATTAGGGATGAAGTAGGACATTTGCCATGGGCCGACATTAATACATGGTATTTACCACACAATAACGGTCTATCAGCTTATTTAAAGATTGTTTCTATCAGGTGGAAAATTATAAAGTTAAAGACAAAAAAGTCTCATTATGATAAAATCTATATTGGTAGTTATGTCAATCTAATCCACTTAAGTGTACTGGGGGAGTATGAGGATAGAAGTAAACTTTTTTTATTGTACGATGGATTACAAATGGTTGTTAATAATTTTGACAGGAAGCAAAAGGAAGTCGAATCCGTAATGCAATTTCCCCATTTTTTCGGATTATTAAGATTTAAGCGTCCTAGGATTCTGTCATTAACCTTTGTTACGCCACTTCCATTGAATGTTGGCCCCATGGATTCTATTCAATATATTAGTAGTTCTATATCTTTAGATTCAAAGATAGCAAAAAAGAATGTCATACATTTTTTGGGGCAACCTCTTCCCGCTTTTGATATTGTCTCTACAAATTTTTACTTGGAGAGTCTTGAAAAAATCAAAAAGTTATACCGGGGGAGCAAGATTATTTATTTTCCCCATCCCAGAGAAGAAGAGTCTATCCTTCAGGATATTGCCATCATTTTTGAAGTAAGAAAACAAAACAGAGTATATGAAGACTATTATATGAATCTAGAAGAGGTGCCAGGTAAAATTATATCTTTCTACAGTTCAGTATTGGTTAATCTCTTTTATTTTAATAGTAAATCTGAGTTAATTTCTATTTACATTCCACAAAAGGAAATTTATAATCATAAAAATAAAGAACATCTTGCCAAAATTTACAACTACTTTGAAAACATATCAAAGGAAGATTTCACCTTACTGAAATTAAGTGGTTCATAAATCATTTTGACTAGAATGGAAATCCTAGGTCTTTTATTAAATTTAGTTCTGAAAAATTTTTTTTCAGTATTGGAGAATTTCTATTTGTGGAAATAGAAAACTTTGTACAGGGGGGTACTTCAAACGGAACATCTACGCACTACTTTGGAAATAAAAAAAGTTGATATGGAGGTAACTTCCTGTTAAATTACGTTTAAAATTTACCATCCTAAAGGTTTCCCTGAGTAATTACTTATCTTTGGGTTTCGAAAATTTATCAACTTAAAATCATCTTAATATTGGAATTATCTGGTAAATCTGTCTTAATTACTGGAGGAACAGGCTCTCTTGGAAAAGCACTAACTTCTCACATCATTCAAAATTTTCCTAATGTAAAACGTCTAATCATCTTTTCAAGAGATGAACAAAAACAGTTTGAGATGGCACAGGAATATCCTGCTTCCCAGTTTCCTCAACTCCGTTTTTTTATTGGAGATGTAAGGGATTACGAACGGGTGAAAAGGGCCTTGCGGGGTGTGGATTATGTAATTCATGCAGCTGCAATGAAACATGTTCCTATAGCGGAATATAATCCCATGGAATGTGTTAAGACAAATATTTTAGGAGCTGAAAACATAATTAATGCTTGTACAGAAACAAATGTTGATAGGGTGGTAGCATTATCAACTGATAAGGCAGCAGCACCTGTAAACCTTTATGGAGCAACAAAATTAGCTTCAGACAAACTTTTTGTGGCAGCAAATAATATTGTTGGATCAAATCCTATACGTTTTTCTGTGGTTCGCTATGGGAATGTTATGGGATCGAATGGTTCAGTTATTCCTTTTTTCCTAAAGAAAAAGAATGAAGGTATATTACCAATTACAGATCCTACCATGACAAGGTTTAATATTTCATTACAAGGTGGTGTGGATATGGTGATGCATGCACTTGAGTATGCCTGGGGTGGTGAAATTTTTGTTCCTAAGATCCCTTCCTACCGTGTGGTGGACGTGGCAGAAGCTATTGGGCCTGAATGTGAAAAACCTGTCATTGGTATTCGTCCAGGTGAGAAAATTCATGAAGAGATGATTACTTCTTCTGATTCTTTTTATACATATGATGTGGGAAGATATTACGTTATTGTCCCCACTACTCATAGATGGAAAGTCGAAGATTTTATCAAAACATTTAAGGCGGAAAAAGTACCAATGGGATTTAGATATAATTCCGGTGAGAACTCCGAATGGGAATCTGTTGAAGATTTGAGAAGGTTAATAAAAGAACACGTTGATTCAACTTTTGAAGTATAGATCCATGGATAAACCAATCCCTTACGGAAGACAAAACATTACACGAGAGGATATTGATAGTGTAGTACAGGCTTTACAATCTGATTATCTTACACAAGGACCAAAAATTCAGGAGTTTGAGGAGAAATTTGCTGCGTATATAGGCAGTAAATATGCAGTTGCAGTGGCAAATGGTACGGCTGCTCTGCATCTTTCTACTCTATCTCTTGATGTGCAGACGGGAGATAAAGTTATTACAACGCCTATAACTTTTGCAGCCTCTGCAAATTGTGTCAGGTATTGTGGTGGTGAAGTTGTCTTTGCTGATATTGATCCTGACACTTACTTACTCGATATTCGAAAGGTGCAAAAGCTTTTGGAACAATCACCGAAAGGAACCTTTAAAGGAATAATACCTGTAGATTTTGCGGGTAGATCTGTAGATCTGGAAAAGTTTAAAAAATTAGCAGATGAGTATGGTCTATGGATTGTGGAGGACGCATGTCATGCTCCCGGCGGTTTTTTTATTGATTCCAATGGGCAAGAAGTTTTTTGTGGTAATGGAAGATTTTCAGATCTCTCTATTTTTTCCTTTCATCCAGTAAAGCACATAGCTTGCGGAGAAGGCGGGATGATTACTACTAATAATGAAGTGTTATATAAAAGGTTACTTCAACTTAGAACTCATGGAATAACTAAAGAGGAGTTTAATTATGAAAATTCTATTGAATTAGCTGGCGGAAAACAACATTATCCCAACTGGTATATGGAAATGCAGGAGTTGGGGTATAACTATAGAATTACAGATTTCCAATCTGCGCTTGGACTAAGTCAGCTTCAAAGAGCGGATGACGGTTTAAAAAGAAGAAGGGAAATAGCAGAAAATTATTTTAACAGCTTCAAAGGAAAAAAGTATATTCTCGGGCAATCAGGAATAGTTAAGGGACATGCCTATCACCTATACATTCTGGAAGTAGAGGACAGATTAGAATTATACAATTACCTTAGAGAACATCGAATCTTAGCTCAAATTCATTATATTCCCTGTCATCTTATGCCTTACTATCAAAAAAAAGGTTGGAAAGTAGGTGATTTACCATATGCTGAGAATTATTATAAACACTGTCTTAGTTTACCTATGTTTCCTTCTTTTACACAAGATGAGCAGGATTTCGTGATTGCAAAAATTATTGCTTTCTATGAAAGATAGAAATCGAATCGGTTTAGGTACCGTCCAATTCGGAACATGTTATGGAATCTCGAATAAGAATGGCCAAACAAAACCTCAAGAAGTCACCGAGATTCTAAAACTTGCAAGTACAGAGGGTATTGATCTTTTAGATTCCGCTTCTGGCTACGGCAATTCAGAAGAGGTTCTGGGAGAAAATGATTTATCAAAATTTAAGGTAGTTTCGAAATTTCTTCCTCCTGCCGATGGGGAAGGGATAGTAGATCAATTTCAGTCTTCTCTGGCACAACTTAGAATTAACTACTTGTACGGTTATTTGGCGCACAGACCTATTATGTTAATTGAAGAACCAGGGCAATGGGAAAAATTGCAAATCCTTAAGGAACAGGGTCTGGTTAAAAAAATAGGCTTCTCATTGAACGAACCAAGAGAATTACATCAATTGTTAGAAAAGGGTTTTCTCCCAGATTTGGTTCAGGTTCCATTCAATTACTTTGATAGAAGGTTCCAAATAGAGATGAAGGAGTTGAGAAGTATAGGGTGTGAAATTCATACCAGATCAACTTTTTTACAGGGTTTATTCTTCATGGATCCTTCAAATCTAGATTCTTTCTATGATGAGATAAAACCATTACTGGTAATTTTACAGAAAGAAAAAGAAAGGCTGTCCAGCCAATTGTTAAAATTTGTTTTAGACTGTCCATTTGTAGATAAAGTTATATTAGGAGTGGAAAATACTGAGCAATTATCAGAAAACCTGAAAAAATGGGAACCAACAAAGTTGCCAGAAATAGATTTAAACATTTCTACTAATATTTTAACACCTTCAAGTTGGCCAAAGAAAAAATAAGATTAGGAGTGATAGGAATGAGTCCGGGTAATGGCCACCCCTATTCATGGAGTGCAATTTTCAATGGATACGAGCGAGGAACTATGAATAGCTGTCCTTTTCCTGCCATACCTGATTATCTGAACAAACGGAGTTTTCCGGAAGACAGCTTAGGAGAGATTGGGGAGGTTACTCACATTTGGACCCAAGATTATAATTTGTCATCACACATAGCACAAGCATCCAAAATTCCGAATGTAGTGAGGAATCTTGAACAAATGTTAGAAGAGGTGGATGCTGTTCTTTTGGCGAGAGATGACGCAGCGCTTCATTATGATCTTGCTATTCCTTTTTTAAAAGCTTCTATCCCAATTTTTATAGATAAACCTTTAGCTCTTTCCGTAAAGGGAGCACAGAAGTTACTAGCTGCTCAGGAGTACTCAAATCAAATTTTTTCCTGCACTTCTCTCAGATTTGCAAAAGAATTGCAATTAACATATAATGATTTAGATCATATCGGGACCGTTCGACATATAGAAGCTTCTGTTCCAAAAAAGTGGGATACTTACGCAGTGCATATTATCGAACCTATTATAGCTCAATTACCGAATCGTGGTGCTCTAAAAGATGTAATACCATTTAACAAAAATGGAATGAAGATGTGTCTTGTGGAGTGGGAGAGGATTTCAGCTTACCTTAAAGTTACAGGATCCACTCCTTGTCCTTTACAATTAGAATTTTTTGGAGAGAAAGGTAGTGTTCAGAAGAGATTTATTAATGCCTATGATAGTTTTAAAGCATCTTTGCAACATTTTGTATTATTAGTGAAGGGAGAAGCGAGCAACGTAAAGAGAGAGGAAACACTTGAAGTAATAGAAATAATAGAAAAAGGTAGGAAATGAGATCAATACTAATAACTGGTGGGAGCGGTAAAGTAGGATTCCAGCTTGTGAATCATTTTTTAGACAACGACTTTCTCGTTATTACCACTTCAAGAAATCGAAAAAAGTTTCTTACTGATAAAGTGCATCTCATTAATGAAGACCGTTTAAAGTTCTTACATGTTCTAGAAGTTGATTTTACGAAAAAAGATGCCATCCCGACCCTTTTAAACGCTCTAAAACAGGTTAAAATTTCCATTGAACACATTATCCATAATGCACGGTCTTTAGATTACATCAAGATTGAAGATGACTATTCAATTTCTGAAGAGAATTTTGCTGGTGAATTTCATATGGATGTAATATTCCCCTATAAACTTACCCTCGAAATACTGAAAGTTGACAGAGCTCTAAAAAACATAATTTTTATCTCATCCATATATGGGGTTGTGGCACCGTCCCCTTCCCTATATGAAGATTTCCAAAGTTCTTCACCAATTCATTATGGTGTATCAAAAGCGGCTCAAATTCATCTTGTAAAAGAACTAGCAGTCAGGTTAGGACCCGAGATTAGAGTGAATTGTATAAGTTTTGGGGGAATAAAGGGACGAACAAATAAGGATTTTGAAGAAAGATACAAAGCTCTTAATCCAATGAATAATATGCTTAAAGAGGAGGATGTAAAAGGTCCGGTAGAATTTTTAATTTCTGATAAAGCCAAGGATATGACAGGACAGAATCTAATTGTAGATGGAGGATGGACAATATGGTAAAACCAAATATTATAGCAATTATTCCCGCGAGGGGTGGATCACAGAGAATTCCTAGAAAGAATATTGTGGAGTTGGGGGGAGACCTCTAATCTCATGGACTATAGGTGCAGCATTGAATTCTAAATTTATTTCAAAAGTCATTGTAAGTACTGACGATGAAGAAATAGCAAAGATATCTAAAGAATACGGAGCGGAAGTGCCTTTTTTGAGAGACAAAAACGCCGATCATCATTCCCCTATTAGCCTCGCTACAATTCGAACCTTACAACAATTGCAAGAAATCAATTATGTACTGCCAGACATCGTAGTTCAGCTAATGGCTAATTGCCCTCTGAGAACAGCTGAGGATATCGATCATGCAATTAATAATTTTATTGAAGAGAAAATAAATTTTCAAATAAGTTCTTTTAAATATGGTTGGATGAATCCCTGGTGGGCGCATGAAATAGATAGAAATGGTATTGCCAGACCAATTTTCAAAGAGGAGGAGAGAATGAAGAGATCTCAGGACTTACCGGATTTGTACTGTCCCACAGGCGCCATTTGGATAGCAAGGACAAAGAAGTTGTTTAAAAGTAAAACATTTTATGGTCCTCGTTATTCCTTTTTTCCTTTACACTGGATACACGCCATAGATATAGACGAGTATGATGATTTAGAAATGGCAAGTTTTTTTTTAAGTAGGAGATGAATGAGGTGTAAAGTTTTTTTTAGAGCTGATGGCAGTTCAAGAATAGGTCTTGGGCATATAGTCAGATGCATGGCTTTAGCTCACATGCTGAAGTCTGAATTTCAAATTCATTTTGTGTGTAAAGAAGTAACTTCTGAATTAAAAAATGAACTTATCAAGGAAGGTTTTCATTTAAATAAAATTGCTTCTGAAGAAGAATTCTTTGCTGTACTTACTGGAGCGGAGATTGTAGTATTGGATCATTATGGACTCGATACCAGTTATCAGAAACAGGTGAAAAAGAAAGGCTCGAAGCTCGTTTGTATAGATGACCTTCATGATAAAGAATTTGTAGCCGATTTAATTATTAATCATTCTCCCGGGGTTGGAATAGATGATTATAAAACCCAGGCTCATACCATTTTTGCTTTAGGACCCGCACACGCTTTATTGCGCCCGGTTTTTTTTAAAGAAACTTCAGAAAAAAGAGTAATTAAGGGAGTCGAAAATCTGCTAGTTTGTTTTGGGGGTTCTGATTATGAAAATTTAACCGGCCGAGTACTAGACGTAGTGATGGATTTAAAAAACATAAAAAAAATAAGAGTAGTTCTAGGATCAGCTAATCAACATTATTTTACCTTAACCAAGTCATATATTAATAATAAAAGGATAGAATTACTTTCATCTTTAAATGATGTAGAAATGTGTGAAATCATGAAGATTTCAGACGTGGCAATAGTGCCTTCCAGTGGAGTGTTTTTTGAAGTAGTCGCTACAGGTTGTATTCCTTTAGTGTGCTACTATGCAGATAACCAAAAAAAATTATTTACTTTTTTGAGGGAAAATACAAGAATTCCCACCTTTGATGCTTTTGCACCTATTGGTGAAGAGTTACCAAGTTTAATGGTTAAATTGTGTAAAAAACCAGAAGCTTACAGCAATTTTTCTATGAAGGAGGAAGTAAGACAATCTCCTCATTTGCACTTAAAAAATTTTATCTCTTTAAGAAATCAATTAATTAGCTCATAAAATCAATCTATGATAGAATTTAGTAAGGACTTCCCAGAGGATCTAGCTTTTGATGCTATTTTCAATTTCTTGTCCCGGGTGCCATTTGGACGATATATGAATGATCCTTTTACTAAAAAGGAGGAGGCCGTTAGAGGGAAAATTGAAAAATTAAAATTGTATGGTCAAACAGGAGTATTATATTTTGCCTTCAAAGATGAAGATATAATCGGACTAATTGGATTTAAAAAATCGGAATGGGACACTGATCATTTTGGGTATGCCGTAGCTAAAATTGATTATTTTTTAGTTTCTGAAGAGCAGGAGGATAGAAAAAATGTTTCTCTGGGACTAATCAATCTATTTGAAAGTTGGGCTCGAGATGAAAAGATTAGCTTAGTTATGACCAAAATTGATACATCCTATTTTACACCTGTCCTTACACTACAAGAGAAAAATTTCTTTTTTTATGAATGTATAACTCAGAGAATAGTTCATTCTGAAAATTTCACTGATAAAGATCTTTCCAGTAATTACAGATATATGGTTGCAGATGATGTTCCCGTTCTAAAATCAATAGCATTACAAAGCACTTTTGATAAGTCTCACTTTTACTTAGATAATAGAATTAAAAAAAATAAAGTGGATTCTTTATACCAGAAGTGGATAGAGAGTGCTGTAAATACTGAGTCAAGAATTATAGTGGTTGAAGAGGAAAACAAAATTGCTGGAATGTTTATTTTTAAAATAAATGGATATGATAAAGTTATAGCGAAAAAGCGCGCAACGTGGGAATTTGCAGCGGTATCACCAGAATTTCGTGGCAAAGGAATAGGTAGAGAAATTTTTAAGTGTGCCCTTCATGCTTGTATTGATAATGGAGCTGAGGTGATAGATACCACTCTAATAGAAAAGAATATCATTAGTCAAAAAATACATGAAGAACTAGGTTTCAAATTATTGAATACCTATTATACCTTTCACAAATGGTTTTAAATTAATACTATGAAAATAGACAATTTTGTTATTGATAAAAATTCTCCTTGTTTTATTATTGCTGAATTATCAGCAAACCACAATGGAAGTTTAGACGTCGCATGTGAGACAATACGAGCGGCAAAACGTGCTGGTGCTGATGCAATAAAGTTGCAAACTTATAGACCTGAAACTATGACTCTTTACTCAGACACTTCAGATTTCAAGTTGAATCAGGGTACTATTTGGGATGGGCAATATTTATACAATTTATATGAGGAAGCTCAAACACCATGGGAATGGCATGATAGGTTGTTCAAAGTTGCCAAAGAAGAAGATCTTGTTTGTTTCTCGTCACCTTTTGACTTCACTGCTGTTGATTTCTTAGAAAAATTGAATTGTCCGGCCTACAAAATAGCCTCCTTTGAAATTACTGACATTCCGTTGATTGAATCAGTTGCATCTAAAGGAAAACCTGTTATTATTTCTACGGGTATAGCTGAACAAGAAGATATTGAATTAGCTCTCGAGGCCTGCAAAAGAATGGGCAACCATGATATTGCCCTATTAAAATGTACTTCATCATATCCAGCGCCGATTGAAGAAGCTAATATGGTTATGATCAAAGATTTGGCTCAACGTTACAACGTGATTTCTGGACTGTCAGATCATACGCTGGGTAATACTGTGCCGATAGTAGCAACCGCCATGGGTGCAAAAATCATTGAGAAGCACTTTATTTTAAACAAAGAAGTTGGAGGACCTGATGCCTCTTTTTCAATGGATGAAAAGGAGTTTAAAGAGATGGTAATAGCTGTTAGAGAGGCAGAAAAAGCAATAGGCGAGGTGGATTATACTTTGACTGAAAAACAAAAGAACGGTCGGAATTTCTCCCGTTCTCTTTATGTTGTGAAGGACATTGATAAAGGAGAGTCTTTCACAGAGGAGAATGTGCGTTCTATAAGACCGGGATTTGGTCTTCATCCAAAATACCTAAAGGAAGTTTTGGGTAAAACATCAAAAATTAAATTACCTAAAGGTACCCGAATGGAACTCGATTTTGTTACAAGAGATTAGCTTATTAGGCGAAAAATTATTTTAAATAATAAATTAGATAACAGGAAGTTTTGGATGTTATATCAAGATTTGTCCATCTTCTTTAAATATAGACCTTTAGTATAGTATTTCTGAAGTGGTGCACAATAGGGTAAAGATATGAGAATACTAATAGTAATAGACAGTTTGGGAGCCGGCGGGGCAGAAAGATCGACTGCTGTCTTTTGCGAATACCTGGAATCAAAAAAGATCTATTTCGATATTCTTTGTTTAGACAAAAAAGAGGTGGGTTTTCAGCAGGAATTATTGTCTAAAGGATATTCTATTAGCTTTTTAAAGAACATCGGTCTTGCTTCACAAGTTAAGGAAATTGCTGAAGTTATCAAGAATGGGAATTACGATCTTGTTCACAGTATTCTTTTTAGATCGAATATCAGAACACGTTTATCTAAATTATTTGTTAATTTTAATCATCTTGAAAGTCTTGTAAATACTACTTATTCTATAGAACGATTTTCAGATGAAAGGGTTAACAAGTATGGGCTTAGATTATATAAGCTTATTGACCAAGTGACAGCAAAAAAAGGTGTTGATCATTTCCACAGCATAACGAAAGCTGTGAAAGAGCACTATGTAAAAGAACTGGGGCTTAATCCGCAACAAATTACTGTTGTTCCACGTGGTAGAAAACCTCTCCTCTTGAATTATCAAGAAAAAGCGCCTACTTTTTCTTCTACGATAAAGATTATAAATGTGGGAAGACATGAATTTCAAAAGGGTCAAATTTATCTTCTGAGAGCGGTGAAAATATTAATTTCGGAAAACTATAATCTCCATTTGAAGATTTTAGGCAGAAATGGTACGGCTACAAATCAGCTCACAAACTACATTAAAGAAAACAACTTGGAGGAACATGTAAGCCTAATAGGTTTTACTAATGATGTGCCTACTTATCTTAAGGAGGCAGATTTGTTTGTATTTCCATCTCTTTATGAAGGGTTAGGAGGAGCCTTAATAGAAGCGCAATCAGCAGGTCTTCCTGTTGCATGCAATGATATTTCAGTTCTTCATGAGGTAGTGGAAAAGAACAAAAATGCCAAATTTTTCAATGTTCATGATATAAATTCCGTCGTTACTGCTTTGCGATTCTTTTTAGATAGCAAAGATAATTGCGAAGAATATGGAAGAGCAAGTCTTAAAAATTTCTATGAAAAATTCTTGGAGTCTAACAATAATAAAAGACTTTTAGACTTATACACTACACTCATACAATAAAATATACTCATTTTTTTCATATTCTGAAGTGTTTAAGACATTAGATAATAATAAAATTTAGTATTGAGAATACTCCAATTAATTAACAGACCACAGAACAGAGGAGCAGAAATTTTCACCTGTCAATTATCGGAACATCTTAAAGTCCTGGGGAAAGAGGTTCAGGTTGTTGCTGTATATAAAGGAAAAGCCACTCTGCCCTACGAAGGAGAAATTATTTCTCTAAATGCCTCCTCGACATATAGATTTCTGGATCTAAAAGGGTGGAAAAAATTAGCAAAAATAATTAAATCCTTCCAACCCGATGTTGTTCAGGCAAATGCAGGAGATACTTTGAAGTATGCTGTCTTTTCAAAATTTTTTTTTGGCTGGGAAGCGCCTATTTTATTTCGCAATGCAAGTGAAGTAGGACGTTATCTTTCCTCAACATTTCAAAAAAGGTATAATAAATTTTTATACAGCAATGTAGATCATGTAGCTTCGGTTTCAGGAGCATCAGAAAAAGATTTAATTGGCCATTTCCCTTTTTTAACAGGAAAAACAGAGGTAATACCAATTGGGATAGAGAAAAAGGAAAATTTACCTGTAAAATTAAGGCCTACTTCAGCAAAACATATCGTTCACGTGGGAGGTTTTAGTTTTGAAAAAAATCATAAAGGCCTTTTACGAATCTTTGCACTATTAAAGAAGAAGGAGCATCATGTCCATCTTCATCTTGTTGGCGATGGACCATTGAAAGAACAAATAGAAGTGGAAGTAAAAAAAATGGGTCTAGAATCCTATGTATCATTTTATGGTTTTGTGAATAATCCTCTTTCTTTTATTAAAGCTGCCGACGTATTGGTGTTACCCAGCATCATTGAAGGTCTTCCAGGAGTTATCTTAGAGGCCATGTTCTGCAAAACACCTGTTGTTGCTTATAACGTGGGAGGAATAAGTGAGGTTGTAAATGATAAAACAGGTATCCTTATAGAAAAAAATAAAGAAGAGGAATTTTCTGAAGCTGTTGTGAAATCTTTATCTCAGGCAAATAACTCTCAAATAAATGAAGCGTATAACATGGTGGTAAGCCAATTTATGAACAAAGAAATTGCGTTAAAGTTCGTTAATTCTTATAGAAAAATTGTGCCGGAAAAGGAATAGCGTAATTTTGCCAGTAACCTGAAAAATTGGTAAAAGAAAGTTTTAAAATACTATGTCTAAAATAAAGATCCTCCATATTATAAAGTCCTTGGGCAGGGGAGGGGCCGAAGTTTTGTTACCCGAAACTTTGAAACTACACAACCTTTCAAAATTTGAATTTCATTACATCTATTTTCTGCCCTGGAAAGATCAAATGGTTCAGCCTATAAAGGAAGCCGGAGGAACAGTTACCTGTGTACAGGCTTCTAATAATCTTAGCCTGCTCGGCAAATCAAATGAGGTTATAAAATATTGTAAAAAAAATAAAATAGACCTGATTCACTCCCATTTACCCTGGTCTGGTTTTCTTGGTAGAATTGTATACCAAAGGACAAAATTACCAGTAATATATACAGAACATAATATTCAGGAACGTTATCATTTAGCCACCAAAATTTTAAACAAACTAAGTTTTAATTTTCAGGACCTCGCTATAGGAGTATCTGAAGATTCTTCCCAATCCATCTATAAAAATATTAATCCTAAGGTAAAGGTAAGAACCGTGTTAAACGGGGTAAACACAGAGTATTTTCAAAAAGATATTGATAAAGGAAATAGAATTAGAAAAGAATTTTCTATTCCCGATGATGCCTGTGTTATTGGTAACATTGCTGTATTCCGGGAACAAAAAGCCATTCCCGATTGGCTGAGGGCATTTAAGATTATTCATCAAAATCATCCGGAGGTATATGGCCTTTTGGTAGGTGCAGGTCCCAAGGAAGATGAAGTGAAGGCTCTGATTAAAGAATATAATTTAGAAAAAAGAGTGATTCTCCCGGGTCTACAAACCGATACTGTGGCTTACTTTTCTGCTTTTGATATTTTTATGATGAGTTCTGCTTTTGAAGGTCTTCCTATTGCTCTTTTAGAAGCTATGAGCATGCAATGTGCTGTTGTCTCTACAAAAGCCGGAGGCGTTGTAGAGGTGGTGGAAAACAATAAAAGCGGGATTTTATGTGATGTAGGGAGTTATTCCTGTCTGGCTAATAAGGCTTCAGAATTAATACTTGACCTTAACAAAAGAGAAAAATTTCAATTGGCCGCGAGGGAACGGGTAATCGATAATTTTAGTTTAAAGAGGATGGTTGATGAATTAGAAAATATTTATATAGATATTACAAGAAAGTAATCAATTTTCAATTAACCTGGGGGAGACTCTGTATCTGAAAAAACAATAAATAAATTATACGTCCTTAAAATATGAGAATTAGAGAAGCTACAGAAAAAGATATTCCAGAAATAGTTATGGTGTTAAAAGCCAGCCTGGGAGAAAAAGATTTAGCTTTATCTGAGGAAATCTGGCAGTATAAACACATCAAAAATCCCTTTGGTAAATCTTTAGTCTTCATTGCTGAGGAAGATGAAAGTATTGTAGGAGTACGTGCCTTTATGAGATGGCAGTGGAACTTTAAACAAAAAAAGTTTTCCTGTTTCAGGGCAGTTGATACTGCTACCCTTCCAGAACACCAGGGAAAAGGGATATTTAAGAAACTTACTCTTACAGCCCTGGACCTTGCAAAAGAAGAAAAAGCTTCCTTTGTGTTTAATACCCCAAATGAAAAAAGTCGCCCCGGTTATTTGAAAATGGGATGGGAGGAGGTAGGAAAGATAGAGGTAACGCTTTACCCAGCTTTTAATTCATTTTGGAAGCTTTTCAGGAATGAACGGGAATATAGTGTTGAATACCGAGCTTCTTTTTCCCAAATTGAAAAGTTATGTAGAGAATGGAATAAGAAATTGAGCGAAAAGAATTTGCATACTCTAAAATCTGCAGATTATTTAAAGTGGAGATATGAAAACAACCCCTTAAGAAATTATGAAGTTTTGGGAACGGAGAATTTTTATCTGGCTGGTTACATTCAATTTCATCGGGGTGTTAAAGAACTTCGAATTGTAGAAAGCATTTTCATTAACCCACAAGGGCAAATAGAATTAAGGAATTGCATTAAACGCTGGAGTTTTAAATTCGGAGCCCAGTTAATTTCTTTCTCCCCAAAGTTATTAGGGATTCCAGGACCTACTGTCAAGGGAAATTTTGGTCCTGTTTTGACGGTAAGAGAAATTCTTCTTACTCCAACAGAAATGGATATTAGTTTATCCAAGGATAAATGGGATTATAGTCTGGGCGACTTGGAATTATTCTAATGGTATGTTAGGAGTTCTTTTTTTGATCATAATTTTTGGAATTTTAAATCAACTAATATTTGGTTTTTATCAAAAAAAACATTCGTTTTTTAATAAGCGGTTGATGAACCTCTTATATATTTATCATTTACTTTTTTACGGAGTTTATTTGTGGTATGCATCAAATAATTTATCCGATTCCCATTCCTATTTCAGCTTTTATAATGACTATTCTCACCTAAGTTGGTTAGAGACCTTTGGAACAGATACAAAATTCATTAACTTTTTAGGTTATCCATTTTATTCCTTAGGTTTTTCTTATGAAATGTTAATGCTTGCCTTTTCCTGGATGGGATTTGTAGGTTTTATTTATTCCTATTTGTTTTTTAGAGAAAAAATCCCATTAAAAGTAAAATTATTTAAAAAAATCGATTTTTTAACTCTTCTCCTGTTTTTACCTAATATGCATTTTTGGACTGCATCCCTTGGTAAGGGAGCACCCATTTTTATGGGTGCCATGATGTTTGCCTATTCAATTTTTCAACCAAAGGCCAGATTATTCACTTTAATACTGGCATCTATAATAGTGTTTTACATTAGACCACATGTTTTTCTCTTTCTTGCTGTAGGAGCCGTTGCGGGATTTATTACAGGAAAAGAGAAAATTTCTGTAACTAATAAAATATTGGTGGTTGTTGGTATGTTAGGAGGTGTATTTCTTGTGCAGGACCAAATTTTAGCCGTAGTTAATTTGCAGGGCTCTGAAAATCTTATTGAAGACTTTCAAAATTTTACGGGAGATAGGGCAGAAAATCTTAGTGAAAAGGCCGGGTCGGGAGTGGATATGGCTTCGTACCCTTTACCTTTGAAATTATTTACTTTTTGGTTTCGACCTCTCTTTATTGATGCCCCGAATGTCCTTGGCCTGATTGTATCTTTTGAAAACCTTTTATACCTGGTTATCTTTTTAAAAATTTTAAATAAAGATTTTTTAAGTTTTATAAAACGCTCTCCATCTTTTGTAAAAATGAGTCTTGTGATTTTTCTCTTGACTTCTTTTGCCATGACTTTTATTATGTCCAATCTAGGGATTATAATGAGACAAAAACAAATGGTAATGTATTTTTTGTTCTTTGTGATCTATTATTATTTGGCAGAAAAGAAATACAATAGAATCATTAAATTAAAACAACTTAGGGAGATTGCATCTAGGAGGATGGTAGGGTAATTTACGTGTATGACGATGAGAAAGCTAATAAAATCTTCTATTAACAAGAACTAATGATGATCGATAAACTGAAAAATTCTTTGATTAATAATTTCTATTAAAAGTTGGTTAATAGCAGGCCCCAGTGCCAATAATGATTTATAGGAACAATGAAAAATGGAGCTTTTGTGATTTCCCTGGATTTTGAGCTTCTATGGGGAGTCTTTGATGTAGTTGATTATAAAAAAAAAGTGGAGTATTTTGAGAATACAAGAAAATTTGTGCCTCTTGTTCTAAAATCTTTTGAACAGTACGGTATACATGCTACCTGGGCTGTGGTTGGAATGTTGTTTAATGATAGTTGGGAGGAATGGAAAAGTAATTATCCGGCGGAGACTCCCTCTTATAATAACCCGTCCCTTTCTGCCTATAGATTTGGTGAATCAATAATTAGTTCTAAAACTAAAGATTTGGTTTTTGCACCCCAACTTATTCAGCAGATAAAAGAAACCCCAGGGCAGGAAGTGGGAACTCATACATATTCCCATTATTATTGTAGGGAGCAGGGACAAAGAAAAGAGGAATTTGCCCTGGATCTTCATAAAGCTCTTGAAGTAGCTAAGAAGTTAAATATTAAACTGAGTTCTTTAGTCTTCCCAAGAAATCAATTTAAGGTAGAATACTTAAAAATTTGTATGGATATGGGTATTAAAAATGTGAGATCTAATCCTGTTTCATGGTATTGGCAGGATACACAATCAATATCATTTTCCACAAGACTTTTTCGCTCTGGAGATGCTTATTTACCGTTTGGGAAAAAAACTTATTCGATTTCAGAAATCCCTTTAAAGAGTGGATTACCTGTGGAACAAATGGCCAGCAGATTTTTCCGTCCGGTGGAAGGTAATTGGTTTTTGAGAAAGCTGAAACTTGAGCGAATTAAAAATGAAATGACCATGGCTGCTAAAAATCAGGAAATTTACCATTTATGGTGGCATCCTCATAACTTTGGAGATTGTCCTGCAGAAAGTTTAATAGATTTAAATTTAATTTTGGACCATTTCTATGATTTACAAAAAAAATATGATTTTCAAACTGCAAATATGGAGGAAATAGGTGAGTATATTACAATTGAGAAGAGTCATAGACATGCTAGAATACTTGGAAATTAAAGGAAAGTGTGAAATCTAGAATAATTTCTATTATAATACCTACCTATAATCGGGGCGATTTATTGGTCCGGGCTGTGCAGAGCGTAATTGACTTGGAAACTGAAGTGTGGGAGCTTATAATTGTGGATGATGGATCGTTTGATGATACAAAGATTAAATTATTACCTTTTTTAACGGACAGGAGAATCAGATATTTTTACCAGAAAAATAAAGGCGTTTCTGCTGCAAGAAATAAGGGAGTAGAAATAGCAAACGGAGAATACCTAATATTTTTAGATTCTGACGACACCCTACATAAAGATTTGTTGAGTTTTTTAATTAAAGCCGAATTTTATAGATATGATATTATTTGTTGGCAGGTAATAAAATTTATTGATGGAAAAAAATCTATCTGGAGACCTGTGAAACTAGGGAAAATTTATAATGGAATAATAGCTAGTTTTTTAGCGGGGAGCATTTGTTACAAAAAGCAGGTTTTTCTAAACGTCGGCGGTTATGATGAAAGCATGAAGTTCGGAGAAAATTATGAATTGGGCATGAGGGTAAGTAATAAGAAAGATTTAAAAGTTAAAATCATCAATAAAAGTCTGCTGTTTAATTATGTAAACACAACCCATAGAACCAGTAATTCACTAGAAAATAGAATACACTCGTATTTTCATATGTATGAAAAGCACAGGAAGAGATATCTAAAGGATAGAAAATCAAATTTTGAAATAAATTACCTTATAGCTTATGTATTGGAAAAATCAGGAAAGCCTGTCGCTGCTCTAAAGTTTTATAAAAAATCTTGGTTAATAGCTCCCTGGAAGACTAAGCCTTTATTAAAATTTTTTTATTTTAGTCTATTCTCATGAAAATTCTTTATGTGATTGACACCCTGGAGGGATATGGCGCCGAAAGAAGTCTGGTGGAAATAGCTTGTAATCTACAGGAGATAACTCCAGTATTTGTACATCTCTATAAAGGTAATGCTTTGCGAACTGTTTTGGAAAGAAATGGTATAAAGGTGTATTCACTGAATATTTCTTCGAAGTATGCATATAGGGAAGCAGTAAAGTTGTTGAACCCTATAATCCAAAAAGAAAAACCAGACATAATACATTCTACTTTATTTCGGGCAGATATGATTGCCAGGAAACTAAAAAGAATTCATCCTGAAATTTTACTTGTTGGAAGTTTTGTAAGTAATTCTTATGGAAGGAATCGATACAGCCAATTGCCCACTGTGGCAGGGTTAAAATTATTTTTTACCCAAATACAGGATAGGCTAACTTCAGGAAATGTAGATTATTTTATTTCAAATTCCCATACAATAAAACAAACTAATAGCCGTGCGTTAGGTATTCCCCCTGATAAAATTAAAGTTATTTACAGAGGAAGAGATATAGCAAGATCTGAAAAAAAGAAAAAGGGGAATTTAGAGAGTTTAAAAGTTCAACTGAATTTAATAAATAAGAAAGTTTTTTTAAATGTAGGAAGATTACAAAAAGGTAAAGGACAGGCTGATTTATTGAGAAGTTTTAAAAAGGTAAGTGATAAACATGATGATGCAAGACTAATTATTGCCGGGGAGGGACCTTTTCGTGAAGAACTTGAGAATTTAATTGGTGAACTGAACCTTGGCCTAAAAGTACAGTTGTTGGGATATCGGGAAGATATAGCTGAGCTTTTGGCTATTTCCAATTATTTTGTTTTTCCTTCCTATTATGAGGGGCTTCCAGGAGCCCTGATAGAGGCAATTATTGCAAAAAAACCTCTAATTCTTTCAGATATTGGAGAAAATAGAGAATGTGTGCCGGGGGAAAACGCCCTGTTTTTCAAACCTGGAAACATTGAAGGGTTAACTGAAAAAATTAATGAAGCTATACAAACATCTACCTGGGAGGAAAAAACAGAATATTCCCTACAGTACGCGCACAAAAATTTTAATATTACAGAAATAAGTAAACATTATGAATCCTTTTATCGGAAAATAGTGGGAACTGCTAATGCACACCATTAATGTAAAATTTGCTCATAAATTAACGGAGATTAAGTAATAACCAAATTTAATTTTTTGGTACTACTGAAACGTTAGATTAAATTAATAATTCATACATTATTCCAACAATCGGCTTTCAGTTATTAGGTATTTCCCTTTTTCACCTATTTTCTATGTTTAAAATAATCCGTGTTAGCACTATACCGTTATCCTTAAATGTTTTACTGAAAGGACAGCTCTCTTATCTTAGTAACAATTATAGAATAATCGCCATTTCCGGGAAGGGTAAAGACCTCGATGAGGTGGCTCAGAGAGAGCAGGTGCCTACAGTTGCTATTGAAATGCAGCGTAATATTAATATTGTAAAAGATTTAAAATCATTGTGGCAGCTCTACAGATATTTTAAAAAGGAAAACCCGCACATAGTACATTCAATCACACCAAAAGCCGGTTTATTAAGTATGGCTGCCGGATATTTTGCCGGGGTACCGGTTCGAATTCACACCTTTACCGGGCTGGTGTTCCCTTCCAAAAAGGGTGCCTTTAAAAAGCTGTTGATCTTTATGGATAGAAGTTTATGTGCTTTTGCAACTCACGTCTATCCTGAAGGGGAAGGAGTAAAACAGGATCTAATCCGCTATAAAATAACATTTAAACCTTTAAAGGTTTTGGCTAATGGTAATGTAAATGGTATAAATACTTCCCATTTTAATCCTGATGCAATAACCCCACGGGAAAAAGAGCTTTTAAGCGAGAAACTTGGTATTACCTCAAAAGATTTCGTTTTTGTTTTTGTTGGCCGTCTTGTGGGGGATAAAGGAATAAATGAGCTGGTTACTGCCTTCAAAAATTTATTAAATTCTAATCTCCAGAAGCTAGGGGAGGAACAATTTACCCCAAAATTGCTTTTAGTGGGACCATTCGAATCTGAATTTGATCCCTTAGAACCAAAAACGTTACAAGAAATCCAAGATAATCCTAATATCTTAAGTGTGGGCTTCCAGGCAGATGTACGTCCTTATTTTGCAATAAGTAATGTCCTGGTCTTCCCTAGTTACCGGGAAGGTTTTCCAAATGTTGTGATGCAAGCAGGTGCGATGGGTCTTCCAGCTATTGTTACCAATATCAATGGTTGTAATGAGATAATTATAAACGAAATCAACGGACTAATTATTCCCCCTAAAAATATAGCTAAACTAGAGGAAGCAATGCGCCGGGTTTTATTTGACGAAGATCTCCGGAATGAGTTAAGATCAGAAGCAAGACTAAAAATTATTAATAGGTATAAACAGGAAATGGTTTGGGAGGCAATTCGACAGGAATATCAGAAATTAATAAAGACAATCGAATAAAAATGTTATAGGCCCCTCATAAAATAGGTAATTGGGAACCTGTTTAGATTCATAATCTTTGGTGTTCGCAATCTTTCCATTACTGGCTAGGGTTATTAGTAATTTTTAAGGAGCATCTTCATATAGGCCCGAATTGCAACATAAAAACTACCACTTTTTAATGCCCCTGCAATATGCATTTTTTGAACCCATTTAATCTTCTGTTCAAAATATTGCGATACCATTTTATCACCCCTATTTGAATAAAATTTTTTTAATTTAGAATAGGTAAGAATTTTTGATTTATACTTAGAGAACTTTGATTTCTTGCTCCAAATTCCTCCTTCATGTCTCCTGTACAAAGAGCTGTTTATTTCGCTCTGAAAATATCCACATCCGTAATTCCCTAAAATACTAATTATGCAACTATCCACATTCAAAACTTCTATTATTTCTTCAGGTATTTGTTCCTTAAAAAAGTTTTTAAAGCAAACGGTTGATAACAGAGGGTGATAAATCAGTTTTTTTAGCTCTATACTCTTTATATTCTTTCTGGGTTGCTCCACAAAATTTTCCTGAGGAATAAGTTGAAGGTCCTCCCTGACCTCCAGAAAACTGTGATATGTGAAGGCAAAATCCTCCCCGGTTTTCAGTAAATCTACCTGTTTTTGAATTTTATAAGGATCCATCCAAACATCATCGCCCTCACAAAATGCAATATATTTTCCTCTTGCATTTAGAAGATTATAGAATGCATTGAAATTACCCGTAGTTCTCCCAAGAATTTTTATTTTATTAGAGGGATGATGAAGAAACAACCTAATTTTTTCAGGAAATTTCTTTGCATAATCTCTACAGATTTCTATAGTATTATCTGTGGAGTTGTCTTCTCCCAATATAATTTCTATTAGGAAATCTGTTTTTTGTTCCAAGATTCCTTTTAGGCAATCTTCCAGGTAGGAACCATGATTAAATGTTTGAACCAGGACAGATACTTCAGGAGTATCCGTGGAGCTATGCTGAAAATGTTCTACCTGTACTTTCTGATACTTATCCTTAAATTCTTTCAAATTCATTACGTCAGGAATCGGGAGGATATCTGTATAGAAGAGATTTTACGTTTTAAGGTTCCTTTATGCGTATATACTTCATTTTTATTGGTATCCTTTTCCATAATGCATCCCATCCCTATTATCGTATTATCGGCAATAGTCAGGTTTTGTTTTATTGATGCATTCAAACCAATGTAACAATTCTCACCAATTCTTACATTTCCCCCTGTTTTTGCACCACTCATCAAGCTGTTTTTGCCAATATGGCTGTGATGGCCAATTTGGGAAGTGAAGAGGATTATGTTGTCCTCAAGTTTGATGAACGGCTGTAATACACAACCTTCGTCTACAAAAATGTTTTCTCCCAGTTCAAGATTAGGCCAGAATCTACTTTTGCTTGAAATATAATTAGCCAGAGAATAACCGTATTCTTTAAAAATCGAAAAAATTCGAGTTCGAACTTCATTATTTCCGACAGCTACAAATACTGTGTACTGGCTGGGAGTATATTTCTCCAGAAATTCGTCTAGCGAAATGAGAGGTAAAGGGAGTTGATTATTTTCGGCATCATATAGTGAGTTCTCTATACAAAATGCCTTAACAGTATAGGAGCTATCTTGATCAAAAACATATTGAACATACTCCGCAAACCGACCAATTCCATAAATAATTAGTTCTTTTTTATCCATTACATCCTTTTAAATTTCAAATCTACCAAATGTACAAAGATCATCAACAGGTAATTTACTGCAAAATAGCAGAAGCTGGAGATTGGAAATTTATATTTAAGTATTTTTTGTAAAGTTTTATCATAATAATCTGAAATTTAGATCAACTTTTCCTCTAAAGGATATATGGATTTAAAAAGATATTGCCACTAAATCAACTTATATGAAGTCAATCATTCGTTTACTAAAGAAGTACAGACGTTATTCTGTTGAATTCAAGATACAGATTGTAGCAGAGTTTGAAAGTGGAGACTTTAGCGTTCCTCAACTAGAGAAGCTTCATGGGGTCAGTAATAAGTCAATTTACGACTGGATTTATAAATATTCTACCTTTAACGAGAAAAGATTTAGAGTCGTAGAAATGAAAGACAGTAGCAGTAAAAAAATGCAAGAGCTGGAGGCCAGGAACAAAGAACTTGAAGCAGCTTTAGGATGTAAACAGATACAGCTAGATCATCTTTAAAAGATGATTGAGCTTGCCAAGACAGAGCTCGAAATTGACATTAAAAAAAACTACAGCACTCCACAATCAGCTGGTTCAGGGAAAACAGAGCAAAAGTGAGTTACTCCATGGACCAACTCTATGAATGCATTGGAATCAGTAAACAAGCTGTACATCAATATGCACGGAGGCAAGTGCTGTTCGATCGTCAATTAATGGAGTTCATGTCTGATGCCGTTGATATTCGTAGAGACCATTCTGTTTGTGGGGTGGAGAAAATGTATTATACCCAAAAGCCTGATTTTATTGGAAGAGGGCGAACCACTGTTGCAGGAAAGATTTACTATCCAAATAAGATTAAAGGCATAGAAATCAATGCTCCTTCGGTGGTATGGCAAAGCGAAATCATTTATTATCGGGTAAAAGTTAAATTTTATTTTGCAGTCTTTATTATAGAGGTTTACACTAAGAAAATAGTGGGATATAGAGTCATTGATCAAATGAGAGGAACAGCAAACCTAAAGGCTCTGAAGATGGCTTTAAAAGACCATAAAGCTCCTAAGATCCACCACTCAGATCGAGGCAGTCAATACACTTATAAGTCTTCTACTGATCTTTTAGAATTTAATTCCACCACAATAAGTATGGTTTTAAGTGCACAGGACAATACATACGCCGAAAGACTCAACAGGACCATTAAAGAGGAATATATAGTCCGCTGTAAGCCTCAAACTTTTAATCAACTAAAGAGCCAGGTAAAAAAGGGCGTAAATAATTATAACACCAACACCTTATTAACCAATCAACGTATTCACGAGTTAACAACAATTACGTTTTTCCGTAATTCCATCCCCTCAATTTAACATATCTTTGCGACGGATTAAAAGTATAATTCCTTTAGTTTGCTCCTGAAAAAATCAGCTTTGTGTACAGAAGATATTTTAAACCTCTTATTGATTTTTTAGTAGCTTTCCTGGCTTGTTTTTTTCTTCTCCCGTTATTTTTGCTAATAGCTTTTTTACTATTAATGGCGAATAGGGATAACCCTTTTTTTGTCCAGCAGCGGCCGGGTAAGGACGGGAAAATCTTTAAGATTATTAAGTTTAAAACTATGAATGACAGGAGGGACAATAGTGGGAAGTTACTCGCCGATGCTGAGCGCCTCACTTCAATAGGAAAGATTGTGAGAAAAACATCTCTTGATGAGGTTCCGCAGTTGATTAATGTTTTAAAGGGAGATATGAGTCTTGTAGGTCCAAGACCCTTGCTTCCTGAGTATCTCAAGCTATACACCCTTCATCAAAAAAAAAGACATTTTGTTAAGCCCGGAATTACAGGTTGGGCTCAGGTAAATGGAAGAAATGCTATTTCATGGAATAAGAAATTTGATCTGGACGTTTGGTATGTAGAGAATTTATCATTCATTTTGGATCTCAAGATTATTTGGATGACGTTCCTGAAAGTGATAAAATCTGAGGGAGTGAATACAGTGAATATGGCAACGACGGAACCTTTTAACGGCAATAATTGATATGAATATATACGGGGCAAGCGGTCATGCGAAGGTTATCATAAATTTAGTACATTCTAGAATGCTAGAAATTCATAATATTATTGATGATAATGCTTCTATAACAGGTATTTACGATTATCCCGTAGTTCATGAAGTAACCCCGGAAATTTTAAAAAGAAAAACTATAATCGCTGTTGGTGATAACAGGGTGCGAAAGAAAATTTCATCAATGCTCAAGGAGAATTTTTATAGTGGTGTTAGTCATGCAGATGCAGTGGTTGATGAAACTGTGGAGATGGGTGTTGGAACAGTTATAATGGCTAGTGCTACCATTAATGCTGATGCAATTCTAGGGAAACATTGTATTTTAAATACAGGATGTGTGGTTGAGCATGATTGTCTTTTGGAAGATTTTGTGCACGTTTCTCCGGGGGCAATTTTGGCTGGCGGTGCTAGAATAGGAGAAGGGACTCATATAGGTATTGGGGCTCTTATTATTCCTGGAATAAAAATAGGAAAGTGGTGTACTATTGGTGCTGGTGCTGTAATCATTGAGGATGTGCCAGATAATGCTACTGTGGTAGGTAACCCTGGTAGGGTTATTAAAATATTGAGTAAAGAAGATGAGTGAAAAAAAAATATGGCTTTCTTCACCTCATATGGGAGGTAAAGAGCAAAATTATATTAGTGAGGCTTTTGAACAGAATTGGATAGCTCCCCTTGGACCCAATGTTAATGGATTTGAAAAAGATTTACAGAGTTATTTAAGGGAGGAGAACATCCATGTAGCTGCTTTGAGTTCAGGGACAGCTTCACTTCATTTGGCTCTCATTTTAGCAGGTGTTGAAAGAGGGGATGAGGTGCTTTGTCAAAGTCTTACTTTTGCCGCTTCAGCAAATCCCATAGTGTATCAGGGTGCAACTCCTGTGTTTATAGACAGTGAAGAGGAAACTCTTAATATTTCTCCTGTTTTTTTGGAAGAAGCCATTCAAGATCGAATATCAAAAGGTAAAAAGCCTAAAGCTCTTATAGCTGTTCACCTCTACGGAATGCCTTATAAAGTAGACGAGGTACATGAAGTTGCTCTTCGCTATGGTATTCCTGTAATAGAAGACAGTGCAGAAGCACTTGGCAGCTCCTATAAAGGGCAAAAATGTGGCACGTTTGGAGATTTTGCTATTCTTTCCTTCAACGGGAACAAGATAATCACTACTTCGGGAGGTGGGGCACTGGTCACAAAAAGTGAAGAATTGAAACAACAGGCAGTTTTTTTGGCGACACAGGCAAGAGATGAGGCCCCTCACTACCAACATAGCCAAATAGGTTACAATTATAGACTTAGTAACATAGCTGCGGGGATTGGAAGAGGACAGATGGAGGTTTTGGAGGAACATATATCGAAGCGAAGAGAGATGAATCAATTTTATAAAGGGTTATTCAGTACAGTTGAGGGAGTAAAAGTGTTCAGTGAGCCCGAAAATACGTACTTTAGCAATCATTGGCTCACAGTTATTAAATCTGAAGAGAATGGAGTTTTTAAAACTGAGGATTTGAGATTGTTTTTAGAAAATGAAAACATTGAAAGCCGACCTTTGTGGAAACCCATGCACCTGCAGCCAGTTTTTAGAGACGCTCCGTTTTACGGTAATGGAGTAGCTGAATCAGCTTTTAAGAATGGTTTGTGTCTCCCTTCCGGTTCAAATTTAAGCAAAGAAGAAAAAAATCGGATTAGTGATGCCATCTTAAGCTTCTTTAAAAAATAAGATGCTCTAAATAAAAGTTATGGGGAAGAAGTTAAATAAAGCCCTTGAGCAAATCTTGGCCTCTGAAAATCGGCTGGATATTAGAAATATTAAATATCTGCCCCGTTGGGCTATTTTGGGAATTGATGTAGCTCTAATTGTAATTGCTGACATATTGACTGTTATAGCTTTACAGGATCTCACTTCTCATTTTTATGATTTATTGTCTCTTTCCCAACGTATGTTCCTGGCAATAGGGGTTAATATTTTCTTCTTCTTTGTTTTTAGAACTTACGCCGGATTAATAAGGCACTCCTCTTATCTGGATGCACTAAAGATCATGCTCGCTTGCTTTAGCACTTTTATCACGCTATTGTTTATAAATTATTTTACATTTTTTCTTATTGGGGAAAAGATTTATCTGGTAGCTGGTCTTATTTTTTATTTTCTTGTGTCTTTTATCCTCCTGTTTCTTTTTCGACTTTCAGTAAAACAGGTTTATGAATATTTTAAAAGGACTCAAAGAAGCCAGAGTTTGCAAAAAGCTATTGTATTTGGAGCCGATGAAAACGCCATTTCTATAGCAGGTGCTTTAGAAATTGAGCATCCAAAGCGTTTTGATATAAGGGGATTTATTACGAATGATAATACCAGGCGAAACATCAGGATTTTAGGGAAACCCGTTATATATAATGGTCTGAAGATAAGTGAAGAGGCGCAAAAATTAGAAGCTTCTGCTCTAATTCTTTCTGAAAATACTTTAACCGCTGAAGAAAAATTCGCGGTTGTAGAAGACTGTTTGGAAAACAATATTAAGGTTTTTAATGCTCCCATTGTGGCCGACTATGAAGATGAGCGGTCTGTTTCTCACAAAGTCAAATCTTTGCAGATAGAAGATCTTTTAGATCGTGAGCCTATTTTGCTAAACAAAGAAAATAAGCGCCAACAACTCACAGGAAAGGTAATATTAGTGACTGGTGGTGCGGGCTCAATTGGGAGTGAAATAGTCCGGCAGGTTGCGGAATATGGGCCAAAGTTGCTTCTCATTTTAGATCAGGCTGAGACTCCACTTCATAACTTACAATTAGAAATTCAGTCTAAGTTTCCCGATCTGAATTTTAAATGTATAATCTGCGATGTTGCAAATCGTAAAAGGCTTGATCTTCTTTTAAAAAGAAGATCAGTAGATGTGATTTATCATGCAGCAGCATACAAGCATGTTCCTTTAATGGAAGAGAATCCTCATGAGGCAGTGTTTGTAAATATTCAGGGTACAAAAAACCTTGCAGATCTTGCTGTGGAACATAATGTGGGACACTTTGTTATGGTATCAACAGATAAGGCAGTGAACCCAACTAATGTTATGGGTGCTTCTAAACGAGCAGCTGAAATGTATGTGCAGGCTCTTTATCATTCAATATGTAAAGAACCAGGACAAACTAAATTTATAACAACCAGGTTTGGAAATGTTTTGGGATCAAATGGTTCTGTGGTTCCACTATTTAGAAAACAAATAGAAAATGGCGGGCCTGTAACTATAACACATCCAGATATAATTCGCTATTTCATGACTATCCCTGAAGCCTGTCAGTTAGTTCTTGAAGCAGGAGCAATGGGAAATGGAGGAGAGATTTTTATTTTTGATATGGGCGAACCGGTAAAAATTATGGATCTTGCTGTGAAGATGATTAAATTAGCAGGTTTTGTTCCCAATAAGCAAATTGGTATAAAAATTACAGGTCTTAGGCCAGGAGAGAAGTTATTTGAAGAACTTTTGAGCAATAAAAGTAAAACTTTACCCACTCATCACAAGAAGATCATGATCGCAATTGATCAACCCGGGAATTACCAAAAAATAAATTTTTCGATAGAAACTATTATCAGGGTGGCTGCAAAACTGAAAAGCGATAAGGTTGTTGCAGAATTAAAAGCTCTAGTTCCTGAATTTAAGAGCAATAATTCTACTTTTGAAAAGTTAGATAAAGAACCAGTACAACATCCTTCGCAAGAAAAAACCAATTAAACAATGGTAATATCTAAATCCTATAATTTTCTTTCTTTATATAATTACTTAGTAGTCTTATTAGGAGTCTTATTAGTTTCTTCATGTTCTAGCAGGAAAGATGTTGTTTATTTCCAGGATTTTGAACGACTTCCTAATATGGCTGCCCCTGATGATTTTCAGGCTGAAATTGAAATTAATGATATTTTACGTGTTGATGTTTCTTCAATGAATGAAGAATTGGCGGCACCTTTTCAACTTAAAGCTAATGCTCAAAATAACGGAAGTGGAGGGGGGAATAACGCTGCTTTAACTGGGTACCTTGTTGATTCCGATGGGAATATTAATTTTCCTGTCTTGGGGGAAATTCATGTGGCCGGAAAAACCAGAGAAGAACTGCAGGAAAATTTAACCACCGAGCTTCGTGATAAATATTTAAAAGATGCTGTAGTAAGAGTTCGCATTGTGAACTTTAAAGTTACTGTGATGGGAGAAACTGGTAGTCAGGTAATCAATGTCACAGATGAGCGTATTTCAGTTCCTCAGGCTATTGCGATGTCTGGTGATATTAGTTATGACGGGAAAAGGGACAAAATTTTAGTTATTAGGCAGGATAACGAAGAGTTGAAATATGAAATTCTGGATCTCACCAGTGTCGATATTTTTCAAAATCCTTTTTATTATTTGAAACAAAATGATATAGTGTATGTGGAGCCAACATATCGCAAAGTGAAATCTGCAGGATTTATTACAAGCTGGCAGGGATTGGTCTCTATTGTTACCACAGCATTTAGTTTATTTGTATTATTCAATAACATTTAATGGAAGAATTAGAGGAATTTTCAGAGAAAGAAGAATCCAATTTCGATCTTAAGGCAGAGATATTTAAATATCTAAAACATTGGAAATGGCTTGTGTTCGGCTGTTTACTCGGCCTATTCATTGCGTATCTTTATAACCGTTATACCATTCCTGCCTATACTACAGAGGCCTCAATGATGATTCTTAGCGAAGAAAAAAACGGGATGGTAGGGGCCCTCCCCTCTGGTGGTACTTCAATATTAGCTATTAATGATAACTCGCTGGATAATCAGATAGTCACACTCAAATCCAAGCGTTTGGTTGAAAAGGTGATTGATGATTTAAATTTTAATGTTGCCTATTTTATAGAAGGAAAGGTTATTGCTGTAGAAGCTTATAAAAATAGCCCCATTTCAATTGAGTTCTTAACTGATAAAAAAGTTGTTCATGAGTCTTCGCTAAATATATTGGTTACGCCCCAGTCTGCGACAACTTTTCGATTAGAAACCGCAAATGGTTCTTCCGGAATTTATGAATTTGGTGAGCCACTTGAAATAGGAGGACTTCGTTTTCTTATTGCTCCAAATCAAATTTCTTTAGGGGCTAATAATACTGTAAATATTGTTGTTCGTCCCATACGTACGGTAGCCAATGAATATATCTCAAAGATGGTCGTAGCACCACAAGGAAAAGCTAAAGACATTCTGTCGCTTAGCATCACAGGAGAAGTGCCCGAAAAATCCAGAGATTTTCTTAATACTCTTATGGTTCATTTTAATGCCGATGGAGTAGCTGATAAAAGGCAGGTAGCCGAAAATACAGCTGAGTTTATAAGACAGCGATTGGAACTGATTTCTCACGAACTTGATTCTGTTGAAGGAGGAATAGCAGATTTTAAAAGTGAAAATCGCTTTATGGATGTGGGAAGTAGTGCAGGTGAGTATATGGCCAAATCTACTATGGCTGAACAAGAAATTTTCACTTTGGAAACCCAACTAATGATTTTGGAAGGAATTGAAAGTACACTTAGTTCCGCTAAACCTTATCAACTTTTACCTGAAGGAATCGGATTGGAACAAGGGGGGATGGGATCTGCTATTGGTCAATATAATGAACTAGTGCTTCAGAGGAATGCGTACTTAAAAACCGGTACTGCTCAAAATCCGGTTGTGCAGACTATTAGTGATCAATTAGATGACTTAAGGGAAAATATCTTAAATAATATTGAGCAGACGCGTAGTTCCATTCGTATTCAATTAAGGGAATTAAACCAGTTAGATCAGAGGGCAGAAGGACAGTTTAGTTCATTTCCTGGACTTGAAAAAGGGATAAGAAGTATTGAACGTCAACAGGCGATAAAAGAACAACTTTATCTGTTTCTCCTGCAGAGGCGTGAAGAATCTGCTATTTCTTTTGCTGCCACGTCTCCGGTAGCTAAAGTTATTGATCCGGCCTTTACCTATAGTGAGCCTGTAGATCCTAAGCCATGGTTGGTTCTTACGGGAGGAGGGGTGATTGGCCTGGTAATTCCACTCCTAATTATTTTTGTTGTCAATTTTCTTGATACTAAAGTTCACCATAAAGGTGATTTGCAGTACCTCAATAAGCATGTACCCTTTTTGGGTGAAATACCAAAGATAACAAAGGATGAGGCCGAATTGATACAGTTAAATGATCGTTCTCCTTTGGCCGAATCATTTCGGATACTCAGAACCAATCTTGCTTACCTGGTTCAGTCAAGAAATAAAGATAAAGCAGAAGTCATTTTTGTTACTTCTACGATTAAGGGGGAAGGAAAAACTTTTATTTCTTTTAATCTTGCACGTACTTTAGCTAGTACAGGTAAAAAGATTCTTCTAATTGGAGCAGATGTGCGTAATCCAAGATTACACAAATTTGCTGGTAATCCTTTAGAAACAAAAGGTCTTTCAGATTATTTATACGATATGGATATTAGGGCGGAAGATGTTATTCAGCCAATGAAACAGGATAATATACCTGTAGATGTTATTTTCTCAGGAGCAATACCTCCAAACCCTGCAGAACTACTGATGAATGATCGTATGGAAGAGTTGCTGAAAAGTCAAAAAGGTAATTATGACTTCATTATTGTAGATACTGCTCCAACCATGATAGTTACTGATACTCTATTGATAAGTCAGCTTGCCGATACTACCCTTTATGTGGTAAGAGCAGGTTACACTGAAAAGAAATTACTTGATTTCCCTAAAGATCTAAAACAACAAGGTAAACTTAAAGGTTTAGCAATGGTTCTTAATGATGTTGATTACTCCAAATTTTCTTATGGAGCTAAGTACGGTTATTCCTATGGGTACGGTTATGGATATGGTGCAGATGACGATAAGAAAGGTCTCGTCGGTTCAATAAAACGTTTCTTCGGAAGAAGTTAAAATACAAACGTTTTTTTTGTATTGTCAATTATTGGACGCAGTATCTCTGCTTTTTTTGAAGAGATACTGGCTGTTGAGAGTTTTTCTAAATGTCTTGCCTGATGAGTATCAGTTCCTATAAAATCGATCATCTTTTCTTCCAGAAGCCGGTAAGCTATATCTTTCATGTTTTTTCCGTAATGGCCAACAAGACTAAGTGCATTTAACTGAAAGAGGCATCCCCTGTCTTTGAGTTCCTTGTAATTTCTAAGAGAGTTGGAATGTAGAAAAGCATAGCGCTCCGGGTGAGCCAGTATCGGTTTATATTGTTGAGTTTGAAGCTGAAATAGAATTTCATTAAGATTTATTGGTGGCTGGAAATAAGACATTTCTACCAGAACCATATCTTCTTTTAAACAAAGTAATTCTTTTTTCTCTATAAGGGCCATAAAATCTTGATCCATCATATATTCAGCTGCAGTCTTTATCTCTATGTTCAAATCATCAAGCGTATTCAGCTTTGTCATAAGTAGATCATAAGCTCTTCTAATACTTTTAGGAGTATTGGCGTAGTAATCATTCATGACATGAGGAGTGGCAATTATTTTTCGAATTCCCAGTTTTTGATAGTCATATAAAAGACTGATCGAAGTATCTACATCTGATGCGCCGTCGTCAATTCCTGGCAAGACATGGTTGTGGATATCAATAAAACCGTCAAGATAATCTTTGAGGAAGATTTTTTTCTGAAAGAAACTAAACATTTATTTATTTTATAGATTAAAAATAATGTTTTTATTTCATAGTCTATTGGGCTTTAGCGGAAGAATACTACATTTACGACACAAAATTAAAATGTGATAAAAAAGCTCACTTTTATGTTTCTGCTGTCTGCTTCAGCAGCTTTTTCACAGGAAGTAAACTATTCAGTAAGAGGTACTGCTCAGGGGCTTGTCTATTCGGGTGAAGAGAGTCCTTTCTGGCTGCATTCCAACCAACGTGGAAGAATCAATGAAAAAACTAATTTAAGTTCATGGTTAACCGGTACAGGAAACTATATGTTTCGAAATGGTGGAGTTCTTTCTGCAGGTATTGGCCTTCTTTACAGTGATGGTTATTCGGATGAAGTGAAGCTGGACGAGTTTTTTGTAAACTATGAAAACAAATGGGTAGAAGCATATGCAGGAAGAAAACAAAGGGATGAGTTTTTTAGAGGAATTAGTGCTACAAATGAAAGTGTATTATGGTCTTTAAATTCACGGCCAGTTCCGGGTTTTAGTGTTAAGGTGAAGCCTTTAACGCTTTTAAAACGTGCCGGAATTGGAATTAAGGCTTCTTGGGAAGAGTTTTTTTCGGATGAACGTGACAGGTTTATACAAATGCCCCGAATCCATCATAAAAGTTTTCATTTTATATACACTGGGATTAATAATGTAGAATTAGTAGCAGGCGGACATCATTATGTACAATGGGCTGGTAAATCTCCAGAGTATGGTGATTTACCTGCAAGTCTCAACGACTACATTAAAGTCATAACAGGAGGTAGTCTTGTAGGAGGTGGTGGCTTTGTGGGTGAGCAGGAGGTTAATGGTCTTGGAAATCACTTGGGCGGCTACGAAGTTCAGTTGAATACCTCATTTTCTCATTTTGATATTTCATTGATCTACAATACTATTTTTGAAGATTTTTCTGGCATAAAACTTCGAAATACCCCCGACGGGCGTTACGGCATCTATATTTCTGATAGGGAACCAGAAAAATGGGTGCAGGCTTTTATGTATGAATATTATTTTACCCGCAATCAGAGTAAAAATTATCCAACTACTGACGGAAAGGATAATTATTTTAACAATCACCTTTACCGTTCAGGCTGGACTTATGAAAATAGAATTATAGGGCTGCCTTTCATAATGCTCGACGAGGATAGGTTTAGAGTGGCACATAATAACATTGTTGCACATCACTTAGGCTTAACTGGTACGGCCTTTTATGAATATCCTTATAAATTTTTGGCCAGTTATCGGGGAAATTACGGTGCTAAAAGCGGAACTTCCAAACCCATCGAACGTATTATATCCCTGTATCTTGATGCTAATGTCTGGCAGAGATATGTACACGTAAACTTACAATTTGGAGCCGATCTTCACTCCTCTGAATCATCTAACGCCGGTATAGGATTGACTATTTCAAAAAGGTTTTTTTAAAATTATCACCTCACTTATAGGAGATATTGTTTAAGAAATGTTGATAATAATTACTGTTTTAAAATCTGCAGGATCTGAACTGTAGGTCTAAAATAGCGAGATCATATCCTCTTTCAAACATTCCATTAAGTATTATATAAGTACTGGACATAACTGTTAGCTTCAAGAGATTCTGGAAAAAGTTTATTCTTATTCCTATAGGTTATAATCAATGGTAAAAGAGGATAGTCATTGGAGAGAGTGAGATGTGTAAAATTTTATACTTTCGATTTGACGACTGAAAATTAAACTATAGACCGTTACAAAATGCCTATCCAAAAATGGCTTTTTTGACAACTATTTTTCTGAGGTAATAATTAATTATTGATGGTTAAGGTGTATTCCATATTCTCTAAGGCTCGTCTTAATATTCAGAATCCTGGCTGTCATTTTTAACAACATCACGAACCAGATGAAATACATAGAAACAACACCACACAAAGAATTAGCACCTTTTATTCATTCCTATTGGGAACTAAAAGGTGAAGGCTCTGACAGCCATTGGGAGCGAAATTTTCCAGATGGCTGCGCAGGTTTAGTAATGAATTTAGGTGGAGCCTGTTTGACCGACAATGGTTCTGTATCTATGGAATTCGGAAAAACCTATGTGGTTGGTGCAATGACTTCTTTTAAAGACAGTTTTATCGACAGCAACACACACCTGCTAGGAGTATGCCTTAAACCTGCAAGTTTCACCAATTTTTATACTTATGTGGCACAGGATGAACTGACAGATAATACAGTACAATTTGAAAAAATCAATTCATTTAATATTGATAAAATACTTGCAAACCATTTCCACTATTTCAATCAGTATTTTTTTTACAGAATTAGAAGCAAAGAAAATGTGCTGCATTCCATAATCAGTGATATTCATTCTGCAAATGGTAAATTGAAAATTTCAGAACTTGCAAGGAGAAATCATACTACGGTGCGGCAATTAGAAAGAAAGTTTAAGTCCCAAATAGGGATTTCACCAAAAGAATATTCAAACATAATTCGTTTTCAAAATGCTTTGAACCTAATCAAGAACTCCAGTGAAAATCACAGTTTACTAGATATTGCATTTGAATGTGGTTATTATGACCATTCACATCTTAATAATGAAATCAAACGTAATACAGGATTTTCTCCATCGATGCTTTAAAATGTCGCTTTTTTACACAGCGTAAATGATTGTCTAAAATTAATTTTGCCATATCATTAAAACCTGAAACAGATGAGAAAAATATCACTTTTTATTGCCACAAGTTTAGATGGCTACATTGCAAAACCTAATAACGATCTGAGTTTCTTAAAGCACGTGGAAAAAGAAGGTGAAGACTATGGTTATAGTGAATTTACAAATACAATTGACACTTTTATTATTGGTAGAAAAACCTATGATTATGTTCTTCAGGAAATTGGATCAGCATTTTACGATAATGGACAAAGGGATGTATATGTAATAACAAGAACCCACAGGCCAAGTATTGGCAGAACAACTTTTTTTACAGGTAAAATCCCCGATTTAATAGAACAACTTAAATCTAAAGAAGGTAAAAATATATATTGTGATGGTGGTGCAGAAGTAATTAATGAACTGTTAAAATATGATTTGATTGATGAATTTATTATTTCTGTAATTCCCGTTTTGTTAGGGGATGGAACAAGATTATTTAATGATGGTCGACCTGAACAGTTACTGGAATTTGTAAAAGCAAAATCATTTGAAACCGGATTGGTGCAACTGAATTACAAACGGAAAAAATAAAACATGGACCGCCAGGAATTTTTGAGCATATGTGGAATAAAATGCTATATTTAAAATTATTTAATATTAATAAATATAAGGTCGATCCTAATGTGTAGTGCTTCAATTGAGCACTAAGCTTTTTTTGACTTTTAAAATAAAAGACAGATATAATTTATAAAACGCTGCTTTTTATTCAGGTTTTGAATATCAGATAGAACAAAAAAATCTAACCCCTTTAATAAATATTTTTCCGCAAAAGAAAATTTATGCAGTTATCAGCTTTTATCAAGGAACACAAGGAGGAAATTATCAATGAATGGATAAAGTATGCTCAAGACAACATTGAATGTACAAATACAATGGACCTTGATGAGGTTATAGATCACATTAAAGGTATTCTTACCAGAATTGCAGAAGATATGGAGACCCCCCAGACAAATGATCAGCAGGAAGAAAAATCCAAGGGTAATAAGGAAATGTCCTCCGGTGATAAAGAAGCAGCTACAGCTCATGGGGAGCAGCGACTGGATTTTGGATTTAATTTTATGCAATTGAGTTCTGAATTTCGCGCGTTAAGAGCTAGTGTGCTTCGTTTGTGGTCTCATAAAAGCCGTAAAGAGAACTGGGAAACAGATTATCATGACATGATTCGTTTTAATGAAGCCATAGATGAAATCTGGATGATTTCTCTTGATCGTTTTCAGACGAAACTGGATGAAAGCAAAAATTTATTTCTGGGGATTTTAGGGCATGATCTGCGTAACCCCATTGCTACTGTCAAGGGAGCAAATGCGATTTTGAATCTTTCAGAGAATAAAACTGAAAGGGAGAAGAAAGCACTCAATTTATCCCAGTCAAGCCTAAAACGAATGACGGAATTAATTGATAACCTGCTGGAATTAAACGAACTGAGATTGGGAACTGGCATGACAACCAAAAAATCCACTTATGACCTTCAGGAACATACTAAGAAAATTGTGGATGAATTACAGTTAGCTTATCCTGAAGCTAATATTCTACTTGATGCTCCTCAACCGGTAGAAGGAGAGTGGGACATTCTAAGGGTAGAGCAGATGATAAGTAATCTGATTATTAATGCTATAAGACATGGGGATTCAGGAGGGGAGGTACATGTGAATATTTTTGAAGAAAAAGAAAAAGCTCTTCTAAGTGTTCATAATAATGGTGAACCTATTCCTGCAGAAATTCGGAAGAAAATTTTTACCGGCGGATTTTCAGGGAGCAATGGAAAACCGGGTAAGGAAAAGAGTTTTGGGCTCGGTCTGCTTATTGTAAAGGAAATTGTCGAAGGCCATGAGGGGAAAATTGATGTTCAAAGTAACAGAGAAGAAGGAACAACCTTTACCGTTAGCCTTCCTCTTAAGCCTACTTATGAGAAAAAACGCGGCTAAAAAGATGCTTTGGTATGATCAGATTAATTCAGGATTGTACACATTTTTCTAACTGCATTTCGACTACTGGAAAGAGTCATATTAATAGTGTTACTCGGAAAATATAGGATCGTATGCTTTTACTATTATGCGTGCATTTTTAATAAAATTATACCTACCTGTATATAGTTAGTGAAAAATTTGTGGAGTTGGTTACCTGAAAACTCCGGGATTGCTATAAGTCTCCTATTTATTTGCCAATACAAAAATTAGCAAAAATATTTCCTAATAGATCGTCATTAGTGATCTCGCCGGTGATTTCTCCGAAGTAATGCAGCGCCTCCCGAATATCTATTGCCAATAAGTCGCCGGAAAGATTATGGTTTAATCCATCCTGCACCTTATTGATCTCTTCTAAGGCTGAAAGCAGCGCGTTGTAGTGTCTGCTGTTGGTGACGATCGTGTTGTTGTTTCGGAGCTCCCCGGTGTTGACAAATTGTAGTAGCTTTTGTTGCAGTTCTTCGACGCCTTCACCAGATTTTGCTGAAATGGGCAGGTATTGAGATCCTTCGACTCCACTAAGGGTGGCAGCGAGTTGCTCTAATTGAGGTTGAGATAACTGATCTACTTTATTGGCAACAATGATTAAAGGCTTCTGCGGAAATTGATTCTTAATTTTTTCAATCTCAACCTTGAACCTTGAACCTTGAACCTTGAACTTTTCTGCATTCAGCAGAAAAACAACCACCTGCGCCTGAGAGATTTTCTCAAATGTCCGTTTGATCCCGATACTTTCCACCACATCTTCGGTTTCCCGTATTCCCGCGGTGTCAATAAACCTGAAGCCAATGCCGCCAATCGAGATCTCATCTTCAATGGTGTCCCGGGTAGTGCCGGCAATTTCCGAGACTATGGCCCGTTCCTCGTTTAAAAGGGCATTTAGCAGCGTAGATTTCCCTACGTTAGGCTCGCCCACAATAGCTACCGGAATCCCGTTTTTCAACACATTACCTACGGCAAAGGAATCAATGAGTCTTTTCAGCACATTCTGAATACGGCTAACCAGCTTGCGGAATTCATCGCGATTCGCAAACTCAACGTCTTCTTCAGCAAAATCGAGTTCCAATTCTATAAGGGAAGCGAAATTGAGGAGCTCCTGTCTTAATTTCTGAATTTCATTAGAAAATCCGCCGCGCATTTGCTGCATCGCCATCTGGTGGCTCGCCTGATTTTCCGAAGAAATTAGATCGGCCACAGCTTCGGCCTGGCTCAAATCCATCTTTCCATTTAGAAAAGCGCGTAAAGTGAACTCCCCGGCTTCAGCAGAACGACAACCCCTTCTAATCAACAACTGAATAATCTCCTGCTGAATATATGGGCTCCCATGGCACGAAACCTCTATAGTATTTTCACCGGTATATGATTTTGGCCCGTGAAAAACAGACACTAGCACCTCGTCTAAAATGCGTTCCCCGTCTGTAATATTTCCCAGGTGCAGCGTGTGCGAAGGCTGATCTAAAAGGTTCTTTTTGCTTTTTGCTTTAAAAATGGGAGCTACAAGTGCTATGGCATCTGGACCTGAAACTCTTATAATGGCAATGGCACCGGCTCCCGAAGGTGTGGCAAGGGCTACAATATTGTCGTTCAATTTCATGCCGCAAAAATACTAAATAGACTTTAGACGGGGTAGTAGATATTACTCAATCAAAAAGCTGTAAAATTTAAAGCTCCGAACATTGATCGAGCTATTGCAAACCAACAAATAATCAGTGACAGGTTTTTTTAGTTTTTGATCTTTACTAGGTGGTTCAGCATTTCTTTAAAATGTAAATATTTGTAACAATTGAATTTTTTATTCGTCTTTTTAGTACCTTGCAATACAAAGTAACCATCAATCAAATCAAAATGGAATATTCAAAAGCAACAATCATGAGAGAAGACAAGCAATTATTAATGCTCACGCACCTTAGCCAGTTACTGGATTTAATGACAGGGATAGGCGGATTTATTGTTCCGCTCATCCTTTGGCTTACGCAGAAGGATAAAGTACTGGGAATGGATGCTCACGGAAAAATGATCCTGAACTTCCAGATCTCTATTTTTATTTATTCTATCCTTGCCATTCCGCTTATCCTGTTGTTTGGAATCGGAATTTTACTGCTTTTCGGAATCGGAATTATCGCCATCGTCTTTCCAATCCTCAATGCGATTAAGGTAAGTAATGGTGAAATTCCGTCCTACCCGTTATCTATTCAGATCCTGAAGTAGTAAAGATAAGCATGGGCGGGTAAGAAGCAATAGCTTCAATTATTGGAAGACAGTTAACCTGCCACAAAAAAATACTTCTGAAAAATGCCATTTTTCAGAAGTATTTTAAAGATTTTTTATGCAGACGAATTTTCTGCCAATGTTTTCTTAGTTGTTCAGCATCACGGGCATCACAAGCATGGTGACCTGTTCTCCATCATCCAATCCGTCTACAGGAGTAAGAATTCCCGCACGGTTTGGCAAGCTCATCTCAAGCTGCACCTCGTTTGCATTGAGGTTTGACAGCATTTCAGTAAGAAAACGGGAATTAAATCCAATTTGCATATCATCGCCCTGGTATGAACAGGTAAGGCGTTCTTCGGCTTTGTTGCTGTAATCTACATCTTCCGCAGAAATGTTCAACTCTGCACCGGCAATTTTCAGGCGAACCTGGTGTGTGGTCTTATTTGAGAAAATGGAGACCCTTTTTACAGAACTCAAAAATTGTCCGCGGTCAATTACCAGTTTATTAGGGTTTTCCTTCGGAATTACTGCTTCATAATTAGGATATTTCCCGTCAATGAGTCGGCAAACCAGGGTAGTGTCTTCAAAAGTGAAACGTGCGTTTGACTCGTTGTATTCTATAAGGACTTCAGAATCTGAACCCGAAAGGATTCCTTTCAGCAAATTCAAAGGCTTTTTAGGCATAATAAATTCTGCCGTTTGAGAAGCCGCTATGTCGTTTCGCGAATATTTTACCAGCTTGTGGGCATCTGTAGCTACAAAAGTAAGGTTGTCTTGCGTAAACTGGAAAAATACGCCGCTCATCACAGGCCTCAAATCATCGTTCCCCGAAGCAAAAATGGTTTTGCTAATGGCAGTTGCCAGAATATCTCCCACAATGGTGGTGCTGCTTGGTTCTTCCAGGCTCACCGCCTTTGGGAATTCTTCACCGCCGGCGTAGGCCAGGGCATACTTCCCGTGGTTGGAACTAAGCTCAATGGTATTGTTATCTTCCACTACAAATGTTAGCGGCTGTTCCGGAAAGGTTTTTAGGGTTTCGAGTAACAGGCGCGCGGGCACGGCGATCTTTCCTTCAGAATCGGATTCTACAGAAAGTTTGGCCGACATTGTGGTCTCCAAATCTGACGCAGAAACGGTAAGTTCATCATGATTTAATTCAAAAAGAAAATTATCCAGAATAGGAAGAGTGTTGTTATTGTTAATCACACCTCCAAGTATTTGTAGCTGTTTCAGCAAATATGTGCTCGATACAATAAATTTCATTGGCTTCGTAATAAGTTAATCTTGATACAAATATATCTTAATCCTTCAAAAGGCATCAAGGCTCTTGTTATTTTTTATTAACAGGAAATCGTTGAAAATACCTCTCAAAAATGTCATTTTCAGCAGCTTATGTTTTTAAGATCCTGAAATTGTTAATAAACCGAAGCTTTCCTGAAGTTGCGCTGCTACTTGACGTATTTTTTCCTCCTTATTGCCCGGTACAGCACTGCAAACACGGCCAACAGGCCAAGCGGAAGGGCAATATTGAACATTTGCCAGAAAGTTCTTTCCTTTTCTGCCTTTTCGGGGTTCAAAAATGCGATTTTCACCTCCCGGCTTCTAATGTTGATAAGCCCGCGATCATCGAGCAGGTAATTTACCGCATTCAGTAAAAATTCCCTGTTCCCATAAGTTGTGCCGGTATAGCGGTCAAAACCCAGCTCTAAAGGCTCGCCGCGCTGCAACTGGTTTTTAATCACATCGCCATCGCTTATCACCAGTATTTTTGTCCCTTCACTTTTACTTCGGAAGTTATTGAGCTGAAAGGGCAATATCCGGTTGTCATACACCGAACTGAAGTTCCCTTCCAATAGAACGGCAAGAGGCTGTTCGCCTGCAGTAAATTCAGCAGGATTTGGCTCTGCGGTTATCTCTTCCAGACTAATTTCCCGGGGAAGCCCAGCTACCGCCGATCTTGGTGAAGTCGCCAGAAGTACTGTTTTGTCAATGTCATTTTGGAGGGTGTCGATTGGGTTGGCATACTCAAATTTTACTGCTTCGAGGTTGGTCACCACCGGATGGGTGGAAGGGGAGGAGGAAAGTGGAAAATAGAACCACGGATACGGATTGAACTGGGCGTTATTGCCCGATCCTGTGGCCAGGATAATTGGCGCCGAATAAAGGTCTTTTACCAGCGCCGGATTTATGCGCAGGCCATACTTAAAGAAGTAATCTCCCAGGTTAAGGTCTCGGGGCAGGGCAAAAGCGCTTCCGGCAGGGGTGAAAAGGCTGTCGGTCTCCATCGCGGCATGTTCTACCAGCCAGAGCTGTTTTCCGCCGTTCATAAGATACTGGTCCAGCACCAGTTTTTCGGCTTCAGTATAAGGCTCGGTGGGCTTGGCTTCAATTAACAGGTCGTATTCACTTAGCTGGTTTAGCGTGCGTTGAGGGTTTACAGCAACAGAATCTAAGGTGAAAGGGGCTATAAAGTAGTATTCCTGGATCTTTCTTATAAAATCGGCTATGTATTTGTCTTCCAGTTCGCCGTTTCCGCGCATTACCGCTACTTTTTTGCGTTTTGGCTCCAGTAGCTTCGAGAAGGCATCGGCAAAGGCATATTCCAGTTGCTGTACCGAGGCTGCCACGCGATCTTCGGTAGTTGCGCCCAACTGGTTTTTCAGCAAAGGAATGGCAACCGATTTATTTCCGAAGTTGGCCATGGCCCACGGAAAAACAATGGCTTCACTGGTTCGGCCGTTCTCCACCACGTTGATACGTGCCGGGGTCATGCCCATTTCATAAAACTGACTGGCTATTTCATTGGCATTTCCCCCTTCTTCAAGCGGATTGGTAAACCTGTAAGTGATCTGCGGATTCACAGCTGCAAATTCTTCGAGCAGCTGCCTGGTCTCTGCCTGTAACTTCCTGAACTCGGGAGGAAATTCTCCTTCCAGAAACACGTCGATAATCACGGGGGCTTCAGCTTTTGAGATTATTTCTTCTGAAGCTTCAGATAAAGTGTAACGTTTATCGGCTGTGAGGTCAAACCTTCCGAAGAAATTATAGGATAGTACATTAACCCCAATGATGGCGAGCAGCAACAAAAATACCTTCCAAAAATGTGATTTTTGAGGGTTCATTTTCAGGATTGTTTTTTCTTGTTGAGATTAAAAGTAGTAAGGGCCAGGAAGAGAAAAATGAAACTTAAAAAATAAATAACATCCCGGGTGTCAATCACGCCACGGCTTATGCTTTCATAGTGCGCATCGAGCCCCAGGTCTTCTATGCCAAAACTCCCGCTGCCAAACACATTTAAATTTGCAAGGGCTTCAAAGGCAAAATAGGCGATAAAGCAAAGAAAAATGGCTAGGATAAATGACACGATTTGATTTGGGGAAAGTATAGAGGCGAAAATCCCGATGGCCGCATAACAGGCACCGAGAAAGATGAGTCCAAAATAAGATCCTAAAATAACGCCGCTGTCAAGGTTCCCGTTAGGGCTGCCAAGATACCAGATGGCGGCAATATACAGCAGGCTTGGGAGGATGGCCAGCAGGACAAGAACAAGGGCGCCGAGATATTTTCCCAATACCAGCTCAATGGTGGTTAGGGGTTTGGTGAGAAGCAGCTCTAAAGTACCCTGTTTTATTTCTTCGGAAAAGCTCTTCATGGTAATTGCCGGGATGAGAAATAAAAAGATCCAGGGGGCAAGAGTAAAGAAAGGTTCGAGACTGGCGAAACCGCTGTCAAGAATATTGTACTCTCCTTTAAAGACCCAGAGAAAGAGCCCGTTCAGCACGAGAAAAAGTCCTATGACAAGGTAGCCTGTGGGAGAGGCGAAAAATGCGTTTATTTCTTTCTTTAATATAGCAAACACTTTTTTATTGTATAATGTATATTGAATATTGTATAATTGAAAATTTCAAATTTCAAGCACCAAATTCCAATCCAATTTTTTTAGCTCTATCTTTAATTTTATAAGGGATATTGAATATTGTAAAATGTAAAAATTTCAAATTTCAAATTCCAAATTTTAATCTATTAAACCTTAAACCTTGAACCTTGAACCTTAAACCTTAAACCTTAAACCTTAACCCTTGAACCTTGAACCTTAAACCCACTGCCAACTCTCTACTGCGCACTGCCTACTGGTTCGCTTGTCCACAATTTCTCTACAGACCAGGCTTCCGGCTTTCCTGCAAACATTTTCTTAGTCTCGCTCCATACCTCTTTAAAAAGGGATGATGTGCGATAATTTTCCAGTGCCGCTTCATCCTGCCAGTAGCTGTACGTAAAAAAGATGTTTTTATTGTTCTTGTCGCGATAGAGTTCCAGGAACTCACAACCTTCAAAGCCTCTGATCTTTTCTTTATTCTGCTGGAACAACTTCTGAAAATTTTCAGTTTCTGAAGCTGCAAACGTCATTTTTACGATTCTTACAAACATTCAATTATCAATTAATAAGCACCAAATTTCAAATTGGTTTCAGACAAAAGTCTTGACTCTTGTCTCTTGTCTCTTGATTCTTTACTCTTTTCTCAAATATTACGTCTCATATCTCAAGTCTCAAATCTCACACCTACATAAAATTCACTGTCACCGTATCTCTATATTCCAGTCCGAAGAGGGTCGATGCACTGCCCACCGTACTTGGGTTACTTTTGTAAATAGCCAGTTCGATATATCCGCCCGAATTAAAGATGGCCAGTTTTTTACCGTCTTCCCGGTTGATCATGTCGGTGTCAAAATTGATGGCTTCGCTATAGGTGTTGTAGATTTCAGTAAAAGTAGCCGTTCTGGCGCGCATGTTGAACTTTCGGCCTTTGCCAATTTTTTCAAACAGTTTCTTCGGAATATTTGTAACCACATTACCGTAGTTGTCTATGTAGATCACATTCCCCTTGATCTGGTTCTTTTCAGGATTGATAAGGGGTTCCATTTCCTTCAGTTGTTTTATTCCGGGGATTGATTTTCCAATAACTTCCAGGGTGCCGCCCCTTGACAGGTGTCCGGCAACTTTCACGAACACATCCAGAACCGGGAAATTACTCTCTACCTTATCGTGAATGTTGATCTCAACAATCTTTTCGGGAACATATTCCGAAGCAATTAGAGAGAGGATGCCATTGTTGGCACAAATAAAATAATGCCCGTCGAGTTTTAATGCAATATGTTTGTTTTCAGGCGTAAGCTCAGAATCTACTCCAATGATGTGAATACTGCCTTCAGGAAAGCTTCTGTAGGCGTTTTTAATGATGTAAGAGGCTTCAGTAATATGAAACGGGGCGATGGAGTGGGAGATGTCTACAATCTTTGCCGAGGGTACCTCGGTGTAAATCGCTCCTTTAACTGCCCCTGCAAAATGATCTTTTTCCCCAAAATCTGTCGTTAAGGTAATTATGGCCATGGGCAATTTCTAATAATATTTTTCCTAACTTAAACCTTTATTTAGCTAAGTTTGTAATGCAAATCTAAAGATAATTAAGTCATTTTTTAAATTTAATCCGGTCGCTTTTGAACGAACTTATCATTGAACTTTCTGAAATAAGTCCCAGAGATTTTTTTGGGGAACAAAATTCACATATCGAGCTTTTAAAGAAGTATTTTCCAAAGCTTAAAATTGTGGCAAGGGGCAATAAACTTCGCATTTACGGGGACGAAGAGATGCTTGAGGAATTTGACAGGAGGTTCAATATGCTGATTGATCACTACGGAAAATTCAATCGTCTGGATGAAAACTCCATAGAGCGGGTACTTACCAGTGAGAGTAAAGAAGACTATGAAACTTCTAACGAAAGCGGGGAAGTGCTGGTTCACGGCGTGAGTGGCAGAATGATTCGTGCCCAAACAGCCAATCAGCGTCGGCTCGTGGAGCTTATGAAGAAGAATGATATGGTATTTGCCATTGGTCCCGCGGGTACGGGGAAGACGTATACTGGAGTAGCCCTGGCAGTTAAGGCTTTGAAAGAGAAACAGGTTAAAAGGATCATCCTTACCCGGCCTGCGGTAGAAGCAGGCGAAAACCTCGGTTTCTTACCCGGTGACCTAAAAGAAAAACTCGATCCATACATGCAGCCGCTCTATGATGCGCTGCGCGATATGATCCCACACGAGAAGCTGGAAAGCTACATTGAAAAAGGGGTGATTCAAATCGCTCCCCTTGCTTTTATGCGTGGCCGTACCCTAGACCATGCTTTTGTAATTCTCGATGAAGCCCAAAATACTACTCACGCACAGATGAAAATGTTCCTCACCCGGATGGGGAAGAGTGCAAAGTTTATGGTAACTGGAGACCCCGGCCAAATTGACCTTCCAAAAAGGGTGATTTCGGGACTTAAAGAAGCCATTCTCGTTTTACAGGATGTTGATGGGGTGGGAATAATCCACCTTGACGATAAAGATGTGATTCGCCATAAGCTCGTGAAGAAGATCATCGCCGCTTACAAAAGAATAGAAAACGCCGAATAAAAATGTCATTTTTGAGATCCCACGCCAGTGGGATCTTTCCATATAATCACCTATTTAGATGAACACTATTACCGCTACCAATTTTAATTTTCCGGGTCAGAAATCATTTTATAAAGGAAAAGTACGGGATGTCTACACTCTTGAAGATAACCGGCTGGTCATGATCGTGACCGACAGGCTTTCGGCTTTTGATGTTGTAATGCCAAAAGGAATACCTTATAAAGGACAAATTCTCAACCAGCTGGCAACAAAAATGATGAGGGCTACAGAAGATATCGTGCCCAACTGGTTACAGGCCACACCCGATCCCAACGTGGCAATTGGGGAGAGCTGCGAGCCCTTTAAGGTAGAGATGGTGATAAGAGGATATCTCACCGGCCATGCGGCAAGGGAATATGCCAGCGGAAAACGGAGCTTGTGTGGGGTACATATGCCTGAAGGGATGAAAGAAAATGAAGCTTTTGCGGCCCCAATTATTACGCCTACCACCAAGGCAGATTCAGGGGAACATGATATGGATATTTCGCGCGAAGAAATCCTGAAAAAAGGAATTGTTTCTGAAGCAGATTACAACACGCTCGAAATCTATACCCGACAACTTTTTCTTCGCGGAACCGAACTCGCTAAGAAAAACGGGCTCATCCTGGTAGATACAAAATATGAATTTGGTAAGACCAAAAATGGCGAGATTGTACTCATAGATGAGATACATACCCCAGATTCTTCCCGTTATTTTTATGCTGAAGGATATTCTGAAAGGTTAGCTTCGGGAGAACCACAAAAGCAGCTCTCTAAAGAATTTGTGAGACAATGGCTTATTCAGAATGGTTTCCAGGGAAAAGAAGGTCAGCAAATTCCGGAGATGAGCAATGAATACATTAATTCGGTGTCAGATAGGTACATTGAGCTTTACGAACAAATCACAGGAGAACAATTCATCAAAGCCGATATCTCCAATATTGAAGAGCGAATCGAGAGAAATGTTCTGGAGTTTCTTAGCAGCTAGGATTGAAGAAGTTAGATTTTAGAAATACGAAGTTAGAAGTTTAGTTTGCAACCTATGTCAGGGATGTACACTCCTTTTCAAGATAGGTCACAAAGTCAGCAACACTACTGGTGAAATTGCCTCGGGTCTGTAAATTAAACTCTGTCCGATCTATCAATATCTTTGGGATCAACTTCTGGATATCTGGAGTTTATAGCCAGTGGTATCCTTTTACCATTTAAGGGACTATCTCAAAAAATGTGTAAGTAGAAAATATGGGGGTTTGCGAACGCCCATATTTTTTTAACCTTGCCTGCAAATTCCAGGCACTAATATTTACACAGTAATGAAAAAAGAAGATCTATTCGATGATGAGTTTTTAAAACAGTTTAAATCAGGAGAAGAACTTAGTAGTTTTCTCAAGCAACTTCAAAAACGTGGATTGGAGAAAATGCTTGAAGGTGAACTGGATGGCCATTTGGATTATGATAAGCACCAGAAGTCTGGATCTGGAAATACCAGGAATGGCTATACTAAAAAGAAGGTTCGGAGTTCTTTTGGTGAAGACACTGTAAAGGTTCCCCGGGACCGGGATGGATCCTTTAATCCTATGATTGTTCCCAAGCGGCAGAACATGATTGATGGCATCGAAAATGTCATTGTATCGCTGTATGCCAAGGGAATGAGCAATAGTGATATTGAAGAATAAATCTCTGAGGTGTATGGCTTTGATGTCTCTACTTCTACTATCTCCCGAATTACAGACCGAATCAGCAATGATATCGTTGCCTGGCAAAATCGTCCTTTAGAGCCCGTTTATTTGATTGTCTGGATGGACGGAATCGTCTTTAAAGTACGAGAGAACTCCAAAGTAGTCAACAAGACGATTTATATAGCTGTAGGTCTCAAAAGAGATGGTAAAAAGGAAGTTCTTGGTCTTTGGCTTGGAAAGAATGAATCTGCAGCCTTCTGGATGAGCGTATTGACAGATATGAAAGCTCGGGGAGTTGAGGACATTTTAATCACTGCTACCGATAACCTCAATGGATTTACCGATACCATCAAAAATGTTTTTCCACAGTCTAAAACCCAAATTTGTGTGGTGCACCAGATCAGAAATGCCTGTAGATATGTAGTTTGGAAAGATAAAAAAGCCTTTACCAAAGACATGAAGCTCATTTATGATGCACCTACTAAACAAGCCGCAGAAGCTGCTCTAGAGGATTTTGCTAACAAATGGAACTCCAAATATTCTTATGCAATAAAAAGCTGGAGAGACAATTGGGAAGACCTTACCGTCTTTTATGAGTTCCCGCTGGAGATCAGACGAATTATTTATACCACCAATCTTATTGAGAATCTGAACGGGAAGATCAGAAAGTACACTAAAAACAAATTATCCTTCCCAACCGATGATGCTGTAATGAAATCTGTATATTTGGCTCTGAGGGAAGCAACCAAAAAATGGTCAGTGCCTATTAGAAACTGGGGAATAGTCCTCAATCAGTTCTTGACTATATACGAAGAAAGGGTTCAACTTTAGATAAAAAGTCAAACCCCTTTATTTAAAACTTACACACTTTACGGGATAGTGTCAGAAAAATTTCTTTTTCTTCTTCCTGTTGCGCGATTACCGCAGGTGTAATTTTTTCCATTGTAGTCTCGACAATGTAGATTTCACTGTCTGAATTATTAATTAAGAGCAGTTGGTAGTTATAACCGATTCCTTTCCTGGTGTCATAGCTTTTAAAGCTCTCCGGAGAATATTTTCCCTGCAATTCAGCCAGCTCCTCCAGGTAAGCCTTGGTCGCAAGAATCCTTGCTAGTTCCAGGTCATTTTCCCGTATTTCCTTAATGATAGTTATCTTATCTTCGGCTGCAGGTCTATGGGTAATTTTTTCGACCCTGTATAAATATTGCTGCTCTTCCAAAACCCCCTTAATTTTTGCTGTCTCTAATTTAACCAAAAAACATTCCCTGAAGATGGGTAGAGACTCATAAACCCATGTTAATTATCTTGAGGAAATCCTTCTTATGCGTTGAGAAAAAATTTTTCTTCCGCTGTCCAGATCCGGAGCTTTTTGACTGCCACGTTGAAGAAACGAAATGGGTTTAACATTAATGTAGTGACGAATTAGAAAAACATTAAGAGCAGATACTGTTTAGGTTATGTAACTTAAAAATAAAAATGGAAAAGAATGAGGATGAAAAGTTCATTCCTATTACTTCTGTGTCCGCCGGAGATGGAAGGGAGGAGTTAAAGGATGTTTTTTACTATACAAATCAGATCGTCAATATCGTCACGATCGGATCTCCGAAAAGTGATCAATGGGTTCTGGTAGATTCCGGAATGCCTAAATCAGCCGGGATAATTAAAAAAGTGGTAGAAGAAAGATTCGGAAGAGACAGTAAGCCCCGCGCTATTCTTTTAACCCATGGGCATTTTGACCACGTAGGAGGACTGGTTGATCTTTTGGAGGAGTGGGCGGTAAACGTTTATGCACATCCTTTTGAATTTCCATTTCTAACAGGGGAAAAAAGTTATCCCGAACCAGATCCATCCGTAGAGGGAGGAATGTTGGCCAAAATCTCCTCTATCTATCCTCATGAACCAATAAGTATAAAACCTTTTCTCAAGCCCCTGCCTGCAGATGGAAGAGTACCTGAATTTCCGGAATGGGAGTGGATTCATACTCCCGGGCATTCTCCGGGACATGTTTCCTTTTTCAGACCAACAGACAGTATACTCCTGGCAGGCGACGCCTTTATTACAGTAAAACAAGATTCTCTTTACAAGGTCCTCGTTCAAAAAGAAGAAATCCATGGGCCTCCAAGATACCTCACAACCGACTGGAAGGCGGCTCATGACTCTGTGCAGAAACTTGCCGGGCTCCATCCAAAAGTGGCAATTACAGGGCATGGAAATGCCATGAAGGGAAATGCTTTAAGAGAAGGACTGCGTGACCTTGTTGAGAATTTTAGAACAAAAGCAATACCTTCTCATGGAAAGTACGTTGAGGCGAGTCAAAAATAAAAACCTTGCCAGGTAGGAGAACCGACTCCCTCAAGATTGATATTAGAAGATCCATGAGTCCATAAAAACTATGAAAGATGAAGATGCCGAAAGAAGATGCTAGTAGTCTGCAGCCAGTAATTCCTGCCCGTTTAAAAAAGGGGGATCATCTTCGGGTAATAGCCCCGGCAGAAAGTTTCTCCCCAAAATTCACCAAAGACCTGGAAGAAAAAACGCTAAGAGGTTTTAAAGAATTGGGGCTTCAGGTTTCGTTTGGAAAATATGTTCATGAAATGAATAGCTTTAAATCTGCCAGTGTTGAACACAGACTGGAGGATCTTCATGAAGCTTTTGAGGATGCTTCTGTCAATGCAATAATTTCTGCCATTGGAGGATCAAGTGCGAACCAGCTGTTAAAGCATATGAATTATGAACTTATTAGAGATAACCCGAAGATCTTTTGCGGCCTTTCAGACATTACAGAACTCAACAGTGCTATTTACTCCAGGACGGGCCTTGTCACTTACTACGGTCCTCATTTTACGATGCTGGGTGCCAGTCAATTCTTTCCTCAAATGCTTTCAAATATGAAAGAGATATTTTTTTCTGAGGAGCCCGTAGAAATCTTGCCCTCAGAACATTATTCAAATACTGAATGGGAAGATGATAAGATCCGGAACCCCGGCTACTGGACAATCAATCCCGGGAAAGCTGAAGCCCAGTGCATGGGAGGAAACCTGCTCACCCTGAACTTTTTAATGGGCTACAATTTTATGCCAGATTTTGAAGGGAGGATTCTATTTCTGGAAGAGAACAAAATCATTGACTACAGAGGAATTCAGAAAGAGGTGCAGCAAATTATGAACCACCCAAGCGGGAGTAAATTGAGGGGGATCATTTTTGGACGCTTCCAACGAGAAAGTAAAATGAAACGAAAACATTTGGAAGAAATGTTCTTAAAAATGGAAGAATTGCACAAGATCCCAGTTGTTGCCAATGTCGATTGTAGTCATACAGCTCCCATGATGACTTTTCCTTTTGGCGGAAAAATTTCGATGGAGGCACAGCAAGGGGACAGGATTAGCTTAATTATAACCGAACACTGATCAAAAATGCAATGGACGAGAAAGAGGATTTTGACGGATTCCAAAAGCACCTGAATGTTCTGGATGAAGATATAAGGGCCAGGGCCTTAGAATATGCTGCAGAAATTTTTGCAAAAGAAAATTGTACACGGGAGGAAGCGCTGGAAAGAGGAATAGCCAAAGCCGAGATGGACAAAAGAAATTTATGACCCGGGAAGACCTTGTTGAGAATAAAACCGACAGAAGCTTAAACCACATAGGATGAAATTACTGACAATTCAGGTACCGAAGGGTAAAGGGAAAGAAATCGTCGAAATGGCATTGGACCTGGGATTGCAATCTGTGGCAGTTTCAGAAAAAGAACTTTTATGAAAAAGACAATGCTCCCGGTGTTGTGGAGTGGATCGAGATAGAGTCAAATACGCCAAAGGTGAAAAATGAGAGCAACCTTAAATTTGAGAGCAACCTTAAATTGTAGTGTCAAGTAATTAACTGTTTATCCTGTGAGACAGTGCCTGACAGATAATTTATGTAACTAAATAACAATAAGTTATCTACTGTAAATAAGAGGACGGTTTACTAATAAATTTTAAGATTTTTTCATTTGAAAAAGGAGCATACGGCAAAAGAGAAATACCAGTGAGTGATAACAACAGCCAGGTACTGTTATAAATGAAAACTAGTTTTCCTCTCTTGTCTGGACACCGGAGTCACTTTTTTCCATGTTTCCATCTGTATTTACTTCTGTGGTTTCCCGACAGGAGGAAAGTGTAAAAATCATAATAGCGACAAGAACAAATATTTTTTTCATGTTTCTAGTTTTACAGTTACCTAAAGTTAGTTGTTTTTTGCCAATTTAGCTAGTTTCGTGCAGGTAAAGCCAATTCACAACCTTAGTAGTTTGAATTTTATAGGTTTTATAAAGCGGAATTTAGTTCTGGGATAATATCTAGAGGAATATAATAAGTTGTTTTTTTCTGAATTTTGGAGTGCCGAAATCTTTGGTGCTCCGACCTTCCGGAAAATTAATGACTCTGGTAATATTACAGTAATACTTCCAAAGAAACTTCATGATCTTCAGAGGTTATCGAGATTTATCTTTCGGGTGGTTACTCATTCAACTAAAAACTTTACATAATTAATTCATGGTTGGTATATTGGAGCCTAACCTTTCTCTTAGAGCAGCCATATCATCACTAATTTTTCTATCCAAAATTTTTGCATAGTGCTGAGTGGTCTGAAGATTTTTGTGACCAAGCATCTTACTCACACTTTCTATAGGTACCCCGTTGGATAAGGTTACAGTTGTGGCAAAAGTATGCCGGGCCAGGTGAAAAGTAAGGTTTTTATTAATTCCACAAAGATCTCCGATTTCTTTGATGTAGGCATTCATCTTTTGGTTACTTAACACAGGAAGTAGCCTTTTATGATTGACATCGGGATGGGAGGTATATTTCTGCAAAATGGCTTCTGCAGTAGGAAGAATGGGTATACTACTTCGGGTTTTTGTTTTTGTGCGGTTCATTTTTATCCACTTGTTTCCATCAATTCCCACTACCACTTCTTTTTCTGAAAGTTTCTTTACATCTGCATAGGCCAATCCTGTAAAGCAACAAAATAGGAATATATCTTTTACTAAATTTAGTCTATCATTTCTAATTTCTTTTTCGATCATAAGTTGAAGTTCATCCTGTGTAAGGAACTCGCGGTCAACGATTTTTAATTTTCCTTTCCAGTTGTTGAATGGATCTCTATCAATCCATTCGTTGGCATAAGCGATCCTGATGATCTTTTTAAAATTGGTAATATATTTTATGGCTGAATTATGGGCAAAGTTTCTTTCCGTTTTTAAATAATATTCTAATCCTGAAATAAATTTGTGGTCAACATCCTTAACAGGAATATCCGAAGCCTTATATTCTTTTTTAATATAATCCTCAACATGTTTTTTCGCTGTTCTATATCTTTCAGCCGTTCCGGCTGCAAAATCTTTTCCTATGAGTTTATTTACACGTTCATTATGTTCCTGGAAAATTTGTAACAACATTTTTGGTTCCTTTGATGGAGTGTCCTTGCCTAATAAAGTATTCACTAAATCATTAGCTGAAAAAATTTCTTTTTTTTCAAGTAATTTTTGATGTGCCTTGAAGAGATCGTTTTCAACTTTGGAAAGATACCTATTCAGCAATTTAGCTTCTAAAGAATTCCCACTTGCTCTTCCAGCAGAAGAGTTCCAGGAATCCACTAAAATTTTTCTATTTAAACTCATAGCAGCCCGCTTGCCATTTATAGTAACACGAAGGTAGATTGATGCGGCTGATTCTTTTTTACTGCCTCGGAGATAAAAAATGTGGAAGAAACTTGAGTCCATAACTAGTTGTTTTGTTATTGTATGGAATCAAAAATAGAATATTTTGCGATATGTAATATGAAGCAATTCAAGTGTTTAACTTTTTCTTTGTAAGAATATTCATCATAAAGGTGTCAGTTAATTTTTAAAGTTAAGTGACACCGAATTTGTAACCGAATAGATTCATTTTAGATGATATAATTTGATATTATCGAAAACGAAAAAGCCCGAAAACTCAGTGTTTTCGGGCTTTTTACTAAAATTTGTAACTTAATCAGCGGAGAAAGAGGGATTCGAACCCCCGGAGGTGTTACCCTCAACAGTTTTCAAGACTGCCGCAATCGACCACTCTGCCATTTCTCCTTAGCGGATGCAAATATAAAAAGCTTTTTTTAATATGGAACAATAAAATCCACATTTTAAAAGAAGAATTTTCAGCCCCGTCACTAAACTTCATATTTGCAGGCCTTTAAAAATAAAAATCTTTTCAATTCTTCCTTAAGTTCCAGCTAATGCCACCATTCATTGCTTTTCTGAACATCTGTACTTGGATTTCCGGGGATATTAAATATATTTGCCTCAGTTCATATTTTTATTAAACGAGTTATCAAGAAAGGTTGAGGGATTAGACCCTGTGAAGCCTTAGCAACCCTCCTTTGGAGAAGGTGCTACGTTCTACCACGCCCGCGTGGATAGATAACGACAAGAATTCTTTCCCGTCTTCTTTTTTGATAGCCCTATTGCGCAAACAAATGTCAAAGATAGAAGACCTGCTTTCAGAAAAAATATTGATCCTCGATGGGGCTATGGGCACCATGTTGCAGGAATATAAATTTACCGAAGAAGATTTCCGCGGAAAACGCTTTGCCCAATGGCCGGTGCCGCTTCAGGGAAATAACGACCTTCTTTCCATAACCCAGCCCTCGGCTATTGCACAAATCCACCGGAAATATTTTGATGCAGGAGCAGATATCGTGGAAACCAATACTTTTTCGGGCACCAGCATCGCCATGGCCGATTACCAGATGCAGGAGCTGGTCTACGAACTCAATTTTGAATCGGCCCGCATTGCAAAAGAAGTAGCGCGCGAAGTAACGCTCGAAACCCCTCAAAAACCCCGTTTTGTGGCAGGTGCTATAGGCCCCACAAATAAAACAGCCAGCATGTCTCCCGATGTTAATGACCCTGGATTCAGAGCTATTTCTTTTACTGAATTATCTGCTGCTTATAAAGAGCAGGCAAAAGCTTTGATCGATGGGGGAGTAGATGTGCTGCTGGTAGAGACGGTTTTTGACACCCTCAATGCCAAAGCTGCCCTTTTTGCCATAGAAGACCTCAGGGAAGAGCTTAAAATAGATATTCCCGTTATGATTAGCGGTACGATCACCGATGCCTCCGGAAGAACTTTGAGCGGGCAAACGGCCGAAGCCTTCCTCATCTCCATTTCTCACATTCCGCTTCTCAGCGTGGGCTTTAACTGTGCACTTGGGGCCAAACAATTAACTCCGCACCTCGAGGTCCTGGCTCGTAAAAGCCATTTTGGGGTATCGGCTTACCCCAATGCCGGGCTGCCCAACGCGTTTGGCGAGTACGACCAGAGCCCCAAAGAAATGGCAGGCCAAATAAGGGAATACCTGTCCCGTGGTCTCGTAAATATCCTTGGCGGTTGCTGCGGAACTACGCCATCACACATTAAAGCTATTGCTGAAGTAGCTAAAGATTACCAGCCAAGAAAATTCCAAAGGGAAGTCCTCCAACCTGAAATTGAATAGATCATGATTGTAGAAAAAAGTACGCCTGAAAGCACATTTTTGAGAGGTAAGCAGGAGCGTTATTTAAAACTTTCGGGCCTGGAACCACTGGTGGTAACACCTCATTCTAACTTCATCAACGTGGGGGAACGCACCAATGTTGCCGGTTCCAAAAAGTTCCTGAGGTTGATCAAGGAAGAAAAATATGACGAGGCGCTCTCAGTTGCCCGAGACCAGGTTGAAGGCGGGGCTCAGATCCTGGATGTAAATATGGACGACGGACTCATAGAAGGGAAGGAAGCCATGGTCAAATTCCTGAACCTTGTGGTCGCCGAACCCGATATTGCCCGTGTTCCTGTCATGATCGATAGCTCGAAATGGGAGATCATAGAGGCCGGTTTGCAGGTGGTGCAGGGAAAATGTGTCGTAAACTCCATCAGCCTGAAAGAAGGGGAAGAAGAATTCCTTACCCACGCAAAAAAAATAAGGCGTTACGGAGCGGCTGTGGTGGTCATGGCCTTTGATGAAGTTGGCCAGGCCGACAATTACGAACGCCGAATAGAGATTGCCAAACGCTCTTTTGAGCTGCTAACGCAAAAGGCCTGTTTCCCTCCCGAAGATATCATCCTCGATCTTAATATTTTTCCGGTGGGCACGGGAATGGAAGAGCACCGGCGTAATGCGATAGATTTTATTGAAGCCACGCGCTGGGCTAAAGAGAATCTGCCACACGTAAATCTCAGCGGTGGCGTGAGCAATGTATCCTTTTCTTTCCGCGGAAATGATCCCGTGCGCGAAGCCATGCATTCGGTATTTCTGTACCACGCCATCAAAGCCGGTATGAATATGGGCATTGTGAACCCGGCCTTGCTTGAAGTGTACGACAATATTCCCAAAGACCTGCTTGAACATGTAGAAGATGTGATCTTAGATCGCAGGGATGATGCTACAGAACGTTTGTTAAGTTTCGCCGAAACGGTTGTGGGTACTGCAAAAGAAAGCAAAACAGATCTTTCCTGGAGAGAAAAACCGCTGCAGGAGCGCATCACTCATGCGCTGGTAAAGGGGATAGACGAATATATAGTACAAGATGTGGAGGCGGCAAGGGCCAGTTCCTCCCGCACTTTAGATGTTATAGAAGGTCCTTTAATGACCGGAATGAATGTGGTGGGAGATCTCTTTGGAAGCGGAAAAATGTTCCTTCCCCAGGTAGTAAAGTCGGCCAGGGTTATGAAAAAAGCCGTGGCACATTTGCTGCCGTACATTGAGGAGGAGAAAAAAAACCTTGCCCCCTTGCCCCCAGAGGGGGAAGCTTCAATTTCCCCTTCGGGAACAGGAGGGGCTGGTAAAATCCTTCTCGCCACAGTTAAAGGTGATGTGCACGACATCGGGAAAAATATTGTGAGCGTGGTGCTGGCCTGTAACAATTACGAGATCATCGACCTTGGGGTGATGGTGCCGCCCGAAAAGATCATCGAAACCGCTAAAACCGAGAATGTTGATGCTATAGGCCTTAGCGGACTCATCACACCTTCCCTTGATGAAATGGCCTTTCTGGCTGCCGAAATGGAACGGCAAAATTTTACCGTGCCTCTGCTTATTGGAGGCGCTACAACTTCAAAAGCGCACACTGCTGTGAAGATTGACACCCGGTACAGCAATGCCGTGGTTCACGTGAACGACGCTTCCCGTGCGGTTACGGTGGTGGGTGACCTGCTTAAAGAGAAAACCCGCGAACAATATAAAGCCGAATTAAAGGCTGAATACGACACCTTCAGAAAGAACTTCAAAAAAAGAAGTAAGGTAAAAGAATATTTAAGCATAGCTGAAGCGCGCCAGAATAAATACCAGATCGACTGGAAAACTGAAGATATTTTTAAACCCAATCATCCAGGGCTGCAGGTAATTGAAGATCTTGAGCTGGAAAAACTTCAGCCTTTTATTGACTGGACGCCTTTTTTCAGAAGCTGGGAGCTGCACGGTAAATACCCCGCCATCCTTACCGATGAAGTGGTGGGGGAGCAGGCCACTGCGCTCTTTAAAGATGCCAGAGAACTGCTGAAAAAGGTCCTCGACCAGAAATTGCTGAAGGCTAAAGCTGTTTACGGTCTTTTCCCTGCAAACACTATAAATGATGACGATATTGAAGTTATGGCTGAAGAATGGGGTGCCAAAAATGTCATTTTTAGGACCCTTAGGCAGCAATTGAGCAAGTATGAGGGCAAACCAAACTTCGCCCTGGCCGATTTTGTCGCCCCTAAAGAATCGGGCATTCAGGATTATATTGGCTGTTTTTGTGTTACCACCGGCTTTGGCACCGATGAGCTGGCAAAGAAATTTGAACAGGAGCACGACCAGTATAACGCTATCATGATCAAAGCCCTTTCCGATCGTCTTGCTGAAGCTTTTGCTGAATACCTGCACAGGCAAATTCGCACCAAAGATTGGGGTTACGCTCCCAATGAAGATTTCAGTAATGAAGAATTGATCAAAGAGAGCTATAAAGGCATTCGGCCGGCACCGGGATATCCGGCCTGCCCCGATCATCTTGAAAAAATAACGATTTGGGAGCTTCTTGGAGTAGAGCAGAAGATAGGCGTGAAACTTACCGAAAGCCTTGCCATGTGGCCTGCGGCCAGTGTTAGCGGCTACTATTTCGCGCATCCCGAAGCCCGCTACTTCGGAGTTGGAAAAATCACCAATGACCAGGTAGCCGACTTTGCTGAAAGAAAGGACATGCCACTTGAAGAAGCTCAAAAATGGCTTCACCCTTCCATGGCCGATGATTAAAAACAAAACTCAAACCTTTCCGAATTAAAGAATTACACCAAAATGAAAATTACAGAACACTTAAGTGCTTCAGAAAATAAAACCCTTTTCTCTTTCGAGATCCTGCCCCCTCTAAAAGGGCAAAATATCCAGTCAATTTTTGACGGGATTGATCCTCTAATGGAATTTAAACCTCCGTTTATTGATGTGACCTACCACCGGGAAGAATATGTGTACATTGAGCGGGCCAAAGGTTTGCTGGAAAAGAGGGTGGTGCGAAAAAGGCCCGGAACTGTTGGGATTTGCGCGGCCATACAGAGTAAGTACAAAGTAGATGCCGTGCCTCATATTTTGTGCGGCGGGTTTTCTAAAGAAGACACCGAAAATTTTCTCATAGATCTCGATTTTTTGGGCATCAAAAATGTAATGGCCCTAAGAGGGGATGCGGTAAAAAGTGAGATCTATTTTACGCCCGATCCGCAGGGGCACAATTATGCCAATGAACTGGTAGAACAAATTTCGGCTATGAACCGCGGCAGGTTTCTCGATGAAGCCCTCGAAAATGGTCATCATACCGACTTTTGCGTTGGGGTGGCGGGATACCCCGAAAAACACATGGAAGCCCCCAGCCTTGAAAAAGATATTCAGCGGTTAAAAACGAAAATAGAGGCCGGTGCCGAATATGTGGTAACTCAAATGTTCTTCGATAATCAAAAGTTCTTTGAGTTTGTGAAGCAGTGCAGGGAAAGCGGGATCAACGTGCCCATCATTCCCGGGCTTAAGCCCATAGCCACAAAAAAACAGCTCACGGTGATTCCGCATCGTTTTCACGTAGACCTGCCCAACGATCTTACCCGCGAAGTGGAAAAGTGCAGGAGCAACCAGGAGGTACACCAGGTAGGCATCGAGTGGTGTATCGCCCAGAGTAAAGAACTGGTAGCTGCCGGTATCCCTGTGCTGCATTATTATTCCATGGGGAAAAGCTCAAACATCAAAGCAATAGCTTCGGAAGTTTTTTAGGAAACAAGCTGTCGAAAATGCCATTTTTGGCAGCCTTTTCCTGAAATTTCTTTAGAATATTTGAAGACAGGTTCATCTGCCGGTATAAGGCTGAAGCATGCTTGTAAAGCGGGTTATTTAGCCAGATTTATCCATACAGGAACGTGGTCGCTGGTCTTTTCCCATCCCCGAACGTGCTTGTCCACTCCGGCGTCTTTCAGTTTCATATCCAATTGCGGACTCAGCAAAAAATGATCTATACGTAAACCTGCATTTCTTTGATAGGCATTTCTGAAGTAATCGTAAAAGGTGTAAATAGTCTCTTCGGGGTATAATTTCCTGATGGCATCTGTCCACCCCTGGGCGGCAAGCTTATGAAATGCTTCCCGAACCTCGAGCCTAAACAGGGCATCATTTATCCATCTTTCTGGTTTATAGACATCTTTTTCAGTAGGCATCACGTTATAATCGCCGGTGAGCACAACAGGTTTGTTCATATCGAGTAGTTGCTTTGCTCTTGCCGAAAGCCTGTCAAACCAGCGCAGCTTGTAATCGAACTTTGGTCCCGGTGCCGGGTTCCCGTTTGGGAGGTAGAGGCAGCCAATAGTAATATCATTTACCACGGCTTCAAGATACCGGCTTTGCTCGTCTTCGGGCTCTCCTTCCAGCCCGCGGACGGTTTCTTTAATTTCAAGTCCGGTTTTTGCAAGTATGGCAACGCCATTCCAGCGTTTTTGCCCATGCCAGATAGCGGTATACCCGGCATTCTCTATTTCCTGTTTTGGAATTTTCTCATCGGGGGCTTTTAACTCCTGGAGGCAGGCTACATCTGGATTTGTTTCCTTAAGCCATTTCAGCAGAACGGGCAGGCGGGCGTTAATTCCATTTACATTATAGGTGGCTATCCTCATTTTAGAGGTTTAAGCTGCAGAACCTTCCCGTTGTCTTCATCTGTAAGCACCCAAATACTGCCATCGGGGCCCTGTTCCACATCGCGTACCCTGGTGGTAAGCGGGATGCGTTCTACTTCCTGGGCCTTATCGCCGTTCACATTTACCCGCACAATGCCTGCAGCAGTAAGTCCGCCAATCATCATGCTGTCTTTCCATTCCGGGAAAAGGTCGCCATCATAGAAGATCATCCCCGAAGGCGAAATAGTAGGCGTCCAGTGAATAACGGCATCTGCAAACTCGGGGCGGGTAGTGGGTCTGGGAATTTCGGTTCCGTCGTAATTATCTCCCCAGCTCACCACCGGCCAGCCGTAATTCTTTCCGGCTTTGGCGGGTTGCAGTTCGTCACCACCCATGGGGCCCATTTCGGCTACCCAAAGCTCCCCGGTTTGTGGGTGAATGGCTGCACTTTCAATATTTCTATGTCCGTAAGACCATATTTCATCCTGGGCGTTTGCATCTTCAAAATCAGGGTTTTCTTCAGAAGCAGTTCCGTCGTCTTCCAGTCTTACCACGGTTCCCAGGTGGTTTGACAGGTCCTGGGCCGGATCAAATTTAAACCTTTCAGCAAGGGTGAGAAAAATGTCATTTCCTTCAGTAAAAAGAATGCGACCTCCAAAATGGTTAGGGCCTTCTACTTTTGGTTCCATGCGAAAGATGGTTTTAAAATCCTGAATGGAATTCCCTTCAAGTTTTCCTCTACCCAGCGCGGTAGAAGCAGTTCCATTGTCGCCGGGTTCAGAAAAAGACAGATAGATGTATTGATTTTCGTCAAAATCTGGATGCAGGGCTACATCGAGCATCCCGCCCTGTCCCTGTGCAAAAACTTCAGGGGTGCCCGTTAGTGGTTCTGAAAGGGTACTGTCTTTAAGGATGCGTACTGTTCCTGCTCTTTCAGTAACCAGCAGCCTGCCGTCTGGCAAAAATGCCATTCCCCAGGGATGATCAAGGTTTTCTACTATTTTGCGCACCTTCACATCGCCTGCATTGGTCCTTACAGTAGATTTTTGGGCTAAAGCTGCAAGACTGAAGAGTAAAAGGCTTAAAAATGAAACCAGAATTTTTTGTTGCCCCGATAGTGGGAGTGCAACAGCCTGTGATCGTGTATTTCTTTTCATAACAAAGGTTTTACTTACCTAAGATAGAAAGACTTGCGCCTGCTTACAAGCTGATTAATAAAGACTTAACACAGCGGGTTGAAGCTTTATAATATTTTATGATCCTGCAGGTGAGCCAGGTAAAAAAAAAGGGTGGAATAAGAGGGTTTGCCAAATACAACAATGACTGCCGGTTTCGAAATATTATCTTTCAAAAATGGTATTTTTCGGCCTTTTTTTCTTCGGAAGTTATTCGCGCGGAATTTGTAGCACAAAAGCAGTTTCCCTATCGCTGGAAGTTACTTTTAGCTCGCCCTGATGTGCTTTTGCAATTTCCGAAGCAATAAAAAGTCCCAACCCCAGGCCTTTCTTGTTAGAACTTCCACTCTCGCTGTAAAAAGGCTGAAAGAGATGGGTGAGGTCTTCATCGGGAATTTTCTCCCCCGAATTTACCACTCTCAACTCGAAGTAATCGCTGTTAGTTTTGGCCTCCACCTTGATCTGCGTTTCAGAACTTCCGTGTTCATGGGCATTTCCAAGCAGGTTTGACAGCAGTTGCCCAATCCGGTTCTTGTCACAGTTCACCTCATGTTCAAGCTTACTGTTAAAAGTTATTTTCCTCTCGGGAGAAATTACCCTTATTTCTTTTATCACCTGTTTTATCATCTCTTCCAGGCTTTTGTTGTGCCTTTCTTTTTCGAGAATAATGCCTTCTCCCATTTGGCCGCGGGCAAAATCGAGTATATTCTCAATAAGTGCCTGCATCCTGTAAGAGGTAGATTTTATAAGGGCGGCATTGCGAAGGGTAAAATCTTCTTTAGACATTTTGAGCAGAATGTCTGCACTCATGCGCATCGTAGCAATGGGGTTTTTGAGGTCATGCCCTAAAATGGCGATGAATTGATCGCGAAGCCGGGCAATTTTCTTTTCTTCCTTTAAGCTGTCTTCGCTGATCTTAATTTTTTCTACGGCATCGAGGTGAAAGGAGATCAGTTCGGCATAAAGCCGGAACATCGTGGCGATCTCGGGGGTGTCAATCTCTTTGGGTTTCGGGTCTATGGCGCAAAGTGTACCAAAGAATTCCCCATTTTTCCTGTAGAGCGGCACCGAAATATAGCTCTGGAAACCGTACATTTTTGGCGTGTGATGGTCGCAATACCCGGCATCTTTAGCAACGTTGTTGATAACCACAGCCTCCCGGCCTTGATGCACTTCATGGCAAATTGTGGTCTCCACATCCAGTTCGTCGCCGGGTTTTAACCCAAACGAGATAAGGTCGTGCGTGGCGCAGGTTACCCAGCGGTGATCTGTGACCCGGGCAATGGCGGCAAACCCCATTTTTGTGGTACGGCAAACAACTTCCAGCAGTTGCGGCACAACCGAAATTTGATTTATGGCAGCAACGTCACCAGATAAATCCAGAGGAGAATTGAGTTTGATAGGTATATGTTTTTAAATTCCTAAAGCAATTGACAAATTACAAATAATAAATTAAACCCAGATTGTTTGGGGGGAACAATAAGGAAATTCACGGCCCTGGCTTCTCTTCAATGTGTTTAACCGCTTAATTCTGAACTTAATTTACTTACTCCGGGTCGAGGGATTTCAGGGTCTCCAGCACGTTCTGTTCGGTTTTATAGAGTTTTTCCCTGCAAATTTTGAGCAGGGCAGAGGCGCGTTTCACCTTCGCATCGAGCTCGTCTATGCCAATTTCGGCATTTTCCATCTCCCTTACAATCTCCTGTAATTCAGAAAAAGCTTCGGTGTATGTGATTTTTGTTCCCATTATGTACTTTCGGTATTTTTGATTTCTGCGGAAGCTTTTCCGTGGAAAAATTCGGTTTCTACCAGGTCTCCGGGGGCCACGGTAGCCGAGCTGGTAACGATTTTGCCGTTTTTTCGGGTAATGCTGAAACCCCGCTTCAGGATGTTCTTTGGTGACAGCAGTTCTACTGAAGTAGCGATGTTCTTTAAATTGGCAGCTTCATACTTTAAGACCACTTTGCCTTCTAAAGCCATTGTTTGCCTGAAAGATGAAAGCTTGTTTTTCTCACGGTCTAGGCTCCTGCCGGCCAGGAATCCGAAAGAACTCGACAGGTTTGAGAGCCGTGTTTCCTGCCTCTCAAAAAGCAGGTTTGCTTCGGCCGTTATTTTCTGGATATTTTCTTTTAGAGGCTGTGAAAAATTATGGAATTCCTGAAGTAGGAATTCGGCTATTTTAGTGGGGGTAATAAAGCTTTTGTAGCTCACAAGCTCACTAACGGTCTCGTTCGTGGAATGCCCTATGCCGGTCAAAACGGGAAGGGGAAACCGGGCAATCTCTTTTGCCAGCTGGTAATTGTCATAACAGCTTAGGCCTATATCGCCACCGCCACCGCGAATTATGGCAACGGCATCAAAGAGTTTTTTGTGCTGTTTTATCTTTTTGAGCTGGGCAGTGATCGTTCCCACAGCTCTTTCCCCCTGTAAAATGGCAGGAAAAAGTTTATACTGAAACCGGTAACCCCACGGGTTGTTCTCAATCACATTGATAAAATCCTGATAGCCTTTGCTGCTGCTCACCGAAATAATGCCAATAGTTTTGGGGAGTTGAGGTAAAAGTTGCTGTTTGTTGGCATCAAAAAGATCTTCGGCGATGAGTTTTTTTATAGCCTCGGCGCGTTGTTTTGCCAGTTCGCCCAGGGTGTATTCGGGGTCAATATCCTGAATGTTAAGTGCCAGGCCGTAAACCGAATGGTAGGTGACGCTGGCCTGCACTACCACGCTCATGTCATCGCGCAGGTCTTCATTTAAGACATTTCTGAATTTTTGGTTGATCTGCTCAAAATTCGATTTCCAGATGTTTCCGCGTAGTTCGGCGATGATCTTTCCGTTCTTTTTTTCCACAAGATCGGGATAGCAGTGGCCCGTGTGGGGGTAATGGTTGAGCTTTACGATTTCCGCTTTTACCCAAACCACCCTGCTGCAATAGCTGTTGATCACATTTTCAATAGCTTGGGTAAGCTTGGAGAGTGGAAAAACTTGTTTGGCAGGCATAGCTTGATCTTCCCAGCTAAGATATTGTAATAATTCTTTCTTGAAAACTATTGTCTCAAAAATGGCATTTTTGAAAGCTTTTCTTTGAGCAGCATCAATTTGAATGATTTACAAATCTTATTTTCTTATAAGCCCGGTGAAGCCAGCGCTGCTGCTTTTGTTACTTTTGAAGGAAAATCTACTTTTTATGAGCAACAAAATATCTCCCCGGCTCTTTGAGCCACTCAAAATAAAATCTATAGAATTTAAGAACCGCATTGGGGTCTCTCCCATGTGTATGTACAGCAGTGAAGAGGGTTTTGCCAATAACTGGCACCTGGTTCACCTGGGAACCCGCGCTACAGGTGGAGCCGGACTAGTTATTTCTGAAGCTACCGCGGTATCTCCCGAAGCCCGCATCACCCCCGATGACCTGGGGATATGGAAAGATGAACACGTAGAAAAACTGAAAGAAATAACGGCATTTTTGGAATCCCAGGGAAGTATTCCCGGCATTCAGCTGGCACATGCCGGAAGAAAAGCCTCTACCAGCAGCCCCTGGCAGGGTGGCAGGTACCTCTCTCCAGAGGAAAGAGGATGGCAGCCGGTAGCTCCTTCGGCAATTCCTTTTTATGATGATAATCCGGAGCCTGAAGCATTGGATCCCGAGGGAATCGGGAAAGTGATCTCCGATTTTAGAGAGGCTTCAAAAAGGGCATTTTTGGCAGGTTTTAAGGTGCTGGAGATCCATGCCGCCCATGGATATTTGTTGCACCAGTTCCTGTCTCCGTTAAGCAACCAGAGAACAGACGATTACGGCGGATCTTTTGAAAACAGGATAAGACTCTTGCTGGAAGTTACGCGTTCCGTGAAAGAAAACTGGCCCGATGATCTCCCGCTGTTCGTGAGGATTTCGGCGACCGATTGGGCTGAGGGCGGCTGGAATGAGCAAGAATCGGTTGCACTGGCAAAGCTCCTTAAGAAAGAAGGTGTAGATTTGATCGACTGTTCTTCGGGCGGACTTGTGCCGGGGGTGAACATTCCGGTGGCGAAGAAGTACCAGGTGCCATTTTCAGAAAAAATAAAGAAAGAATCGGGCATCATGTCGGCTGCTGTAGGATTGATCACCACGACACAGGAAGCCGAAGAAGTGCTGCAGCAGGAACAGGCCGACCTTATCCTGCTGGGCAGGGAACTGCTGAGGAACCCCTATTTCCCGCTGGAAGCCGCTGCCGCATTGAATGCTGAAACAGACTGGCCCAATCAATATTTGCGGGCGAAAAGGCAAAAATAGAAAATGAGGTTGTTTTAAAAGTGCTACTTCAGTCGCTTTGAAATGATTTCAGGCTTTTGAGTTCTGAAAAAATTTCCGAAAGATGTAGTGCTTTAAGACAACCTCATTTCAGTTTAAAAATTCCGCAGAAATTTTAAAGAATTATCCAGTCTACAATTGAGCCCACCACGGCGATGATGATTGCCAGCCACAGGGACGGCATAAAACCGTGGGTTTTGAAGCCGGTACTCAGTTTATCGGCCAGTTCTATGATGATTGCATAGGCGATGATCCTGGTGATGAAGCCCAAACCGAGGAAGTAAAAGATCCCTAAAGTGGCAATATTGAGCACGGCGGTGAGGATCCAGCTTAAAAAGAAGCTGAGAACCCCAATGAGCAGGGCAACCACTATGGCTGTTTTCCAGCCTTTGAGTTCTACTTTGGGAAACATTTTTGCTGCGAACAGGAGCACAGCGGCGTCAATAATGATATGTATTAGCCAGCTTAACATATTTGGTTGGTTTTAAAGGTTGGTTTTTTGCTATTTATTCTTCGGTGTCGCTTATTTTTTCGGCCTGTTTCTTTAATTCGTTCACGTTGGTTTGGTAAGGCTTTTCCTTTAGCACTTTTGCCACGTGCACCAGGTTGTGAACCATGTGATACAGATTGCGGTTGGTAAAAAAATGCCTGTCGCCATTGGCCTCGATATAAGCAGGGCCCGGCCCCGCCTTACCCACGTAGTAGCTAAAGGCATTTACCGGAATGGTGAAGCCGTGTTCGGAAAGGTCAAAACAGATGCTGGAAATGGCCTTTTTGGCCCCATCTTCATTTCCGTCTACCATTACGCCGCCCACTTTGTTAAAGCTAGGGTACTGGCCAGTTTCTTCATCGGCTTCGCTCCAGATGCCGTCAAACCTTTCGGCTACAAGTTTTGCCACGGCACTGCGATCGCCCCGCCATATGGGGGTGGCAATGATCATTATGTCACTTTCCTTTACTTTCTTAAGAATTTGCGGCCACTCATCGCCCTCCCCTTCGTCGGAAGTATTTCCGAATTTTACATGGTGATCTACTACCCGGATTTCTTCGGTCTCCACCTCAAGATCGGCAAAGATTTTTTCAGCCTGTTTGATAAAGGCAGAAGTATTGGAAGTTTCAGGAGATTTTTTAAGGGTACAGTTTAAAAATAGTGCTTTTAAAGCCATAATTTATCGCATGTTTGTGGCACCGTCCATTTGGTGCTTTAGTTTAAGATTTCCTTTTGGTTCTTTTTTTAGTTTGGAGGGGACTTCATCGCCCACCGGGCCTTTCCCAATGGTGATTCCGCCATCGGCAGAGAACACGGCACCGGTAACATAAGAAGCTTCATCTGATGCCAGGAAGAGGTATACATTGGCAATTTCTTCGGGTGTGCCACGGCGGCCAAGAGGCGTGGCGCTCATCATTTGTTTTTCTATCTTTTTGGTGATCTCACTGGTTTCTTTGTGCGTCCATGCGGTATCGATTGGGCCGGGAGCAACACAGTTTGCCCTGATCCCGTTCTTTGCCTGCTCGGCAGCGACTCCTTTCATAAAGGCGTGCATAAAGCCTTTGGTGCCGCCGTAAGGCGTGATGTTTGGGATGCCGATCTTACCTGCTTCCGAACCTGCTGAAACTATACAGCCCTTCGTTTTTTTAAGATGTGGAATGGCATATTTGGTCATCAAAAATGCCGTTCTCAGGTTGTTTTTCAGGAGATTGTCAAAAGCTGCAGGAGAAAACTCGTCTATGGTGTTTACTTCGGGATAAACCCCTGCGTTATTGATGAGGATGTCGAGACGGCCAAAGTGTTTTACGGCGGTTTCTATGGCATCTTTGGCATTCTCTTCCGCAGAAATATCGGCAGAGTAGCCAATGGCCTTCCCTTTAGATTTTTTGATGTCGCTAATGACGTCCTTTACCGGGTCTTGCGGCATTCCTACTAAAAATACCTGGGCTCCTTCGGCTGCAAATTTCTTAGAAATGGCTTCGCCAATTCCCGTGGCCCCGCCTGTTACAATCGCTACTTTTTTTTCCAGTCTGTTCATCTCAATTTTTTTTGGTTTTATGGCCTTTTACAATGATTTGAAATCGTGAATTTCTAAGTTAGTTTCTTTTTGATCCTGCAACAAAATGATTAAGAAAGCTTTAGCTGTTTTTTTCTCAAATCTTAACGCCTTGCAGGAAATTGAGGCTGGTGCCCGTTAAGACAATGCTAATCCTTCGGGAATGAAAAGAAAATCGGGTATCTTGTAGTAAATAATATAAAAACTCTTCAAATATGAGGTCAATTTGGAACGGCTCAATAAGTTTTGGCCTGGTCACTATTCCTATTAAAATGTATTCGGGCAGCGAAGAAAGAAAGCTGGACCTTGATATGCTCGACAAAAATGACCATGCCCGAATCCGGTACAAGAGAGTGAACGAAGTGACAGGGGAAGAAGTGGCCTGGAAAGATATTGTGAAAGGGTACCGGCAGGACGATTCTTACATAGTGCTTGAAAAAGAAGATTTTGACAAGGCCAATATGAAGAAATCGCGCACCATAGATATTGAAGAGTTTATTGAAGAACAGGATGTGGCCGATGTGCTGTTCAAAAAGCCGTACTTCCTGGAGCCACAAAAAGACGGTGAGAAATCTTATAACCTGCTGAAGGCTGCACTAAAGGAAACCGGGAAACTTGGGGTGGCCACTTTTGTGATGCGCGCCAAAGAAAACCTTAGCCTGGTGGGCGTGTACAAAGATGCCCTTGTGCTGCACGTGATTAGGTTTGCTGATGAAATACGTGACCCCACCGAGCTCAAACTTCCAGATACCAAAGTTTCAAAAAAGGAGATCGATATGGCCAAATCTCTAATTGAACAATACACTGAAGAATTCGATTTCGAGAAATATAAAGATGTTTACAACGATCAGCTTCTTAAAATTATCAAGGCCAAAACCGGAGGCAAGAAAGCGAAAGTTGAAAAATTTGAATCAAAAGCCACCCCGGCGACCGATCTTATGGCGCAGTTAAAGGCCAGTCTTGATAAGAAGAAGAAAAAAAGTAAAGCTTCCTAAATGGCACTCGACGAGTACATCAAGAAAAGGGATTTTCAGAAAACCCCCGAACCCGATGCTGCCTATGAAAAGCACAAGGGAAAACTGCGATTTGTAATTCAGCGGCACCGGGCAACCCGCCTGCATTACGACTTGCGCCTTGAAATGGAAGGTGTTTTAAAGAGCTGGGCCGTACCCAAAGGGCCGTCTATGAACCCTGATGATAAGCGGCTGGCGATCATGACCGAAGACCACCCCATAAAATACCTCAGTTTTAAGGGCACCATTCCCAAAGGAAATTATGGGGCAGGGGAGATGAGCATTTGGGATGAAGGCACTTACGAGGCTGCAGGTGGCGAAGGAGAAAGAGACCTTCTTAAAATGCTGAAAAAAGGCGATCTTAAAATTACCTTTTTTGGCACCAAAGTAAAGGGGACTTTTGCCCTTGTGCATACCCGCAGAGGCGGGGAAAAAGACAATCAGTGGCTGCTTATCAAGAAGGCTGATGATTTTTCTACAGACCTGAGTTATGATGCCGAAAACCTGAGCGAACACGCCGGCCGGGAAAAAGTAAAACATCTTGAGGTCAATAAACTGATCAAACCCATGCTTGCCACCAGGGCAAAGGAGATCTTCAATAAAGCCAACTGGATTTTTGAATTAAAGTGGGATGGTTACCGGGCTTTGGCCAGTATCCAAAAAGGCAAAGTAGACCTGTACTCCAGGAACGGGATCTCGTTCAAAGCCAAATTCAAGGAAATTTACGAACAGCTTAAGAATATTCCGCATGATGTGGTGCTCGACGGGGAGATCGTGGCCCTTGACAAGAGCGGAAAACCGGTTTTTCAAAAGCTTCAGAATTACCAGAAGGCACCTTCGGGAGAATTGAGGTATTATGTGTTTGACCTGTTGCACCTAAACGGCCACAACATTATGCACCTGCCACTTTTAGAAAGGAAAAGCCTAATTCCGGAGGTGGTAGAAGACATTCCGCAGGTATATTACTGCGACCATGTAGAGAGCATGGGAAAAGCCTTTTTTGAGCAGGCTGTGGAAATGGGCATGGAAGGTGTGATCGCCAAAAAAGCCGATTCGCAGTACATTCCCGCTTCGAGAAGTGATAAGTGGCTGAAGATAAAAGCCTTTGAAAGCCAGGAGGCATTGATTTGCGGGTATACACAATCGGATAAAGGAGGGGCGTTTGGTTCTTTGATTTTGGGGATGCACCGCGATGAGGAGCTTGTTTATATTGGGAACTGCGGAACGGGCTTTAGTGAAGATGATAAAAAGGAACTTTTCGACAAATTTCAGGATGTGGTGACTGAAGCCATGCCTTTTAAAAAGAAGCCTTCCTTAAAAGGACGCACGCCCACCTGGCTTATCCCGGAATTGATCTGCGAAATCAATTTTTCTGAATGGACACGGAGCGGACACATGAGGCACCCTTCGTTTAAAGGCCTGCGGATGGATAAACTTCCGCAGGAAGTTACCAAAGAGAAAACGGCAAAGGTGCCCAGGCACAAACCTGTGGCAAAAAAAGAAGAAAACACGCTGGAAATTGGAGGAATTGCAGTGCCTATAAGCAACCTCGACAAGGTGTACTGGCCAAAATCGGGCCTCAGAAAATACGACCTCATTGAATATTACCTGAAAATAAGTGAGGCAATTTTGCCCTTTTTGAGGGACAGGCCACAGAATTTGCACCGGCACCCCAACGGCATACTCGAAGAAGGGTTCTACCAAAAAGATACGGCGGGTATCTTTCCGCATTGGCTGGAATCGACCAAGGTATTTTCTAAGCACAACAATCGCGAACTGGAATATATTATGTGCCAGAATGAAGCCAGTCTTATCTACATGGCGAACCTGGGATGTATAGAAATCAATCCGTGGAATTCGAGGGTTCAGAACCTGCTTCATCCCGATTTTACCGTGATTGACATAGACCCTTCAGAAAAGAACACTTTTGAAGAGGTGATAGAAGTTGCCCAGGCTGCAAAAGAAGTGCTGGACAAAGCTAAAATAGCGAGTTACCCCAAGACTTCAGGTTCTAGTGGGATCCATATTTACATTCCGCTGGGCGCGAAATACACTTATGATGAAGCCCGCGATTTTACTAAGATCCTGTGTTATTTTATTCAGGAAAAACTCCCCGATCTCACTTCGATGGAGCGGAATGTGAAAAAAAGGAAAGGCAAAATTTACCTGGATTTTCTTCAAAACCGAAAGGGGCAGACCCTTGCCGCCCCTTATTGTGCCCGGCCAAAACCCGGCGCAACGGTTTCGGCCCCGCTTGAATGGCATGAAGTGCAAGCCGGACTTGACATGAGAGACTTTACGATTAAGACCATGCCGGCCAGGATTGAAGAGAAGCCAGATCTCTTTAAACCCGTGTTGGGAAAGGGAATTGACATTGAGAAAGCTATTGAAGCGCTTTCAGGTTAGTTCTTCCCCATATTTTCATATTCCTCCTCGTTTTCATCACTGTCTTCACTTTCGTTGAACTTGTTGTTCAGGAAATATTTGGGGCTTACCCCGTACTTTTCTTTAAAGATCTTGGAAAAGTAGCTACGGTTGTTAAGGCCAATCTGGCCCACGATCTGTGAAATATTATGATCTGATTCGCTAAGCATTTCTTTGGCAGCTTCAAGTTTTACCTGCTGTACATACTTGTTCACCGTAAGGTTGAACATGTATTTAAAGCCTTCCTGAAGTTTGTTGACATTGGTGCCAACTTCCTTGGCCAGTTCATCTACAGAGTAGTTCTTGTTGAGATCCTGGTTTATGATATCTATGGCCCTTTTTACCTTTTCTACATCACTTCTTCGCAGCAGCGTAGATTTGCTGCCGTTCTGTTGATCGTCTATGTACTGGCTTATTTGTTTGGTGAGCATTTCATAAGCTTTACCTTCAAGAAAGATGAATCGCAAAAAGCCAGTGTGTTCTTTTTTTGCAATGGCTTCAACGATATCGGCGGCTTGTATGCTGTAATTTCCCTGGTAATAGAACAGTTCACGGGCCACGTCGTCTTTGAACAACTGCTCCAGTCTTGGATCAATATCCTTATATCCAAAATTCTTTCTTTTGTTGAATTCTGCCCTTATGATCTCCAGGCTAAAAACGTGCGAGGTCTCATTTGCTTTAAAATAGAGCACATGGCCGTTGTACCCGCTGCTGGAAACAATCACGTTTTGATAGGTGTTGATGGTATGAACATCTTCATTTTCTTCAAAAGCGTGATTTACACGGCCTTCAGAACAGAAAATAAACTTTAAGGGATGAGTTTGATTAATGGTAAAGTGGATCTCCATATCCTTAAAAAAGGTGACATTGTACTCTATGATCCCCAGACCCGAATCAAAGCTGGTGCCTCGAATGAATCCCTGCCCTAGTTTTTCGGGCAGATCTATGGTTAGTTCTCCGGCATCCTTTTTTACCGGGGTCTTGAATTGTTTTGATAAGCTTTCAATGATCTCTTCAACAGGAAGAGCTTTTACAAAAATTTCCATGTTTTGAAAATATTTTAATTTTCTTTCCTCCTATTTTTATAGCTGTATTTAAGGCTCTTACTTTTAGAAAGGAGTGAAACATTTATCTTAAATTTATTTTATTTTTCAAAATAGTCTCCCCAAAGTTGTGTTATAAATTGCATATGTTGTGCTAATAACGGTAATCTTTAACAGTGCTTTAGGTTACTTTTGGGATTTGGATTCAAAAAGACTCCGCAAAACCTTGCTCTATGGCATTATTTTATTTGATTTTAGGATTGGAAATCCTGGTAGTTTTAGGAGTGAGTGTTTTTTTGATCCGTAAAGTCTATCATTTGTACCGCGATAAGCGGGAGCGCAAGCGCGACTAACACTAATCCTTTCTTTTTTCTTAGCGGAAATTCTTCATTTGCAGCCTCTGTTTGTGGGGCGTATCTTTGTGAAAACTTTTGATATGGAAAGTATAGATGCGCTGAAATGGCGGTATGCAGCAAAAAAATTTGATCCTGAAAAATTACTTCCTTCAGAAAAGGTAGAGGTCTTAAAAAGGGCTTTTAACCTTACTGCTACTTCTTACGGTTTACAGCCCCTTAAATTAATGGTGGTTCAGAATAAGGAGATTCAGGAAAAGCTGATGAAAGCCTCTTATCATCAAAAGCAGGTGAACACAGCTTCTCATGTGCTGGTGATATGTATTGAGCGCAGCGTGAACAAGGCTTTTATAGAAAATTATTTTAAGACCGTACAAGATATTAGAGAAACGCCAGACGAAATCCTTCATCCCTTCAAAGAATCTCTGATAGGAGATTTTGAACAAAAACCTGTAGATGAAGTGAAGATATGGGCGACACACCAGGCATACCTTGTTCTTGGAACTCTGCTTACTGTTTGTGCAGCTGAAAAAATCGATTCCTGCCCCATGGAAGGATTCCAGCCAAATGAATACGACAGGATCCTGGAACTTGAAAAATATGGGCTTGAGGCTGTACTTGTACTGCCGGTAGGTTACCGGGCAGACGATGATTTTTTTGCTTCCCTGAAAAAGGTGAGAAGGCCGCTTGAAGAAACTATCATTGAGCTTTAGTAGTTCACGTATTCAATAATCTCGAGGCCGTAACCTATCATTCCCACGCGTTTGGTTTGTCGTGTATTTGATAAGAGTCTGAGTTTGTGAATTTCCAGATCGTGAAGGATCTGGGCTCCAATTCCAAAGTCTTTTGAATCCATTACCAGTGGCGGTGCTTTCATTTCCTCTTTTTTCTGAAGATCTTTTAACTCCCCAAGTCTTTTTAGCAAATTGAGGGACTGGCTTTCTTGATTAATAAACACAATAGCGCCTTTACCTTCTTCATTGATAGCCTTGAACATGTAGTCAAGCTTTTTATCGGCGTTGTTGGTTAGGGTGCCTAAAATGTCATTATTGACCAGCGTTGAATTCATGCGCACCAGTACCGGATCTGATGATTTCCATGCCCCTTTGGTAAGGGCGATGTGAACCTGCTTATTGGTGGTTTGCTGATAAGCTCTCAGCCTGAAAATTCCGAAGCGGGTATTAATGTCAAAATCCTCTTTTTTGATAATTAGGGAATCGTGCTGCATTCTGTAGGCCACCAAATCTTCAATGGAAACCACCTTCAGATCAAATTTTTTGGCAACTTCAAGGAGCTGCGGAAGGCGGGCCATAGAGCCGTCTTCATTCATGATCTCCACAATTACCCCTGCGGGAGGAAAACCTGCGAGCCTTGCAAAATCTATGGCGGCTTCGGTGTGGCCTGTACGCCTTAACACGCCTCCTTCTTTTGCTTTAAGCGGAAAAATATGTCCGGGACGGCTAAGGTCAAAAGGTCTGGTCTCGGGGTCAATAAGGGCTTTTATTGTCTCTGCCCTGTCTGAAGCTGATATGCCAGTGGTCACTCCCTTTCCTTTAAGATCTACAGAAATGGTAAAAGCGGTTTCCATAGGGTCTGTACTGTTGCCAACCATCATTTCAAGCTGTAGCTCTTTACAGCGTTTTTCGGTAATGGGAGCGCAAATGAGACCGCGGCCGTGAGTGGCCATGAAGTTGATCATTTGGGGAGTCACTCTGGAAGCTGCAGCCAGAAAATCCCCTTCATTTTCCCGATCTTCATCATCAACAACAATGATCACCTTACCGGCTCTAATATCATCAATAGCTTCTTTTATACTGTGTAACTGGAAGGAGTTTTCCTTGGTCATAACTGTGGAGTATTATCGCCCGCAAAGATATTAATCCTTTTCGGAACGACCCATGATGTGCGCTTTTTTAAGCAGCTTCTTAATAGGCTCAAAGAGAATGCTAAAGCTGAATAATCCCTGATCTGTAGTTGCTCTATAGGTGAGAAATATACCTAGGGGGAGCATGATAAGGGTAGAAAGCCAAGTTCCCAAAAATGGGCTTATTTGTCCTTCCTCGGCACTGTTCTTGGCAAAGATCCCAATAAAGTGATAAGAGAGGAACAGGAGTATGGCTATAACCATGGGTAAACCCATTCCTCCTTTTCTGATAATAGCCCCCAGGGGAGCACCAACAAAGAAAAGAATGATACAGGCAATACCAAGTACGTATTTTTCATGCAGGGCAATCTCAAATTTATTGAGGCGTTTTGAAGCCTGAACAAGTTCTGTGCGCTTGCCGGTAACAGTGACCAGGGCACCGTTCACGTTGCCCAGCGCCAGATTCACGATTTGTGAAGCTTCATGGGTTTCATACAGCGGCAAAATACCTGTTTCGGGTGCAATGACCGTATCTTCTGTGGCAGTGGTCTCTCTTTTTAAGTTCTCAACTCCCGTGCGGCTGTACATGTTTCGTGAAAAAGCCGCCAGCTCTTCATTGTAAGAAGTAGAAAAGGAATCTATGGTGCGGTTTAATTCTGATATCTTGAGCATATCGTGGGAGTTGCTGTAGCTCTCCTCGTCAAGATCTATGTCGTTAAAACCTGAAAGATCCATGTTGATCACGTACTCTTCAAAATAGCTTTTTGCGAAAGGTTTTTTGGTACGGTCTCGGGGAGAATCGGGAATGATCTCATCGTAATAGTTCCCATCCTTCAGGATCAAACTTAAAACATTTGAGCCGGTGCTTCCTACCAGTTCCCCTTCCGTAGCTTTAATTACGGTGTAGTTTCCGGGGCGTCGCTCGTTCTTTTTATGAATAATTACATCGTTAAGGTATTGCCCGCGTTCCCCTGTTTTTTCTTCCACTTTGATATTGATCTGGCCCAGGTCGTTAAAAACACCTTCAGAAATAGCCATTGCGGGTTTTAGCTGTGCGATGTTCCTTCTCAGGTTAATCGACTTGTACTCGGCTGCGGGAATAACGTTGTTGGAAAAGAAAAATGCGGTGACACTCACCAGCAAGATGAAAAATGTAAGCGGCCGCATGGCGCGTTGTAACGAAATTCCTGCCGACTTCATGGCGGCGAATTCATAATTTTCGGCAAAACTCCCAAAGGTCATGATGGAAGTGAGCAAAATGGTAAGCGGCAGTACCAGCGGTACAAGCTTGGGACTAAAATAAAGTAGGAATTTGAAGATGATCTCTGCATCGAGATCTTTCCCTGCCAGCTCCCCAATGTACAGCCAGATGGTTTGTAATACAAAAATGAACATGAGTATTACAAAAACCGAAAAGAAAGTTTTTAAGTAACTGGTAAGTATGTACCTGTCTAGTATTTTCAATTACTTAGTCTAACCTGTTAATATAGTAATCTTTATACCTGCTTTCCTTAAACTGGAACAGTGACTGGGGCAGGGGTTGATTGGTCTTAAAGCTGTTCACCGTGATTGTGATCTTTGTACCGTTATCCTGGGTTTGGATCATATTGTAGATATGCTTTGTCTGCTTGTCAATTCCAAGGTGAATTTCCCTGATCTCTGCGTTGGAGTCTATGGGGGTAAGCTTTACATACTGAATTTTACGCCCTTTAAGATCCTGTACCGGCCCCATTTCGGTTTTATAGCCGTCGTTGTAGAAAGTCAGCATTTTAGACGGACTAATATCCTGATCGTCTTCCGGATTATGAGAAGAAATGTTGATCTCTTCATCTTCGGGGATTATGGTGTACAGTTTTGAACCGTCAAAGAGGCGGGTGGTACCCATAATGTTTAGCAGGTATTTCTCACCTTCAAGGCTAACATCGCCGCGGGTTTCGTGTTTTACATTTTCGGCAGTGTTCTCAAGGCCATATTTGAACTCGATAACAATGTTGTCATAAGCTTCCACTTTCGAGGAAACCTCATTGAGCAATTGTTTGGCTTCTTTAGACGACTGGGCATTACCAGCCAAAAAAGTCATCATTGCCGCTACTACTAAAACTAATTTTTTCATTTTTTTATATGCTTATACTATTCTCCATTCAACAGTTGGTTCAGGCCTTCAATATCCTGCACCAGTACTTGTCGTGCCTTGCTGCCCTCAAAGGGTCCCACGACTCCGGCTGCCTCCAGTTGATCAATGATCCTACCTGCGCGGTTGTACCCCAGTTTAAGTTTTCTCTGGAGTAAAGATGCCGATCCCTGTTGTGCAATTACAATGACTTCGGCAGCTTCGCGGAAGAGGTTGTCCCGGTCGCCAACATCAATATCAAGAGATGTGCCACTTTCCTCTCCGCTGTATTCGGGTAGGTGGTAAGCATCGGCATAGGCTTTTTGGGAACCAATGAATTCGGTTATTTTATCTACTTCGGGAGTATCTACAAAGGCGCATTGTAGCCTGAGCAGGGTGTTGCCCTGGGTGAACAGCATGTCCCCTTTTCCAATAAGCTGGTCGGCACCCTGGCTGTCGAGAATAGTACGCGAATCTATCTTTGAAGTTACCCTGAAGGCAATACGCGCCGGGAAGTTCGCCTTGATGATCCCGGTTATTACGTTTACCGAAGGCCGCTGGGTGGCAATGATCAAATGAATGCCAATTGCCCGTGCCAGCTGGGCCAGCCTGGCTATGGGAGCTTCAACTTCCTTCCCGGCGGTCATGATGAGGTCGGCAAATTCATCTACCACCAGTACAATGTAGGGTAAAAACTTGTGCCCGTTCTCGGGGTTGAGCTTCCGGGCTTTGAACTTGGCGTTGTATTCCTTGATGTTCCTTACCATGGCATCCTTTAGCAGCTCATAGCGGTTGTCCATTTCAATACAAAGCGAGTTTAGGGTGTTGATCACCTTGGTGTTGTCGGTAATGATCGCTTCATCGGTGTCGGGGAGCTTGGCAAGGTAGTGCCTCTCTATTTTGTTAAAGAGCGTTAATTCTACCTTTTTTGGATCTACCAGAATAAATTTCACCTCTGCAGGATGCTTGCTGTAAAGCAGCGAAGTAAGAATCGCATTAAGGCCAACCGACTTTCCCTGGCCTGTAGCTCCTGCCATAAGCAGGTGAGGCATTTTTGCCAGGTCAACCACAAAGGTCTCATTGGAGATGGTCTTTCCCAAAGCCATGGGTAGTTCCATTTCGGCATTCTGAAAGCGGGGAGAGGCTATTACACTTCTCATGGATACCATGGTAGAATTCTTGTTTGGCACCTCGATACCAATAGTCCCCTTGCCAGGAATAGGAGCAATGATCCTTATCCCCAGGGCCGAAAGCGAAAGCGCAATATCATCTTCAAGGCTCTTGATCTTCGAAATCCTGATTCCTGCTTCGGGAATGATCTCGTACAAAGTAACTGTTGGGCCTACTGTTGCCTTTATTTGGGCAATGTCTATTTTGTAATTTTTGAGGGTATCTACAATCCGGTTCTTGTTTTCCTCGAGTTCTTCCTGGTTAATGGTGATTCCGCCGCCATTGGCATTGTGGTCTTTAAGAAGTTCAATGGTGGGGAACTGGTAATTCTTTAGTTCAAGGGTTGGGTCGAATTCGCCGTAATCTTCTACAAGTTTGCGGCTCAAATTATCGTCAAGCTCTTCTTCTTCATGCGCTGTTTCCACTTCCATCGCCACATCATCGGGGTTTTCTTCTGAACGTATCACGACCTTTTCGGGAGTGGGGGCTGGAGGTGTTGGTTTTTCAACTTCAGGTGCAACGGGCTTTGGCTCTGCCTCCTGTTTAGGTTGGGGTGCCGGTTTAATTTCTTCTGAAGTTGCTTTTGAACCAAATTCTTCAGAAACAGAAGAAGAGGCCTGGAAATCTTCAGAAATATTCTTTTTTGTTCTTCGGAAAGCTGAAATTAATTTCTCGGGAGTTACTTTCAGCCTGATGACCAGGTATACCACAAACAAAAATGACAGGAGCAGCACTGTACCTGTAAAGCCGAGGTAATCCTGAAGGTAATCGTTCATTTCATAACCCACGGTACCGCCAAGCAGGGCGTTCGATTCAGCAAAAAAACCGAGGAAAACCGAAACCCAGATCATCACCAGAAGCCCCCAGAACCAGAACCGGAACAAAGCTTTTTTGTTAAGGCTCATAAAATAGTAGATCCCGGTGGTAATGGTGAGAAAAGCAAAGGCAAAGGCTGCAATCCCAAAGCCTTCATAGATAAAGAAGTTGCTTATGGCGGCTCCAAACTTGCTGAGGAGGTTTTTTGTTTCCAACTCGCGGTTGTCAAGCTGGGAGAGCGTACTTTGATCTACCTGCCAGTTAAAAAGAAAGGAGGTAAAGGCGATTAACAGCGCCAGCCCGAAAAAAATCAAAAAGCTTCCCAACAGCACCTTTCCCTTAGGGGAAAGCCTTAACGAGGACTTCGAAAAAGAGGATTTTGAAGAAGATTTTTTGACAGCTTTTCTTTTAGCCATGGTGGAACTGAAGGTTTGGGCGCAAAAATACAAATTAGTGCCAGCTAATATAAAGAAAAGGTGAAATCTATTTCAAAGAAGTTTCGTTATGGGCAGGAAGTAGGGATAAGCCCTGCTTTAAAGCAGGCACCGGAAAAAAGTTTCTCAAAAATGGCATTTTTGGAAGGGATGGAGCCCGGCAAAAAGCTGTTTTTTGAGATTTTATAAGCCGGGAAGTTTCAAACGGTATAGAAGATATAGGGAATATAAATAATGAGCCCAATAATCACGGCTGCTACGGCTGCAAAGAAGACTGCGCCTGCGGCAACATCTTTAATGCGCCCAATTTTCACATGATAATCTGCATGCACAAAGTCGGCTATATTTTCGATGGCGGTGTTTACACCTTCGGTAGCCATTACCAGCCCAATGGCAAAGATCTGCATGATCCATTCGGTAGAGGTAATTTCAAAGAAAAAACCGGCAATGGTCATGATCACGGCGATAACAAACTGCACCTGGATGCTGGGTTCATGGCGAAGTAGCAGCCACGCACCCTTCATTGCATAACCACCTCCCTTAATTCGGCCGGTGATGAAATTATACATTACAATAAAGGTTTAAGAGCTTCAAGATAGTTAGGCTCATCTTCAATTTTATCTACCTGTTCGGTATGCAGGATCTTTCCGTTCTCATCGAGCACAATAACCACGCGGGACAACAATCCTTCCATAGGGCCGTCTATGATCTCGAGGCCGTAATCTTTTCCGAAGTTGCGTTCCCTGAAGTCTGAAAGGTTTATTCCGTTAGAAATGTCATTAGCCGAACTAAATCTTTCCTGGGCAAAAGGCAGGTCGCGAGAAATATTCAAAACCACCACATTGTTAAGATCGGCAGCGCGTTGACTAAAATTATTTACCGAAGTAGCGCAAACATTGGTGTCTATGCTGGGAAATATGTTCATGATCACGCGTTTTCCTTTAAAATCCTGAAGGGTAGCCACGCTCAAATCAGATTTTAAAAGTTCAAAATGTGGAGCTCTTTCCCCCTTTTCGGGAAGGTGGCCATAGGTAGTAATAGGTTTTCCTTTGTGCGTTATTTGTGACATATCGAGGTTTCTTGGGTTGAGCTACTAAAATTAAAATTTTAGGGATGGTATTTTACTAAAATTGTCATAAAACAAAAAGGCTGCCTCAAAAACACGAGGCAGCCTTTATTTACTGGTATAGTACCGGTCTATTTATCTATAGAACTCAACACTTTTTGCATGAAGTTGTTTGCCGCATCTCTTTCGGGCATACCTTCATCGATCATGTTTTGAACTTCAAGAGCACCGCAAATGTTGCTGATCAACTCGCCCACCACGTCCATTTCGGCTTCACTTACCGACCTGTGGTCGCAGAATGATTCCAAAACTTCAAGTGTGTTTTCAAGTTTTTCTTTTTCGTTGTTCTTTTGCAGGTGTCTAATTACTGGTAACTTCATTAACTAGGTCTTTTAAAAGTTCAAATTTGTTGGTTTGCACCTGGTTTACAAATGCCCCGTTTTTAAAAGTGGCAAAAGTGGGCAGATTGTCTACTTTGGCCATTTTCCTGGATTCAGGATTTTTTTCGGCATCAACCAGGAGAAAAGTCGCGTTTTCATTTTCGGCAGCAAGTTTTTTGAACTTGGGCTTCATCACCCTGCAGTTACCGCACCATCCGGCCATGTACTGTACAACTACAGTGTCATTTTCGGCAACTACTTCCGCCAAATTATCTTCAGTCAATTCTCTCATTGTAATGCGTTTTTTAGTTAGAGCTTAGGTAAGATGCAACTCCTTCACGGTTTGCATTCATGGCATCTTTTCCTTCTTCCCAGTTTGCAGGACAAACCTCACCTTTTTCCTGTACGTGAGTGTAAGCATCAATCAAACGGATGAATTCTTTTACGTTTCTACCAAGTGGCATGTGGTTGATACCTTCGTGGAATACTGTTCCTTCTTCGTCGATTAGGTAAGTAGCACGATAGGTTACGTTGTCGCCTTCTACAGTGTAGATACCTGTTTCTTCGTTATAGCTCTCGTTTGTTATGTCAAGAATGCCCAGCTGGTTAGCAAGGTTCCTGTTTGAATCGGCAAGGATAGGATAAGTAACACCTTCAATACCTCCGTCATCTTTTGGAGTGTTTAACCATGCAAAGTGAACTTCGGGAGTGTCACATGAAGCTCCAATGACCATTACATTTCTTTTTTCAAAGTCGGCCAGGGCTTCCTGAAATGCGTGTAGCTCTGTAGGGCAAACAAAGGTGAAATCTTTTGGGTACCAGAAAAGCAAAACTTTTTTACCGTTTTTCTTTGCTTCTTCGAATACGTTGATCTTAAAAGTATCACCTAAGTCGTTCATAGCGTTTACTTCTAAGTTTGGAAATTTTTTTCCTACTAATGCCATAGTATTTTTAGTTTTTATTATTGATTTAATTCGGGTGCAAAGATAAAAACAAAGAGCGGCCCTACTAAGGCCGCAAATCTTTATTTTTTATTTTGTTATAGGTTTTTCTAATGCTATTATTCTTTCGGTATAACCTATTGTTATTGAGCTGCTGCATTGCCAGCCAGCTCTCTTATTTTAATATTGAAAGCTGCATAAAACAAGGTCATGAACGGGCTTAGGTAGTTAAAGATCGCATAGACGAAATAAGAAGCTACCGGCACGCCAAGAACCCCACTGTGGTAGGCACCACAGGTATTCCATGGAATAAGTACCGAAGTGACCGTACCCGAGTCTTCTAACGAGCGGCTTAAATTTTCGGGAGCCAGGCCTTTGTCGCGGTAAGCCTTGGCAAACATTTTTCCGGGTACTACAATAGCCAAATACTGGTCAGATGCTGTGGCGTTAAGGGTAATACAGCTAAAGACGGTACTGGCAAAAAGGCCAAAAGTGGTGTGGAACAGGTTAAGCAGGGCTTTACTTATAGTTGCAAGAGCGCCAATGGCGTCCATGATCCCACCAAAGACCATGGCGCAGATGATAAGCCAGATGGTTCCCAGCATTCCATACATTCCTCCCGAAGAGAACAGGTCGTTGAGCTGTGCATTATCGGTAATGATTTCAGTGTCAATGGTGATGGCATTCATTAAGCCAACGTATGCAGCTTCAAAAGAGAGGGTCTCATAGCCTGATACTGCGGTTACCACTTCGGGCTGAAAGATCACCGCGGCGGCAGCGCCCAGTAAAGTTCCTAACAGTAAAGCGATAAGCGGAGAGGTCTTCATAACAATAAGAACGATCACCAGCACCGGTACGGCAAAAAGCCAGGGGCTAATATTAAATGCACTGTCTATAGATGCCAGGATCGCACTGGTATCTGCGGTACCCGAAGGTTCTACGCTAAAGCCCAGAATGGTGAAAACAATAAGGGTGACCACAATGGTGGGCACCGTGGTAAGGGTCATATACCTTATGTGCGTGAACAAATCTGTTCCGGCCATGGCAGGAGCCAGGTTGGTAGTGTCACTAAGAGGTGACATCTTATCCCCAAAATATGCTCCCGAAAGAATGGCACCGGCCGTCATTCCTACCGAAATCCCCAGGGCTTCGGCAATTCCTATCAGTGCTATTCCCACTGTTGCCGAAGTAGTCCAGCTACTTCCCGTGGCTACCGAGATCACCGAACAAATGACTACTGTTGCCGCCAAAAATATTGTGGGATTGAGAATCTGCAACCCGTAATAGATCATGGTGGGGATAATTCCACTAATGAGCCAGGTGCCGGCGAGAGACCCTACCATGAGCAGGATAAGAATTGCGCCCGTAGTAGATTTAATATTGTTGGCCACCTCTTCGATCATAGTGTCAAAAGAGACTTTGTTGAACATCCCCACTATAGCTGCAACGGCAGCTCCCAGGAGAAGGATGAACTGGTTTGACCCGCCCAGGGAATCGTCTCCGTATACAAAAACATTATACGCCAGCATTCCTACCAGGGCAAAAACCGGAAATAAAGCTTCCCAGATATTCAACTCACGATTTTCAAGAACTTTTGTGTCTTTAATGAATTTTTCGTCTTCCATTTAAGGGGTGTAAAATTTTGAATGCGTAATGTTACGATTTTTCGATAAAAGTCAAAAGGTGAGACTTCAATACTTGACTTTCAAAATGCCTTTTTGAACAGAAAAAACTATTTTGTACAACTTCTAAACATTCTTAGGTAGAAATAAAAAAGCGGAAACTTCATGCTGAAATTTCCGCTTCTGTTCAAATATTGAGAAAACCTATCCTAATTCGAGGGCGATCTCCACCATACCTTTAAAAGTGCTTTCGCGCTCTTCGGTAGTGGTTTTTTCCTTAGTCACCAGAGAGTCAGAAATTGTGAGCAGGGAAAGGGCATTTACACCGTGTTTAGCGGCGATGGTATACAGGCCTGAGGATTCCATCTCTACACAAAGCACCCCAAAATTTGACCACATTTGATAAGATTCAAATTCATCGGCATAGAATTCATCGCTGGTAAGCACGTTTCCTGCCTTTACCTCGATCTTCTTCTCTTTAGCCTTTTCAATTGCCTGCTGAAAAAGGCTGAAACTTGCCGTAGGTGCAAAATCGGCTCCCTGGAACCTGTACTGGTTTATTCCTGAAGTAGATGAAGCCGCCATCGCAATAACGATATCGCGAAGCTTCACACTTTTTTGATAAGATCCGGCGCTGCCTACCCTAATGAGGTTTTTTACGCCAAACTCATTGATGAGTTCGTGAGCGTAGATCGATATTGAAGGTACCCCCATCCCGGTGCCCTGTACCGAAATTCTTCGGCCTTTATAGGTTCCCGTGTACCCAAACATGTTGCGTACCTGGTTGTAACATTTTGCATCTTCTAGATAAGTTTCTGCGATCCATTTTGCTCTTAAGGGATCTCCCGGTAATAGTACTGTTTCTGCTATATCGCCTTTGTTGGCGCCAATGTGTATGCTCATTTTTTTAATTCCTTTACAATTGATACTCCCGAAGAAGTTCCTATTCTATCAACACCTGCTTCAATGAAAGACAATGCGGTGTCAAGATTCTTAATTCCGCCCGAAGCCTTTAATTTTGCTTTCCCGTCTACAGCATTCCTCATTAGTTCTATATTCTCGAGCCGGGCACCGTCATTGCCAAATCCGGTAGAGGTTTTTACAAAATCGGCTTTTGCTTTAACCGCAATTTCGCTGGCCAAAACTATTTCCTGTGGGGTGAGGTAACAGGTTTCAATGATCACCTTAAGAACCATATCGCCTGTGGCCTTTTTAATTTCAGCAATTTCTTCTTCAACTTTCTTGAAGTTCTTCGATTTCAGTTCCCCAATGTTGATCACCATATCGACCTCTTCAGCGCCATCTTTTAGAGCTTGTTGGGTCTCGAAGACTTTAGCTTCGGTAGACATGGCCCCTAAGGGAAAACCTACCACGGTACAAACTTTTACATCAGTTCCTTCAAGTTCCTTTTTTGCAAGGGGCACAAAACTGCTGTTCACGCAAACCGAGAAAAAACTGTACTCTTTAGCTTCTTTACACAGCGCAACAACATCTTCTTTGGTAGCAGTTGCTTTAAGGATGGTGTGATCTATGTACTTGTTGATTTCAATCATGAATATTTATTTAATACAAAAATGTGACTATTATACGGTCTTACATATGATTTGGGTCACCGCCGGGAGCAACCTGTCTCACCGGCAAAACCTCACAAATATAAAGATTCAATCTCGCTTTGTGGGCAATTGTTGATAAAATATAGGCTTCCAAAAATGGCATTTTTGGAAGCCTGTTATGGAAGCTCTTTTTGAAAATATTTACTTCGGAAGTATGCTGAAATTTATTTTTTTCTGCTCTTTCCGAAGGTTTATTTCAGGATGCCAATCTTTTCCATGCATTTGCGCATCATCTGGTAGGTGCGCTCAATGTCATTGTCCAGACCAATAGAAAATCGGATAATTCCGTCTGATAGTCCCATTTCTTTTTGTTCTTCTTCAGGAATTTCCGAAGAAGTTGAAGTTCCGGGCGCACTAAAGAGGGTTTTGTAGAACCCGAGGCTTACTGCAAGGTAACCCAGGTTTTTTTCCTGCATCATTTCCATAAGCGCATTGGCTTTGTCAAGGGAACCGGCATCTACCACCAGCATCCCGCCAAAACCATACTCCTCGTTCATCATGCTTTTGTACATTTCATGTCCCGGATGGCTTTTTAGGCCGGGATAGACAGTTCTAAGACCGTCCTGCTCAAATTTTTCAGCAAGAAAAAGGGCGTTATGGCTATGTTGCTTCATCCTGATGTGCAGGGTGCGCAGGTTCTTTAAAATAGAAGCAGCCCGCATAGAATCCATGGTTGGGCCCAGCAGCATGCTGGCGCCATCGTTCACGCTTCGCAGTTCGTTGATGAATTCCTGGGTTCCGCAAACCACGCCGCCAACCGTGTCGCTGGAGCCGTTAATGAACTTGGTGAGGCTGTGAATCACCACATCGGCACCCATGGTTGCAGGGGAGATGGCCAGTGGCGAAAAAGTATTGTCTACCACGAATTTAAGGCCGTGTTTTTTTGCTATTTCTGAAAGTCCTTTTAGGTCGGCCACCTCCAGTAACGGGTTGCTCACGGCTTCGCAGTAAATGACTTTTGTGTTCTCATTAATTGCGGCTTCTACCTTTTCAAGATCGGTTATGTCAACAAAGGAAGTGTTGATGTTAAGGCGGGGTGCGAAATTCTTGAGAAAGGCATAAGTTCCGCCATAAATGGTGCGGCTTGAAATAATGTAGTCTCCTGCCTGGCACAGTTGAAGTAAAACCGGGGTGATGGCGCCCATGCCACTAGCTGCCACATTTGCAGCCTCGGTGCCTTCCATAGCCGCAAGGGCTTCGCCTAAATAAAGGTTGGAAGGGGAGGAGTGCCGTGAATAAAGATAACAACCTTCGGCGTTGCCTTCAAAGGTGTCAAACATGGTTTTTGCTGAAAGGAAGGTGTAAGTAGAAGAATCGGAAATGCTGGGGTTTACCCCTCCAAATTCCCCGAAATATTGCAGGTCCTGTATCTTATCTGCCGGTTTGAATTTCATGACTTAATGATTTTTAATTCCTTTCAAAGGAAAGAAGTTTTGGAAATAAAATCAATGATAGTCCTCATATATAGAATATTTATCTGTCAAAAATGGCATTTTCAGATATTATTTCTAATATATTTGCTGAAGTTCACTTTTTCAGGAAAAAATTACGGAATGATCACCGACAATACCGATAAAAAACTGCTGGCCCTGCTGCAGGAAAATTCCAAAAAAACCAATAAAGAACTGGCCGGTAAACTGGGTCTTTCAGTAACGGCTGTGTATGAACGTATTCGAAAACTCGAGCGCGCCGGGGTAATTTCAAAGTATGTTGCCCTTGTGAGGCCAGATAAAGTTGATCGTGCTTTTACCGCTTTTTGCCAAATCAAGCTGGTACAGCATACCAAGGCGAACATTACCGGTTTTGAAAGGGAGGTGAAAGAACTTTCTGAAGTGCTTGAAGTTTTTCACGTGAGCGGCGAGTATGATTATATTCTCAAGGTCATGGTGAGGGATATGGATGCCTACCGCGAGTTTATGCTTAACAAGCTCACTACACTGCAACACATTGGCAGCACCCAAAGTACCTTTGTGATTAGCCCGGTAAAGAACACCACCGAGTTAAGTGTTTGAGGTTCAATGTTTAAAGTTCAATGTTTAATGTTCAAAGTTCAAGGTTCAGGAGCCAAATTTTCCTTATTTAATATCTAATATCTCATATCTCACATCTCACATCTCAAAAAAACCAGCCTTTTCATTTGTCATTAATAGTCGTACTTTTGTTATTCTTGTAAAAACTCAACAAAAAACTTACTTATGAGCAAATATGATGTTGCTGTTATAGGTTCAGGCCCCGGAGGATATGTTGCTGCAATTCGCTGTGCACAACTGGGGATGAAAACCGCACTTATAGAAAAATATTCCAGTCTTGGTGGTACCTGTCTTAATGTGGGGTGTATTCCCAGCAAGGCGCTACTCGATTCTTCGCACCACTACGATGATGCCGTGAAGCATTTTGAAGAGCACGGCATTGAAATTCCGGGCGAGGTGAAAGTGAACCTCGAAAAAATGATCGAGAGAAAACGTTCTGTGGTGAGCCAGACTGTAGACGGAATTAAGTTTCTGATGAACAAGAACAACATCGATGTGTTTGAAGGTGTGGGTTCATTTAAGGATGAAACGCATATCAACATCAAAAAATCTGAGGGCGATACCCAAACTATTGAAGCAAAGAACAGCATTATTGCAACGGGGTCAAAACCCGCAAACCTGCCGTTCATTAAGCTCGATAAGGAGAGGATCATCACCTCGACTGAAGCTCTTGAGCTCAAAGAAATCCCCGATCACCTTATTGTGATTGGCGGTGGAGTGATAGGCCTGGAACTCGGGCAGGTATATATGAGGTTGGGCGCAAAAGTCTCTGTGGTGGAGTATATGGACAGTATTATTCCTACCATGGATGCAGCACTTGCCAAAGAATTGACCCGAAGCCTTAAGAAGCAGGGAATGAAATTCTACGTTTCGCACCAGGTAAATTCTGTAGAGCGCAACGGCGACGAGGTGGTGGTAAAAGCCAAAGACAAAAAAGATAAAGAAGTAGAATTTAAAGGAGATTACTGCCTGGTTTCTGTAGGTCGTAAACCTTATACTGAAGGCCTTAATGCAGAAGCTGCGGGGGTGAAGATTGACGAGCGCGGAAGGGTAGAGGTGAATGCCCAGTTGCAGACTTCAGCAAAAAATATTTACGCAATCGGAGATGTGATCAAAGGCCCAATGCTGGCGCACAAAGCTTCGGAAGAGGGAACTCTTGTTGCTGAAGTTATCGCCGGACAAAAGCCGCACATAGATTACAACTTAATTCCGGGTGTGGTTTATACTTGGCCTGAAGTTGCCGCCGTTGGGAAGACCGAAGAGCAGCTAAAAGAAGAAGGAGTTAAATATAAGGAAGGAAAATTCCCTATGCGTGCCCTGGGAAGATCAAGGGCCAGTGGAGATATTGACGGAATGGTAAAGATACTCTCCGATGAAGCTACAGATGAGGTGCTTGGCGTGCACATGATAGGTGCCCGTGTAGCCGATCTTATTGCTGAAGCCGTAACTGCAATGGAATTCCGTGCTTCGGCCGAAGATATTTCAAGGATGAGCCACGCCCACCCAACTTATGCTGAAGCCGTTAAGGAAGCTGCCCTTGCAGCTACCGATAACAGGCCAATCCACTCTTAGATCCAGCTTAAAATACATTCAAAATAATCTCTCAAAAATGCCATTTTTGGGAGATTATTTTTTTGATATGCTGTAGCTTCGTTTCTTTACTTCGAATTTCGCATATTTAACTTTAAAGTGCTTTCACACTCATTCCACCATCAGCAATAATATTTTGTCCGGTGATAAAAGAAGATTTGTCCATAGCCAAAAAAGCAATGACTGATGCTATTTCTTCTGGTTCTGCAATGCGGTGGAGCGGAGTGCGGCGCAAGATCATCTCTTTCCGCTCTCCCTGTAATACAGAATCAGTCAGTGGGGTGCGGGTGTACCAGGGAGAAACAGCATTAACCCGAATATGATCCCTTGCCCATTCTACTGCGAGGCTGCGGGTTTGCTGTAAAAGCCCGGCTTTGGCCATAGCGTAAGGCGTACCCGTGCCAACATCCTGAGTTGCGGCTGCCGAAGATACATTAATGATCTTTGCGTTCTTCGATTTTACCAGTTGCGGGTGTAACTCGCGCGCCAGGAGGAAGGGGGCTATCAGGTTGGTCTCAATTACCTGCTGGTGTTCTTCTTCAGAAATATCAGTAGCTTTTTTTCTGATATTGATCCCGGCATTGTTTACGAGAATAGTCACTGCCTTCCAGTTATTCGTTGTCCAGGTAACGATCTTTTGTCGGTCGGCAGCCTGGGTGACATCGGCAACTATTCCTTTTACAACATGTCCCTGTGCGGTAAGTTCATCTTCGGCCTTCAGGATATCATCTGCATTTCTGGCGGTGAAGAGCACTTCTGCCCCCAGCTTCAGAAATTCCTCAACAGTTGCCCTGCCAATTCCTTTTGAGCCTCCGGTAATTACGGCTGTTTGTCCTTTTAAGTTCCACATTTTTTAATTGTATATAAATTTTAATTGTATATAAAATATTGTTGTGTATAGTAATGGAGCTATTTCCTGCTGCTTAATATAGAGAAGACTACTATCTGCCAACAGCCAGTAATATTCATCGTCTATTATGACAAATTTCATACATCTAAAATCTTACTCCCAAAAACGGAGAGACCGCCTCAAATAAAGACAAGAAAATTTATTAACCATCTAAAATAGTTAATGCAGTATTCTTCTCAATATTTACCGGGGCGGCCTCTGGATTTTTACCTCTGGTATTTAAAGGCTTCTTCCTGTGAGCAGTTTGTATATGACCAGGATCACAGCGATCACGATCAAAATATGGATAATACTTCCAAGATCGGGGAAGGCGAAATAGCCTATTAACCATCCAATAATTAGTAAAACGATAATAAGCCAGACTAAATCTCTCATAATTGTTTGATTTGTGCTACCCGCTGGTAGCTGGTTAGTTATTAATGGTTATTCACCTAAAAATCTGCGGTAATAAATTGATTTCCATAGATTTTTTAATAAATGTACAAAAGCTTTTAATCTGCAAATCCTACTTTAACGGAGGTTTAACGGGAGTCGTGCTGTGGCAATTCAGGTTTTAATTACAGTTTTTCAAGGGGAAAGCATCAAGCTCACTTCCCTGCAAAAGCAGGAGCCGGGACTTTTTTCAACTAACCAATTCACTTTTTGGATGGAAAAGGCTAAAATTTCTTGAAGCTCATAGCAGGGGCAAAAAGGCCAAAGGCTTTTCTTAAATCCTGTGAATGGAATAACCAGATTTATCTCCAGGCTTAAATCCCGATCCCTGGTACTGTAAAAAATAGTATTTTCGCAGGTGACATGCAGCACTCAAAGAACATCGCCATAGTGGGTACCGGGCTGGTAGGCTCCTTACTTGCCCTACATCTTAGACAAAGAGGACATAAAATCACCGTTTTTGACAGGCGGCCCGATGTTCGAAAAGTAGAATTTTCTGGACGCTCTATCAACCTTGCCATGTCTAACCGCGGCTGGAAAGCCCTGCGGGAGGCCGGTATCGAGGAGGAGGTGCGCGAACTTGCAATTCCGCTGTATCAGAGGGCAATGCATGTAAATGACAGTCCGGTTTATTTTCAAAAGTACGGGCAGGAAGAGGAAGCCATTTATTCCATTTCCCGCGGCGTATTAAATCGGAAAATGATCGATCTTGCTGAAGCTGCGGGAGCCGAATTCAGATTTGAGGAAAAAGTATGGGATGTAGACCTTGCCGAAGCAAAACTTTATACCGGGGAATCTGAAAAAGGAAACTGGCAGGAGTACGATTTCGATCTCATTTTTGGGGCCGATGGTGCTTTCTCCCGCGTGCGCCATAAAATGCAGCGCCAAAGCAGGTTCAACTATTCCCAACATTTCGTAAATGTGGGTTACAAGGAGCTGCGTATTGCCGCAAACGCCGATGGTTCCCATAAGCTCGACAAAAATTCCTTTCATATCTGGCCTCGGGGCAGGTTCATGTTAATTGCCATGCCCAACCTCGACGGCAGTTTCACCTGCACACTGTTCCTGCCTTTTGAGGGCGAACATTCTTTTGAGACCCTTTCTTCCGAAGTAAAAGCCGAAAACTTTTTCAGTGAATTCTTTCCCGATATCAAAGATGAAATTTCCAACCTTACCAGCGATTTTTTCAAAAACCCCACCAGTGCGCTGGTGACCGTAAAATGTTATCCGTGGACGTATTTTGACAAGATTGCGCTGGTTGGCGATGCCGCCCACGCCATTGTGCCTTTTTACGGGCAGGGCATGAACGCCGGTTTTGAAGATATATCAGAATTAAGTAGGTTAGAAAACGAGTTTGGAGACGACTGGGAGCAGATATTCGCACACTACCAGGCCCTTAGAAAACCCAATGCCGATGCTATTGCTGAACTCAGTTACCGCAATTTCATGGAAATGAGTAGCAAAACAGCCGATCAAAAATTTCTTCTTCGGAAGAAGATCGAAAAGCATTTTGCTGAAAAACATCCTGAAGCCTGGGTTCCCGTCTATTCACGCGTAACTTTTTCTGAAGCGCCCTATGCTGAAGCCCTTGAACTGGGCGACAAACAAGCTGCGATAATGGATAAGGTAATGCAACTTCCAGAAATTGAAGAAAAATGGAATTCCCCTGAAGTAGAGCAGGAGATCCTGAAGTTGCTAAGTGGAAGTTAGAAGTACGAAGTAGATGAAGAGTGGGAAATTAGAAGATTGGTAAATATGAGAGACTACGCACCCCGCAACTCATAACTAAAACCCCAAGCCGCAACCCGTAGTCCTTCCGCAGAATTTCCTCCCAAAAATGCCATTTTAGGCACCTCTTATCAAACCCGGGCGATCGACAGTTTTTCTAATGAGGAAGAGATTTTTCAGTCGTAAAAAGTTCTTTCAGAACTGAGCAGATTGCCCGTTAAACCCGCACCACTTCCGCAGAATTTCCTCTCATAAATGCCATTTTTCGAAGGTATTCAGAAAAAAATCTACTTTTAGTGGAAATTTTGCAACGCGACATAATTCCTGTCGTCTTTAAAGTGAAACCCAACCAAACTGAAGTTATTTTGATACAACATCAATTAATAGAGGCTTGCAAACAGAATGACCGCAGGGCCCAGCTCAAGCTTTACAACAAGTATTGCGACGGCATGTACTATGTGGCCCTGAGGTTTATAAATGACCCGTTTGAAGCTGAAGATGCCATGCAGGAGGCTTTTATCAAAGCTTTTCAGAAACTGGCGCAATTCACCGGCGACGTGTCATTTGGAGCCTGGCTTAAACGTATCGTGATCAATAAATGTCTCGATAAATTAAAAGCCCGAAAATTGGAAATGGTAGCAATTAATGAACAGGTGTTGGGGACGGTAGAAGAGGAGGAGAACTGGAATGTTGACGATCATGTGGGGATTGATGAGGTGAAAGCGAGCATGCAGCAACTGCCCGAAAAGTACAGGTATCCGTTGATGTTGTACCTGCTTGAAGGTTATGATCATCAGGAAATAGCAGAAATACTCGACATTTCCCAGGTGGCTTCCAGAACCCTTGTTCACCGTGGAAAAAAGAAATTACAGGACGAATTAAAAGAAAAAAGATATGGCACAGGATATTAGAAAGATGTTGCAGGAAGACAAATCGTTGCTTTCTAAACCCCCAAAAGGACATCTCAATAGATTTGAAGCGAGACTGGAAGCCCAGTTTCCGCAGGAGAAAAAGGAAAGTTCATCTCCAAACAGGAGTTTTTACTTTCTCAAAATAGCGGCCGTGCTGGTGGTTGCCCTGGGGATAGGTTTTTTCTTCCTTAACAAGCACGAAACTTTTAGCGGGAATGAGATTACCAATGCACCCGAAGTTATAGAACAGGAAAAAGAAGAGGAAATTTCGGTGACCAAAGAATATCAGCTTAGTGATGAGTCTCCCGAGTTCAGGAAGATCGAAAACTTTTACCTGGCGAGCCTCAATATTGAGCTGGCAAAGCTGGAAGTCAATGATTCCAATAAAGCCCTGGTAGATTCTTTTATGAAGCAACTGGCAGGACTTGACCAGGAATACAAAAAATTAAATGCCGAAATCAGTGAAACCGGCCTTACCGAAAGCAGTGTCGAGGCTTTGATCTCTAACCTGCAGCTTAGGCTTGAGCTGTTGTATAAACTGAAGAACAAAATTAAAGATATCAATCAATCAAAAATGCAGAAAAATGAAAACCATAAAGCTTAAAACGGCAATAATTGCGCTGCTCTGTGCCACCACTGGCCTGGCGCAAACGAGTAAATTCAATAAAACTTTTAAGACCAATAAAGATGTAACGCTTAATATTAATGCGCGCCACACACAGATTGATGTTGAGTATTGGGACAAAAATGAAGTGCAGGTCTCTGCCTTTGTTGAAGGCGGCAGTGAAAAGCAGGATAAGAACCTTGAAAGCTGGCGCTTTGATGTTGATGCATCGGCTTCGGAAGTGAAGATACATTCTGAAGCTGCTCCCGGCGGCCCCGGCGATTTTAATATGGCTGCCATGCAGGCACCTCTTGCAAAATTGCCCGAGATGATTGCCCCGCTTACCGAAATGATGGGGCCCATGCTGGAGAATCTCATGGCACATCCGCCGCTTCCGCCAGAATTTTATGCGAGTGTGGGAAAGATAGATTTTGATTACGAGCAGTATCAAAAAGATGGCGAAAAATACATGGAGAAGTTCGAAAAGCAGATGGAAAAGAACTTTGGGAAAGACTTTGAAAAAGCCATGGAAGAATGGGCGCAGAAAATGGAGAAAGATTCTGTACTCTGGAAAAAACACGAAATGAAAATGCAGGCCTGGAGCAAAGATTTTGAGAAAGAGATGGAAGCCTGGGGAAAGAGCTTTGAAAGAGATATGGAAAAGTGGGGCGAAAGTTTTGGCAAGGAAATGGAAGCCTGGGCAGCCAATATAGAGAAAGAAGCCCGAAGCCAGAAAGAAAAATCGGGGTCTAACGTCATTGTGCTCAGGGATCATAATTCGGCAAAAAAGGTTTTGAAAGTGAAAATGCCGAAGTCGGGACAGCTTAAGCTGAAGGTTCGTCATGGGGAAGTAAGTCTTTCCGGAACAACAAATAACCTGAGAGGAGAAGTTTCGCATTCCAGGTTCAATGCTGCAGAAATAGCAGGGAAAAACACCAACTTCAGGGTAGCCTATACTCCCGTGCTTATAAAGAACTGGAAATACGGAGTACTCAATGCGGCCTATGTGCAGGATCTTAAAATTGAAAAAGCCCAGAGCCTTAAGCTCGATTCAAATTCCAGTAGCGTATATCTCAAAGAACTGGGCGAGACAGGTATACTTTCAGGCACCTTTGGGGAATTAAAGATTGATAAGGTTGCCCCCGGGTTTAAAAGTCTGGACATTACTTTGGAGAATTCAGACCTTATCCTCGATCTGCCCGAGTCTGCCTTCAATTTTACCTATAACGGCACTAACAGCGCAGTAAAATATCCAAAAGGCCTAAAACTTACATCGAGTAACTCTTACGACAATCAAAAGCTGAAGGGCTATAATGGCAGTCAAAATGCAGGGGCGGCAATAAATATCTATGCAAAATTTAGCGATGTTGCCTTGAAGTAATTTATTTTTGGCAAAAAATACCATGCCTAAACCTCATTTTTTACCCGGTCTCACTACAGGCTTCACCCCTGTAATTGATGCCGGTTTTTCTTCGGAAGATTACCAGCACATTGATCTTTCTGTGCATAATCCTGAATTGTCGCAGGCGCAATTAGACACCCCGGAGGCTTTACAGGATTTTCTAAATGAATTTCTTCGGAAGAAAGGCGGGAAAGTAGCCTGGGGCGGCTATAACGAGCACCGGGCCCTCTATAAACGAAGCGGTTTGTTCTCTTCGGCTGAAGATGAGGAGTTAATAAGGAACAGGCATATTGGAGTAGATATTTGGGTGCAGGCAGGAACGAGGGTGCTGGCAGTGCTCGATGGGAAAATACACAGCTTTCAAAACAACGATAATTTTGGAGATTACGGTCCCACCATTATTCTTGAACACGAAACTGAAGGAGAGGTCTTTTACAGTCTTTATGGTCACCTTCAAAAAAGCTCTTTAGAAGGATTGGCGGTAGGTCAAAAAGTGAGACGGGGGGAGGCAATAGCCGCTGTGGGGAATACTTCTGAAAATGGGAATTACGCAGCCCACCTCCATTTTCAGCTCATACTTGATATGCAGGAAAAATCTGGAGATTATCCCGGGGTTGCCAGTAAAAAAGATTTGCAGTTTTTCCTCAACAACTGCCCCGATCCAGATTTGCTGCTGAAGATAAGTTAACTGGTGTCAGGAAGAGGATAAACTGGAATAGCATTTCTTGTATTTTTAGAAATTCCTCAGCATCTCCTGTACCTACGGCACAGTAACATCTTTATTTTTTTACCCATATTCGATCCCTCCGGGATCTTGAAATGTTTCCTGTCCCGTTAGGGACAATATATAGGTAGAAGAACAAAAGGGAAATTGATCCGTGCCTTTAGGTACGGCATATATCTGGCGGACATTAAAGAGGTTAACTTAAGGCCGGGTACAGGCCTCCAAAAATGTCATTTTAGAAGCCTTTTATCCTTTCCAGGGTTTCCGGGTCTCTTATGGGAATTCGGATGAGGGTTTTATCCCACGCCAGATTGAGATTGATGAATTCCCGTTCTTCTTCAAAAATAATGCTGAATTGTTCTACAGTAGTTTTGAGCCTTCGCACCGGAACTTCAATGGTAAGCACGTCATACTCAGGAATTCGGGAAGGAACCTTATCTGCAGTGATGCCCCAGGGATACATTTCAGAATTAAAAATTACTTTCCAGGAATCTCTGCTCGGGATCGTCCATAACGTGTAGGTGCCAGCCCGCAGCGGGGAGCCATCTATGAGTACATCTTTTGTGGTGGTAAAGGTAGTAGCTTCGTTTGCCCCTGTTCGCCAGACTTCATTATAAGGCACCAGTCCTCCAAAGATTTCCCTGCCCTTCTTGTAAGGCCGGTTGTAAAAAACCTCGAGCTGTAAATCGCCGCTGCTAAACTCTACCGTATCTTCTGGACTAAAAGACTTAGTGTTATTCTTGTAAATTATGTAGGTGAGCATTACCACCCCAAGAACAATAAAAAGTCCCAGGACACCCTTTTTAATCGTACTTCGCATGAATTAAAGATAGCTAAATGCAATTGATCACAAAAAATTAAGGCTGAGCAAAACCTTTAAATTCGTTTGGAATTATTTCTGAAAATCATAACCTGGTCTTCAGAAATAAGATCAAAGTGACGCTTCTAAAAGTTTTACTACAGCCTTTAAATTACGAGTTGAAAATCTGTGTTATACTGCCTTCAGCTTGCGAACCCGTGGCTGGTTGGAAGGGTCTAAGGCTTCTTCGCCAGATTCATATTTAAGGCATTTCTGAACAGCATTTTCAATAGTTTCTTTTTGCTTTTTTAGGAGTTTGAGAATTTCTTTGGGCAATGCTTTTTGTTCCAGCAATTCCGAATAAAGTTCCAGGTTTTCCTGATCCTTTTTTCTGCATTTTTTCAGCAGCTTTAAAGGCCTGGCCTTGACCAGGGCTTTTCTCTCTTCCCGCCAGTCGCGATCTAGATTTCCTTTTTGCACCCAGTCCCTGGCAGGTTCAATGCCGACCTGTACCAGTTGCTCTGAGATTTCGTAACTAAAGCGATTTCTGTTTACAGTCTCGTGGTTGAAAAATCGCTTCAACTCCACTTGCTGTACATCCTCGCTTGCGTTGTAATAAATACGCTCTGCTTCAAAACTCTCTGTAAGCAGCCAGTTCAACTTCTTAAATTTAGAGTAACGATTTTCCATAGTCATCAATTTTATATGTTCGAAGATAACTACAGAAACGGATTATGATCTGCCAATCAATTGTTAAATCACTGATTTTTAATAGAATATTCAGTAAAATTTAAGAATAAGAAATAGCTTGTTAAGAAATTTACAGGCCTAGAAATTGTTACAGGTTTACGAACATTTTCTCCAGCACATCCCCTACAAAATAAGCAAGAAATGCGGCAATACCTCCAAGAAAGAGGGTTTCTAAAATGCCAAAAAAGAGGTTCTTTTCGGTCACAATACTTTTTAAACTGCCCACTATGGCAAGGGCTACGCCTGTAAGGATACAGGAGTAGAGAAAAAGCTCCTGGGTGTTGGCAGGCCCTGTGCCTGCAAAGAAGTATGAAAGCAGCGGTACAGACCCTACAGTCACAAAGCTGAAAAAGGTCATGCCGGCAGTGCTATAAGCAGTCTTATCGCTTTTCACCATTTCCAGTTCTTCTTTCATCATGGTATCTACCCACACTTCTTTATTGGAAGTGATAACCTCCACAACCTGCTCTAGCAGCTCTCCTTTAAAGCCTTTTGCAGCATATATCTCCCTAATTTCCTGTACTTCCTTATCGTGAAGGTTTTCCACTTCCCAGTACTCCACCTGCCTGTGTCGTTCAAAGCTGTCTCTTTCGGCCTTGGTTGAAAAGAAATTGCCCACGCTCATGGAAAAGCCGTCGGCAATGAGATTGGCCAGTCCTAAGATCACTACAACCTGAATTCCCAGGCCGGCTCCCTCGGCCCCTGCCACAACGGCAAAGGTGGTAATGGCTCCATCTATGCCACCGTAGACGAATTCTGAAATGTAATCTTTATTGAAAAAGAGGATTTTTTGACGCGAATGGAGCTGCTTTTCCTGCATGGAGACTAGGTCTAGAAATTATTCGGGGCCATGGGGTTCCCTTCCCGTTTCCATTGCTATCTCGATCTCTACCCGTACATCTTTTTCATAACGTTTCCCTTTGATTTCATCATGCCTGTGGAATTCGGGGGCGGGGATTTCAAGCTGAACCCTGTATTTTCCTTCCTTCGGAATCCTGAAAAATGCCCCGTAGTGCAACAGGAACGGGTGCCACAAAAGGGGAAAATCGGTTTCAATAATTTGATTTCCGTTGGTGTCAAGCACTTTTCCGCTAATCTTTAATCCGGGAATGAACCGCTTGTCCTGTTTGTCGCGCACCACAATTTCAAGGTGGGTATTAAAGCCTTCTTTTGGGGTATTCCATTTTAATGTTCCGTCCTGCAGCTGGTAGGTGCCCTCGGCTTCTTCCGAAGCAAGGCTGATAATGTAGTCACCGGCCTCTTTTTCGGCGTGGTTGTCCATCTCCTTCATATAATCCAGCGCTGCAGAATACGCCCTGCCCTGGTCTTCGGCCACTTTGATCTTTTTCTCGTTGTCTTCAATTTCCATTGGCTACTTTTTAAGTTGGTTCCATGAAGTTAAGCAGCAGCTGTATTTTTTCCTGCCAATGTCCTGTTAAAAAGGATTCTAAAAATGGCATTTTTGAGAACCTTCCGAAGAAAATTTTAGAGGAAAAACTGGAGGAGTTTAATTAAATCGGTCGTAATTTTTTCTTCGGAAGAAAGCCTGCTGCATAGAAAACCCTCTTATCTGTATGGGGTGGTTCCCTTAACCTGATGCGGATTGGGAACTTTGCGCCGAAGGATGAGTGCTGCGATGGCTGCCGTGATCAAACCGGTAATTGCCGCCCAAACCATGCTTTGAATGATGTAGTTTCGAGGGTTGAAGTAGGCCTCGGCTTCTTTACGGGTCATTTCTCCGGTTTCTACAGAATATTCGGTGATATTGCTGAAGTAATCGGGCGTGATAAGTCCGCTTATCAGAAGTTGCACAAAAGGGGAGAGGATTACTATGCCAAGGGTTAAAATGGCGCCCGATTTAAAGCCTTCCTGCCAGTTCATAAAACCCCTGTAGTAATTTTTCCTTTTGTCGTAGAGGGCGAGCATGTAGATACCAATGGCCACTATGGCAAAAAAGCTGGTGTAAAAGGAATGTTCGGCTATGTATTCGTCGTGCAGGCCAAAGAGTTTTTCTCCCAGCATCCAGAGGATCATAGCGATAGAAAAGATGACCGCCCATTTGATTTCAATGCGATATTTGCTCATATTGGTATAATTAGTTTTATAAAACTAACAAAAAAAGCAGTAGTATGAGGACTAAATGAAAAAGGCTGCCTTTTCAGGCAGCCTCGAATTTTTTTATAAAACTTCAGAAATTAGAGGAATGGAGCTGGAGAGACTTTCAAAAAATGGCATTTTTGGCACCTTATTCCTGCGTGTAATGCTGGGCCGGGAGTTCCCGAAGGGTTGCTGCGGCCTGTTCTGCCGTGATGTCCCTTTGTGGGCCGGCAAACATTTCATAACCCACCATGAATTTTTTCACCGTCTTTGATCTTAACAGCGGGGGATAAAAAGACATGTGAAAATGCCATTCGGGAAAATCCTGACCATTGGTTGGTTGCTGATGAATTCCGGAAGAGTAGGGGAAAGAGGTTTGAAACAGGTTGTCGTATTTTATAGTGAGCTGCTTCAGGATCCCGGCATAAGCATTTTCCTCTTCCGAAGAAAGCTGACCAATATGTTGCATTTGCCGCCGCGGGATGATCATGGTTTCGTAAGGCCAGATGGCCCAATAAGGCACCAGGGCAACAAAATGCTCATTTTTGAGCACAATTCTTTCTTCTGATTTTAGTTCCTGCTCAAGGTAATCTCCCAAGAGGCTTCTCTTATTGCGTTCCCAGTACTTTTTCTGATGTTCGGTCTTTTTCTGAACTTCAACCGGAACTGACAGCTGCGCCCAAATTTGCCCGTGCGGGTGCGGATTACTGCAACCCATCATATCGCCCTTATTTTCAAAGATCATCACGTGATTGATGTCTTCGCGGCTACCAAGACTGGCATATTCTTCTTTCCATTTCCGTATTACCTTCACAATATCACTGGTATTCATCACCGGCAGGGTAAGGGAATGATCGGGTGAAAAACAAACTACCCGGCAAATCCCTGTTTCGGCACTGGCTTTGAGCAGGCCGTCTTCAAATTCTTCTTTTGGACCCTCGGGCAGCAGTGCCGAAAAATCATTTCTGAAAGTGTAAGGGTTGGTATAATTGGGATTGGTGTCTCCGCTGGCCCTTTTGTTTCCCGGGCATAAAAAGCAGTCGGCGTCATAAGAAGGCCTTTTTTCTTCGGCCACTTTTTCAAGTCGGCCCTGCCAGGGCCTCTTTGTGCGGTGGGGCGACACCAGGATCCATTCTCCGGTTAAAATATTGAATCTTTTGTGAGGATGGGTGTTGAAATCTTCAGACATGGATATTAATTTTTTTTCAGGTAAGTTCCCTGTTCCGGGGAAACGACTATAGCTTCAGGAGTAATACCAAATTCCTTTTGATAGGCTTCCGAAGCAATTTTTATAAACTCATCTAGGGCGTTCTCTTCGATCAAATTGATGGTACAGCCACCAAAGCCGCCGCCCATCATCCGGGCACCTTTTACCGGCGAATACTCTGTGGTGAGCTCTACCAGAAAATCGAGTTCCTTACAGCTCACCTGGTATTCGTCGCGCAATCCTTTGTGAGAATCATACATGAGCAGGCCAAACTGCTCCAGGTCTTTCTGTTTTATGGCTTCTACGGCTTTAAGCACGCGGTCATTTTCTGATACCACATAATGCGCCCGCCTGTAAAGCTGTTCGGGAAGGCTGTCTTTAACTTCGTATAGGCGTTCCAGGTTAACATCTCTCAGGGATTTAACTTCTGGGTAAGCCACACTTATAAGTTTTACTGCTTCTTCACATTCCTTTCTACGGGTATTGTACTCGCTCGAGGCCAGGCTGTGTGAAACACCGGTGTTTAAGAGCAGCAGCTTGTAACCTTCAAGATCGGCCGGAATGTATGTGGCTTCCAGGTTGCGGCAGTCGAGTAAAATGAGGTGCCCTTCTTTGCTGAGAATAGAGGCATATTGATCCATGATCCCGCATTTAGTGCCCACGTAGTTGTGTTCGGCATTCCTGGAAAGTTCGGCTATGGCCTGCCGGGAAAGGTCAAGGTGAAAAAGTTCGTTGAGGCCAAAAGCAGTCCCGCACTCCAGGGCAGCCGAAGAGCTTATGCCGGCACCCACGGGCAGGTCGCTTTCAATGATACAGTCAAAACCTTCGGGATATTCCCCCAGCTTCTGGATCTCGTTGACCACTCCTAAAATGTAATTCTCCCAGTCTACATCGCTCCTGGAGATCTTCCGAAGATCAAAGCTGAAAGATTTATGATAGGTCTTGCTGTAAACGCTGCAGGTGTAAGGCGTGTTGTTGGCCCTAAAATGCAACTTGATGGTCTTATCTATTGCTGTGGGCAGTACAAACCCGTTGTTGTAATCTGTATGTTCCCCAATAAGGTTGATCCTGCCCGGGGCATACACCGTGAAGTCTTTTTGAAAATTCCTGAAAGTTTCCGGTACGTTTTCTTCCGTGATGTTTTTCATCAATGCTGAATTTGATTTCCTCAAAGTTAATAAATGTATATCGTACAATCATTTTTTAATCCAGAAAAAAATGGTTTTTTTGTAGTAAGTAATATCACATTAATGTACGAAGAAAAAGAGGGCCTGCCGGCTGTTACCAGGAAATTCTATGAGCAGGGTGAGAAGATGCTCGTGGCTACAGACTGTATTATCTTTGGGTTTGATGCCGGAAGTCTAAAACTTTTACTTTTCAAAAGAAGGGTTTCTCCCCTGGAAGGGCAGTGGTCGCTTATAGGCAGTTTTGTAAAGCTTGACGAAGATGTTTCGGCTGCGGCCGAACGGGTGCTTGAAGAGATCACCGGACTTAAAGACGTTTACATGGAAGAGCTTAAGGTGTATGGCGCTGTAGACAGAGATCCCGGCTTCAGGTGCATTTCGGTGGGGCAATATGCGCTCATCAGGCTTAATGAGTACGACAAGAAGCTGGTAGAGCAGCATGGCGCGGTGTGGCATGATGTGAAAGATCTGCCTGCGCTGGTACTCGATCATGAGCAAATGGTCAATGATGCTCTCGAAAAACTCAAATTCAAGGCCAGGTACCAGCCTTTGGGCATTGAATTACTACCCGAAAAATTTACAATCCCGCAACTTCAAAGCGTGTATGAGGCGATATTTCAGCGGGAACTCGATACGCGAAATTTCCGCAAAAAAGTTTTCTCCCATAATGTGCTCGTAAAACTTGACGAAAAAGATAAATCTTCCTCAAAACGCGGTGCATTTCTCTACAAATTTGACCATAAACGCTACAGCGACCTCCTAAAAGGCGGAAGCGACTTCGGCGTGCTATAGGAAATTCTTCAGAAGAAAATTTTTCTAAAAAGTCTTTTTAGTTTCAGAAATAATGGTAATATTTACATTTATAAACTGCTGTATGAAACAACAGTTAAAAACTATCATTTTAGTCTGTTTATCCCTTACTTTTTTTGGTTGCGAGTCCCTACCTCCTTCCAAAAAAGTGGGGGCACAGCAGAAGCTTCCCCGCCAGGTCATCAACTTCAACAACAACTGGCAGTTTTACCGTGAAGATCCATCGGCATTAACAGAAAGAACCGTAGAAGATGTTTTTTTGCCACATTCTGTAAAGATCGAACCTTTGCTGGTAAACAACCAGTGGCAGGGAAAATCGGTTTACATCAAAGAATTTCCCGTTGAAAAGGCCAAAAATGAAAAGTGGTTTTTCCATTTTGAAGGCGTTATGCAGGAGGCGCACGTGAGCATCAACGACTCTCTGGTAAAGACGCACAAAGGCGGATATTTGCCTTTTACTGTCGACGTAACGCCTTTTTTGAAGAATAATGCTCAAAATAGCATTAAAGTTGAGGTAATAAATCTTGATGACGCCACCATCCCACCCGGAAAACCGCTTGCCGACCTCGATTTTAACCTTTATGGGGGTATTTACCGCAACGTGCAGCTCATAAAGACCAATCCGGTACATATTTCAGATCCGGTTCATGCAAAAGAGGTAAATGGCGGCGGAATTTTAGTGCATTTCGACAGTATTTCTGCTGAAAAAGCTTCCGGATTTGTAAAAGTGCATGTTGTCAATGATGCTGAAGCTGAAAAAGAGCTGAGGATTCGTGCCACTTTAACTTCGGAAGAAGGCGAAAAAATGACATTTTTGACACCTCAGAAAAAACTGGTTTCCGGCGGAGATGGACATTTTACCGCTGAAGTTTCCGTAGAAAATCCGGAGCTGTGGAGCCCGTCCCAGCCTAATTTGTACGAGCTTGAAATTGAAGTGCTTGAAGATGAAAAGGTTATAGACCGACAAAGCATCACCACCGGAATAAGGAAAATTGAACTCACCGGAAATGCATTTTATCTCAACGGCCAGGAATTGTTCATCAATGGTACCAACCGCCACCAGGAATATCCTTATGTGGGCTATGCCATTTCAAATGAAGCCAATTACCGCGATGCCTATAAAATTAAACAGGCAGGTTTTAATTTTGTGCGGCTTTCACATTATCCACATTCCACTGCCTTTTTAAAGGCCTGTGATGAGCTGGGCTTGCTGGTAATGAACGCCATTCCCGGCTGGCAGTTTTATGAAGAAGGGGAATTTGTTGAAAATGCGCTGCAGGATATTAAAGATATGGCACGCCGTGACCGCAATCATCCAAGTGTGGTTTTTTGGGAGAATTCCCTCAATGAATCGGGGATGACCGAAGCTTTTATGCTGAAAGCCAATCAGGTTTTAAAAGCCGAACTGCCTTACGAAAATACATTTAGCGCTGGCTGGATAGACCACCCGGCTTACGAGCTTTTTATTCCTGCACGGCAACATGCGCAGCCTCCTACTTATTGGAATGACTATAACAAACCCAACCGACCTGTTTTAATAGCTGAATATGGTGACTGGGAATATTATGCGCAAAATGCCGGATTTAACCAGAAGGCATTTGGCGACCTGAAGGAAGAGGAGCGAACCAGCAGGCAATTAAGATCTGCCGGTGAAAAAAGGCTTTTGCAGCAGGCATTGAATTTTCAGGAAGCCACAAATTCCAACCTGAAGGGCGAACAGACCATTGGAATGTCAAACTGGTTGATGTTCGATTATAACCGCGGATATGCCAATGACCTTGAAGCTTCAGGGATTTCAGATATTTTCAGGATTCCGAAGTTCAGTTACTATTTTTATAAGAGTCAGAAGCCGCCATATCAGGGAAATTTTTCAGAACCTATGGTTTACATAGCGAACTACTGGCAGCCCGGTTCCACTACAGATGTTACCGTGTACAGCAATACCGAAGAAGTGGAGCTTTACCTAAACGGAAATTTGATCGAAAAAAAGAAGCCGGTTCGCACTGAATTTTCGGATGAACTGTGGTACCCGCCTTTTACATTTTCAATTCCTGAATATGTTCCGGGGGAAATAAAATCAGTTGGATTTATTGACGGGAAAGAAGTTGCCAGCCATGTGGTGCGCACGCCGGGAGAGGTGTCAAAAATGGCACTTTCAGCAGATATTTCAGGAAAGGAGATTGCCAGGGAAACTTCAGATGTGGTTTTTATCTACGCAAAACTCCTGGATGAAAACGGAACCCTGGTTCACAATGCCACTTTACCGGTGACCTTTAAAATCTCTTCCGGAGAAAATGCCGAACTCATTGGCGAAAACCCCGTAAAAGCTGAAGCAGGAATTGCCACGATCCTTTTAAGAACAAAAGAATTAAAAGCTCCTGTAAGCATTGAAGCTACGGCTCCGGGAATATCCCGAAGCAATATTAATCTCCAATAGCCCCTGATTCATGAATACCTTTTTTAAAATCTCTCTTTTTTTAAACCTTTTTATTGTACCCGCACTTTCTCTCCAGGCGCAGGAAGGCCTGCAGATGCCGGTAGCCAATACTGTTAAAATTGAACCTGAAGACTCAAAAGAAGAAATCATTTTAAAGGCCGCCCACATAGTACCTGGTGATAATCAACTGCAAGCTTTAAAAGACGGTTTTATTGCCTTTGTTCATTTAGGCCCCAATACCTTCACAAAAATGGAGTGGGGGACAGGAAAAGAAGATCCGCAGGTATTCGAACTTCAAAACCTGGATACAGATCAATGGTGTAAGGCCATGAAAGAAGCCGGAATGACAAAAGTGATTCTTACCGCCAAGCATCATGACGGCTTTGTGCTGTGGCAAAGCAGGTACACAGATCACGGAATAATGTCTTCTCCTTTTAAGGCGGGAAAAGGGGATATTATGAAAGAACTTTCCGAGTCCTGTAAAAAGTATGGGTTAAAACTGGGAGTTTATCTTTCCCCGGCCGATCTCTATCAAATAGAAAATCCAGAGGGCTTATACGGGAATTTGAGCAATGCCACCAAGAGAACGATTCCGCGGAAAGTTCCCGGGAGGCCTTTTAAAAATAAAACAACTTTCGAATTTGAGGTGGATGACTACAACGAGTATTTTTTAAACCAGTTATTCGAGTTGCTCACCGAATATGGTCCGGTTCACGAGGTATGGTTTGATGGCGCGCATCCCAAGAGAAAAGGCGGTCAAACTTATAACTACACAGCCTGGAAAGAATTGATAAGAACTTTGGCTCCGCAGGCAGTTATTTTTGGGAAAGAAGATATTCGCTGGGCAGGAAATGAATCTGGAGCCACCCGCAATACCGAATGGAATGTGATTCCCTATGAGGGAAATCCCGATACCATGAACATTTTTGGTGATATTACGGGAGATAGTATTGGGCAAAGGGAAAAATTATATGAGGCCGGGTATTTACATTATCAACCCGCAGAAGTAAATACCTCCATTCGGGAAGGCTGGTTCTATCGGGATGAGGAGTCCCAAAAAGTGAGAAATGCCGATGATGTTTTTGATATCTATGAAAGGGCCGTAGGTGGTAATGCAATTTTTCTGCTGAATATTCCTCCCAACCGCAAAGGTAGGTTTTCTGAAGAGGATGTCTCTGTATTAAAAGAAGTGGGGGAGCGGATTAAAAAAACCTACGGAAACGATCACTTTGCAGCTACAGATCTACCTGAAATTTTAAAAGATGAAAAACTCCAGACTTTTGTGCTTTTGGAAGAGGAGCCGAAGGCGATAACAATTACCGCACAAAAACCCATTACGATTAACCGTCTCAAAATCCAGGAAGCGGTCGCAAGTCATGGAGAAAGAATTGAAGCTCACCAACTGGAAGCTTTTGTGGATGGCACCTGGGAAGTCATTTCTAAAGGCACCAACGTAGGTTTTAATCGCATTTTAAGATTTCCTGAGGTTACTGCAAAAGAATTCAGACTATTAATTACCCGGTCACGTGCTACTCCCGCAGTCGCTAAGATTTCGGCTCATTATTATGCTGAAAGACCGCCTCAAATCGAAATGACCAGGAATACTGACGGACTGGTGACACTGGAACCTAAAAAGGATGAATTCACCTGGAAAAGAGATCCGCTCCCGCAAAACTTTGATGAGGAGATCGAAATCGAATATTGGATAGAAGGTAAGGATTTAAAAAAGAAATACGAGGCACCTTTTATGCTGAATCAAGGAACATTAAAGGCAGTGGCTGTAAAAAATGGTGTTAAGGGTGCCGAATCCTCTAAAACCTTCGGGTTACTTAAAAATGACTGGAAGATTATTGCCGACAGTTCCAGGGAGGAAAATCTTCCTGAACTGGCTATTGATGCAGACCCCGATACTTACTGGGTTTCGGGATCTAAAGGAAAGCCTCATTATCTGGAAATTGATCTGGGAGCAGAAGTAGAGATCTCGGCCTTTGGATACACTCCCGAGACTTCAGAAAAAACAGACCTTATAGAAAGCGGAATTATTAAGATCAGCGAGGATGGAAAGAACTGGAAATTGATAGACGTCTTTAATTTTGGCAATCTAATTAATGATCCTACTCCGCGGGTCCATCAGTTAAAACGCAGTTATCAAACCCGATATGTTCGAATAGAAGCAATAACTATTGCAGGGCAGGGAAATTCGGCTTCGGCGGCAGAGATTGATTTTTACTGAACCGTTAGCCGTTCCATAATTAACTACTTTTGTAGGCACTCCCGGTACTAGAATGTCGGATTAAATTAAAAAACAAAATCGCTGTCATGAAGTTTTTCAGTCAGTGATTTTGTTTTTTACAGGCTACAGTTCTAATGCAGGTCACCTACAATGCGTTTTCCATGATAGGCGCGGGCGCCAAGATATTCATGTAATTCTTCCAGGTTATCACATGATATTTTACCAGCCGGTACTATTTCTACGCCATTACCGCACAGCTCCAGCATTTTCTTAAGAAGCTCCTTACCTTCTTCAGCGGTTTCTGCTCCTCCCGATGTCAACACACTGCTTATGCCTTTTATCTTAAGGAGTTTTTCTAAATTTTCCAGAGGATCATTTGTGAAATCAATAGCCTTATGAACTACCACTTTTAGAGGTGCGGAGAATTGAGTCAGTTGTTCAATCTTTTCAATATCAAGTTCATTTTTAGAATTCAATATTCCAAAAACAACGGCTTCTACACCTGTACTTTTACAAAATTCTATTGAAGCTTTTATCTCTTTCAATTCTTCAGGAGTATAGAGAAAATCTCCACTCCGCGGCCTAATCATCACTCTTATCGGAATATTAAGCTGCTCTTTTGCTGTTTTGATTAGTTCTTCGGAAGGAGTTAGGCCGTCCAGATGAAGATCTGTGCAGAGTTCAATGCGATCAGCACCTTGGGCTTCTGCTCTTATTGCTTCTTCAAGGTTACCTACGCATGCTTCTTTAATAAATTTCTTCATCGATCAACATTAATTAAAATTTTTATTCAGGTATGCTACATCTCCAGCTTGTCTCTTATTTACCTAATCCCGAGCTCTTTTTAAAGGATTTTCTTGTGATGTTCTTCTGCTGTAGTTTAGCCTGTACTTCATATTGAGCAGACTTACTTCGGAAGTATTTCTTGACTGACTACTTCACCACAATTTCATCTATAAAAATAAAGCCCGGTTTACCCGCTCCGGTATGCCATTCGGGTAACATGCCCTGAGAGTTAATTTTCAGCTTTAGGTATCTCGTATTTAAGTTTAAAGGTCCCGAAGAAAATTCCTGAATAATAAGCCCCTGATCTTTGTCATCGACAGGATTACCGGATACAGCCACTTGTTGGTAGTTTTTTCCATCTGAAGATGCGTAAAATTCCACATTTTTCGGCAGCATGATCCATGAAATTGCCCGCTGAAAGAAATCGGCAGAAATTTCGTTGACCTCTGTTTTCTTTTTTAAATCCAGCACAACTTCTACGTCCTGCCCTGCATAACCCTGCCAGCGACCATCAGCGAAGTCTTCTGAACCCTTGAGACCATCGGTCAAGCCCCGGGGTCCGCCGGCAGCATAGGCAGGATTCGCTGTGCTGTAATTTCCCTTTATGACAGGTGTAGCGCCCAATGCTTTATGGACATTGAAAAATCTGGAAGAGATTTCGCCGGCTTGTCCATTAGAGTAGCCGCGGGCCTGTACGAGAGTATTAGAATTTATAGCCAGATTACCCCTGTAAAGTAAAGATTTTTTGGTGGGTTCACTGCCATCCAGGCTGTAGTATATCCGGGTTTGAGGAAACAGGCTTTTTAATTTGATCTGCATTTCGCCGGGTTTAACAGCTTCCCCGGCTTCAATAAAAATGTGGGACTTCAGGTCCAGTAGATCTTTGGCCTGGGCATCATATTTTTTAAGATTTTCCTCCAGCCAGTAGGCCCGGTTTTCCAATTGCCAAACCCGTACATAATCGATCTTTAACTGATGAAGTTCTTTTAACAATGCATCTCTGGTCTCTAATAAAGAACCGGGATTGGCTTCAGGATTGTTGTAAACCTTTTGCACTTCTAAAGTGAACAGGTTTTTTTTAGCAGTATATGCGGCCCGTTGTGCTGCCAAAATTGCCACCTTTAATGCTGCCTGATTGGAGTTTACATATTTCAGTTTTTCCTGCAACTCCAGTTGCAATTTTTCGGATTGGTTCAACATTTCAATATTTGCAGCAGCTACCTTACTGGTTTCTTCCCCAGGGTAGAAATCGTAAATACTACTCCAGGTAGAGGCATTGGTCATCCCAGAAAAAACGGGAATTTTTCTTAGTTCGGCAAACTTATTAAGGCTTTCCATAACGCTTACTTCGTCCTGTAAGCCAAAGAAAATGCGATCTATGCCCTTATTAAAAATTTGAAGTCTGCTTTGTCTTTCCTGTTCTGCCTGTTCCTCTTCCTGATTCAGTATGGGGTGCCATGACATCTCTGCTCCCCAAATCATTCCGTGCCAGTTGGCATTAAAAAGGGTTTCTCCGTCATCATCCCAGGCGGTGTTGATCATGCCCATAGCACCATGTTCCTGCCCGTCCCGTACATAATTAGCTATGTTCTTAACAGCTACGTCTAAATTTGGATAAATCTCACTCCAGCTTCGCACGCCCGGAGCTACCATAAAATCAAATCCCGATGCTTTAAATGGGAGAATAGCTTCGTCAAAATTATCCCGTGGATCATAGCCCCAGGATAGAATGATAAGATCTTTTGGAAGCTGATCAATAATTTCTTTATGATTTACGGCAATATCCCCCCACATCATGGTACGTTTTCCTGCATCTTTTAGAATCTTATCCAGTTTGTTGATGTGGATGGCATACACGGCTTCCATACCTAAAGAATCTACCAATCCCTTTGCTTTTCCCGAACCCAAACCATCAGTTTCATCGGCTCCAATATTAAAGAATGGATGTTTATATGCCTTGGCAGCATCTCCAAGATAGGTTTTAAGAAAATCATAGGTTGCCGGACTGGCGGGATTGAGGTTCCACTTGTTGTCGGCAATTTCATCGTAAAACGGGATCTTAAGGATCTCTTCCATATGACCGAATGCCTGTTGATTTCCTATTACCGCCACATGATATTTTGCTGCAAACTCCTCCAATTCCGTAATTTCTGCAGGAGTAAAGGCACCCGGAGGTGCTATATCCGGGAATTTCTCATTTTCAAGGGTGTGTTCCGTATACAGGTTGATAAAATTCAATTTATATTCCGAAAGCGTTTTGATCACATATTTTACGTAATCTAAAGTAGGAATGGGGCCGCGGCTTATATCGTCCATCCATCCGCGGTATTCCAGCGCAGGCCAGTCTGTGATTTCGGTTTCAGAAATGGCATTTTCCCCTGATGTTTTGAGCAGCTGTTTCAAAGTTTGGACGCCGTAGAAGAGGCCCCGGGAGGTGTTGGCAACAATGCGAATCTTATCATCTATTTTAAGCCAGTAGCCCTGCTTGCCTATTTTCTGAAGGATTTCAGAAGAAGGCAAAAGCTTTTTGGGAACTGAAAGCGATTTATCCTCTGCAGCATACAGGATAATATCAGCTTTTTTGGCAGTTTTTACCTTAGATAACTTTGAGGTAGTTTTTTCTAACCAGGCATTTTGCAGCTGTTCCACAGCAAAATTGTTTGTGCTTGATGTATTGATCCAGATTTTCCGTCCTGGTTGCAAAGCAAAATCCTGCGCGGGATTAAAACTTACTTCCTGAGGAGTTGGGATTAAAACCGGCTCCTGTGCAATTGAGCTTTGTGATATAAGAAAGAGACCCGCAAGTAAAGTGAATCGGGCGAAGAAAAACCGGACTTTTGTTTTCATCAAGGTGGAATTGGATAGATTTAAAATGATAAGAAATTGACTCCTTTGCAATTTATGGCGTTTAGAAATTAAATAGAGATTGATTTATGGCAGGAACCGGAGAATTAATTTTTTTGGTACACTCTTACCCAATCTACAAGCATTTCTACCGGTAAATCTTCATCTGCAATTTTACCTACCCAACTACCTCCCAGGGCCTGATTGAGAAGTATAAAAAATTCCTGATCAAACGGCCACTGCCTGGCATCGGCATCCTGAATTTTGGGGTAAGAGAATGTGTGTTTTCCATTGACAAAGAAATCAAGACGGTCTGGATACCATTCCACTCCATAGTTGTTATATTCCCCTATTTTAAAAGGAACGGTGGTAAAATATAATGGATCTTCCCGCTTTTCCTGAATATCGATATAATTGCTGTGCAGAGTTTGATAAACAATGGTGTCTCTGTTTAGATGTTCCATAATATCTATTTCTCCACTGTGGGGCCAGCCACCGTATTTTGAATCTTGAGGCATCATCCAAATAGCCGGCCACGAGCCTTTGCCTTTATCCAGTTTTGCCCTCACTTCAATTCTCCCGTGATTAAAAGAAAATTTATTTTTGGTGCTAATACAGCCAGTACTGTATTTTAAAGTGTCGGCAGGATTGGTATTTAAAATACCCCGAAGATGTAAATTTCCATTTTTCACAAAACGGGTAGAATCACTGTCGGTACAATACCGGGCCCAATCGGCGCCTCCTTTTGGGGAGTGAGACCATTTTTTGTCATCGGGCTTCCCATTGTATTCAAAATTATCCTGCCATACAAGGTTCCAGGAATCTTGTGAGTTTTTCCTGATATTTCTTACACCACAACCGTATATTAGGAACAAACAAAAAAGGGTGGTAAATATTCTCATTGCATTTCCTGATGTAATAATTATTTGTTATTAGCCTCCCTAATTTCTTCCCAGTTAATGACTCTCTTTTATTTTTCTTCGTAAACTTTAATGAACTGTTTGTCAAGCTCTTCAGAATCTTTATACTTTTCCCGCACTTCCTTTAATTTTTGCACCATTTCCTGGCGTACTTCAGCATAATCGGGGTCATAAAACACATTATGCATTTCCCTGGGATCATTTTTTCGATCATAAAGTTCCCATTCATCTATATCATAGTAGAAATGAATGAGCTTATAATCTTTTGTGGCAATGCCATAATGTCGTTTTACGGCATGTTCTGCAGGATATTCATAATAATGATAATAAACCGCTTCTCTATCCCATGCCTTATTCTCTCCTTTTAAGAGAGGAATTAAACTCTTACCCTGCATTTCATCTGGTGCTTTAACACCGGCTGCTTCAAGAAAAGTTTGGGCAAAATCCAGGTTTTGAACCATTTCTTCTTCAGTGATGCCTTCTTTGATCTGATTTGGCCATCTTATAAGTAGCGGGGTCTTAAAAGATTCGTCATACATGAAGCGCTTATCAAACCATCCATGCTCTCCCAGATAAAAACCCTGATCTGAGGTATATACCACAATCGTATTTTCAGTAAGGTCGTTTTCATCAAGATAATTTAAAACCCTTCCCACATTTTCATCTACGGCAGCAATGGTGCCCAGATAATCCTGCATATAACGTTGATATTTCCATTCCATTAAATCTTTGGAATCCATGCCAGGATATTTTTCTGTAAATTCTTCATTTATGGGATTGTAAACCGCATCCCAGGCAGCTTTTTGTTGTTCGTTCATTCCTCTGGTAGGGTCACCCAGATAACGTTCTTCTATTCCTAATTTTTTGACGACACTATCTTTTAATTTATTGTCGTTGGTTAGGATCATATGAGTGAGAATATTCATCTCTGCCGATTTTGCAGCTGTGCTAATACCATTTTTAGGAGGCGTCAGATTCCCATGGCCAGATCGCAGTTCTGCTGATTCGGGCTTGAGGTCTTTAGGATGAATTCGAACATAATCGTCAAAAAGGGTTTCCGGAAGTGGAAATGTTTTCTTTGTAAATTCTTTGTAATGTCTTTCTGCAGGCAACCAGGCTCTATGGGGGGCTTTATGCAGGTACATTAATAAGAAGGGTTTTCCTTTATCTCTTTCTTTTTCCAACCAGTTAAGGGTAAGATCGGTGATAATATCGGTCACATATCCATTAATTACCGTATCTCCTTTTTGAGTAATGAACTTTGGATTATAGTAGTCACCCTGTCCCGGAAGAATCATAAATTTATCAAAGCCTTTCGGATTATTTCCGAAGTGGAGTTTACCAAACATAGCTGTTTGATACCCTGCCTCCTGGAGTAACTGGGGGAAAGTCACATTTGTAGTGTCAAAATCACTAAGGTTATCAATTTTTCCATTTAAGTGGCTGTGTTTTCCAGTGAGGATTACTGCTCGTGAGGGTGCGCAAATTGAATTGGTCACGCTAGCATTGGTAAAAAGTATGCCTTCATCAGCTATTCTGTCGATATTTGGGGTGGTGATTAACTCATCATTATAAGCGCTAATTGCTTGATAAGCATGGTCGTCAGACATCATAAAAATTATATTCGGGCGCTGGGGATTCTGGTTATTTGTCACTTTTTTTTCTGAATCCTGACAGGAAAGTAGGAGTGCTGTGCAGAAGATGGTCAGAATGAAATTAATAGTCGGCATGTAAATAGGAATTGTAATTGAAGTAGTAGTTAAATTAGATATAGGTTCTTGTTGTTAGATAAAAGAATTTTATACTTCTGTTGAAAACTTTTATAAAGATAATGAGTTTCTTCATACGACCAATTCGAAAGTTAAAATAAAAAGGAAACAAAACTTCAGAAACAAAAACACAATAACTAATTTGTGATCACCTTACAGCTCTCCCTTCAATAATATCTATATGTAGTATCGGTTTTCGAATCTTTAAGACTCTATTCTAAAGAATCTTTATTACCAAATTTTTGGAAATTACTTCTTTAATCCGCCGTTAAATCGTCCGAATCCTTTATCATAAGAACTTTAACAGAAAAAAGATTCCGTGGTCATCTTCAGAATTTACCTGAATACTAATTTATCCCTCAATAGACGCATTGACGGTGTAGTATGAATCTATCTTCAAAACCTCAATCTCGTTTTAGAACCGGATATTTTAATTTTTTGCGATTTTTCGTATAGAACTCCGATTCAAGTTATAATCCCAGGAACAGCTTATCTTCCTTAATCTCATCAGACTCATTTTAAAGAGGAAAGTCAGCGGAAACCTGAAAGAGTTTCCGCTGATTTTCTCTGGTTTTTGAATATGACTCCCCAGTCATTAAGGTGGCTAATTTAAAAAACTATTCCTTGATGGTTGTATATGGGATCTTCATTTTTATCTCCCAGGTTCCGGAATCGTTAATTTTTATACCCCATCTAATATATGCCCGGTTTCTTATTTCTTCTGTTTCAGGGTCAGTATAAATCGACCAGTCCATTGGTCCATTGTCAGCTTCAAATGCTTCTTTATCCACAGTAAAAGCATCACCTGTGGTTAAATAGTACATTAGGTAAGTATTTATTCCTGAATATGTTCTTCCAAATTGTGGAAAAGGAGGTGCGGGAAGAGAAAATATAGTGCCGGTTTCATCAGTTACGGTTTCTGTGGAATTATCATGAAAATTTTGCTCATATGAGGCTCCCCTTGGGTAAAAAATTACTTTCTCTGGATCCAAGGGAGTGCCGTGGCTATCTGCAATGATCATCTTCACTTTAACCCCCAGGGCAGGTTCCTCACTTACCTTCTTAATGGTAATATACGGGTGGGTTCCATACAGGACACTGGATATCCCATTGTCGTTAGGACCGGTAATTCTTGATATATATCCCATGTCAAATATTCCCGCGCCCCTTCCGAATTGAATGGCAGATCTCATCTCCACAGGAAATTCAACGGGCTGGAATTCCTCCAGTTTAACTACTACAAAATCATCTAATTGTTTACTCCCCCTCATATTGGTAGCCCTCACATTCAAGTGAAAAATATCGTTCTCCACAAATTTTGTAGCCTGGGTGAATGCCATTTCTCCACTCACAGAATTAATTAGAATAGGAGGCTCCTCATTTAACTCCAACTTTTCCTCTGCCAAGGCTAAAGTAGTATCCGTTTCCGGGTTAAATGCCGAGGTCCAGGTTAGGATCGCATGTTCCTGAAACAATTCATCGGTGGGATTTCCCTGGGTATCGGTAGCCCCCGTAATTTCCCAGTGAATAGGATAGGTGGTACCTTCAGAAGCAGGAACTGCGGAAGTAATAAAAGCCCCCCTTGGAACAAAAATAGTATCCTGAACTGCATGAATGTCATTACTCAGGTACCCTACTTCTGGCGGAGAACAGGAGCCTATGGCAAGGATCATCAGTAGTAAGCTGCTAATTTTTTTCATTTTTTTAAAATTTAAATAAAAGGTTTTATTTGTTTTTTATTTCTCTTCATAATTAAAAAGTACATGCCCTCCTTGTAGTACGTGGATGATGCCATTGGTAGAAACAAGATCTGAGGTTCTAACCCTGATTTTGGTGTCATCCACCAGCTGGTTCCATGGATCCCAGGTATCTCCTCCTTTATAGGTGAAGAAAACATATTCCGGAGGGGTTTCCAGAGGTCCATTAAAATCCTGCACAGGTTCCAGAGAAATTTTCCTTTCCTCACCATTAATGGCGGTATAAATTTCCCCTTGTTCTGTCAGAACTTCGCGCTTGATCTGCTGGGGAATTATATATCCTCCCATATATTTTTTAAGAGTATCCTTAGGAATATCATTGACAGTATATTCTGCCTGGGGATCTATCCTCCTCATCTCAGTCAGTATTTCCTGAACATAATTTTTAATGGAAAGATTATTGGGAGCAAAAAAGGTTGATGCGCTATTCGTCTCCTCTAGCAGGCCAGCTCTTGCTATCAAAAGAGCCAGGGTGTCTAACTGCTGGTGGGATTCAAAAAACTCTAAAGTTGTGACTCCTAAATTTGGATCGCTTAATCCTCCGTCGACTAAATAATTGTCCTTTTCGCAAGAGTAGAAGACAAAACCCAGGCATATTAAAAATAAAATTCGTTTCATATCTTTAGTTATTATTGTTCTATTTATGACTATTATACTTTTCCTTGCCAGAATTCATTCTGAACAATTGAGGGGTTTATTGAAATAATAGAAGGATGTATAGGCCAGAAGTAGCCTTCTTTTTCTAACCTGCTCTGGTTCATCCATGGTACTCCTTCATAATAATTCATTCGGATTCTGTCATAAGCAGACTGTCCTTCCCCTACAAATTCTATTGCACGTTCGTCGAAAATTGCCTTAATCAGACTGGATTCGTCTGTGGGGCCGGTATAGGCAGGAACGCCTGCCTTGCTCCTTACCAGATTTAGGTCATCTAAAGCTAGTTGGGTACTACCTTGTTTCGCATAGGCTTCTGCCCGAAGAAGGTAGATTCCCGCTAAACGCATCAGGAGAATATTTGATTCGGAGAATTGTGCATATACATCTTCTGAATCTGGATCCTGTTCAGACATGGCGTATTTCATTAAGAAGGAATCATCCGGATTTGCATATTCATAGAAGAACAACTCCTTCCGCACATCATTCTCCCTATCAGGATTCTGGGACATCATTTCATTTCCATAAAAGATTGGATCCATGAAAGGCGCCACCCCGTTATTCAAGTTTTGAAATACAGGATAATTGAGGGTGAGCCCTGTATGTGTAGCATCAGAAGTAGACATTCTAAAAGATTCGTTCATCGCGGCACTAATATTTATTTCAAAAAGACCTGTCTTGGACTGTCCCAAAATCATACTTTCGAATCCATCTTCCTCTTCTGCGATATAATCAATTAGTTCCGCGTTGCTGTTATTGATAACAGAAGTAGCGGCATCAATGCTTTGTTGAATCATCTCAGAATTTCCATTATCTCTGCTAGCATACCAGAGAGTAATATGAGCCTTCAAAGCCTCAGCACTTGCTTTATTAGCTGTGATGGCCCAAGTTGGATCTCCAGGAGAGGAATAGTCTAACAGGTCTATTGATTTATTAACAGCTTTTAAGGCAAAATCTAATACTTCCAGTTCATCAGATCGCGGTATTTTGGTAATATAACCGTCTGGACTTATAAGTTGATCAGAACTTTCTATGGATTCTTCTACAATAGGCACATCCCCCCAGATCCGTGCCATCCAGAAATAGGATATAGACCTGATGAAGGCAGCCTCCCCGATTATTCTTTCTTTTTCAGCAGGTGAAGTAAATAAATCTTCCGGCATATCTTGTACATACTCCTCGATGGTAAAAGCCCAGTTTGCTGCACGATAGAAATTTTTCCAATTCCTGCTTTCATCCCTGTAAGCCATTACATAATTCCCACTGCCTTCAATATAATCGGTAACCCAGTTTCGGCTGTTCATAAAAGTCATGGCAGGAAATTCGCCCCAATACAAAAAATTGGCCTGATAAGTAATAGTATTCTTAAATAAGCCATAGGCTCCTGCTAAAGCCTGTTCAGCATTGCTCTGGCTATTCCAGAAAACGTCAGGATGGGTAATACTAACCGGTTCCTGATCCAATATATCTGTTGTACAACCTGAAAAACTGAAGAGAAATGCGAACAGGCTAATTGCTGTGATTTTGTTGATTTTTTTCATTTTCTTATTTTTAAAATCTTGCATCAATTCCAAATGAATATGTTCTTACCTGAGGATATCCATTACCTAATACATTTCCTAAAGCATCTACCATAGAGGCATCTACTACTGTTTTGGATCGCTGCCATTGATAAGGATTAAGTACTGAAACATAAGCACGTAATCGTGAAAGACCTAAATTGCTAATAATACTATTCTGGTCGAAAATATGTCCAATTGAAGCATTCGTGACTTTCCAGTAATCTCCACTTTCAATCCAGAGGGTTTGGTTTCCTCTAAAGGCGTAGAAAGGAGCAAGCCCCCCTCCCTGAGGGTAAAGCGCAGGAAACTGAACCCCTGCAGCTCCATCTCCAGGCTGTTGCCAAAAAGTGTATTCACTGAGATCAGCCAGACCTGTAGTGGCCCATCCTGTACCTCCCCGATCATATTGATCCATATAGCTGTTCAAAACAGTGTTTTTGATATCAGATCCAAAGGAAAAATGACTGTAAGCCTGCAAATACCAACCTTTATATTTAAGGCTGATATTAAAAGACCCTAACACATCAGGTACCGGAGAATATTCATGCACCAGCTTTTGATCGTGTTCTTCGTTCAAAATAAAATCCCCATTCATATCCTGCCAGATTGGAAAGCCTGGCCTGATAGGTGCCCAGGCCGATTTCCCAGTCAGGGGTTCTCCTGTGTACGGATTGACCGGTAATTGATCCAAATCATCAATTATGTAATTATTTCTGAACATATAATAAAGGTTAATAGGTCTTCCAACTACATATCCGTAACCGGGACCTGTGTAGTCTCTGTTCCCGTTCGGTAGCTTACTGATATAGTTTTCATTTTGGCTTAAACCTGCGCTCAATTCCAATCTGAAGTCGCTGGTACGTGGAAAAAGCTCGTACCTCACCATAGATTCCCACCCATAATTCAGGATTCCGGCAACATTGGCCTTCGCAGCGTCATACCCCGAATAAGCAGGGAAATTAATGTCAAAGAATAATTTATCAGTTGCTTTGCGATAAGCATCGAAGGTCAGACTTAGCCTATGATCAAACATATCTATTTCAAACCCGGCATTCCACTGTTCGGATTCTTCCCATGACAAGGAAGAATTTCCGATAGCCCCGTAATTCGGAACAACTCCGGTAGTGCCGGCATAAGTGGAGACAGCCATTTGGTTAGCCCACATATTGTTTCCTCCGTAACCTAAATTATAGGAGCCAAATCGAAGATAGTTTTCAGGGAATTGCTTTCCATTAATACCCCAGCTGAATTTTAGTTTGGCATAATCTAACCAGTCTGAAACATGTGTCTTGAGCCAAGGTTCATCAGAGAAGATCCATGCTCCCGAAAAGGACGGGAACCTCGCCCATCGTACGTCCTCCCCAAAACGGGAGGAACCATCAACACTAAGGTTAGCCATAAATATGTATCTATTCTTAAATTTGTAACTGAATCTTCCATAATAAGACAACAAGGCATTGGCACTTATATCTGTATATCCACTAATTTCCTCTGTGGTATATCGATTGTTGATTACCTGAATGGCATCACTCCCAAAACCAACGGCACTCAGTCCCATATCTTCATATCTGTTATAATCCAAACGGTTCCCTAGTATCGCTGTGATTTCATGATCTCCAATGAGATTAAACAAACTCAGATAAGTGTCTGAAGAAAGGTTCTTCCTGGTGTACAAGGCGTAACTGGCAAAGCCATCTCCCTGAGGTCGAATGGTTGAAGGTTCGTAAAAATTCTTTTTGTTGGAATCATATTGAAAAGTCAATTGTGAATTTAAAATTACCCCACCTATTAAATCCAGTTGTGCAAGATTGGAAAAGGTAGTTGTGATAGCCTGGTCTGTATTCAACTTCTCATCCAGTTCTCCAGTTAGAGATTCCCTTCTTTTATCAGACAAGTAAAATAAAGAGGAGTTCAGGGAGGCGGGATTGACCGGAAGAGTAGAGTTCAGGTCAAAATTCCCCTGATAGGGATTACCCTGACCTGTCTGGTTATCCGTAAATGATACGTTAGCCCTAAACTGGTTTGTAAATACAGTGCCTATTTTTGCATTAATATTGGAATTCAAAGTATACCTTTCAAAGCCTGTCCCTTTCACGACTCCTTCGTCACTATTGTAACCCAGGGAAATTCGGTAGTTGGACTTCTCACCACCGCCTCTTACGCTAAGATTGTACCTTTGACTTATACCTGTTTGGTAAAACAAACCCTGGTAATCCACATTATTATTAAAAGCAGGATTTATACTGTCAGTCAGCATGATTGGCACCTCGTTTGTGAATTGAGAATCATGATTCCACCAGGTGTGTATCATATCCATTTTAGCGCGTCTTTCCGCAGTTCCTATAAGCATGGGAACCAGCTCAGGTTTGGGGCTGAAGCCAATACTGCTGGAGAAATTAAATTCCGGTTCTTCTAAAGCTCTCCCTCCTTTGGTAGTTATTATAATAACACCGTTTGCTCCTCGGGAGCCATATATGGCTGCTGCGGAAGCATCTTTTAAGATGTCAATACTTTCTATATCATTGGGGTTTAAGGAAGCCAGGAAATCGGTATTGGAAACATTGTATCCAGCAAGATCCTCCAGAGAAGTCTGCACCCCATCTATTACATATAAGGGATTACTAAAAGCAGAATATGCATCAATATTGCCGCCAATACTTGTATTACCCCGAATTACTAATCCACCTCTGGCACCGGGAGCACCACTTACGTTGATATTTTGCAATCCGGTGGATTGAGTTGCAATTATATCAGCAACATTGGTTACAGGAATTCCTTCAAGATCGTTTCCGCTAATACTGCTTACTGCACCGGTTAATTCTTTTTGGCGAACTGTTTGGTACCCAATAACAACAACTTCATCCAATTGCGCCTGATCTGTTTTCAGTACAATGCCGAAATGTGTCTGATCTCCGATAGTTATTTCTTGGGTTTTAAACCCCACAAAAGAAATTACTATTAGGGATTTCTTACTCGGCACGAGTAAAGAAAACTCGCCGTTGAAATCTGTCATTGTTCCATTGGTAGTACCTTTTAGAAACACATTAGCTCCCGGCACTGGGATATTGGATTCTGCATCTACTACTTTTCCGGTAATAGTTATGGGGGCCTCCTGAGCCAGACCACCAGTAGAAAAAAACATGAGACCAATTAACTGTAATAGCTCCGATCTCGTCTGACAGTTAAGAGTTTTTTTAGGCATTTTGACTTTTGGAATAAACCTGATTTAGGGGCTCGTTTGGAGCCCCTTGACCATTCCAGTCGTCAGGCAAGTTATTCCTGACAGGTTGGTCTCCACCAGAGCCTGTTTCCGCTTTACCTGCCTTTAATAAAGGTACGAGTTTTTCCGATTGTAAATCCAGCATTTTTTCATCAGCCAAATGTTTGCTGTCGAGCAAAGTTTGCATCGGAGTTTTTCCAAAACAATGTTTTCCGGAGTGGGTTCTTTCATTGTTATAGTAGTTTAACCAATCATCCAGATCAGCTTGTATCTCCTCTATGGAGGTGTAGATCTTTTTCCTAAAGGTAATGGCGTAAAACTCATCCTGAATCGTCCTGTGGAAGCGTTCACAGATTCCGTTGGTTTGCGGGCTTTTAGCCTTGGTCTTTGTATGATCTATATCCTCGATAGCCAGGTAAAGTTGATATTCGTGGTGCTCTCTATGGCCACAGAATTCTGTGCCTCTATCGCTTAATATTCTTAAAAGTCGCAGGTCTTGCTCTTCGTAGAAGGGTAACACCCGATCATTTAGCATATCAGCAGCTACAAGAGCATTTTTACGATCATAAAGTTTAGCATGGGCTACTTTGCAATACGTGTCAATGAATGTTTGCTGATAGATTCTTCCAACTCCTTTGATGGTTCCTACATAATAGGTATCCTGAGCTCCAAGATAGCCGGGGTGGTGGGTTTCTATTTCTCCATGGGCTTTCTTTTCTTCTTTCGCTTTCTCCAAGGCATTTAGTTGAGCATCAGTCAACACCAGTCCATCCTGGGCCATTCTGGCTTCTAAGTACTTCAGCCTTTTTTTAAAAGTCTCCAGATCATTGCGTAACCATACACATCGAACACCTGCTGGTGAGATAAAAATTCCTTTCTTTTTGAGTTCATTGGAAGCGCGAAGTTGTCCAAAAGCAGGATAATCAAAAGCAATCTGGATTGCTGCTTTTTCTGTTTCTTCTTCAATCCTATTCTTAAGATTTGGCCTTCTTCTATTGAGCTCTCGTAGTGCTAACTCACCTCCCTGGTCATAAAGTTCTTTAAAGCGGTAAAAACTATCCCTGCTATAACCAAAGAGTTTACAAGCCTGGGACACGTTTCCTAATTGTTCTGCTAACTGTAATAAACCTACTTTAGATTTAATTACCTTTGCTTCTGTATTCATTCTGACAGTTTTAAGGGTTAATGTTTTTTGTTTCAACTCTTTAAATATAATCCTTAACTGTCAGATTTTATCGTGTCTATTTCAAATTAACACTAGTAAATTTTTCATTTTGGTTTGATTAGATTATTAACAGTTTTAAACTTATTCTGGTCATTACTACTTTTTGTGGCTAGTTGTAATCTTGTTTTTTATTGAAAGCTAGCTATAAAGTATTATATTGATTTCAGTTATTTAATATGAACAGGGTTCTATCCCCCAAGTCAATTTTTTAGTTATAATCTGTCATTCATAAAATATGTCTGTTAGGCTAATTATTGTTTTCCCCCGAGTGCCACTTTGAGAATTTGTTCTCATAAACTCTTCATGAAAAATTTATCCTTATCTTGTTTATTTTATTTCCAGATTTCAGGAACTGGTACAGTCTGCCTTTTGATTTTTCTATCATAGGTGCTTTACTAATAATCTACCTTTTCTTATTAATCTTTTCTGAAAGTAGATGCACCATTACCGTATTATGAAATTTAGTTTTTATGAAACCTTTTGATTTTATTTACGTTACCTTTGCTAATATATGTTTTTGATTGTTATTTCAAAAATTATAAAATTAATTTTTTTAGTTTTTTTAATTTTTTTATTAAAGAATTGGATGTAGCTGCTATATATTTGGAAAAACTAAGCGGAAGTAGATTTAAATATTGGGTAAGACAATGACTTTAAATTTGACAGAACTATGTTTTTTAAATTAATCATGAGTTTCTTTTATATGGAAATTTATTACTTATATGTATAGGGGTTGTTTCTTCGTAAAACCTTTATAAAATGGTGCTTACAGTGTAAGTATTCAATATGTATCGGCTATGCCATTGTGCTGGGATGATCAAAATGAGGTTGTTCGAAAGCTTACTTTTGGCCAGAAGGGTGAATTTTATACTTCTGTTGAATAACTTTTATAAAGATTAGTAATTCTCCACATGTAGAATTCGAAAGTTAAAATGAAAAGGAAACATAAGAATTTATTTAAAAATTAACTTTATTTTTAATCTTAATGTTATATTTGAGCTTGTGAATTTTACCTAAGGCTAAATTGAGATTTTACTGTTGTGAATTCATAGCCTACATATAATCTTCTACAATGAAAAAAAATCTACTCATTTTTGTTCTTGCTGCCTTTTGCGGCTGCAATTCATCAAAATCACCCAAGACATCGCTGAAACAAAATCAGAAAGAACTGTTGTTTCATGATCTTTTTAATGCAGAAAACGACCCGGGAATAGCCTGTTATCGCATTCCTTCAATTGTTACAGCTCCCAATGGGGATTTAATTGCTGCTATTGACGAACGGGTGCCCTCCTGTGCCGATTTGCGCGGTAGTGGAGATATCAATATAGTACAGCGCAGAAGTACCGACAATGGTAAAACCTGGGGAGAAATAGAGAGGGTAATAGATTTTCCGGAAGGTAAATCAGCTTCAGATCCTTCCATGATTGTAGATGAAGAAACAGGTGAGGTGTTCTTATTCTACAATTATATGGATCTTGAGAATGAAAAGGATGTCTATTATTTACATGTTCTTAAGAGTGCAGACAATGGTGAAACCTGGACCAAACCCCGCGATATCACTTCTTATATAGCAAAAGAAGAATGGCATAATGATTTTAAATTCATAACCTCTGGACGAGGCATCCAAACACAGGATGGAAGGTTACTACATACATTGGTTAGGCTTAAGGAAGGGGTGTATCTCTTTGGTAGTGATGACCATGGTGAAAACTGGTTTTTAATTGATTCACCTGTGAAGCCTGCCGATGAATCTAAAGTTATTGAGCTAAGAAATGGAGATTATATGATAAATTCCCGCGTCAATACAGGGGACGGCCATCGTTATGTTCATGTTTCAAGTAATAAAGGGAAGACCTGGGATACAAAAACCGAAAAAGTTCTTGTAGACCCCGGGAACAATGCCAGTATTCTTAGATATACTTCTGTTAATGATGGAGATGATAAAAACCGTCTTCTGTTTTCTAACTCAAACGATGCAGAGGCACGTAAGAATTTGACGGTGAGAATAAGTTATGATGAAGGTAAGAGCTGGAGTGAAGGTAAAACCGTATATGCTGGTGGTGCTGCATATTCATCATTGACAATTCTAGAAAATGGTGAAATAGGAGTATTTTTTGAAAAAGATGATTATAAAGAGAATGCCTTTACGAGCTTTTCTTTGGAGTGGTTAACTGATGGTGAAGATAGTATTAAAAAGAAATAAATAAATTAATAAAAGAATCCAATGTGTTGGTAAACCTAAATTTAAAATTTTTAAAGTTGATAAATATGAAAAAAATTTTACCATTCCTGTTTCTTACGATTCTGATTAGTGCATGCGAAACAGGAAAATCTTATACCGAATATAAAGATGTAGAAAACACTCCCAAAGATTATTCTGTCATCCCATTACCTGTAAGAATGAATACAGCTCCCGGTAGATTTGTAATTGACGAGCATACACGTATAGTTGCTTCCGATTCTCTAGTTCCAGAAGCTAATTTTCTATCTCAATTACTATCTGGGGCATCAGGATTTAAGTTGGAAACAGTAACTTCTGGTAAGGCTGGTGATCATGTTATTATTCTCAAATTAGATTCTGAAATACAGGAAGAAGAAGGATATAAGCTAAGCGTTACTTACGATCAAATAAAGATTTCAGGGAAAACATCTCAAGGGGTTTTCTACGGAATTCAATCTTTGCGATTGTTAATGCCCGCAGAAGCAGAAGTGGCACAAGTGACAGATCTCACAATACCTGCTGTAGAAATAGAAGATGCTCCCAGGTTTTCTTACCGTGGGATGCACCTTGATGTAGCTCGTCATATGTTCCCATTAGAATTTATTAAAAAATATATAGATCTACTTGCGCTGCATAAAATGAACCGCTTTCATTGGCATCTTACCGAAGATCAGGGCTGGCGAATTGAGATAAAAAAGTATCCAAAACTTACAGAAATAGGTTCAGTAAGAAAAGGAACTATGGTAGAAAAAAATTGGGACGAACATGACGGAAAAGAGTATGGAGGTTTCTACACACAGGAAGAAGTAAAAGAAGTGGTTGCCTACGCCGCAGCCCGGCACATTACAGTAATTCCTGAAATTGAAATGCCTGGACATGCCACAGCAGCTTTAGCTGCTTATCCTGAATTTGGTAACAATACAGGACCTTATGAAGTAGAAACAAAATGGGGGGTGTTTCCCACAATTTTTGCTCCTAAAGAAGAAACTTTTAAGTTCCTTGAGGATGTACTCACCGAAGTTATGGATTTGTTTCCCAGTGAGTACATTCACATAGGTGGTGATGAAGCTCCTAAAACAGAGTGGGAAGAGAGTGAGCAGGCACAGGCGGTTATTAAGAGGGAAGGTTTAAAAGATGAACATGAGTTGCAGAGCTATTTTATAAGCCGCATTGAAAAGTTTCTTAATGAAAATGGAAGGCAAATCATAGGTTGGGATGAAATTCTTGAAGGTGGTTTGGCGCCTAATGCCACCGTTATGTCCTGGAGAGGTTCTAAGGGAGGTATTGAGGCAGCCAGGCAGGGTCACGATGTTGTGATGACACCTAACGATCATCTCTATTTCGATTACTACCAGTCTAAAAACGAAGATGAGCCTCTTGGCATAGGCGGCTTTGTGCCTGTTGAAAAAGTGTATTCTTTTAACCCAGTTCCCCAGGAACTTTCTGAAGAAGAAGGAAAGCATATATTAGGAGCCCAGGCAAATTTGTGGACAGAGTACATAAAAACTACCGATCATGTAGAGTATATGGTATTACCAAGGCTGACAGCTTTAGCCGAGGTCAACTGGACTCCTGTTGCGAAAAAAGACTGGGGGAATTTTTTGTCCAGGTTAAAGGTGATGAAAGAGCGATATGAAGCCCTTGACTATAATTATGCAGCTCATGTGTTCGAGGAAGATCAAAGTTTAGATGACGATACTCAAGAATAAGAAAAAATAGTTTAGAGTGAGTGGAAACTCCTGTTCATTATAGTGTCAGACTTTATTGAGCAGGAGTTTTTTAATTTCCTGAGAATATGATGATCAACATGAAAGAGCTTTTAAAAAAAATGTTTGTCATAATGGCATTTTTGATACACCAGCAATCCGGCACTGCTCAGATCGTAATGCCTAAAATTTTTTCAGATAATATGGTGCTGCAGCGTGATGAGCCATTGATGATTTGGGGGAAATATCTGCCTGGAGAAACTGTGCAGGTCAAGTTTTCTTCATTAATTGAAGAAGTCGAGGTACAATTAGATTCGTCCTGGCAGGTGTACTTCCCGGCCCATGCTGCTAGTTCCTCCCCTCAGCTTCTATCAATTTATACAAAATCTGACTCTTTGGAATATTCTAATGTACTTATTGGAGATGTTTGGTTATTGGCAGGTCAGTCCAATATGGAGTGGTCATTAGGTCAGGAGGAGCATTTCGAAAGTGAAAAAGAGCAGCTTGCTGGTCCACAACTCCGTTTTTATAATCCTCAATACGTAGGTAAAGGTATTTATGCGCAAAAATATAATGAGGAGGCTCTTGAAAAATTACAATCTACTGCCTTTTTTGAGGGCAGTTGGGAAGAAAGTGGAATGCCGCATGTGGCAAAGTTAAGTGCTATAGGATATTATTTCGGAAAAGAAATCCTTCAGCATGAGAATATTCCGGTGGGCCTTATAAATCTGTCTATAGGTGGAGCTCCAATTGAAGCTTTTATTTCGGAAGAAACTTTAGAAAAAGATCAAAGGTTTTATAAAAAAGTCTCAGGAAATTGGCTTGATAATGATGAACTACCGGTTTGGATTAGAGAAAGAGGAGGGCAAAATGTAGGAGGTATTGCCGTTCATGTTGGGAAGACAGGGCCTAACCATGCCTATAAACCGGGGTTTATATATGAATCGGGAATTAAGCCAATTTTAAATATGCCCATTAAAGGTGTTTTATGGTATCAGGGGGAAAGTAATGCCCAGGAGATTGCACGGGTTTTTGAATATCCGCAGTTGCAAAAGTTATTGATAAAAGATTATCGGAAAAAATGGAAGCAAGAAACACTGCCTTTTTACTGGGTTCAGCTTTCTTCCATAGATACATTAAACTATAGATCTCAATATTGGCCGTTATTTCGAAACCTACAACGGCTTTTGCTTGAAGAGGTGAATTATGGAGGAATGGCTGTAAGTAGTGATGTGGGAGCTGAGAATGATGTGCATCCGCGAAATAAAAAGGTAGTGGGGGAGAGACTTGCTCGTTGGGCTTTACATCAGGATTATGATCGTAATATAGAAGTTTCAGGTCCTCTGCCTATTGATGCAAAATATTCTGCAGGAAAGATTAAGATAACTTTTGAACATACTGCAGATGGCCTTATGACATTAAATGGTGAAATGGTTAAAGGTTTTTCATTAAACGGAAAGCATCCTGTGCCAGCTACTATTGAAGGAAGTAAAATAATTATTCAAACCTCACAAAAACCTGAAACAGTGTATTATGGTTGGCAGCCCTATTCCACGGGGAATCTCATGAATAGTGAAGAGTCACCTACTTCAACTTTTCAAATAACTGTTGATGATTAAGAGTAATTAAAATTTAAAAGCACAATAAAAGTGATTAAACATATTAAAATAAGGTTACGAAAAATAAAATTCTTTATTTTTTCTTTTGTTATTTAATTTTAACTTTCAAAATCGAATATTTTAATACTTTTTTATATTTTTGAGAATGAAGTTTATTAGTTAGTCTCTTTCTTCAGAGGAATTAAATCAACAAGAAATTAAAATATCTATTATGAGTGCAGATCGCAGATCTTTTTTAAAAAATATGGCCCTTGGGTCGGGTGCTATTGCTACAGGCGCATTTTTAACATCCTGTGCCAGTGAAGAGAAATTAGCTAAGATTAAAGCGGCTGCTAACAGACAGCCTAGTATGAATTTTAATATGTCTGGTTATGCTGCACCTGCTCTTGATACTGTGAGGGTTGGAATTGTGGGGATTGGAGACCGGGGTGCTGGTGCTGTTGAACGACTCACTTATATTGAAGGGGTAGAGATTACTGCACTTTGTGATACCCGGCAGGCAGCTGTTGATGGAGGACAGGCACTACTGCAAAAAGCAGGTTTGCCAAAAGCCGCTGAATATGTAGATGGGGAAAAAGGCTATATAGAAATGTGCCAAAGCGATAACATAGATCTCGTGTACATAGTTACTCCCTGGGAGTGGCATATACCTATAGCTCTTGAGGCTATGGAGAACGGAAAACATACAGCTGTAGAAGTTTCTACGGCCAGAACTTTGGATGAATGCTGGCAAATTGTTGAAACTTCCGAAAGAACCCGAAAGCACTGTGTAATCCTTGAAAACTGCTGCTATGACTTCTTTGAGTTAATGACTCTCAACATGGCAAGACAGGGCGTTTTTGGAGAACTTATACATGGAGAAGGTGCGTACATTCATGATCTTGACTACTGGCATTTTAACCGGCCTCAGGATCATAAAATGACCGATGGTGCTTACGATAATTACTGGCGCCTAGAGGAAAATAAACGTCATGCTAATGTATATCCTACCCACGGATTGGGACCTATTTGTCAGGCGATGAATATCAACCGCGGCGATAAAATGGATTATCTCACCTCAATTATGAGTGATGACTTTACATTAAGTAGAAGAATTGAAGAGGAAGCTGAAGAGAACCCTGCTTTAAAGCAATTTGTGGGAGCAAATATGAGAGGGAATATGGATATTCAGCTCATTAAAACAAATAAGGGGCGTACTATTATGATTCAACATGACATTAGTTCACCACGACCTTATTCCCGTATACACATGTTAAGTGGTACAAAGTGTTTTGCTCAAAAGTGGCCTTTAAAGCATATCGCATTTGGACATGAAATTGCCGATGCAGATAAAATGAAAGAACTTGAAGAAAAATACACTCCTGAAATTGTGCGTAAAGTTGGAGAAATGGCCAAGAAAGTGGGCGGCCATGGAGGGATGGACTTTATGATGGACTGGAGGCTTATAGACTGTCTTAGAAACGGCCTGCCTATGGATATGGATGTATATGATGCAGCTGCCTGGAGCAGTATTACTTCTCTAAGTGAATGGTCTATTGCCAATAAATCTAATTCTATTGAAGTACCCGATTTTACTCGCGGGGCCTGGAAAACAAATAAACCCGTGAGCCTAACATTAGAAGGCGGTGGTACTACCGGGGTAAGGAATATTGACAGAAAAGAAAAAAGCAGGCAATTGTCTGTAGAATAGATGATTTTTTTCAACTTGCCAAATATTATATTTGCTCCAAACATTCGTCCTTTAAGAGGAAATGTTATTTCTCCCCAGCTATGAGTTTGCGTCAAATCTCCTGCCTAATAATTTTTTTCTTGTGCAATTATGCTATAGGGCAGGAGGTTACTTTAAAAGAGCAACAGCCAAATATTATCTTTATTCTCGTAGATGATATGGGCTATGGAGATGTGGGGAGATTTTTTCAGAATGAGAGAAGACAGCAGGAACCTTCCAGTCCATGGTTGGAGACCCCCGCTCTTGACAAGATGGCTGAAAATGGCGCAATCTTTACTCAGCATTATACTTCGGCCCCTGTATGTGCCCCCTCCCGTGCCTCGTTACTAACTGGCTTAAGTCAGGGGCAGTCAGAGATAAGGGATAACCAGTTTGATAAAGCCCTGCCCGATAATCACACCCTCGGAAGTGTACTGCAGAAGGCGGGCTATCATACAGCTGTTATTGGGAAATGGGGTTTGCAGGGAATAGTTTCCAAAGAAAATGAGAATCCGCAGCATTGGCCGGCATATCCTACAAAAAGAGGATTTGACTACTTTTATGGATATGTGCGGCATAGGGATGGACATGAACATTATCCTGTTGAAGGAATTTTTGGTGGAAGTAAAGAAGTGTGGGAAAATAACAAAGAAGTTAGTGCTGGTCTGGAAAAAGCTTATACAACCGATCTGTGGACCGCAGTTGCTAAAAAATGGATTACTCAAAAAGCTCAAAAGAATAAAAAGCCTTTCTTTCTTTATTTGTCATATGACACCCCTCATGCAGTCTTAGAATTACCCACACAGGCTTATCCCGAAGGAGGTGGATTAAATGGAGGAATACAGTTTCTTGGGACACCAGGTAAAATGATTAACACGGCAAGTGGTACCCCCGATAGCTGGACAGAACCTGTCTATGCCGAAGCTGTGTATGATCATGATCAAAGACCTGAAACAGCTCCCGTTCCCTGGCCGGCTACTTATAAACGTTATGCCACAAGTATTAGGCGTATTGATAGAGCAGTAGGGGATATTATTAAGTTACTGCAAGACCTTGAAATAGATTCTAATACTATTGTTGTATTCGCATCAGATAATGGTCCATCAATAGAGTCTTATTTGCCTGCAGAATATGCTGCTAATCAGGCTAATTTTTTTGATAGTTTTGGCCCTTACAACGGTATAAAACGCGATGTGCTGGAAGGAGGCTTGAGAACCCCATTAATAGTTCAATGGCCGGAAAAAATTGCCAAAAACAGGATTATAAAATCGCCTTCCATTTTTTATGACTGGCTTCCAACCTTTACTGATGCTGCAGGACTTCCGGCACCGGTAAACAGTAACGGAACCTCTTTACTGCCTGCTTTTATTCAAGAAGGTAAGGTACAGCAGGGCAACGTGTATGTTGAATATTTCCAAAATGGCAGTACTCCTGCTTATCCTGAATTTGCTGCCAGTAATCGTGGAAAAGTGAGAAATCAAATGCAAATGCTTCGTGTGGGGGATATGGTAGGTTTGCGTTATAACATTCAATCTCACGATGATGATTTTGAAATATATAATGTAACAGATGATCCTGCACAAAGCAAAAATTTAGCTAAAAGTACATCTTATAAAGGTCTTCAGGAGAAAATGAAAGCTAAGGTGTTGCAAATGAGACGCATTAACTCTTCAGCACCACGACCATATGATTCTGTACCGATACCTTCAGTAAAAGGAACAAGAAAGAAAAAAGGTCTGATCTGGAAAAGCTATGATGGGAAATACCCATGGTTACCCAAAACAGAAGATTTAAAAGTTGCAGCAAAAGGAACTGTAAAGGAGCCTAACTTTAATGAGATAAAAGAAATGGGACATGATATTTTTCTTTTTGAAGGCTTCTTAGACATTCCTGAAGATGGTAAATATGAGTTTTATTTAAATGCGAACAGTAACTACTTCTTAAAGTTGCACGAGATCAACCTCATTGATGGAGATCATAATTTTAAAGAAGTTGAAATTCAGGAGGCTCAAATTTTTCTTCAAAAAGGCTTACACCCTTTTAAGCTCTACTACAAAAATAAAAAGAATGAGAAACCTCAACTTGAACTGGAATGGAAAATTCCTAAAGATTCCAAAAATGTCATTTCCAGCAAATATTTTTTCCGAAGCTAACCCCTAATTAAATCAAAATTAACCTCTATGTCCATGCGTTTATTTAGAAGTACTTCAACAATAATACTGGCTTTTTTTGCAGTATTTCAACTTGTGAAAGCACAAGATCGTGAACCCGATCCAATTTTTGAAAACCCGAATGTACAGGCTGAAAACAGACTTCCCATGCGAGCGGCTTATTTTCCATTTGAAAATAAAATACTGGCACAAGAGAGGAATAGAGAACAATCAAATCGCTTCCTCGATTTAAATGGAACATGGAAATTCTTTTGGACAGAACATTACAAAAACCTTCCTGAAAATTTTGAATCGGTAAGTTTTGATGATTCAGGTTGGGATGATTTTAAAGTTCCTGCCAATTGGGAGTTTAATGGCTATGGAACTCCAATTTATGTAAACCATCCTTTCGAATTTGCTGTTAAGAATCCAAATCCGCCATTTATTGAAAATGAAAAGAATCCTGCTGGTATTTACCGCCGGGAAATTGAAATTCCTTCAGATTGGCAGGATATGCCTGTGTTTATTCACCTTGGTGCAGTGAAATCGGCCTTTAGGCTTTATGTGAATGGTGAATATGTAGGTATGGGAGAAGATAGTAAACTGGAATCTGAATATGAACTTACCAAGTTCATAAAACCTGGAAAGAACCAGATCACGATAGAAGTTCGGCGCTGGAGTGACGGTAGTTATTTGGAGGCGCAGGATTTTTGGCGTATTAGCGGGATTCAGCGAAATGTTTATTTGTACGCACGTCCAAAAGTACATTTTTATGACCTGTTTGTTAAAAGTGGATTAACCAATAACTATACTGACGGAGAGTTTTCAGTAGACCTGGAGGTATGGAACCAGACCGATCAAGATCAGGGAGAAAACATCGTGGTAGCTAAACTTTTTGACGCATCTCACAATGAAATTTTTAAAGCAGAACAAAAGACCATTGGGCTTAAAAGGAAATTGGGGAAAACAGTGCTTCAGTTTAAAGAGATCATTCCTAATGTAAAGCAGTGGTCAGCTGAAACCCCTAATTTATATACACTTGAATTAACACTTTTAGATTCCGGAGGTAAGGTGAAGGAGGTGATCAACACCAATGTTGGGTTCAAAACTTATGAAATAGACGGATATCAGTTTTTAGTAAACGGAAAACCTGTTTGGTTTAAAGGTGTAAACCGGCATGAATCCCATCCTGAAACTGCACACGTCATGACACGGGAGCAGATGCAGGAAGACATTCGTATAATGAAAGAACTAAACATGAATGCGGTGAGACTTTCTCATTATCCAAACGATCCTTACTGGTACGAGTTGTGCGACAAATACGGATTTTATGTTATTGATGAAGCCAATATTGAATCCCACGGGATGTATTATGAGCCGGAAAGCACTTTAGGTAACGATCCTGAATGGGAACATGCACACATGTTGCGAATCAAAAGAATGGTAGAGCGGGATAAAAACCATCCTTCGATTGTAGCCTGGAGCCTTGGAAACGAGGCAGGGAATGGGTATAATTTTTATAATGCCTATAACTGGCTTAAAGGATTTGATCCTACCAGGCCGGTGCAATACGAACGTTCTACTACCGAGTGGAATACAGATATTATTGTGCCTCAATACCCCCACCCGGCATCTATGGAGCGTTGGGCACAAAACAATCCCGATCGTCCATACATTATGAGTGAATATGCTCACGCAATGGGGAATAGCCTTGGGAACTTTAAAGAGTACTGGGAAGTTATAGAAAAATATCCTCAACTACAGGGAGGATATATTTGGGACTGGGTAGACCAGGGAATCTATAAAGAGGTAGACGGTAAAAAGATCTTTGGTTATGGTGGAGATTGGGGGGCTGAAGGTACTCCAAGTGACAATAACTTTTTGATCAATGGAGTCATTATGGCCGACCGGTCCTGGAACCCTCATGCATATGAAGTACGAAAAGTATATCAGGAAATAGGTTTTGATTTAAGTGAAGACAATCAAAAGGTAAAAATATTCAATAAGTATTTCTTCAGGGATCTTTCTAATTATGAATTCTCGGTAGAATTGCTCAGAAATGGAGAAGTGGTAAAATCGGAAAAATTAGGAAGTTATTCTGTAGCTCCACGAAACACAATATCTGTTGAAATACCATTTAAGGTGCCTACAGATACATCTGCGGAATATAGATTACATTTTGAGGGGAAGCTAATTAAAAGCGAGGCTTTTGTGGCTCCCGGCACTCTTTTAGCTGAGGCAGAATTTGCTGTTACACCACCTGTTGCTGAAAATCAGGTATTTGAAATTGTAGATTTGAAAGTTGAAGAAAATGGTGACCTGGTAAGCTTTTCAAAAGGTTCCTTTTCAATTAGTTTTAATAAAACAACCGGAAGGTTTTCAGATTATAAATACAAAAGGGATGTCCTCATAGAAAAAGGGCCTCAACTAAGCCTTTTTAGACCCCTGGTTGATAATGATTTTGGAGGAGGACTGAACAGAAAGCTTGATTATCTAAAGCAGCCTGAACTTAAAGTTGTAGAATTTACACATGGTAAAAATTCAGATGGAGCCACTCAGGTTAAAGTTATTTACGACGTGTTACAGGGAGATGCCAGGTTAACACAGGTTACTACAATTTATAATGATGGAATTCTTAGAGTGGAGAATGATTTTGAAGCCATAAAAGGAGATCATGAGATGTTGTTAAAATTCGGAAATGAGTTATTGCTTCCGAAGAAATTTGACACTTTTAGATGGTATGGCCGTGGCCCATGGGAGAGTTATGAAGACCGAAAATTTAGCGCCATGGTTGGCATCTACAAAGGAAGAGTAGAAGAGCAATACCATCCTTATGTAAGGCCACAGGAATCTGGTAACAAAACTGATGTGCGTTGGGCCGAAATTTCAAACGGCCGTAACACAGGTATCAAAGTAAGTTATACTGAAGTCCTGTTGAATGTTTCGGCATTACCTTACACGAAAGAACAACTGTATCCTTCTTCAGAAAAAGGACAGGAACATTCCAGACTCTTGAAAAAAGGGGAACACACCTATCTGGATATAGATCTAAGACAAATGGGTGTTGCTGGAATAAACAGCTGGGGAAGTTTAGCCTTAGAAAAATATCGTATGCCCTTTCAAAATTATAGTTACAGCTATATAATTAAGCCGCTGTAAATTTTTGGTTGAGCAATAATGCAGCCTGTCGGATTTAGACCTTATCTAAATCTGGCAGGCTTTTTTATGTTTAAGAAAAAAGGAGCTATGTATCAATGACTACTGGATTCCCGTATTCTAAATACCTGAAGGAATAGGACACAGGTCCGCTCATGGTCAAGATCAGCCTTTATTTACTGGCTGAACAGGAGAATACATAGGCTTATATCCTCCACAAAATTTGGAGATTAGAGGGAGGTTATGTTGAGGAATTCTTCAGGTGAAAAATGCCATTTTTGACAAACAATTTTAGGTAAATCAGCCATTTTAAAAGGAATTGATTACAAGCTTTGCTTTCTCTATTACTTCGGAAGCTGTTGTCTGGTCAAAGTTATTATTACTGAAAAGATGCAGGATTTCTTCTAATTCTTTAAGGGACTTTTGATTATTTGTATTTCTGAATTCTTCTTTCAAAATCAGAATTTTTTCATACGCCTGAATGCCTGCAAGGAGTTTTTCAAATCTTATGGAAGTCCTTCCACCGGGGTAAACAAAATAGGTGTCTCCCGCAGCCCAGGTAGTAAACCTGCTGTCTAGTAAAGGCTCTTTAACCCAACTTGCATAAGCCCACCGCAGGTAACCGTCAAGATTATTGGCAGCTGCATACCAGCCGTACCATTCGCTTTCGGCCGGTGGGCTAAAGGTAAAACTGTTAGGATAGGCATGGGCGCAGCTGGTATAAAATGTACTAATCTGGCCATTTTTCCGTCGTTCTTCCTTTACTTCCTGTGGAAATGACTCTTCCATCGAAAGGCAGTAGTCATCAATTTCTTCATATAATTCTGGATGGTTTCCACCAGCAAATGAAATCTTGAAATTAGCATCGGCAGTTTTAATAACCTTTATTGTTTCCTGCATCACTTCCATAGGACGCTCGTCCATAGAAATATAGGTTTTGTGGAACCAACCCTTTTCTTTGAGGTGGGCGGCAAAAGAGGTGAGCATTGCCCCCCATATTTCTTCATATTCTTTTTCCCCTGGTTCCGTTTCAACAATTTTCATAGAATTACTGGCTTCATCAAAAAATTCAAAAGATAGTCGCCATGGCACCATGGAATAGCAGTTAATTTGTTTGTCCACGCCCATTCTCATCATAAATTTCACCCACTTATCAAAAGCGGTAAAGCCAAATTCCCATTGCCCATTTATTTTCCGCTTCCAGGTCACCATAGATTGAAAGGGGTCATAGGTTTGTCCGTTCCAGGGTTTATTCATAATAGAGGCAGTAATAGATTTTCCTCCGGCATTGGCGTAATGCTGAATATCTTTTTCCATTGCTTCAAAATGGGCTTTACTCCACAGTTCGGTTTGATAGTAACGTGCAGCAGCGTAAGGGTTTTGCCAAAGATCGAGGTGAAAACGCCATTTTTGGGGAGCTGGTATTTTTCGATCTTTGACGTTAATCTCAATTTTCAGTTTTTTTATGACTTTTTTGCTATCCAATACTTTTAAGGTTCCTGTATAGCTTCCGGGAAAAGCATTTTGAGGGATCCATATTTTTACCCATCCGGGACGGGTAGAATTTTTAGGAATTAAAAGGCTTCTAGTGAGATGATCTATAGGGTCGGCCACAAGAGTAGAATCAAAATCTTTAGCGTTTCTGTGACCGCATGCACCTTTTTTATCTTTATTGAGTTCATCGGTCATTACATAGCGCACAAAGCCTGTAGATATAGTTCTCTGTTCTATTCTCCACTTTTTATTACTGTTATGCACTAAATCGCTCACTTCCAAGGAAAGTTCTAAAGGAGATTTAACTGCCGAAACCACGAGTTGGGCAGATATCCGCTCACCCTTCCACCCGGTCATCTCAATCTTGTTGGAAATATCCCCGACCCTGGCTGGTTCCTCTTTCTTGTAGCGAGTATCAGTATTTCCCCATCCTACTACATTTTGACGCCTATTCTGCCACAAATGCACCGGAGTAGGAATGGGGTTCGAAACTTCAGAGTAAGTCTCTGGAAATTCATCCTGTCCTGTTTTGTTATCGGAAAAATTTTGATCTACAGGATTTTGAGCCCATATTGGAGCATTCAGGAATAAAAATGCAAATACCCACAGAAATGTCCTGATGATGTTCATAACAAGAATTTAGACTTCTATAAAAGAGATATAAATGGAAGTTGTAATTTTTAAACCTGTGATATTAAAGAGTATTATCGACTCAGTTTAAACACTAATGTTTCATGGGGTTGAACCTGGAAATTTAATTTGTCAGTTTTTCCATAACCTTTTTTGCTCCATACATCCAGCAGTTTATATTTTCCGTCCAAACCTAAACTGTCCAGGTTTTTTTTAAATCTTCGTTTTTTTTCAGAAGTATTTAAGATGCCAACTGCATAATTTCCATCGGTTAAAGGTTTCACGAAAACCTGCCAGTTGTCTTTATTAATTACTCTTTTACCCTGTTTGCCCAGTGGATCCTGATCTATGTCTATAATATCTTTATTAGTTAGAATTCTTCGGGTATCATCATCCATATTTCTCACGTCATTGCTTATCATCAAAGGGGCAGCCATAAGAGACCACAGGCTCATTTGGCTTTGATACTCGGTATTTGTGGCACCATGACCGCCCTGATCTCCAGATGGGCCGCTTTTGCCATAAAGCCCCACCACAAGCATATCAGGGTCATTCCATCCTCCCGGACCGGCATACTCATCCAGTTCGGCATTGATTTCCAGAATATCTAGTATTCCATAACCTATACTTTCTTCATGAAGATTGGTGCCTTCGGGAGCGTTTGCACTCCATTTATCCCGAATGTCATAAGTGGTTCGCCACAACTGTCCGCCAGCCTCTTTAGCCCATAGCCATGGCTCTCGCTGTCCCCATTCACATACAGAAAATACGATCTCCCGACCAGAATTTTGCAAAGCATCAGCCATTTTAGAGTACCTTTTCTCGGCAGTTTCTCTATCGGTTGGGGCACCACAGTAATCGTATTTCAAATAGTCAATATCCCATGATGCAAAAGTTTTGGAGTCTTGTTCTTCAAAACCGAGACTAGCTGTGTACCCGGCACAGGTAAGTTGTGCCGCATCGGAATAAATGCCAAGTTTCATTCCTTTGCTGTGAAGGTATTCTGCCAAAGCTTTAATCCCTGAAGGGAATTTTATAGGATCGGGAATAATGTTGTTGCGATTATCACGCCCTCCCTGCCAGCCGTCGTCAATAAAAATATATTCGTACCCCAAATCTACAAGACCTTCTTCTATCATTGCATTGGCAATAGATTTTACATCCTGTTCAGTAATGTTATCGCCAAAATAATTCCAGGTCATGAATCCCATAGGTGGAGTAGGAGCCAACTGGGAGTCCTGGGCACTTGAAAGCAATGAGAAACAGAATACGAGCAGTAGAATAAGGGGTTTAGGTGTCATTTTAAATGTGTTAAGAAGATTAAATACAGGCTGTTCAATATTTTGAATAAGATTTTACAGTTTAGTAAAAACAATTTTTTCTGTATAGAAAATAAAGTTTTTTTGAAAGTTATAATTAATTATTACACAAAGTATCGAAAGATAATAATTTACTTTTTTTGTTATATCTGCTGTAAATTTAAATATTAAATAGGAAAAAAGGGTTCTTAAAACCTACGGAAGATTTTTAAATTTTATTTGAGGAGCAGAACCGTTTTCTTTGCGGCTAAACTCTGTTTCAACTTGAGTAAAGTTGTTGAAAAAGCCACAGTTCTTCAAATAATAGCCTTCGTCAATTTCACCACCTGCATAATCCATCCGGTCTTTTTGATTAGCCGTGGCATCTGCTGTAAAGATGGCCTTGGTGAGTTCTATCCAACCCTTGTCTTTATCATAGATCCACTGGTTTTTATAATGTGCTTTTCGAGCAGTATCACCGGTGGCAGGCACAAAGTTTTCTAAGAAAGAATATAAATTACCAAGGTAATTACTGGCTTTGTGTCTTTTAAATCTGGCGATAAGCTCCCACTCGTCTTTTTCAGGTGTGTAAAAATAGGCGGTATAGACAGTATGATCGGGACCGGCAGGTTCGCCTTTTAAAAGGAAACGGTAGGTTGTTCCTGTTTTCCACATATAGCGTTTAAAACTTTGCCCGCCTGAGCCTTCGTTCCCGAATTCGCCTGTATTTACTCCGTCGCCCTTTTTAAGTAATACTATTTTCTGATCTTCGGGGATCTCATCAGGATCTTGCGTGTCGTAAGGGCTCCATACCGAGAAAAGTATGCGGCGTTCGCTCTCAGAATTTACCTGTATGCCAAAATAGCCGTGAGAAAACCCGTTTGCCATATAATAGGAGCCAATTACATCTTCGCCTTCCGGTACTTCTATTTCATTATAGAAGTACAATGGTTTATCGCTTTCCTCCGGAATAAGGTAGCGGAGGTGTACAGAGGGACCCCGACGTCCAAAATGGAAATTGTCTGTTACAAAATTCACATCGCCTTCTGCAGCTTTTCCTGCTAGTAAAACTTCATTTATATCTACAGAAACATCTGGATCTGGTTGTAATATTTCCAAAATAAGTTCCTGGTACCCGGATTGGGTGATTGGATACTCTCCCAGATAAACATCACCAAAAATGTCATTTTTGAGAGGTATTTTCTTACTTACACCATTTAAAGTAGCCTTTAAAATTACTTTTTCAGAAGAGGTCTTTAAGTGTAAGCCCACACTTAGCTCACCTTGCTCTGAAATCCTGAAGTAGGTCTTTAGAGGTTCGCTGCCGTTCCAGTTTCGGATTCCTTCTTTTGTTATAATTTGATAATCGTGCTGTTCATTGTGGGAAATCCATGAATTTTCACCTGCGGGAATTCGTTGGGTATACTGTACCGGCGTTTCTTTAGAAGATTTCTGATTTTTACAGGAAATCAGGAGAATACTTAATAGAACGATTACTATAAGCTGGAATTTTTTCATTGTAAAGGCGATTATTAGATTATTCAGAAGAAATTGAAATTCATGACTACAATTCATTTTAGATACACAATGGGTAGTCAAAAAGGTCTTTTTTCTTCAAGCTGATTTACTTTAATATTATGGATGATACCCTGAAAAACCGGTTCTATTGGGGAGCCAATGAATTCTAAAGGAATCAAGGTTTGGATGTTTTTACTTCCAATTAATTTTCCATCTGCGTATAAAGTGGTTTTGCCTTTTTCACCCAATATTCTCAGATGAGTTGTTTTGCCGATAGGAATGTTATGTTCAAAAATTATCACATCTGGTTTATGAGAGGTTAGCGGGGTATCTCCTTCTGTTTGATTTGCCCGAACAATGGCAATACCTCTTTTTGTGTATGAGGTGTCATTTTCATTAAAAGTAAATTCTAAATCTGTATAAACTGTGGCTAATTGTGAAGATAACAGTACTTCTTTACCGGGAGAGGAGCTTGTTCTTTTAAGGGTAATTTCTGCAGACCAGGGATATTCTAAATTCTTTAATGTTGTGCCAGTCTCTGTTTTTGAACTTGCAGATAAATCAATTTTATTTTTGCTGAGTATGGTATTTTCATTCGTGAAATACCGTGACAGGATAGAAGTGTTCGGAATTTTTATTAAAGCTGATGCTTTACTATTAAATTCTTCCACCGAGTCGTAGGCTTTTGTTCCCCACATTTTTTCAGAAAAAACATATATAGATGGCAGCGCGAGTCGTGCAATTTCAGAAATATTATATCCTGTGGGGCCAAAGTCGTTCCAGATGTGTAATTTACTTCCCAGGAGATTTTGATCACCTTGTGACAGATTTTGTTCCTCCTGATTACTAAAGATGAGAGGGCTCCATTCTTCATAAATAAATTTATTGTTCACTCCATAATAAGGAGCTCCGGGAACTATGTAGGAGAAATAGTGGGAAGAATTGATTAAACTATATCCTTCCTGGGATTTATCTTTGGCAGCACTGGTTTCCCACATGTCTATGATCACATCATTGTCTATTGTTGTGTTACCTGGCATATTTTCAAATCCCGACCAGATTCGGGCGTTTTTCCCGTGTTTTTTGACAACTGAATTAAAGTGATTTATATATTTTAGGAATGTATCTCCTATTTTAAATTTGAGGGAGTCGTCTTTTATGCTGTTAATGCGATACTCATCTGTACCCAGGTGGAAATCTGGAGCATTAAAGTGAGGAATGACTTCTGCCAGAATTTCTTCCATAAATTCATAAGTATCTTCATTAGTGATATCCAGATAATTTGGGCTTAACCACGGGCTCTTAAGATCGGGACGTATGTTTGTGAAGGCCAGGGAATGTCCGGGAGAATCTATCTCTGGTGTAATCGTAATACCGTAAGAGGCTGCAAAATCCTGAAGTTCCTCAATCTCTTTCCAGCTATAATAGCCATCTTTTGCTGTGAGTTCGGGGTATTTTTTGCTTTCCAGGCGGTATGCACTGTAACCTCCCCAGGAATTATCACTAAGATGTAAATGAAGTTCATTCATCTTTACCCAGGCCATAATCCTTATAAAATCCTTCAATTCATCTACAGTAAAAAACTTGCGGGCCACATCAATCATCAACATACGCTTTTCGTAAGTCGGGAAGTCTATAATTGTGCCGGCTGGAAGTTTACCATTTTGGTTAGCCTGAGAGAATAACTGCAGCAATGTTCTGGTGGCGTGAACCAGGCCATTGTATGAGCCGGCTTTTATAGCGGTATTCATACCCAGTTCTATCTGGTAAGCATCATCTTGAGCATTAATATCCAAATACGCTGTGTCAAATTCCAGATTTAGAACAGAATCACTTGGAGCATCTACAAAAGGAATCCCAAGATTTATCAGTTCAAGTTTAAATCTGTTTAACAGTAGTTGTTCTTTATTATTAATATTAGAAGGCCATTTTGCATGTATTGCATTAAAATGTATTTGACTTCCCGTGGGATTCCAATGTTGGGGTGCAGGAATGATATTTATGGAATTTTGGGCAAGAGCAGAGAAGTGGACTAATGCAACAATAAAAATTAAAGTTAGTTTTTTCATGAAAATAGGGGGAGGGGTTATATAATTAGCTACAGCCTGATACAGGATCTGAGCAACAGAAACAAAATGTAGTAAAAGCCCTGCTAAAATTTCAGCAGGGCATTACAGTAGAGGCTAAAAAATGGCTAATTCAACTAGTTAAATGTTGTACATCTTGTTTCTTTTAAATATTCAAATGAATTGAAATAGACACGATAAAATCTGACAGTTAAGGATTATATTTAAAGAGTTGAAACAAAAAACATTAACCCTTAAAACTGTCAGAATGAATACAGAAGCAAAGGTAATTAAATCTAAAGTAGGTTTATTACAGTTAGCAGAACAATTAGGAAACGTGTCCCAGGCTTGTAAACTCTTTGGTTATAGCAGGGATAGTTTTTACCGCTTTAAAGAACTTTATGACCAGGGAGGTGAGTTAGCACTACGAGAGCTCAATAGAAGAAGGCCAAATCTTAAGAATAGGATTGAAGAAGAAACAGAAAAAGCAGCAATCCAGATTGCTTTTGATTATCCTGCTTTTGGACAACTTCGCGCTTCCAATGAACTCAAAAAGAAAGGAATTTTTATCTCACCAGCAGGTGTTCGATGTGTATGGTTACGCAATGATCTGGAGACTTTTAAAAAAAGGCTGAAGTACTTAGAAGCCAGAATGGCCCAGGATGGACTGGTGTTGACTGATGCTCAACTAAATGCCTTGGAGAAAGCGAAAGAAGAAAAGAAAGCCCATGGAGAAATAGAAACCCACCACCCCGGCTATCTTGGAGCTCAGGATACCTATTATGTAGGAACCATCAAAGGAGTTGGAAGAATCTATCAGCAAACATTCATTGACACGTATTGCAAAGTAGCCCATGCTAAACTTTATGATCGTAAAAATGCTCTTGTAGCTGCTGATATGCTAAATGATCGGGTGTTACCCTTCTACGAAGAGCAAGACCTGCGACTTTTAAGAATATTAAGCGATAGAGGCACAGAATTCTGTGGCCATAGAGAGCACCACGAATATCAACTTTACCTGGCTATCGAGGATATAGATCATACAAAGACCAAGGCTAAAAGCCCGCAAACCAACGGAATCTGTGAACGCTTCCACAGGACGATTCAGGATGAGTTTTACGCCATTACCTTTAGGAAAAAGATCTACACCTCCATAGAGGAGATACAAGCTGATCTGGATGATTGGTTAAACTACTATAACAATGAAAGAACCCACTCCGGAAAACATTGTTTTGGAAAAACTCCGATGCAAACTTTGCTCGACAGCAAACATTTGGCTGATGAAAAAATGCTGGATTTACAATCGGAAAAACTCGTACCTTTATTAAAGGCAGGTAAAGCGGAAACAGGCTCTGGTGGAGACCAACCTGTCAGGAATAACTTGCCTGACGACTGGAATGGTCAAGGGGCTCCAAACGAGCCCCTAAATCAGGTTTATTCCAAAAGTCAAAATGCCTAAAAAAACTCTTAACTGTCAGACGAGATCGGAGCTATTACAAATGAATTATAAAATAAATGGCAAGTTAATATCCTGTATTATTTGGTTTTAAATTGGGGTTTTTATCTATTGCTGCCTGCGGAATAGGTAAGAGATTGTTTTTTGGAGCTTGAAATTGTCGATTTTCAATAAAGTTTGCGGGGAGGTTTAAAGAAACATTGTGATCACCATTTGGTTGTGTTGACTCGAGTACTGTTCCTCTTTTTGTTCCCGTTAGATCTTTATTAAGTGTCTCACTGGCAATATCCCAGCGAATAATGTCATCCCTGCGTAACCCTTCCATAGCAAATTCCACACGGCGTTCGTTTCTTACCAGCTTTCGTAAAGTTTCCTGGGATGAATACTTAGCTCTGTCTACGGCAGGCATATTGGCCCTTAATCGCACTTTATCTAAAGCTTCATATAGTTCATTGTCTATTTGTCCTAACTCTACCTTCGCTTCAGCAATGGTTAAAAGTACTTCGGCATATCTAAAAATATAAATATCATTACCCATATTCCAATACGGTGAACCTGGATCTAAATCCATAAAAGTTGTATACTTTTTAAAATTATAACCAGTTTTAGAAGCATTGTCGGCTGTGTTGTAGTAGTCATTACTGCCTTCTTCTATAGATCGGTACACCTGGTTTGCAAAAACCTGACCTGGATAAACAATCGTTGCTCTCAATCTTGGATCCCTGTTTTTGTATGGATTGGAAGGATCATATTCTCCTGTTTCCTTGGCTTCTTCGATTGTTTTTCCGTCAGCCATTTCAAAGGCATCTACTAATGATTGTGTAGGAACGACTGAAGACCATCCTCCAAGGCCATTGGGCAAAAACGGAGTAAAGTCTAGAGCATAAAAGTCTGCAGTGTGCTGTACCGATAAAATCACTTCGCTGTTTTGTTCATTTGCCGGATCAAAAAGACCTTCAAAAGTTGGGTTTAATGAATAGCCAGATATCTCTTTAGCAGTTGTCAAAGCTTTGCTGTACTCTTTAAAGTAGAGGTAATATCTCATAAGCAATGCTTGAGCTGCGCCCTTTGTAGCTTTACCATATTCTCCTCCGGGATAAGATTCTGGGAGTACTACAATTACATCCTTTAATTCGTCTTCAATAAATTTGCGGATGATCTCCCGGGAATCTCGTGGAACTTTAGCTTCTTCGGGAGTGGCAAAGTTTTCGGTAATCAAAGGTACATCCCCATAGTTTGTAGTAAGTATATAGTAATTATATGCTCTAATAAAACGTACCTGGGCTTTATAAATAGCCCTTTTTTCTTCTGAGACTTCTGTTGCTTTATCTACATTTTCAAGAAATTCATTACTTCGGTTTATGGTGCCAAAATTATAATATGAAGCTCCCGGGTCTGCTGCAGAAAGTTTTCCATTACCTATGTTGGTCCAGCCTTCCCATGGGAAATTATTATATGCGTTATCTGAGCCTGCATCACGGTACATCAGGGAACCTCCACTTTCAAATCCATTATATATTCCGGTGAGTGCCAGCTCTAAATCTTTTTCATTTTTCCAAAAAGTGGAAGGGGAGAGAGCGTCATTTGGTGCTGTTTCTAAAAATGAATCGTCACAAGCACTTAACGTAACTACTATTCCCAGTAAGTATATTATTTTTCTCATGTTTTAAAATTAAAAAGTTAAGTTTAATCCTACCGAATTAGTCATTACGACTGGATAGCTGCTACCACGTCCTGATGGTGCTTCTGGATCCCATCCTTCGAGATAATTTGTAACTGTAAAGAGATTTTGGGCACTGTAATACACTCTAAGGCGTGAGATATTCCAGCGTTCTAAGATATTTTGGGGAATGTTATATCCAATTTGAAGGTTTTTCATCCTCAAGTAATCTGTGCTCCTCAACCAGTAACTTGTTGTTGAGTTTTGTGGCATACTAGGGCCATATATTCCATCTACAAGTCGTGGAACACCAGTGTCGGTATTGGTGGGTGTCCATCTATCTAACCAAATTGCAGATGGTTTTTGGGCATCGCCGTTAACGGCTCCAATAGCATCAAAATCCATATAGCCATAAGCACCTGTTGCACCTTGGAAGAGGGCTAAGAAGTCAAAGTTTTTATATTCCAGGTTTAAATTAAAACCAAAGTTGAAATTTGGTGTTGAGTTACCTAATAGTACCCGGTCATCGGCATTTACTTCTCCATCTCCATTGGTATCAACATACCTTAAATCTCCTGGCTTTATCTGATTGCCATATATTGTGTTGATGGGATAATTATCAATATCTGCCTGACTTTGGTGTAAACCGTCTGTTTTATAGCCGTACCAGGCATCCAGAGATTTCCCTAATTGACGAATTTGGCGTCCACTAATAATTTGATCGGTTCCTGCCAGTTGAACCAATTCATTTTTATTGTAGGCCAGATTTCCGCCAAAGCCAAAATACAGGTCTCCAAATGTATCCCTGTAATTCAGGCTTGCTTCTATCCCTTTATTATCAACTTTTCCAACATTGTCAAAGAAGTTATTTAGAGCAAATTCATTAGGCGCCGGCACTTGCATAATAATACCTTCTGTAAGTTTTTTATAAACATCTACAGTTAGGTCTAGCTTATTAAATATTCGTGTGTCAAGTCCTAAACCATAACTGGTGGTTTTTTCCCAGATTAAGGCTTCGTTTTTTGCATTTATTACGGCAGCACCAGGAGTTATGGTGCTATTAAACGGATAGTCGGTTCCTAATCCTAAGGTAGGAATAGTTGGATAATAATCATCTAAGGCATCCTGATTCCCCAACTGGCCCCATGAGACTCTAAGTTTTAAATCATTAAATATGTTTTTGCCCTTTTCAAAAAATGCTTCTTCTGATATTCTCCATCCTGCTGAGAAGGAGGGGAAAACTCCCACTCTGTTTTCTTCAGCAAATCTGGAAGAAGCATCAGCGCGTAAATTTGCTTCAAGTAAGTAACGTCCATCAAAATCATAATTTATTCGTCCAAACCATGAAACCATATTCAACTCTCTTGTATACCCTGAGTTTTTCATACCATTGGTGGACCCTGCATCTAGATTGGGAAGTTCGGTACTTGGAAAGTTTTCACGATAGGCGGTAGTTCTTTTATAATCAAAAGATTCAGCATGATAACCGGCTAATGCCGCTACATTATGTACTTCATTTAACGTACTAAAATAGTTGGCTGTTAAATCTAATGTGTTACGTGTGCTTGAGCTTAAGTCTTCAAATAATTTTGTTGGCCCATGATATTTCGAAGGGTTGTATTGAATCTCTTTATTCATTTCAGAATTATCAGATTCAACATTTCTATGAGAAACTAACGCTTTTACATTCAGGCCTTTCATTAAATCAACTTGAATTGATCCAATACCTACAAATGTCTTTCTTAGATAGTTTATTTGTGGGCCCATATCCAGCCAGGCTATTGGGTTACCATCTGAAATTGTACCGTAAGTGCCATCTTCATTTTTATAAGGAATCCAGGGGGCAATTCTATTAGCCTGTCTTATTATTTGGTCTATACCACCTCCTACATACGCATTATTAGGTTGTTCACGATCCATTTGAGTGTAAGATAGATTCATGTTTGTAGTAAGCCATTTCTTGGGGATAAGAGTTAAATTAAGCCTTCCATTATATTCGTTCTTTCCAGTATGCTTAATTATACCTTCTTGTTTTTGGTGATTTATTGATGCCCGGTATCTAGTGAAATCAGAACCTCCGGATATTCCAAAGTTGTTGGTGATTACAAAGCCTGAACCTTGATAGAGCAGGTCTTGCCAATCTGTATCTGGATGTCCGAAAGGATCTGAACCATTACGGAATAATTCCAAATCTTCCTCACTGAATTTTGCTGCTTTCCCGCTATTTTCTAACGCCTCATTGTAAAGTGTGGCGTAATCATAAGATCCTAAATAGTCTGGAAGTTTAGTTGGAGACTGCCAGCCAATGTCACTCGAAAAATTGACAGTGGGCTCACCATATTTTCCGGTTTTTGTGGTTATTAAAATCACTCCATTTGCAGCTTTTGACCCGTAAATAGCTGCTGAGGCTGCATCTTTTAATACCGAAATGCTGGCAATATCATTGCTTTGCACGTCATTTAACGAGCCTTCAACCCCATCAATTAAAACCATTGGAGAGGCTTGGTTTAAAGTGCCTGTTCCGCGAATTCTTATAGTCCCGCCATCAGCTCCGGGCATTCCTGAAGATTGCCTCACAGAGACTCCCGGCAGAAGACCCGAAAGACCTGCAGAAACGCTGGTTATAGCTCTGCTTTCGAGCATATCCCCGTCTACAGAAGCAACAGATCCCGTTAGATTTACTTTTTTCTGTGTTCCATAACCCACTACTATAACTTCATCTAAAGCAGCAGCACCTTGCTGGAGCGCGATATCGATTTCGCTTCTGTTGTTAATATTAATTTCCTGAGTGGTGTAGCCTAAGTATGAAATTACTAAAGTTGTGTTGGCGGGAGCTTCAAGTATAAAATTCCCGTCAAAATCGGTCATGGTGCCATTAGTAGTACCTTTTTCAATGATGTTGACACCAGGAATAGGAATTCCAGTGTCCTTGTCTACAACTTTTCCACTTACCTCTACTATATTTTGTCCCAAAATAATAATGGAGAAGAGTAGAAAATAAGTGGTTGCTATGATTTTTTTCATAAGTCTGGTAAGGTAGTTTTTGTTAGTTTTAAGAAGTTAAAATGAATATTAGATAATAAATGAAAGATATATTTCTTTCGAAAACTTCTGCTAATTTATATTTTTGCATATTAAATCCAAAAAAAATATTAATTTTATTTTATGGAATAGAAAATTATTTTTTGGGTTAATATTTTTTTGCTATTAAGCCTTTTAAAATGAGGCTTTATTCACTCATGTGAAAAATCTTTTTGAAAATTTGAATGTTAATGCTGTTCAAAATTAAATTATATAAGAAGTGATTAAATCAGTAAATAATAGCTAAACGAATATTTTTAATTTACGAAATATTTCATTTATTTTGTGGAGGTAAGTTTTCAGCCTTTTTATAAGGTGATGAGAAGTTGTCTGAAGATTGATTTATTTTAAAACAAAATTTGTGAATATATATACCCAACAGGAAATTGAAGGCCAACCAGAATTGTGGCATTTGGTTCTAAATTTGATTCAGCAGAGATCGGAGGAAATAAATGAATATTTACAGCCTATTTTGGCAAAAAAAGAATTGCAGATCATTCTGGCCGGTGCAGGGTCTTCAGCTTTTATAGGGGAGGCTGCTCAGGGGGTAATTCAAAAGCAAACAGGCCGTGTAACAAAAGCTGTTGCTACAACTGATATTGTAACTCATCCTGAAAACTTCTTGTGTCCTAATCACGCAACTTTACTAGTTTCTTTCGCGCGTTCGGGTAACAGTCCTGAAAGTCTGGAAACTTTGAAATTAGTAAATCAGTTTTGTGCAGAGGCTTATCATCTGGTAATTACTTGTAATAAAGAAGGTGAGTTAGCCCAATTCGCAATGGCTAATCCTAAAACATCTTTTGCTTTTCTGCTTCCGGAAGGCGCTAATGATAAAAGTCTGGCTATGACGGGAAGTTTTTCGTCAATGTTGCTTAGTGTGCTATTGATCTTTAGTAAAAATGATGTTGAGGAAAAGAAAAAAGAAATAGCCTCTCTAGTGGGGAAGGCTCAAAATATACTTTCGAAAAAGAAAGCTTTTAAAGAAATAGCTACTGTGGAATATGAACGGGTAGTATTTTTGGGATCTGGGCCGTTATTAGGAATTGCACGTGAATGTGGGCTTAAACTTCAGGAGCTTTCTGATGGTGTCGTTATATGTAAGCACGATTCTTTTCTTGGGTTTAGGCATGGTCCCAGGGCGGTTGCCAACGAAAAGACTTTAATGGTTTATCTATTCTCATCAAACGACCATGCATATCAATATGAATTAGATCTTGCTAAATCTATAGCCTGCGATGAACGAAATATAGCTTGTGTTACTATAGGTAGGGAGCAGGAGATTGAATTAGATCCACTTCTGAATATTGATCTTGATTTTGAAAAAGGAAAAGATCTTTATATAGTCACAGTGGCCCTGGTTGGGCAGTTGTTAGGATTGTACAAATCCCTGGAGCTTGGCCTTGACCCCGATAATCCCTCAAAATCTGGTGCCATAAGCAGGGTTGTAGAGGGTGTGGTGATATATGACCATCCAAATAGTACAAAAGCATGATCTTAAGTGTTTGTCCCAATCCTTCTGTCGACACCTATGCATGGATCGACACCTTTAAAACAGGTGGGGTAAATCGCATAGAACGGGTAGAAGAGTTTCCCGGGGGCAAAGGAGTGCACGTTGCCCTGGCTCTTGCCGAGTTAGGTAATATCTCAAACCTGATGGGTGCATGGGCAGGAGGTGCAGGTAATTGGATTAAAGGCCAATGTGTACAGAAAAATGCAACTGTTTTAGGCATTGAGCTGGAAGGTAACAATAGAAAATGTTACACGTTTCGGTCGGGCAAAAGTGAGATGAATAATTCTGAACTGCTTGAACCTGGACCAGAATTTACCTCTCAAAAATGGCATATTTTTAAAGAGTTTTTCCAGGATGCAATTGGTAATACAAAGGTAATATGTATGGCGGGTTCCTGGCCCGTAAATGCCCCCGTAGATGCTTATGCACAGCTTATTGAAGCAGCAAAAAAGCAAAATGTTCCCGTGGTCCTTGATTGTACTGGTATTCAGCTGAAGGAGGCGCTTAAAAAAGGATTTTTTGGGCTTCATTTGAACCAGGAGGAAGCCAAAAATTTATGCGGGAGTGAGGATATCCAAGATGTAATGAAATTCCTGAGTGGTAAGGTAGAGATGGTGGCTTTAACCAGGGGAAAAGACGGGCTTGTGCTTGCATATCAGAACAGGGTTCTAACGGCCAATGTAAAAATAGACAGGGTGGTAAGCGCGGTAGGCAGTGGCGATTGTCTTACAGCCGGACTGGCACATGCCATTTCCAGAGATCTAAGCATCGAAGAAACAGCTGCATATGGAGTAGCATGTGGTGCTTCAAATTGCCTTTTTGAAGACCTGGGCCAGTTAAAAATAAAAGATGTAAAAAGTCTTTTGCAAAGAGTAGAAATAAAGGAAATAATACATGAGGTGTAAAAAATTATTGGTGGTAGGGGAGTTGAATGTTGATTTGATCTTAAACAACATCAATGGATTTCCCAAAATTGGCGATGAAATTGTTGCTGAAGAAATGGATTTTACACTTGGTAGTTCTTCAGCTATAATGGCTTCCAATGTGGCGACTATGGGCACCCTCACTTCTTTCTGCGGAAAAATTGGAGCAGACAGGTTTGGAGAATTCGTGCTTACAGAACTTCAGAAGAAGGATGTGGATACCAGCTTTATTAGAAAATCTAAGACTTATAAAACCGGCATTACCATTGTAATGAACTATGACCAGGATAGGGCCAATGTGACCTATTGTGGGGCGATGGAAGATTTTACGATAAATGACATCCCGTGGGGGGCATTAGATGAATTCGATCACTTTCACCTTTCCAATTTTTTCCTTCAGAAAGGTATTAAACCAGACATTTTAGAAATTTTCAAAAAAGCTAAAGCCGCAGGGCTTACTACATCTCTCGACTTGCAGGTAGACCCTGAGGGCAAATGGGATTTTGACTACAAAACAATCCTGCCCTATGTAGATATTTTTTTTCCCAACCTGTCGGAATTGCTAAATCTTACCAAAAAAGACGACCTGGAGGCGGCAATTTCAGCCTTAAAACCTGAAGTAAATACTGTTGCAATTAAAATGGGGACTGAAGGATCACTCTTAATCTCAGAAGACGAGCGAATAATTGAACCTCCCTTTATCAATCGGCATTTTAAAGACGCCATAGGTGCAGGTGATTCTTTCAACGCAGGGTTTATTCATGAATTTCTCAAAGGCTCTCCCTGGAAAGCCTGTTTAAAAAATGGGAATCTTATGGGGTCATTAAATACAACCTGTGCAGGAGGCACAACGGCATTTACCACAGCTTCAGAAATAGCATTAAAAAAACAACAAATCGAGAATAAAGAACTTTAAGTATGAACCTAAAGGAGAAATTACAGGAATTTACCACTCAAAAAAGAGGTTTACTGGCTACCAATTTTTACAATCTTGAAACGCTGCACGGAGTGCTGCAGGCCGCTGCAAATGTTGGGGAGCCAATAATACTTCAGCTTACACAAAGTTCTATAGATTATATGGGTTTAGATACTGCCGTTAAAATTGGTAGAACGGGATTAAAACAATTTGGCGTTGAGGGTTGGATTCACCTTGACCATGGTGGCTCTGTAGCCCTGGTGCAACGTTGCCTTGATGCAGGTTTTGATTCTGTGATGATAGACGGTAGCGAACTTCCATTTGAAGAAAATATAAAAATTACGCGTGAAGTTGTCGAAAAGGCGAAAAGTTACGGGGCACACGTAGAGGCAGAGCTCGGCTTTGTTGCCAAGCTTGGGCAGGAACACGGGCAACAAGGCTTTACCCAACCCGGGGAAGCAAAAGAATTTGTAGAAGCTACCGGTGTCGATGCCCTGGCAATTGCTATTGGGACTGCCCACGGATTTTATAAAGAAGAACCTAATTTAGATATTGAGTTACTCTCAAGAATATCAAAAAGTACCGCGGCTACATTAGTCTTGCATGGTAGTTCTGGTGTGCCACATCAACAGGTGCAGGAAGCTATTTCTAACGGAATTTGTAAGATCAACCTGGCCACCGAGATCAAGAATATATTTATGAATACTTTAAAGGAAAGATTGGCTACCAATGAGGAAATTGATCTTAGAAAAGTATTTCCTGTAGCAACCCAGGCTATAACTCAATTAGTTTCTGAAAAACTGAAAATGGTAAAGAACGTATAAACTCTTCTTCAGCAGAAGAGAAAAGAGGTGTCAAAATCAAAACCTGAATTAACTGGTGGCTTAACGTGAAGAGAGTCCTTAAGTGATCAGTAAAAAATATCATTATGTTAGACAATTTTATAGATGCACATGTTCATTTAAATACACGTTCTACTGCTAAGCTCGATACAGCAAAAAAATGGAATGCCAGGTTCTTATCTATTAATACAGATATTCCGTTTTTTGAAAGTATAGAGGAGCAAGAGGCAGTTATTCACGATCTTCAAAAAGAATATCCGCAGGGAATAAAATTCATCACAAGTTTTGATACAAAATTCTGGAATACTGAAAACTGGTTGCCTCATGCCATGCAGCAAATAAAGAATGGTTTGGCTAATAGGGCTGCCGGTGTGAAAATTTGGAAGAACATCGGGATGGATAAGTCGGTGAAAGATAAGGATGGGAAATTTGTTATGGTTGACGATGAAAGATTTGACCCCATTTATGAATATCTTGCTAAAAATGACATTTTGCTTATTGGGCATCAGGGGGAACCCCGTAATTGCTGGTTGCCACTGGAAGAAATGACGGTTAACAGTGACCGCGATTATTTTGCCGGTCATCCCGAATATCATATGTTTAAGAATCCAGACTATCCTTCTTACCAGGCACAAATGCAGGCAAGGGATAATGTGTTGATCAAGCACCCCGATTTAAAATATGTAGGGCTGCACCTTTTTAGCATGGAATATAGTCTTGACGAAGTTGCCAAAAGGCTTGAAAAATTCACCAATTCTAAGACCGATTTAGCCGAACGTATTTGTCATGTGCAGTTGCAGGCTATGGAAGATCATGAAAAAGTGAGGGAATTTTTCATCAAATATCAGGATCGGATAATATATGGCACAGATGTTATTGAAGATGGTTCTATGAGTGATGAAGAAGTTAAAAGTAAATTTGAAGGATTATGGCAGGCCCACTGGGACTTTTTTGCCACTTCAAAAGAGCTCACTGCGCCAGAATTTGACGGAAGTTTTAAAGGCCTTGCGTTACCAGCTGAAGTTCTGGAAAAGATTTTTCGTGATAATGCCATCAAAACTTACGATTTTCCTACATAAGAAAGAGAGGATTAATTTATCTTTTAAAGAAAATTCAGCAAAATTTAAATAAAGTTATTCGGAAGAAGAACTTTATTTACTAGATTGAGAGTAAATTACCGAAACTTAAAATTAGTGTAGGAATTTATTAATTTTGCAAAATCCTTTCGTTCTTAAAGAATTAATCGTAAAAGTTATGAATAAAACAGCCTATCGCAGATCTCTTATATTAGAAAAGCTCGATGATGCAGGTCAGGTGAATGTGACCGAATTAAGCCAGTTGCTCCAGGTTAGCGAAGTCACTATTCGCAATGATCTTGATAAGCTGGAAAAGAACAAGCTTCTTGTAAGGGCTCATGGCGGTGCTTTTAAAGCAAATAATATTGCTTTAAATGTTTCTGAAAAGAAGAAAATAAACCTCGATTACAAGCGCCTTATCGGTAAAAAAGCCATGAGCCTTATCAACGAAGATGAGAGTATTATCCTTGACTCAGGAACTACTACTTTTGAACTTTCAACCCACCTTAAAGATTTTAAAAATTTAACTGTAATAAGCAATGCACTAGATATTGTGAACAACCTGTCCCAATACAAAAACCTTGAGGTTTTTATGCCGGGGGGCTATTTAAAAGAATTCAGCATGTCTTTGGTGGGGCCTATGGCCGAGCGAAATTTCAGGCAGTTATATTGTAATAAACTCTTTCTTGGGGTAGATGGTATAAAGGAAAATTCAGGAATTTACACACATTACATGGAGGAAGCCTATCTTAACCAAATCATGATTGAAGTTGCCGAAGAAGTTATTGTAGTGGCCGATTCTTCCAAATTTAAAAAATCTGGACTTGCATTTATTTGCGGGTTCGACAAGATTCACAAAATTGTTACTGATGCAGGGATTGAACCCGAAATGGAGGAAGCCTTAAAAAAGAAGAATATTGAAGTAATTAAAGCGCAGTAAAGCTTTAGGCACTTTAATTTTCTTATTTTTACAGGAGCTAACAAATCGTAATGCGTTATTTGGCCAATTACTGGCAGCCCGGTTCCACTACAGATGTTACCGTGTACAGCAATACCGAAGAAGTGGAGCTTTACCTGAACGGCGAACTTATTGAAAAAAAGAAACCGGAACGCACTTCATTTTCGGATGAACTGTGGTATCCGCCTTTTACATTTTCAATTCCTGAATATGTTCCGGGGGAATTAAAAGCCGCCGGCTTCATTGATGGGAAAGAAGTGGCCAGCCATGTGGTGCGAACCCCGGGAGAGGTGTCAAAAATGGCACTTTCAGCAGATATCTCCGGCAAGGAGATTGCGCGGGAAACTTCAGATGTCATTTTTATCTATGCAAAACTTCTTGATGAAAACGGAACCCTGGTTCACAATGCCACTTTACCTGTTACCTTTAAAATCACTTCCGGAGAAAATGCCGAACTCATTGGCGAAAACCCCGTAAAAGCCGAAGCAGGCATTGCCACTATCCTTTTAAGAACAAAAGAATTAAAAGGCCCTGTAAGCATTGAAGCTGGTGCAGAGGGTGTGGAGGCTGTGACTATTACTTTGAAATAAACAATCATGAATAATCTTAGATTTATAATTTTCCTGGCCCTGAGTATCGCAGTGGCGAATCAGGTCGTGGCGCAGACTGTCAAAAATGGCAGAAAAGGAGATGTTTTTGTAGATGACAGCGGCGTGATGCGCTGGGGTCATAATAAAGAGGAGGTGAAAGGGTTTGGAGTGAATTATTCTGTGCCTTTTGCCCATGCTTTTCGGTCTGGTAAGAAAATGGGGGCGGACCTTAAAAAGGAGATGCAGAACGATGTTTACCATTTTTCCCGACTGGGTTTTGACCTGTACCGCATTCACATCTGGGACACCGAAATAAGTGATGCAGAGGGGAATCTTCTAAAAAATGAGCATCTTGACCATTTTGATTTCCTAATCAGTGAACTCAAGCAACGCGGAATCAATTTCGTGCTCACGCCCATTGCCTATTGGGGCGGTGGCTGGCCGGAACCCGATCTCGAAACACCCGGTTTTTCTCACAAATACGGAAAAGAGGGCAGCCTCACTCATCCCGATGCCATTAAAGCCCAGGAGAATTACCTGGCCCAGTTCCTGGAGCACGTGAATCCTTACACCGGTATTGCCTACAAAGACGAACCCAATGTAATAGCTTTTGAAATAAGCAATGAGCCGCACCACCGGGAGCGTCCTGAGAAGGTGCAGGAATTTATTGAGAGGATGATTGCCTCCATGAAATCTACCGGTACCAAAAAGCCCATTTTCTATAACGTGACCCATAGCATTCAGCTGGCTGAAACTTATGCAAAAGCCGGGATAGACGGCGGGACGTTCCAGTGGTATCCCACGGGACTGGGCTTTGGAAAAGAACTGGAGGGCAATCTCCTGCCCAACGTGAACAATTATGAGATTCCGTTTGAGGAGGTGTGGGAGGAAAACGGACTGGCAAAACTGGTTTACGAATTTGATGCGGCCGATGTCATGAAAAGCTACATATATCCGGCCATGGCGAGAAGCTTCAGGCAGGCCGGGATCCAGGTAGGCACCCATTTTGCCTACGACCCTACTTTTATGGCAGCTTATAACACCGAATACGACACGCATTACATGAACCTCGCCTACACGCCCTCAAAAGCCCTGGCGTTGATGATTAGCGGTGAAATTTTTCACCAGTTGCCAATGAATAAGGTTTTGGGCAAATATCCTGCTAATCTCAACTTCGGAAATTTCAGCATAAGCTATGAGAAAGATCTTGCTGAAATGAATTCCGAAGAAAAATTTATTTACACCAATACTACTGAAAGCCGTCCGAAAAACATCAAAAAACTGAAGCAGATAGCAGGCGTTGGAAATTCTTCGGTAGTGAACTATGAAGGAAAAGGAGCTTATTTTCTTGATAAGCTTGAAAAAGGTGTATGGCGGCTGGAAGTAATGCCCGATGCTGTTCTGGTTGAAAATCCCTTCGGAAATAACAGCTTGAAGAAAACGCTGGCGGTGATAAAGCATGCCGAATGGGCGATGAAAGTCATACTTCCCGATCTTGGGCCTGACTTTTCCATTAACGGCCTTAATTCCGGAAATGAAGTTTCAAAAAATGCTTCTGAAAGCGGATTCTCTATAAAACCGGGTACTTATATACTTGTCAAAAATGGCAAAAAAAGCAGGTCTTCCTACAAAGGCTGGAGCGAAAGAGATTTCACTGCTTTTGTAGCCCCTAAAACTACGGTAGAAAGGACTTACCTGGTCCATGAAGCTGTTCCTACGCTTACTGAGGGTGAAAAACATGAAATTTCAGCCGAAATTGTCTCAAATAAACCTGTAGAAAAGGTTGAAGCCTGGTTTAGGAACGGAAATACTTATGAAAGTGTGCAATTTCAGCAAAAAGAGGCATATAATTTTGCTGCCGCAGTTCCCGAAAAGTTGCTCAAAAAGGGCTTTTTAGAATACCGTATTATAGTAAGCACTTCCGAAGGAACCAATACTTTTCCGGGAGGACAAAAAGGGAATCCGGGCGAATGGGATTTTGATCCTGATGCGCCTTACAGGATACGTATAGTCGAGCCTGAGGCGCCGGTTTATCTTTTCAATGCTTCGGAAGACAGCGGGAATGTCGTGGCGAGCTGGCTGCCAACCCTCAATACAGTGCCTGCTGCGCATCCCGGAGAAGCTGAATTTAGAGTGAATGTGGAAAAGCTTTTTGAAGTAGATCCTGAAAATACCGAAGCTGAACCAGTTTATGACTATTCTTTCCGGTACAATTTTAACAGGAAAGTTGCGGGTAGGGAAGAGGCTTTGGAGGATAAGACACGCTTGATCTTTAAAGAAAAAGCCCTCAATGATAAACCGGTGAAACTGCAGGTAGCCCTGGTTATGGATAGCGGCAGGTCTTTTGGAAAAGTTATAGAACTTCAGCCTGAAATTCAGGAATATGAAATCGCCCTTTCTGAACTTCAGCCCGTAAAAACAGTTACCCTGCCCAGGCCTTATCCTTCTTTTTTACCACTTTACATGGAACACAATATCCAGGAAGAATTTGACCTCAAAGATGCTGAAAGTCTGCAGTTCTCCATAGGCCCCGAGCTTTCTGAAACCGAACAACAGGAGCAGCATGGGGTGGGGATTGTGTCGGTGAGGCTGGAGTAGATTAAATCAGTGGTCAGTGTGAAATAAGCAGCAAAATACAAGCACCAAATTCCAATTTTTAACCCCCTCCTTCGAAGGGGTGGCCGCAGGTCGGGGTGGTTATTGTGTGCTACGAATTCATAAATGTTCTTTTTTCTTCCTTGAGAATTTTGAGTTGCGATAGTTGGCGTTGAACAGGTTGAAGTTCACATTGGTTTTAAGAACTTTTTATATTTAAAATAAACATTCTCATTACCATCCCCTCCACCGGAGGGGTGACCGCAGGTCGGGGTGGGGGTAAGAACATGTCGTTCTTCCGGAACCAGACATCAGATTCCATAAAAAAAGGCCAGGTCAAAATTTGACCCGCCTTTCTGATTTTCTTTCCGAAGAAATTATTTCATTATCGAGTAAATGGCGTAACCGTTGGCGGGGGCACGTAGGCTCACATTTCCATTTTCATCGGTAGTTGGGGTATAGTCAATATTACCGCTGTAATCCATTAAAGGTGCCATGTTCCAGTCTGTATCAACCTCTTTGAACTTAATGTTTCCGTTAAGGTTGAGGTAAAGTATCAATCCCGGATTACTCGCAGTACGGGCTCTTTTCATGATGTATTCATCATTATCGGCGAACAGCACTTCTACTTCTCCGTTTGCAATAGAATTATTGATGAGCATTAACTGCTTTAACTGGCTTTGAAAAGCTGGATTCTCATAATCTGAATAAAAGATTGTTGGATATCCCGGATGTGTAAGGATATAAGCGTAGGCCATCAATTTATTCTCTTTTGATATGAAGTTATCTTCATTTGAATCCTTTTCGGTATCATGGTTGGCAGTGAAGGTCACTGCTTTTTCAGGATGGGTTTTCCACAACATATCCTGGGTTAAATAGGTAAGATCATTGTACCTGTCTAAAGCTTCATCCAGTTTGTAAAAGGTGGAAAAGTCGAATACTGAAATTCCAGTTTTTTCAATGTAGTTTTCCAGAACGTTAGGATTTCCATCCCATAGCTCTGCAACCCCAAATCCGCCTACAGATTCCATCCAGTCTTTTACCACCCATGGGGCGAAACCTTTGACAAAATCAAAGCGCCAGCCGTCAAAACCTACGTTGTTCTTGTAATATTTAGCAACGGAATTCTCATTAAGCCATAGCCAGTCTTGCACATGTTGTACATCGTGGTCAAGATCCTGTCCAAGAAAATATCCGCTGTCGTACTCACTGGTACTGTTGGGATGAAAATCTTCCCAGGTACGGTTAAACATTCCTGAAGCATTGCCGTGAGCTTCGTCGAAAAGCGTGTAGGTAGAATCCTGTACGTAAGGGTTCCATTCTTTACCTCCACCCGAATTATGGTTAAGAACGATATCGGCAATCACTTCAATTTCGTTGCTGTGAGCAGCGGCAATTAGGTTGTCGAGTTCTTCTCTGGAACCAAAACGGGTTTCGGTGGTTTCATGCTGAAGATATTCTCCCAGGTCATAATAATCTGAAGGGTCATAACCCATAGAATAGCCACCAGATTGCCCTTTTGAAGCAGGCGGAAGCCAGATGCGATTCACACCTGCATTAGCCCATCCCTCAATTTTTTCGGAAATTACATTCCACCATTCATGTCTTGGTTCTACATCCCAGTAAAAGGCCTGCATCATAACCCCGGTACCATTGTCATAATCTGCCAGGTTTATTGGCTGCGCTTCGACAGGAGGCGGGTTTACCGGTTCTTTTCCTTGATCTGGCTCCCCCGAATCATCATCTGAGGAACATGCTCCCAGGGCGAACAGGGAAAAGAGGAAAGGATATAAAAATTTAGATTTTTTCATTGTTGTGTTTTTGATCAGGATATAAAAAAGGCTGTCTAAAAAGCCCTTTTTGACGCCAATTTACTCATATTGACGTTTTTAGGATTTTCTAAGACAGCCTTTGTTTAAACCTAGTTTTTATTCAGGCTGTACGTGTAATTTCTTGGATTGCTTAAATCCATAGTGATAGTGAAGTTGCCGCTCTCTGGCACTCCAATATTTGCTCCTTTTAGATCTAACGTTCCATCAGCATCGTTGTCACCGAATTCGATGTCCCAGGCATCATTTGCTCTAAATTTTAATCCGTTGTCTGGAGCTTCCTGCTGGGTAAGATCCATGGTTACAGTCCAAAGTTTGGTTTCAGGATTGTATTGCATATCGGTGTCTGAATCCCAAGCTGTAGGAGTTGCGTTGCCTATAACACCAAAGTCAACTTTAGTAAGAGAGTAGGTGAGAGCATCTGTATTAACTTTTACAAGGTAATACCCACCGGTACCGTCTGGTGTACCAGCATTTACTTCCCCTTCCTGAACAAGAGACCCTGTAAAGCCTCCTGCTTCTGTACCTGCATCTCCATAATCTCCATCCCATACTGTGTTAGTTGGAAGAAATTTAAATTCTGGAGATTCAGCATTGATGTATACAAAACCTTCAAAATCAGTTTTACCTTCACCAGATGCAGCTAAAGGCACTCCATCCTGAGGAGTCCAGTCTTTACCGTAACCACCGGCAGCCTGGAAGTTACCTACCATATAAATTTTAGGCAGCTCTACTTCTTCGTCACCTGTATCTTCAGGAATAACTATATTTATGGAATGCACTTCTGAAGCGTGTATCATTTCACCTGCTGTACCGGCAGTAGCTACAACCTGCACATACATAGTGCCCGAGTTTGGAGCCTCGGTGGTTGGATCTTTATCCAGACCCAGCTCATTAGTAGCAAAAGTCATAAATTGTTTCACTTTTACTGCGAGGTTTGTTCCTGCTGTACTTCCCAACAGTGCCGGATCTGACATTTCTTCAGAAGCAGACGCCAAGACATCATAATTAATGTTTGTAGGCACATCAAGGTTTATTTCATTCCACACAAATCGTTCTACAGTGTTTTCAGCTGTAGAACTGGTCAATACGTATTCTGGTGAGAATGTATTGACAAAGGAGATTCCTTCTGGGTCTGGTTGTGCGATGAATACCACATCATCATCACTCGAACAGGCGTTAAAACCTACAAGAGCGACAAAAGCTAATAGTACTATTGATAATTTTTTCATTGTTCTCATTTTATAAATAATGTTAGTATCCTGGGTTTTGTGTTAAGTTGGTGTTTACTCCCAGATCGGAAGCAGGGATAGGGAAGATGTTTCTGTAGGGAGCGGTGGTTGTTCCCTGAGGAACATCACCTTTCCATGCCCACACGCCATTTTCAGTAAAACGGTTGAAACGGATGAGGTCTGTTCTTCTGTGTGCTTCCCAATATAACTCCCTTCCGCGTTCGTTGATTAGGAAGTTGTTGTTAATGGCACTTGCTGAGATAAGCCCGTTACCTTCTCCATAAGCTCTTTCCCTTAGTTCATTGATATAATCAACGGCCTGAGACATATTGGTATTGGTTCTGAAAGCAGCTTCGGCATACATGAGGTATACGTCACCCAGCCTGAACAGTGGGAAATCTGTATCTACATGTTCTCCGGTAGCATCGCTTCCCTGGTTGCCATTTACATCTACGTTCTTGTACTTACCAACTGCATAACCATCTGTAAAGCTGCTTATGCTGTTGATTTCAAGGCTTTGGCCTTCAGTATAGAACATTTCCCTTTCATCGGCAGAATCTGCTCCATCAGGAAACAGGCTTACAAATTCGGGAGTTGTTCTTAGACCTGCCCACCCAGAGTTCACTCCAAATTCTTCAGGGTCCATATCCCCACCAACAGAGGCGTGAATGATAAAGGTGAGTCCGCCGTAAGAGTTAGTGTTAAGTCCGTCAAACCTAATGGGGAAAATGATCTCGTTTTGAGCCCCGTTAACATCATTATCGGCAAGGAAGAGTTTCTGGTAATCGTCTACTAGGGTGAAACCTGCATCTATTACTTTTTGAGAATAGGTGAGTACATCGTCGTATCTTGGAGTACCGGTATAAACTTCTGCATTAAGGTAAAGTTTGGCAAGAAGGGTCCAAACAGCAGCCTGGTCTGCACGCCCATATTCATTCTGGCCTGCAGCTACTACTTTACCTTCTATATCAAGAAGTTCGCTCTCAATATAATCAAAGAGTTCGGCTCTCTGGATTTGTTCCGGAAGAAAAGCACCCACCGGGCTGTCTTCAGTAATAAAAGGAGGGTTTCCATAGAGATCCATCGCGTGATAGTAGCTCAAGGCTCTAAGGAACCTTGCTTCTGCCCTAAACTGCTGAATTTCGGCCATTTCAGATTCTTCAATTCCATTGGCACTTAGATTGGCATCACTAGACTGGCGAATATATTCATTGGCCTGTGCAATTTGATAGAGGATCCTGGAGTACATGGTTCGAATAAATTCGTTTCCTGAAGTCCAGTTCTGCCCGTGTAAATCGGCAATAGTACCATCATTCCAGCCAATTAGGGCTTCATCTGTAGGTAGCTCCTGGAGCATCCAGTAGAGGCGCATGTATTGAGAGAAGCCTTCGTCCAGTCCCAAAAGGTCTGGATTACCTGCAGGGCCTTCCTGCCCGCTCACTGCAAGACCGGCATACAATTTTGCCAGGAACTGTTTGTAAGCAGCCGAATCATCTAGTAACTGGCCCGGTACTTTCCTGTTGTCTTCAGGCTGTAGATCTAGTTCACTCTCACAAGATCCCAGAACTGTAAGGCTGAGGAAGATGAGAAAGAATGATTTTATTTTATTGTTCATATTCATAGTTTTTTAATTCTCTAAAATGTTAGATTAAGACCTAAAGTATAGGTTCTGGGCCTTGGATAGAAGTTGTTATCTATACCGCCAGAGATCTCGGGATCAAGACCGTCATAATCTGTAATGGTCAAAACGTTGCTGGCTGTTAAAGAAGCACGGAAGTCTACTTTTTCTCCTGCGATTAGGTACCCGATAGATACGTTATCAAGCTTCACAAAATCGGCACTTTGCACATAGTAATCTGAGAAGAACTGGCTTTCATTGAAGTCGGTCTCTAGAACGTTTGAGTTAAAGTTCGAGTAGTAAGGTTGCGGAGTAACAGTTCCGGCGCCTCTAAACCCTGTAGCAGACTGCATGTTGTTGTACATGTAACCTCCAAAGCTTCCCCTCCAGGTAAAACTAAAGTCGAAATCTTTATAGTTGAAGTTACTGCTTAAGCCCATATAGAAATCGGGTGAACCTTTTTTGTAAGGTTGACGATCAATTTCCGTAATGGTATTGTCTCCGTTAACATCAACATATGCACCTTCAATTGGCTCTCCATTTGGGTCATAAACCTGTCTGTACACAAAGAAAGTAGTAGGGTCAATTCCTTTTTTCCAGATTTGGATCATGTTACCAACACCACCGCTTATTTCTCCTTTAGGGATAAAAAAGTTTGGATCTTCTCCCAGTGACAATTTTGTAATTTCAAGATCCTGGAAGGTGATGTTGTAATTAAGGGACCAGTTCATCTTATCTGATCTTATAATATCCCCATTCAATCCAATCTCAAGACCCTTGCTCACTGTTTCACCAACGTTGGTGATCAAACGGTCAGATAGGTTTGCACCTGCAGGAACCGGTACTTCAGCCAACAGGTTTTCGGTAGTTCTGTGGTAAGCATCAACGCTACCTGTTAACCTGTCATTAAGGAATCCAAAATCAATACCCACGTTATAGGTTTGCAGCTCTTCCCATTTTAGGTCTTTATCGTATTCTTCTGGCCTAAGGGTTTGGTAAAAACGATCTCCAAACTGGTAGCTGGCACCTCTTTCACTAGGGGTATAGATCCCCATATAACCGTAGTTAGATCCAATTTCCTGGTTACCGGTTACCCCGTAACCTGCCCTTAGTTTTAATTCAGAAAGTACTCCTGAATCTTTAAGGAAATCTTCATTGTTGATCTTCCAGCCTAAAGATACGGCAGGGAAGGAGCTCCAACGGTTATCTTCGCTAAACCTTGAAGAACCGTCCATACGATAACTACCAGAAATCAGGTATTTGTCGGCTATGTCAAAACTTGCTCTTGCGAAGTAAGATTCAAGGGCATTTCTGTCAACGGTAATAGGGTTTAGTACCCAGTTTCCTTCTACGGCAGCATCGGTATATCTCTGCTGGCTGGAGATAAAGAACTCCTGGTAAGAATGTCCTACTGTAAAATCAAAAGCAGTGCTTAAAGATTCAACGTAAGGTTTATAGTTGAAATAGAAATCCAGTAACTGGTTTCTGTTCATTCCCCAATAGACCTCTTCATCTGCAATGTCCTGAAGCACGACTGCAGAACTTGTAGGGCGTATATTAAACCCGTCATTTTCAGAATAATCAAGACCTGCGTTCAGGTTGAATTTTAAGTCATCTACAAACGGAATCCTGTAATCAATGTTAAAGTTTGTGATCAAACGTTTGGTTTTTCCTTCATCTTCACGTTGAAGCAAAAGGGCAACCGGGTTACGTGTAGCCTGTTGTAAAGCCACTCCTTTGTTGTTTGTCCACTCATAGAATCCTCCATAGTTGCTGTTTTCATCATATACAGGCTTGGTAGGATCAAAGTTTACTGCGGCACCAATAGCGCCTTCATCAGCAAAGTTGTTACGGTCAATACTTCCCTTGGCAGTAAGGGTAAGTTTAAGATCGTTGTCTAGAAGATCATAATTGAAAGCAGTGTTTAACGCATTTCTCTCATAAGTATCGGTTCTTAAAACTCCGGTTTGTGAGGTATGGTTAAAGTTGACACGATAGTAGAAATTTTCAAGACCCTGTGAGACCGTAAGGTTGTGAATTGCACCCACCGAAGTTTGGTAGATCTCATCCTGCCAGTTGGTATTAGCATCTCCCAAGAGGCCAACATCGGTACCGGGAGTAGTTTCAATCAGGTTTCTGAATTGTTCGGCATTTAGAACATCAACGGTTTCTACTACCTCTCCAACTGAAGCTTTAAGGTCATACTCAAACTTGAGGTCTGAATTCTTTTTACCTTTTTTGGTGGTGATAAGAATAACCCCGTTAGAAGCCCTAGAACCGTAGATGGCAGTTGCCGAAGCATCTTTAAGTACCACAAAATCCTGGATCTCATTAGGGTTAATAGCATTGAGCTGGTTTCTTACTCCCTGTACACCTCTTTGGTCTAAAGGCACACCATCAACCACTATAAGTGGAGAGTTGTTGGCCGATAGGGATGAACCACCACGAATCCTGATCTCTGTTCCACCTCCGGGTGCACCGCTACCCGAAGTAATTTGAACCCCGGCCGATTTCCCCTGAATCAATTGTTCTGGAGAAACAATGGCTCCCTGGTTAAATTCTTCGGTGGAAATTTGTTGAACGGCCCCGGTGGCATCCTGCCTTCTTGTGGAACCGTAACCAATTAAGACTACTTCTTCAAGTATAGCTGTATCGGGGGCAAGTTGTACGTTGATGGTTTCCTGCCCTGTATAGGGAATCTGTTGTGGAGCGAAGCCTATGTATGATATTACTATCACATCATCGAGATTCACGCCGTCAAGGGTGTATTCCCCATCAAAATTAGTTGTGGTACCGGTAGTGGTACCTCTAATTACTATGTTAGCGCCGGGAATAGGCATCCCTGTATCCCTTTCGGTAACAATACCGCTAACAGTAGATTGAGCAAAAAAGCTCATTGGCATCAATAACATGAGCAATGTGCTTTTAATAAATGTTCTCATAAATTTGCTTTGTTAGGTTTTACTTATTTTAACCTTATATTTCTACTTTCCGGGAATAAAAGTAGCTATTCTAAAAGGATATACAGGTATTAAATAAATCACTAACCCCCTCGAAATCGATTTCGTGTTGAAAACTTTATCATAATCTTAATTTAACAGTAAAATATTATAGATTTACCATTTTTAACGGTCTCCATCTTAACCCCCTTACAATGAAGCCAAAACTTACCCTTAAGCAGATTGCCCGAGAACTTGACGTCTCAGTCTCAACAGTTTCAAAAGCCTTACGTGACAGTCCCGAAATTAGTGACGATACACGCCAAAAAATACAGGCTTTTGCCAAGCTCTATAATTACAAGCCCAACAACATTGCCCTAAGCCTTAAAAACCGAAGGACAAAAACCATTGGTTTGGTACTGCCCGAAATAGTTCATGATTTTTTTGCAACCGTGATTAGCGGGGTAGAGGAAGTGGCAAACAAACGCGGGTATAACGTTCTCATCTGTTTATCAAACAATTCCTTTGACAGGGAGGTGATCAACCTCGAAATGCTGGCTAATGGAAGTATAGACGGTTTCATACTTTCTGTAGCCAAGGAAACCCAGCAAAAAGGGGATTATCACCACCTCGAAGAGGTAATAAGTCAGGGCATGCCTGTGGTGATGGTAGACAGGGTGGTAAATGATATTATTTGTGACAAGGTGATCATAGACGACAGTGACGGTGCCCGAGACGCGGTTCAGCAACTTATAGATAACGGGTGCCGAAAAATAGCAATTATTACCACGGTTGATTATATAAGTGTGGGAAAATTAAGAACCGAAGGTTATCTACGCGCACTTCGGAATAATGACCTGGAAGCTGAAGAAGATCTCATCCTGAAGATTGAAGATGTGGAAAACAGCCATGAAGAAATAGCCGAATTTCTTTCTGAAAGAGAGGTAGACGGGATTTTTGCGGTAAATGAACAATTTGCTACAAGTGCGGTAAAGGCAGTAATAAGTCAGGGGCTGTCTGTCCCAGACGATGTTCTTGTCTTCAGCTTTTCTGACGGAGAATTGTCCCGAAGGTTTATTCCAAGCCTGAGTACCGTAAACCAGCACGGTGCCGAAATGGGTGCAAAAGCGGCCGATTTGCTGCTTGACAGGATTGAAAAAACTACTACAGATGAGAAATTCCAGACTGCCATAGTGAAAACCAGCCTTATAGAACGGGAGTCGACACAAAAGAGAAAAACGCTCACTGTTTAAAATTTTTACTATCTTTGTCGGGATTTTTATCAGGACTTATATTTCTACTTTCCTTTAATAAGTTTTGATAAGTCTAAACAGCTTATCGTAATCAAATAATACGATAATGCAAAAACGCACCCTGAGTTTTTGGGAAATCTGGAACATGAGTTTTGGATTTCTGGGCATCCAGCTTGGCTTTGCCCTTCAAAACGCAAATGCAAGTAGAATCCTGCAAATTTTTGGAGCCGATGTTCATGAACTGTCATGGTTCTGGCTGGTGGCACCTATTACCGGACTAGTAATTCAGCCTATTATTGGCTATTACAGTGACCGAACCTGGACCAGGTTGGGGCGGCGGAGGCCGTTTTTCCTCGCCGGTGCTTTAATGGCCGCGGCAGGCCTCATCTTAATGCCCAATGCCGATCTTTTTATTGCCATTCTCCCATCTCTCTGGATTGGCGCCGGGATGCTCTTTGTAATGGACGCATCCTTTAATATTGCCATGGAGCCTTTTAGGGCTTTGGTGGCTGATAATCTTCCTTCAGACCAGCGCACGCTTGGTTTTAGTATTCAAACCGTATTAATAGGTATTGGGGCCGTTGTAGGTTCCTGGTTGCCTTACGTTCTTGCCAACTGGTTCAATATCAGCAACCGTACTGTGGCAGGGGAAGTTCCTTTAAACCTGCTCCTTTCTTTTGTGATTGGTGCTGCCATCCTGGTAATAAGTATATTAATTACCATCTTCACAACGAAAGAATATTCTCCCGAAGAACTGGAGAAAATGGATGATCAGCCTTCTGCCAATGAAGTGGAAGCTGAAAAGAAATCCAGCCTTCTCGACATTTTCACCGATTTCAAAAACATGCCATTTACCATGCGCCAGCTTGCCTTGGTTCAATTCTTTTCTTGGTTTGGCCTTTTTGGAATGTGGGTGTTCTCAACTCCTGCAATAGCACATCATGTGTATGGGTTGCCACTTTCAGATAACAGCAGCGAAACATACCAGGATGCCGGAGACTGGGTAGGAGTGCTGTTTGGTGTATACAACGCCGTCTCGGCAGTATTTGCCTTTTTTCTCCCTGTGATCGCTTTAAAACTAGGAAGAAAAAGCACCCACATGTTCTCTCTGGTTCTGGGAGGGCTGGGGTTGCTTTCAATTTATATCGCCCCTAATGAGTACTGGCTGCTGCTTTCAATGGTGGGGGTAGGTATTGGCTGGGCAAGTATCCTGGCCATGCCTTACGCTATCCTGGCAGGTTCAATTCCTCCAAGAAAGATGGGCGTTTACATGGGGATCTTTAACTTCTTTATTGTGATCCCTCAAATCATTAATGCAATAATAGGAGGCCCCATGGTAAAATACCTCTATGGCGGAGATCCTATCTATGCACTCGTAACCAGCGGGGTGGCATTTCTAATAGCTGCTGTATTATGTGTGAGGATTCACGACGTAGATGAGCCGGTTGTAGCAAAAAAAGTTTAAAAAATCATGAAGAATTCAAAAGGAATAATATTCGACCTGGACGGGGTAATCGTAGATACTGCCAAATTTCATTATCTGGCGTGGAGAAAAATGGCCAATGATCTGGGCTTCGACATTACGCTCGAGCAAAATGAGCAATTAAAAGGAGTGAGCAGGGTACATTCCCTTCAGCAAATATTAAGCTGGGGAAATAAAACAGTGAGTGAGACCGAATTTGAGCGCCTCATGACCTCCAAAAATGAAGATTATCTCTCAAGGATCGCCCATATGGATGAGGCCGACCTGCTTCCCGGCGTGAAAAAGGTGCTTGACTATTTAACTGAAAACAACATTCCCTTTGCCCTGGGTTCGGCAAGTAAAAATGCCCGTCCCATCTTAAAAGGTCTGGGAATTGAAGAGCGGTTTACAGCCATTGTAGACGGAAATGATGTGACCAAAGCCAAACCAGATCCCGAGGTATTTCTCATTGCTGCAGAAGAACTTGGCCTGCCACCCAAAGACTGTATTGTTTTTGAAGATTCCGTTGCAGGAGTTGAGGCAGCCAATATAGCCGGAATGCTTAGCATAGGGATAGGAGATAAAGATATTCTGAAAGAAGCGGATTATAATTTCGCCGATTTCACACAAATAGATATTGATTTTATAGAAAAAATACTTAGAAAGTAAAGAAATGAATCAGGATTATATAAAACCGAACAACTGGTCAATTCTGGAAGAAGGATTTGATGCAGAGAGAGTAGAGTCTTCAGAAAGTCTTTTTAGCCTTGGAAACGGGGCGATGGGACAAAGGGCAAACTTTGAAGAATATTACTCCGGGAGCACTTTTCAGGGAAGCTACATAGCCGGGGTGTACTACCCCGATAAAACCAAAGTGGGCTGGTGGAAGAACGGGTATCCCGAATATTTCGCCAAAGTTCTGAATGCTCCTAACTGGATAGGGATCAATGTCTTTATCAACGGGGAAGCTTTAGATCTCGCTGCCTGTAAGGAAGTGAGGGATTTCCGAAGGGAATTAAATATGAAAGAAGGCTGGTATGAGCGCAGTTTTACCGCTGTTATGCCAAACGAGCTTGAAGTTGAGGTTAAAGTGATTCGCTTTCTTTCCCTTAAAAGAAATGAACTGGGGGTCATCAATTATGAGGTGGAAGTTAAGAACAGCGACGCCACTGTAGTTTTTGAACCTTACCTTGACAGTGGCATCACCAATGAAGATGCCAACTGGGAAGAGAAATTCTGGAAAACGCTTGAGGTGAAAACCAATAAAGACAAGGGCTTCATTACTGCCAAGACGCTAAAAACAGAATTTCACGCTACCGCATTTATGCAATCGGGCTTGTATAACAACGGCAGTAAGTTAGATGTTGAGCCTACCGAGGTGACCTTTGATGAAAAAGTGATTTTCAGATATTCTACGGAAGCCAGAAAAGGTGAAAAAGTAGCACTTCACAAGTTTGCCGGTTATGTGACCGATATGAACCATAAGCGGGATGAGCTTGTACAGGCTGCCACTTCAGTTCTCAATGCTGCGGTTGATGCCGGCTTTGAAAAATTGCTTGACGAACAAAAAGAAGCCTGGGCTTCGATCTGGGAAACTGCCGATATCGCTATTCAGGGTGATGTTAAGGCCCAGCAGGGTATCAGGTTCAATATCTTCCAGCTTAACCAGACTTATCTGGGGGAAGATGCCCGTCTCAATATTGGTCCCAAAGGTTTTACCGGTGAAAAATACGGCGGCAGTACTTATTGGGATACCGAAGCTTATTGTATTCCGTTTTACATGGCTACCAAAAACCAGTCGGTGGCCAGAAACCTGCTTACCTATAGGTATAACCATCTCAACAAAGCCATCGAAAATGCCAAAAAACTTGGTTTTTCCAACGGAGCGGCCTTGTATCCAATGGTGACCATGAACGGGGAAGAAAGTCATAACGAGTGGGAGATCACTTTTGAAGAGATCCACAGGAATGGGGCTATGGTGGTAGCCATTAAAAGGTATGTAGATTATACCGGTGACTTTGGTTACATCCCCGAAAAAGGGCTCGAAGTGATGATTGCCATTGCAAGGTTCTGGCAGCAGCGGGCAAACTACAGCACCAAAAAGGATAAATATGTGATCCTTGGGGTAACCGGCCCTAATGAATATGAGAACAACGTCAACAATAACTGGTACACCAATTATATTGCAAAATGGTGTATAGATTATTGTATGGAAAGCCTTGAAAAGGTCAAAAATGAATACGCTTCAGATTATGAAAGGCTAATGGCTAAGACCGCCCTTTCGGCTGAAGAGCTTTCAGACTGGAAAGAGGTTTCCGAAAAAATGTATTTCCCTTATTCCGAAGAGTATAAAGTATTCCTGCAACAGGATAATTTTCTTGATAAGGAGATCATTCCGGTATCTGAATTAGCCAAATCCCAGCGGCCTATTAACCAGAAGTGGAGCTGGGACAGGATTTTGCGTTCCTGTTATATCAAACAGGCCGATGTGCTGCAGGGCTTCTACTTTTTTGAAGACCAGTTTTCAAAAGAAGAACTTGAAAAGCATTTCGATTTCTACGAGCCGCTCACCGTTCACGAATCTTCCCTATCGCCCTGCGTGCACAGCATTCAGGCTGCGGCTTTAGGCAGAATGGAGCAGGCTTACGAGTTCTACCTTAGAACTTCAAGGCTTGATCTAGATGATTATAACAACGAGGTGAAAGAAGGCTGCCATATTACCAGTATGGCCGGTACCTGGATGAGTATTGTTGAAGGTTTCGGCGGAATGCGCGTGCTCAACGGAACTCTGTCTTTTAATCCGCAGATCCCTGAAGGCTGGGAGAGTTTCTCTTTCAAGCTCAACTTCAGAAATCAAATCTTAAAAATCAACGTGGCACCGGGCAAAACCAGTTTTACCCTCGAAGGTGATAAAGCTCTCGAGATCCTGGTAAAAGGTAAACCGGTAAAAGTAGAACCCAGTGTGCCTGTCACTGTCTAAAATGTTAATAATGAAAAATTATATTTTCCTTTTTTTATTCCTGTTTGGCGTATCTGTACATGCCCAGATAGAGAAGGTAGAACCGCCTTTCTGGTGGAGCGGTATGAACCGGTCAGAAATTCAGTTGATGTTCTACGGTAAAAATATTGCTGAATATTCAGTTTCTACTCCTTCAGAAATGATCGTGAGCAATGTGAGAAAGACCGAGAACCCAAACTACCTTTTTGTGACCGTGCAGACTGAAGGTCTTAAGCCTGCTACTTACAACATCAGGTTATCCAAAAAGGGCAAAAAAAGCATGTCTTATCCCTTCGAGCTGAAGCAGCGCGAACCGGGATCGGCTCTCAGGGAAGGTTTTGATGCGTCAGACGCTATTTACCTTATCATGCCCGACAGGTTTGCCAATGCCAATCCGGCGAATGATTCGCATCCGCAACTCCAGGAAAAAGGGGACAGGAGCAATCCCGGCGGCAGGCATGGTGGCGATATAGAAGGTATTATCCAGAATCTCGATTATTTGGAAGATCTTGGGGTTACCGCCATTTGGAGCACGCCTTTGCTTGAAGATGATGACCCTGCTTACTCTTATCACACCTATGCGCAAAGCGACGTTTACAAAGTAGACCCGCGTTACGGAACTAATGAAGATTACCGTCGCCTGGCTACCGAGATGGAAAAGCGCGATATGAAGTTGATCATGGATTATGTGACCAACCACTGGGGCGCAGAGCACTGGATGATCAAGGATTTGCCGACTTACGACTGGGTGCACCAGTTTCCGGGATATAAAAATTCGAATTACCGAATGACCACCCAATTCGATCCCCACAGCTCAAAAGTAGATACCCAATTAAATGAGAACGGCTGGTTCACGTCTACCATGCCCGATCTTAATCAGAGCAACCCGTTGGTGTTGAACTACCTTATCCAAAATGCCATTTGGTGGATAGAATATTCGGGCCTGGACGGGTTTAGGGTAGATACCTATTCTTACAACGAAAAAGAAGGTATTGCCAAATGGACCAAAGCCGTTATGGATGAATATCCGAACTTCAATATTGTAGGAGAGGTTTGGATGCACGACCAGGCGCAGATTTCCTACTGGCAAAAAGATTCTCCGGTGGGGGCAATCCAGAGTTTTAATTCGCACCTGCCGGCGGTAATGGATTTCACCCTTCACGATGCCATAATGGTGATGTTCAACGAAGATGACCAAAGCTGGGCAGATGGAATGGTAAGGGCCTATGATAATTTTGCGAACGACTTCCTTTACAGCGATATCTACAATCTTTTGGTGTTTGCGGGCAACCACGATACCAACAGGATCAATGAAGAATTTGATGGCGATGTAAACAAGTACAAACTTGCCATGACGCTTATTTTGACCACCCGCGGAATTCCGCAGTTGTACTATGGAGATGAGATTGGCATGCGTGGCGACAAGCCTGCAAAAGGAGACGCCGATATTCGCAGGGACTTCCCCGGCGGCTGGGCAGGAGATGAGCAAAACGCCTTTACTGAAGCCGGAAGAACTCAGCAGCAGAATGAATATCACGCTTTTACCAAAAAACTGCTGAATTACCGTAAGAACAACGAGGTGCTGCACACCGGCAGGCTGTTACAGTACGCACCGCTTGAGAATGTCTATGTGTACTTCAGGTATAATGAAAATGACAGGGTGATGGTGGTGATCAACAACAATCCTGAAGCTCAAAGCCTTGATCTTAGCCGTTTTGCTGAAGGTTTGGCTGGCGCAGTTTCAGGAAAGGAAATTATTTCGGGGGCGCAGGTTTCTCTTGATCAAAACCTTGAAGTTTCAGGGAAATCTTCACTTGTAATCGAACTGGATTAATCATGTTAAACTCCCTGCTGAAAGACCTCTCTAAAATGGCATTTTTGAATGCCCTTCTTTTGATGTCTTTCCCTTTATTCGCCCAAAACCCGGAAAGAATTTTCGGGGAAGTGGCGAAAACCGAGTCGGGCGTTGAGGTTGCAACAAGTGACGGCAAATATATCTTCAGGTATTTCACGCCCGAGATCGTTGAAACTGCTTTTATTCCTTCAGAAGAAGAATATACAGCGAAATCACATGCCGTGGTGCTCGAGCCACAGGCGGTTAATTTTACTGTTTCCGAAGAAAAGGAATCCGTTATTATTGATTCTGAAGGTTTGGATATAGTGGTGTCAAAAATGCCATTTCAGGTCACCTATTTTTTTGAAGGGGAAAAGGTGATTTCAGAAAAAACCGGTTATACAAAAGGGGAGGAGCTTGAAAAGTTAGATTTTAACCTCACCGAAACCGAAGTTTTGATGGGCGGTGGCGCCCGTGCCCTGGGGATGAACCGGCGCGGCAACCGGCTGGAGCTGTACAACAGGGCGCATTACGGTTACGAGACCAAAAGTGAGCTGCTCAACTTCACGTTGCCCGTGGTGCTGTCTTCAGAAAAGTACCTTTTGCACTTTGACAATGCGCCCATTGGCTTTCTCAATCTCGACAGTAATTTCAGCAATACTCTAAGCTATGAGACCATTGGCGGGAGAAAGACCTACCAGCTGGTGGTGGGAAAAACCTGGGAAAATATTGTTGGAAATTACACTTTATTGACCGGGAGGCAGCCCTTACCGCCACGCTGGGCACTTGGGAACTTTTCCAGCCGTTTTGGCTATCATTCCCGCAGGGAAGTGGAGGAGACAATTGAGAAATTCAGGGAGGAAGAAATTCCGGTAGATGCCGTGATCATTGACCTCTTCTGGTTTGGGCACGAAATTACCGGGACTATGGGAAACCTCGAATTTGCCACCGATTCTTTTCCCAATCCTGAAGAAATGATGCACAATTTGGCACAGGATGGGGTGAAAACCGTGCTGGTGACCGAACCTTTTATTCTCACCACTTCAAAGCGCTGGGAAGAAGCCGTGCAAAATGATATTTTGGCAAAAGATTCCCTCGGAAATCCCTTTACTTATGACTTTTACTTCGGAAACACCGGTTTAATTGACATTTTTGAGCCCGGGGCACAAAAGTGGTTCTGGAAAATTTATGAAGAGCTCACCCAAATGGGCGTTGGCGGCTGGTGGGGCGACCTGGGAGAACCTGAAGTTCATCCTGAAGCCCTTATACACGCTGCCGGCACCGCCAATGAAGTGCACAATATTTACGGGCATTACTGGGCCAAATTAATACATGAAGGTTATGAAAATGCCTTTTTAGACCAGCGGCCGTTCATTTTAATGCGCGCCGGGGCTGCAGGTTCACAACGCTTTGGGCTAATGCCCTGGTCTGGCGATGTGAACAGGAGCTGGGGCGGCTTAAAACCACAGCCCGAGATCTCGCTGCAAATGGGATTGCAGGGGCTGGCGTACATGCACTCCGATCTCGGCGGATTTGCCGGCGATAACCTGAATGATGAATTATATGTGAGGTGGCTGCAGTACGGGGTTTTTCAGCCGGTGTACCGGCCACACGCCCAGGAAGAAGTGCCTTCAGAACCTGTTTTTAGAGAAGAACGCACCAAAGAACTGTCAAAAAAGGCTATTGAGTTAAGATATCAGTTGCTGCCTTATAATTACACGCTTGCTTTCAGAAACTCTGCGGAAGGCCTGCCGCTTATGCGACCGCTGTTTTTTGAAGAGCCCGATAATTTCAGGCTATATTCGGATGCCGGCACTTATTTGTGGGGAAAGAACTTCTTGATTTCACCTGTACTTCGGGAGAATATTAAGGAACAGCAAGTGTATTTTCCGAAGGGATCTAACTGGTTCGACTTTTATTCGGGGAAGAAATATCCTGGTGGCAGCACAGCTACAATTCAGCTGAAAGAAGAGCATATTCCAACCTTTGTGAGAGGCGGGGCCTTTATTCCCATGGCGAAACCTATGCAAACTACGCAGCATTTTTCCGCAGAAGATATAGAGCTGCATTACTTTTTTGACAGGGAAGCCGGTGAAACTGAAGACATCCTTTATCATGATGATGGAGAATCGCCTGAGGCCCTGGCTTCCGGAGACTACGAGCTGCTTTACTTAAAGGGGCGCACAGAAGGCGGTAAGCTGCACCTGAGTGTTCTAAAAAAACCTGGTAAAGCCGGGAAAACTTCAGAATTTAACGAGACGGAAATTATAGTTCACAACCTGCAATCGGGCCCCAAAGAGGTACTGCTTGACGGGAAGAGGATTCCATTTGAATACAATAATAAGGACTGCAGGCTAATAATTCCTGTGGCTCTTAAACAGAAGATTACAAACCTTACCATTATTAATTAAACCTATTTCACATGAAAAAAATATCAATTTTATTGCTGGGAATGATAAGCCTGGTTTCCTGTAAGAATGAACCGGAGCAGGCAGCGACCGAAGTTAAGCAGGAGCAAAGCATTGCACCGGTAGACAACGAAGCCATGGAGAGTGCAGTGATTTATGAAGCCAACATCAGGCAGTATTCCCCAGAGGGAAGTTTTGATGCTTTTACTAAAGATATCCCGCAGTTAAAAGATCTGGGTGTTAAAGTGATATGGCTAATGCCAATTTATCCTATTTCTGAAGTGCGAAGAAAAGCTACAAACGATTTGAGCATAGAAGATATTGAAGACCCCGAAGAAAAAAAGAAATACCTGGGAAGCTACTACGCTATCGCCGATTATACCGAAGTAAACCCTGAATTTGGTACTAAAGAAGACCTTGATGAGCTCGTGCAAACAGCGCATGAGAACGGTATGTACGTGATTCTTGACTGGGTGGCAAACCACACCGGCTGGGACCATGCCTGGCTTGAGGAAAACCCCGATTTCTACACTCAAAATGACAAAGGGGAGCCTGTAGATCCTTTAAACCCCGCTACCGGGGAATCTTGGGGATGGACAGATGTTGCCGATCTTAATTACGACAATAAAGAGCTTTGGGAGGCCATGACCGCCGAAATGAAGTACTGGATAGACGAGCACAATATTGACGGGTTTAGAGCCGATGTTGCCGGAGAAGTACCCACCGAATTCTGGGAGCAGGCAGTGCCTAAACTCCAGGAGACCAAACCGGTATTTATGTTGGCAGAGTCTGAAGACAAAGACCTGTTCCACAATGCATTTGATATGGGATACAACTGGGAGGGCCATCATTTGATGAACCAGATTGCCCAGGGGGAAGCAACTGTGGCAGCCTGGGACGAGTACATGAAAAAAATCGACACTACTTATCAGCAGGATGATTATCTCATGAATTTTGTGACTAACCACGACGAGAATTCCTGGAACGGTACGGTGCGCGAAAGAATGGGGGATGCTTCCGAAGCTATGGTGGCACTTACGTACACTATTCCCGGCATGCCCTTAATTTACAGCGGGCAGGAATACGATATGGATAAGAGGTTAAGGTTCTTTGAAAAAGACACTATCTCCAAAACCAAGGGAACTATGTGGCCACTGCTCGAAAAACTGGGAGAGCTCAAGAACTCAAATGCTGCCCTAAGCGGTGGCAAAGAGGCGGCAGATTATGTGAGGCTTAAAACATCGGCAGATGAGCAGGTTTTGGCTTTTGAAAGGAACAAAGCAGGGAAAAAGGTGGTTTATGTGGCCAACCTTTCAGATAAACCAGTCGATTTTACCCTTGAGCTGAAAAGTGAGCTGCAACCTTATCTTGGAAAAAAAGAGTTTAAGAAGCAGAAAAATGACCAATATCATATGACCGCTTGGGAATATGTAATATTAGCAGATAATTAATAAATAGCCTAAAAAAATATAAAAAAGCCTCAAAAAAGGGGCTTTTTTCTTTTTTATTAACCGAAAACGTTTGAGAAGTTTAATAGATTAGGTTATCTTATATAATTGAAATAGCTTTACATGGATGTTAGAGAATATTAAAAAGATCGGGGTTTTAACTTCGGGAGGTGATGCTCCCGGAATGAATGCGGCGATTAGAGCTGTGACCCGAAGTTGTGCTTACTACAATATCGAGTGTATAGGAATTTACAGGGGCTACCAGGGCCTTATAGAAGGTGAGTTTGAATTGCTCACTGCCCGCTCTGTAAGAAACATCATCAATAAAGGCGGGACCTTTCTCAAATCGGCCCGTTCGCAGGAGTTCCGAACCAAAGAAGGTCGTGCAAAGGCTTTTAAAAGGCTTCAGGAAGCCGGAATTGATGCTCTTGTGGTCATTGGGGGAGACGGAACCTTCACCGGTGCCATCCACCTGCAGGAAGAACACAATATCCCCATAGTGGGAATTCCCGGAACTATTGACAACGACATTAACGGTACAGATTATACAATTGGCTATGATACGGCTTTGAACACCGTGGTTGACGCTATTGACAAGATACGCGACACGGCCAGTTCACATGACCGTCTTTTTCTTGTTGAGGTAATGGGCCGTGACGCCGGTGATATCGCCTTGAACAGTGGAATTGGAGCCGGAGCCGAAGAGATCCTTATTCCTGAAGAAGACATGGGGATAGACCGCATGATGGAATCTCTCATGAAAAGCCGAAAAAGTGGCAAAACTTCAAGTATCATCGTAGTAGCCGAAGGTGAAAAAAGCGGAAAGAACATTTTTGAACTTGCCGAATTCATTGGTGAAAACCTTACGGGTTACGACATCCGGGTTTCGGTTTTGGGGCACATCCAAAGAGGGGGGGCACCCAGTTGCTATGACAGGGTACTCGCCAGTAAACTGGGCGTAGGTGCCGTAGAAGCCATTTTAAGGGGAGAAAGTGGAGTAATGGTTGGAATCACCAATAAAATCGTAACCTCGGTAGACTTTGAAGTCGCCATTAAAGGCCGCAGGCCATTAGATAAAGAATTGAGACGGGTGTTAAACATAACTACCGTATAATTTTAATTTAATTCAAATATTATGAGTACTAAAATAGGAATAAACGGATTTGGTCGAATTGGAAGAATCGCCTTTAGAATTGCCAGCGCAAGAGAAGACGTGGAAGTTGTGGCAATTAACGACCTGCTTGATGTAGACCATTTAGCGTATCTTTTAAAATATGATTCAGTTCACGGAAAATTTGACGGTACTGTAGAAATCGAAGGAGGAAACCTGGTAGTGAACGGAAAAACCGTTCGTATTACTGCTGAAAAAAATCCTGAAGATCTAAAATGGGACCAGGTTGGAGCCGAGATCGTTATGGATTGTACCGGTATTTTCACCACTAAAGACACAGCTGCAAAACACCTTACTGCAGGTGCCAAAAAAGTGGTTATTTCTGCTCCTTCCAAAGACGCGCCTATGTTTGTAATGGGTGTTAACCACGAAGAGATCACTGCAGATGACAAGGTTGTTTCCAACGCATCATGTACTACCAACTGTCTTGCGCCACTCGCCAAGATCGTAGACGATGAGTTTGGCCTTGTAGAAGGTCTTATGACTACTATTCACGCTACTACAGCTACTCAAATGACAGTAGATGGTCCTTCCAAAAAGGACTGGAGAGGTGGTAGAAGTGCCTTGATTAACATTATCCCCTCTTCTACAGGTGCAGCCAAAGCAGTTGGTAAGGTAATTCCGAAACTTGATGGTAAACTTACAGGGATGGCCTTCAGGGTTCCTACAGCCGATGTTTCTGTGGTAGACCTTACCGTGAGAACAGAAAAAGCAGCTTCTTACGAAGATATTAAAGCAGCATTCAAAAAAGCTTCCGAAGGGCCTTACAAAGGAATCCTTTCTTATACCGAAGAACAGGTAGTTTCTCAGGACTACGTATCTAATGCTCACGTATGTAACTTTGATGCCGGTGCCGGAATTGCCTTAAATGACAACTTCTTTAAGCTGGTTGCATGGTATGACAACGAGTATGGATATTCAGCTAAACTAGTAGACCTGTCTGCTCACATAGCTTCACTTAAGTAATAATAAAAAAGCCCTGACGGTACTGTCAGGGCTTTTTGACACTTTCCTATTATGATATTAATAGCAGACGGAGGCTCCACTAAATGTGACTGGATCTTACTCGATTCGAAAGGGGAGCAAATCATGAAAACACGCACTAAAGGCCTAAACCCCGCAGTGTTCAAAACCGAAGTACTTCATGCAAGGCTGGAGGAAAACCTTGATCTAAAGCAGGTTAAAGATAAAGTAGAAAGAGTACACTTTTACGGGGCAGGATGCGGTACCCCTAAACCCACAGCCCTGTTGCAGTCTATCCTTAGCACATTCTTCTCGGGTGCCACCGAGGTAAAAGTGCAGGAAGACATGGTCGCGGCAGTTTATGCAGTAACCGATAAACCCGGAATTGTTTGTATTCTGGGAACAGGTTCCAACAGCTGTTACTATGACGGTAAATCTGTAAAAACAGCCGTAGATTCCCTCGGATTTATCTTAATGGATGAAGCCAGCGGAAATTACTTTGGAAAAAGACTTATCAGAGATTACTACTACAAGAAAATGCCCAAGAAAATTGCCGAGGTGTTTGAAAAAGAGTATGATTTGTCTTCAGATACCATAAAAGAGAACATTTACAAAAAGGACAATCCCAATACGTATCTCGCCCATTTTGCTGAATTCATCTTCAAAAATGAAAGAAATGGTTATTTCTACCAGCTCATAGCCGAAGGAATGCAGAACTTTATTGAACACAGGGTTCTATGTTTCAAGGAAGCTCAAAATGTGCCAATACATTTTGTAGGATCTATCGCTTATTTTTCCCAGGATATTATCAAGGATTCTTTGCAGCCCTACATGCTTGAGCCGGGTAATTTTGTACAGCGGCCAATAGACGGTATTCTTGATTACTACAGAAAACACATCATAGGGAAATAACTTTTTACCTTCCAATTTTTTTGTAGCAGCTGCCTGTAATGGGTGGCTGCTATTTTTTTATGAAGTCTTTAAAATGTCATTTCTGAATGATTTTTTCTGAAGGAGAGTTTTTTCCAGTTGAAATCTTTAGAAAAGTAGCATCAATCTTCTAAATCTCAGCTGAGGCCTTTATCTCCGGAGTAATTTTAAATCCCGGCTCGTCAAAACTTCAACATAAATAGTGAAAGACCATGCAGAGTTTGATTACTGCTTTACATTGCTGCCAGTAAAAGTGCTTTTTTAATAGGTAAATTCTTACTTTTAATGTACAAGAAAGAAGCGTTACTTGAGACAGGCAGAACCTTCCCATTTGCCACTTTAGTTAATCCGGCTGTTGGCTGCAACGTTGATGTTAGTTAAAATAAATAGTGGTGGTATCATTCTTTTGGCCTCTAACAATGAGAATTTATTCTAAGGTTCAATACTTAAAAAAGCTCAGATTCAGGAAATAGATAAAGTTTAATTCTAAATAATATGATGAACAAGAATTTTTATGGAACAATCATATTTTTGATGGCGTTGGCAGTCAATTATTATGCTGGTGCACAAAATACAGTCCAGCAGCGTCCTATCATACAAACGAAATTTACTGCTGACCCTGCTCCGTTGGTGCATAACGATACGGTATTTCTTTATACCAGCCATGATGAAGATGATGCAATGGGTTTTAAAATGCAAGATTGGTTGCTTTATTCTTCCACCGATATGGTAAACTGGACCGAGCATGGTGTAGTGGCATCATTAGATAATTTCGAGTGGGTACCTTATGACAATGGTGCATGGGCAGTGCAATGCATAGAACGCAATGGCAAATTTTATCTGTATTGTCCAATGCCTGGTGGAGTTGGGATTGGGGTTTTGGTGGCCGATAGTCCTTATGGGCCTTTCAAAGATCCCCTCGGAAAACCACTGGTTAAAAACAGTAATCACGATATTGACCCTAGCATATTAATTGATGATGATGGTCAGGCATATATGTACTGGGGAAATCCTAAAGTTTATTACGTAAAGCTGAATGAGGACATGATTTCTTATTCTGGGGATATTATACAGGAACCCACAACCCCAGCTAATTACCAGGAGGGACCTTGGGTGTGGAAGCGCAATGATCATTACTATATGGCTTATGCCTCCACTTGCTGCCCCGAAGGAATTGGATATGCAATGAGTGACTCCCCTACAGGACCCTGGGAATACAAAGGAATGATTGTCGATGCATCCGAAAAAAGCCGTGGCAATCACCCCGGAATTATTCAATATAAAGGGAAATCGTATGTTTTCGGCCATAGTTACGACCTGTTGAAAAAAATAACCCCAAAATTCTATGAACGACGTTCGGTGGATATGGATGAAATGGTTTACAATTCTGATGGAACCATTAAAAACCGGCAGTACTTTTCAGTAGAAGGACCAGAACAAGTAGGTACCCTGAATCCCTTTAATCGTGTTGAGGCAGAAACCATGGCCTGGAGCGAAGGGGTAAAAACCCGATTTGAAACAGAGTGGGAAGGCGATTTCGATTGGGCCAGGGGAAAGAGAATCGCCGACCGTTTATTTGTTACTGCAATCAATCATGGTGATTATATAAAAGTGCAGGGCGTTAATTTTGCTGATGGTGCTCAATCGGTAGAAGTTAGTGTTTCACCAATTTATGGAGGCAGGATTGAAATACGGGCTGATAAAATTGACGGGTCCGTGATTGCAACAGTCGAGATAAATACCACAAGGGAAGAGGGGATTTGGAGTACATTTACAGCACCGGTAATTAAAAACATTCAAGGAGTTCATGACCTGTATTTTGTCTTCAGAGGAGAGAAAAATTTATTTTATTTTGACTGGTGGAAGTTTAATTAAGAGAGTGGAATGAAAAACAATAATTGATTAGAAAATACATTTTCAATAGAGACCTTATTCTTTACCGGTAGAACTTCCTTTCAAAAATGGTATTTTTGAAAGGAAGTTTTGAGACAGTTCCGAAGAAGGTGGTATCACTTGCCGTTCTTTGCCTGGTGTACCTTTTTATCGGTAAGATCGAGGATCATGGGAGTGATGCTGGTTTTGCCATTTTTAATGGCCCAGCGGTCGGTACCTTCTTCCACTTCTTCAATTGGAAAAACGGTGAACCAGTAGTGTTCGCGGCCCATAGGGTCTTCCTGCCTAACAACTTTTCCGTCGTAATGCCTTATAGACTGGCAGGTCCAAACAATCTCGCCTTCGGGGTTTCTTGGAAAGTTGATGTTGAGCAGTTCCATTGAAGATTCGTGCATCACTTCCTTCAGGGAAGCTACAACAAAAGGTTCCAGCTTGTCAAAATCGGGTTCGCCTTCACCCACCGACACGCTCAGCGCAATTCCGCGAATTCCGAATAAAACAGCCTGCCGCGCAGCCGAAAGTGTCCCTGAATGCCAGGCCGAATTCCCCAAATTTGAGCCTATGTTAATCCCTGAAAGCACTATGTCTATATCGTCAAATAAATGCGTTCCCAAAGCCACACAATCGGCGGGAGTTCCACTTACCCGGTAAGCCTCCATGCCTTCAAAATGTATGGGTGATTTTTTGTAGGTAATGGGCCGGGCCGATGTGATGGCCTGTCCCATTGATGATTGTTCCACATCGGGCGCCATTACTATGACCTCGCCGTATTTTGAAGCGCATTTTGCCAGGCACATAAGGCCGGGACTGTAAATTCCGTCGTCATTGGTTACCAGTATTTTCATAATGCTTTCCTTTTTTTTATCTTATTTCTGAAATTACAAAACTTTGGCATAACATAAAACGCCAGAATTATAAGTCTGTGTTAACATGCCTTTTTCTCTCCTGTCGGCATCTTATATTTACTGAAAGATACAAGATGAAAAAAGCTATTCTCGTTCATAATCCCACCGCCGGGGATGGAAACCACGAAAAGGATGATCTCATAAACAAGATAGAAGAGGCGGGTTATGAAGTGTCATATTTCTCGACAGATGATCTGCTTCTGAAGCAGTTTTTAAAAAAGAAAGCAGAAGTCATTTTTGTGGCCGGGGGAGATGGTACGGTGCAGAAGTTTACCCAGCTCATGATCGAGGCCAAAGACAGTGAGCTGCAGCAGGTGCCGGTGCAGGTGCTGCCTTACGGGACCGCCAATAATATTGCCACTACCTTTAATTTAAAGGCTTCCGAAGAAGCGATCGAGGCGCAAACCTCCAAAACAGGTTTTGATATTGGGATGGTTGAAGGTCTTGAAGAAGCACATTTTTTCATAGAGGGAATCGGATGTGGCATTTTTCCAAAGCTGGTACGAACCATGAAAGCCCTTGGCGATGATGAGAAACAGGATGAAATTACCAGGTCCTTAAAAGAATTGCTGAAGCTTATTGAAACTTACGAAGCCCGGGAAGCCATCATTATTGCAGATGACCACGAAATAACAGGAAAATTCCTTCTTGTTGAACTTATGAACATCAGGTATATTGGCCCCAATATCGAGCTTGCGCCCAATGCAGAGACTGGCGACGGTCATTTTGAACTGGTAACCGTTCGCAATGAAAAGAGGGAAGAATTCAAACTTTATATCCAAGATCATTTAAACGGAAGGAATTCCGGGAAGAAACTTGAAGATTTTGCCGATTTACAGAAGGTGAAAACGATGCGCCTCAAGTGGAAAGGCAAGGATGTTCATGTTGACGATGAAATTGTAGAAAACTACCGCCAGCAAGAGATCAAAGTTAAAAATCAACAGGGTTTTTTCACATTTTTGACACCTTAGGCGTCTAACTATTTTTCTGATTGCTGATGTCACAATTTTAAATCATATATTTCTAAAAATTAGTGTGATACATCAGTTTCGGGTACCCTGTCAAAAATGGCATTTTTGAAAGGTGATATTTTCTGCGGAATAAATTCGGGTCACCACCTGGTCAAATGTGGTTTAAGCTTCAGAAGGAATTGAAATCCATAAGTTTTGAGAAAACTTCCGAAGAATTGATGGCATTTTTAGCTTTTTTGAGCACTAAAATATTTAGGGGCAGCTGGAGTATGAGCGAAGTCATAATAAATTAGGATAACTTTGTCTTGTTTTGTGGAATAAAATTAAAATCCCATGAAACGCAGCCTTCTGCTTTTTACAGCACTTTTCATCTATCTTTCTTCTTCAGCACAAACTTTTGATGCCGATTTACAGGTGAGGCCCCGCTTTGAATACCGCAACGGATATAAAACCCTCTTACCAGAAAACACCGATGCTGCCGCGCAGGTTTCCCAGCGTAGCCGCATCACTTTGGGATATCGGGATGAGGCACTTACGGTAAAATTTTCTGGCCAGAGCGTGGGCGTATGGGGAGATTCTCCCAGCATGCGCCTTGAAGACAGGAACGCATTTTCAGTTTTTGAAGCCTACGGGCAGTACCAGGTGAGTGAAAATTTCCTGTTCCGGGCAGGCCGGCAGGTCCTATCTTACGACAATCAGAGAATCCTTGGGCAGGTAGACTGGGCACAGCAGGGGCAAAGCCATGATGCGGTTTTGCTTTCCTGGAAGCCCGCCCATAAACACAGGCTCGATATAGCTGCGGCTTACAATGCCGAGGCAGAGAGCCTTATTGATGCTCCTTACCGCGTAAATTCTTATCAAAACCTGCAAATGGCCTGGTACCATATGGACGTTAATAATGTTGGTTTTAGCTTTTTGCTGATGAATGCCGGCTACGAATTTGATACGCCACAAGCCGACCGTGAAACAGATTACATCCAGACTTTTGGGGCTTTTCACAACTTTGTCTCCGGGAAATTTTACGGTAATGTGGGCGCGTACGGCCAGGCCGGCAGCCGAACCAATCGTGATGTTTCTGCCTGGTATGCGGGCCTTGATGTACACTATAAAGTCTCAGAAAACTGGCGAGCAGGTTTGGGTGGCGAATACCTTTCAGGTACCGATATGGATGATACTTCGGGAGAAATTAAATCTTTTACGCCACTTTTTGGAACCAATCATGCCTTTAACGGCCATATGGATTATTTCTACGTGGGGAACCACCAGAATACGGTAGGTTTGCTTGATCTCTACGGAAAGTTTTCCTATATCACACCAAAATTTGAATTCTCCCTAATGCCACATGTTTTCTCTTCCGCAGCAAAAGTTGTTGATGCCGCCGGAAACGAACAGGATAGCTACCTTGGCACCGAAATAGACCTTTCAGCCGGGTATAAATTCAGAAAAGATTTTGGTATCAGTTTTGGGTACTCCCAAATGTTTGGAGGTGATTCGCTGGAAGTCTTAAAAGGAGGTGACAGTGGAAGAGTTCAGAATTGGGCCTGGGTAATGCTCAATTTTAGTCCGAAGCTGTTTAGTTTTACGAAAACCAAACCCCAAACACAGGTAATTAATTGTAGCAATAGCAATTAGTACTACAGGCTGTTTAAAAGGACTTTTTGTATGCTGCCAACCTTAAATTTCAGCATCCCAGAGCTTTTTAAACAGCCTGTTTTTTTAATGTGTTAAGTTGAGGAAGCAGGCATTTCTTCTATATAAGAAGCTTTATATTTGTCTCTCAAATCAACGATTAATATTATAAAATGAGAAAATTGAAGATGAAGCAGTTACTAATGCTTTCCTGCCTCTGGTTAAGTTGTACCGCACTGGCAGTAGCTCAAAAAATAGCTTCCCCCAATGGGGAGGTGCAAATGCAATTTGAGTTGCTTAAAGACGGTACTCCCACATATAGCCTTTCCTATAAAGGCAAACCTGTTGTTAAATCGAGTAAACTCGGTTTTAAAATTAAAGATGACGAGAACTCGCTCCTCAATGATTTTGAAGTGATTGAACGTGAAGAATCAACTTTTGACGAGAGCTGGGAGCCGGTTTGGGGGGAAGAAAGTGAAATTCAAAATACCTATAACGAGCTTGCCGTAGTACTTAACCAAAAACCTACTAGTCGTGAAATGATTATCAGGTTCAGGGTATTTAATGATGGTCTCGGGTTCAGGTATGAATTTCCGCAGCAGGAAAACCTTGGGCATTTCATCGTGGAAGATGAAAAAACCCAGTTTGCCATGACAGGAGATCACACCGCTTTTTGGATTCCGGGAGATTACGATACCCAGGAATACGATTACACCGAGTCAAAATTGAGCGAGATTAGGGGCCTCATGGCCAATTCGATTACAGACAACCTTTCCCAAACCTCATTTTCGGATACCGGCGTGCAAACCTCGCTTTTACTGCGAACTGATGACGGACTCTATATCAACCTGCACGAAGCTGCTTTGCTTGATTACCCGGCCATGCACCTCGATCTTGATGATGAGAACATGACCTTTGAATCATGGCTTACCCCCGATGTAACCGGAAATAAAGCCTATATGATCGCGCCGGGGAAAACGCCCTGGAGAACAATTATTGTAAGTGATGATGCCCGTGATATCCTGGCTTCAAGAATGACCTACAATCTTAATGATCCTGTGGCTATTGACGATACTTCCTGGATCAGGCCAGTGAAATATGTAGGTGTGTGGTGGGAAATGATCACCGGGAAAAGTTCCTGGCACTACACCAACGATTTTCCTGCTGTAAAGCTTGGGGAGACCGATTTTGAAAATGCCACTCCCAACGATACCCACGGGGCTACTACCAGGAATGTAAAACGGTATATTGATTTTGCCGCGAAGCACGGCTTTGACGGAGTGCTCGTAGAGGGCTGGAACATTGGCTGGGAAGACTGGTTTGGAAATTCAAAAGATTACGTTTTTGATTTCATGACGCCTTATCCCGATTTCGATCTGGAAGAAATACGCGATTATGCCAAAAGTAAAGGTGTTGAAATGATCATGCACCACGAGACTTCTTCTTCTGTAAGAAATTATGAGCGTCACCTCGATTCTGCATACCAGTTCATGAAAGACCACGGCTACAATGCTGTAAAAAGCGGGTATGTAGGCGATATTTTACCAAGAGGGGAGAACCATTACAGCCAGTGGCTGGTAGATCATTATCAATATGCCATTGAAAAAGCAGCCGATTATGAGATCATGGTGAATGCACACGAGGCGGTGAGGCCTACGGGAATTGCCCGAACCTGGCCAAACCTTATTGCAAACGAATCTGCCCGCGGTACCGAGTACCAGGCTTTTGGCGGTTCCAAGCCAAACCACGTAACCGTTTTGCCATTCACCAGGTTGATAGGTGGCCCTATGGATTATACTCCCGGCATATTCGAAATGGACATTAGTAAGGTAAACCCTGAGAATGATTCCTGGGTGAACAGCACTATCGCCAATCAGTTGGCCTTGTACGTTACCATGTACTCCCCACTGCAAATGGCCGCAGATCTTCCCGAAAATTACGAGCGTTTCCCCGATGCATTTCAGTTTATAAAAGATGTGGGGATGGATTGGCAAAAAAGCCTTTATCTTGAGGCAGAGCCGGGAGATTATATCACCATTGCCAGGAAAGAAAAAGGGACCAATGACTGGTTTGTGGGGAATGTGAACGGTGAGACTCCACGCACTTCAAAAATCAAATTTGATTTCCTCGATGCCGGCAAAACCTATATCGCCACGATTTATTCAGATGCTAAAAATGCGCATTACAAAGATAATCCGCAGGCATACGAAATTAAGAAGGTTGTGGTGAACAACAAGTCTAAGTTATCTCAGCGTTCGGCTGCGGGTGGTGGATACGCCATCAGCATCATGGAAGCAGATAAATCTGAAACCAGAGGCCTTAGAAAACTGTAGTAGAAAAAATTTCTTCGGAAGAACCGCTTAAAATGTCATTTTTAAGCGGTTTTTTTATTGCTGTTTCTGAAAAAAATTGATTTGTTCTTTTGAATTTCAGAGATACTGAAGCTGAATAAATTCACAGGAAAATACCTTCTGCTGAAGTATTGAAATCAGAAATAAATGTTAGCATGCTGTTTAAATTCCGGCTTCTCCTGAAGTTTTTGTACTTTCAGAATTAAACTGAAAAAATAAACTATGAAAACTGCTTCTTTACTTAAAGATCTCGAATACAATGATCAAAAACCTGCGGTAAAGGTACTGCTGGATACCGATAGCAGCAGGGAAATAAGAATAGCTATGAAAAAAGGCCAGGTCATGAAAGAACATAAAACTCCTTATCCCATTGTGGTGGAACTTTTTGAGGGTGCCATAAATTTTGGAGTGAACGGCGAATTGCACCGCATACGTAAAGGAGACCTTCTTTCCCTGGAAGGCGATATACCTCACGATCTCAAGGCCGAGGAAGACAGTATTGTGCGGCTCACGCTGTCAAAATCTGATACTGCCGAAAGGGTGAAAAGTGTGGCCGATCAATCTTAAAAAAGATCAAAATCTGCGCAAAATATGAGCATTCTGCGCAGATTTTCATTATCAGCAACAACCAGAATCGGGAGTACAACATGCTCCCTGCGATTGCAGGTCTGCCATTTTTAATTTCGGTTTATCTTTTACAGCACCCGGTTTTTCTGCATAAACCGTAATACTAAAGATGCCCGTTGCTCCTTTATTAAATTCTCCTATTTCTTGTGCTGAAAGGTATTTCCCAAGAATGTCATCTGGGATAGTGATGGTTTTTTCTTTCTGAAGAATGACATTTTTGAAACCTGCATCCTTTATGTGCTGCAGGTAATCTTCTTTTTGAATGGCCCCGGCCACACAGCCGGCATACATTTCGGCATCTTCGCGAAGTGCACCGGGAAGTTCACCTACCAGTACAATATCCGAAATGCTGAAGTGACCTCCGGGCTTTAAAACTCTGTAGATCTCTTTAATTACCTTAGGTTTATCGGGCACCAGGTTGAGAACGCAGTTGCTTACAATCACATCGGCGCTGTTTTCGTTCACAGGCATGTTGTCAATATCTCCTTCTCTGAACTCCACATTGTTAAAACCAAGTTTATCGGCATTGGTGCGGGCTTTAGCGATCATTGCAGGAGTAAAATCAATCCCAATCACTTTACCTTCTGGCCCGGTCTCGTGACGGGCTACAAAGCAGTCGTTTCCGGCACCCGACCCAAGGTCTATCACGGTATCGCCTTTTTTAATACCCGCATATTGGGTGGGGAGTCCGCAGCCAAGGCCCAGGTCGGCCTCTTCAACATACCCGCCGGTTCCGGTGTAATCGTCCATCATAATATTGTAGACCTTGTTCGATGGTGTTGTGGCACCGCAGCAGGAAGCAGCGTTCTCTGCTTTTCCCTGTTCGGCAATTTTTGCGTACCGCTCTCTCACCGAATTCTTTAATTCCTGATCTCTGTTCATATTTATATAGTTTGGAAAAACGCTTTTTATATTCATTGTAATATTACGATAAATACTTCAGATTGAAAAAGCCCTCTTGAAAAATTTTTCTTCGGAAAAAGTTCCGCTGCCAGAAAATGCCTGTAACCGGATGAATTTCCGAAGTATCAGAACCGATTTTTATTCAGTAAAAAATTCAGCAATACTGAAGGAGATTAACTTCTAACAGATAGCTGAAGTATATCCTGAAGACGCGGGAAAGTTGTGTTCTGATGAGATACTACAGTTGTTCTTTAAAAAATAATTCCTAAAAAGCTCATTTTTGACACCTTATACGGAAATCCGTTTTCCTAATAAAAAGTTAATTGTTACATTTGGCTCGCTTCCCTACGGCAAACAAATGTTAATTCCAAATTCCAGACTGATGGAAAAGTTTATTGTTGCTGTAATTACTGCCCTTTTTTGTTCCCTTTTTTGTGTTGACACGAATCAGAATGAGGCTGCCGCCAGTGCAAAAGGAGGAGGGCAATCTGGCTTTTTAAATCCTCATGAAGAGCCGGCCGCCACAGAATGGTACCCCAATTCAAAGCCCGCTTCTTCCTGGGCCACCGAGGGTTGTTTTACTACTAACGGAAACTAAAAACAGGAGCCAGAAATGGCCCTTTTGACAGGTATTCCTGAAACTTTTTCAGAAAATTTACAGGTGTTCAGGCTAACTTTCAGCAGGAAGATACAACTTCATCTTCTTGATCCTGAGGTCATCCAAATGGCCCATTTTTCGCTCATTGGCAGTAATTAGGTGCATGTGTACATTAGAATCGTGATGCGTAAAAACCCCCTGGTGGGAAGTAGAATAAAAGCCCACAATTTCGGCTTCCTCATCCTTTATTTCATAATCAATTTGCCCCTGGTGGGCTTCGGACGGGGACGAAACCTTTGTTCCTTCGGGCAGGTTTAGCACATGGATTCTTGCATAGGCTACTTCTCCTTCCAGTTTAAAGGCAAAAGCTGCAGTAGTTTTGGATGTTTTTTCCTCAATGAATTTTTCCACATCCTTAATTGTTGTAATAGTGTGGGGCAATATTATTTCTTCCCATTCCTCGACCTTTGCATACACAAAGAAGGGCGACGCCGCCTTGTAGCTTTGCGTCACTTCCATACCCCAATTTTCAGAAACTTTTGAAATATAGCTTTTCCCGTTGTTGATAAGCAGTTCCCCCTTAAGATGGCTAAGAGGGCCAAGCCCGTAAAGGCCTTTTCGGCTGGAAATCGTATCCAGCGCAACCTTATCGGTCATATCGCCTTTGTGCATTACATTTCTCATCGCACCAACAACCCTGATCCCCGGAGCATGATCTTTAAAGGTTTCCTTTTTTGGAGAAAGGCAACTTAGTGCGCTGAACGCGAGCAATGTAATAAATTGTTTTTTTAATGTCATGTTTTCAGGTATGAGAAGAGTTTTGTTTAAAATAAGAATTTAAACCACTGTCCAAAATTCTTGCTTAAAATGTGGGTTTTGGAGGGTAATAATTCTAAGGAGTTGAGGTTTGAAATAATTTCAGTCATATTCTCACCTTCTGTATAATCGAGCCTTTTCCACTTTTCGGGTTCGAGATAAAAAAGATCTTCAAATTCCCTGTAATTAGATGCGTTGATCTTTTTCCACTTTGCGAGAAAAGCTTCTGTATTTACCTGGTGGGAATGGCCCCAGTTGGTAAATTTTGTTTTGATTTCCTCTTCGGTTCGCGACAGGCATTCGTGTATCACAATGTTCGGAACGTAGATCACCCTTTGCCTGGTGTTTCTTCCGGTCCGGTAACTGGGATAATTGGTGGCGAATTTTTGATTTCGGGCTTTTGATACATATAAAATGCCTTTTTCGGTGTATTTATAAAGGTTGATGTAGTAACCTGCAATCTGGATCTGGTTCTTTTTGGGGTTTTTGAGATAAGAGTTGCGCAATCTCAGGGCTTCAGCAAAATTTTTAAAATCAACGAAATACTCATCAGCATCTATTTGGATAAGCCAGTTTCCAATTCCCATTTTTGACGCGAGCAGTTTTCGTTCTCTTACCTCATTTTCCATAGGTGAGAGGTTAGGCAGGAAAAAATCATCCCTGTAAATACTGATCTTATTTTCTGTGTCGAAAGTATCAAGCCAGTCAAAAAAGGCATTTTCAACCTCAAATTTGCTGCCCGTCCAGGTTCTTAAATCCTTATCGAGTGCAATGAAGATAGCATCGGCGTCGCTGTACACCAATGGAAGGGAGGTTTTGAGTAACCGGTAATCATAAGACATTAAAAAACCGACCTGAATTTTATTCATTTTACTGTGTAAGCTGTTGTTGTTGTTGTGAAAAATACAGTTAGTGTTTTTTACTGAAGTAAATTTTCTTCTTATTCAATGTATGTATTTATAAACTACTCTGTGAAAATATTTAAAACCTTTGGGTTTTGCACAGTTTTAAAAAAACTTTTATAGCTTCGGGTGTAGTTGCATTAGTTCCTTGACTCCACTCTAATTTCCGTAGCCCATTAATATTTGATAAACTCAACGATAAGGCTTTAAAAACCTGCTGCTGCATCATCCCCGCGGCGATCGGCTCCGGCTTCGAGTTTGCCGCTTGGCAAGACCAGTATGGCGTCTACTTTGCCTATAATGGTCGATTCTCCCACTTCAATATGATAGCCCTTTTTGCGCAGGGAACCGAGGGTGGTTTCGGAGAAAGCATGGGGTTCAAAACGCACTTCATCGGGTAGCCACTGGTGGTGGAAACGCGGCGCATTCACCGCCTGCTGCATACCCATGCCAAACTCAGAAACATTCAGAATGGTTTGCATTACCGAGGTGATAATAGTAGAACCTCCCGGAGAACCAAGAACCATCCACAGCCGGCCTTCTTTTTCAACTATAGTAGGCGTCATGGAGCTAAGCATTCTCTTTTCGGGGGCTATGGCATTGGCTTCGGCCCCAATGAGCCCAAACATATTAGGCACTCCCGGTTTTGCGCTAAAATCGTCCATTTCATTATTGAGAAAAAAGCCCAGTTCATCTACATAAAGTTTCGACCCGTAGGCCCCGTTTAAGGTAGTAGTGACCGAAACCGCGTTCCCTTCGGCATCAACAATAGAGTAGTGGGTGGTTTCCATACTTTCTGTAAGCTGAATATTTCCGTGGCCAATTTCTTCGGAAGGAGTTGCTTTTTTAAAGCTGAAGCTGCTCATGCGTTCATTCAGGTACTCATCACTCAGAAGGTTTTCTGTGGGGATTTCAACAAAATCGGGATCCCCCAGGAAAAAACTTCTATCGGCATAGGCTCTTCGTTCTGCTTCCGTGAGTACCTGAATGGCTTTTACTGAATTATGCCCATACTCGTGCAGCGGATAAGGTTCAATCATCTTCATGATTTGTCCCATCACAATGCCGCCACTTGAGGGAGGAGACATGGAGAGCACCCTAAGGTCATCATATTGGAAGATTACAGGATCACGCCATTTTACATGGTAAGCGGCAAGATCTTCCATGCTGATGATTCCGCCTTTCTTTTGAAGAAATTGCACTAATTTTTTCGCAGTTTCACCCGAATAGAATTCTTCCCTGCCATTTGCAGCAAGTCTTTTAAGGGTTGCAGCCAAAGCAGGATTTTTTATGCTGTCTCCTGCATCATGAGCTTTGGCGAAAAGTATATTTTGATGATTGGCTTTAACGATGGCATTTTTGTGCTGCGCGAGAGAAGCTGCCTGTTTAGGAGTGACCACAAAGCCAGTTTGCGCCAGTTTGATCACCGGTGCCAGGATGTGTTTCATGGGCAGGCTGCCAAATTTTTCATGTACGGCAAAAATTCCGGCCACAGTTCCCGGCACTCCCACAGCCATGCTCCCAAAACGGCTTTTTTGAGGAGCTACCTTCCCAATGCTGTCCAGGTACATATTCCGGTGAGAGCGCAGTGGGGCTTTTTCCCGAAAATCGAGGGCGCCAGATTCGCCATTGTTGAGCCGGTACACCATGAAGCCGCCACCTCCAAGATTACCCGCGTATGGATATGCCACCGCCAAAGCCATCTCTGTAGCCACCATGGCATCAAAGGCATTACCACCCTGTTTAATGATCTCCAGGCCTATTTCTGAAGCTTCTTTGCGTGCCGAAACAACCATTGCATGTTCGGCAATTAAGCCGCTTTCTGCTGAAATGGATAAAGTTTGAGGTTCTTTCGGACTTTTGCAGGAATGCTGAAGGAAAATCAACAGGAAAAAAACGAAGTACTTCTTCATATTGGGAGGCTTCTTTAGACAAAGAAGCTAAACTAAGGCAAAATTTTGAATACGAATTAAAAATGACACAAAAGCCTGCCGTGAGTACTGGCCTCATTTTCTGTTCATTTGCGATCTATAATTAGTACAGTGAAAAGAAAGACTTGGAAAAAGCTCATTTTCCCTTTGAAAATTGGAAATAAGCTGCTTAATTTGCACTTCCAATTCGGGATGTGGCGCAGTCCGGTAGCGTATACGTCTGGGGGGCGTAGGGTCGCAGGTTCAAATCCTGTCATCCCGACAAGTTTAAAAAGCGGTGCGAAGGCATCGCTTTTCTTGTTTAAAGGTCTAAGCCAGCAAAGAAAAAGTGGCTGAAGGTTAAATCTAAAGCCTCCGTAAATTAGCAGAATCATATCTCAGTTTTTAATCCTGAAAAGAGCTTCCTTGAAAATTTTTTTTTAAAAAAAGGAGTATTTGCCGGCCCTGTAGAACTTGTTTTTTTTATCCACGAATTCGTTTTCGTTAATTCAATTTTCATATACTCTTTGTGGTTACCGGTTACAGCTTTCGGGCTGTTGATATCATTAGCCCTCAAAAAGGGCGTTTTCTGCCGTAAATTTGCCCAAAATTCTAACGTTAAAAAGCTAAAGCGAAAACGTTGTAATAGTAACCATTTAAAGCTGTTGTCATGAAAAGATTTTTTATTTCCCTTGTCGTTTTAATGTGGGCAGGAATCCTTAACGCGCAATTTACCGAACTGGGTGAAGCCCGTGTGGGATTCGAGCCTTTGTTACCGGAAGTTACCGTAGACGGGGCCGATTACATATTTAAAGTTGAAGAAAAATACGCAGGAGAATTTGAAGAAGACCCCGTCGCTTTTCTCGAAAAACATTGTAATATAGAAGCTTTTCTTGATCTCGTTCGGGATGATAAGAACAGACATTACCAGTTAGAGATAAAAAGTACCAAAGGTAAAATGAAGGCCAAATACTGCAAGGAAGGAAATCTCCTCATGCTTTCCTACAGGTTAAAAGATGTGCTTTTGCCTATAGATCTGCAAAAGGAAGTTTACCGTCAGTATAAAGGCTGGAACATGACCCGTAATGTGCATGTTGCAAAAGGTAGAAAAGGAATTGTGCAGGAAGAATACTACAAAATCCGTCTTGAAAAAGGTGATGAGGTACAAAACCTGAAAATAGCTGTAAACGACTCAGAAGCTGTAGAAGTTGCGAGCATTTAAAAGTTGATAGTTGAGGCTCGAATAGAGACTGCCAAAGAAGAAATTCATTTTGCACCTGTAAAGGTGCAGGGTCTCTGCAATAGCAGGGATGAAGGGGTGTGAATGGCTTTTTTGACAGTCTCAAATTTTTTATCAGTATTGTCGAGTTAAATAAACTTTACAGGAGGCAAGGGGTTCTTGCAGCCTGCCTGCCGTTAGGCAGGCGAAGTTATCTAGCCCCTTTTCCCGTGCAACGATTACGCTGTAAGTTCCAGGTTTAGCACTACATATTCTTTGATTTTTAACAGCCAAAAAGGGCAAAATTAAAAGGTTTTTTCTGTCCTGTTTCTTCCATTTTAGGGGCAAAAAACGTAAATTTGAAGAAGTAATTTCAAAAAAGCTTCGCCCTTTGAAAGCTTTAATAATAGACGATGAAGCCCTCGCGAGAAAGCGGGTGATCAACCTTCTCAACAAGGTTCCGGAAATAGAAGTTTTGGGAGAATGTTCTAGTGGAATATCTGCCGTTGAGCAAATCAACTCCCTAAAACCCCAGGTGATTTTTCTGGATTTGGAGCTTAAAGATATGGACGGCTTTAGTGTGCTCGATAAAATTAGGATTGTTCCCCGGCCGGTCATCATCCTTCTCTCTGCTAATACTCCCGATGCCTGTAAAGCTTTTGACGCCAATGCCTGCGATCTGCTCTTAAAACCTTTTAAAGAAGAGCGGTTCTATAAAACCGTTTCAAAAATATTAAATACGGGGCTGCCCAAAGAATTAGACATAGACGAAAAGATCCAGAATCTGCTGGGTTTTTACAACAACCGCTCTACCGGCACAATCTTTAAAATCCCGGTGAAGCAGGGAAATACCACCATTCTGTTAGATCCACGGGATATTCTGTACATCATATCCTCGGGCTGTTATGCCGAAATTTACACTCCGAACCACAAATATTTGCTCAGGGAATCCCTCTGTGCCCTTGACGAAATCCTCGATCCCAACCTGTTCTTCAGAATTCATCGTTCTGCAATTGTCAACCTTGATCACGTGAAAGAGCTGGTGCATTCTGAATATGGTGAAATTGATGCAAAAATGGCCGACGGCCGACTCCTTCATACCAGCAAGGCCCAGAAAAAACCATTCCTGGAAAAGCTGGGAATTTAAAACTTTCACTTTACTTGTTGTAAATACTTCAGGCTAAGACGCATTAGGCTGAATATGACCCGCCTCATAAGTGAGTTGTTTTTAATTGGACATATTTGTCCTAATTAAGATTTTGATCTTCATTTCTGAAGCTCAAAAACATTTGAAAGTTTCCGAAGCAGCCAAAATAATGCTGAAGGATTCAGTTAAGTATAAATTTTATCCCAACCACAAGCTATGGAAAAAAAGAAACCCATAAAACGCCACGAATCACTCAAACCCCTTAGTCGCGACCACCACCACGGCCTGCTGCTCACCTGGAAGATACGGCAGGGAATAAAGCTAAATATTGAACCCCGGCGCATGAAAAGTTATACCGACTGGTTTAAGAACGAATACCTGTATCCGCATTTTGAAGCTGAAGAAAAGTTCGTTTTTCCGGTGTTAGGCAGTGAAGACCTGTTGGTAAAACGAGCTTTGGCCGAGCACCGCAGGTTGAGGAGGCTCTTTGATCAAAAAATCCATATTCTAAAATCGCTGAGCCTCATTGAAGAAGAGCTTGATAAACATATAAGGTTTGAAGAGCGCGTGGTGTTCAATGAGGTTCAAAAAATAGCAAGCCCAGGGCAATTTGAGGAAATTGAAAGAGAGCATCACGCCCAGCCTTTTTCCGACGATGACTGGCAGGATCATTTCTGGAATCGCAAAAAATAATAAGATGGCAGCAAAATACCCGGCTTTAGAGCCTTTGTCCGCAGAACACCGGCAGGTACTTCAGCTCTGTGAAAACATCAGGATTGGCCTGCGAAACAATATTCCAAAAAAGCGGATAAGAACTTATACCAACTGGTTTAAAACTAATTTTCTAGACCCTCATTTTGAACTGGAAGAGCAGCACATTTTCCCTCTTTTGGGCAACAATGTGCGCGTTAAAAAAGCCCTGGCCAATCACAGGCGCATCCATAAACTGCTTAGTTGCGATTGTGATAACGAAAGGGTGCTCAATTTACTGGAAGAAGAACTGGCTACCTACATCAGGTTTGAAGAGCGGGTTTTGTACAAAGAACTTGCTCAAAACCTTCACGCAGATGATCTTGAAATCCTGAAAAAATACCACGCTAATATCTCTTTTTCTGAAGAAGCCTGGAAAGATAAATTCTGGCTTTCATAAACTTCGGATGTAAAATTTTACTTCAAAATATTCTTTTTTCAGCATTACAAAGTTCTGTTAAGTTATTAGTTTTTTATAGATAAACTTCTGAAATTGAGGTTGTAAATCAAAAAAAAACAGAACCTTATGCTAAGTACAAAAGTTCACGCTTACCTCGATTATCTTATGGGCCTCCTGTTAATATTGCTGCCGTTACACCCGGTAATTCCCGAGGCAGCTTCCACTTTACTCGTCATTTTGGGCGCGGGAGTGATTCTCTACAGCCTTATCACAGATTATGAACTGGGCTTGCTCAAAATCCTGGCCATGAAAACCCACCTGGTGCTTGATATTTTGGGCGGCTTGCTGCTGGCCGTCTCTCCCTGGCTTTTTGGATTTTCAGATCAACTCATCTGGCCTTTCTTGGTGCTGGGAATTTTTGAGATAGGAGCAGGGCTTTTTACCGCGAGAAAACCACCTTTTGAAGCTAATCCCGCCCACAAAACTGCTTCAAAATAACAGGGTTCAGGCTGTGCGTGCTTTTTCTTCGGAAGATGAATTTCAGCTTTTAGATGCGGTTCTCTTCGGAAAAACTTCCGGCTGAAAATGCCATTTTTGGCAGCCCTTATTTCTGAAGCTTACATCTTCAGCTGAAATAATTGGAAATTTTTCCGAAGAAAAATCCTTCAAAAGTTACCTCAATAATCTGCGGGTAATAAAGTTGGTCTTTTGAAAATAACTGCCGTGGGCTGCGCCAAGGTTGAGTACGGTAGTGTAAAAGCCTGCCAGAATGAACATTGCAGCATAAGCAGGCGCAGTATAAACCGAACTGAGCAGGTACAAAGAAACCCCGACAAGAAGTACCGTGCAAAAGAAGGAAATCCACTGGTCGTCATCAACTTTCAGCTTTCTAAACACGAACCTAAGTAGCGGGTTGTTCTCTTCATAAGAAGTAGCCGATGAAAAGGATGCGATGTAAGAAAGTAGGAATTTAGAGGCAATTACTTCTAAAGCAACTAGAGTTGTGATTAGATCCATAGACGCTAAGTAGTCTGAAAATGAGGAAGCTAAATTAAGCTAAAAAAATTATTCTGCAAGTTTTTTTCTTCATTTTAAGTCGGTTACCTGCTTAAAATTGTTTTTCATCGAGAATTTACTGCTAAGGGTGTTGATACTCGAAAGAAATTTCTGTCGATTGTTATCGGGAAGCGCTTGAAAAAGCTCGCAGATAGGCGTATTTTTACGGAAGAATGAACCCCCATGAAAAAGCCTGTAAAGATTAGATTTTACGCTCCCCGGGAGGAGTTTTTAAACGTAATTACCCATGCCGCCGGACTGGTTTTAAGTGTGGTGGGGCTTTTTCTGTTAATCTTTAAAGCCCTCAAATTTGATGATGCGAAATTGTGCCTCAGTTTTGTCATTTTTGGGGCTTCGCTCATCCTGCTTTATTCGGCCTCCACGCTTTATCACAGCACCACAAACCTTCGAAAAAGGTTTACTTTTAAAGTCTTTGACCACATTGCAATTTTCATCCTTATCGCGGGCACTTACACGCCTTTTGCCCTGGTAACGCTGCAGGGGCGTACAGGCTGGATCATCCTGGGCGTGGTGTGGACCATCGCCCTGTTGGGTACAATCTTAAAGCTGTTCTTCACCGGCCGCTTTAAGATATTTTCTACCTTGCTCTACGTTGGTATGGGCTGGGTGATCGTTTTTGCCATTGAACCCCTTATGGAAAACCTTTCGGGGCCCGGCCTGTGGTGGCTTTTAGGCGGCGGACTCGCATACACGGTTGGTGCAATACTCTACAGCATTAGCAGGATAAACTACAACCACGCAATTTTTCACGTGTGCGTTTTGCTGGGAAGTTTTTGCCATTTTATGTCCATCTATCTTCATGTGCTTCCTTAAATTAAGCTGAAATTACCCTTTTTGAGAGGCTTAATGTTTACCTTTATGGTCAATGGGTTTCAGGTTTCAGAAATCCACTCTTGAAGTCCCTTAAAAACTGTTTTTACTGAAGCGATCCCAAAGTTCGGCAATATGAAGACATCACGGAAAAATGTACAGGTTAAAGAAGATCTTATCACCCGTGACTGGCTGGCAATAGACCGTACCCGCATGGCCAATGAGCGCACCTTCCTGGCGTACCTCAGGACTTTTATCGTGGTGTTGAGCTCGGGAGTGGCAATTATAAGGGTAGAAGCCCTGCAGGAGATGTTCGACCTCGGAATTTTCCTTCTTGTGATTGCACCTGTAATTCTGTTGATTGGTATTGGGAGGTTCCTGTATGTGAAAAGGCATATCAGGAAATATTTTCAGAAAAAAAAGGAGTGATATTTGGAATTTTTAAAAGCTAGGGTATATTCCAATTCTTCCGAAGTTTTTCTTGGCAGCAAAAAGGAGCTGTTTCTCAATTTAGAAGCCGTTTTATTATTTGCGAACTTTTGTTTTCTTTCCAAAGAGTTTCATCATGCTGGTCGATGAAATGAACCATAAAAGAAAACCGCTTAAAACGGTGATTAAACCCAGGAGGGAAAATGCGCGTAAAACATTCGTGTTAAAGTTATCGCGGGTGTCGTAATCCATCGTGTGGGTCATCCACAAAAAATCAAACCAACGCCAGTCTTTATGGCGTACCGATTTAAAACTGCCATCAGCGGCCGAAATGTAGGCTTTTACCTCATCCTGCCCGGCGTATGAAATAACGTAAGCCGGTAAGGGGCCAGCTCGGTATTCATGATGAGCTCCGGTTTTTGTGATTTTTTCAATTCCAGTGATCTTCATCCTGTCGAGCATGTGTTTTCTAGCAATTTCTACTGCTTCTTCTTCAGAAACTTCCTGCTTTTGCGCTCCACTTCGGGCGTGGATTAGTTTTTCATTGTTGACCCAGTAATAAGGTTCTCCTGCTATATCTTTTAGCTGAAGGGAGTTGATGTTCAGGCTGGGAGCCAGTTCAGAAATTCCTGTGAGCCCCGAAAATGCAGGATTTTGTAAACGGGTTTTTCTGAAGTGGTCGCCGTGAATCTCATCAATGTCTGTCCAGCTGAAGTACATTCCGCTAATGGTCCACATTAAAAACTGGATTCCCAGAAAGATCCCAAGGTACCTGTGAGCTTTTCTAATGGAAGAAGCTGTTTTTCGTCTTACAAATGGCATTTTACAGGTGCTGATTTTTTACAAGTATACTAAAATCTGTTTCAGCTGAAGGGGTCTTCTAAAAAATGCCTTCAGAAATTCCCTTTTTTGAGAGGTAATGATCTATGGCATCATTCAGGATTAATACGGCGATCTGCACCATATTTCTAAGTTCGTAAAAGGCCACTGTGCCTAAATTGAAAGGCCGGTAGTTTTCCAGCATGTCCTGCATATTCCGAAGTTTTTCAAGGGCTTCTAATTTTGCCATTTTTGGCGCCGAATGCAGGAGGTCATAATCCATAATCTCGTTTAGCCGCTGCCTAAGGCTGGCAATGATCTCATCATCTGCTTCTTCCGAAGAGGTCTCTTCCGAAATCTCCTCAAAATGCCGGGGAGCAGGGAGAAGGTCCAGTTCGTGCGTCACGGTTTTATAGGCTTCATGTGAATACACGAGGGCCTCGAGCAGCGAATTTGATGCCAGCCGGTTAGCACCGTGGAGACCGGTATGAACGCACTCTCCCGAGGCGTAGAGCTGCTTCACCGAAGTCTTTGCCTGCCGGTCTACCTCAATGCCCCCGCACTGGTAATGGGCTGCGGGTACAATGGGGATAAGCTCTGTGGCCAGGTTGATCCCAATCGAGCTACAGTAGGAAACTATAGTGGGAAATTTGGCTGCAAACTTTTCCTGGTCGAGGTGGCGGCAATCAAGGAATGCGTGTTTCTCTCCCGAATTTTTTAGTTCTTTCACTATGGCCTCAGAGACTATATCGCGGGTGGCGAGCTCTCCGCGCGAATCGGTTTTATAGAGAAACCTATTGCCTTTGTGGTTCACCACGTAAGCTCCAAAACCCCGAACCGCTTCAGAAATAAGGAAAAGCGGGTGTTTACCTGCTTCGTACAGGGCCGTGGGGTGAAACTGTATGTAATTCATGTTCTTTACTGCCGCCCCGGCACGCCAGGCCATTGCCACGCCATCACCCGTGGCGACAGTTGGGTTAGTAGTATTGCCAAAGACCATCCCGCAACCCCCGCTTGCCAAAAATGTGATTTTTGAGGTGATCCTGGTTTTTTCTGAAGTTATTTTATTCAATGCATAGATCCCCATACACCTGTCTTTTTCGGCATTCAGCAGGAGGTCTACCACAAAATAGTGGTCGTAAAAGTGGATATTGGGGAGCGATTTTGCATGAGAGATCAGCTTGCGCTGAATTTCAAACCCGGTAAGGTCGCGATGGTGCACAATCCGGCGGCGGGAATGGCCGCCCTCCAGCCCCAGCTCGAGAATTCCGTTCTTTCCGGAGTCAAAAGAAGTGCCCCAGGCCATGAGTTCCAGAAGTCTTTCGGGGGCCTGAGATACCACCATTTTAACCACTTCAGCATCATTGAGTCTGCGCCCGGCTTCAATGGTGTCCTGCACGTGCAGCTCAAAACTGTCCTGCACGCGGTCTAAGACCACGGCAATGCCGCCCTGGGCCTGGGCGGTGTTGGAGACCTGCATATTTTCTTTGGAAATAACAGCAACCCGAACGCTTGGCCGGGCTTCTGCAATTTTTATGGCAAAGCTCAAGCCTGCCACTCCCGATCCTATTACCAGTACATCTGTTGTCATCTAAGAAAGTTCTAACATGCGTTCAATGGGCCGCAGGGCCTTTTTCATAAGGTCTTGAGAAAGTGTTATTTCGGGGGTTTCTTCTGCGAGGCAGTTGTAAAGCTTTTCTAGGGTGTTCATTTTCATAAATGCACATTCGCTGCAGGCGCAGGTGTTGTCTTCTTTGGCAGGAGCCGGGATAAGCGTTTTCCAGGGAACATCTTTTTGCATTTGGTGAAGTATCCCGGCTTCGGTGGCTACGATAAAAGTGTCGTGTTCGGTATTCTTAACAAAGTTGAGCATGCCCGAGGTAGAGCCTATGTAATTTGCCACTTTTAAGATGTGATCTTCAGATTCGGGGTGCGCTATGATCTTTGCCGAAGGATGCTGCCCGTACAATTCCAGCAATTTATCAAGCGAAAAGGCTTCGTGAACTATGCAGGCACCATCCCACAGCAGCATTTTTCGGCCGGTCTTCTGCATAAGGTATTTTCCCAGGTTCTTGTCGGGCGCAAATATGATGGGCTTTTCGGGCGGAATGGAGTTGATCACCTTTTCGGCATTTGAAGAGGTGCAAACAATATCGCTAAGGGTTTTTATTTCGGCCGAGCAGTTAATGTAGGTCACCACTACATGATCTGGATATTGCTTTTTCAATTCCCTGAAGGCTTTTGGCGGGCAACTATCGGCAAGGGAGCAGCCGGCATTAAGGTCGGGTAAAAGTACCTTTTTTGAGGGGTTCAGGATCTTTGCGGTCTCAGCCATAAAATGTACCCCGGCAAACACGATGATATCGGCCGGTGTTTCAGCCGCTTTCTTTGCCAGTTCGAGTGAGTCGCCAATAAAATCAGCAACTTCCTGTATTTCGGGTTCCTGGTAGTAGTGTGCCAGGATTACCGCATTCTTTTCTTTTTTTAGTTGAGCCAGTTCCTCTTGTAACGTAAATTCAGGCGGTGTGCTTACTGTCATAAATTATCATCTGGGGATTCAAATTTTCAAAAAAGTATCTCCCGAAACCAGTCCGGTAGTGAGATCCTGCAGGCTTGTTTTTTCCACGACTTCCTTCAGGCTGTTGCGCACAGGCTTAAAACGGGAGTGAAAAGGGCAGGGGTGGTCTTCGCTGCAGTTGTGCAGCCCAAGGCTGCAGCGGGTATAGACTTTGTCTCCATCTATAGCCAGCACGATTTGGGAAACTTTGATGCTTGCAAGTTTTTCTTTTTCCACCTGGAAACCGCCATGGGCTCCTTTTGTGGAAATGATGATGCCGCTGCGCGATAACTTCTGAAGGGTTTTTGCCGTAAAAGCTTCGGGGGAATCAATCTCCCGTGCAATGTCTTTGAGGCTTGACCTTCTCCCTTTCTCAGATTCTGAAGCAATAAAGATAGTTGCCCTTATGGCATACTCGCAGGCTTTTGAAAACATGGTTCCTAATTTCAGTTTAGGTAACAAAAATAAGGACACTATAGTCTCTTTTTTATGACCACTGTCAGTAACCGGCACTTTTTACCCTTCTGGTTTCATGGATTTCAGAAGCAAATATTTGCGGGATGCTGAGCTTCAGTTGAAAAATGAATTTTAATATCGCAATTCAAATTTTTCCGTAGCTTAATTGCTGAAAAATAGCCTTTTACTGAAGTATTTTTGCTCCTTAATTCATAAATTTAAAGTAGCGGAAGGCTGGCAGGAATTGTGCTGAAGGTTGGGGTTGTGCCTGTATTTTCTGCCTGAGATTAATGCTTATCTAAAATGAAGATCTCTTTTAAAAAGATCATGCTTTTCCTGGGGCCGGCAATTTATTTGTCCCTACAGGCAATAGCACCCCCGCAATCTATGCCGCCCTTGGCCTGGGAGGTGTTGTGTGTCACCATCTGGATGGCACTCTGGTGGGTGAGCGAAGTGGTGCCTATCGCAGTTACTGCCTTACTGCCCATTGTGCTGTTCCCACTTACGGGAGCTTTATCTATTGGTGCAACCACAGCGGCTTATGGAGATAAATTTGTCTTTCTTTACCTGGGAGGCTTTCTCCTTGCCATTGCGATTGAAAAGTGGGAGCTGCACCGAAGAATTGCCCTTAGCATTATAAGCCTTATTGGTACCAATTTAAAGCTGATCATCCTCGGATTTATGATAGCCACGGCTTTTTTGTCTATGTGGATCTCCAACACGGCTACTTCCGTAATGATGCTGCCCATTGGGGCTGCGATCATTGCCCAGTTATGGGATGACCCACAAACAGAGCGCAATGAAAAAGCCATTTTTGGAAAGGCGCTCATGCTGTCTATTGCTTACAGCGCTTCTATTGGGGGAATTGCCACTTTAATTGGAACCCCGCCTAACCTGGTGCTGGCCGGGGTGGTTCAAAAATTCTACGGAATTGAGATCAGCTTTTACCAATGGATAAAACTCGGGTTGCCTATTTCCATAATGCTGCTGGCGCTCACCTGGAAATACCTCACCACATTTGCCTTTGACCTAAAAGGCATGAAACTCCCCGGAGGAAGAGCCGAGATTTCAAAACTGCTGAAGGAACTGGGAGCCATGAGCCGACAGGAAAAAATGGTGCTCGCTGTTTTTATACTCACGGCTTTAGGCTGGATCACCCGATCGTTTTTATTACAGCCTGTAATCCCGTTTATAGATGACACCATTATTGCCATTTTTGCCGGGATAGTGCTCTTCATGCTGCCGTCGGGTAAAGATAAGGGCCGACTTTTAGTATGGGAAGATGCGGTGAAAATTCCGTGGGGGATCATCATTCTCTTTGGAGGAGGAATGGCTTTGGCAAAAGCTTTCGAGGAAACCGGCCTAGCCGTGTGGATTGGAGGGCAGCTTAGCAGCCTTGAGAACCTGCCTCTCATCCTTTTGGTACTGGTACTTGTAACGGCCGTGAATTTTCTTACCGAAGTCACTTCTAACCTTGCAACCACCGCCATGCTACTGCCCATTTTAGCTCCCATGGCGCTTGCAATGCATATTCACCCTTACTTTTTACTTGTAGCGGCCACTTTAGCTGCATCATGCGCTTTTATGTTGCCCGTGGCTACACCTCCCAATGCAGTGGTCTTTGGGTCGGGACACCTAAACATAAAAGACATGGCAAAGGCAGGTATTTGGATGAACCTGTTGTCTATTCTGATCATCACTCTTATCATCTACTTTTTATTACCCGTAATTTGGGGAGTAACGGCAGATGAAATTCCTAAAGTCTTTTTCTAAGCTTTTTGAGGCGGCAGGTAGGAATTTTTGTCTTCTTCAGTAATCGCTCTTATCACTCTACACGGATTGCCGGCTGCAAAGACATTGGAAGGAATATCTTTGGTCACCACACTGCCCGAACCAATAACCGAATTCTCCCCAATACTTACCCCCGGGTTGATCACTACCTGCCCTCCAATCCAAACCTTATTCCCAATGGAAATAGGATATGCATGTTCCCATTCCTGAATTCTGATTTCGTGGTGTAACGGATGTCCTGCAGTAAAAATCCCCACGTTAGGGCCAATAAGTACAGAATCCCCGATGCTCACTTTGGCGCAGTCTAACACCACGAGATTGTAGTTGGTATAAAAATTATCCCCTATCTCAATATTATAGCCGTAGTCACAGCGAAAAGGCGGCTCAAAATAGTAGTTGTCTCCCATGCTCCCCAAAAGCTGCTTTAATATCTCATTCCGTTTTTCTACTTCGGAAGGAGGCAGGTTGTTGAACTTAAAGATGTGTTCTTTAACTGCCTGCCTTTCTGCAACCAGTACAGGGTCAAAGGCCTGGTAAGGCTCTCCTGCCAACATTTTTTCCTTCTCAGTTTTCATGAGCGGTTGGGAATTTTAATTTATCTGAGACCTGATTATCTGTTATTAAACAGTTTCGGGTACGCCTGTTTCGTAAGGATTGGTGGGATCATTGCTCCACTCAAACCAGCCGCCGTCATAAACCGAAACATGCGGCCAGCCCAAAAGCCAGGCGTTGAACCAGGCTTCACTGCCGCGCCAGCCCGTTCCGCAGTAGAAGGCGAGATGTTTATTGGGAGTGATTCCGTTTTGTTCCCAGTTTTCGATGATTTCGTGGAATTCCCGGGTGGTGTGGTCTACATTCCTATAGTTTTCCATGTGGTAGGCATCGCTTCCACAATCGGCAAAAATGGCTCCGGGAATACGGCCTTTGGCTTCAATATAATTGTAGCCGCTTACCTCGCCAATATATTCGGGGTAGCTGCGCACACACACCAGCTCGGCATCGGGTGAAGCTATGATTTCCTTGGCTTCGGGCACGTCTACGGCCAGCTCTGGATGCGCCGGAATCTTCACCCCAAACTCTTTTACGGCCTGCTTCGGAACATCTTCCCTGCTCACCTCAAAGCCCGCATCTTCCCATGACTGAAAACCGCCGTTGAGCACCCTTACGTCTTTTACCCCGGCGTACATCATGATAAAAGCATTTCTTATGGCTCCAATATCCCCGGCTGCACTTCCGGGAAATTCGTCATCATTATCGGGGAACATGAATTTTCCGTAGAGAATAACGGTGGTATCGGCGGTAATGCCGTGTTCTTCCAGGGCTTTTTTCAGTTCTTCGGGGCTGCGACGGTTCCAGGTTTCAGGTGATTCCAGGGCGTTGGTATCCATGTCTATCGCTCCGGGTATGTGGCCTGTTAAATATGCGTCCCTATTGCGGTAATGCGCATGTACCACCACATATTTATCGTTGTCATATTCAGCCGGTTTTCCTCCCGAGATCAATTCGTTCACCCAATGCGCCGATACCAGCTGTTTATACTTAGGAAGATAGCTCATGGGCAAGGTTTCATCAGAAACCCACTCATCAAGAAAGTGGTTAAAAACTGCTATTTTTGAATAGCCTGCTTTTTTAAAACTTTCGGCTACATTCTGCGCTTCATCACGATTGTACCCGTAGATGATAATTTCACGGGAAGCCTCAATTTTTTTGTGCCGCACAATCTCGATCCAGTCCATATAACCCGTCCATTTTGCCGGTAGCGATTTTGCGCCTTGTATATGTCCGCCGCGAGCTTCATTTTTCAGTTTCCAGCCGTTATAGGCATCAACCGGCCGCACGTCAATAACTAATGCTCCATTATTTTGTCTGTCTATAAGTTCCTGAGTAGTTACTTCCCTGAAGTTTGTCATTTTTCGGATTTTATGAGCAAAAAAAGAACTTCCGAAGAAGCTCTTATTTTTTGGTTTTTCCGAAGATAGCTAATTTCCCATTTTTTTGGAGCAGGCGGTGGCTTAAGAAATTCCTAAAACTTGCCGGGCGCAACTCTTTGTTACAAATTGATCTCCTTTTTATAAGATTTCTGGTGTTTTATACCGTCTTTATCTTCATGAGTACTCACTTCTATGATAAGTTTTTGATAAGCGTCAAAATTGCTGATGCCTTTTTTGGCAACAGCCTCAATTTCATTGGTTACTTCAGAAAAATCCCATCCTGAAGGCAGGCTGTCTCGCGTGATTTGGATGAAAAGCGTATTGTGAATTGGCGCTCCCGATTTTTCTGATTTTGAAGAACTGAAGGAAATTACTTCCGAAGGAATTATTGCTGAAATTTCCCTTTTTAGGGACTTTTTGTCTACTGCAAATTCCGGGGGAATACTGTCGTGAAGAACAATTGAGGTAGTGGTTTCCACGCAGCCACTTAGGCTTGTGAGCAGCGAAAACAGGATGAAGAAGCTCTTGATTTTCATATTTTGAGTTTAGGTGTGGCTGAGTTTGACCTTGCTGCAGTCTCTCTACTCTTTTTTCGATTTAGAAAAAAGGAATAGGCTAAGAACCCACAGCCTGCACCAAAAATACTTCCAGCTATGGAATTGAGGTTTTGGCTACCGAAAATGTACAGGGCTAAACCGGGCAGTATAAAACCTATCCCAATAGGGGTCCAGTTCTTCATTTATCTCAAAGTTTTATGGTAAGTAGCCGTGACAGGAATTTCGTTACAATTTTTTTCTGCGGAAATTGGATGAAGAATTTTAAGTAATATGAAGAATTATTCATAAAAATTTAAATTTCCACGGTATTAATTCAGGATGTGCGAAATCTTTGGCTCTTTGTCGGGAGACCTTCTTTGTGTGCCTGAAAAAGCTTAGTTTTGGGGTGATATGATTTAATTTCAGCATGAAGAATAACAGGCATTTTGTAATAGATTTTGACAGCACATTTACCCAGGTGGAAGCGCTCGATATTTTAGGGGAAATTTCCCTGGAGAACCACAATGAAAAAGAGGAGCGGCTTCAACGCCTTGTCGAGCTTACCAACAGCGGGATGGCCGGCGACCTCTCTTTTAGGGAATCTCTTGAACAGCGCCTGGCCCTGCTCAATGCCGAAGAAGAACACCTGCCACAGCTGGTAAACCGCCTGAGGAGCAAGGTCTCTACCAGTTTTATTAGAAACAGGGAATTCTTTGAAGAAAACCACGAGAATATTTATATCATTTCAAATGGGTTTAAAGAATTTATAGTGCCCATAGTAAAAGAATTTGGGGTGAGGGAGGAGAATGTCTTTGCGAATACTTTTAAACCTGATCATGAAGGCAAACTTACCAATTTTGATACCGATAATGTGCTCTCTTCAAACAACGGAAAAGTGGAGATGCTCAAGCGGCTTGACCTGCAGGGCGATGTTTACGTGATTGGAGACGGCTATACAGATTACGAGATCAAAGCCGCGGGCCTTGCCAATAAATTCTATGCTTTTACTGAAAATGTTGAACGCGGCAATGTTTTGGAAAAAGCCGATCATATCACACCAAGTCTTGACGAATTTCTATACCTGCATAAAATGAACAAAGCTATTTCTTATCCCAAAAATCGTATTAAAGTGCTGCTCCTCGAAAATGTTCACGAAGACGCCGTAAAGATCATGAAAAATGAAGGTTACAACGTGACCACTATTGCAGGTGCGCTGGATGAAGACGAACTTGCCGAAAAGATCAAAGACGTTTCGGTGTTGGGAATTCGCTCCAAAACGCAGGTGACCCAAAAGGTGCTTAAAAATGCCAACAGGCTTATCTCTGTGGGGGCTTTTTGTATTGGCACAAACCAGATTGACCTGGAGGCCTGCCTCAAAAAAGGCATCGCGGTTTTTAATGCCCCTTTTAGCAATACGCGCTCTGTTGTTGAACTTGCCATAGGCGAAATCATCTTTTTGATGAGAGGCCTGCCCGACAGGCTGGCCGAGATGCATGCCGGTAACTGGAACAAATCGGCTAACGGGAGCAGGGAAGTCCGCGGAAAAAAACTGGGAATTGTTGGCTACGGAAATATTGGCGCACAACTATCTGTGGTTGCAGAAGCTATAGGTTTTGACGTTTATTACTACGATTTAGTAGAAAAACTCGCTCTTGGAAATGCTACCAAATGCACCAGCCTTGAAGAGCTGCTTGAGGTATCAGATATAGTGACCCTTCACGTTGATGGCCGCAAGGAAAACCATAACCTCATTGGAGAAAAAGAGTTTGAGCTCATGAAAGAAGGTTCGTATTTCCTGAACCTTAGTCGGGGGCACGTGGTAGACCTGCAGGCTTTGAAAAAGCATCTTGACAGCGGAAAGATTCGTGGGGCCGGGGTAGATGTATTCCCCAGGGAACCAAAAACCAACGAAGAGCAGTTTGAATCGGAGCTACGGGGTGCCAAAAATGTCATTTTAACCCCCCATATTGGAGGAAGTACCGAAGAAGCCCAGGTGAACATCGGGAATTTTGTTCCGAATAAAATTATTGAATACATCAATACCGGAAGTACCACCAACAGCGTCAATTTCCCGAATTTACAGTTGCCCATACTCGAAAATGCCCATCGCCTTATCCATATTCACCACAACAGGCCCGGTATTATCGCGCATATCAACAACCTGCTGTCCCAGCACGATTGCAATATTGTGGGGCAGTATTTAAAAACCAACGAATCTATAGGCTATGTGATCACCGATATCAATAAAGCCTATAACGAAGAGGTTGTGGAAGAAATGAAAGGAATTGAAGGCACTATCAGGTTTAGGGTCCTCTATTAAAGGATTGATATTCAGTATTCAGTGAGCAGTGCTCAGTAGGCAGTGGTTCAGTTAAAAATATTCAATATTCAATATTCAATATTCAATATTCAGTGGGCAGTGCTAAGTAGGCAGTAGGCAGTGAAAGAATATTCAATATTCAATTTCCAATAAACAATATTCAACACCTTCCCGTTTGCAATTTAAAACATGACCAGGATCATGTTTTTGCTGTCATGTAATCTGCATCTTTGGGGTTTTGCCTTTAAAAACCTTAATACATGACATATAATTTAACGCCCCACCGGTTTCATATCCCGGTTATGGGGATAGCGTTTACCATAGATACGCCAATAAAGGTGGCCCACTACGGCATAACCTCGGCGCTGTCTATCATTGAAGACAATCTCATCGAAATGATGAGGAAGCATTACTACCAGGAGAACAATGAGACCTACGTTCCCATTGAAAAGCATGAAGAAAATTACCGCGTGCGCCGCATTACCGATTACCTCAACCTGGTAAACCGAAATGTGCAGTCAAAATTTGAAAAGCTCAAGTCTTCGGCTTTTGAAAAGGGCTCTGAGATCGTGAAGTATTTCGAGATGCTGCCCGAAGAAAGCGGCCTCAAAGAGAAATACCACCAGTTTTTGCAGGCCCATGGCGAGGCAAAAGCCGAGCTGGAAAGTTTTCTGAGGAAGCACATGAGCCCCGGTGGCATCGAGGTCAATATCATGACCAAAGTAGACAAGAACAATACCGGCAAAAGCGGGGAGATCTTACCAGATGGTTCTGATGCTCTTGGCGCCCTTAAAGCTTATGCCAAAAGTGATCTTGAAAATTCGGCTGTGATCTTTTCTGCGGGTATGAATCCGCGGTTGTTCAATTATCTTGAGAACTTCAGGGAATTTGATGCTCTGGGCTGGGGCCGGTTCAAAAAGAAGGTGATCATCAAGGTGAGCGATTATCGTTCGGCCTTAATTCAGGGGAAATACCTTGCCAAAAAAGGCATTTGGGTGAGCGAATTCAGGATTGAATCGGGCTTGAATTGTGGCGGACATGCTTTTGCCACCCAGGGATATTTGCTGGGCCCCATTCTGGAAGAATTCCGAAGTAAAAAAGATGAACTGGAGCAGGCGCTTTTCAGCCTTTATAATCCGGCGATACAGGCCAGGGGGGAAGAAGGTTTTGATAAGCCCCACCCCGTTAACATTACGGTGCAGGGAGGCATAGGCACTGCAGCCGAGCAACAGTTGCTTTACGGTTACTACGGCGTTAACGGCACCGGCTGGGGCACGCCATTTTTGCTGTGCCCCGAAGCTACAACTGTAGATGCGGGCACGCTTGAATTGCTTCGGAAAAGTAAAGAGAATGATGTGGTGCTTAGTAAAGCCTCCCCGCTGGGAGTGCGTTTTAATTACCTGAAAAATACCACAGCCCACGAAGAAAGGCAGCAAAGAATTGACCGCGGAAAACCCGGAAGCCCCTGTACAGAAAAGTACCTGGTCTCCAATACCGAGTTCACCAAAGAACCTATTTGCACAGCCTCGAGAAAATATCAAAAGCTTAAGCTGGAGCAGCTGGCAAAGGCCGGTTTGCCTGAAGAAGAATATCAACTGCAGGTAGATGACCTGCTAAGCAAAGAATGTCTTTGTATTGGCCTTAGCAACTCGGCCGGGATTAACTATAAGGTGCCAATTGTAGAAAAACTTGATGCCGTAACCATTTGCCCCGGCCCAAATATTGTGAACTACAGCAAGGAAGCCAGCCTGCAGGAAATGACCAGTCATATTTACGGAAGGCAGGAGTTGCCGGTAGATCCTCAACGCCCTCATATGTTCGTTAAGGAACTGCAGCTTTATGTGGAGTACTTAAAAGAGGAAATTAAGAACACCTTTAATCCGGTGCCCAGAGATATTAAGGGCTGGACGGGCTTCTGCAATAATTTGTTAGATGGTGTTTCTCATTACAGGAAACTTGCTGAACAGGAGCTTATTAAAAAGAAAGAAGCTTTTGAAAATGGCTTAAACAGATGGGAAGCAGCTGTGCTCGAGATCAAAGCCGGTCTGGAAAGCAGATAAAAAAGATTCCCTCCAAAAATGGCATTTTTGGAGGGAATCTTTTTTTAAGTCGTTCGTATTTAGTTTATGGCGAATAGCGCCTGGACGAGAGTTTAACCCTTATTCATTGATTTGAGTGAAGCGATCATTTCGGGGGCGGTGTTCACTACTTTTCTAATCTTTCCTGAAGGTTCAACAATAATATGTGTTGGATAGATGGAAAAACCCAAAGTATCTTCAATAAAAGCTTTTTGTTGGGGCACAACCGCATATTTGAATTTTCTTTCAGAAAGGAATTTTTGCAATTCGGTTTTGGTGTCGAGAGAAAGGCTTAGAAAAACCACATCTTTATTCTCGCTGTACTCTTCAACCAGTTGATTGAGCTGCGGCATCTCTTCAATACAGGGTTTGCAGTTAAGAAACCAGGTTTTTACCACCAAGGTTTTGCCTAAAAGGGCCTCTTTTGTATACGTTTTCCCATCGAGATCTTTCAGGTTAAAATCGGGGAACTGCTGGCCTTCCATAGTAAAATGTTTGTACTCGCGGTAACTGTCGGCCGAGATGGTGTAGCTAATATCTCCATCAGATTCTTTTGTGAGCTTAAACAGCTGATACTGATCACGCGCTGCATTTGATTTCTTTTCTATGGCGATAAATTCCCCTGTCAAAAGGGCTTCAAAAAATGCCTTTTTTGAGATGCTGTCGCCATCTTCACCAAGCGGCAAGAAATCGGATGACAAATCTATGTTGGTTTTGTGGTATCGCCACCACTTTGCCTGATCGTCGTGCAGGGAGGAGAACAGGAGGTCCATCTCGGTTATTTTTTCTTCTTCCTTACAGGAATACAGGAGGAAAAAAGTGGTGACCAACAGGAGCCGTGATACAGTAGAAATAGCGTTCAAAATATACCGTTTTAGTGGGGCCTAAAGATAAGGAATCTTCCAATAGCGGGAAGGCTTCAGGTTTGCAGTTTCTCCCTTTATGTTACTTCGGAAAAAGCCGGAAATAGCAGTGCACTACAGTTCAGGGAGGAATAAGAGTTGCCTGCAATAAAGTTACCCGGAGCTCTCAAAAACCTGAAAACCTCTGTACATTTTACGGGGCAGGCTTCCGAAGTAATTACTGAAATTAAAACCCACCTCTTCAATATTCTGTTTTTAACGATAAATGCCCGGGGAAAGCCAGGAATTTGTAGGGCAAAAACGTGTGAAATACCCTAAATTTACCAAAGCAAATGCACAGCTATGCTCGAAGAAGAACTAAGAGACGCCTACCATTTTATTTTTGAGGAAGCACTGCTGCAGGAGATGCTGAAGTTTGGCAGCCTTAAAAAAGTGCGGTCGGGCGAGGTAATTATTGATATTGGAGATTACGTAAAGCAGATGCCGTTGTTGCTCGAGGGCGCCATTAAGGTGATGCGCGAAGACAAAGACGGCGATGAACTTTTGCTGTACTTTTTGGAGCGTGGCGATACCTGCGCCATGACGCTGTCGTGCTGCCTGGGCCAAACCAGGAGCGAGATACGTGCCGTGGCCGAAAAAGATACCAGCCTGGTGATGATTCCCGTAGAAAAGATGGAAGAATGGACCGCAGCCTTTAAGAGCTGGCGGAATTTTGTGTTTGAAAGTTATCACAGCCGGCTAACAGAAATGCTTGATACCATTGATACCATCGCGTTTTTGCATATGGATGAGCGCCTTATGAAGTACCTGCAAGACAAGGCCAAGATCAATAAAAACGAACAGATACAGGTGACGCACCAGGAGATTGCGTATGACCTTCACACCTCTAGGGTCGTGGTGTCTCGACTTCTTAAAAAACTTGAACTCGATGGGAAAATTGAGCTTCAGCGCAACAGCATCATGGTCTATGACCTTTAAATGTGACCTTTGTTACAGACCCTGCAGCTATGAAAAGCTAATTTTGGGCTCAAAATATTTATGATGGGAATAACAGAAATTCTTGGGTATGTAGGAGCTTTAATAATTGGTGTGGTGCTGGGGCTTATTGGCGGGGGCGGTTCCATTTTAACTGTTCCGGTGCTGGTGTACCTGCTTTCTGTAAACCCTGTAACGGCAACAGCATATTCCTTATTTGTAGTAGGGGCGACCTCTTTGTTTGGATCGGTAAAAAACTTTCAGAAAAAAAGGGTAGACCTTAAAACCGCCCTTGTATTTTCCATCCCTGCTTTTATCGCTGTTTACCTTACCCGAAAATATTTAGTTCCGGCCATACCCGAAACCATCATTAGCATTGGAGACCTCACGATCACAAAGAATATTGGGATCATGTTGTTCTTTGCGCTTATCATGGTGATGGCTTCGGTCTCCATGATTCTGGAACCTTCAGAAAAAGATGCCAAACCAAAGCGGGTGAGGTATAACTATTTGTTCATCACCCTGGAAGGAGCAGTTGTGGGGGTACTCACCGGAATTGTAGGTGCCGGCGGCGGTTTTTTGATCATTCCGGCACTGGTGCTCATGGCAAAACTACCCATGAAGAAGGCGGTAGCCACGTCACTGGTGATTATTGCCGTAAAATCTTTGATAGGTTTTATTGGAGATGTGCAAAACCTGGAGATCAACTGGGGCTTTCTCCTGGTATTTACCGCCATCTCGATTGGCGGGATCTACCTGGGAATCTGGCTCAATAAGTTTATCGACGGAAAAAAGCTGAAGAAAGGATTTGGCTGGTTTGTGCTGGTGATGGGGCTGTATATTTTCTGGAAGGAAATTTTTTAAAGGATCCCTGAAAATGGCATTTTCAGGACCTTTTGCTCAACATAAATTCAATGTTAATGGAAAATCTTGATTTTGCACGTTTACAGATGGCCTTTACCCTCGGGTTTCATATCATCTTCGCCTGTATTGGGATGGTGATGCCTTTCTTTATGGTGGTCTCGCACAAGAAGTGGCTCAATACCCGCAACCCCCTGTATCTGGAATTGACCAAGGCCTGGCAAAAAGGCGTGGCTATTTTCTTTGTGACAGGAGCAGTTTCGGGAACTGCCCTTTCTTTTGAACTGGGTATGCTGTGGCCCGAGTTCATGAAACATGCCGGCCCTATTATTGGGATGCCTTTCTCGCTTGAAGGGGCAGCATTTTTTGTTGAAGCTATCGCCCTGGGGTTTTACCTCTACGGCTGGCACAAGCTGCCCAAAAAATTCCATTGGTTTACAGGGATTATTATCGGGATATCTGGTGTGGCATCGGGAATCCTGGTGGTGTCGGCCAATGGCTGGATGAATGCGCCAACGGGTTTTGATTATGTGAATGGGGAATATATCAATATTGATCCGGTGCAGGCCTTGTTGAACCCGGCCTGGTTCACCCAGGCTTTGCACATGACCTTAGCGGCATTTGTGGCCACGAGCTTTGCGGTGGCAGGAGTACATGCTTTTCAGGTTTACCGCAATAAAAGGCCCGAACTTCATAAAAAAGCGTTTAAAATCGCCATTGTATTTGGTGCGGTAGCTGCATTTCTTCAGCCTTTGAGCGGAGATTTTTCAGCAAAAGATATTGCAGAGCGGCAACCGGTGAAACTGGCTGCCATGGAGGCGCATTACGAAACTGATACCAATGTGCCGCTTTATATTGGAGGGATAGTAGATGAAGAAACACAAACAGTTTCTCATAAAATAGCAATTCCCGGGGCACTTTCTTTTCTGGCCTTCGGGGATTTTGATGCCGAAGTTGTGGGATTAAAGGATTTCCCGGCAGATGAACTTCCGCCGGTGGCAGTGGTGCACTACGCTTTCCAGGTCATGGTGGGAATCGGGACCCTGCTCATGCTGGCCGGGTTGCTTTATTTTATTAGCCTTAAGTACAAATCACTTTTAAAACGGAACTGGTACTGGCTGCTCTTTGTCTTTCTGGCCCCTTTGGGCTTTATTGCGGTAGAAGCAGGCTGGGTGGTGACCGAAGTAGGCCGCCAGCCATGGATCATTTACGGTTTTATGAAAACCAGCGAGGCCGTTACGCCCATGCCGGGAATGGAATTTAGTTTTTACATGTACGTGGTGGTGTACCTCGTGCTTGCCCTTACCGTCACCTGGCTGATGAGAAGACAGATCAAAGTACTTAATTCCGAAAAAGATTAGTTATGCTTTATGTAGTCCTTTTCTTCCTGTTATTTTCCCTGTTGCTTTACGTGTTACTGGGCGGTGCCGATTTTGGCGCGGGGATAGTAGAATTATTTTCTTCCCCACGAAATAAAAGAACCACCCGGGACACCATCTACAGGGTGATGGGGCCGGTGTGGGAAGCCAACCACATCTGGCTCATCATCCTTATCGTGATCTTATGGATAGCCTTTCCGGTTTACTTCAATGTGATCGTGATCTATTTGCACGTGCCTTTTGTGCTTGTTCTGCTGGGCATCACCATGAGAGGCGTCGCATTCATTTTTCGGCATTACGATGCCATTGTAGACGAGTCGCAGGTGTGGTATAACTGGATGTTCAGGATATCAAGCTTTATCACTCCGGTTTTTTTAGGTATGTCTTTTGGTGCCCTCATAGGCGGAAAGATCATTCTTGCTGAAGATTTTGCCAGGTACAGCTTTGTAGACCTTTACATGTTACCCTGGTTCAATGTCTTTACGCTTTTGGTGGGGCTTTTCTATGCGGCACTCTGTGCTTTTCTTGCCTCCACTTTGCTCATTGGTGAAACTGAAGGCGAGGTGCGAAAGATCTTCAGCCGTAAATCCGCTTATTTTACAATCGCCCTGGTTGTTCTGGGTTTTATTCTGATTATTTACGGCTATGTGCAAGACGTGAAGTTTATCAGGGATTTTATTCATAATCCCGTTTCACTGGCTGCAGTTGGGCTATCGGCCTTTCTTTTGGTTCCGCTATGGCGGGCCATTAACAGGCAAAACCGCATCGCCAGCAGGTACCTGGCAGGTTTGCAGGTGGTGCTGGTACTTTTTGCTGCCCTTTATGCCCATTTCCCATACATAATCATTACGGCAGAAAAAGAGCTGAGTCTGTTGGAAGGGCTGCCGCCTCAAAGCGTAATAAGTAATCTCGGGATGATGTTGATCATTGGAGGAGGTGTGATCCTCCCGGGGCTTTTTCATTTAATGAAGTCTTTCGGCATGATCAAAATTTTGAAGACTGGAGAAGACGAGATGGGAAAATAATTTTTAAATCTTTATTTTATTCTCATTATACCTTCCGGAAGGTGAAATTTACTCAGGTGTATATATTAATTCAGAAATATGGCTGTTCCCAAAAAGGATAAGATTTTTGTCGCACTTCAGGTTTTGCTTATGCTCGTGTGGTTCATTCCGGTAGCAGCCTGGCATTTTGAATTATCAAACAACCTTCACGGGCTGGGGCTGGGATTTGCTGTGATAGGTTTTGTGCTGGTGCTTATGGCCTTTGTGCAGCTTAATTCGGCCCTATCGCCTTTCCCCAGTCCTGTAAAAGGGGCAAAACTTATCACCAGCGGGGTTTTTGCCTTTGCGCGCCATCCCATTTATACCGGGATTATTTTTATGGCTTTTGGCCTTTCCATCTGGCTGGGTTCGGGTTATAAAATGCTTATTTCTTTGCTGCTGTACCTGTTGTTTTACTTCAAAAGCAGGTATGAAGAAAAACTGCTTTTAAAGATCTTTCCTGAATACGTATTTTATAAAAGGAATACCGGCAGATTTTTTCCTAAATTTAAAGGAAGAATTTGATAAGCCATGATGAACAGGTTTGGAAAAACCCCGGCCGGCAATCGCCTGCAGCGCATAAAGAACTCACCTAATTACCGGGAGGGCAGTTTTAAGAATGTAGAAGAAACTTCGGTAAACCCCGGAGATACCTCTGTGTTCACCATTCTCAAAAAGATGATTTTCAGGCCGTCTTCGGTGAGGCCTTCGGGCGAACTGCCGCACTTAAAACCCAGTCTCAAAAAGCTCCCTCCAAACAAACCGCAGTTGGTGTGGTTTGGGCATTCGTCATACCTGCTTCAAATTAATGGCTTTAGGGTGCTGGTAGACCCTGTTTTTAGCGGAAATGCATCTCCCTTTCGCTTCTTCGGAAAAGCTTTTGAGGGGGCAGATATTTTTAATGCTGAAGATATGCCGAAGATCGACCTGCTGGTCATTACACACGATCATTACGACCATCTGGATTATCCCAGCATCAAAAAACTGCTGCCAAAAGTTGAAAAAGTGGTCACTGCTTTGGGAGTTGGGGCGCACCTGGAAAGCTGGGGTGTCAAAAATGGCAAAATTTACGAGCTCGATTGGTGGGAGGCGGTGCAGCTTTGCAAGGGGGTGAAAATGACCTCCACCCCGGCGCGGCATTTTTCGGGCCGCAGCTTTAAACGGGCTCAAACCTTATGGTCTTCTTTTGTGCTCGAACTTTTTGACTTCAGGATATTTCTTGGTGGAGATTCGGGTTACGACAACAGCTTTAAGAAAATTGGGGAGAAATTTGGGCCTTTTGACCTTGCGCTGCTGGAGTGCGGGCAATTCGGGAAGTACTGGCCTCAAATTCACATGTTCCCGGAGCAAACGGTACAGGCCGCGCAAGACCTGCAGGCAAAAAAGCTGGTACCGGTGCACTGGGCAAAATTTGTTTTGTCATACCACCCCTGGAACGAGCCCATACAGCGTTTTGTCACGGCGGCCAGAGCATCGAAATTAAATTATGTATCTCCAAAAATCGGGGAAATTGTAGATCTTTCTTCGGAATATCAACAGGAGCCATGGTGGCTTTTTGAAGAAAACAAAACTGAACAATATGAACGGGAGTCGGCAACACTGGGATAAGGTATATTCTGAAAAAGCACCTACAGAGGTGAGCTGGTATGAACCCATGCCTCAAATCTCCCTTGAGCTTATAAGGAGCTGCGGAATTTCGGAAGACGCAGCCATAATTGATATTGGCGGAGGGGATAGTTTCCTGGCCGAATTTCTTATTTCCCTCGGCTATACAAATGTGACCGTGGTTGATATTTCTTCTAAGGCCATCGCCCGTGCAAAAGAACGCATGTGTGAAAAGGCCGATGAGGTGAAATGGATTGTAGCCGATGTTTCAAATTTTGAACCCGAGAGGCAGTACGACCTTTGGCACGACCGGGCTGCTTTTCATTTTCTTACTGCAGGGCAGGAAAAGCAGGCTTATTTGGAAAAGCTGAAAAATGCTGTAAAACCGGGCGGCTATGTAATTATGGGTACCTTTTCGGAACGAGGCCCTGAAAAATGCAGCGGGCTCGAAGTGCAGCGGTATTCAGTGAACAACCTGTGCCAGCTGTTTGAGAAGGAATTCAGTATGTTAAACGGGAAGAATGTAGACCACCAGACTCCTTCGGGAAAATCACAGAACTTTACTTTTTGCAGTTTTCAGAAGAAACAATAAAACAACTACCATGAAAGAAATGTGGGATGAACGCTACAGTACAGAAGAATATGTTTACGGCGAGGTTCCGAATGAATATTTTCATTCGAGATTTACGCAATTTGACCCGGGCGAAATTCTCTTTGCTGCTGAAGGTGAAGGCCGAAATGCAGTCTTTGCGGCAAAATGTGACTGGAAGGTAACAGCGTTTGACCAAAGTGAGGCAGGTAAAAGAAAAGCTTTAAAACTGGCTGAAAAACATAAGGTAGCCTTAGATTACAGGGTAGGGGACCTGCCCTCCCTGGGGTTTGAAAAAGGGGATTTTGATGCCATAGCCCTGGTCTATGCTCATTTTCCTGTGGAAGTGAGGAAAAAATACCACGAATTATTGATTTCCTATCTTCGAAGGGACGGATTGATATTCTTTGAAGGCTTCAGCAAAAAACATAAGAAATATCAGGAGAAAAACCCGAAGGTTGGGGGACCCAAAGAGGAAGCTTTACTATTTTCAATAGAAGAAATAAAAGAGGATTTTGGAAGCCTTAACTTCCTTGAACTGTATGAAACCGAAGTAGATTTAAAAGAAGGGACCGGGCATGACGGCCTGGGGGCAGTAATTCGGTTTGTGGCCCAGAAAAAGTAATAAGCTGTGCCAGCTTTTTTATGGCAAACATCAGGTTTGGGATATTATGGGTTTAGTAAACTGCTTCAGCTTGTGATATTTCCGGGAACAAGCTTATAATTAGCAGACAGGGTTTTGGGGAGAGCCTGCTTTTAAGTAAATTAGAGGTATTGAAATTATTTGGAAACCAATATGCAACTTATGAAAACCAGATTGCTCAACACCGTATTAATTTCTGCTATATTTTTGTTCTTCGCCTGTGGTGAAAGTACAAGTGTGGTAGAATCGGGAACTTACCAGGGAACCATCCAGGAAGTAGAACCCTCCAAAACGGAGATCTATGTGGAAACTGACGACAACCAGATACTCGAGCTGTATTTTACCGACAGTACCGAGCTTAGCCGCAATGGGAGCAGGGTAGAGTTTTCTGTACTTGAAGAAGGTATGGAAGTAGAAGTTGATGTGGAAAAAAAAGGTAAACGCCTTAATCCGCTTGCTGTGCGGGTGCTGCAATAAATATGGAAGAAATACCCGATTTTTGGCGGACAGAGGTTTTTCATCCTCTGTCTGTCCATTTCCCCATCGCCCTGCTGGTGGTAGCCTTCCTCTTTAAGGTGGTTGCGCTAAAATATTCAAGAGAAGTGTGGGAAAGAGGAGGGACGGTTTTATTGATAGCCGGGCTGGTCACGCTCTGGATCTCCGTTTTTACCGGTGATCTTGCCGATGGGATTGTCTCCCGAAAAATTTGCGATCCTACCATCTTAAAGGAACATGAGAATATGGCCTGGGCCACTGCCTGGTTCTTTTCTGCAGGCCTGGGGGTAGATCTTTTAAGACAGCTCAAATATCCCATTTTTAAGAATATGTTTTTCAGGTTGATCATGATTCTCCTGCTGGCCACCGGTACCGGTACCCTTACCTATACCGGCCATCTTGGGGCTAGCCTTGTGTACCAACAGGCTGCTGGGGTTTACGTTCCTTCACAGGATTGTGCGGAATTTGAATAGCTTAAACATTGAAAACCATCATGATAGTCTTCTGTAACTCTTGTTACGGATCATCCTTCCAAAAAAAGGTATTTTTGCTTTAGTTTTTTATCGGGAATGCCCGTAGCCGAAGAATTAAAATTACAAAACATGAAAATCAAACAATTTAAAGATAGTCCTCTCGCACATTATTCTTATGCCATAGTAAGTGATGGTAAAATGGCCCTGGTAGATCCGGGTCGCAACCCGTTGCAGTATTACCGGTATGCCGAAGAGGAAAATGCAAAAATTGTCGCTGTCTTTGAGACCCATCCTCATGCCGATTTTGTGAGTGCGCATTGCCAGATCCACGAACAAACAGGTGCCACTATCTATGTGAGCAAACTTCTTGGTGCCGATTATGCGCACAAGGCTTTTGATGAAGGAGAGTCTTTTAAAATGGGGCAGGTAAGTTTTAAAGCTCTTAATACCCCCGGACATTCACCAGACAGTATCACTATTGTTGCTGAAGATAAGGGGGAAGTAGCCCTCTTTACCGGAGACACGCTGTTTATTGGAGATGTAGGCCGTCCCGACCTTAGGGAGAAAGTAGGGAACATGACTGCCAAACGTGTAGAACTGGCAAAGGCCATGTACCATACCATGCAGAACAAATACAACGATCTACCGGGTGAGGCATTGGTTTACCCGGCACACGGGGCAGGTTCTCTCTGCGGAAAGAACATGAGCACAGCTTCCAGCAGCACCCTTGAGAATGAACGTAAATACAACTGGGCATTTCAGGAGCAGACAGAAGAAAAATTTGTGCAGACTATTCTACAAGACCAGCCATTTATTCCGCATTATTTCGGGTTTAATGTTGATGTGAACAAGACCGGAGCCGAGAATGTGCAGCAGACCAAAGCGGCCGTTAAACTTCAGCTTTTGGCAGATAAAGTGGAAGAAGGAATCACAGTGGTTGATGTACGTGATGGCGATATCTTTAAAAAAGGGCATTTATCGAACAGCATAAACATTATGGCCCGCAGTGAAAATGATAAATTTGAAACCTGGCTGGGGGCCATTGTAAAGCCTGAAGAACCTTTTTACCTGGTGGTAGAGGGCGTAGCGCAGGTGGGCGATATTTTGGAGCGTACGGCCAAGATAGGTTATGAAAAGCAGGTGAGGGGTATAGTGACCTTATCCCAAAATGTCGTGGAAAACTCTGCTCAGTTTGATCTTGAAGACTTCAAAGCCCATAAAGAAAAATACACCATTGTTGACATCAGGAATGAAAGTGAAGTAGCCCAGGAGAAGATCTTTGATGCCGCGATTAGCATTCCTCTAAACGAATTAAGGGAACGCGCTAACCAAATCCCTGCAGATAAACCTATCCTGGTGCATTGTGCAGGTGGTTACAGGTCTTCAGCCGGAAGCAGCATCCTTGAAAACCACTTTCCGAAGACAAAAGTCTATGATTTAAGTGAAGACATTAAAAAGTTCAGCTAACCTTCAAAGATGAAGTTTTACACCAAAATTCCGAAGCGGCTAAAATACTTTTACTTGCGCGAACTGGTTCAGTACAAATGGGCTTTTAGGCAGGGGGATTTTATACATGCCTGGCATCATCTTGAGCGGGCGCATATTATAGGGCAGGCTTACCCATATGAACATTCGTATGCTCACTGGCTTATGCTGAAGTTTGGGATAGCTGTAAAAGATGCCAAAGAAATCCTGGGGCAGTTGCCCCGCCTGCTGGTTGGAGGTGTTAAATCTTTTGTGGGAAAGATCCCTTTGGGAAATACAGGAGGCGCCAATGTTCCGCCTTTGCGGCCCATGCCCGTACCACAGGATATTCAGGAATTGTTCAGGTAATGAGGCTTGAAATATTGAGTGAAAAAGTCACCTTTGGGTGACTTTTTTTTTTGCCTGTTATTCAAAATTTCTTAAAAATCCCGGATTATTATTTTTTATATTTACCAAAAAGCGCATAAAAACCGCAGAAATGGAAGAAAAATATAAAGTAAAGGTAAACGACAGCATGCAGTTTGAGTTTAGCCGGGAACAAATAGAAGTTCTTGATTTACAGGCTAATGCTTCGGGCGCTGGCCACGTACTCCAAAAACATCGTTCGTTTACAACCAGCATTCAAAAATCCGATTTTTTAGAACGTTCGTATACAATAAGAGTAAATTCGGCAGCCTATGAGGTGAAAATTTTCAATGAGCTCGATCTGCTCATTGAAGACATGGGCCTTAGCCTTGCCGCTGCACAGGTGATCAACGACATTAAAGCCCCCATGCCCGGCCTAATCCTCGATGTACAGGTAACACCTGGAGATGAGGTGAAAGAAGGTGACTACCTTTTGGTCCTTGAAGCCATGAAAATGGAAAATACTTTGACCGCGCCACGTGACGGGGTCGTAAAGACCGTAGAGGTTCAAAAAGGGCAAACTGTAGACAAAAACCAGTTGCTTATTGAAATGGAATAAATTTTCGTTCAGGGTTTAAAATTTATAGTTTGTCATTCCACCCAAAGGGAGGAATCTTTTATGGTCGTTTAGCAGAATCAACTAAGGAAACAGAGGTAATAAAATGAAAAAGATATTAGTAGCAAACAGGTGTGAAATAGCCTTGAGAATCATGAAGACGGCCCAAAAAATGGGGATTAAGACCGTGGGCGTGTTCTCTACGGTAGATCGTAACGCGCCTCATGTGAAATTTGCAGATGAGGCCGTTTGCATAGGAGAAGCGCCTTCAAACCAGTCTTACCTGCAAGGGGACAAGATCATTGAGGTCGCAAAAGAGCTGGGTGTGGAGGGGATTCATCCCGGCTATGGTTTTTTAAGTGAAAACGCCGAATTTGCCGAAAAAGTAGAAAAAAATGGCCTTACCTGGATTGGTCCGGGTTCAAAGGCTATCAGGATCATGGGGAGTAAGCTGGCTGCAAAAGATGCGGTGAAGAAGTACGACATTCCCATGGTGCCGGGAATTGACGAGGCGATCACAGATCCCGATAAAGCCAGAAAAATAGCTTCGGAAATCGGATTTCCCATTTTGATCAAAGCATCGGCCGGAGGTGGCGGGAAAGGCATGCGCATCGTCGAAGAAGAAAAGGATCTTGAAGACCAGATGAAGCGCGCCATTAGTGAAGCCGAATCGGCTTTTGGTGACGGTTCTGTCTTTATAGAAAAATATGTGGGGAGTCCGCGGCACATCGAGATACAGGTACTTACCGATACCCACGGCAATTTTCTGCACCTTTTTGAGCGGGAGTGCAGCATTCAAAGGCGCCATCAAAAAGTGGTGGAAGAAGCACCTTCAGTAATTCTTGATGAAGACCTGCGGAAAAAAATGGGGGAAGCCGCTGTAAAAGTGGCCAGGGCCTGTGATTACGTGGGTGCAGGTACGGTAGAATTCCTCATGGACGAAAATAAAAACTTCTATTTTTTAGAAATGAATACCCGCCTGCAGGTAGAGCATCCCGTCACCGAATTGATCACCGGGATAGACCTGGTAGAGCAGCAAATAAAGATTGCCCGAGGCGAGGCTTTGGCATTTTCACAACAAGACCTAAACATTACAGGCCACGCCGTTGAGCTTCGGGTCTATGCCGAAGATCCTTTGGAAGATTTCATGCCCAGTGTTGGCCTGCTCGAAAAGTACCAGGGGCCTACAGGAGAAGGGGTGAGGCTTGACGACGGTTTTGAACAGGGCATGGAAGTTCCCATCTATTACGATCCCATGCTGGCCAAACTCATTACCTACGGAAAAACCCGTGAAGAAGCCATTCAGCGCATGCTGAAGGCCATTAGTGAATATGAAGTAAAAGGTGTTGATACCACTTTATCTTTTGGAAAGTTCGTATTTGAACACGAGGCTTTCAAAAGTGGCAATTTTGATACACATTTTGTGAAAAAATATTATTCCGCAGAAAAACTGGAAGCTCAAACCCGTGAAGAAGCCGAGCTTGCTGCCCTTGTGGCACTAAAGCAATATTTGAAAGACAGGGAACAACTGCGATTACCCAACAAGTAAAACCGGAAGCAAAATTTATGAGCGACAATACTAAAAAGCTGGAAGAGAAAATTGCCGAAGCCCTAAAAGGCGGCGGCGAAAAAAGAATAGCAAAACAACATCAACAAAAAAAACTTACTGCTCGTGAACGGGTAGATTATCTGCTGGATGAAGGTTCTTTTGAAGAGATCGGGATCCTTGTGACGCACCGTACCACCGATTTTGGGATGGAAGAGCAACAGTACTACGGCGACGGGGTGGTGACCGGCTACGGTACCATAAACGGCCGACTTGTTTATATTTTTGCACAGGATTTTACCGTTTTTGGGGGCTCCCTGTCTGAAACCCACGCCGAAAAGATATGTAAAGTGATGGACCATGCGATGAAGGTAGGTGCTCCCGTCATTGGGCTCAATGATTCGGGGGGAGCCAGGATCCAGGAAGGGGTGAAGTCGCTTGGAGGCTATGCCGATATTTTTCACAGGAATGTCCAGGCTTCAGGAGTTATTCCGCAGATATCAGCCATTATGGGGCCCTGTGCCGGCGGGGCAGTTTATTCCCCGGCCATGACCGATTTCACATTCATGGTTCAGGATACAAGTTATATGTTCGTTACCGGCCCAAATGTGGTAAAAACGGTGACCAATGAAGAAGTGACTTCCGAAGAACTGGGTGGTGCCAGCACCCACTCCACAAAAAGTGGGGTAACCCATCGCACCGCGGCAAATGATATCAGCTGTCTGGAAGACATCAAAAAGCTGCTGAGCTACATGCCGCAGAATAACAAGCATTGCCCTGAAAAACTGCCTTATGAATTTGGGGATGAGCTGCGCGAAGAGCTGGAATCTATAGTACCCCACAGTTCGCACAAGCCTTATGATATGCACGAGGTGATCAAAGGAATTATAGACGAAAATAGCTTTTTTGAGATCCATAAAAATTACGCCGATAATATTATTGTGGGTTTTGCACGCCTGGGCGGCAGGAGCATTGGTATTGTTGCCAACCAGCCTATGAGCCTTGCAGGGGTCTTGGATGTTGAATCTTCCAGAAAAGCGGCCCGTTTTACACGTTTCTGCGACTGTTTTAATATTCCGTTGCTCGTTCTTGTTGATGTGCCAGGCTTTTTGCCGGGAACAGACCAGGAGTGGAACGGGATCATTCTTCACGGCGCAAAATTACTTTATGCTCTTAGCGAAGCAACTGTTCCAAGGGTAACGGTAATTACGCGTAAAGCCTACGGCGGCGCTTATGATGTAATGAACTCCAAACACATTGGAGCCGATCTCAACTTCGCCTGGCCTACTGCCGAAATTGCCGTAATGGGCGCAAAAGGGGCCAGTGAGATCATTTTTAGAAAAGAGATCAAAGCTGCGGAAGATCCTGAATTAAAACTTTCAGAAAAGGAAAAGGAATATGCCGAAAAATTTGCCAATCCGTTTAAGGCGGCACAACGCGGATTTATTGATGAAGTGATCAAACCCAAAGACACACGGAGAAAACTTCTGAAAGCCTTTAGTATGCTGGAGAACAAGGAAATATTGAGAATTGACAGGAAACATGGAAACATACCACTCTAAAGGTTTATAGTTTAAAGTACAAGGGCTGTGGAGCAACCCCCGCCCTTTACTGCCTCATGTCTCAAGTCTAAAATCTCAAGTCTAATATCTCATATCTCCTATCTCAAATCTCCTATCTAAAAAATGAAGTTTCAAAAGATTGTCTGTGTAGACTACACCAAACTTGAACCCTGGGCACTGGAAGAGCTTCAGGAAATGAGTGAGGAAAAAATCGAAGTGTATGATGATTTTCCAAATTCAGAAGAGGAAGTCCTGCAACGAATAGGAGATGCCGATGCTGTTTTTGTTTCCTGGAAAACTGAAATTCCGGAGGCGGTGATCAGGCAGTGTGCAAACCTTAAATATATTGGTATGGCCTGCAGTTTGTACGATGACGAATCGGCTAATGTGGCGGTTAATTTTGCACGCAGCAGAGGGATCACCGTTACCGGGATTAGGGATTACGGAGATCCGGGGGTGGCCGAATTCATAGTTGCGGAATTGATAAGACTTTTTCACGGCCTGGGAGAGCATCAATGGAAAGAAATGCCGGTGGAGCTAACTGGTAAGAAAATTGGGATCATTGGCTTTGGGGTAACCGGCCAGTTGCTGGCAAATTGCCTTAAACCCTTTGAACCACAACTGTTTTACTACAGCCGCACCCGAAAGGAAGAGCTTGAAAACGGGATAAAATACCTGCCCCTGCAGGAATTATTGCAGACGGCAGAGGTGATTTCCCTTCATCTTCCCCGAAACACCGTACTTTTAAACAGGGCCGAATTTGACATTTTTGGCACCGGAAAGATCCTGATCAATACTTCCCTCGGGCTTCCTTTTGAAGCACCTGCTTTTAAGCACTGGATAAAAAAGGAGGGGAATTTTGCCATTTTTGACGGGGATGGGAAGAAGGAACTTTCCGCAGAAACTGAAGGGCTGTCACGGGTGATCGCATCGGGGAAGAGTGCCGGCTGGGCTGCCGAAACCCAGAGAAGGCTTTCAAAAAAAGTACTGCAAAATGCAAAAGATTTCCTGCAGTAATCCCGGTATCAGGTTTTCTAATGATTTGTCAAAAAAGGTGAGTATAGGAAGCCTTATCTTTGCCTAAAATTTTTCTATGGAAATGATCCTTGAACCCTGGCCCTGGTATGTGGCCGGCCCCTTAATCGCTTTGGTGATGTTCCTGCTCATCTTTATGGGCAAAAAATTCGGGATGTCTTCTAACCTTGAGACCATGTGCACGGTTTGTGGTGCCGGTAAGGTTTCGGGTTATTTCAAGGTAGACTGGAAAGCCAGCCGCTGGAACCTGCTGGTCATTCTGGGGGCGGCAATAGGAGGTTTTGTAGGCGCACATTTGCTGTCAAACGGCAAAGCGGTAAATATTTCAGAAGAAACTGTCTCGAACCTTCAAGAACTCGGTTTTATGAGTGCCGGGGAGGCTTATCTCCCCGAGAGGCTTTTCAGCCTTGAGGCTTTAAGCAGCATAGAATCTGTGGTGATCTTACTGGTGGGCGGGCTGTTGATTGGGTTTGGTGCCCGTTATGCTGCCGGGTGTACCTCGGGGCATGCTATTTCTGGTTTAAGTAACCTGCAGTTGCCGTCATTGATCGCCGTGATCGGTTTTTTTATAGGCGGGCTGGTGATGGTTCATTTATTATTTCCAATAATTTTTTAAGATGAGAAGAACAGCAGGTTACCTGGCAATAGGGATATTTTTCGGAATTGTGATGTACAAATCGGAAGCGGCATCCTGGTTTCGGATCTATGAGATGTTCAGGTTTGAATCATTTCACATGTACGGCATCATTGGCTCGGCATTAATTCTGGGAATTATTGGAATTCAAATCATCAAAAGAAAGCAATTAAAATCCTTTTTTGGAGATTCCATAAAAATAGCCTCTAAAGAAAGAGGCTTCAAAAAGTACTTTTTTGGAGGTATAATTTTTGGATTGGGCTGGGCTCTGGCCGGTGCCTGTCCGGGGCCAATATATACGCTTATTGGCGCGGGCTACATTTCCATCATTGTGGTGCTACTGGGGGCGCTGGGGGGCGCTTTTCTCTACGGATTGCTTCGGAAGAACCTGCCGCATTAATGGCTGATACCGGCTACAGGTGATCTCCCCACTATAGAAAGCTCGTAGATAACTCCTTCACGCCATTTTGTGCCGTCAAGCTTCTGAGATTGCAGTTTTTTCCGAAGTAAATTGCAAATTTCAGGCTTTCCTGAAGCTACACTAACATACTGAATGCTTTTATCTTCAGCAACAGAAAAGAAAACAGTGACAGTACTTCCTTCTTCCAGGTTTTGGTGGGCATCCCGAAGTATATGCTCAATTTCGGCAGAAAGGCCGTTAAGGTCGTAGATCTTTTTAATCCCTTCAGCATAAATAACAGTGCCTGCACTAATTGCTAAAGTCAGCAGTAATAATTTAAAAGGTTTCATAGCGCATATTTTTAAAAGTTAGTAATCAATTTCTTCGGGGGATTTTGATCTTTACTTAAAAGACTGCCTGATAATGAAAACGTTACAGGGGCGTCAGGTAATTTATGTAAATCTTTTCCTGTTAAAAAGACGGGTAGTCAAAAATGCTATTTTTGAAGATCATTTTCCCGTGACAAGTAGAAGGAAGGAAGTGAAATGTGGAACTTAACCGCCAGCAGCCGTATAGCGATCACAGTGACCGAGGTTATTACGTAGATCACATCTTGCGGCATTCCAATTTCGTAAAAAATGACAAAAGCCAGTCCGCCCACGATACAGGCGGTCGCATAGATCTCTTTTCTGAAGATCACCGGGATCTCGTTACAGAGAATATCCCTTATTACCCCGCCAAAAGTACCTGTCATGGCGCCAAGGGTAATAGAAATGATAGGGTTGAGGTCATTTTGAATGCCTATTTCAACACCTGTGATGGTGAAAATTCCCAGCCCGATGGAGTCGAACAGGAACAGCGATTTTTTGAGGTGGTCAAGCTTTCTTCTGAAGATAATGGCAAAAATAGTGACTACGCCAATGAGGTAGATATATATGGTATTCTCCATCCAGGTCACCGGCGTGCTACCTATCAAAATATCCCTGATGGTACCGCCTCCAATGGCCGTTACAAATGCGATGATAAAAATGCCGAAAAGATCGAGCCGGCGGTTCATTGCCGAAAGTGCCCCCGAAATGGCGAAGGCCACGGTTCCTAAAAGATCAAGGATATTGAATAAGGAAAGTTCGATCATGCCGCAAAGGTAGTGTAATAGCAGGAGCTTCTAAAACGGGTTGGTAATGGCTTAAGTTATTCCTGTATAACAAATCTGTATGTTCAAAGTCTTAAGTTTTCTTTGAAAGTTACTACTTTTACCGGAAGAAATTTTAATATCATGAGTGAAACCAGAGAGAGAATCAAGTGCCTTATTATAGGTTCGGGTCCTGCGGGTTATACCGCGGCCATATATGCTGCCAGGGCAGACCTTAAGCCCGTAATGTATACCGGAATGGAGCCCGGCGGACAGTTAACCACGACTACCGAAGTTGACAATTTTCCTGGCTATCCCGAAGGTGTTGATGGCCCTGCCCTTATGATGGACCTTCAGAAACAGGCTGAAAGATTTGGGACACAGGTGCGCATGGGAATGGTGACCGAGGTGCAGTTTAGTAAAGAACATGGCGGGGTTCACCAGGTATGTGTAGACAACTCAAACTGGATAGAAGCCGAAACCGTGATCATTTCGACGGGAGCTACGGCCAAATACCTGGGGTTGCCTAGTGAGCAACGTTTACGGGGTGGCGGTGTTTCGGCCTGTGCTGTTTGTGACGGTTTCTTTTACAAGAACCAGGAAGTAGCCATTGTTGGAGGAGGAGATACAGCTGCTGAAGAAGCCACTTACCTTGCAAATATTTGTACCAAAGTGACCATGCTGGTTAGAAAAGATGAACTTCGTGCTTCAAAAGCTATGCAGCACAGGGTATTTAATACTAAGAACCTGGAAGTGAGATTTAATTCTGAAGTTGATGAGGTGCTTGGAGAGCAGGTGGTAGAAGGTTTGAGAATAGTGAATAACCAGACAGGTGAAAAAGAGGACATCAAGATCACCGGATTATTTATTGCTATTGGGCACAAACCAAATACTGAAATCTTTAAAGGGCAACTTGATATGGACAATACAGGTTACCTTATCACATCTGGTAAAAGCACCAGGACCAATATCCCGGGAGTTTTTGCATCGGGAGATGTGCAGGATAAAGAATACCGACAGGCCATCACCGCTGCCGGTACCGGATGTATGGCTGCACTGGATGCAGAAAGATATCTTGCCACCGTAGAGAGCAATGAAGAAGTGAGTACAAAATAATTTTCTACCTAATTAAAACGAGAAAGGCTGCCAAATTTGGCAGCCTTTCTCGTTTTATTGAGATTATATTCAGCAATCCCGGGAAACCGAAGTTGAAGAAATGTTTTCAGTTGCGGCTTTATCCGGTAGCTCGTGTTTCACTTCCTCTTTGGTAGAAATCAAAATGGCGAGGAAGCCGGCGATGATAATTTCAATAAGTACACTCATTCTACAGAGATTGAATCGGTTTCAGGAGTTGATTGTTCTGTTTCAGGGAAATCTTCTTGAAAAGTATCCTCATTTGTTTCTCCAGTATCCCAGTCGGTTTCAGGTTCGCCCCAGGGGTCTTCTTCTTCGGCGGGGCAGTCAAGGCATTCAGCTCCCTCCCGGGTGATCTTAAGGTACTGTTCTTCATACCCGTTGTGCAAAATATCGCCAAAGTAATCTGAATTCCTGTGGAAGGAGTAAGTATTATCGGCAGCGTATAACACCGTGCCTACGGGCAGGAACAGGCTAACCTGTACCTTTTGCTCCCGGTATTTTTGTTCGGGGTTTGTGGTTAAGATACCGCTAAGGTCCAGGTTTCCGTTCGAGTAATTAGTATGATATTTTATTGCGGAAGCTCTTTCCCTGGCTTCGTCATAAGATTTGCCTTCGGCAATTTTGATGATCTCCATTCTTCCGGTTGAGTCTGTGGTAGATTTTACGATCAACTGTACATTCTGCGACCAGATCACTTTGTTTTCTTTGTCGTCATAGGAAATATTGAAATCACCAGAACGATAGGGAGTAGAATTGAACTGCGGATCTCCTATCATATTCACGTACAAAGTATCATTTGCCGTTACAGGAAGGTTTTCAGAAATTCTTACCTCGCCGTCAAAAGCCCTTTCGGTAGCCTGCTGAATTCCGAAGAAAATGAGTCCGAGTACAGAGATAATCCACAGGCCTAAAAGTACCAGTTTTGCCGTTCTTCCAATTGACCTCAGGTTTTTAACCAGGATCTTTAACCCTAGGATAAAGAGGAAGAAGAACGGGATTCCCACGGCAAAGAATGCGAGTAAGGAAATGAACCAGATACTATCGGCACCCGGGCCGGCAATTTCCACAAAATCTGTCCATGGTGCTTCAATGATTCCGAAGGTTCCTATGGAAAACAGCCCTATGAACAAACCTATAAGCGTGGCCCCGGCAATGAGGATGAGGAATATCCCTATGAGCTTTACGAACAGGTTGAGAATGAATTTAACGACATCACCTACTGCGGTCGCGGCCGAGTTTGCACCCGAGCGGGCCTTATAACCGTACTTCTCGTAGTTGATGTCTTTCATCTTTCCCGACACATCATCGAACCCCTCCCTTATTTTGCGTTCAATGTTGCTTATGGTCACCGGTTCGCCACGCATGGCGAGTTTATCGGCAGTGGTTCTGGCTTCGGGAACAAAGATCCAGAGGGCGATATAGATAAGGATGAAAGCACCTGTAGAGAAAACAGTGAGCAGGATCCAAAGAATTCTTATCCATAAGGCACTTATGCCGGTGTAATGACCAAGCCCAGATGATACTCCGCCAATATAACTGTTCTCGGTATCCCGGAAGAGTTTTTTGCCACGGGTTTTCTTATAGACCGGTTCATCTTCAAAAATTTCGTCATCTATAACGTAATCTTCAGGTTGCCCCATTACAGAAATCACCTCGTCAACTTCCCTAATGCCTATAACCTGTCTTTCATTTTTGATCTTTTCAGAAAATAGTTCGGCTATTCGGGCTTCAATATCATGAATGATCTCCTCCTGGCCAGAGGTGTTGGTGAGAGACCTTTTAATGGCCTCCAAATAGTGCTGCAGCCTGGCATAAGCATCTTCATCAATATGAAAGAAAATGCCGGCAAGATTTATATTGACTGTCTTATTCATGATTTTTAGGTTTTTGGGTGGTTACGATTGTTACTGCGGTTTGCAGTTCTTCCCATGTGTGGGTGAGTTCTTTAAGGAATATTTTTCCGGTCTCTGTGAGTCCGTAATATTTTCTTGGTGGCCCGCTGGTTGATTCTTCCCAGCGGTAGGAAAGCAGACCGGCATTTTTGAGCCGGGTAAGCAAAGGGTAAATTGTACCTTCTACCACCAGGAGTTTGGCGCCCTTCAAGGTGTCCAGAATTTCGGCTACGTATGCATCATTGTCTTTTAAAACAGACAAAATGCAGTATTCCAAAACACCTTTTCGCATTTGTGCCTTCGTGTTTTCAATCTTCATAGTGTTGGGTTTTGAATGTTGTTGAACTGTTCATTTTTTGATTGATTGATGATTGGTAAATAATTGATGAGATTATCTTTAAGCAGTTTCATTTTCAGGATCACCTGAAGCTGTAAATAAATCTTTTGGCTTACCGGCGTTTAAAAAATTTATGGCCAGTGGGTATTTGAAGTATTTCCCTTCGCCAGCCTTGATGGTAGCGGAAACTACTCCATAAATATTAAGTACAAAAAGAGAAATAAGCAGGAATGCCATCACCATAATATAAATGGTAACAGGGCCAGCTTCAACAGGGTTTCCAATCCATTGATGGTGATCATTAAAGTAGAAGGAATCTTCAAAGTTTATATTGAGCCCAATAAGAATTGCTCCTGCAACTCCTAACATAAGAAGAAAGATCGCATAGAGGAACAGGCTTATTTGGAAATTTAGTGCCTGTTTGCCATGCTCGTTTACAAAAGGATCATTCTTTTTTGCGGTCCAGAAGATCAAAGGGAAGATGAAATTTCCCAGCGGAAAAAAGAATTGGGTAAAGGTAGATAAGTGGATTAAAGCAGCCACTGTCTTGTCGGGATTTGTTGATTGATTGTTCATTATGATTGATTTTCTATTACAAATATATATCTTAAAGATGGTATTATGCAAAACAAAGTACTATAATTTTTTTCCGGAAGAGGAATTTAACATTTGAGCATGTTATTAAATTTGAATACTTTTAGAGAAATCTTTAACAAGTATGGAAGTTTCCTCCAAAAAACTGAATTCCTTTTTAATGTTCAAATTACCCAGTGCCTGGCTTTGCGGAGTAAGAGTGAAGGAGATTGATCAAAACCACTGTCATACAACAGTAAAGCACCGGTGGATCAATCAGAACCCTTTTAACTCATTGTACTTTGCAGTACAGGCAATGGCTGCCGAATTAAGTACCGGAGCTTTGGTAATGACTTCCATTAGGGCTTCAAAAAAGCCGATTTCCATGCTTGTTGCGCAGAATAAAGCAAAGTTCACAAAAAAGGCAACCGGAAAAATTAGCTTCATATGTAATGACGCTCACCTTATTTCGGCTGCCATAGAAGAGGCAATTAAGACAGGCGAGGGGCAGACCTTCTGGATGCGGTCTCACGGGGTGAATGAAGATGGCCAGGAGGTTTCAGTATTTGAATTTGAATGGACAATTAAAGTGAAGTAAGCAGTATTCAGTGCTCAGTGATCGGTTCACAGTGGGCAAGTAAATAGAAGATTAGAATATAGAAACCCAAACCTTGAAACTTTGAAACTTGAACCTTAAACCTTAAACCTTTATAAGATGAATGCACATGAAATAGATTACGAGATATTTGGAGAGGAGATGCAGTATGTAGAGCTGGAGCTCGATCCTCAGGAAGCAGTTATTGCCGAAGCAGGTAATTTTATGATGATGGACAACGGCATTAAGATGGACACTATTTTTGGGGATGGCTCCAAACAAAATGAAGGTTTTCTCGGAAAAGTTATGGGTGCCGGAAAGAGATTGCTCACCGGGGAAAGCCTTTTTATGACAGTTTTTTCTAATGAGGTTTCGGGTAAGAAAAAGATCAGCTTTGCGTCTCCTTATCCGGGGAAGGTGATTCCGTTAGACCTTACCGAATTTGGCGGTAAATTCATTTGTCAGAAGGATGCCTTTTTGTGTGCTGCCAAAGGAGTGGCTATTGGGGTGGAGTTCAGTCGCCGACTTGGCCGCGGGTTCTTTGGAGGTGAAGGCTTTATCATGCAGAAACTGGAAGGTGATGGGATGGCTTTTGTACATTCGGGTGGTACAACTGCAAAAAAAGTGCTGCAACCTGGAGAAAAGCTGAAGGTGGATACAGGCTGTATCATTGGTTTTACAAAAGAGGTAGATTACGATATTGAATTTATAGGAGGCATCAAAAACAGCCTTTTTGGAGGGGAAGGATTATTCTATGCCACCCTTACCGGCCCGGGAACTGTTTTTGTACAATCTTTGCCTTTTAGCAGGCTGGCGGGGCGCATACTGGCTGCAGCACCACAGGGTGGTGGGAAAGACAAAGGAGAAGGAAGTATACTGGGAGGCCTTGGGAATATGGTAAGTGGGGATAATCGTTTTTAGAGTGTTAAATTAGCTTCATCATGTACCTTATTTTAGAAAAAAGTTATATTTTTATACCATTAACGAAAACGATTTCGCTTATAGGTAACCACTACTTATTCTAACCAAGGTTAACTAATTTTATCATTATGGCAAGAGCGATGTTCGAGTACACCAAGACCGTACTAAGCAAAGTAAGTTTTGATGTCACTCTGTTCTGCAAAGAGGTGAAAAAGGCACTTCAACGATTATTACCTTATGAGATTGAAGAGTTGAAACTGTACATTTTTTCACTAATTCGGCAAAATCCCGAATTGAACCAATGTCTTATTTACTTAAATCCTTAAAATAAAAAGAGACAGCCTGAATAAAATTTCAGGCTGTCTCTTTTTTTATATACTATCTGTAATTTACTTCTTGTGAACGGGGCTTATAATCTGAACATTTTGAAAGGTTATGGCACCTTTAACCACCCCGGCTATAGTACTGCGAAGGGCTTCAATGATCTGCATCTTTAACTCGCTCTTGTTGTAGATAAGGCTTACTTCCCTTGCAGGAGATGGCTCTGCAAACATTTTAATATTCTTCTGGTCATCGCCCTTTAAATCTAGAGTGTGCAGGTAGGGGAGCAGTGTCATTCCCAATCCTTCATTGGCAAGTTTGATCATAGTTTCAAAGCTGCCACTCTCCAGCTGGAAGTGATCGTCGGTTGATTCTCGTGTGGCTTTACACAAATTAAGGATTCCGTCTTTAAAACAGTGACCATCTTCGAGCAGCAGGATATCGTCAAGATCGAGATCTTCAACTTCCAGTTTATTCTTTGAGTGCAATCTATGTCCGGCTGGGATGTAACCTACAAAAGGTTCGTAAAAAAGCACCTGTTCCTTGATATTTGGAAGGCTAAGCGGGGTAGCAGCAATCGCCGCATCAAGATGCCCGTCTTCCAGCTTCTCAATCATCGCTTCTGTGTGCAGCTCCTCTATCTTCAGCTTTACCTTGGGGTACTTCTTGATAAAATTGTTCAGGAACATAGGCAGTAACGTAGGCATGACCGTGGGGATCACTCCCAGCCTAAAAAGTCCGCCTACAAAGCCTTTTTGTTGATCTACAATGTCTTTGATCCTGTCACTTTCATTTACAATATTTCGCGCCTGCTGAACAATTTTTCTGCCGGTAGCAGTAAGTTCAATCGGTTTTTTGCTGCGGTCAAAGATCAGCACGTCCAGCTCATCCTCAAGTTTCTGGATTTGCATACTGAGGGTGGGCTGTGTTACAAATACTTTTTGTGCAGCTTTCGTAAAGTTTTGATGCTCGGCAACCGCTAAAACGTAATGTAACTGGGTAATAGTCATAGATGTCTATATTTAAGTAGCTGCAAAAGTATTTATTTTTTCTATAGGATTAACAAGAAAATTTATTCCAGGCTATAACGGGAAAGGCTTCAGTATTTTTTCTGAAGTTCTAAAACCTTATTACATCGCTCACAATAAAGGAATATCAGGCTTCAAAAATGGCATATTTGGAGCCTTTTTCAGCCTTTTTTCTGAAATTAAAAAGGCTGCCTTGAAAGCCATACGTTGTATACACCTGAAATCCTTCAGGAGCTTTTTTTTCTGAAAAAACCAGATTTAAAAGCTTCCAGGGATTCAAAATGACGTACAGCGGCTTTTAAGGCAGCCTTTCAGCAATAAAATATCCGAAGGATTACGCTCCCTGCAGGATGCTGTTAAGCGTATTGCTTGGTCGCATTGCTGAAGTCACTTTCTCTTCTTCGGGTTTGTAATATCCTCCTATATCTACAGGTGAACCCTGAGCATCAATCAATTCCTGAAGGATTTTCTCTTCATTATCCTGAAGTTTGCTGCTCACCTCTTTAAAATGTGCTTTTAGCTCCTGGTCTTCCTCCTGTTCTGCCAGTGCCTGTGCCCAGTATAATGCCAGGTAAAAATGGCTGCCCCGGTTGTCGAGTTCATTGACTTTTCGGGAAGGGGATTTGTCCTTTTCCAAAAATTCTTCCGTAGCCTTATCCAAAGCGTTGGCAAGCACTAAAGCTCTTTTATTCTCATATTTTTCACCCAGATGCTCAAGGGAAACAGCCAGGGCAAGGAATTCTCCCAAAGAATCCCAGCGCAGGTGGCCTTCTTCCACAAACTGCTGCACGTGCTTTGGAGCTGAACCTCCTGCACCAGTTTCAAACAAACCACCACCGTTCATAAGAGGAACTATAGACAGCATTTTTGCACTTGTACCCAATTCGAGGATAGGGAAAAGATCTGTAAGGTAATCCCTGAGTACATTCCCGGTTACAGAAATGGTATCTTTTCCGGCCTTTACACGTTCAAGCGTGTAATGAGTAGCATCTTCAACAGACATTATTTTGATCTCCAGGCCTTCAGTATCCTGATCTTTAAGATAAAGCTCTACTTTTTTAATGATCTCTGCATCGTGTGCACGGTCTTTATCAAGCCAGAAAACGGCAGGGGAATCTGTGGCGCGGGCGCGGCTTACCGCAAGCTTCACCCAATCCTGAACCGGTGCATCTTTGGTCTGGCAGGCTCTCCAGATGTCTCCTTTTTCAACGTCGTGTTCCATGAGAACTTCACCGGCTTCAGTAACAATTTGTACCTGCCCGGCTTCCTTAATTTCAAAAGTCTTGTCGTGCGAACCGTATTCTTCAGCTTTTTGAGCCATGAGTCCTACGTTTGGAACTGTACCCATAGTGGTAGGGTCAAAAGCGCCATTCTCTTTACAGAAGCGGATGGTAGTTTCGTAAAGATCGGCATAACTACTGTCTGGGATCACTGCTTTGGCATCCTGCGGGTTACCTTCGGCATTCCACATTTTTCCTGAAGTCCTTATCATTGCAGGCATAGAAGCATCAATGATCACATCACTTGGCACGTGCAGGTTGGTTATTCCCTTGTCGGAATTTACCATGGCCAGATCGGGCCCATCTTTGATATCCTGTTCGATCTTTGCATTGATCTCGTTCTTTTTATCTTCAGGAAGCTTGTTGATAGCGCTTAAAACATCACCAAGACCGCTGTTTGGATCGGCACCGGCTTTTTGTAGTTCAGCACCATAGGCTTCAAAAATGTCTTTAAAGAAAACTTTTACTGCATGGCCAAAAATAATAGGGTCTGACACCTTCATCATAGTCGCCTTCATGTGCAATGAAAACAACACGCCCTTATCTTTGGCGTCTTTTACCTGTTCTTCGAGGAACTTAATGAGGGCTTTTTTGCTCATAAAAGTCCCGTCAATAATTTCCCCTTTTTGAAGCTTTAGACCTTTCTTCAGAATATTGGTTTCTCCCGAAGCAGTTTTAAGCTGAATATTTACAGTGGTAGCTTCATCTAGCGTTACAGATTTTTCGTTGTGCCTGAAATCATCCCTGCTCATGGTAGCCACGTGGCTTTTGGAATCTTTGCTCCATTCACCCATGGAGTGTGGATGTTTTTTAGCGTAGTTCTTCACTGCCTTTGGGGCGCGACGATCAGAATTTCCTTCGCGTAGCACCGGGTTCACTGCACTACCTTTTACTTTGTCATATCTGGCCTGAATTTCTTTTTCCTCCTCTGTCTCGGGCTCATCGGGATAGTTAGGTAAGTTGTAGCCTTTTTTCTGTAGTTCCTGGATGGCAGCCTTTAACTGCGGAATGGAAGCACTAATGTTTGGCAGCTTGATGATATTGGCTTCAGGTTGCTTGGCGAGTTCCCCCAATTCAGCAAGATCATCAGAAACTTTTTGATCTTCATTCAGCCTGTCGGGGAACTGGGAAAGAATCCTTCCTGCCAGTGAGATATCCCTGGTTTCCAGTTCCACATTGGCGGGCCGGGTAAAAGACTCTACAATGGGAAGTAGGGAGTATGTGGCGAGGGCTGGAGCCTCATCTGTTTTGGTATAGATAATTCTGGTTGTCTTTGACATATTGGAAAATTTAATTTTTGATCAAGAGTGTGCAATTTAGCATTTTTCGGGCTTATTTCACAGGTGCAAAGGTTAAGATACTGCGCAGAACAGGCATAAAAAGTGCAAAAAAAAAAGCCATTTCACTATTTTCATAATGAAATGGCTCTAATGAAATAACAATTCTTTGCTGAATTTTTACATTCTCAAGTGAAATCTATATTTCACAAGCAAGTTGTTATTTCATCGGGACAATTTACATTTCCCAAAAGAGTGTGTGTAAATCATCCAAACGTTTTTACCGAATTAAACCAAACTATGACTGGCATATTGTTATTCAAAATGGTAAAAACTTATGTAAAGATCTTGCTCTACATGGAGTTAAGAAGAATTCCTGGCGACATTCTTAAACTTAAACTCTGTAATAAATTTACAAAAGAAAATAATTATGTGCAAATATTTAAGCTTCAGGAAGTTATAAAGTTTCCACATAGGTTGTTTTAACAAAAAAGCCTCAATAAATGAGGCTTTTCTAAGGAATATTTTGAAAGATTATCTTCTTCTTTCTTTAATACGTGCTTTTTTACCAGTAAGCTCTCTAAAGTAGTAGATTCTTGCTCTACGAACTTTACCTCGCTTGTTGATCTCAATTTTTTGAAGAGCCGGTAAATTAAGCGGGAAAATACGTTCTACACCAACAGTACCACTCATTTTACGGATTGTAAAAGTTTGAGAAGCTCCTGTTCCTCTTTTCTGAATAACAACTCCACGGAAGAACTGGGTACGGGTTTTTTGACCCTCAGTAATCTCGTAATAAACAGTAATAGTGTCTCCGGCTGAAAATTCAGGGAAATCTTTTTTTGTTACAAATTCGTCTTGTACAAATTTAATTAAGGATTCCATATTTCTAATGGTTTAAAAATAAAGTCTAAAGCAACATTCACGGTGATCGCCAGAGGTTGGTCCAGAACGAGTGCAAAAGTAATAAATTTTGTAATTCTAAAAAGTAATGCGATCAATTATTTTTCTTCCTCGCTAAGCAAGTCGGGACGAAGGGCCAAGGTGCGGGCATAGGCCTGTTCTTCCCGCCATTCTTCGATCTTTGGCGTGTTACCCGATGTTAGGATTTCGGGTACCTTCCAGCCTTTGTATTCGGCTGGCCGGGTGTAGATAGGGGGTGCAAGCAAATTATCCTGGAAAGAATCTGTGAGCGCTGAGGTTTCATTTCCCAGAACTCCCGGCAGGAGACGAATTATTGAATCGCATAACACCGCAGCCCCAAGTTCACCTCCCGAAAGTACATAGTCACCTATAGAGATCTCGCGGGTAACAAAATGTTCCCGCACTCTTTGATCTACGCCTTTGTAATGGCCGCAAAGAATGATGATGTTCTCCTTAAGGGAAAGTTCGTTGGCTATGCCTTGTTTCAGTGTTTCTCCATCGGGTGTCATGTATATGACCTCGTCGTAATCTCTTTTGGCCTTCAATGCTGTTATGCACTTGTCTATGGGTTCTATCATCATCACCATTCCGGCGCCACCGCCAAATTGATAGTCATCTATTTGTTTATAATTATCGGTGACGTAGTCGCGCAGGTTGTGCAGGTGTATTTCCACATGTCCTTTCTCAATCGCTCTTTTTAAAATGGAAGCTTCAAAAGGGCTCGTCAGGATCTCGGGAACTACAGTAATGATATCAAATCGCATGGAACAGGAATTTAGGCGGAAGAATTTTCAGCTTGTAAATTTAGCTAAAACCTAAGGAATATTGAGCTGTTACTTTGCGACTTTGAGCTGTTTGTTCTTTTCATCCTGAAGAAGACGTCCCAGTCTTTGTTCTTTTTCAAGGGATTTAGCACGGTAAGCATCGAACTCTTTTTCAAGTTCGGCCAGATTTTTACGGGCTTCGGCGGTGTGGATATGGCTTCTTTTGAACCTCACCACAAATAGGGCCAGTGCCAGTACCAGGATGCCCACAAGGCTCCACATGGCAATGTTGTAAGTAGCCTTGCTAAGCGACATTCCCAGCACGGCAATTTCGTCTTTCTCGGCGCTTAAAGTGGCAAGCTGCTCTTTGAGGTTCTCCAGTTCAGCCTCGAGAGTGGCAATTTTTGCATCCCGCGCTTTTAAAGTCTCTTTTGAAGAAGCTATTTCCTCCTTAAGTTCAATTATTCGATTGGAGGTTAGCTCCTGTAGGGTGGTAAGTTGATCTGTGTCAACTACTTTGTAGCCTTTAAAATTATTGGAGTTTGTAATTAACTCCTGAAATTTTTCAGCAATAGTTGCTTCGCCGGGCGTTTGGCCTACTGCGGCGGTTGCAGTTAATAGAAAAAAGAAAGCAAATAAAATATTTTTCATAGCAGGTATTAATTTCTTGGTCATTATCACAACGAACACCCAAAAATGATATTGTTGATTGAAGTTTAATTTTTTTCTTCTTTAACTTCCTGTAAATAAGCAGGAGCCAAAATTGCGGTGGCAAAATTAAAGAATAATCCCAGCCAGACTCCCTGAACCTCAACAATTTTTTAGTTAATTTTCTTCAGTTGCAGTTCAAACTTCAAAAGGCAACTTCAGAAGAAATTTCTTTTAGATTCATTCCTCTCAAAAAGGGTAAATTTTGGAGCCTTTCAGAAATAACCGGCAATAAAAAACCCGTTACCAGAGGCAACGGGTCCCGTCACTAATTAAACTCAGGTTAATAATAGGTAAACCTTCTAACTTTTGCAATGTATTTTGCCAAGCGTATTACCTGGTGGCTATAACCGTACTCATTGTCGTACCAAACATAAAGCACGATGTTTTTTCCGTCACCAGAAACTATGGTGGCGTTGCTGTCGTATATTGAAGGCTGTGCCGAGCCCACTATATCTGTAGAAACCAGTTCGTTCTCTATAGAATATTTTATCTGTTCAACCAGGTCTCCTTCCAAAGCATACTTTTTAATGATCTCATTTATTTTTTGCCTGGTTGTTTCGGTTTCCACTTCAAGGTTGAGGATTGCCAGAGAGCCGTTGGGCACCGGAACCCGAATGGCATTAGACGTGAGCTTGCCTTCAAAAACAGGTAGGGCCTTTGAAACGGCTTTCCCGGCACCGGTCTCGGTGATCACCATATTTAAAGCCGCCGCCCTGCCACGCCTATATTTTCTGTGCATGTTATCTACAAGGTTCTGGTCGTTGGTGTAGGCATGAATGGTTTCAAGATGGCCTTTTACCACGCCCAAATCTTCCTGTACTGCTTTTAGTACCGGAGTTATTGCATTTGTAGTACAGGATGCCGCCGAAAAAATGGAAACCTCATCTGGATTATGCTCCCTGTGATTTACCCCATGCACAATATTTGGAATCCCCTTACCGGGCGCCGTAAGCAGAACTTTTGAAGCTCCTTTTGAAGCCAGGTGCCTGTTTAATGCCTCCTCGTCTCTAAAGGCACCGGTGTTGTCAATTACTAGGGCATCCTTAATGCCATAGGTAGTGTAATCAATCTCTTCGGGTTCACTGGCGGAGATCATATGTACGGTGGTGCCATTAATGATAAGGCACTTTTTTTCTGAATTATACGATACAGTTCCTGAAAAGTCACCGTGTACAGAGTCATTTTTAAGAAGGCTGGCCCTTTTTTCAAGTACGGTCTCATCGATTTTTCCGCGGGTGACTATTGCCCTTAGCCTAAGCTGGCTGCCTTTGCCTGTGCGGGTCATGAGCTCACGTGCCAGTAATCTCCCAATGCGCCCAAACCCGTAAAGCACAACATCTTTTGGGGTAAGTTCTTCTACTTTTTTTGCATCCTTAAGTTTAGCCGATACAAAAGCTGTGGCATTTGAATATTTTTGGTCTTCGAGGTGGTATTCATAGGTGAGTTTCCCAATGTCCAGCTTTGCAGGAGGAAAATCGAGCCTTTTAATGGCTTCGGCAATCTCTACCGAGTCAAAAATGGAAATTGGCTTTTGTACAAATTCCCCGGCGTATTCGTGCAGGTCTAAAATGTCGCTCACATTGCGGTCAATAAGCTGATTTCGGAACAATACCAGTTCAATCGACTTATCATACCAGAGGTCACTCACCGTTTTGATGAATTGTACAGCTGCCCTGCGACGATCTGCCTGAAAGGCTAATTCTTTTTCGTAAACTTCGTTAGAGTTCATTTCCTGTTAGTGTTGTTTTTTAGGTTGGGGCAAAAATATATATTTCAAACGTTTTCGTAAAGGGTTTTAAACAAAAAAATGAGGCTGTTCACCAGCCTCATTTTAATTTGAAAATATTATGTATTGGGTTAGGAATTTTCTGAAACTGACTTCAGAAAAAACAATTCAGTAAATTCTAAAACCCTTTCAATTTTTGACATTTTTGGCAGCTTATCTCCAAACGTATTTTTGCTTTTCCCCATCGGGAGTTACAAAAGTTACTGAAATTGGTTGCCCCGGCGCTCTTTGCTCCATGATCTTTTCAACATCTTTGATGTTATTTACCTGGACATTATCTATGGCGGTGATTATTGTGCCATACAGCTGCTCATTTTGCATTTGAGGAGTAAGCCCCCTGGTGATCTTCACCCCGTGAGAGACTTTTCTCTGTTTCAGTTCATCTTCACTGGCATTAGTGACTTCAAGGCCAATGGCTTTTATTTGGTAAACTTCATATTTTGTAAGGGTCACATCAAATTCCCTTGGGTTGCCATCGCGAATTACCTGTACGCTAACCACATCATTTGGCCTTTTTGACCCTATATACCCAATCAAATCTGAAAATTTACTGATCTTCACATTATCGAGCTGGGTGATCACATCTCCCGATCGAATTCCTGCTTTGGCTGCACCGCTTCCGGCTTCTACCTGGTCTACATACACTCCTTCAGAAATCTGGATGTTGTATTCTCCCGGCAGGTTTGCTGCCTGTACACCTCTTATTCCAAGCACGCCCTGCTGTACATCGCCGTATTCAATGATATCTTCCACAATTTTCCTGGCGTTGTTAGAAGGTACTGCAAAGGCATATCCCACATAAGTTCCGGTTTGGGAAGTGATAGCGGTATTGATCCCAATAAGTTCTCCGTAGATGTTCACCAAAGCGCCACCGCTGTTACCGGGGTTTACTGCGGCGTCTGTCTGGATAAAGGAAGAAATGTTGGCATCCATGCCCAGGTCTCTGGATTTTGCTGAAATAATTCCGGCAGTTACGGTAGAGGTAAGGTTAAACGGGTTACCAACTGCCAAAACCCATTCTCCAATTTGTGCATTGTCAGAATTTCCGAAGGGCAGGTAGTCAAGGTTTTCAGCATCAATTTTCAGCAAAGCTATATCCGATTTTGGGTCGGCACCTATAACTTCTGCCATGTAGTTCTGGTTGTTGTTAAGGGTTACCTGGAGTTGGGTGGCGTTTTGTATCACGTGGTTGTTGGTGACAATATAACCGTCGGGAGATATGATCACCCCGCTTCCCGTTCCCTGTAAAGCCTGTGTGGTGCTCGAAGAAAAAGGGGACCTCCTCACCGTTGCCACATTTTTTACGTGCACCACGGCGTTGACCGATTTGTTGGCGGCTTCGGTAAAATCTGCATTGGCATCGGCAGGAAGCGAATTTATATTAACAGGGGTATAGGCCGGGATGCCGGCACTTTCCTGGACAAAGACATTATCTTCATCAATGAAAAGCAGGTATCCCGCAAGAGTAAGAACTCCGCTTAAAACAGAGATCATAAGAAAACTGGCAAATCTTTTCATGTTTGGTATGTGTTTTATTAATGTAGAAAAATTCACTTTTACCGGTACCTTTCATAATAATCCTTAATATTATCCATTCCCGCTTTTTTTCTATTATTGTATCTTTGGCCCCTCAAATCATCCAGATGAAGCTGAATTTCTATAAATACCAGGGCACGGGAAACGATTTTATTATGGTAGATAACCGTACTCCGGTTTTATCCAAAAATGATACCAAATTAATAAAGTTCCTTTGTGACCGTAAGTTTGGCATTGGAGCAGATGGGCTCATTCTTCTTGAAAAACCTGAAAATTCCCGTGATGACTTCAAAATGGTGTATTTCAATGCCGATGGTAACGAAAGCAGCATGTGTGGCAACGGCGGCAGGTGCCTAGTGGCATTTGCAAAATTCCTGGGAATTATTTCTGAAAAGGCTGCCTTTACGGCCATCGATGGTTTTCATGAAGCCGTGATAGAAGATGGGAAAGTAGGCCTTAAAATGATGGATGTGAAAGGAATTTCTGCAGTTGGAAATGCATTTTTCCTCAATACAGGTTCCCCGCACCATGTCATTTTTTCAGAAGGAGTAGAGCAAACCGATGTTAAAAGAGAAGGCGCAGCCATTCGATATTCTACCCAATATGAATCTAAAGGTGGCACAAATGTCAATTTTTCCTCATTTTTAGGGGCTTCAACTTTTAAGGTGCGCACCTATGAAAGGGGAGTGGAAGACGAAACCCTTTCCTGCGGAACCGGAGTTACTGCGGTGGCTGTTGCTGCGCATTACTCCGGAAAAACAGCTTCTAACAAAGTCAATTTAGAGACTCCGGGAGGGGAGCTTAGCGTGAGCTTTACGCCTGAAGGTGACAAATACACCAATGTGTGGCTAACCGGACCTGCACAACAGGTCTTTAAAGGCGAAATAACATGTTAACCCTTCACGGAAAACTCGTTTTTCTAAGGGCTTTGGAGCCCGAAGACCTCGAATTGCTCTTTGAGGTGGAGAACAACGAGGAGTTCTGGGAAGTGAGCGCTACCAGTGTACCTTTTTCGCGCTATGTGCTTAAACAGTATCTGGAAAATTCCCACCGCGATATTTATGAGGTTAGACAGCTAAGACTGGTGATTTGCGATAATTCTGCGGAAGCTGTGGGGTTGATAGATATTTTTGACTTTGACCCCCGAAACCGGCGTGCTGCCCTCGGAATCCTTATTATTAACAGAAAAAACCGCAAAAAAGGCTATGGCACCGAAGCTTTAGACTTAATTTGCAAATATTGTTTCACTCATTTGGGCCTTCACCAGGTTTATGCAAACGTGGGCAGCGATAATGCTTCGAGCAGGCTGCTCTTTGAAAAAGCCGGATTTTTACTCACTGCAAGAAAAAAGGACTGGAATTTGGTGGAAGGTGAATACAAAGATGAAATTACCTATCAACTGATCAATTAATGTACATCAAAAAAATCTTATTAATAATTGCCATTTTTGGCATCCTGGCGCTGGCAGGTTTTTCCTGGTACGTCTATAACGTGATCTTTTCGCCCAATACCGCTTTTTCTGAAGAAACAACAGAATTTTACGTGCCTACAGGATCAAATTATGCCCAGGTGAGAAGCATGCTCGAGCCCCGGCTTGAGGATATTGGGGAATTTGATATTGTGGCTCAAAAAAAAGGTTATACCAATAACGTGAAGGCCGGAAGGTTTATTCTGAAGAAAGGAATGAACAACAACGAGATTGTAAACACCCTTCGCAGCACAAACGAGCCGGTATGGGTGACTTTCAACAACCAGGAGCGGCTTGAAGATCTTGCCGGAAGGGTCGCAGCCCAAATAGAAGCCGATAGCCTTCAGCTGCTGGAAAGTATGCGAGATTCGGCATTTTTGAACCACCACGGATTTGAGAAGAGGAACGCGATTTCCATGTACATTCCCAATAAATATGAATTTTTCTGGAATACTTCCGCAGAAGAGTTTAGGGAGCGAATGAGAGAAGAGTACGAGCGCTTCTGGACCGAAAAAAGATTGGCAAAAGCCGAAGAAATCGGGCTTAGCCCCCATGAAGTTATGGTACTTGCCTCTATTGTGCAAAAAGAGACTGCCAAAGTAGACGAGCGGCCTAAAGTTGCCGGGGTGTATATGAACCGGATCAACAAAGGCTGGAAACTGGAGGCTGACCCCACCGTGATCTACGCCTTAAAAGACAGGCTGCAAAATTTTGATACCATTATTAAAAGGGTGTTGTATGTTGATCTTGAACTCGACTCGCCTTACAATACTTATAAATACAGGGAACTTCCTCCCGGGCCAATTGCCATGCCCGACATTTCTTCCATAGACGCGGTGTTAAACTATGAAGATCATGATTACTTTTATTTTGTGGCCGATGTTGAGAATTTTGGATACCACAAGTTCGCCAAAACACTTGCGCAGCACAATGTCAACAAACGCGCGTATGTTCAATGGATCAATAAGCAGAAAATCAACAGGTAAGCAGAAATATTCAGAAAAATCTCTCCACAATAAAACCCTTTTTGGCACGTTCTATGCTTTAAACCGGTCACCTGAGAAAAACAGGTTCTCAGGAAGTTTAACAGGCTGATAATTAGATTTTTAAAAAATGTAGTACATTTGTCGGCCGTTTCGGGGAAATCTTCGGGATTTTCCTGAGCAAAAACAAAAAGGATGAAGAAGAAAGTTGCAAAATTTTCAGTATTACCGGTTGTAGGGGCATCTATATTTTTCTATAGTTTCTCCACCAACAAAACAAAAGATCTGAATGCCGCTGTGCTTGAAGAATTCAGAACCGTAAATGAGGAGTTGAACTTTGATGTTCCCTATACTCCAGATGTTACAGTTTTTGATCCGCAGCTTAGGTCTTACCCTCAATTGGGAAAATCATACGTAGCGTTTAAAGAAGCTTTGGGCTTTAAGGAATCTGGCGGAGATTACAGTGTGGTCAATGAATTTGGCTACATGGGGAAATACCAGTTTGGTAGAGGTACCCTAAAATTAATCGGGATTAAAGACACCAACCTTTTCCTTAATTCCCCCGATCTTCAGGAAGCTGCGTTTTATGCAAATTCGTCACGAAACAAATGGATCCTGCGCAAGGATATTGAGAAGTTTCAGAATCAAATCGTGAACGGCATCAGAATAACTGAATCTGGTATCCTGGCAGCAGCACATCTTGCGGGGCCAGGAAATGTCAAAAAATTTTTAAGAAGCAATGGAGCCAACAGCTTTAGTGATGGCTTTGGAACTTCAATAAAATATTACTTTAAGAAATTTGAAGGTTTTGATACGTCTTTTGTCATCCCAGACAGGGAGGCGAAGGTTAATAATCCTTCTGTAATATAAAGATAGTGGGCCTTTTATGAAGGTCCACTTTTGTTTTCCGCCAGTCGGCAACAGTTTTGGTCACTACATATTCTGTAGGCAAAGTGAGATCGCAGGCAATACAGATACGGGTGCCGGGATGCAACACCTGAATAAGGTCTTCCAGCATTTTATTGTTTCGATAAGGAGTTTCAATAAAAGACTGCGCCTGGTTCCTGTCAAGCGAGATCTTTTCCAGATTTTTAATTTCCCCCTTTCGGGCAGCCTTATCAATGGGAAGATATCCGTTAAAGGCAAAATTTTGTCCGTTCATTCCTGAGGCCATCATCGCCAAAAGAATAGAGGAGGGGCCAACCATGGGAACCACCTGAATTCCTTCCCTGTGAGCAATTTTCACTACCTCTGCACCGGGATCTGCAACTCCCGGGCAACCTGCTTCACTTAATAAGCCCACATCTTTTCCTGTTTTACAGGCTTCCAAAAACCCTGAAACCTCGGCAGGATCTGTATGTTTGTTTAAAATAAAAAACTGAAGTGAAGGCTGAGATTTCTTCGGAACAAGTTTCTTTATCGCCCTGCGGGCGGTCTTTTCATTTTCTGCAATAAAAATGTCAAGTCGCTCTACCTGGTGTTGCACCGTAGCCGGTAGAACTTCAAGCGGTTCATTGTCACCCAGAGTGGTGGGCAGCAAATATAATTTTCCGGAATAGGAGAAGGGAGAGCTCAATCTATTTGTGTTTTTCAGCTATGATGGTGCAGGCTTCGTCCAGCATATCGTAAACTTTTTTGAAGCCGTTGGCACCACCGTGGTAAGGATCGGGAACTTCAACATTTTCTCCTGGAAAGACCTCATTGAGAATGAGAGAGACTTTCTCCCTGTCCTCTTCATTTCTTGCCAGGGACAGTACGTCGTGATAATTTGACATATCCATCACATAGATCCTGTCAAAATTATCAAAGTCTTCTACTGAAAATTGTCGGCCACGCTGGGAAGTAATATCGAGATTATTATCCCTTGCTATGTCTATCGATCTCGGGTCTGGGCAATCATCTACGTGATAGTTACTGGTTCCGGCCGAATCGACAAAAACTTTGTCTTCGTCAACTTTAGATTTTAGAATGCCTTCGGCCAGGGGTGACCTGCAAATATTGCCAAGGCACACCATCAGGATCCGGGTTTTCATATTAAAGAGTTAGTTTTTTGTTGATATCCTCAACAAATTTCTGGAATTGCTTATCGGTTGAAGCTAAATTGTCAACTGTTTTGCAGGCATGCAGTACGGTGGCATGATCTCTCTTTCCAATTTGAGAACCTATACTTGCCAAAGATGCCTTGGTGAACTTTTTTGCAAAAAACATGGCCAGCTGTCTCGCCTGCACAATGTGTCTTTTCCGCGTTTTGGATTGAAGGGTTTCCACATCCATCTGGAAGTATTCGCTCACCACCTTCTGGATATAATCTATGGAAACTTCGCGCTTGGTATTCTTTACGTAGTTGTCGACAATTTTCTTTGCCAGCTCAAGGGTGATATCTTTCTTGTTGAAGGAAGAATGGGCTATTAAAGAGATAATTGCGCCTTCCAGTTCACGGATGTTGGTCTTGATATTGTTGGCAAGGAATTCCACGATCTCTTCAGGCATTTCTACGCCGTCGCGATAAAGTTTGCTCTTGATGATCTGAACCCTTGTTTCGGTATCCGGGTGTTGCAGCTCGGCAGAGAGCCCCCATTTAAATCGGGAAAGTAATCGCTGTTCAATATCCTGCATATCTACCGGAGCCTTGTCACTGGTAAGGATAACCTGTTTCCGGTTTTGGTGAAGGTGGTTGAAGATGTGGAAGAAAACATCCTGGGTTCCGGCTTTTCCAGAAAGCAACTGTATGTCATCAACAATTAATACATCTATGATCTGGTAGAAATGTATAAAATCATTCCTATTGTTCTTTTTTACCGATTCAATGTACTGTTGCGTAAATTTTTCCGCAGAAATATAAAGCACGGTTTTCTCGGGATATTTATCTTTAATTTCTATCCCTATAGAATGTGCGAGGTGCGTCTTTCCCAACCCCACACCTCCAAAAATGAGCAACGGGTTAAAGGAAGTCTCCCCGGGTTTATTGGCCACTGCTAAGCCGGCAGATCTGGCAAGCCTGTTTGAATCCCCTTCTAAAAAGTTGTCAAAATTATAACTTGGATTCAGCTGGGATTCGATCTTCACATTTCTAATGCCCGGAATGATGAACGGGTTTTTTAACTCGGGGTTCTTGTTCTTAATAGGCACGTCAACTTCCTGGGAAGCAACATTAGAACGGTTGGTACTTGGTATCTTTTCTGTAAAAGGTTGTTTGTTTCCGTAAGTATTTTCCATTCTTATGACATACACCAGTTTTGCCTGATCCCCAAGCACCCTATTTAACGAAACTTTAAGAAGTTTAACATAGTGCTCCTCAAGCCACTCGTAGAAAAATTTTGACGGTACCTGAATGCTTAAGGCGCTGTCTGAAAGTTTCACTGCCTTGATAGGTTCAAACCAAGTTTTATACGCCTGTGGGGTAATATTATCTTTGATGAAAGTAAGGCAGTTATTCCAAACTGATTGCGCAGTTTCTGACAT